>NZ_OZ409866.1:5350000-6836193 GCF_979258515.1 Pseudomonas sp. AC169 | reverse complement strand
ATGTACGATCTGGTTGAGAATCAGCAATTGCCCGCTGACGCCATCGAGCATGGCGCCATGCCCAACCGGTGCGAGGGTTGCCAATAGCAAAGCGCTCAAGCCCAGCCGCAACGGCATATTTGAACGCCAAGGCGAAAACAACAGCGCCAACAGCACAGCATTGATCAGCAGATGCCAACGCCACACCTGACCAAAAAACGTGTTACCCAGCACCAGCGCAACCGTGTCCGGATCAAACGCCGCCGCTGCCGAACCGGCCATGCTCGCGGTGATCAACAGCGCCCAGGCGATCCCGCTGAGCAGTGCCACAGTGCTCAGCCAGCGCGCCAGCCGCGCCAGGTGCCGATCCACTTGTGGCGCTTCATCCTTGAGCAGCAACGGCCTGAACAGCCAGGCCCCGAACAGCATCAACACCACGATGAAATGCACAAAGCGGCACAGCACCAGCGCTTCACTCATGAATTACTGGCCCACCTTGAACTGGTAGGCGCCTTCGCTTTTGTGCGTGTCGACCGATACCGCGTGCCATTCGACTTTGTATTCACCGGCCGCCAGTGGTGCGGCGGGGGTGACGATCAGGGTTTTCTTGTCGCCTTCGGTGGTCAGCGGCTTGATCGCGACTGCTGCGCCATCCTTGGTCACGGTGACCTTAGTGAACGTGGCCTCGACACCTTCGGAAAAGGTCAGACGCAAATCGGCGGGAGCAGCGACGGTGCTGTCGGCAGCCGGGGTCTGGCTTTTCAGGTGGGCGTGGGCGAACACGGAAGATGCGGCGAACAGCGAAGCGAGCAGGGCAGTGGTGGTCATGACGTTCTTGAACAGCATCGCGAATACCTCTGAGGCAGGAGTAAAGAAGCGTCAGTTTAGCCATCCGCTTGCCGCTGTACGAAGTTTTGTTTGCAGCGGTCGCCCGCGGACCAGAGCGGATGCTAGTCTTGGACAACGCTGTTGTCAGGGAGCCCTCATGGGCAATCACAAGATCGAGATTCGTCGCAACAACGTCGAGAAAATTCTCCTCGCGGCGGAAAAAGTCTTCGCCGAAAAAGGCTTTGGCGGCACGGCCATGGCCGACATCGCGGCTGAAGTGCAACTGCCGCGCTCCAACCTGCATTACTACTTCTCAACCAAGAGCGAGCTGTACAGCGCGGTGCTGTTCGACCTGCTGGAGGTGTGGAAGCAGGACGCGTTGTGCTTCGAGATGTTCGACGACCCGCGTGTGGTGCTCAGCAGTTACATCCGCGCCAAGATGAACCACTCGCGCAGCCGGCCGTACGGCTCGAAAGTCTGGGCCAACGAAATCATCCACGGCGCGCCGACCTTGGGCGAGGCGCTGGATGTCAGCCTGTATGACTGGGCGAAGATGAAGGAAGCGAAGATTCGTCAGTGGGTCGAGGACAAGCGGATCTTGCCGGTGGAACCGTCGGGTTTGCTGTACATGATCTGGGCGTCGACGCAGCACTATGCTGACTTTGATCATCAGGTGAATATTCTGAATGAGCATCAGCCGTTGTCGGACATGCAGTTTGAGCGGGCGGTGCAGACGGTGACGAGTGTGATCTTGCGTGGGATCGGGCTGGAACCTTGAAGAGCAAGATCAAAGGCTGACCCTCACCCCAGCCCTCTCCCGGAGGGAGAGGGCCCCTACGGACGTGTCTCTCGAGGTACATCGACCTGAAGAACCGCGTCGATTATGGATTCAAAGGGGTTCTGGCTTGTTCATGCATCAGTTATGGATACAAAGCGGTTCTTGCCTTCGAACTCTGGTCGATTCTGGATTCACAACAGCTCTTTCAGGTCGGCGGAGTTTGCCAGCATCCCCCAATCAGTCCCCTCTCCCTTTGGGAGAGGGCTAGGGTGAGGGGCTTTTTCAGACTGCAACGTGATACGGATTGCGCGGATCATGATTCCAATCCAGAAACGGCTTCCCAGTCTCCGTCGGCACCATCTCGATGCAGTCCGCCACCGGACAAGTGATCTGGCACAAGTTACAACCCACACACTCCTCATCAATCACTTCATATTTATGCGTGCCGTCCGCCTGCTTCAGACTGCCAATCGCCTGGTGTGAAGTGTCCTCACAAGCAATATGGCAACGCCCGCAACCAATGCACGCCTCCTGATCAATCTTGGCGATCACTTGGTAGTTGATGTCGAGGTACTTCCAGTCCGTAGTATTTCCCACCGCACGCCCGCCAAACTCGGCGATGCTGGCGTAACCCTGACTGTCCATCCACCGCGACAACCCGTCCTTCATCTCCTCGACAATGCGGAAACCATGCAGCATCGCCGCCGTGCACACCTGCACCGCGCCGCTGCCCAGCGCCATGAATTCCGCCGCATCGCGCCAACTGCCGATGCCGCCAATGCCGCAGATCGGCAAGCCTTGGGTTTCTGGATCGCGGGCAATCTCGGCGACCATGTTCAGCGCAATCGGCTTCACCGCTGAACCGCAATAACCGCCGTGGGTGCTTTTGCTGCCGACGGTGGGCAGGGCGACCATGTGTTCCAGGTCGACACTGGTGATCGAGTTGATCGTATTGATCAGCGACACCGCGTCCGCACCACCACGATGGGCGGCGCGGGCGGCGACGCGGATGTCGGTGATGTTCGGCGTCAGTTTGACGATCACCGGCAGCGAGCAATAGGTCTTGCACCAGCGGGTGACTTGTTCGACGTACTCCGGCACCTGACCGACCGCCGCGCCCATGCCGCGCTCCGGCATGCCGTGGGGGCAGCCGAAATTCAGCTCGATGCCATCAGCTCCGGTGGCTTCTACCAGCGGCAGAATGTACTTCCACGACTCCTCGACGCACGGCACCATCAGCGAAACGATCAACGCGCGGTCCGGCCAGTCCTTCTTCACCTGAGTGATTTCGCGCAGGTTGATTTCCAGCGAACGGTCGGTGATCAGCTCAATGTTGTTGATGCCCAGCACTTCACGGTTGTTGCCGTAATGCGCCGAGTAACGCGACGACACGTTGACCGCCGCCGGATCCTCACCGAGGGTTTTCCAGACCACGCCACCCCAGCCCGCCTCGAAAGCGCGGACCACGTTATAGGCCTTGTCGGTCGGCGGCGCGGAGGCCAGCCAGAAAGGGTTCGGCGCTTTGATGCCAGCGAAGACTATCGACAGATCGGCCATTTACGCAGCCTCCACGTTGAGCATCAGTTGAACGTTGATCGCCTCGGCGGCGCGTTTGCCGTGCTGCACGGCTTGCACGGTGAGGTCTTGATCGAGGCTGGTGCAGTCACCGCCGGCATACACGCCGGGGATGCTGGTGCGCAGGTTTTCATCGACCTGAATGCGCTCGCCCTGACGCTTGAGTTCGCGAGCCAGCGGATCGGCGAGGGCGCTGCCGTCGAAGGCCTGGCCGATGGCTTTGAAGATTGCATCCGCGGCCAGTTCGAAGGTCTCACCGGTGGTTTGCAGGCGACCGTCGACCAGATCGGTACGGGCGAAACGCATGCCGCGCACCTGGCCCTGATTGTCGAGCAGCACCTCTTCCGGTTGTGCCCAGGTCAGCAGGCGTACCTGATTGGCTTTGGCGATGTCTTGTTCGTGATCGGTGGCGCCCATGTCGGCGGCCCCACGGCGATACACCAGATTCACATCACGGGCGCCGAGGCGAGCCATTTGCACGGCCATGTCGATCGCCGTATTGCCGGCGCCGAGGACGATGCAGCGTTCGGCCAGTGGCAGTTGCGTGAGGTCATCGGCCTGGCGCAATTCGCGGATGTAATCGGTGGCGGCGAGCAGGCCCGGGGCATCTTCATGGGCCAAACCGAGTTGCTTGCTGGCGTTGAGGCCGAGGCCGAGGAACACCGCGTCGAACTGTTGATGCAATTCGCTGAGGGTCAGATTCTCGCCGAGTTTTTGCCCGTGACGAATCTCGATGCCGCCAATCTGCAGGAGAAAATCCAGTTCCTTCTGCGCGTAGTCGTCGACCAGTTTGTACTTGGCGATCCCGTACTCATTGAGGCCGCCAGCCTTCTCCCGCGCTTCGAAAATCACCACGTCATGACCGTGCATGGCGCTGCGATGGGCGCAGGACAACCCGGCAGGGCCGGCACCGACCACGGCGATGCGTTTGCCGGTGGCGGCGGCGCGCTGGAACGGGTGTTCAGTGAAGTGTGCGTTGTCGACGGCGTAGCGTTGCAGCAGGCCGATCAGCACCGGCGCGCATTCCTGAGCGTTGTTGCGCACGCAAGCTTGTTGGCAAAGGATTTCGGTTGGACAGACGCGGGCGCAACTACCGCCGAGGATGTTCGCCGAAAGAATTTTCTGCGCCGCGCCGGGGACGTTGTCCTGATGAATGTTGCGGATGAACGACGGGATATCGATCTCGCTCGGGCACGCATTCACGCACGGCGCGTCGTAGCAATACAGGCAGCGCGAGGCTTCCAGATGCGCTTGCCGGTCATTGAGCGGCGGCGCCAGATCGGTGAAATGCCCGGCGAGGGCGGCCGCGCTTTCGTGCGGGTGGGGGAGATGGTTCAGGGTCTCGATCACGGTTTATGGCCTCACGGTTATTTGAGGTGCTGCCTCTGATGGGCAGATCGTTCCCACGCTCTGCGTGGGAATGCCTCTAGGGACGCTCCGCGTCCAGTGACGCGGAGCGTCACGGGCTGCATTCCCACGCAGAGCGTGGGAACGATCATCTTCGGGGGATCAGCGTTTAACGGCAGTCGGCCGGTGCAACTCAGCCCGCTTGCTCAGCAAATCAAACACCGCCGGATAAGCCGGCCGTTCGATATACCGCCCGGCACCGCGCTCGGCGCGCAGGTCGCCATCGGTCCAAACCACGCGGCCCTGGCTGACGGTATGGCTCGGCACGCCGCGCACGGTTTTGCCTTCGAAGATGTTGAAATCCACCTGCTGATGGTGGGTCTTGGCGGAAATGGTCCGGGTGCCTTGCGGATCCCACAGCACCAGATCGGCATCGGCACCGACGCGAATCGCGCCTTTGCGCGGATAGAGATTGAAGATCTTCGCCGTGTTGGTAGAGGTGAGGGCGACGAAATCCTGCATCGACAAACGCCCACTGTTGACGCCTTCGTCCCACAACACCGCCATGCGATCTTCGATACCAGCGGTGCCGTTGGGAATTTTGCTGAAGTCATCGCGCCCGGCGGCTTTTTGCTCGGCGCAGAAGCAGCAGTGATCAGTCGCTGTGGTGTGCAGATTGCCGTTTTGCAGCCCGTGCCACAGCGCCTCTTGATGGCCACGCGGGCGGAACGGCGGGCTCATCACGTAACCGGCGGCGGTCTGCCAGTCCGGGTGTTGATAGACGCTGTCGTCGAGCAGCAAATGCCCTGCGAGGACTTCGCCGTACACCGGCTGACCCTTGCTGCGCGCATAAGTGATTTCGTCGAGGGCTTCCTTGGTCGAGACGTGCACCAGATACAGCGGCGTGCCGATGGTTTCAGCAATACGAATCGCCCGGCTCGCCGCTTCACCTTCAACCTGCGACGGACGCGACAGCGGATGCGCCTCCGGCCCGGTGATGCCTTGGGCCATCAACTTGCGCTGCAGGTGATAGACCAGCTCGCCGTTTTCCGCGTGCACGGTCGGCACCGCGCCGAGTTCCAGACACCGCTCGAAACTCGCCACCAGCGTGTCGTCGGCGGCCATGATCGCGTTCTTGTATGCCATGAAATGCTTGAAGCTGTTGATGCCGTGATGGCTGACCAGTTCGGCCATTTCCTCACGCACCTGCTCGCTCCACCAAGTGATCGCGACGTGAAAGCCATAGTCGGACGCGGATTTCTCGGCCCAGCCGCGCCACTGATGAAACGCTTCCATCAGCGACTGCTGCGGATTGGGAATTACAAAATCGATGATCGACGTGGTGCCGCCGGCCAGACCGGCCGCCGTGCCACTGTAAAAATCTTCACTGGCCACGGTGCCCATGAACGGTAGTTGCATGTGGGTGTGCGGGTCGATGCCGCCGGGCATCAGGTATTGGCCGCTGCCGTCGAGCACTTCTGCACCGGCGGGAATATCCAGGTTTTCACCGATGGCTTTGATCACGCCGTCAGCGCAATAGACGTCGGCGCGGTAACTTTCATCATGGGTAACAACGGTGGCGCCACGGATCAACAGAGACATTCCGAGTTCCTCGCAGGCATTGACCGACTTTTGTCGGTTCTAGATGTTTTATTGATGTACGGCGTGCAGGGTGTATTCCTGTCAGCGCTGTCAGGAATAGAAACTAGTCGCAGATTTGCAATAGAGCAAGAATATTTTTTATAAGCTTATGGCTGTTTTAAGTTGCTGAAAAATAACGATAAAAATACAGAATCACCAAAATGGTGAGGCCGTTCACCATTTTGACGCACTTGACAGGATGGAAATATGAGCAAGATTTCCTATGTGAAATCAGCCGCTTGAAGTTGAGCTGCGGCTGCTCGCTCACAATGAAAATAAATGCAGTGCACCAGATTGAGTCCTGTCTGTTCGGACAACTTGCCAAGTGTTTAGCCTGAGCACCCAGACAAGTTTCCGCAAACTCACCCGGTGAATAATTAAAACTGATGAATATCAGAAAGTTGCAACGCGTTTAACGCTCGGCCATAGCGCGAAGCGGGGCACCCGGCACGTTTATTGATGCCGCCGCTGACACCATGGCCGGTGCATGAAAGTTGTCAGTTCCTCCGGCCATCGTCCGGCTCGCACCCTCGTGTGCAGCCGCCTGATGAGCAAAAAAATAATCAGAAGAACAGTGGAGCGGCCATGCAACAGAACAGATCGCAAGTGACCGAGCGCGACGGCTTGTTCGAACTCGAAGCCGGTAGCGACGTCCTCGACAGTCCCCGTTACAACCACGACATGGCACCGACCAAGGTGCGCGAACGAACCTGGAACAAATGGCACATCACTGCGCTGTGGGTCGGCATGTCGATCTGCGTGCCGACTTACACCCTCGGCGGCGTGCTCACGGCGTACTTCGGTTTGAGCGTTGGCGAAGCGCTGCTGGCGATTCTGTTCGCCAACATCATTGTGCTGATTCCGCTGACGCTCAACGCTTTCCCCGGCACCAAGTACGGCATTCCGTTTCCGGTATTGCTGCGCTCATCGTTCGGGATTCTCGGCTCCAACGTACCGTGTCTGATCCGCGCGCTGGTGGCGTGTGGCTGGTTCGGCATTCAGACGATGTTCGGCGGGCTGGCGATTCACCTGTTTCTCGGCTCGGTGTTCGAGGGCTGGAAATCCCTCGGCGGCACGGGGGAGGTGATCGGCTTCATGGTGTTCTGGGCGCTGAACCTGTGGGTGGTCATTCGCGGCGCCGAGTCGATCAAGTGGCTGGAAACCTTGTCGGCACCGCTGCTGGTCGCGGTCGGCATCGGTCTGCTGGTGTGGGCGATGCCCAATGTGTCGATGACTGAACTGATGGCGATCCCGGCCAAACGCCCAGAAGGCGCCAGCGTCTACGGTTACTTCGCCGCCGGGTTGACGGCGATGGTCGGTTTCTGGGCGACGTTGTCATTGAACATTCCGGACTTCAGCCGCTATGCCAAGAGCCAGAAAGATCAGATTCTCGGGCAGATCATCGGCCTGCCGCTGACCATGTTTCTGTTCGCTGCGCTGGGCGTTGTGATGACCGCCGCCTCGGTGAAACTGGTCGGTGTGACTGTCTCTGATCCGGTCACGCTGATTGGTCACATTCAAAGTCCGGTGTGGGTCGCGGTGGCGATGGCGCTGATCATCATCGCCACGCTATCGACCAACACCGCAGCCAACATTGTCTCGCCGACCAACGACTTTCAGAACATCGCGCCCAAGGTGATCAATCGCACCAAAGCGGTGTTGCTGACCGGCTTGGTCGGGCTGTTGCTGATGGGGCATGAGTTGCTGAAAAAACTCGGCTGGATCGTTTCCGAGGTCAGCCTGGAAAGTGTCTATTCCAACTGGCTGCTGGGTTATTCGAGCCTGCTCGGACCGATCGCCGGGATCATGGTGGTGGACTATTTCCTGATCAAGAAACAGCAACTGGACCTGGCCGGGTTGTACCGCGATGACGTCTATCCGGCGTGGAACCGGGCCGGTTTTGTCGCGTTTGGTGTGCCGGTGGTGCTGACCGTGATGTCGCTGGGCAGCGATGCGTTCAGCTGGTTCTACAGCTATGGCTGGTTCACCGGCTCGGCGCTGGGCGGGATTATTTATTACGGGTTGTGCGTGATGCGTGCGCAGCCTTCGGTCGTGAAGTCGGCGGTGTAGCACATGATCGTTCCCACGCTCTGCGTGGGAACGCAGCCCGGGACGCTCTGCGTCCCAACAGCGGACGCAGAGCGTCCATGGATGAGTTCCCACGCAGAGCGTGGGAACTATCGGCATCAACACTGAGGAGATCCCCATGAACGCAGCCGTAGACGTTCTGCAATCAACCCATCAGCACATCAACCGCGATCGCCTGTGGGCGTCGCTCATGGAACTGGCCAAACTCGGCGCGACGGTCAAGGGCGGCGTCTGTCGCCTGGCCCTGACCGACCTCGACCGTCAGGCCCGCGACCTCTTTGTGCAGTGGTGCAAGGACGCCGGATGCAGCGTCACGGTCGATGAGGTCGGAAACATCTTCGCCCGCCGCCCGGGGCGCAATCCCGACCTGCCACCGGTGATGACCGGCAGCCACATCGATACCCAACCCACCGGCGGCAAGTTCGATGGCTGCTTCGGCGTGCTGGCCGGCGTCGAAGTCCTGCGCACCCTCAACGACCTCAAAGTGGAAACCGAAGCACCGCTGGAAGTGGTGGTCTGGACCAACGAAGAAGGCTCGCGCTTCGCTCCGTGCATGATGGGTTCTGGCGTGTTCGCCGAGAAATTCACCCTCGAAGAAACCCTCGCCAAAGTCGATGCCGACGGCGTCACCGTTGGTGAAGCGCTCAACGCCATCGGCTACGCCGGCCCGCGCACAGTCAGCGGGCATAAAGTCGGCGCTTATTTCGAAGCGCACATCGAACAAGGCCCGATCCTCGAAGACGAACAGAAAACCATCGGCGTGGTGCTCGGTGCTCTGGGGCAGAAGTGGTTCGACCTCAAGCTGCGCGGCGTCGAAGCGCATGCCGGCCCGACGCCGATGCATCTGCGCAAAGATGCACTGGTCGGCGCCTCGGTGATCGTCGGTGCGGTCAACCGCGCCGCGCTCGGCCATCAACCTCACGCCTGCGGCACCGTTGGCTGCCTGCAAGCCTACCCCGGCTCGCGCAACGTCATTCCCGGCGAAGTGCGCATGACCCTCGATTTCCGTCACCTGGAACCGGCGCGCCTCGACTCGATGATCGCCGAAGTGAAGCAGGTCATCGAGGCCACTTGCGAAGAACATGGCCTGACCTATGAACTGACGCCGACAGCAGATTTCCCGCCGCTGTACTTCGAAAAAGGTTGCGTGGAAGCGGTGCGCGGTGCGGCGAAAGGCCTTGGCTTGTCGCACATGGACATCGTCAGCGGCGCCGGGCATGACGCGATTTTCCTCGCCGAACTCGGCCCGGCCGGGATGATTTTCGTGCCGTGCGAGGGCGGCATCAGCCACAACGAAATCGAGAACGCCGCGCCGGATGATCTGGCCGCAGGGTGCGCGGTGTTGTTGCGGGCGATGCTGGCGGCTTCGGCGATGGTCGCGGAAGGGCAACGCGCGGCTTGAGTGCGTAGTAACAACGGGATAACGCGTTATGAGCTGTTATCCCGTTGTCATTGTTCAGACGTCGAAATCTATTCGCCTTGTCATATTTCCGTCATCAGAGTGTGCGATTTTGCCCCTGCCTGAAACATGATGTAACAGGTGCTGGGCGGCGTAATACGCTGTTTTTAAAACGGAATATGGATTCTAAGGAAGTGTGATGTCGACGTTTTGCCAGATTATGGATAAATCTGAGAGTGGCGGATGCGGGTGCAAGATCCCATCCAGCGTTTTAAGCAAAATCCTGTCGGAAACCGCAGCGGCCAATACCGTTTCGGATGACAAAGTGGTGCTGGGTTTCGAGTCCTCCGATGATTGCGCCGTGTATGACAACGGCGACAATTACCTGCTGTTCACAACCGACTATTTTTCGCCGATCGTCAACGATCCTTACGTGTTCGGCCAATTGGCGGCCAGCAACGCGGTCAGCGATATCTTTGCGTCCGGCGGTTACCCGTTGATTGCCAACTCGATCATGGCGTTCGATCCGGAGCGGGTACCGGTGGAGCAGGTGACCCAGATGATCCTCGGCGCCCAGTCAGTCATGAACAAGTTCAATGTCAGCATCGTTGGCGGGCACACGATCAAGAACAGCCAACCGCTCTACGGCTTTTCAATCATCGGCCAGGTCGAAAAAAATCGTTTGAAAAAGAACAACACCGCCAAGGCCGGCGATGTGTTGGTGATGACGCGTCCGCTGGGCGTAGGCATCCTCGCCAACGCGCTGAAGGCCGGGATTCTCGAGCAAGCCGATATTGCTCCGCACACCCTCGCGCTGATCACGGGTGACAACGAATTTGGCCGCACCCTGAGCGCCAGTCCCGAGGTCAGCAGCCTGACCGACATCACCGGTTTTGGCCTGATCGGTCATATCAGTGAAATGGTCGGGCTAGGGCAGCTGGATGTGCCGCTGGATACCGCGGCACTGGCCTTTTATGACGCTGCCGAATCACTGGCGGTGGCGGTGACTTCCTCTGAAAGCGGCGTTTTCGCCAACATCAGAAAGTACGCGCAGCACGTCGAATACCTTGGCGAGTTGTCGCTGGCGCACAAGTTCCTGCTGCACGATCCGCAAACCAACGGCGGGTTGCTGTTTACCGTCAGCGAAGCGTGCCTGGCGGAAAACCGACAAGCGTGGCAATCGTTGTCTGCCGATCTGATGGTGATTGGCCGGGTGACGGACGGGACGGGCAAGATCAAGGTGAGCTGAGATGACTGCCATGACGTTCTACCCGGTCATGACCGGTGTGGGAGTGATGGCCGGGTTCATGTCGGGCCTGTTCGGTATCGGTGGAGGCATCATTGTGACGCCTCTTCTGGTACTGGTTTATCCGATGTTGTCCGGTCAGAAGTTACCGATTGAAGTGGTCACGGGGCTGTCTTCCGCACAGGGGTTTTTCTCTTCGCTGGTTTCGTTTGCGCTGCACCGGGTCCGCTTTGAGCCAGATTGGCGAGTGATCAGAAGTTTTGCGATACCAATGGCCGTTGCCAACTTTTTTGCCTCGGTTCATGCCGATGCGTTCAGCGAAAACTTCATTCTGTTTGTTTTCGGGCTGCTGGGTTTGTTGTCGCTGCTGGTGACGTACCTGTTCCGTCAGCCGGTTGCCCTGTTGTGCAACCACCCGGCGCTGTCGCTGCCGTTGACCGGGCTGCTGCTCGGCGTGGTGTGCGGACTGGTCGGGCAGGGGGGCGGCTTCATTTATCTGCCGGTATTGATCAGCCTGTTCGGCCTACCCATCAAACAGGCCATTTCGACCTCGGCGCTGATCGGCATCATCGGCGCCAGTGGGGCGTTGTTTGGCCGGCTGGGCTCAGCGGGGGAGTTTCTCGGTTACACCGGTGAACTGGTGATCGGGATTGTGTTGGGCGGATTTGTGGGCGCGGCCTTGTCTCATCGACTGGAGGCCAGGCATTTGAAACGTGCACTGAATGCCTTCGTTCTGCTCTGTTCGATTCAGCTCATGGCGCGCTTGATCATTTGAATAATCACGACTGTCCGAGGACTCGGGCAGCATCCTAATGACATAAAACAGAAAACTGGAAGTGTTTGATATGGATATCGCTGTGGATGCAATTTATGCCGATGTTTGTGGTTCGGCACCGGTCTCGATGGGCGTCAGCAACATGCTCCAGGCGCTGTTCTCGACTCGTCAGTGCGCTAACCCCAATGCCAACCATGCCCTCGGTGTGCAGTTGCTGGAACGGGTGGAGCGGGCGCGGGGCAGCGTCGCTCGACTGTTGAATGTCGACACGCAATGTCTGATTTTCAATAGCGGTTCCAGCGAAGGTTGCGCACAGGTTTTCCATGATTTTTTCGAACGCTACAAGCACGAGCGGCCGGTGGTGCTGTACTCGGCCATAGAACACGCTTGTACGCTGCAGAACATCAAGCGTTATTGCCTGGAAGGCCTGCACGCCGTGGCTGTCGGTCATGACACCAGCGGGTTGCTCGACCTCGAACAGCTGCAGCAATTGTTGATCGCTTATGCAGGGCGACCGACGCTGGTCTGTGTCATGGCCGTGCATAACGAAACTGGGGTGATTCAACCCCTCGAAGCCATTGCTCGTCGGGTCAAGGCGCAAAGCGGGTTGCTGTTTTCCGACATGACCCAGGCCATCGGTAAAATCCCCGTGGATCTGCAGGCATCCGGCGTCGACTTCGCCATTGCCTCGGGACACAAGTTCGGCGCACTGCCGGGCGCGGGGTTTCTGTATGCGAAGAATCGTTACGACTTATCGCCGTTGATTGCAGGTGGTGGCCAGGAGGGCGGGCTGCGCGGTGGTACGCAGAACTACCCGGGCATTCTTTCAATCGAAACCGCTTTGCAGGAAAAGCACGCCAAGTACTCGCTCGGTAAAGACGAGGTGCAACACGCGAGGGAGTGCTTTGAAAACACACTGCAAGACCTGCTCGGTGAAGTGGTCGTAATCGGACAGCAAGCGCCTCGAGTGCCCTGCGTCAGCTTCGTCGCACTGCCGGGGATCAACACCAAAAAACTGCAGTGGGCATTGAACAACCAGGCAATCTACATCACGGGTGGATCAGCCTGTTCGGACAAGAAAAACAACCTGTCCAATACCGTCACGCAATTGGGCTACCCTGAGCGGATCGCCGCGAGCACGGTGCGGATTTCCATTGCAGAGGAACAGTGTCAGGTTGCCTACCAACGGATTCTGACCGGCATCGCTCAGGCCCTGAATCTACCGCTGGGCACATCGGCAGAACGGCTTGAGGAGCACGCGTTGTGAGAGTGGTGACGTCCGGTTCGGCTTACCTGGACATTGATGCATATGCCTGCTGCATAGCGTATGCCGAACTGCTGAACTGCCAGGGCGTGGCGGCCCGGGCGGTCAGCGGTGCGCCGCTCAATGCCAGCATTCCTGAACGCCTGAAGATCAACGGTGACTCGCTCGACGATTACCTGCCGACAGCTGAAGATGAGTTCGTTCTGGTGGATGTCTCGGATCACCACCATTTCGACCCGATAGTGGTGCTCGATCAGGTGGTGGAAGTCATCGACCATCATCCCGGTTACGAGCATTACTGGGCGCAGAGACTTGGCTCTGCCGCCGATATCCGCCCGATCGGGGCTGCCGCCACGCAAGTTTTTCAGCGTTGGGAGAGGGCTGATTTGTTGCCGAACATCAGTCAGCGAAGCGCCGCGCTGTTGGCCACGGCGATACTCGACAACACCCTGAATTTCACCGGGCAAATGACCACGGCGCAGGATGTGCAGGCGTATGCGCTGCTCGCCCGGCTGGCGAATTTGTCGGCGGACTGGCCGGCGCAGTATTTCATCGAGTGCCAGGCTGCCGTGGAATCTGATATTTGCGCCGCTTTGGCCGCCGATCTCAAACAGATGAAGCCCGAAACCTGTCTGCCGCAGGTCTTCGCGCAAATGACCGTGTGGGATGCCGATACGCTGTTGCAAAAGCACGGTTCAACGATCAAGCGCTGGATGGCCGAGCAGGGCGATGACGGGCTGTTGAATGTGATCAGTATCCGCGATCGTAAAAGCTGTTTTCTGGCGCCAGCCGAGGTCAGCCAGCAAAAGCTCAATCGCTTGTTGCCACTCGACTGGCAGGCCGGATTGGCCGTGCTGGCGCCGTCAATGCTGCGCAAGGAACTTTTGAAATTGGCACTGGACGCGACCAGTCACTGCGCGCCAAACACCATCGTCCAGTAAACCCCTTCATCACTGCGTGCCTCACTGGCAAACCCGGCGCCGACCTGGGTAAACATCGGGTTCATCAGGTTGGCGCAGTGGCCGGGGCTGGCCAGCCATCCGGCCATGGCTTTGCCCGGTGAACGCTGTCCGGCGGCGATGTTTTCGCCGATTTGCCGGCCGCGATAACCCGCCGCGCGGGCGCGATCGGCAGGCAGGTCGCCGTCCGGGTCCTGATGGGCGAAATAGTTGCCGTAGGCCATGGCTTTGCTGTGCCCCTGCGCGGCGGCGCCCAGTGCGGCGTTCCAGCTCAATGGCCGGGCGGCGGCGAAGCGCTGGCGTCCGCACATCCGTGGCCGGGCGCGCGCGGCGTTGACCTCGGCAAGCAGTGCCTTGCCGACCCTGCGATTGTCGCCGACACGGCTGTCGAGCACCGGTTGCGCCAACACCACTTGCCATTCATTGCGCGAACGACTGACACCGATGTCGGCATAGCTCGCATCCAGCAGCGCGGCGCAGTGGTCGTTCTGCAGCAGGTCGAAAGCTTCTTCGGCATCCTCGGCGCCGATCACGCGAATACTACGCACCGCGACGGCGGAATAGCCGGACGACTTCAACGCTTCACGCATGCCACCGGCGTAGCGATAACCGACCGGCAAGGCCAGGTTCGACTTCAGCGCCAACGGTGCCAGGCGCTGCGCCGGGCGCCGATCACAGCGTTGCGGATGGGCACGATAGTCGTTGATGGCAGCCACCAGTTGGCGCTCCGCACCGGCGTGGGCGGTTTCAGCGAACAGTGGTGAAAGGATCAGCAGGCACAGCGAAACGAAGCGAGGCGAGCGAACGGCGTGGCGCATGGGACGGGCAGCTCTGAAGGAGGACAGCGCGAAGGTTGAGTGAACCGCAGAAAGCGGCGCGGGTAGGACTGAGGAATCGGGACTTGGTTCACCGATTCAACACATCCGCCATCCACTGCAAATATTGCGCTCGGTCGGAAATCGAGTTATGCCCCGAATCCGGCACCACCCGGAGCATCGCCACGCCTTGCGGGAAGTTCTCCAGCAAACGCTGGGTGCTGGCACGTGGAATCACCTCGTCGTCACTCGCCGCCAGCAGCAATGTCGGCACGCGGATATGCGCGGCGTATTTGCCCGACTCGAAGCGTTCCTTGAGCAACCACGTCACCGGCACCCACGGATACTGCCGTGCAGCGATTTCTTCGAGGCTGTTGTAAGGCGTTACCAGAATCAACTGTTGCACCGGCCGTTGACTGGCCAGACGCACCGCCACGCCGGAACCGAGACTGCGCCCGACCACGGCCACTTGCGGGTGACTGGCGTAGACCTGATCGAACAGCGCCAGCGCATCCTCGGCAATCGCCGCCTCGGACGGTGAACCATCGCTGCCACCGAAACCGCGATAGTTCAGCAGATACACCGCGTATTCGGGAAACGTCTCGGTAAACTCCGGCAGATTGCGCGACACGTCCTCGGCGTTGCCGCCGAAATAGATCAGCGCCCTTGGCCCGACGCGCTCGCGGGTGACCACTGAAACCTGGGCGTCCGGCATCGCCAGTGTCATCCGTGAATCAGCCGAGTTGACGGCATTGGGCTGCGGAAAATAGATCAGCGAACGCTGAAAAAAGAACAGCGCCGCGCACAGCACCAGGTACACGGCAACGATCAATGCGACGAGTGACATCAGGGTTCGGGACATTCGGCTACTTTTAACGGGGTGTGGAGGGTTCGCTGTCGCAGTGTAGTCCAGCGCTGCCACCGGGCCGCTCGCACACACACACAACATGCAACAGATCCACGCAGCAGGGGAACCAGCATGAGCCACACTGAGGGTTACTCCCGTCGCCGATTGCTCACGCTGGCTGCCGGGGTTTCGGCGGTCTTCACCTTTGATCGGGCGTTGGCCACCGCTACGACGCCCGCGACCACCGGAGGCCAAGCCATGCAGACCCGCGCCATCCCGTCCAGCTCCGAGTCGCTGCCCATCGTGGGGCTGGGCACCTATCGCGGTTTCGACGTCGCCCCCGGTGATCCGGCCTACCGGCAATTGCCGGCGGTGCTCGATGAGCTGTTCACCAAGGGCGGCATGCTGATCGACAGCTCACCGATGTATGGCCGGGCAGAGGAAACCACCGGTGAGCTGCTGTCGATCCACGAACCGCGTTCGCCGGCGTTTCTGGCGACCAAAGTGTGGACGCGCGGGCGCGAGGAGGGCATCGCGCAGATGGAACAGTCGTTCAACCTGCTGCGCACCGAACGCATCGACCTGATGCAGATTCACAACCTGCTCGACTGGCAAACCCACCTGCCGACCCTGCGTGAATGGAAAGCGCAGGGGCGCATCCGCTACATCGGCATCACCCATTACACGCCCTCGGCTTACGACGAAGTCGAGACGGTGTTGAAGGCCGAACCACTGGATTTTCTGCAAATCAACTACGCCCTCGATGACCGTGGCGTGGAAAAACGCATCCTGCCGTTGTGTCGCGAACGCGGGGTGGCGGTGATCTGTAATCGGCCGTTCGGTGGCGGCGATTTGCTCGCCCGGCTAAAGGGTAAGCCGCTGCCAGGCTGGGTGTCGGATGTGCAGGTCAACAGCTGGCCGCAACTGGCGTTGAAGTTTCTGCTCTCGCATTCGGCGGTGACTTGCGTGATACCCGGCACGGGCAATCCGCGTTACATGGCCGATAACGCCAGGGCCGGGTTCGGGCCGATGCTCACCGATGCGCAGCGCCATCAGTTGATTGCGTTGGTGGGCTGACGATGTCGCCAGCGACCGTCATTTAGAGTTGGTTCCTGAGCACATTAATTTCCAAATGGTCTGAAGGACTGTCATATCTGACAGTTGGAAGGCTTTTGGTGGCGAGCAATCATGGACGTGCACAGCCGGAGATGTGCTTATTTCACTGGGGTGTGTCTCGTCTTGATTTTGTTCGGGGCCTACGCCTTTGAGGAACAGTACGTGTGCATGGGCATGCAACGCGGGCAGATTGCGACGGTATCTGCAAGCTCTGTGGAGGCAGCAGTCAAAATCGCCAAGGCGTGCTGGGGCGCTGCCGGTTGTTATAAAAAGTGACAAGCCATCAACCGCGATAGCGCAACGCCTCCAGCAACAGGGCAAACGCCGGCGCAGCCTGACGTCGGCTCGGGTAATACAGGTGATACCCGGAAAACGTCGGGCACCAATCCTCAAGCACCTGCAGCAAACGGCGGTCGGCCAGATACGGCGCGACGACGTTTTGCGGGATGTAGCTCAATCCGAAACCGTCCAGCGCAGCGTCGAGCAACGGGTAAACGCCGTTCAGGGTGATCTGCCCGGACACCCGTACTTTCAGGCTTTCGCCAGCCTTCTCGAATTCCCAACTGTACAGCCCGCCGTTGGTAGGCAGTCGCAGGTTGTTGCAGGCGTGGTCGGTTAGATCGCGTGGCGTTTGCGGTGGGGTGCGTTTGGCGAAATAGGCGGGTGATCCCACCACCGCCATGCGCATGTCGGGGCCGATGCGGGTGGCGATCATGCCTTGCGCGACGTCTTCGCCCAGGCGCACACCAGCGTCGAAACCCTGGCCGGCGATGTCGACGAAACCATAGTCGCAACTCACCTCGATGCTGATGTCCGGGTACTGCGGCAGAAAGTCCTTGAACACCGGACGCAGCAACCAGTTCAGCGAGTGATCGGTGGCATTGATGCGGATCTTGCCCGCCGGGGTGTCGCGCAGGTTGCTCAGGGCGGCGAGTTCCAGTTCGATTTCTTCGAAGCGCGGGCCGATGGTTTGCAGCAGATGCTCGCCGGCTTCGGTGGGGGAGACGCTGCGAGTCGTGCGGGTCAGCAGGCGCAGGCCCAAACGCGCTTCAAGCGCGCGAATCGTGTGACTGAGCGCCGATTGCGAAACGCCGAGTTTGGCCGCCGCTTTGGTGAAACTGCGCTCGCGGGCGACGGCGAGGAAAGCGAGCAGGTCGGTGGCATTTTCACGCAGCATTGATGATTGTCCTGCATAAGTTTTTTCGAATTCTAGTCGATTATCTGAAGAGTTGATGCCGTTAGAGTAGTGGCACTGTTTATTTGGAGACATTGCCATGAACCCGATCGCCGCTTCTGCGTTGACCCTTTCCCTGTTGGCGGGTGAGGTGCAAGCCAATGAACTCCCACGCGTGACTGTTACACCGAATGGTTCGCAACCTTCGGCCAAGGGCCCGGCAGATTGGTTCACTGGCACTGTGCGGGTGGATGCGCCGTTCAAAGGCTCCGAAGCGGCGCGGGTCAGTGGTGCGACGGTGACGTTTGAGCCGGGCGCGCGTACCGCGTGGCATACCCATCCGTTGGGGCAGACCTTGATCGTCACGGCGGGTTCCGGTTTTGTGCAGGAGTGGGGGCAGCCGGTTCGTGAGATTCGTCCAGGGGATACGGTTTGGATTGCGCCGGGGGCCAAGCATTGGCATGGGGCGGCGCCCACCACTGCAATGACGCATATCGCGATTGCTGAAGTGCTCGATGGCAAGGTGGTGGAGTGGATGGAGCAGGTGAGTGCCGAGCAATATCCGCGATCCGAGTGAAGCGCTTCCCTCACCCCAGCCCTCTCCCGGGGGGAGAGGGGGCCGACCGAGGTGTCTGACGCCATACATCGACCTGAGTGACCGAGTCGATTATGGATTCACAGCCGATCCTTCAGGTCGGTGAGACTATCCAATTTCCCTCACCCCAGACCTCTCCCGGGGGGAGAGGGGGCCGACCGAGGTGTCTGGCGTCATACATCGACCTGAGAGACCGAGTCGATTATGGATTCACAGCCGATCCTTCAGGTCGGTGAGACTATCCAATTTCCCTCACCCCAGCCCTCTCCCGGAGGGAGAGGGGGCCGACCGAGGTGTCTGACGCCATACATCGACCTGAGAGACCGAGTCGATTATGGATTCACAGCCGATCCTTCAGGTCGGTGAGACTACCCAATTTCCCTCACCCCAGCCCTCACCCCCGGAGGGAGAGGGGGCCGACCGAGGTGTCTTGTGTCATACATCGATCTGAGAGACCGGGTCGATTATGGATTCACAGCCGATCCTTGGTCGGTGAGACTATCCAATTTCCCTCACCCCAGCCCTCACCCCCGGAGGGAGAGGGGGCCGACCGAGGTGTCTTGTGTCATACATCGATCTGAGAGACCGAGTCGATTATGGATTCACAGCCGATCCTTCAGGTCGGTGAAGACTATCCAATTTCCCTCACCCCAGCCCTCTCCCGGAGGGAGAGGGGGCCGAGCGAGGTGTCTGGCGTCATACATCGACCTGAGAGACCGAGTCGATTATGGATTCACAGCCGATCCTTCAGGTCGGTGAGACTACCCAATTTCCCTCACCCCAGCCCTCTCCCGGGGGGAGAGGGGGCCGACCGAGGTGTCTGGTGTCATACATCGACCTGAGAGACCGAGTCGATTATGGATTCACAGCCGATCCTTCAGGTCGGTGAGACTATCCAATTTCCCTCACCCCAGCCCTCTTCCGGAGGGAGAGGGGGCCGACCGCAGTGTCTTGCGTCATACATCGACCTGAGAGACCGAGTCGATTATGGATTCACAGCAAAGCGTTATCTATCGACTTGAAAATGCTCTATCGATAACGGATTCACAGCAAGACGTTCAAGTCGGCGCAGCTCCCGAAAATCCCCCAATCGGTCCCCTCTCCCTCTGGGAGAGGGCTAGGGTGAGGGGCTTTTCAGGGTTCAGATCATCTCCGGCAACGACGACAATATCTTGTCCAGCGTAATCGGATACTCCCGCACCCTAGCCCCCGTAGCGTTGTAGATCGCATTCGCCACCGCCGCACTGACCCCGCAAATCCCCAATTCACCAACACCCTTGGCCTTCATCGGCGAAGACACCGGATCGGTCTCATCGAGGAAAATCACCTCCTGATGCGGAATGTCGGCATGCACCGGCACCTCGTACCCGGCCAGATCATGGTTGACGAAAAAGCCCAGCTTCTTGTCCACCGCCAACTCTTCCATCAGCGCCGCACCGACGCCCATGGTCATTGCCCCGATAACCTGGCTGCGCGCCGATGTCGGATTGAGAATCCGCCCCGCTGCACACACCGCCAACATGCGCCGCACGCGTACTTCACCGGTGGCAGCGTCGACAGCGACTTCGACGAAATGCGCACCAAACGTCGACTGCTGATACTTCTCGGCCAGATCACCGAACTCGATGCTGTCCTCGCCGATCAGCGCGCCGCCTTCAGTCGCATTGCGCAATGGCACGCTCTTGCTGCCGAGCCGCACCTGACCGTCGACAAACTCCGCCTGATCCGCCGCCATGCCCAGCTTGCCCGCCACCGCTTCGCGCAATTTCATACACGCGGCATACACTCCAGCAGTCGAGCAGTTGGCGCCGAATTGCCCGCCGGAGCCTGCCGACACCGGAAAACTCGAATCGCCCAGATGCACGCTCACATCCTTCAAATCAACGCCCATCATCTCGGCCGCCGTCTGCGCGATGATCGTGTAGCTGCCAGTGCCGATATCGGTCATGTCGGTTTCCACGGTGACCTTGCCGTCACGCTCCAGCCGTACCCGCGCACCGGACTTGACCAGCAGGTTGTTGCGGATCGCCGCCGCGACACCCATGCCGATCAGCCAGCGACCCTCACGCCGCGTACCCGGTTGCGCATGGCGCTGACTCCAGCCGAATTTCTCCGCACCGGTTTGCAGGCATTCGACGAGACGTCGCTGCGAAAACGGCCGCTCGGTTTTCACCGGATCGACCTGGGTGTCGTTGAGAATGCGGAACTGGATCGGATCAAGTTTGAGCTGCTCGGCCATCTCGTCCATGGCGATTTCCAGCACCATCAACCCCGGGGTTTCACCGGGCGCACGCATGGCGTTGCCTTCGGGCAGGTCCAACGGAGCCAGGCGCATGCTCACTAGTCGATTTTCAGCGGCGTACAGCAACTGACTCGGCTGCGCCGCGACCTCGACTTTGCCTTCCGCCAGATTGCCCGACCAGCCTTCATGGGCGATCGCGGTGAGTTTGCCGTCCGCCGTTGCGCCCATGCGAATGCGCTGAATCGTCGCTGGGCGGTGGGTGGTGTTGTTGGCGATCTGCGGGCGGGCGAGGGCGACTTTCACCGGTCTGCCGGCCATACGTGCACCGAGGGCGGCGAGGATGGCATCGGCACGTATGAACAACTTGCCACCGAAACCGCCGCCAATGTACGGCGATACCAGCCGCACCTTTTCCTTGGGCAAACCGAGCGTCGTGGCGATGTCGCCGACGCTCCAGGCGATCATTTGATTGGAGGTCCACAAGGTCAGTTGATCACCTTTCCACGCCGCCAACGTGGCGTGCGGTTCCATCATCGCGTGGGACTGATCCGGCGTGGTGTAGGTCTGATCGAACTGCACCGGCGCGGCGGCGAATGCCTTGGCGAAATCGCCGTGGCTGACGTCGGGCAATTCCTCTTTCGGTTCGACGCCTTTGTCGCGCACGCTGGCCAGCTCGAATTCGCCCTTGGCGGCGACGTAGTCGACTTTGACCATTTGCGCCGCCGCACGGGCTTGCTCGAACGTCTCGGCAACCACCAGCGCGACGGCCTGGTGGTAGTGCTGAATCTCCGGCCCGGCCAACAAATGCGCGGCGTTGTATTTGCCTTTGCCGAGTTTGCCGGCGTTGGCGGCGGTGACGATGGCGAGCACACCGGGCGCGGCTTTGGCTGCCTCAAGATCGATGTTGTTGATCCGCCCCTTGGCGATGGCCGAGCCGACCATGACGCCGTAAGCCTGATTGGCCACCGCCTCATGTTGTTCGTAGGCGTACGGCGCCTGGCCGCTGGTTTTCAGTGGGCCTTCGATGCGCTCGGTGGGCTGGCCAATGACCTTCAACTGGTCGATCGGGTTGGTGGTGGCGGGCGTGTCGAATTTCATGCTTCATCCCTCGCTTGCGCCAACACCGAACCGAGCGTGCGCTCGACCAGGGTCAGTTTGAACTGGTTGTCGTGAGTCGGCGTAGCGCCGTCGAGCAGGCGTGCGCTGACGGCTTTGGCGCCTTGGGGCAGCAATGCTTCGGCGGCTTCAACCCGCCATGGTTTCGGCGCGATACCGCCGACGGCGACGCGGCCGCTGCCGTCCTTTTGCAGGATCAGACCGACCGAGACCAGCGCGAACGCATAGGACGAGCGATCACGCACCTTGTGATAAACGTGAGTGCCGCCGAGCGGCGCAGGCAACGTCACCGAGGTGATGAACTCGCCAGGCGTGAGGCTGGTTTCGATGTTCGGCGTAGTGCCCGGCAATTGATGAAAATCGGCGATGGCAATGCTGCGAGACGTGCCATCGGGTTTCACCGTTTCAATCTGCGCATCGAGGGCACGCATGGCGATGGCCATGTCGCTCGGGTGCGTGGCGATGCATGCCTCGCTGACGCCGATGATCCCCAGTTGTCGACTCACGCCGCCAATCGCCGCGCAACCGCTGCCGGGTTGGCGTTTGTTGCAGGCCTGATTGGTGTCGTAGAAATACGGGCAGCGCGTGCGTTGCAGCAGGTTGCCGGCGGTGGTCGCCATGTTGCGCAACTGCCCGGAAGCCCCGGCGAGCAAGGCGCGGGAGAGTAGTGCGTAATCTTTTCTGACGCGCGTGTCAGCCGCCAGATCGGTGTTGCGCACCAGTGCGCCGATGCGCAATCCGCCTTCGGGCGTGGCCTCGATCTGGTCCAGCCCGAGGTGATTGACATCGATCAGGTGCAGCGGGGTTTCGATGTCGAGTTTCATCAGGTCGAGCAAGTTGGTGCCGCCAGCGATGAAGCGCGCGCCTTCAACTTGCGCAGCTTGTGCGGCGGCCTCGGCGGGGGAGTCGGCGCGGCTGTAATTGAACGGTCTCATGCCGGCACCTCCGCGACTTCCGTGATCGCTTCAATGATGTTCGAGTAGGCGCCGCAGCGGCAGATATTGCCGCTCATGCGCTCCTGAAACTCACGGGCAATCAACTGCGGCGCCTCGGTGAGGCTCTCACTGACGTGGCTGGGGATGCCGTCGCGTATCTCTTTGATCACCGCCACTGCCGAGCAGATCTGCCCCGGCGTGCAATAGCCGCACTGATAGCCGTCATGCTTGATGAACGCGGCCTGCATCGGGTGCAGATTGTCGGGCATGCCGAGGCCTTCGATGGTGGTGATCTCATTGCCTTCATGCATCACCGCCAGGGTCAGGCAGGAATTGATGCGCCGGCCATCGGCGATCACCGTGCAGGCGCCGCACTGGCCGTGGTCACAGCCTTTTTTGCTGCCGGTCAGGTGCAGGTGCTCGCGCAAGGCGTCGAGGAGGGTGATGCGGGTGTCGACGTCAAGCTCGCGCGGCTTGCCGTTGACGTTGATCGTCACTTTGCTCATGGCCGGTTGCTCCAGGTTAGCCGCGTAGGCCTTGAGGCTGATAAACGGCGGCATCGCGAAGGCGGTAGCGGTCACGGCGCCGAGTATCAGAAATCTGCGTCGGGAAATCGTCATGGTTCGATTCCTTTTCTCTTCATCAGGGCAGCGGGGTGCGAATGGCCCAAACGGGCAGCCAGCGTCATCGCCGGTCTCGTTAAGGAGTGACTGTCGGAGAGAGGAAAAGGTTTTGTCGGATTTGCGCTATAGAGTTATGCGTGTGGCTCATTAATCGTCTGGACCACACACAGCCCTGTGGGAGCGAGCCTGCTCGCGAAGAGGCCGGCACAGCCAATATCTTCACTGGCAGACCGGACGCCTTCGCGAGCAGGCTCGCTCCCACATTGGATTGGTGTATGGCCGCCCTAATGCCCGCCCACCACCATCGAAGTAAACGGCGCCACATATGCCTGCAATGTCACCAGCCCGCCGACCAGGATCGCCAACACAATCGAGTGAAAGAACACGTAGCGCAGAATCTCGCCCTCATGCCCATACCAGCGGGTCGCAGTGGAGGCGACCACGATCGATTGCGCATCGACCATTTTGCCCATCACCCCGCCGGAACTGTTCGCCGCCGCCATCAAGACCGGGCTGATGCCGAGCTGTTCCGAGGTGACCCGCTGCAAGCCGCCAAACAGCACGTTCGACGCGGTATCCGACCCGGTCAGTGCCACACCCAGCCAACCGAGCAACGTGCCGAACATCGGATAGAAAATTCCCGTCGCCGCAAACGCCAGACCCATGGTCGCGTCGAGTCCCGAGTAACGCGTGAGAAACCCCAGCGCCAGCATTGCCGCAATGGTGATCAACGAAAACCGCACCACCCACAATGTGCGCAAGTACTGCTTGATCAGCTGCGGGATCGAATAGCCCATCAGCAAACCGCCGACAATCGCTGCCAGCAAGATCCCGCTGCCGGTGGCGGTGAGCCAAGTGAATTTGTACACCGCTTCTTCAGCCTTCGGTGCCGCGACCACCGGCGGTACTTTTTCGATTTGCAGGTGCAGGGTGGTAAAGGTCACCGCCGGAGCGAAAATCGGGTTGGCCTCGCGCAGCGGTTTGCCTGCGGGATCAAGCTTGGCCGACTGGGTGACCGGATCAATCGCTGGGCGGGTGTCGAACATGTTCTTGAAACCCTGTGTGCCCCAGGCAAACACGAACACCGTGAGGATGATCCACGGCATCCACGCGCGCATCACCGCCGGCCGCGCCTGATCACTGAACGCGGCGCTGGCAGTGACTTTTTCTTCTTCGACCTTGGAGTTGTCGACGCGCCCCGAAAGCGCAGCGGAGGTGTGAATGGTCGCCGGTTTCCACACCTTCAGGAACAACGTCAGACAGGCCATGGAAATCAGCGCAGCAATCACGTCCACCAGCATCGGCCCGTGGTAGTTCGAAACGAGAAATTGCGGCACGGCGAAACTCACCCCGGCTACCAGAATCGCCGGCCAGATCTCGAGCATCTTGCGCCACCCGGCAAACGCCCAGATCAACCAGAACGGCACCAGCACCGAGAAGAAGGGCAACTGCCGACCAACCATCATCGACAGTTCCATTTCATCCAGCCCGGTGACTTTGGCCAAGGTGATGATCGGCGTGCCCAGCGCACCAAACGCGACCGGCGCGGTGTTGGCGATCAACGCCAGACCCGACGCCGCCAACGGCGAAAAACCGAGACCGATCAGAATCGCCCCGGTCACCGCCACCGGCGTACCGAACCCCGCCGCACCTTCGAAAAACGCACCGAAGCAGAAGGCGATCAGCAGCAACTGCAAACGACGGTCATCGGTAATGCGCGCTAGAGAATCCTGCAGCACTTTGAACGAGCCGTTCTCGGTGGTCAGGCGATGCAGAAAGATGATGTTGAGGACGATCCAGCCGATCGGCAGCAAGCCATTGGCCGCGCCGAACAACGCGGCAGAACCGGCCATGCTCGCCGGCATGCCGAAGGCAAAAATCGAGATGAGCAGGGCGGACGCCAGCGCCAGCAACGCCGCGAGATGCGCTTTGACATGAAAGAACGCCAGCGCAGCGAGCATCACCACCACCGGTACGGCGGCCATGAGCGTGGAGATCACCGGGTTGCCGAACGGGTCGTAAATTTGCTGCCAGACCATGGTCCACCTCTGCTTGTTGTTTTTGAGGGCGCAGATCCATTGCGTGGGGCTAGGTTGCAAGCAGTATAGGTGGCATTTCGCCGCCGCTCGGGCCGCACGGGCGGGGCGACAAACGGTCAATAGTGGCCACTGAATCAACGGCGTTTTGCCCGGTCGTATCTGCGGCTGCGCGCACCGCGTCCTGAAGGCGTGGGCAGCGTCGCCGACTCCGTCGTCAAGACCTTGGTTTTAGGGAAGTATTGAATGAAGCGCGCTACAACGATGCTGCTGACCGTGACCGCCGCCGTATTGCTCGGCGGCTGTGTCGCGGATTTTGATGATGACCACCGCCATGGCCGGCATTATGACCACGACCATGGCCGCAATTACGATCATGACCGGCGCTGGGATGATCGCGATGATCGCCGCGACGGGCGTCGCTACTACCGTGATCGGGATGATGATTGATTGAACGCAAGAGGGCGTCCCGCGATGGGACGCCCTCTTTGTTTAGAGCTGTTGCTTAAGAAAAGTGAGCGCTCGCCCGGACGCTGGATCGCGCAGGCACAGAGGCCTCGATGTCCAGCAAATGGGTGGCGAGAATGTCGCTCAGAAAACGGAACTGATCGTTGATGCCGACCACTTCATTGCTGAAATGATTGGTGGCGGCGGGCATCAGCAGATCTTCGAAATCTTCGTTGAACACCAGTGCCTGAGCCTTGTGCGATACGGCGTGCTGGTCGTAATAGTTGCTGCCGAACACCGGGAAACTCACGGAGAGTGTGACGTGGGTGTGAATCATGTTGTGAACTCCTCGTTGTGTTTCGGATGGCTTAATCGTGCCTTTGCTGGGCGGTGGGCGGAAGGCAATCGTGGCGATGGTGAATATCGATGGCAGTGATGGTTCGGGTTTTTGGGGTGTTGCTGGTGGCGCCTTCGCGAGCAGGCTCGCTCCCACTTTGAAACGCATTCCCCTGTAGGAGCGAGCCTGCTCGCGAAGGCGCCAGTCCAGCCACAACCGGACAAACGGCCTTGCACCCACACCTATACTCAATCTGCATCCTCCCTGTTTAAAGGAAACCACCACCGTGAACCCGCGTGCGCTGCTCGTCGCCGCACTGTTGTTGCTGGCCGGCTGCGCCACCTCGGCGCGGGCGCCGGTGGCAGCGCCGCAAGCCGTGTTTGTCTCGCCGCAGACCTGGCAGCAGATCGACCGCGAAATCGTCAGCGCTTCGCAGCAGTCCACCGAGCAAGTAAAGGTATTCGCCCGTGGTTCGATGGAACATTGGCGTACTCGCGTCTATCAGCAAACTGAAGAAAATTTCATTCCGTGGTTCAGCAGCTACTGGACCCAGGAATGGCTGTCGATGAAGGTCAGTTGGTACACGATCAATGCCGGTGGCGAACAGGACGCCTCGGCCAAGCGGCTGGCGGCGTATCTGCTTGAGCAATATCAGGAAAGGGTGCTGGCGCCGGTGGCGGTGGAAATCGATCCGGATGCGATTCTCGGGCAGGCCACGGCGTTCTATGCGCAGTTGATGGCGCAGCAGATGCCGCTCATCGCCCAGCGCCATGGTGTGCCCGTTGGTCAGCTCAATGGACGCTTGCAGAAAATCCCCGCCATCGCGCTCGGCCCGCCACCGGCGCGGGATGCTTCGCTGTTTAAGGTCATCAGTACCGAGCCGCTGAATACGCTGCCGGCCTACGCCGCGTTGATCGACAAGATCCACACCGAGGGCGGCGCCAAAGGTATTGCCTCGACCGATGCCGGCATGGCGCCGGTGGCCAAGCGCGCCAGTCAGCGGATGGAAGCGGAAATGGCCCCGCGTGGCGCTGCCAGTGCGGTCGCCGCTGCTGCAGGGAAACTGGCCGGCGGGTTGATTTCAGTGGGTGTGGCGGGCATTCGCGCGATCATCCAGGCCAATGACCGTCCGGACAGCGAAGCGCTGATCCGCAGCAGTCTGGGCAGCACCTTCGACAAAGCCTGGCTGAAGCTGGTGCAAAACCCGACCACCGGGGTCATGGCCGGCACGCTGCACATGGCCGGGCAGGTCGAGCGCAATCTGGGCGGGGGCGAGGAACCGTCGGTCGGTTTGGGTGTGAATCGTGTCGAATGGCAGCCACCGCAATCGACCAGTCAGCAGATCGAACCCAACGTGCAAGGAGAGTGATCATGGCTTACATCGATATTTTTGTAGCGCCTGTGCCGAATGCCAACCGCGAGCAGTACAAAAAGCACTGTGAAATCGCCGCGAAACTGTTCAAGGAATACGGTGCACAGGAGGTGATTCAGTGCTGGGGCGATGACGTGCCGGAGGGCAAAGTCACCTCATTCCCGATGGCGGTCAAACTCAAGGAAGGCGAGACGGTGTCGGCCGGCTGGCTGATCTGGCCGGACAAAGCCACCCGCGATACGGGCATGGCCAAAATGATGGAGGATCCGCGCATGCAACCGGACGTCAACCCGATGGGGTTCGACGGCCAACGGATGATATTTGGCGGCTTCAAGAACATCCTTGAGCCCTGAACGCCTGCCAAATTTTGAATGGGCAAGATGCATGCTTCACCACAAAACCCTGTGGGAGCGAGCCTGCTCGCGAAAGCGGTGAATCAGTCACCGTTTTGCCGACTGACACACTGCCTTCGCGAGCAGGCTCGCTCCCACAGGGTTAGGTTTCAATGCTGCGATCACTCGGTTGAGGGAGTGATGCGGCAACTTTTGCGCTCGCGGATCTGTTCATCCGTGGGGCGTTCGCGGACGAACTCGAAGCGCGGCTCACCCTCGCTGTAATGCACCAGCCAACCCCATTCCAGTTCCTTCTCATCCTGCCCGGGATGCGGCGGGCGGGCCCACCACGGTTCTTTGCTGAGGATCTCGCGCATGGCGGCCTCCGGTTGATGGCAATCCTTGAACTATAGCTTCCTGTCGCGAGTCGTCAGATCAGGCTGTGTAGAATCCGGCGGATCACGATGAACAGGGGAGCAGGGCCATGACCGATGAAACAAAGCGACTGTTTTTCGCCCTCGATTGCCCGCCGGCGCAACGCAAGGCGATTGCTCAGTGGCGAGGGGAGTTGGGCTTGCGAATCGGTAAACCGGTGCCGGCCGACAATTTTCATCTGACGCTGCTGTTTCTCGGTGCGGTGCCATTGGCGCACATCAATGAAGTCTGCGAGGCTGCGGGGCAAGTGCGTACGCCGGGTGAGGCGCTGAAGATTGCGCTGGATCGCTTGCAGGTCTGGCATCGCGCAGGCGTGTTGTCGCTGGCGCCGGAGCAGGCACCGCAGGCGTTGTTGCGCTTGGTTTATGCGTTGGAGCAGGCGATGTTGCCGTTTGGCTTTGAAGAGACGCCACGCGAGTTTCGCCCGCATCTGACCCTGGCACGTGAGTACCGTGCGCCGGAGCCGGAATCCGCCACGCCGCCGGAGTTTTTCCTGCGTGCCGAGCGCTTCGCCCTGTTCGAATCACACAAGGGGCGCTATCGGGTTCTGCAAGACTGGCCGTTGATATGACGGCACAAAAAAAGGCGCCCGAGGGCGCCTGAGAATTCACCTGAGCCGAGGGAGCCAGGTGAGGCCGTTCATAGCAGGGTGCAGCGGTGGTAAGGCGCTGCGTGAACGGGAAATTTTTACACTGATCGTTCCCACGCGGAGCGTGGGAACGATCATCGGCTCACTTACCGAGTTTCACCCGGGTCCAGCCACGGGTCATGATTCGCTGCGTGGCAATCGGTTGATCCGGCACCGCATACAACGTCGCCATTACCGCTTGCGAAGGATACGAGCCAGGATCGTTGCGGATCGCTTCATCCACCAGTGGCGTAGCCGCCGCGTTGGCGTTGCTGTAGCCGTTGCTGTTGGTGATCTCGGCGATGATGTCCGGACGCATCAGAAAGTCCATGAACAGGTAAGCGTTCTCGACGTTCGCCGCATCGCGCGGGATGGCGATCATGTCGTAGAAGCTGCCGGCGCCTTCCTTGGGAATGCTGTAGTCGATCACCACGTTGTTGCCCGATTCCACCGCGCGGGCCTTGGCCTGCAGCACGTCGCCGGAGTAACCGACCGCCACGCAGATGTTGCCGTTGGCCAGATCGGAGATGTATTTCGAGGAATGGAAATACGCCACGTTCGGGCGAATCTTCATGAACAGCGCCTCGGCTTCCTTGATGTGCGCGGTGTCCTTGTCGTTCACCGGATAGCCCAGGTAGTGCAGGGCGGCCGGGATCATTTCGGTCGGCGAGTCGAGGAAACTGATGCCGCAGGCTTTCAGTTTTTCTGCGTTTTCCGGCTTGAACAGCAAGTCCCAGGAATTGGTCGGGGCGTTGGCGCCGAGCACTTCCTTGACCTTGGCCGGGTTGAACCCGATGCCGATCGAGCCCCACATGTACGGGAACGCGTGGGCGTTGTCCGGATCACTGGCGGCGGCGTTTTTCAGCAGCACCGGGTTGAGATTCTTCCAGTTCGGCAGCTTCGATTTGTCCAGCGTTTGATACACGCCGGCCTTGATCTGCTTGGCCAGGAAACTGTTCGACGGCACGACCAGGTCGTAGCCGGATTTGCCTGCCAGCAAACGTGCCTCAAGGGTTTCGTTGCTGTCGAAGACGTCATAAGTCACGCGGATGCCGGTCTCGTCTTCGAACTTCTTGACGGTGTCCGGCGCGATGTAATCGGACCAGTTATAAACACGCAGCACCTTGTCGTTGGCCTGGGCGCCCATGACCATTGCGCCCATTAAGGACAGTGTCAGCAGAGTCCTGCCAAACATTTTCATCGGTACAACTCCATTGTTTTTATTCACGTTACGCAAAGCCCCCTGACCCCCTCCCGAGGGAGAGGGTCAGGGATACAGGTTAAGCGGTTGCTGCGGATTGCTGAGGTTGCCACGACTCGTTCGCCGTCTGATCCATCGCTTCCTGAATCGCTTTTTTGCGGTTGGCTTCTGCCTTGCGACCGAAGTACCAGACCAGAAAGGTCACCAGCGACACCGCCAGCAGAATCAGGCTGGCCACGGCGTTGATCTCAGGCTTCACGCCCAGGCGCACCGCCGAGAATACTTCCATCGGCAGGGTCGTCGAACCCGGACCGGAAACGAAGCTCGCCAACACCAGGTCATCCAGCGACAGAGCGAACGACATCATCCCGCCCGCCGCCAGCGACGGCGCAATCATGGGAATGGTGATCAGGAAAAACACCTTGAACGGCTTCGCACCGAGGTCCATCGCTGCTTCTTCGATCGACAGATCCAGTTCGCGGAGGCGCGCGGAGACTACCACCGCGACATAAGCGGCACAAAACGTGGTGTGGGCGATCCAGATCGTGACGATGCCGCGCTCCTGCGGCCAACCGATCAACTGTGCCATGGCCACAAACAGCAGCAACAGCGACAGACCGGTGATAACTTCCGGCATCACCAACGGCGCGGTGACCAGGCCACCGAACAAGGTGCGACCCTTGAAGCGCGTTACACGGGTCAGGACGAAAGCGGCGAGGGTGCCCAATGCAACGGCGGCAATCGCGGTGTAGCAGGCGATTTCCAGTGAGCGCACCACCGAGCCCATCAGTTGCGTGTTGTCGAGCAAACCGACGTACCACTTCACCGACCAGCCGCCCCACACCGTCACCAGTTTCGAGGCGTTGAACGAGTAGATCACCAGAATCAGCATCGGCAGATAAATGAACATCAGGCCGAAGATCAGCATGAACTTGGAAAAACCGAAGCGTTTCATCCCCGTGCCTCCATCTCTTTGGCCTGGCTGCGGTTGAACAGCAGAATCGGCACAATCAGGATCAACAGCATCACCACCGCCAGCGCGGACGCCACCGGCCAGTCGCGGTTATTGAAGAACTCTTGCCACAGCACGCGACCGATCATCAGCGTCTCCGGGCCACCCAACAGTTCAGGAATCACGAACTCACCGACCACCGGAATGAACACCAGCATGCAGCCGGCAATAATCCCGTTCTTGGCCAGCGGTACGGTGATTTTCCAGAAGTTGTTGAAGTTGCTCGAACCCAGATCCTGCGCGGCTTCCAGCAGGCTGCCGTCGTGCTTGACGAGGTTGGCGTACAGCGGCAACACCATGAACGGCAAATACGCGTAAACCACACCGATATACACAGCGGTGTTGGTGTTGAGGATCTCGATCGGGTGATCGGTGAGCCCCGTCCACATCAGAAACGCGTTGAGCAGGCCGTTGTTGCTGAGGATGCCCATCCACGCGTAAACGCGGATCAGGATCGCAGTCCAGGTTGGCATCATGATCAACAGCAGCAGGACGTTTTGCGTTTCCTTGCCGGTCTTGGTGATCGCGTAGGCCATCGGAAAACCGATCAGCAGGCACATCATCGTGCTCAGCGTCGCGACTTTCAGCGAACCGAGGTAGGCCGACAGGTACAGCTCGTCTTCGCCGAGCATGGTGTAGTTGCCGATGTTCAGCAGCAGCTGGAATTTCTGTTCGGCGTAGGTGTAGATCTCCGAGTACGGCGGGATCGACAGCGCGGCTTCCGAGAAACTGATCTTCATTACCAGAAAGAACGGCAGCATGAAGAACAGGAACAGCCAGATGAACGGAATGCCGATCACCAGTTTTCGCCCGCTGGGCACCAGGCGCAGGAATTGCTGATTGAAGGTTTTCATGAGCGCAGTACCACGCCGCTGTCGTCTTCCCACCACACGTAGACTTTGTCGTCCCAGGTCGGACGTGCGCCACGGCGTTCGGCGTTGGCCATGAACGACTGGACGATTTTGCCGCCGGGCAATTCGACGTAGAACACCGAGTGACCGCCGAGGTAGGCGATGTCGTGCACCTTGCCTTCGGACCAGTTGTAGCGAAACTCGGGTTGGGTGGTGCTGACGAGCATTTTTTCCGGACGAATCGCGTAGGTGATCGACTTGTCCTGCACCGAGGTGCTGACGCCGTGACCGACGTAAATCTTTTGCTGCAAGTCCGGGCTGTGGATGATCGCGTGACCTTCAAGGTCTTCCACCACGGTGCCGTCGAAAGCGTTAACGTTGCCGATGAACTCGCAGACCATGCGGCTGACCGGTGCTTCATAGATGTCGACCGGGCTGCCGATCTGGGCGATCCAGCCGAGGTGCATGATCGCGATGCGCTCGGCCATGGTCATGGCCTCCTCCTGGTCGTGAGTCACCATCACGCAGGTCACGCCAACGCGTTCGATGATCTGTACCAGCTCCAGTTGCATCTGCGAACGCAGCTTTTTATCCAGTGCACCCATCGGCTCGTCGAGCAGCAACAGCTTAGGACGCTTGGCCAGCGAGCGGGCGAGGGCGACGCGCTGACGCTGACCGCCGGACAACTGGTGCGGGCGGCGTTTGGCGTATTGGGTCATGTGCACCAGACGCAGCATTTCATCGACACGGGCGTCGATTTCGCTGGCGGGCAAACGGTCTTGCTTGAGGCCGAAGGCGATGTTCTGCGCGACGGTCATGTGTGGGAACAGCGCGTAGGACTGGAACATCATGTTGATCGGCCGCTCGTACGGCGGCATGTCGGTGATGTCCACGCCGTCGAGCAGAATCCGCCCTTCGGTCGGGCGCTCGAAACCGGCGAGCATGCGCAGCAGGGTCGATTTGCCCGATCCGGAGCCACCGAGCAGGGCAAAGATTTCGCCCTGATGGATCTCCAGGGACACATCGTCCACTGCCACGGTTTCGTCGAACTTCTTGGTGACACGATCGACTTTCACCAGCACCTTTTTCGGTTGCTGATGACCTTCAAGTGCCTTCCTGTAAGTGCTGGAGGCGTTTGCCATGTGAAACTCCCAACAGGTTTCGTTCGCCTGGCCAATGTGGCCGGGCTTAAGTGGATTGCAAGCCAGGAACAACCATCCCCCTCGCATATGGCCCTGTAGGAGCTGCCGAAGGCTGCGATCTTTTGATCTTGTTTTTTACAATCAACATCAAAAGATCGCAGCCTTCGGCAGCTCCTACAGGGGCCACATTTTCAGTGGGCTGTCCTGGCTTGTTCGGCGCCGCCGTCCTGGCTGCCTGGGTCGTACTTGTTGTTATTACGGGTGTTGTTGTTCACGAATGACGGATGCGCAAAGGCACACCCGACATCCATGGGGGCAGTAAATCGTTGCGTATTCTTGGGTTGAATCAGCGCTTGTTGCGCCCCGCTGCCCGTTGCCGGCAAGCCGCGCCGAACGCCTGGAAAATCTTCAGGTAATTCGGGTTGTCGAGTACTTGCCATTCCGGGTGCCATTGCACGCCGAGGGCGAAGGTCGGGCTGTGCTCGACCGAGACCGCCTCGATCAATCCGTCCGGCGCCATCGCTTCGGCGCGCAGGCCGGGGGCGAGGCGATCGATGCCCTGGCTGTGAATCGAGTTCACCTGAAACTCGCTCGGCAGTTCCAGTGCTTCGAACACGCCACCGCCGAGCACAGTCACCGCATGGGCCGGTGCGTATTGCACGGCCACATCAGGGCTGTCGGCTTCGCGGTGATCGAGCATGCCCGGCAGCTCGTGCACCTTCTGGTGCAGGCTGCCGCCGAACGCCACGTTCATTTCCTGGAAACCACGGCAAATGCCGAGCACCGGAACGCCCGCCGCGATGGCTGCACGCAATAAAGGAAGGGTGGTGGCATCCCGCGCCGGATCGTGATCCGTGCCGGGTGCGCTGGCCGGGCCTTGATAGTGGAAAGGTTCCACGTTCGAGGGCGAGCCGGTCAGCAACAGACCGTCGAGTTGACCAAGCAGGTCGTCGATTTCAGTCAGGTTGCCAAGAGAAGGAATGACCACTGGCAGCCCGTTAGCGCCAACGCTGACAGCACGTACGTACTTGTCGCCGCTGATGTGGTAGGGGTGCAGGCCAATCTGTTTGACGCACGCAGTAACGCCGATCAATGGCTTGAATGCCATTTTTATTCACCTCGAAGTTTGACACTTGAACGAGCTTTTCCGGAGCTTAGCCTCGTTGATTTTAATTAACAACTGCCATGTAAAAAATTCTAAACGCCGTTCATCAAATCTTCATGATTCTCGGGGCTTTGGCACCTCTATTGGCACGCAAGTGTTAAAAAAAGCCCGAAAAATAAACCCTGAGCGGTCATCTGTTCGCTATTGACTTCACTTTGCCGTTCGGGTTGACTGGCTCGGCGAAACAGCAGTGAACATAATAATTAACAGCTAAATAGGTGCATCATGTCGGTCCCTCTGCGTACCGTTCAACTCAACGAAGCAAACGCATTCCTTAAGAAATATCCTGAGGTTTTGTACGTCGACCTTCTGATTGCGGATATGAACGGTGTGGTGCGCGGCAAGCGCATCGAACGCACCAGTCTTCATAAGGTTTACGAGAAAGGCATCAACCTGCCGGCCTCGCTTTTCGCCCTCGACATCAATGGCTCCACGGTGGAAAGCACCGGCCTGGGTCTGGACATCGGCGACGCTGACCGCATTTGCTATCCGATCCCCGGCACCTTGAGCATCGAGCCGTGGCAGAAACGCCCAACCGCACAACTGCTCATGACCATGCACGAGATCGAAGGCCAGCCGTTCTTCGCTGACCCGCGTGAAGTGCTGGCCAACGTCGTACGCAAATTCGACGACCTCGGTCTGACTATTTGCGCGGCGTTCGAACTCGAGTTCTATCTGATCGACCAGGACAACGTGAACGGCCGTCCGCAGTCGCCACGTTCGCCAGTGTCCGGCAAGCGTCCGGTGTCGACTCAGGTGTACCTGATCGACGATCTCGACGAGTACGTCGATTGCCTGCAAGACATCCTCGAAGGCGCGAAAGAGCAGGGCATCCCGGCTGACGCGATCGTCAAGGAAAGCGCCCCGGCGCAGTTTGAAGTCAACCTGCATCACGTCTCCGACCCGATTAAAGCGTGCGACTACGCCGTCCTGCTCAAGCGTCTGGTGAAGAACATCGCCTACGACCACGAGATGGACACCACCTTCATGGCCAAGCCGTATCCGGGCCAGGCAGGCAACGGTTTGCACGTACACATTTCGATCCTGGACAAAGAAGGCAACAACATCTTCGCCAGCGAGGATCCCGAGCAGAACGCCGCATTGCGTCACGCGATCGGCGGTGTGCTGGAGACCCTGCCTGCGCAAATGGCGTTCCTCTGCCCGAACGTCAACTCATACCGCCGCTTCGGCGCGCAGTTCTACGTACCGAACTCGCCGAGCTGGGGCATCGACAACCGCACCGTGGCCGTGCGCGTACCGACCGGTTCACCGGACGCCGTGCGCATCGAGCACCGTGTTGCCGGTGCTGACGCCAACCCCTACTTGCTGATGGCTTCGGTGCTGGCCGGTATTCACCACGGTCTGACCAACCAGATCGAGCCGGGCGCCCCGGTGGAAGGCAACAGCTACGAACAGAACGAACAGAGCCTGCCGAACAACCTGCGCGACGCACTGCGCGAGCTGGACGACAGCGAAGTCATGGCCCGCTACATCGACCCGATGTACATCGACGTGTTTGTCGCTTGTAAGGAGAGCGAGCTGGCCGAGTTCGAGAACTCGATTTCTGATCTTGAGTACAACTGGTATCTGCATACGGTGTGATTGGCTGAGGCCCCCAAAAGCCAAAAGCCCCTCACCCTAACCCTCTCCCAAAGGGAGAGGGGACTGACCGGGTTGTCTTGAGATATTCGGCGACCTGAACGATCCAGTCGATTATGGATTCGGCAAAGATTTTTCAGGTCGGCGGAGATTCTGAGCATCCCCCAATCGGTCCCCTCTACCTCCGGGAGAGGGCTAGGGTGAGGGCAGCCATCCCAAGCCAGACATCGCAGCCAGACAACACCCCCAATCCCCCCTTGTCGAGCCACAACAATGACAACGACCCGCAACGACTGGGAACAACGCTTCCAGTCCCTGACCATCGAAGCCCGCGCGTTCATCAATGGTGAATACCGCCCGGCCATCAGTGGCGATACCTTCGAATGCCTGAGCCCCGTTGACGGCCGTTTCCTCGCCTCCGTGGCCAGCACCGATGAAGCCGACGCCAACCTCGCCGTCGAAGTCGCACGCCAGTCTTTCGAATCCGGCATCTGGGCGAAAAAAGCCCCGGCCGAGCGCAAGCGCATCCTGATCCGCTTCGCCGATCTGATCCTGCAGAACCAGGAAGAACTGGCGCTGCTGGAAACCCTCGACATGGGTAAACCGATCAGCGATTCGATGAGCATCGACATCCCGGCGACCGCCAACGCGATCCGCTGGAGCGCCGAAGCCATCGACAAAATCTACGACGAAGTCGCCGCCACACCGCACGACCAACTCGGCCTCGTCACTCGCGAGCCTTCCGGCGTGGTCGCGGCCATCGTGCCGTGGAACTTCCCGTTGATCATGGCCAGCTGGAAGTTCGCCCCGGCGCTGGCAGCGGGCAACTCGTTCATTCTGAAACCTTCGGAAAAGTCGCCACTGACCGCCATCCGCATCGCGCAACTGGCGCTGGATGCCGGCATTCCGAAAGGCGTGTTCAACGTCCTGCCAGGCTTCGGCCACACCGTCGGCAAGGCGCTGGCGTTGCATATGGACGTCGACGTGCTGGCCTTCACCGGCTCCACGGCGATTGCCAAACAACTGATGATTTATGCCGGCCAAAGCAACATGAAACGCGTCTGGCTCGAAGCCGGGGGCAAGAGCCCGAACGTGGTGTTTGCCGACGCACCGGACTTGCGCGCGGCAGCACAAGCGGCGGCCGGCGCCATTGCCTTCAATCAGGGCGAAGTCTGCACCGCCGGTTCGCGTTTGCTGGTCGAGCGTTCGATCCGTGAACAATTCATTCCGCTGCTGGTGGAAGCGCTGCAAGCGTGGAAACCGGGTCATTCACTCGATCCAGCCACCACTGTCGGCGCCGTGGTCGATCAGCGTCAACTCGACAACGTGCTGCGCTACATCAGCATCGGTCGCGAGCAGGGCGCCGAGCTGATTGCCGGCGGCCAGCGCACCCTCGAAGAAACCGGCGGCCTCTATGTGCAACCGGCGCTCTTCGACGGCGTGACCAACGCGATGACCATCGCTCAGGAAGAAATCTTCGGCCCGGTGCTGTCGCTGATCACCTTCGACACCGCCGAAGAAGCGCTGCAGATCGCCAACGACAGCATTTTCGGCCTCGCCGCCGGCGTCTGGACCAGCAACCTGAGCAAGGCGCACACCTTCGCCCGTGGTCTGCGCGCCGGCAGCGTCTGGGTCAACCAGTACGACGGCGGCGACATGACCGCACCGTTCGGTGGCTTCAAACAGTCGGGCAATGGTCGCGACAAATCGCTGCACGCGTTCGACAAGTACACCGAGCTGAAAGCGACCTGGATCAAGCTCTGACTCTATTACAGCGGTGGTCGCTTTCTATTGGCGACCCTCGGAGAAACGTATGAAACAGCAACACGTAAACAGCTACTACGCCGCCACCCGCAACGAAGTCATCGACTTTCCGGTTCTGGAAGAGTCGGTCGAGTGCGACGTCTGCATCATCGGCGCCGGTTACACCGGCCTGTCTTCGGCGCTGTTCCTGACCGAAGCCGGCTACAAAGTGACGGTGCTGGAAGCGGCGAAAGTCGGCTACGGCGCCAGCGGTCGCAACGGCGGTCAACTGGTCAACTCCTACAGCCGCGACGTCGACGTGATCGAAGAGCGCTACGGCGACAAGACTGCAGAAATTCTCGGCAGCATGATCTTCGAAGGCGCCGACATCATCCGTTCGCGCATCAAGGAATACGACATCAAGTGCGACTACCGCCCGGGCGGCATTTTCGCAGCGATGAACAAAAAACAACTTAACGGTCTGGCCGAGCAAAAGCGCGGCTGGGAGCGTTACGGCAACCGCAATCTGAAGATGCTCGACGCAGCGGATATCCGGCGTGAAGTTGGCTCCGATGCTTATGTCGGCGGTCTGTTGGACATGCAGGGCGGCCACGTTCACCCACTGAACCTGGCGCTCGGTGAGGCGGCTGCGATCACGCGTTTGGGCGGCAAGATCTACGAGCAGTCCGCTGCCGTGGAAATCACCTACGGCGAGCCGATTACCGTGCGTACCGCCAAAGGCCAGGTTCGCGCCAAGTACCTGCTGATCGCCGGCAACGCCTACCTGCCACAAGGCCTCGACAACCGCGTGACCGCGAAAAGCATGCCGTGCGGCTCGCAGATTGTCGTCACCGAACCCTTGACCGAGAAACAGGCGCGCAGCCTGATCACCAACAACTACTGCGTCGAAGACTGCAACTACCTGCTGGATTACTACCGCCTCACCGCTGACAACCGACTGCTGTACGGCGGCGGTGTGGTCTACGGCGCACGTGAGCCGGACGACATCGAACAACTGATCCGCCCGAAGATCCTCAAGACTTTCCCGCAGCTCAAAGACGTCAAGATCGACTACCGCTGGACCGGCAACTTCCTGCTGACCATGTCACGCATGCCGCAATTCGGCCGCATCGAAAAGAACGCCTACTACATGCAAGGCTACAGCGGCCACGGCGTCACCTGCTCGCACCTCGCCGGCAAACTGATCTCGGAAATGATCCGCGGCGATGCCGAACGTTTCGACGCATTCGCGTCCTTGCCGCACATGCCAATGCTCGGCGGCCGCACCTTCTCCGCGCCACTCACCGCCCTCGGCGCCGCCTACTACTCCTTGCGCGACCGCTTCGGCATCTAGGTTACCTCCCCGGCGGCGGCCCAAGACCCCGCCGGTTTTTTTACCTGACGCACCGAAGCTCCAACTGTAGGAGTGAGCCTGCTCGCGATGAGGCCAGCCCAGTCATCCTCCCTCCCACAGAAACATCTGGAACCCTGTGGGAGTCTGGCTTGCCAGCGATGACAGTCTGACATCTGCCACCAAGCCAACTGACACAAAAGAGATCCAACTGTGGGAGCGAGCTTGCTCGCGAAGAGGCCATATCAGCCAACTTCCATGTCGTCTGACACACCGCTTTCGCGAGCAAGCTCGCTCCCGCAGTGACTGCATTACCAAGGCCAGAAGGACTTTTACCCCACCGTCCATCGAACCTGCTGAGCAACACCGGCAAACGTGATTTAATAGCCGCCTTTCACGGTTCCGGGACACGGGAGCAACGTGATCCGCGCCCCTCGCGCGGCACCCGCCACCCACCCCCATTACCCGTGGGTCTGCGCGAGAACCGCCGAGCGGCGATCAGGCAAGGCAAAAACAGGCGAGGAAGCGGAGTGTAGGGCCCTACATGAGCATTCCGAGCCTGTTTTCAACGCAGCATGATCGTCGCGCAGGCAGTTTTCGCGCAGAGCCTAAGTACTTCTCACATAAGGCAGTCATGGATACGGGTTCTCGACTCAAACTAGTACGCGAAAGCTACAAACTCTCCCAGCGCGAGCTGGCCCGGCGTAGCGGCGTGACCAATGCCACCATTTCCCTGATCGAACAGAATCGCGTCAGTCCTTCCGTCAGCTCACTGAAAAAGCTGCTCGAAGGCATACCGATGTCCCTGGCCGACTTCTTCACCTTCGACCAACCCCCGCGCGAACACCAATACGTCTTCCGCGCCAACGAACAACCCGACCTCGGCCGCCACGGCCTGCGCCTGCTGCTGATCGGCGCCTCCGTGCCCAGCCGCCAGATGCGCTTGCTGCGCGAGCAATACGCACCGGGCGCGAGTTCCGGGGAAGAGCCGATTGTGCATGCTGAGGGCGAGGAGTGTGGGTTGGTGACGCGGGGCACGGTGGAGTTGACCGTGGATGGGTCGGTGAGTGTGTTGAATGCGGGGGATGGGTATTATTTTCCGACGACATTGCCGCATAAGTTTCGGAATATCGGGGCGGATGAGGCTGAGATTATCAGTGCGAATACGCCGGCGAATTTTTGAATGTGCATAACTATTGTTGTTTGAGATAACAACTTTACGGCTTTACGCCTCCTTTCATAAGGACGTGGTAAGCCTGTAGTGATGATGGCAGACCTTATAATTAGGTCTGCCATTTTTTTGATTTTAGATAATTTGGTTTGGAGTGTTGTCAGTTATAAGTATTAATATTTTTGATTTTAGAGTGATTCATAATTTTTGAAGGTTGTTTTCTATTTTTGTGGCGAAGGCCCAAATAAATGCTGCAGGCACAGTCCAGAAGAGAAGTATTATAAATAGATTTTTTATTGTTGTGGTTGGAGCGATGCCTGGGGCGCATGCAAGTATGTATAGAGGTAATGCAAGTAACATCTGGAAGATGACGATAAGGAAAGAGTTTCCATGTTCGCGCATGTGTTTATAAGATTCTACATATCCTGAATTTTCAGGTTTTTGTCGCCGCTCAATAATTTTTTTATAGAAGCGAATTACCATCTTCCATTTTCTATTGAAAATATTGATTACTATCTGTAGCTGAAAGAATACTAGTAGAAGATATGCGCTCCATGCTCCGGCTTCGGCTACGGTTAAAACCCCGCAGGTAGCGAGATAGGAAGGAACTGTTAGCGAGAATATAAAAAGCCAAAGAATGCGCGAAATCATTCCGTCATAAGGGTTTGGATTAATAGCACTTTTGAATATCATTGCTCGTCCGGCGTGAAGAACAAGTATCGGTGCGCTTGCAATATAACAATATGTCAGTCCATAAATGGCTAATAATACTAGATGCGCCATGCCAAAATCTTTAGCTTCGGTTGGCAGAAAGAGAAGTTTTTTTAGGTTTTCATTTTGAGAAAATAGGAAATATACAATCATTGCGCCGATAACAGTGCCTTGTGCGTATCGTATTCCGTAAAATTCCCACCAGTTTTTGTCCGAATTGTTGCTCATGGTTTTAAGGTCCATTTTTGAGTTGGTGCGTGGTTTGTTTGTTTTGATTATGTTGCAGGTGGTCTGGTTTGTTGTTTTAGGGTGTTGCTGGTTTTTTATATTTTCTGTGCATCGTTAAGTTATTTCATAATAGTGGTTGATGAGTTTTCAGAAAATTTCTTGCAGTGATAAAGGCGCTAACTGGTTTTAAGTTTCCGGTCAATCGTAATTCGCCCAAATAATGAAAGTATTCAGCATGGCAATCGGTTTGTTTGAAGAATATGAACGTGGAGAACTCTTTTTATCCGGGAATCCTTTCCTTCGAAGTAGGTGTATTGCGTGACGTTAAGAAGAGTCAAAGCCACTACCCCGGTATTTTGCTCTGATGGGTGTCAGAGTGCCATCAGATTTTCAACCGGGGGAAGGGTTTTAGGCTTTAGTCGGTGAGGCGTGGTAAAGATCTCATGGGTAATCACCTACTTTTTGGGGTTGCGCCCTGGAAAAAACAACGGCAAGGGGGCGTTACATTAAAAATTCTACCGCTGAATATGCATATCAAACCCCCGCAGCTCAATCACCCGAAACACATCACTCACATCCTGCACCATGATTCTGGCGATGTTGGTTACGGTGTTGATGTCGTGTTCTGCGTGATCGGCGAGGCGGGTACAGGCGATGAGGTCAAGGTATTTGAGGACGGCGTTGAGGCGTTCGGCTGCGCAGGCGTGGAGGTCGCGTAGTGGGGCGTTGGTGTCGATGAGGAGGACGGGCTGGTCGGTGGCGGGGTGGGACATGTGGGCGTAGTGGTGGAGCGGTTTTTTGATCGTCATAGCAAAGGCCTCTCAGTAAAAATGAGCCACCGTTTTGCTGCGAAACAAGATGGGTGGCGGTTGTGAGCGGGTTCGCAGACCGAGGAGAAACCAGACTCGGCAGACTCGAAAGTCTCCCGCACACAACCGCCATAAAACGTAATGCCGGCGAATTTTGCCAGAATTGTCGCTAGACGGTGTTAGCCAATTTCTCGTTAGGGCTGCGAAACCCATCGCTAACGGCGGTCAGCGACAGATCCACTCTAGGCAGCAATTTCACCATCCACAACCGACCTGTAGGACGTGAAACGCGCACCTGTGGCGAGGGAGCTTGCTCCCGCACGGCGATGCAGTCGTCGTAATCCGGGGCGTACGGTATGTCTGGGAGAAACGGACTATCTGGCTTTGGGGCCGCTTCATAGCCCAGCGGGAGTAAGTTCCCTCGCCACACGGGGTGTTTTCCTACGAAGTTTTCAGATATCGAAATTGCGCGAGCCGTTAGGCGATAACTACTCGTCTGGCGCACCGCACCTTCTTCGCACACCCTCTTCCAATGCTGTAACTGACCTTGGCTGCCACGACCGGCGCCTGCTGCTTATCGGCCTCTCCGTGCTCAGCCGCCAGATGCGCTTGCTGCGCGAACAACATGTACCGGCGCAAGTTCTGGGGAAGAGCGGATTGTGCATGCGGAAGGCGAGGAGTGCGGGCTTGTCACCCGTGGCACGGTTGAGTTGCGGGGGATGGGTATTACTTTCCGACGACGCTGCTGAATAAGTTTCGGAATATCGGGGCAGATGAGGCGGAGATTATTAGCGCGAATACGCCGGCTAAACTCTGGATGGTGTCTGTAAGAACCGTCGTAGGGTGTGAATAATCCGATATCTGTTTGGGTGTCGGATTTTTTATTAATTTTTATTTTGAACGGGGCAGGTCGCTGCTTTGAACTCGACCAGTTCTATTGGGAAACGCTTGTAAGAGTTTTCGCGAGGTGCTGTAAGACGAGTATGAATTTTTACTGGTGATGTGGCCAAGAAGTGCTCGTCCTTTCTGGTTGTGTGTATATTGATTTTGTTTTTATCTTTCACTAATTGGGAGTGTGAGTGGAGATATGTTGGTTCGAGAGTTTGGTGTTGTTATTGGTCTTTTTATTGTCACTCTCCTTCTCAGTGCGCTGTATAGTGCGTTACTGGTGCATAATTTGGAAAAGCTTGTTCCTCTGGGTGGTGTTGTCAGAAAAGTTATTTTAGGTGGTGTTTTTTTGGAATGTTGTTTATTAATTTTCGTTATTTTTTTGTTGGGGAGCTTGCGGAGTGGCTTGGTCGAGATGCAGGGAGAGAAGAAACTCCAGTAATTGTCGGCTATATTTATATTTTTGTTTCCGCATTGTTTTGCGCTGAGATTGTTGTTCAATTCATCGTCCAATTTATCGGTGGCGGGTTCGATTTTACCGATCTTCATCGTGGTGTCATAGGTGTAGGGGCGTTTGTAATAATTTTTATTTGGCTCTGGTTGCGCACGATAGATTTGTGATGGTGCTAGTTTGTTGTTGGTGTGTTTGTGTTGTCTTTGTCTGTCATGCTTTTTATTGTAAGTGAACTGGTCATTGCTTCAAAGCCAAGGCCAATTTCCCCATCTGATTGTAGGTGTGTTCTTAATTCATTGGATCTCGAATAAATAGTTTGGTTGAGTTGGTTTTTCGAGTCAGTCTAAAGATGCCAATGATAGAGCGGCTCAAATCTGCTGAGTAGTAAATTATGTTTCCATCGGGTTGTCCTAGATAATGTTGATAGAACTGCCCAATAGAGGGGCGAGGATTTTGATTTGTAGAAAATATCTGAATGGTTGCATGAAGGTGCAGGGTCGGTGATGTTATGGATTTTTTGGCGTGTTTACATTGTGTTGCGGTTCAATTTTTTGAGGCTGAGAATTGGTCTTGAGGTTTTAGGGTGAGTTAATGAAACTGTATGACCTTCGGTATTATTTTAGTGTCTTCTGTCTTATTGTCGGTTCCGCTGGTTTCTGGGCGGTAATGATTGTGAGTGGTATTCGCCAGCTCATCGATCTAGAGGGAGGTTGGCTTTGGGTAGTTTTCTGGGGTATTTATATATTTCTTGTGGTGTTTGATTTGGTTTATAATTTACCGCGACTTCGTAACGTGCTCTATGGCGAAATGATTGAGGAAAAGTATTATAGCTTACGAGTTGCATGGATTCAGATAGTTGTTGTATCTATAACTGCGACTTTTATTTTTACTCCTTTTTTAATGGGGGTTGATTTATTTGTTGATGTCTCTTGCTGGGTTATGGCTGGTGGGCTGTTTTTTTTGTTTCTTGGGTTATTTTGTTATTTGAGTTTTTTCCAGCGATCATTTCGTTCTCGCCGTTGATAAAGCCGTCACTTGATAATTTTGCAGGAATCGACTCCTTTATAATGGTTCTCAGTGTGATGCTATCTGCAAGTGCTTCGAGGGCTAGTGCGAGCGCTCCCATTTGTTTGTATCCGCGCTCGTAGTTTATCGGGTCTCTATTGAAAAACTGTACCGAGTCAGGCTTTCGAACAAAACTCATCATTCCGTTAATAGATAGGTAGAAATCGAAGGTGTAATAGGCCAAGTTGCCATTTTCAATGCCGAAAGTTTTTTGATAACCCATCCTTATAGGCCCCAAAATACCTGGTTTTTCAGGGCCGACGTAGATGTTTCCCACTCCCTCGTAAATGTTGTTGATGCCATGAGCCACTAGGGCAGCGCCCTTGACACCGGCCCTCCCTCGGCTAGCTGAAATTACTAAGGCGCCCGCCTGAAGTTGCATGCTTCCCGCAGCGATAGTCACCCCATTCTGAAAATAAAACATGGATTTGGCAGAAAGCTCTGAATGCTCATCCCTGAGCTCCTTCAATCCTTGCTTTGCACTAATAACACCTTCATCCACCGCCCGAATAATCTCATTCGCATAAGCCGACACAATCTCGCCAAACTTGAGTTGGCTGAAACTGTCGTACAACTGCGTGGCGCCGATCTGGCAGCCGAAAGCGACCAGGTCTGACGCGGCACGGGTAACGTCGTTAATGTCGCATGAGTCCTCATTCATCGTTATTTCCCCACGTGCTGGAACCGCACGTGCCCGCTTGAATATGCGTCCAACTGATTTCGCGATAAGTGAACGACACCAGTTCCTGTGGTTGTGCGTCATTGAGGTGAATGGCGTGGGGTACTTGAAGGTTGATGTGGGCGACTTTGGCGCCGGTTATGTGGATTTTGAAATATTTATCTTGAGTGCCGGCGGGCGAGGTTCGGTAGAAAAATATTGTGCATTCCAGAACTTCGCGTTCGTGAAGTGCGGCGGACAGGAGAGGGGAGGATTTGTCGATGTTCTTGGTGATCATGATTGGCAGGTGTTGGCCTCGGTCGGCGCCCACGCTGCCGTTATTACCGGCGGTCATGTTGTGTGAGTAGGCCAGTACCATGATTTCATCCAGGTGGCCCAACTGGCATTTGTTGCCGATTGAATTAGTGTCGGAACATCCGCCGGAGATCAGTCCTTGTCGGTTTCCGGTGATAGTCATGTAACTGTGATTGGCCATGGCTGCTCTGCTTTATTAAAAGATTAGTCTTGTCTGCAGATTAACCGTCAAATAAGCCTATGGCGGAGAGGAAGAGGTTCAGTGGTTTTTAAACTCGGACGCGTCTTACAGGAACGGCGGAAGTCAGGAAGTGAATGTTCTGAAGTGGTAATAAAGTTATGTCCGATTTTTAGGCCGCTTTGTATCCCGGCGGGAGCAAACTCCCGCGCCACATGGGGTGTTTTTCTGCGAAGTTTTCAGACATCGAAATTGCGTGAGCCATTTGGGCGATAACCATTCGTCCGGCGCACCGCACGTTCGCCGCACACCTTCTTCCAATGCTGTAACTCACCCAGCAAAGGAAGAGCCACCATGCTGAACCATAAAATCGCGGTGTTCACCCTCGCGGCGTTGCTGTCCGGCAGTTCGCTTTATGCGGTCGCGGCCGGCGAAACGTCCACCCCAACGGCAAACGACGGCACCAGCCAGACTCGCGCCCCGGCATCCCCAGCCACCAATGCCGATCCCGATGCCAATTCGCTGCCCAAAGGTGGCGACGGCGGCAAGACTGATAGTGGTCCTGTGCCTTCAGCCACCAAACCCAGTGGTGCCGGGCAGACCACCGGTAGCAGCAGTGGTGGTAGCGGCGGCGGTTAATGGATATCGCGCACTAAAAAGCCCGGTTTTTTGAGCCGGGCTTTTCTTTGTGTATCGCCAGCGCAAATATCAAACGCTTACTTCGCCTTCCAATGCCCCCCGCCATTCTCACAATCAATCCGTGCCTGCGCCAAATGCTCCACGTCGTAGTAATACGTGGTCACTTGCGCGTTGTCGGGAATATTCAGCGCCTTGGCGTTCTTGTCTTTGCTGGTGGAGTGCGGGTTAGCCAGGGATTCCTGGGTGATCGTGGCGATGCACGTCGCCTGGTAGTGGTCGGCGCAGTGTTCGACCTTGGTTTTTTTGCTATTGAGCATGTCTTTGCTTTCATTGCTGCACGACCAGTCGATGGAGTTGACCGGCATGCCTTCGTATTCATAGCAGCTGTGGCTTTCGACCGCCGGCACCGAGGCGCTGGAGGATTGGGTCTGGACGTCGCAGCCTTCGGCCATGACGCAGGTGGGGATGATGGCGAAGGTGGCGATCAGAAGCAGGAAGCGAATGTTCATCGGGATTTCCTCTTCAAGGGCGCCGTGTCTGATCGGGGATTTGGCGCTGATTGATCTGGCTTAATGATTCTGGACACCCCTAAAGGGCGTTAATCTACGCCCAACGACGAGGTGTGATTTGACCAGACGCTATTTTTCGACAGATTTCAAACGGGACGCGGCTTGCCTGGTTTTGGATAAAGATTATTCGGTGAGCGAAGCCTGTGAAGCAATGGGTGTAGGCCCTACAGCTCTGCGCCGCTGGGTTGAGCAACTGCGTGCAGAGCGCAGCGGGAAGACACCTGAGAAGTCCAAGGCCATGACCGCTGACCAACAACGCATCCAGGAACTGGAAGCAACAATCCGACGGATTGAGCGCGAGAAGGAAATTTTAAAAAAGGCTACTGCTCTCTTGATGTCGGATTCCCTCGATCGGTAAAGCTGGTCGAGGAGTTAAGCGAGCAATATCCAAGATCCGAGTTGTGTGGCGTATTTGGTATCAACCGCAGCAGTTATTACGAGCGTCTGAAACGGCGGACAAAAGTGGATGTCGAGCGCGATCGCCTCAAGATCAAGGCTGCCGAACTACATGAGCAAAGTCGCGGCTCAATGGGCGCGCGCAGCCTGGCAAAGGCGTTGTGTAACGAAAAGGAGTCGGTAGGTCGTTACATGGCTCGTAGCCTGATGCGCGAGATCGGATTGAAGAGCCAGCAACGGCGCAGGCATCGTTACAAACCTAGCGGCGCGGAGGCTCAATACGCCCCTAATCATTTGCAGCGTAAATTCAACGTTGAGGCGCCCAATCAAGTGTGGTGTGGCGACGTGACTTACATTTGGGCCGGTACTTACTGGGTTTATCTGGCCGCGGTACTAGACCTGTATGCCCGACGCATCGTCGGCTGGGCGATATCCAGGAGTCCCGATTCGGCTCTGACCTGTAAAGCGTTGAAGATGGCTTTCGAGTCGCGAGGACGTCCTGCAAACCTGATGTTCCATTCGGATCAGGGCTGCCATTACAGCAGTAAAATGTTTCGTGAAACGCTGTCGGAGATGCGGATAAAACAAAGCATGAGTCGACGAGGAAACTGCTGGGATAACGCCCCGATGGAGCGTTTCTTCGGCAGTTTGAAATCTGAATGGATACCCAAGGCTGGCTACCGAAACGAAGACGAGGCCAGTACCGATGTGTTGCGCTACCTGACCCACTATTACAATCGGATCAGGCTACACAGTTACAACGGCTATCGAACTCCCGTAGCCATGGAAGCCCTGGCGGCATGAAAAAGGGTAAAACCCTATAACCGTGTCCAGTATCGTTTGACCAGATCAGATACAGTTTCGAGATTGTGCGGAGGAGGGAGGTTCCATCGGGTTTTTGATTTGCTCCCGTCGCGTACACTGCGAAACAATCGGAAACATTCAGCGCCCAAGGAATGGAACATCGCCATGATGGTTATCGGCAGCCGCAACAACGCTCCCACACCGCAACACAAAACCCACGACGTTTACATTTTCAGCCTCGACCTGTCCCGGCCGGCTACGCCTTTGTGTTTTGAGCAGTCAATCGGCGGCGGACATGCCGAACAGGGCGGTGCGCGGTGGCTGGCGCTGAATGAGCTGGATGCCTGGCCCGGCGACTGGCGTGAACATCTGAGAAAGGCTGATTGCGCCTGGGTGGCCGAGATAATCGATGCCGATCCGCAAGCTGACCAAGTCAGCATCGTGTCGTTGATTCTTCAGCGCCATTCCGGGCCCGCGAAGCCAGTCGGACGGTTGAAAGCTATCGGCGGCTGGCTTAAACGCAATTTCCACGTCGGCGGCCGCTACGGCGTTTAACCCTCGGAGACTCCCATGACCCAAACCCTCGAACGCGCTATCGCCATCGCCGCCACGGCCCACGCCGGGCAGGTGGACAAGGGCGGTGCGCCGTACATTTTGCATCCGCTGAAAGTCATGTTGCGCATGAGCACCCTGGAAGAACGTATCGTCGCCGTGCTGCATGACGTGGTTGAGGATTGTGGTATCAGCCTCGATGATTTGCGCAAGGAAGGCTTCAGCGAGGAAGTTTTGAGCGCTATCGAATCGGTGACTAAAGTGCCGGGCGAGTCCTACGAGGATTTCGTCGATCGCGCCGCGCAGAACCCTATCGGTCGGGTGGTCAAATTGGCAGATCTGGAAGAGAACAGCGACCTGTCGCGAATTGCCTCGCCAAGTTGGGAAGATCTCGAACGAATCGAAAAATACCGCCGCGCGATTGGCCGGTTGCGCGGGTAAAAACAAATAAATCCCCTGTAGGAACTGCCGAAGGCTCGGGCCGCGATCGGACGATCTTTTGATCTTGATCTTCAAAAACAAAGGCAAAAGATCGTCCGATCGCGGCCCGAGCCTTCGGCAGCTCCTACACGGGGTTGTGGTGTGTCAGGTAAATAGCCAGGAAGGCGACTATGAAATCCATTCTGTGTTTGTTGATTGCCGCCGGTTTCGGCGCACTCTTGCAGTTCCAAGGCGTGCCCCATGGCTTGCTGTTGGGGTCGATTGTGGTCACCGCGTTGTTCGCCAGCAATACCGGCATCGCCCCGGCAACCCCTTATGGACTGGGCTACATCCAGGTCACGCTGGGCATCGCCACCGGGCTGATGTTTGAAGCGTGGGACAGCGCGACGGCCTCGACGATGTTGCCGAGCCTCGGCGTGTTGCTGATTTGCCTGACGGTGCAGATCGCATTGGCCGGCTGGTGGCTGACGCGCGGCGCAGGCTGGAACCGCACTGATGCACTGTTGGCGGTTTATCCCGGCGCACTGGCGGCGGTGTTTGATTTGCTCGAGTCGGAGAAAGCCTCGAGCAAGGTCATCATCGTGCACTTGATGCGCTTGCTGTTGATCACGGTGTTGGTGAGTTTCCTGATTCCTGGCCAGGCCGCAGCGGTAGCCGTCGCCGATGGTGATCCAATGACCACAGGCATGGCGTTGACCGCGTTTTCGGTGATCGCGTTGAGCGTGCTGCTCGGGCGCTTGCTGCTGGTGATCGGCGTTCCGGCGCCGTTCATGCTCACCGCGATCATCATTACGGCGGTGTTTGTGAAATCGGGATGGCTGCATGGCTTTCACATGCCGGACTGGAGTCTGAATCTGGCGGCGCTGATTCTCGGTGTGCGGATTGGCTCAAGGTTTCAGGGGCTGGGCGTCGCGGAACTGGGACGTCATGGGCGCACGGCGTTGGTCTCGGTCGGGTTGATGATTGTGGTTGCGGCGGTATTTGCTGAAGTGGCGGCGCGCTGGTTGGGCAGTGATCCTCTGTCGCTGTGGCTGGCGTACATGCCGGGGGCGATCGAGACGATTGCGATTGTCGCGTTTGGTGGTGGGCTGAATGTGGTGTTTATTCTGACGCATCATTTGAGCCGGATGGTGTTGCTGCACTTTGCGCCGGCGTTGTTGGTGCAGGTGCGGCGGGCGCGGGAGGGAGCCTGACTCGAGCTGATGCCAATGTGTTGCGGTGTGTCAGTTAGAACCATCCCCCTCACCCCAGCCCTCTCCCCCAGGGGGGGCGAGGGGGAAAGGGAGCCGATTGTGGGCTGTTCAAAACTTGAGTTCGGCTCGATATTCCAAGTCGGCGTAGCTCGAAAAAACAACTCGGTCAGTCGCCTCTCTCCCTGGTGGTCGAGGGGGAAGGGAGCCGATTGTGGGCTGTTCAAAACTTGAGTTCGCGCGATATCCCAAGTCGGTGTAGCTCGAAAAAACAACTCGGTCAGTCCCCTCTCCCTCTGGGAGAGGGTTAGGGTGAGGGGCTTTTGCTCTACGTGGTCGATGCGGCGCTAGCGGATATGTGCGTCGAAGCCTTCGCTATCCGGCGCGATATCGCTCTTTAAAGTCAAAGCGGGGATTTCGTATTCGCCGGCATTCTGCTGCCGAAACCCAATCGGCCTTGCACTCCACAACTCATCCAGTCGCCGCCCCAACTCATCGCAAGTCTCGGCATACCGCGCCGCATCCATCCGGCTAGTCCGATACACCACAAACGGCGGCACCACTTCAAAACCGGGGTAGTACAAAATCCCGTGCTGAATCGGGAACAGCAAATCATCCATCGGCCCGTTAATCCCACGCGGCGCGTAATGCGATTCCCAGCCGCCAGTGGTGACCATCAACATCGCCCGTTTGCCTTTCATTTTCCCTTCGCCATAACGCTCGCCCCAACGACTGTCGGAGTGCTCGCCAACGCCATAGGCAAAACCGTAGGCATACACCCGATCAACCCAGCCTTTGAGGATCGCCGGCATGGTGAACCACCACAGCGGAAATTGCAGAATCAGCGCATCCGCCCACAACAGCTTTTCCTGCTCGCGGGCGATGTCGGCGGATTGGGTGCCGTCGGTGTAGGCGACTTTCGAGTCGAGGGAGGAGTGAAACGGCTTCGTCGCATCGCGTTGCGGGGCGTCATCGGCGTCAAGGGTGGCTTTCCAGTTCATCGCATAGAGGTCGGAGACCTGCACGGTATGGCCGGCGGCTTGCAGGCGCTGGACGCTGAAGTTGCGCAGCGAGCCATTGAGGGACGTCGGTTCCGGGTGTGCGTAGACGAGTAATACGTTCATGTTGAAGCTCCGTTAGCTGAGTGACAGCAGGATCGGCGCTCAACCGGTATATTGGAAATGAATGTCTGATATGTCTGGTATAGCCATGAATAATTTGAGACGGCTGGATATCAATCTGCTGCTGACCCTCGATGTGCTGCTGTCGGAGCACAACGTCACCCGCGCGGCGCAGCGGCTGAACCTGTCACAGCCTTCGGTGAGTGTGCATCTGGCCAAGTTGCGCGACATCTTTGGCGATCCGCTGTTGTTGCCTGGGCCGCGCGGCATGCGCCCGACGGCACGCGCCGATGAATTGCGTGAACCGTTGCGCGAGGCATTGGAAGCGTTGGAGAGAGCGGTGGCGCCGGCCAGTGCGTTCGACCCGGCGCATGCGACGCACACCTGGAAAATCGCCGCGACCGATTACGGCGAGTCGACGGTGGTGTTGCCGGCGTTGAGCGGCTTGCGCGAACAGGCGCCGGGCACGCGTCTGGCGGTGATCGATCTGACCCCGGCACATTTGGTCAAACAGGCTGAGCAGGGCGTGTTCGATCTGGCGCTGCACATCAGCGAAGACGCGCCGCCGGAGTTGCATCGACGACCGCTGTTCACCGAGCGTTATGTGCTGGCCGGTCGAGTCGGACATCCGGGATTAAAGTCTGCACCCACGCGCAAACAATTCTGCGCATTGGAACATGTGATGGTGTCGCGCGAGGGCGGGGGCTTTTTCGGGGTGACCGACCGGGCGTTGGCCGATGTCGGGCTGATGCGCAAAGTGGTGCTGTCGGTGCCGCACTTTCTGATGGCGATGTCGGTGTTGGCCAGCACCGATCTGGTGGCGATGCTGCCGTCACGTCTGGTGCGTGGCAACCCGGCCTTGCAAGTGGTCGACGCGCCGCTGGAAGTGCCCGGTTACGAGATGGCGATGTTCTGGGGCGAGCGTTCGCATCGCGATCCGGCGCACAAATGGTTGCGCGAGCACTTGCTGGCGTCGGTCTGAGGTGCTGTCAGGCGTGACCCAAGGCAATCGCAAACGACACGACGATCATGCACGCAAACGCAAAATTGAGATTCATGAGGTGTTCATCCTGAACCTTTTGGAAGTGGGGCCATTCTGAACAGGTTGAAAGCAAAGAAAAAATTCGCCTTGTCGATTCCAATGATCGAAACAATTGATACCCCGTCGGTTTGTGTTTGTTGACGCCTTTCGCTACTCTCGCAAAACATGCAATTACAAGCACAAACAGGCATAACCATGCGCGATCATTCTTCAGCCGAACTGCCCTCCCTGCGCCGGCAGAAAATCCTCTTGCTCCTCGAACGTGACGGCAAGGTCATGGCCTCCGAGTTGAGCCAGCACTTCGCAGTCTCCGAAGACACCATCCGCCGCGACCTCGCCGAACTGGACAACGCCGGTCTGGTACAGCGCGTGCACGGCGGGGCGCTACCGCGTCCGAAGGACTCCGGCAAGGACTACTTCACGCGGCTGGACGAGACGGATGAGATCAAGATCCGTTTGGCGCAACGGGCGGCGCAAGAGATTGAAGACGGGCAGATTGTGCTGTTCGACTCCGGCTCGACCACGCTGCAAGTGGCGCGCTCGTTACGTGCAGATATCAGCATCACGGCGGTGACCGCTTCGCCGATGACGGCGATTGCGCTCTCGGAATTCAAGGGTGTGAAGGTGATTCTCGCTGGCGGCCAGTTGAACCCGCGCACGATGGCGGCGGGTGGGCATGAGGCGCTGCGGCTGCTGGCCGGGATCAGGGCGGATCTGGCGATCACCGGCGTCTGTGCGATTCATCCGGAAGTGGGGATTACTTCGCTGCATTTTGATGAAGTGCCGGTGAAGCAGGCGATGCTGGAGGGCGCGGCGCGGGTGATTGCGGTGACATCGGCTGACAAGCTCGGCGCGGTGGAGCCGTTTGTGGTGGCGCCGTGTACGCGCCTGCATACGCTGATTACCGAGCGGCATGTGGCGTCGGGGAGTGTCGAGGATTATCGGCGGTTGGGGATTGTGGTGGAGCAGTTGCAGGATTGAGATTTTGCGGTGCATTCGAGGGCCCTTTCGCGAGCAAGCTCGCTCCCACATTCGAACGCGTTCCGAGATAGAACCCGGTCAACTGTGGGAGCGAGCTTGCTCGCGAAGGGGTCGGTACATTCAACCCATCTTTCAGCGCAGGCGCTCAAGCATTTGGTAGTACCACATCCCGGCAGCCAGTAACGGATTGCCCAACAAATCCCCCATCGGCACGCGAATGTGCTGGCACTGGGCAAACGTATCGAACTGCTCCATCTGCCCGGTGATCGCGCGGCTCATGATTTCACCCATGATGTGCGTCGTCGCGATGCCGTGCCCCGAGTAGCCCTGGCAATACCAGACGTTGTCCGAGAGCTTGCCCAGTTGCGGGATGCGGTTGATGACGATGCCCATCGCGCAGCTCCACTGGTAGTCGATCTGCACGCCTTTGAGCGCCGGAAAGGTTTGCTCGATGCACGGGCGCAGTTCGGCGGCGATGTCCCGTGAATCCTTGCCGCTGTAGTTGGCGCCGCCGCCGAACAACAGACGGCCATCAGCGGTGAGGCGGTAGTAGTCGAGGACGAAGCGGCAGTCGTATACGGCCAGATCTTCCGGGTTGATCTGCTTGGCCAGATCGCCGAGCGGTGCGGTGGTGACGATGCCGCCCATGGCCGGAAAAATCTTGCCCTTGAGCTGCCCCGGTTCGAGCTTGTGATAGACGTCGCCGGCGAGCATCACCTGATTGGCATCGATCTGGCCGTGAGCCGTGCGTACGCCCGGCGTAGCGCCGTGAGTGATCTCCAGCACTTCGCTGTTTTCGAAGATCAGCGCGCCGAGACTTTCCGCCGCCCGTGCCTCACCGATGCACAGGTTGAGCGGGTGCAGATGCATGTTGCGGGTGTTCTTGATTGCACCGTGGTAGAGGTCGCTTTGCAGCAGGTCACGCACTTGGCTGCGGTCGAGCAGGCTGACCTCATCGCCCAGTCCGCGCCGCACGGCTTCTTCGTAATCGTTGCGCAGACCGGTCATGTGACTGGGTTTGTACGCCGCGTGCAAATGGCCGTGTTTGAGATCGCACTGGATGCCGTATTTCTCGACACGCTGCTTGATGATTTCATGCCCGCGCCAGCGCAGGTGCCAGATGAAATCATCGACGTCATCGCCGAGTTTCCAGCGCATCTGTTTGCGCATCGCGCCGTCGCCGGAAAGGCTGCCGGTGACTTGGCCGCCATTGCGCCCGGTGGCGCCCCAGCCGATCTTGTGGCTTTCGACGATGGCGACTTTCAGGCCTTTTTCGGCGAGTTCGACAGCGGTGGCGACGCCGGTGAAGCCGCCGCCGATAATCACCACGTCGACGGTGTGCCGGCCTTGCAGGGTAGGGTAGTCGGTGTCCTGGTTGAGGGTGGCGGTGTAGTAGGAATTGCAGCGTTCGGTCATGTCAGTGTCCACACAAAATTCGGGAGGCTAAGCAGGATCCTTGTGGGAGCTGGCTTGCCAGCGATAGCGGAGTGTCAATCACCACAGAAGGTGAATGTGCTGGCCTCATCGCTGGCAAGCCAGCTCCCACAGGATCTATGTCCAATGGTTAAGCTTCGGTGAGATACCACCGCCAATCCTGCTCACCCACCTCGGCCATGAACTGCCGGTACTCGGCACGTTTCACCGCCAGATACACCCCGAGAAATTCCTGTCCTAACGCATCCCGTGCCCACACCGAATTCTCCAGCGCCTGCAGCGATGTCAGCCAATCCGTCGGCAGCAATTCCTTCGCTTGCGCATAGCCGTTGCCCTCAACCGGCGCACCCGGATCAAGGTCTTCACGAATGCCACGATGAATCCCGGCAAGGATTGCTGCTGCGGCGAGATACGGGTTGGCGTCGGCGCCGCAGATGCGGTGTTCGATGTGCCGGGTGTTGGCCGGGCCGCCCGGAACCCGCAGGCTGACGGTACGGTTGTCGACGCCCCAGGTCGGCGCCAACGGCGCGTAGCTGTTGGCCTGAAAGCGCCGGTACGAGTTGGCGTTCGGGCAGAACAGCAGCAACGAATCGAGCAAGGACGCGAGCATGCCGCCAATCGCCGTGCGCAGCAGCGGCGTGCCGGCCGGGTCTTCGGAGGCAAACAAATTATGTCCCGCGCCATCGGCCAGACTCACGTGCATGTGCATGCCGGTGCCGGCCAGATCATCGAACGGCTTGGCCATGAATGTCGCCTGCATGCCGTGCTTGTGGGCGATGGCTTTGACCAGACGTTTGTAGCGCACGGCCTGGTCCATCGCCTGCAGTGCATCGCCGTGTTCGAGGGTGATTTCCACCTGACCCGGCGCGTATTCGGAGATCGCCGTGCGTGCCGGAATGCCGTGCAGTTTGCAGGCACTGTAGAGGTCGGCGAGGAACGGTTCGATCTGCTCCAGTTCACGCAAACCGTAAACCTGAGTGTGTCGCGGTCGGCCTCCGTCAGCGTCCAGCGCCGGTTGCGGACGGCCGTTGTGATCGCGTTTGGCGTCGAGCAGATAGAACTCCAGTTCACACGCCATCACCGGGTGATAACCCTCCGCTTTGAGGCCGTCGATGACCTTGATCAGCAGGTGGCGTGGGTCGGCGATGCTCGCCGGCATGCCCTCGGTCGGGTGCATGCTGACCTGCACGGCGGCGGTCGGAATCTTGCGCCACGGCAGGCGCACCAGACTGCCCTCAAGCGGATAGGCGCGGCAGTCGATATCGCCGACGTCCCAGACCAGACCGGAGTTCTCGACGTCTTCACCCTGCACGGTCAGGCCGAGAATGGTGCTCGGCAGTGGCCGGCCGCTTTGGTACACAGCGAGCAATTCTTCGCGGTGCAACAGCTTGCCGCGTGGCACGCCGTTGGCGTCGAGGATGAACAGTTCGATCATGTCGATATCGGGGTTCTGTTCAAGGAACAGGCGTGCGTCTTCAAGGGCTGCGAATTTCATAACGATCACTCACGATGGCGCCGCACAGGCGCGCAGATTCGGGCCGGACACGACGCGGCAAAAAGGCGTGGGTGTCCTGGCAGGGATATCAGGAAGTAGGGGCTGTCGCGGTTCTTTAACGGACGCGATCAGACAGGCAGGGCGATATCCGGCGGGCGTGCGGAGTGACGTAGCTTGGATCGGCGCAGGGCCATGGGGAGATTGACGATACGATTCATACGCCGCCCCTGTGAGAGAGGGCGCGCAGGGTAGAGACGTTCAACGCTTCTGCTGGTTGTGGTGACGTACTCATAACGCGTGTTTCCGTTGGCGGAAAACGTCGGTGGCGGGCTGACCCGCCGACCGGTGTGCCCGGATAGTAAGGGGGAATTCGCGGGCGTGTAAACGGGAGATTCGCAGGCCGGGGTTTAGCCCATCAGCTCAAAGCCCAGCCCGGCGAGGGCGCAAACGATCAACACGCTGATCACACCGCGCTTGAAAACGAACAAGGCCAATGCCGCCGCAACGGCCAGCGTCAGCGAAAACAGATCCAGCGCCCCGGCAAAGCCATTCGGCCAGAACACGTGATAGGCGAAAAAACACGCCAGATTCACAATCACCCCGACCACGGCGGCGGTGATTGCCGTCAGCGGTGCGGTGAACTTCAGTTCGTTGTGCGTCGATTCCACCAATGGCCCACCGGCCAAAATGAACAGAAACGAGGGCAGAAAGGTGAACCAGGTCACCAGCGTTGCTGCCAGCGCGCCGGCGGCAAAGGCATGTTCCGGGCCGAATGCCGGTTGCACATAGGCACCGACGAAACCGACGAACGCCACCACCATGATCAGCGGGCCGGGGGTGGTTTCGCCGAGGGCGAGGCCGTCAATCATCTGTGTCGGCGTCAGCCAGCCGTAATGCCCGACGGCGCCCTGATAGACGTAAGGCAGCACCGCGTAGGCGCCGCCGAAGGTGAGCAGGGCGGCTTTGGTGAAGAACCAGGCCATTTGCGTGAACGTTCCGTCCCAGCCGAACAGCACCGTCAGTAACGCCATCGGTAAACACCAGAGCACCGCACCAACCGACACCAGGCGCAGCAGCTTCGGCAGGCTGAAACGGGCATGTTCGGGGGCTGGCGTATCGTCGTCGATCAACGCCGCGCCGAAGGATTTCTCGCTGTTGCGCGCACCTGCGTTGCTGAACTGTTGCGGCGCGAAACGTCCGCTCAGATAGCCGATCAACGCCGCCACGAGGACGATCAAGGGGAAGGGCACATTGAAGGCGAAAATCGCCACGAACGACGCCCCGGCAATCGCCCACAGCCAGGCATTCTTCAATGCGCGCGAGCCGATGCGATGCGCGGCGTGCAGGACAATGGCGGTGATTGCCGGTTTGATCCCGTAAAACACCCCGGCCACCGCCGGCACGTCACCAAACGCGACGTACAGCCAGGACAACGCGATCAGAATGAACAACGACGGCAACACAAACAGCGCACCGGCAATGATCCCGCCCCAGGTGCGATGCAGCAGCCAGCCGATGTAGGTCGCCAGTTGTTGAGCCTCGGGGCCGGGCAGCAACATGCAGTAGTTGAGTGCGTGCAGGAAACGCTTTTCAGAGATCCAGCGCCGCCGCTCGACCAGCTCCTGATGCATGATCGCGATCTGCCCGGCCGGGCCGCCGAAACCGATGCAGCCGAGTTTCAGCCAGAAACGCCAGGCCTGGCGCAGGGTGACGGGATCGGGACGGGGCAGATTGTTCGGCGCTGTGCTCAAGCGTGACTCCGGAGTTGAATCCTGGCGGAGCGGTTATCTAATCAGACTTTCAACCCTCACCCCAGCCCTCTCCCGGAGGGAGAGGGGGCCGACCGAGGTGTCTTGTGTTATCCATCGACCTGAAAGACCGAGTCGATTATGGATTCAGAGCCAATCTTTCAAGTCGGTGAATCTCTGCAATGTTCCCCAATCAGCCCCCTCTCCCTCGGGGAGAGGGGGCCGACCGCGGAGTCTGGTGCTATCCATCGACCTGAAAAATCGAGTCGATTATGGATTGGGTCATCAGCCAAACGCCTAAGGGAGAAGGGCCGACGGAGGTGTCTGGCGTCATCCGTCGACCTGAAAGATCTTATCGATTATGGATTCACCGCAACTGCTTCAGGTCGGCGTACTTCTGCAATATCCCCCAATCAGTCCCCTCTCCCTCCGGGAGAGGGTTAGGGTGAGGGGCTTTTGCTTTTCAGGCATGCGCCAGACTCCAGCGCAACGCCGCATCCTGATCGCTTTCCCGACCCTCGACCCAGTTAGAACCCTCAGGCGTAGTCTCACGCTTCCAGAACGGCGCGCGGGTCTTGAGCACGTCCATGATGAACGCGCAGGCCTCGAACGCCATATGCCGATGCTTGCTGCTGACGCCGACAAACACGATCGGCTCACTCACCGACAACGCGCCGACCCGATGCACAATCTCCACACCCAGCAGCGGCCAACGCTCACGGGCCTCTGCGGCAATCTGTTCAAGGGCTTTTTCAGTCATGCCCGGATAGTGTTCAAGAAATAGCTCGTTCACAGTCTGGCCAATGTTCAGATCACGCACGTAGCCAATGAAATTCACCACCGCGCCCACCCGTGGATTGCGCGCGTGCAGGTCGGCAGTCAACTGGCCGACATCGAAACTTTTGTGCTGGACTCGAATAGCCATCGATCAACCCCCGGTCACTGGCGGAAAAAACGCGATCTCATCGAAATCCTCAATCACCTGACTCGGCTGACACAGCTCCTGATTCACCGCGCACATCAGATTCCCGGCGCTGAGCACTTCACGCCACAGATCACCGCGCTGCATGAGCATCTGCCGCACGTCTTCAACGCTGCCCAAAGCCTCAGTCAGCGGGATTTTTTCACCACCGAGATTGAGCCGGTCACGGTAGCTGGCGAAGTAGTTGATCAGAATCATTGCGCGTCCTCCCATTGAAAGTGGCCCGATTGGCCGCCCTGTTTGCTGAGCAGGCGCATGTCGCCGATGACCATCGCCCGATCCACCGCTTTGCACATGTCGTAAATGGTCAACGCGGCAACGCTGGCGGCGGTCAGGGCTTCGAGTTCGACACCGGTCTGGCCGGTGAGCCGGCAAGTGCTGGTGATCTGCACGCGGTCCGGTTCGCAGGCCTTGAGTTCGACGTGAATCGAACTGAGCAACAGCGCATGGCACAGCGGGATCAGTTCATGCGTGCGCTTGGCCGCCTGAATCCCGGCGATCCGCGCCACAGCGAAGACATCGCCTTTCGGGTGACCGTTGGCCTGAATCATCTGCAGGGTTTCCGGACGCATCTGCACCCAGGCTTGCGCGCTGGCTTCGCGGTGGGTCGCGGCTTTGTCGCTGACGTCGACCATGTTGGCGCGGCCCTGATCGTCGAGGTGGGTGAGGGTGTGGCTCATGCGGAATATTCCTGGATCGGGCTGTAAATTCGCGGGGCGTTGCGGTGCGGCACATGGATCAGATTGAGCCGGTGCTTGAGCGCCCAGCGCACGGTCAACGCGGTGGGCGCTGACAGGCTGACGAGGGTGCCGAGGCGCGCACGCACGGCTTTGTGGATCAGTTCGAGGCTGCAACGGCTGGTGACCACGACGAAGCCTTCAGCAGCATCGATGGCGTCGATCTGCATTGCGCCGATCAGCTTGTCGAGGGCGTTGTGGCGGCCGATGTCTTCGCGGCACAGCAGCGCTTCACCGTCGACGTCGAAGTACAGCGCGGCGTGCAGAGCACCGCTGCTGCGCGCCAGTTGTTGAGCGGCTTCGATGCGTTGGCGGATGCCGTCGAAATGCTTGGCCGGCGGTAACGGCGAAGGTTGCAGGATCTGCAGTTGCGGCAGTGCCTGCTCCAGCGCTTCGACGCCGCAGATGCCGCAGCCGCTGGTGCCGGTCATTTGCCGACGATGATCCTTCAAGGCCCAGAACGCGCGACTGGAAATCTGCACATCGGCCTGACAGGCCTGATCGAAATGCGTGAGGCGGATGTCGTAGATCTCGTCGACGCTGTCGATGATCGCGTTGCTCAAGCTGAAGCCACGGATGAAGTCTTCGAGGTTGCCGGGCGAGACCATCATCACCGCTTGGCTGAGGCCGTTGTAGGTGATGGCAAGGGCGATTTCCGCGGCCAGCGCCGCTTGGGAGAGCGGGGCGTCCGGCAGGTATTCGCGAAACGCCACCTGCGCCGGTTGCGGGGCGGGGGCGTTGGGTTCGCGGGTGGATTCTGTGAGGGTTTCGACTTGGCAGAGCATCTTGAAAGTCCCGAAGCGCTGAAGAGTGTTCAGGCTACGGGGACGTTAAAAGTGCGTCCAATCGCTTGTTCCGATGTGGTGATTGCTTTGGTCGATCAACCAAAATATGTGTTGTCCGGTCAGGCCCCATCGCGAGCAGGCTCGCTCCCACAGGGGAATACATTTCAATTGTGGGAGCGAGCCTGCTCGCGAAGGCGGTCTGACATTCAACATCAATTATTCGGCTGGAACCTCAACCCCAAACAACTTCCGCGCCTCGGCAAAACACTTCTCGGCAATCGCCGAACGCGGTTCGGTCTTGCGCATCACCAGCCCCAACGGCGCGAGCACACTGGCATCCGGCAACTGCATGAACGACAGATGCTCGATCGGCTCTTCCAGGCCACTGTCCAGCGGCATGATCGCGCAGCAGAAGCCTTGGTGAATTGCCTGCAACAGCTGATAGGTGGAGTCGCTTTCCATGATCGGCTGCGGGCTGAGCCCACGGCTGCGGAAACTCAGGTCGATGGATTTACGGTAATGCATGCCGGCGGTGATCATCCCCAGCGGCAGTTCGGCGGCGTCTTCCCAGCTCATTTCTGTGCCTTCGAAATGGAAGTGGCGGTTGTCGTAGAGCAGGCCGACACGGGTTTCGCCGATCTCGAAAAACTCGAAATAGTTCGGGTTGACGTGGTCCAGATAGCACACGCCCAAGTCGAGTTGGTTATTGCCCAGACCGGCGATGATCTCGTCGGAGCTGAGCGACGACAGGCTGAATTTCAACTCCGGATAAGTGCCGGACAACCCCTGAATGTAATTGACCGGGTTGAAGCTGCTCAGCGGCACCAGACCCAGACGCAAACTACCGACCAATTGCCCGCGACACGCCGCCGCTTCGGCAAACAAACCGTCATGGGCGGCGAGCAAGGTGCGCGCCCAGGCCAGCACGCGCTCGCCAGCCTGGGTGAAACCTTCAAAGCGCTGACCACGATTGACCAGCACCAGATCCAGCTCATCTTCCAGATTGCGCAGGCGCATCGACAATGTCGGCTGGGTGATGTGGCAGCGTGCGGCGGCCTGGCCGAAGTGACGGGTTTCGTCCAGCGCGATCAGGAACTTGAGTTGTTTGATGTCCACGATGGCACCTGCTCGATGGAAATTTTTTGATTGAGTATTGACGCAGATGCGCGAGACGCACGAAAAGCGCAGGGTGCGACAATCTCATTTGAACTGTTGTTCGTCCAATCGGAAGTGTTTAAGGGACTATCGATCAGCTCTATCGGCCCCGGATTCATTGGCTTCGCGCGGGGCGAAAAACACCGATAGAGCCGGTCGATAATGTAGTTGGCGAGAGTGATTAGACAGTCCTGTAAGTGGCACTTAGGCTGCTTGGCAATGTTGATTGATTGCTGCCGGAGAACTGCCATGAGCGCAAAAGCCGATGCCCTGTTTGTCCCCCTGAATATTGCCGTGCTGACGGTCAGCGACACTCGCGACTATGCCAGCGACACGTCCGGTCAGTTATTGGTCAGTCGCTTGCTGGAAGCCGGGCATACCTTGAGCGAGCGCAATTTGCTCAAGGATGATCTTTACAAGATTCGCGCTCAGGTAGCGAACTGGATCGCCGACGAAGGCATTCAGGTGGTGCTGATCACTGGCGGCACAGGTTTCACTGGTCGCGACAGCACGCCGGAAGCAGTGGCCTGTTTGTTTGATAAGCAGATCGACGGTTTTGGCGAACTGTTCCGCGCCATTTCGATTCTGGATATCGGCACGTCCACCGTACAAAGCCGCGCGCTGGCCGGGCTGTCCAACGGCACGCTGGTGTGCTGCCTGCCGGGTTCCACGGGCGCTTGCCGTACCGCGTGGGAAGGCATTCTGGCCGAGCAACTGGATAACCGTCATCGCCCGTGCAACTTCGTCCCGCACCTGAAAGCCGTGCAAGCCTGCGGGCCACGCGGATGAGCAAGGCACCGTTGATGCCGGTCGAGGACGCCCTCGACCAATTGCTCGGCATGGCCAATGAGCAATGCCTGGCCGACAGCGAACTGCTGGCGCTCGACGATGCGCGTGGGCGGGTGCTGGCCAGTGATCTGGTGGCGACACTCGACCTGCCGCCATGGCCGAACAGCGCCATGGACGGTTACGCGCTCAATCTCGCCGATCTGCACCGACAGCCGCTGAAAGTCTCGCAAAAGGTTTACGCCGGGCTGGCGCCGGACACATTGCTGCCCGGCACCTGCGCACGGATTTTTACCGGCGCACCGCTGCCGCCCGGCGCTACCTGCGTCGAGATGCAGGAAAACGTCGAAGTGCTGGAGGACGGCCGCGTGCGCTTCTTGCAGCCGCTGAAGGCGGGGCAGAACATCCGCGCGCAAGGTCAGGAGAATCGCGTCGGCGACATCCTGCTGCGGGCCGGCAAACGTCTTGGGCCGTTCGAGCTGGCGGTCGCCGCCGGGCAAGGGCTGGCGCAATTGCACGTGGTGCGTCGCCCGCGTGTGGCGCTGCTGTCGACCGGTGACGAACTGGTCGAACCGGGTCGGCCACTGCGCCCAGGCAGCATCTACAACAGCAACCGCGTGTTGCTCGGCCACTGGTTGCGGGAGTTGGGCTGCGAAGTGATCGACGCCAGCATCCTCCCGGATCGCCCGGCACAGACGCGGCTCAAGCTTGAGCAACTGCAGGTGAGCGCGGATCTGATTCTGACTACCGGCGGCGTGTCTGCCGGTGATGCCGATTGTCTCGGGCAGGTGCTGCGCGACAACGGCAAACCGCTGTTGTGGAAACTCGCGATCAAGCCTGGCAAACCGCTGACGGTCGGGCATTTCGGCACGGTGCCGGTGATAGGTCTGCCGGGCAATCCGACCTCGGCGCTGGTGACGTTTGGCTTGTTGGCACGGCCGTATCTACTGCGCATACAAGGCGTTCAAGATGTCATGCCGCTGAGTTTCACAGTCAATGCAGGTTTCGATTGGCACAAGGCGGGCGGTCGTCGTGAATATCTGCGGGTGAGGCTTGAAGCGGGGCGTGCTGTGCTTTATCCCAATCAAAGCTCCGGCGTCCTGCTCGGCGCGACCTGGGCCGATGGCCTGGTGGAAATCCCCGAGAACAGCACGCACAACGCCGGCGACCCGCTGCGCTTTATTCCCTTCAGCGAACTCCTCTAAACCGACAACACAAATCAAAACTGTGGGAGCGAGCCTGCTCACGAAGGCGGTGGACCAGTCAACATCTGCATTGGCTGGTCAACCGCTATCGCGAGCAAGCTCGCTCCCACAGGGTTTTGAGGCGTCTGGAGAGCCAAGGATCAGCTCAGCACATAGTCCACCGGCATCAGCATCGGCGGCAGATCGGTCAGGCCCAGCTCGCTGAGGATGTCGCGTTCGATGGTGCGCACCAGTGAGTCGGTTGCCAGGTCGTTTTCATCGCGACCGAACGGGTCTTCCAGTTCATCGGCAATCGCATCCAGGCCAAAGAACGTGTAGCTGACAATCGCCGTAAACAACGGGGTCAGCCAGCCCAACGGCTCGGCCATGGCGAACGGCAGCAGGATGCAGAACAGGTAGATCGTGCGGTGCAGCAGCAGGGTGTAGGGGAAGGGCAGCGGGGTGTTCTTGATCCGTTCGCACACCGCTTGCGCCTGGGTCAGGCTGGTCAGGTGATTGGCCAGTAGCATGTAGCGCCATTCGCTGAGTTCGCCGTTCTGATGCAGGTCGGAACACTGCTGGCCGACCTGCTGCAAAATTCGCCCGCTGTAGTCCGGGACCTGCGCATCGTGTTTCGGCGTGATCCAGGCACTGCTGGCCGCCGCTTCGCTTTCCCGGCGCAGCCGCGCATTCAGTGCATGGGCAAAGCCACACAGGTTGAGCAGCAAAGGCTTGCGCTCAGCCGATTCACGAATCACATGGGTTTCGCGAATCACCGAGCGAATATGCACCAGCACATCGCCCCAGGCTTTACGCGCCTCATACCAGCGGTCATAGCAAGCGTTGTTGCGAAAATTCATGAAGATCGACAGCGACAAACCGAGCAAGGTAAACGGCGTGGCATTGACCTTGGTGAAGTTGCTCGGATGGAGGATTTCCACCAGCACGATAGCCGAAGCGAGCAGGGTGACCATCAACGTGCGCAGAGCGATGCGCTTGGCGATCGAACCTTTGAGGGTGAAGAGAATGGCGAACTGATTGACCTTGGGTCTGATGATCATGCTGTGCGGTTCCGATAACCCTTGGAAGGGGCGGTCTAGCCGCCCGTCATGTTCATGAAGCGCACGACCTGAACGTCGTCGTTCACTTCGAAATTGTGTCGGTACGGCTTGAGCTTCATCGCCTCGATGATGGCTTTCTCCAACCGCTGCGGTTGCCCTGGATGCGCACGCAGCACTCCTTTCAGATCCACCGAATGCTCGTTACCCAGACACAGTAGCAGGCGCCCTTCGACGGTGAGCCGCACGCGGTTGCAGGTACCACAAAAGTTGTGGCTGTGCGGCGAGATAAAGCCCAGGCGAATCTCCGGCGCTTCCGCCAGCCGCCAGTAGCGCGACGGGCCTTGAGTCGATTCCGCCGAGTCGATCAGGGTGTAGCGTTCGGCAATCTTTTCCCGCACCTGCGCACTGGAGAAAAACGACTCGGCGCGGCTGTGTTCGCTGATGATCCCCAGCGGCATCTCTTCGATGAAAGAGACGTCGAGCTGGCGGTCAATCGCGAAGCTGACCAGATCATTGATCTCCTCATCGTTGCGGCCCTGCATCACCACCACGTTGAGCTTAGTGCGGGTAAAACCGGCCTTGCGCACGGCATCGATGCCGTTGATCACCTGCGCCAGATCGCCGGTGCGGGTCATCTGTTTGAAGCGCTGCGGATCGAGGCTGTCGAGGCTGATGTTCAGGCGTTTGACCCCGGCGTCGAACAGCGGCGCAGCGAGTTTGCCCAGTTGCGAGCCGTTGGTGGTCATGCACAGTTCGCGCAGGCCGGGCAGGGCGGCGATTTGCTCGCAGAGCCTCACCACGCCCGGACGGATCAGCGGCTCGCCACCGGTAAGGCGGATCTTGCGTGTGCCGAGGGCCACGAAGCTCTGCGCCAGTTGGTAGATCTCCTCCAGCGTCAGCACTTGCTGGCGTGGCAGAAACTGCATGTCTTCGGCCATGCAATAGACGCAGCGGAAGTCGCAGCGGTCGGTCACCGACATGCGCAGATAGTCGACGCGGCGGTTGTAACCATCGATCAAGACACGCTCTGACATGACAGCCTCGCAGGAATGAAAAACCACTGTAGAAGCGGTTTGGTCAGCGCAGGTTATGGGCAACTTTCAGTGCCGTCCAATCACTGTTAATGAACGGCTGATTGATCCCGTCGATGATGAATTATATTTCGCCGAAAGTTGCTGTTTTAGTTTTGTAAGTATCAGTAAATAAAGGGTTTTTAACCGTGATAGATGCTTTCGATAAAGCGGTCATTAATAGCGATTAGACAATGTTTTGTAACGGTTCATATCCTTGCCCCGGCAAACCCAACGACCACTTTGCAACCTTGAAAGTCGGCCGTCGCTGTTTAACCGAATCAGGTTCATGCCTGTGTGCATCGTCATGGAGAGTCCCATGTCACAAGTCGACCGTTACAAACCCTACAAAGGCGCCGCTGCCGGTTGGGGCGCTGTCATCAGCCTGACCAAGAGCTGGCTGGGCAGCGAAAACGCCCTGAAAAACATCCGTGCCATGCTCAAGACCAACCAGAACGGCGGCTTCGACTGCCCGGGTTGTGCCTGGGGTGAAGCGCCGGGTGCGAGCCTGTTGAAGTTCTGCGAGAACGGCGCCAAAGCGGTGAACTGGGAAGCGACCGGGCGTTTGGTCGACCCGGCATTCTTCAACAAGTACACGGTGTCGAGTCTGGCCGAGCAGAGCGACTACTGGCTGGAATATCAGGGTCGCCTGACCCACCCGATGCGCTACGACGCACGGGTCGACCGCTATGTGGAAATCAGCTGGACAGACGCTTTTGCGCTGATCGCCGATCACCTGAAAAACCTCAAATCGCCCCACGAAGCCGAGTTTTACACCTCGGGCCGCGCGAGCAACGAGGCGGCGTTTCTCTATCAATTGTTCGTCCGCGCATTCGGCACCAATAACTTCCCCGACTGCTCGAACATGTGCCACGAAGCCAGTGCGGTGAGCATGAACGAGACACTCGGCGTCGGCAAAGGCACCGTGGTTTACGAGGATCTGCACCACGCCGACGCGATTTTCGTCATCGGCCAAAACCCCGGCACGAACCACCCGCGCATGCTCGAACCGCTGCGTGAAGCGGTAAAGCGCGGCGCTCAAGTGGTGTGCATCAACCCGCTGAAAGAGCGTGGCCTGGAGCGTTTCCAGAACCCGCAGAACCCGCTGGAAATGCTCAGCAACGGCTGGGAAGCGACCAACACCGCGTACTTCCGCCCGGCACTGGGTGGCGACATGGCGATGATTCGCGGCATGGTCAAATTCCTCCTGCAGTGGGAACGCGAAGCCCAGGCCACGGGTGGCGAACCGGTGTTCGATCATGCGTTTATTGCCGAGCACACCACAGGCCTCGACAGCTATCTGGCTGAAGTCGAGGCAACCAGCTGGGAGCACATTCTCGAGCAGTCCGGCGTGCCGCTGCATGACATCGAACTGGCCGCGCGCATGTATGGCCGCGCCAAAAGCGTGATCATGTGCTGGGCCATGGGCCTGACTCAACACGTGCACTCGGTGGCGACCTTGCAGGAAGTCATCAACCTGCAATTGCTGCGCGGCAATGTCGGCCGTCCGGGCGCGGGGCTGTCGCCAGTGCGCGGCCACAGTAACGTGCAGGGCGACCGCACGATGGGCATCAACGAACTGGCGCCGAAAGACTTGATGGACGCGCTGGAAAAGCGCTTCAACTTCGACGTGCCGCGCATGCACGGGCACAACACGGTGATGGCGATCGGCGCCATGGAACGTGGCGAAGCCAAGGTGTTTATCGGTCTGGGCGGCAACTTTGCCCAAGCCACGCCGGACACCCCGCGCACCCACGCGGCGATGCGCAAACTCGATCTGACCGTGCACATCGCGACCAAGCTCAACCGCAGCCATTTGGTGACCGGTCGCGACGCGTTGATCCTGCCGTGCCTCGGGCGTACCGACATCGATATTCAGGCTGAAGGTCCGCAAGGCGTAACCGTCGAAGACACCTTCAGCATGGTGCATTTGTCGTTCGGCCAGTTGAAGCCGAAGTCGGCGCAGTTGAAGTCCGAGCCGGCGATCATTGCCGGGATCGCCGCCGCAACGTTGGGCAAGCACCCGATCGATTGGGAATGGGTGGTGGGCGACTACGGGCGCATCCGCAACCTGATTGCCGACGTGATTCCGGGCTTCGAGAACTTCAATGAAAAACTGCTGATTCCGGGTGGCTTTCACCTCGGCAACGACGCCTCGGATCGGGTCTGGAACACCGAAAGCGGTAAGGCCCAGTTCACCCCGTGCGTGCTGCCGGAGCACTTGATCAGCGAAGGCGTGCGCAACCTGCCGGTCAAGCCGCATCTGATTCTGCAAACCATGCGTTCCCACGATCAGTACAACACCACGCTGTACGGCCTCGATGACCGTTATCGCGGGGTTTACGGCATGCGCGATGTGATCTTTGCCAACGAGCAGGACATCCAGCGCTTGGGTTTCGAGCCGGGGCAGAAGGTTGATCTGGTGGCGCTGTGGGATGACGAACGTGAGCGTCGGGTCAGCGGTTTTACCTTGATCGCCTACGACATTCCGGCTGGGCAAGCAGCGGCATATTACCCGGAGACCAATCCGCTGGTGCCGCTGGAAAGTTACGGCGACCGCACGTTCACGCCGACTTCCAAATTTGTGGCCATTCGCCTGGAAGCCGCGCAGGTCAGCAACCTGATCCCGTCGTCGGTGGCGTAACCCGCAACCCATAAAAACACTGGCAATTTGACTGGCTGCAGGCGTTCGCGCCTGGCGGTGGCCCGGGTTCGTGCTGCCGCTTTTCAGCCTGGATGAGGACATCATCATGTTCAATCTGGAGGCACTGGACCTGGCGCGGATTCAATTCGCGTTCACGGTTTCGTTCCACATTATTTTCCCGGCGATCACCATCGGCCTGGCGAGTTTCCTCGCGGTACTCGAAGGCCTGTGGCTGAAAACCCGCAATGACACGTACCGCGATCTCTACCATTTCTGGTCGAAGATTTTCGCGGTCAACTTCGGCATGGGCGTGGTTTCGGGGCTGGTCATGGCGTACCAGTTCGGCACCAACTGGAGCGGGTTTTCGGACTTTGCCGGGAGTATCACTGGGCCGCTGCTGACTTATGAAGTACTGACCGCGTTTTTCCTTGAAGCGGGTTTCCTCGGGGTCATGCTGTTCGGCTGGAACCGCGTGGGTCGCGGCTTGCACTTCTTCGCCACGGTGATGGTCGCGATCGGCACGCTGATTTCGACGTTCTGGATTCTCGCGTCGAACAGCTGGATGCAGACGCCGCAGGGCTTCGAAATTGTCGATGGCCGGGTGATGCCGCTGGACTGGCTGGCGATCGTGTTCAACCCGTCGTTTCCGTTCCGTCTGGCGCACATGGCGATTGCCGCGTTTGTCGCGACGTCGTTCTTCGTCGGTGCGTCGGCTGCCTGGCATTTGCTGCGCGGCAACAACACCGCGCCGGTGCGCAAGATGTTTTCCATGGCGTTGTGGATGGCGTTGATCGTGGCGCCGATTCAAGCGGTGGTCGGTGACGCTCATGGCTTGAACACGCTGGAGCATCAACCGGCGAAGATCGCCGCCATCGAAGGCCACTGGGAAAACGCCGACAACGGGCCGACGCCGCTGGTGCTGTTCGGCATCCCTGATATGGACGCGGAGAAGACCAAATATGCGTTGGAAATCCCGTACCTCGGTAGCCTGATTCTCACCCACAGCCTCGATAAGCAGATCCCGGCGCTGAAGAGCTTCCCGAAAGAAGACCGGCCGAATTCGACCGTGATTTTCTGGAGTTTCCGCGTCATGGCGGGGTTGGGGATGTTGATGATCCTTGTCGGATTGCTCGGTCTGGCGTTGCGCCGTGGCGGCAAGCTTTACCGGCAGCGCGGCTTCCAGCGTCTGGTGTTGCTGATGGGGCCGAGCGGTTTGATTGCGCTGCTGGCCGGTTGGATCACCACTGAAGTCGGGCGTCAGCCGTGGGTGGTTTACGGTTTGCTACGCACCCACGATGCTGCGTCGCATCACTCGGTGGCGCAGATGAGCACGTCGCTGGCGCTGTTCGTGGTGATCTATTTCACGGTGTTCAGCGTGGGCATCGGCTACATGATGAAACTGGTGAAAAAAGGCCCGCAACCTCACCACGAGCACCCGCCTGAGGGCGATGAATTGCAGACGCCGCGTCGGCCGATTTCGGCGGCTACCGCCCTTATGAAGGAGCATTGAGTCATGGGTATTCAAGGTATCGATCTGTCGTTGATCTGGGGCGTCATCATCGCCTTCGGGGTGATGATGTACGTGATCATGGACGGCTTCGATCTGGGCCTGGGGATTCTGTTTCCGCTGATCCCGGATGAACAGGAACGCGATGTGATGATGAACACCGTCGCACCGGTCTGGGACGGTAACGAGACCTGGCTGGTGCTCGGTGGCGCGGCGTTGTACGGGGCGTTTCCGCTGGCGTACGGGGTGATTCTCGAAGCGTTGTATCTGCCGCTGATTCTGATGCTTTGCGGGCTGATTTTCCGTGGCGTGGCGTTCGAGTTTCGCTTCAAGTCCTCGCCGCAAAAGCGTCATTGGTGGGACAAGGCGTTTATCGGTGGTTCGTTGCTGGCAACGTTCTCTCAGGGCGTGGTGATTGGCGCCTATGTGTCCGGGATTCCGGTGGTTGATCGTCAGTTTGCCGGTGGCGGGCTGGACTGGTTGGCGCCGTTTCCGCTGGTGTGTGGCGTGGGGCTGGTGATTGCCTACGCGTTGCTCGGCAGCACGTGGTTGCTGGTCAAGACCGAAGGCATGCTGGAGTCGCGGATGCGCCTGTTCACCCGGCCGCTGGCCTTGCTGTTGATGGCGATGGTGCTGGTGATTGGCGTGTGGACGCTGCAACTGCATCCGGAGCTGGCGACGCGTTGGTCGACGCACGGGCATCTGCAGGTGTTCGCCGGGCTGGTGGTTTTGGCGTTGCTGGCGCTGTTCGGGCTGCTGCGCACGTTGCGTCAGCGGCATACGCACTGGCCGTTCGTGTTCACGCTGGTGCTGATGTTGCTCGGTTACATCGGTCTGGCATTGAGCATCTGGCCAAACATCATCCCGCCGTCGGTGAGCATCTGGGCCGCCGCATCACCGCCCTCGAGCCAGTTGTTCGCGCTGATCGGCGCACTGTTCATCCTGCCGGTGATCCTGATGTACACCTTCTGGAGCTACTACGTATTCCGCGGAAAAGTGAGGATTGGCGATGGCTACCATTGATTCGCGCGAAGTGAAAAACAGTCGCTGGTACAAGCGTTTGGGCTGGTTGTTGTTGATCTGGCTGGGTAGCGTGGTGTCCCTGGCTGTTGTCGCCAGTCTGCTGAAACTGGCGATGTATGCGGCGGGCATGAGAACCCATTGACCGCAAAAAAACCGGAGCCTGGCTCCGGTTTTTTATGGTCAGGAATTTCGGAGGTACCACCGAACATTGTGGGAGCGAGCTTGCTCGCGAAGGCGTCAGGACAGACAACATTGATGTTGAATGTAATGGCCTCTTCGCGAGCAGGCTCGCTCCCACAGGGGAGGGTGGTGAACTTGAGAGCGGTTTATTGGGCGCCGAACATGGCGGTCCAGTAGATGCCCGCGCTGCTTTTCGGGTCGGTGGCGTAGGCGGCACCGAGTTCCTGGTATTGCGGGTTCATCAGGTTGGCGCAATGGCCGGGACTGGCGAGCCAACCCTCGACGACTTTGTGCACGGTGTCTTGCCCGGCGGCGATGTTTTCGCCAACCCGTTGGCCGCTGTACCCGGCGAGTTCCGCACGATCGCCCGGGGTACGGCCGTCTCGGTCCTTGTGGTCGAGGTAATTGTTGTTGGCCATGTCGCGGCTGTGATCCTGAGAGATCGTGCCCAGTGTCGCGTTCCAGGCCAGCGGTGCGGCAGCGGCGAACGCCTGACCGCCACACTGACGCGCCTGGCTGCGGGCGGCGTTGAGTTCACTGAGCAACTTCTGCCCCTCACTTTGCGCATCGCCCAACTTGGCCGACAGCAGCGGCCGCGCCAGCACGATGCGCCAGTCGCGGTCGTCGCGGCTGACACCGACATCGACAAACTGCGGATCAAGCACCACCTGACAGAAACTTTCCTGAATCGCCTGCATCGCCGATGCCGCGTCGCGCGGGCCGTTCAGGGTGATCGCCTGCACATTGACCATCGGGTAACTGGCACTGGCCATGGCTTGCTGCAGATCGACAGCACCGGTGGCGCGTAATCTCAGTCGTGGATCCGCTGAAAGCGGTGGCAGTTCATTCGACGCCTGCGAACCACACCGCTGCGGCTGGCTGCGATAGCTGTTGATCGACTCGATCAATTGCGATTCATCGCCAGCCAGCGCCGGGATGGCAAACATGACGCCCACGGACAACGCGGCAAGACGCAAAACGGATGGCATGAAGCGCATGGAAATCTCCCTTGAGCTGAATGCGCCCATGATGCGCGAAAGCCCCCCGGTGGGTGCAATGTCTTTTTTCTTCATTCAGCCGTTTTCCTGCGCAACTTTGCCTCTGGATTTGCCGTCTACACTCACCGAAGACCCCGGGAGCCGGGTGTCTCCCCGACGTAACACCTTGCCCGACTCGGGCGCTGCCGGAAGAATAGACATGGGATTGAAAGGCTGGGCGGGTTGTCTCGTATTCACCCTGTTGGCAGGCTCTGCATGGGCCACCGATCAGGCCCCGATCAAAGCGAAGGCTGAAGAAAAAGCCCAAGTACTGGAAGAGAAAGCGGCGGACAAAGTCAGCGTCGCCCCGGCACCGAAAGCCGAAGCCATCACCCCGACCGAAGTCCAAGCGGTCGACCCGGCCGGCGCGGCGCCGCTGGATGATCCGATTACCTGTCTGGCACGCAGTATCTATTGGGAAGCCAAAGGCAAGGACACGCCGGAAATGGAAGCCGTGGCCAGTGTGGTGATGAATCGCCTCGGCCACGAAGGCTTTCCCGACACGGTGTGCGCTGTCGTCAAACAAGGTTCGGAAACCAAGAGCTGCCAGTTCTCCTGGTGGTGCGATGGCAAGCCGGATCAGGTCAAAGAGGATTCCGAGTACGCGCTGGCCAAGGACATCGCCCGAAAAGCGCTGAACCGCCAGCTCAAGGACCGCACCAACGGCGCGCTGTATTTCCACGACCGCAACGTTCATCCGAGCTGGGCCAAGGAATACCGCAAGACTGCCGAAACCGGCAAATTCCTCTTCTACAAGCCGGCCGGTGGTGACGCGCGCTAGGCGCAGACTTGCCGCACACACTCACGCAACCAACGATGCGCCGGATCGGCATCCATGCGCGGGTGCCAGAGCATCGACACGCTGATGTCAGGCATCGCGAAGGGCAGGGCGAAGCTGTGCAGACCGGTGCGCAGTTTGCTGGTGTGACGCTGCGGGACCGTGGCGATCAGCTCTGATTCACGCACCAGCGTCAGCGCCGCCGAGAATCCACCGAATGAGGTGACGATATCCCGCGTCAGGCCGAGCGCGAGTAACGCTTCGTCGACCGGACCGCTGCTGCGCCCGCGCCGTGAAATGAGAATGTGCTCGCCGCCAGCGAAGCGTTTGCTGGTGACTTTTCCCGCGCTCAAGGCATGCCCCTCACGCACCACACCAATCCACTGATCCTGAAACAGGATGCGGCTGTGCAGCGTCGGATCGGTCGTGTCGTCGACCACGCCGGTTTCCAGATCGACACGACCTTCGCGCAGCGGCGTGCTGTCCTTGTCGGCTTTCTGTACAAAGCGCAGGCGTACATCGGGCGCCTCTTCAGCGATTCGCGCAAGCAGGGCGGCGGCAAAGGTTTCGACAAAGCCGTCGGTGTTGCGCAGGGTGAAGGTGCGTTGCAACCGACGTGGGTCGAGCACTTCGGCAGGACGCAAAACCGCCTCGGCGTCTTGTACCAGATGACTGACTCGCTCGCGCAGTTCCAATGCGCGGGGTGTTGGCACCAAACCACGGCCCGCTCGCACCAATAACGGATCGCCGGTGGTTTCGCGCAGACGGGCGAGGGCGCGGCTCATGGCCGATGGACTCAACCGCAGGCATTTGGCGGCGCGGGCGACGCTGCCTTCGCGCAGTAATACGTCGAGGGTGATCAGCAGGTTCAGGTCCGGGGCGGTCATGACATGGCGTTCCATGCAGGTATTGAGTGCAAAGCATGCGTCTTGCGCCGCGTGTTGTCGAGGCTCAGGCTATGCCCGGTCACCTTTGCATTGTGAGCCCGCCATGTCCCACGAATCCCTGAGCACCCCGGCCCGTTGGGCGCTGACCAGTCTGGCCCTGTCGATGTTGATGCCTTCGCTGGACACCAGCATCGCCAACGCGGGTTTGCCGATTCTGGCGACAGCGTTTGAGGCGACGTTTCAACAGGTGCAGTGGATCGTGCTCGCCTACCTGCTGGCGGTCACCACGCTGATTGTCAGCGTCGGGCGTCTGGGCGATGGCTTCGGTCGGCGTCGATTGCTGTTGATCGGCATTGGCATTTTCACCAGTGCTTCGCTTGCCTGCGCGCTGGCCCCGGGACTCGGTTGGTTGATCGGTGCGCGGGCGGTGCAAGGCGTCGGCGCGGCGATCATGTTCGCCTTGACGGTGGCGCTGGTGTCAGAAGCCGTGCCCAAATCGCGGGCGGGCAGCGCGATGGGCTTGCTGGCGACAATGTCTGCGACGGGCACCAGTCTCGGGCCGTCGCTGGGCGGGCTGTTGATGGCGCATGTCGGCTGGCAGGCGATATTTCTTCTCAACGTGCCGTTGGGGTTGCTCAATATCTGGCTGGTGTACCGCTTTTTGCCAGCGGATCGGGCAACAGGGCCACGCGCAGCGTTCGATTATTCTGGCAGCGCGGTGTTGGTGCTGACGCTGGCGGCCTATGCGCTGGCAATGACGCTTGAAGGTTTGCTGTTGCCATTGCTGCTGGCCAGCCTGTGCGGCGCGGGATTGTTCATCGTGGTCGAGATGAAGGCCAAGTCGCCGTTGATTCGTTTGTCACTGTTTCGCGACGCGCGACTGAGCAGCAGCCTGACGCTGACGTTGCTGGTGACGACGGTGATGATGACCACGCTGGTGGTGGGACCGTTTTACCTGCACCGGGGTTTGGGCCTCAGCAGCACCATGGTCGGCGTGGCGTTATCGATCGGACCGTTGTTGTCGGCACTGAGCGGGGTCCCGGCGGGACGTTTGGTGGATCGCTTCGGCGAGCGACGGATCGTGCCGGGCGCGTTGCTCGGAATGGCCGCCGGTTGCAGCTTGCTGGCCCTCCTGCCCATGAGTATGGGGCTGCCCGTGTACGTACTACCGATCATGGTGATTGCCGCCAGTTACGCGTTGTTCCAAGCGGCCAACAACACCGGATTGATGGCCGGGGTCAGTCAGGATCAGCGCGGCGTGGTCTCGGCCATGCTCGGGCTGGCGCGCAACCTCGGTTTGATTACTGGCGCAGCGGTCATGGGCGCGGTGTTTGCGCTGGCAGCGGGGAATCCGACGCAGGCGCCGGCAATGGCCATTGCCAGCGGATTGCACATCACTTTTGGCGTAGCGGTGGCGTTGATGCTCATGGCGTTGGTCATCAGCCGAGCACAGTTCAACTGTAGGAGCGAGCCTGCTCGCGAAGAGGCCGCCACAGCCAACATCTCCGCTGACTGACACACCGCTTTCGCGAGCAGGCTCGCTCCCACAGGGATTTGTGGTGTGTTGGCGATTTATGTTGGTTGGCGGGCGGGGAAGAACAGTTCGAAGCAGGTGATGCCATCTACACTGCTGACGCTGTAGCGGCCTTGATGCAATTGCATGATGGTCGCCACGATCGACAGGCCCAAACCGTTGGATTGCGCCGAGCGCTCGCGTGACTGGTCGACGCGGTAAAAGCGTTCGAACAGCCGCGCCAGATGCTCTGGCGCAATGGTTGTGCCGTGGTTGCGGACTCGCAGATAAGCGCCGTCGAGTTCGTTAACCGCTTCCACCTGCACCGTCGAATCCGCCGCGCCGTACTTGATCGCATTGGCGCACAGGTTGGCCAATGCGCGGCGCAGCAGCATCGGCTCGGCCCAGATTACACCGCTGCCGCGAGCCTCGATGCACACGCCGACATCCGCAGCCAGCCCTTCAAAATAATCGGCAATGCGCTGCATCTCATCCGCCGCGTCCAGTTCCTGGCGCTGGCTCAAGGCACTGGCCGGATCGGTGCGGGCGAGAAACAGCATGTTGTCGAGCATCCGCGTCAGGCGCTCGAGCTCTTCGACGTTGGAGGCGAGCAACTGCTGATAGGACTCGATGCTACGGTTCTGCTGCAACGCAACCTGGGTTTCGCCGAGCAGGTTATTGATCGGCGTGCGCAGTTCATGAGCCATATCGGTGGACACCTGACTCAGTTGCGCAAATCCCTTCGCGAGCCGATCGAGCATGGCATTGAACGCCTCGATCATCGGCTGCAATTCGCGCGGCGCACCGCTGCTGGCAAGGCGCTCGCCAAGGTTGCCGACGCCTATGCCGTGTGCGTGCTTCGCCAGTCGCCGCACCGGCAGCAAACCGCGATACACCAGCAAACAACCCACCACCGCCAGCAACAGCGCCGCCAGCGAGGCGAGGCCATAAACACTCAAGCGGTAGTTGGCGAGCATCGCCGTGCGCTCGCTCATCAAACGTCCGGTGGTGACTTGCAGATTGCCCAGTTCGCCGGAATCGATACTCGCCGCCACCGCCGAAAACGGCACGCCGTCGACGCTGGGCAGATGCTGCACATCTTTGAGCGTCATCGCTTGGTCGATGGGCACTGCTGGCAACGTCGGCGTGTTCAGATTGCCCGGGTTGACTACCAGCAGCGGCGGTTGCCCCGGCGCGCCGATGGTCAGCAGTGCTTCGCGGTTGCCGAGCATGTTCTGGAACAGCGCCGGTTTGTTCTTGATCAGCTCCAGGGTGTTGCTGTCATTAAGGAAGGTGCGCAACTGATCGACGCGACTGACCAGCGCAGTGTCATCACGGCGGATCAACTGTTGCTCCAGTTCGTTGTACAACGCGGCACCAAGCCCGGCCAGCGAGGCGAACGCGAGCAGGGCGAACACCAGCGCCAGACGCAGGGTCAGCGAATGCGGGCGATGGGCACTCATGGCTGCGTATCGAAGCGATAACCGATGCCGCGCACGCTGTGGATCAGCTTGAGCTGGAACGGATCATCGATCTTCGCCCGCAAGCGGCGCACGGCGACATCGACCACGTTGGTGTCGCTGTCGAAATTCATGTCCCACACCCGTGAGGCAATCAGCGAACGGGCGAGGACCTGCCCGGTATGCGTGGCGAACAACTGCAGCAACGCGAACTCCTTGTTGGTCAGGGTGATGCGCACCCCGGCGCGGGTCACGCGGCGTTTGAGCACGTCGATCTGCAGGTCGGCGACTTGCAATTGTTCGTCTTCATGGATCGGCCCGCGCCGGGTCAGGGTGCGCAGGCGCGCCACCAGTTCGGCGAAGGAAAACGGTTTGATCAGGTAATCATCGGCACCCAGTTCCAGGCCTTTGACGCGGTCGGCGATATCGTCGCGGGCGGTGAGGAACAGCACCGGCGTGTCGGCTTCCTTGCGCAACCGGCGCAGGACTTCCCAGCCATCCATTTTCGGCATCATCACGTCGAGCACGATCACATCGAAACTGTGTTCCAGCGCCAGGTGCAGCCCGTCGGCACCGTCGCGGGCGAGACTGACGCTGTAACCCAGTTCCTGCAAACCGTTTAGCAGGTAATTGCCGGCCTTGGGTTCGTCTTCGACAACCAGAATATTCATCGATCAGTCTCAATGGTCATTGGTGCAGCCGCTGCCTTGTACCTGATAGTCCAGCACATGTTCGCGGCCCTGATGGTCGAGGTAATTCAATTGCGCCGGGACCACACCGCACGCTTGTGAAATATCGGTGCTGGACAGGACTTTGTCGACATCCAGATTGACGTAGAAACCGGATTTGTCATGAATCACGGCGGTGTCGGGCATGTTCGCGGCGAACGCGGAACCGGTGGCGAGGAGGGCGGTGAAGGCGAGCAGAAGGGTTTTCATGGTCAGTCACTCAGTGGTCATGGTTGATCGGCATTGGCGCCGGGACAACCTCAGGCTACCGAGCGATCCGCACGGCAAACCGACAGCTGAATGACAAAGTTGTAATGAAACGGTGTGCGAAGATTTTCCAGGCTCAACGCTAACCCTGTGGGAGCGAGCTTGCTCGCGAAGGCGTCAGGTCAGGTGACATGCATGTTGAACGTGCCGGCCTCTTCGCGAGCAAGCTCGCTCCCACAGGGAGTTGCGGTGCAGGTGAAATCGTTAGCTCGCGTGGGTATTGAGAATGCTCGCCACCTGCTGCGGCTGGCAGTTCAGGTACGGCGACGACTTCAGCCAGCGCTGATCCGGGTACCACGAAAACATGAACTGGCCGTTCTTCAATCGGTCGATCACCTGCTTGGCAATCTGCGGCCGCACCGCCGGGCAACCCTGGCTGCGGCCGATGCGCCCCTGTTTCTTGCTCCACAACGGGTTCACATAACTGGCGGCGTGAATGACGATGGCGCGATCACGGGCCATGTCATTGAAGCCCGGTTCCAGACCGTCCATGCGCAGCGAATAACCGTGGGTGCCGCTGTAGCTTTCCTGGGTGCGGAACAGGCCGAGGCTGGATTGGTAGCTGCCTTCGACATTGGAAAACTGCGTGGCGAAGTTTTCCCCGGAATTGGAGCCGTGGGCGACCAGATCGCGCAGCACCAGTTTCTTTTTGCTGAGGTCGAAGATCCACAGGCGGCGTTCGGTGGACGGCTGCGAATAGTCGATGATCGCCAGATGGCGGGACGCTTTCGCACCGTTGTTGACCGCGCATTGCATGGCGTTCAACGCACCTTTCAGCGCTTGGGGATTGAGTTCTGGCGCGGCGTGCGCGAGGCTGGTGTAGAGAACCGGCGATGGTTTGCCGGCGGCAAAAACGGGACTGGACACCACGACCAGGGTCGCGGTGGTCAACAGAAGTCGGCGCAAAAACGTCAACATTTTATAAAGTGTCCTCACTTGTTACTTATTTGGCACTTTGGCTCCTGACTCCCAGTCAATACCCGCAAGCCCGTCGATCGAGCCTGACTGTTCAGCGCACCTGATGTAAGGTTGGCCATCATTTGGACGGCCATGGATTGGAGTAAAGCAGTTGTTCAAAAAGTACGCATGCTACTTGAGCATTTGTTTGCTCGCTGCGCCGTTTGTCGCTTGTGCCGATGAGCCGCTGCCGCCGCTGGAGACATTGCCTACGCCACCGGCGGAAATGCCGGTCGAGCCGCAAAGTCCGTTGCAGGCTGTATTAATCAGTCTGGCGCAGTCTTGCCCGGGGATTGCCGCACAGCTCAACCGCCCGGCGCTGACGCAATTGCAGGCGTTCTACCAGCAGCAGGACTGGATGCCGGTGTGGGCTGGTGAGTCGGCACGATTGCCGGTTTTGCGAGCGCAATTGCAGCTGTTGGCCGATGATGGCCTCAATCCAAAACGCTATCCGATCGCGACCACGGCGCCGCAAGATGGCGAGTTGTGTGCCGACATCGACATCAGTCGCAACTATCTTCAGGCCCTGCAGGACCTGCATTACGGTCGCCTGCTGCAATCGCACTTCGAACCGCTGTGGCATGCCGACGCCAGCCCCCGTGACCGTCAGGCGGAATTGTTGGCCATCGCCGTTCCCGGCATGCACGACATTCCCGCCGCATTTGATCTGGCTCGGCCGCGTCTGGCGCAATATCAGGACCTGCGCCAGCTGTATGCCGCGCAACGGCTGAAAGCCTTGCCGCAGTGGCAGTCGGTGGGCAGTGGACCGCTGTTGCGCCCGGACATGGAAGACAAACGCGTGCCGGAACTGGCCCAGCGTCTGTACAGCGAAGGTTATCTGACTCAGATCAATGGTACGCCGGGCAATGCGTATGACGGGGTGCTGGTCGACGCCGTGAAAAGTTTCCAGGCCAATCATTCGTTGCAGGCCGACGGTGTGGTCGGGCCTGGCACGATTGCCGAACTCAACATCAGTCCACTGACTCGCCGTGAACAACTGCGCGTCAACCTCGAGCGTTTCCGCTGGATGGCCCAGGACATCGAGCCCGATGGCCTGCTGGTCAATGTCGCCGCCGCTGAACTGACGCTGTATCAGGGCGGCGTAGCCGTGTGGCAAACACGCACTCAGGTAGGCCGCGCCGAGCGCCAGACGCCGTTGCTCAAATCCCGGGTGACGCGCCTGACTCTGAACCCGACCTGGACGGTGCCGCCGACCATCTGGAAGGAAGACAAACTGCCGGAGATCCGCAAGGACCAGACCTTTCTCAGCCGTCAGAACCTGCAAGTGCTCGACGCGAACGGTCAGCCGCTGGCGGCGGCGGACATCGATTGGGACAACCCCGGCAACATTCTGCTGCGTCAGGACGCCGGTCCGCGTAACCCGTTGGGGCAAATGGTCATCCGTTTCCCCAACCCGTTCTCGGTGTACCTGCACGACACGCCAAGCAAGGCGCTGTTCGAAAAAGGTCCACGCGCCTTCAGTTCCGGTTGCGTGCGGGTCGAGCACCCGATGCAGTTGCGCGATCTGCTGCTGACCCCGGCGGAAAAGGCCCGCACCGAAACCCTGCTGGCCACCGGCACCACCCACGAATTTCGTTTGTCGGCGCCGGTGCCGATTCTGATGACGTACTGGACGGCACAGGTCGACAGCAGTGGCCGCGTGCGTTACTCACCGGACATCTACAGCCGTGACAGCGCCTTGCTCGTCGGGCTTGATCGCGCGCATTGAGCCTCAGCGGGTGCTTCTGTTCCAGAACACCCGCGCCAGCCACGCATCGACACTCAACTTGCCCGCCCCGGCGAACACCAGCGGCAGCAGCGCGGCCAGGTAAATCGCCGGCAGCTTGAAGTTGCCGAAGCCTTTGTTGGTGATCGCATAACCCTGCGCCAGTTCGCTCAGCGTCGACCAGTCGGCCGGCCAGTGCACAGCGGCGGTGGCAACAACGGTGACCACGATCAGCGAGATCGCCGAAATCCGTGTGCCGAACCCCACCAGAATCGCCAGCGCGCAGATCAGCTCGGCCCACATCGACAGCTCCCAGTTGAGCGTTGCCGGCAGGTGATCGAACGGGAAGGGGAATTTGTCCTGGATGTCTTCGAACCAGTTCTGCCCGTTGAATTTCTCCAGCCCGGATTCGAAAAATTCCCAGGCGATGAACAGGCGCAGGGTCAGAGGAGCGAGCCAGGTGCCGGCGCGGTCGAGGTTCAGGTGTAGGTCTTTGACGGCGGTTGCAAGGGTGGTGGTCATGGTGCAGCTCCGGTGATGTGGGCAGGTTGGATCGACCGGGGTATTTCAGCGTCGGGGTGTATCGGGGGTGTGTCGGCGGGGTGGGGGATTGTGCTTTTGATGTGTCTGCGACGGGGGGATATACAGTGCGATACAGTCAGTCGGCCCTCACTGTAGAGACCGGTACATCCTTTACAAATTAGACCGGGGACATCGTTTACACCTTTAAAGGCTTGAAACGCGTTTGGCGCCGTTTTCAAGCCTGCCTAAACAGTGGGTGCAAAGGTACAGTTCCCAAGCGTCATCAGCCACTTCCTTCAGCGCGATGTCCTCTCCAATCAGAGCCTCTCCTAGAAAAATCAGCTGTCCTTTCCATTTAATTTCCCCATTTGACCGAACCTTGCGTACTTCAACATCGGAACCGTATTCAAACGCAGGCAAGTAACCAGGATAAGCGCGTGTCGACGGGCTATAGACAGATGCCGGCGGTTTCATGCCCAGCGCGGTGTGCGGTCGGTGGTGGTTGAAGTCTTGGATGAACTCCTGAAAAGCCAGCTGCTGGCGCACCATGTTTTCCGCCGGTGGCACTGCTGCCTTTAGCGTTCTATGCATCCGTTCATGTCGCCCATTTTGGTCGGGACGGCCAGGCGTAATCGTTTCGACATGGATTCCAAGCCTGATGAACCAAACCGATAACTTCGAAAGTCGCGCCAGACCTGTCGACGCAAAAGGAGCGCCATTGTCAGTGCGGATCACATCCGGCAGCCCATATTCTCGAAAAGCCCACTCGAAGCCTTCCCGCGTCGGCGCTCCGTGCGTACTGGGCAAGGCGCGACAGACGAATAAAAAGCGGCTCATCTGATCGGTAATGGTCAACGGGTAGCACCAATTACCGTCCTGCATTTTGAACTGCCCTTTGTAATCAGCACACCAAGTCTGGTTGGGCGCGTCGACCGGACGCAAATGTGTTGGAGCACGGGGACGCGGGGGATAGGGCCGTCGCGCCACCACCAAACCAGCTTTCTTCAACCACTCCCCGGCGGTGCTCGCGGCCGGCCATTGGATATGCGGATCGGAATCGCGCAGGCGACCAATGATCTGCTTGGGTCCCCGATCGGGATGTTCGTTTTTCTTGGCCAGCAGCGTGGCAATAATTTCGTCGGGCGTTTGATGAGGACAGTTCAACGGCTTGCGCGATTGCTCTTTCAAGCCATCTACGCCCAACGCTGCGTATCGTTCCAGCCACTTGTCGATGGTTGGACGGCTGACACCATAGCGCCGGCTTAATTGGCTCTTGGTGTAGCTGCCGCCAAGCCAGTCACTGACTAACTTCACTCGTTGATCCATTGGGGACTCTTGATTCCAGGGCATGGTCAGCACCTCCTGACCATGATTAATACCTGTAAACCATGTCCCCGGTCTCAAACGTAAAGGATGTACCCGGTCTTTACCCACCCCAGCCCTCTCCCGGAGGGAGAGGGAGCTGACCGAGTTGTCTTGCGTCATCATCGACTTGAAAAACCGAGTCGATTAAGGATCCAACCAGGCACGTTCAGGTCGGTGTAAATCTCCAATATCCCCCAATCAGTCCCCTCTCCCTCTGGAAGAGGGTTTGGGTGAGGGCAGTCGATTATGGGTTTGAGAAGTCTTGGCGATTGTGGATTCAGAGGCGCTATTTCAGGTCGGTGTAAATCTCCAATATCCCCCAATCAGTCCCCTCTCCCTCTGGAAGAGGGTTAGGGTGAGGGCAGTCGATTATGGGTTTGAGAAGTCTTGGCGATTGTGGATTCAGAGGCGCTATTTCAGGTCGGCGTAAATCTCCAATCTCCCCCAATCAGTCCCCTCTCCCTCTGGAAGAGGGTTTGGGTGAGGGCAGTCGATTATGGGTTTGAGAAGTCTTGGCGATTGTGGATTCAGAGGTGCTATTTCAAGTCGGTGTAAATCTCCAATATCCCCCAATCAGTCCCCTCTCCCCCCGGGAGAGGGCTAGGGTGAGGGCAACAGTTTCGGCACACGCCACAAATACCACGCCGCCACCGTCCGATACGGACTCCACGCCACCCCGATCTCAACCATCTGCTTACGCGTCGGCTGCACCTCCAGCCCCTTCAACCGCCGATACCCCTCACGCACACCAAAATCATCCGCCGGCAGAATATCCATGCGCTCCAGGCTGTAGATCAACAACATCTCCACCGTCCAGCGACCCACCCCGCGCAAACTGACCAGACGTTCGATCAACGTCTCATCGTCCATCGCCAACGCCGTGGCGTAATCCGGCACCACGCCATCCAGCGTCGCCTGAGCAATCCCCTGGATCGTCGCAATCTTGCCCGCGGAAAATCCACAACTGCGCAGGCGATCAAAATCCGCCGCAAGAATCTGCTCGGGCCGCGGAAACGACTGACTCGGAAACAGCCCGATCAAGCGTCCGACAATCGCATCCCCAGCCTTGGCATGCAGTTGCTGATAAGCAATCGCCCGCACCAGCGACTCGTACGGATCACGCGTCGGATGTGGTTGATGCAGGCACGGGCCGACAGCCGCGATATGGCGCTGCCAGTCTGGATCAAGCGCTGTCAGAAATTCGCTGGCCGCTACATAGGCGTCAGCCATGCTATTTCAGCAGGCCGTTGACTTCGCCGTAGGTCAACGCCTTGAGGTCATGGCTGTCGAGTTTGCCGCTGGCCAGAAAGCTTTTCACCAGCCCGCCCATGGCGCCATAGAGGAACTCAGCGATGCCGGAACCCGCGCTCAATCGGCGCACGCCCAGCGCTTGCAGCTCTTGCGGCGAAGGCAGGCAAGCGAAGCCAAGCACGTTGACTGGCAGCGTTGTGCCCTTGCAGATGGCCTCGATTTCATAGGCCGACGTGACGCCTGCCGCGAACAAACCATCGGCACCGGCCGCTTGATACAGCGCCGCACGCCGCAGGGTTTCGGCGACGCGATCTTCGGCAGGCACAAGGCTCTTCAGATAGACATCGGTGCGCGCATTGATGAACAGCTGCACATCGCGCTTGCCGGCAGCCTGCCGCGCCACTTCGATCTTGCGTGCGAGCAATTCAGGATCCGCCGAACCATCCTCGATATTGATGCCCACGGCACCCGCCGCGATCACCGCATCCAGCACTTCGGTCACGCGCCCGAGGTCATCGGAATAGCCGGCCTCGACATCCACGGTCAATGGAATACTGATCACCCGGGCAATGGATTCCACTGTCGACACCAGCCGTTCGAGGGGCAGGGCGTTGCCGTCCGGGTAACCGTGAGCCCAGGCCACTGCGGCGCTGCTGGTGGCCACCGCTTTACCGCCCAGGTGCTCGACCAGTCGCGCCCCGGTGGCGTCGGCGACGTTGGTCAGAATCAACAGGCCTTGCTGGTGCAACTGGTGAAACTGCGTAGCGAGCGCGTTCATCAAAATTCCTTCTTGTCAGTTGATTCAATTCGTCAGAATGCCAGGGGCTGCGTGAGCTGCACGGCGGCGTTTTCCAGTCGCAGCAGAAATGCTTTGCGCGGCTGCCCACCACCATAGCCGGTCAACGAGCCATCCGCGCCGATCACCCGATGGCAGGGCACCACGATCGACAGCCGATTGTGCCCGTTGGCCAGACCAACTGCGCGACTGGCGCCGGGCTTGCCCAAACCGGCGGCGATCGCGCCGTAAGTGCTGGTGTGGCCGAAAGGGATCTGCAGCAGCGCCGACCAGACCTGCCGGGCGAACTCGCTGCCGGGCAGGTGCAGTGGCACGCTGAATTCGCTGAGCTTGCCGGCGAAGTACGCCGCCAATTGCTGCTCGATCTGCTGCAAGTGCGCGTTGTGGCCTGGCGCGACCGCATAGCCGTAACGGTTCTGCAGTTCCTCGACTTCGCGGGTCAGCGCCGGGCGATCGAGAAACTCCAGCAACACCAACCCGCGCCGTTCAGCCATGGCAATCATCGGCCCCAGCGGAGTAGTTAATCGCGTGAACAACAGCGGCTCGCTGTGTTCGGCGCGGCCCGGGGTGATGTGGAAGGATTTCTGGAAGGCATCACGAAAACCGCTGAGCGACTCATAGCCTGAATCAAACGCGGCGTGATCAATCGAGGTGCCTTGCTTGATCCCGCCCAGGGCCATGCCCAGCCGGCGCGTGCGCAGCCATGCATGGAAGGTCATGCCGAAATGCTGCTTGAACCAGCGCCGCAGCTTCAGCGGTTCGATACCTTCGGCGAGCAATTGTGCATCGCTCCAGCGCACCTCCGGATCGGCTTCAACGGCCTTGAGCAAGCGTTGCACCCAGTCCGGCGCAATGGCCGCAGCGTCCAGCGGTTTGCAGCGCAGGCAGGCGCGATAGCCCGCCGACAGGCAATCGTCGGCATGGGCGAAAAACTCGACGTTCTCCGGCTTCGGCTTGCGCGCCGTGCAACTGGGGCGGCAGAAGATCCCGGTGGTTTTCACCGCCGTGAAGAACACGCCTTCATAGGCAGTGTCGCGTTCGAGCATGGCGCGAACCATTTCGGCGTGGGGCGGCAGGACAGCGGTCTGTATGTTCATGGCTTGAGAGTAAAACCAGATTCTCGATGGCTCCACCGAAAAATCGACAGTGAATTTTTTCGATTCTGCACCACAATGTCCGCATTGCAGGATCGTTCCCACGCTCTGCGTGGGAATGCAGCCCGGGACGCTCCGCGTCCCAACAAGATCGCTGCCCACGGGTAGCTAACAAGTTTTCGAGGTGCCGGGTTTATGCATCCATTTTCCATCCAACACATTGATCACATCGTCCTGCGCGTCGCGGATCTGCAACGCAGCATCGACTTCTACAACCAAGTCTTCGGCGCCGAAGTGGTCAAGCGCAACGAACCGCTGGGCCTGATCCACCTGCGCGCCGGCACTTCGATGATCGACCTTGTCGACCTGCAAGGTGAACTCGGCCGCAAGGGCGGCGGGGCGGCCGGTGCCGAGCGGCGCAATGTCGACCACTTCTGCCTGCGCATCGAACCGTTCGATGAGGCGGCACTGATTGCCCATCTGCAAACCTTCGGCCTCACCGCCGCAAAAGCCGAATCACGCTTCGGCGCCGAGGGCAAAGGCTTGTCGCTGTACTGCTTCGACCCGGACGGTAATCAGGTCGAACTCAAAGGCCCGTCCGAGGCTTAAGCGCGTTTCGCCATCAACAGCACCGAAGCCGCTGCCGAGAGCAGGCCTGCGCAGCAACGATTGAAGATCCGTTTGCCGCGCGGCTCGGCGAACCAGCGGCGCATGTGCAGGCCCATCCAGGCGTAGGCACTGATTGCGATCCACTCCAGCAAAAGGAACAGCACGCCAAGTACCGCGAATTGCGCCGGCACTGGCTGCGCCGGGTCGACAAACTGCGGCAGAAACGCAGTGAACAGCAGAATTGCTTTCGGATTACCTGCCGCCACCAGAAACTCCTGCCGGGCCAAGGCAAAGAGGCCAACGGTCGCGCCCGTTACCTGCTGCTCGGCCTCAGGGTTGGCCCGCCATAACTGCCAGGCCAAGTACAGCAGATACGCCGCGCCAATGATCTTGATCGCATGGAACAGCCATTCCGAGGTCTGCAACACCATCGACAGACCCGCGCCGGCCAGCGCAATCATCCCGGCGAACGCCAAAATCCGCCCGATACCCGCCGTGCAGGCGCGGCGAAAGCCATAGCGCGTAGCGTTGCTGACCGATAGCAGATTGTTCGGCCCCGGGGCCATGTTCAGGGCGAAGCAGGCCGGGAGAAACAGGGTGAGCGTGGCGAGATCCATGACGGCACTCCAGAAACCAGAGCGATATTTTTATCACAGCCTCAACGCGCCCAGACCCATACAGTCACGCAACGCTGTCGCGGTACAGCGCCCGGCGCTGTTGGGCAATGCGGTCGAACTTTTTGCAGATGCCATCACTCTGTATCAATCTGAGAGTGAGGGTTTCGTCAGAAAAAACTATCGGTCCGGTCAGAAACGGCGATTGCCGTGTAAGATTTCGCCGACGTTGCACTCATCCCGTTTGGCCCCAGGCGGCCCCACCAAGAGCGATTTACATGCAAGCAAAGGCCCGTGAAGTTTATGTGCCACCGGTGCTGCAAGATCTGCGAGCCGGCACTGCCGAACTGCACATCGCACTGGAAAAACGCCTTCCCTTTTTCTCCGATACTCTCGATACCCAGGCGTTTGTGCGGCTGGTCCAGGCCTATTACGGCTTCTATTTGCCCCTGGAAAACGCACTGCAACACAGCGGCGCAGTCCCGGCCGATTTTGATCTGGCGCCCCGTCTCAAAGCGCAGACATTACACGCCGATTTGCAGGCGCTGGGCGTATCCGCCGAGGCGCTGCAAAGCCTGCCGCACTGCCAGCAGTTGCCGATCATCGACTCGAGCGCTGCCTGCCTTGGCGTGCTCTATGTCCTCGAGGGTGCGACGCTCGGCGGGCAGATTCTGCGCCGCGAAATCTCTTCACGATTAGGCCTGGAAGCCAACAACGGCGCGGCCTTTCTCGATATCTACGGCGCCGCCACGGGTCGGCGCTGGCGCGATTTCATCGAATATCTGGGCAATCGGCCGATGAGCGCCGATGAGCGCGCCGCCGTCGTCACAGCGGCACAAACCACATTCAGTTGTTTCGAGCGCTGGCTCGAAAGCCGGGAGGTACTGGCATGAACCCGCAAGACAAAGAAGCCTTTGAAGAACTGCTGGCCAACTGTGCCGACGAACCGATTCGTTTCCCCGGCGCGATCCAGCCCCACGGTTTGTTGCTGACTTTGAGTGAGCCTGACCTGGCGATCATTCAGGTCAGCGCCAACGTCGAAACCCTGCTGGCCCGGGAGCCGCAGAGCCTGATCGGCCAGCCACTGGAAAATCTGATCGGTAATGCCGAAGCGGAAAAAGTGCGCGAAGCCTTGCTGCAACCGTCGCTGTCCGATGCACCGCCGCTGCGCTTCAGGCTCAACGGCACGGCGTTCGAAGGCTTGCTGCACCGTCATCAGGGCGTGCTGATTCTTGAGCTGGAAATCCACGTCGAGAACTTCCAGCCGCGCAACGTCGCCGGCAACCAGACCCATCTGGGGCGCATGCTCCAGCGTCTGCAAGCGGCCACCACGCTGCAGGCGCTGTACGACATCAGCGTCAAGGAAATCCAGGCGATGACCGGTTACGACCGGGTGTTGATCTATCGGTTCGAGGAGGAGGGCCACGGTCAGGTCATCGCCGAAGCCTCCGACCCGTCGATGGAAGTGTTCAATGGCCTGTTCTTCCCGGCGTCGGACATTCCCGAGCAGGCGCGCGAGCTGTATCGCACCAACTGGTTGCGGATCATCCCCAATGCCGACTACCAACCGGTGCCGCTGCTGCCAAAGCTGCGCCCGGACACCGACACGCCGCTGGACCTGAGTTTCGCCACGCTGCGCAGCGTGTCGCCGATCCATTGCCAGTACATGAAGAACATGGGCGTGCTTTCGTCGATGAGCATTTCCCTGCTCAAGGGTGACAAGCTCTGGGGCTTGATCAGTTGCGGCAATCGCCAGCCACTGCACGTGCCGCATGAGTTGCGCGCGGCGTGCCAGACCATCGGTCAGGTGCTGTCGCTGCAGATCAGTGCCATGGAAGCGCTGGAGATCAGCCGTCAGCGTGAGGAAAAAGTCGATGCGTTGGCGCTACTCAATCAAGCGATGATCGACTCGCCGCAGAACGTTTTCGACGGCCTGGCCAACCAGCCGCAAACGCTGATGGCGCTGACCAATGCCGGCGGTATCGCGATCATCGAAGACAAACAATTGCACCGCTACGGCAACTGCCCGGAGCCGGAACAAATCCGCGCCTTGCACAAGTGGCTGCAGGACAGTGGCGAGGCAGTGTTTGCCAGTCATCATCTGTCTAGCGTCTACCCGCCGGCCGCGCAGTATCAGCAGGTGGTCAGCGGCGTGCTTGCCATGAGCTTGCCGAAACCGGTGGACAATGGCGTGTTCTGGTTCCGCCCGGAGGTCAAGGAAAACATCAATTGGAGCGGCGATCCGCGCAAGCCGCTGGACCTGGAAAACTCCGACGCCGGCCTGCGCTTGCGCCCACGTACCTCGTTTGAAATCTGGAAAGTCGAGATGGCCGGGATCTCCACCAAGTGGAGCCACGGCGACCTGTTCGCTGCCAATGACCTGCGCCGTTCGGCGCTGGAAAACGATCTGGCCCGACAGGTCCGTCGCGAGCAGGAAGCGGTGCGCGCCCGCGACGAGCTGGTGGCGGTGGTCTCTCACGACCTGCGCAACCCGATGACGGTGATCTCGATGCTCTGCGGCATGATGCAAAAGGCGTTCAGCTCCGACGGCCCGCACACTTCGCGCCGGATCTCCACGGCCATCGACACCATGCAACAGGCTGCCGGACGCATGAATACGCTGCTGGAGGACTTGCTCGATACCTCGAAAATCGACGCCGGGCGCTACTCCATCACCCCGCAAAAACTCGATGTCGGGCAGATGTTCGAGGAGGCGCAGGCGTTGCTCGCGCCATTGGCACTGGACAAGGACATCAGCATTTCTTTCGACGCCGATCCTGATCTGCGTATCCACGCTGACCCGGAGCGGCTGTTTCAGGTGTTGTCGAATCTGGTCGGCAACGCGATCAAATTCACCCCGCGCCTGGGCACGGTGGGCGTGCTTGCCACCTCCGTCGGCGATGACATCGTCTTCACCGTGCGCGATAGCGGCGAGGGCATTCCCAAGGAGCACCTGCCGCACGTGTTCGACCGTTACTGGACGGTGAAAGAGGGCAATCCGACCGGCACCGGCCTGGGTTTATACATCACCCAAGGCATCGTCGAAGCCCACGGCGGGCGGATTTTCGCCGAGAGCGAACCGGGGCAGGGCAGTGAATTCCGCTTCACCGTGCCACGTCTGGACTGAGCGTCGATTTTTTGTGTTTGATCGTTCCAACGCTCTGCGTGGGAATGCCTCAACGGACGCTCTGCGTTCGGCTCTGGAAGGGACGCGGAGCGTCCCGGTCTACATTCCCACGCAGAGCGTGGGAACGATCAGGATCACAGGGGCATTTTCTTCAATACCGGGGATTGGGCGCTCGATACCGTGTGCACCTTGTTCCTCGATTTGAAGCAGGTGTGCGATGAGTCTGATTGTATCCATGGCGGCGTTTGCGCTGGCGGCGTCCATCACGCCGGGGCCGGTGAATATCGTGGCGTTGAGTTCCGGGGCGCAGTTCGGTTTTCGCGCCAGTCAGCGGCATGTCGCCGGGGCCACCTTAGGGTTTGTGTTGCTGCTGGTGCTGATGGGGCTGGGTTTGCACGAGGTGCTGAAACTCTGGCCGTTCATGACCCGAGTGGTGCAACTGGCCGGCGTGGCGTTTCTGCTGTTTATGGCGTGGAAACTCGCCGTGGATGATGGGCAGTTGAACGCCAAGGATTCCGGACGAGCGCCATCGATGCTCTACGGCGCGGTGATGCAATGGCTCAACCCGAAAGCCTGGCTGGCGTGTGTCGCGGGCATGGGCGCGTTCGTCGCCGATGGCGAAGCGCGGCTGGTGTGGCAGTTTGCGGCGGTGTATCTGGTGATCTGTTATCTGTCGGTCGGCTGCTGGGCGTATGCCGGGACGTTTTTGCGCGGGTATTTGAGCAATGCAGCGGGGATGCGCTGGTTCAATCGGAGCATGGCGGGACTATTGGCATTGAGTGCAATCTACCTGCTGTTCACTTGACCCTGTGGGAGCGAGCTTGCTCGCGAAAGCGGTGTGTCAGTCAATGGATGTGCTGACTGATGCACTGCATTCGCGAGCAAGCTCGCTCCCACATTGATCGGGCGTCGCTGCCAGAGATTAGTTGAACGGTTGCTGAAAGGCGCCTCCTTCAATGTGCCAGACCTTCGGCTCGTCCGAAAAATATTCCTCCAGACCCAGCATGAATAACCGATGGTCCTCACTCGCTTCAAACCCGGGCGAGTGGTCCTCGAGGGATTGCCAGCGCACGATCAGGTTGAAGACTTCGGGCGATTCAATCCCCTGCGCAAGCAAGTGACCGTCGTAACCCTTGGCGCGGCTGAGCAAAGGCTCGACCTCGGCAAAGGCCTGCCGGAAAGCTTCGATTTGCCCTTGGTGAACGGGTAGCAGTGCGATCTCGTAAATCATGATGTTGTCCTCGAAGTGAGCTCAGCGATTTTCGACTTGAGACGATGGTTCGACAGCAATCGCGATCTTCCCTTGGACGCCGTTGTTGGGCGTTTCCAGCCGGGCATGGGCGAGACCGACGTCGGCCAGCGAATAGACGGCGCCAACGTGTGGACGCAACTGACCGTTGGCGATCAATGCGCTCAGCTCATCGAGCTTGCCGCGGTTCTGTCGGGTGAACACGAAGTGATAACTGGCGTTCTTGCCCCAGGCCTGAATCAGGTTCTGTGGCTGGGCAAGGTCGACGATCGATACCACGCGGCCAAGCTGTGCGAGGGCGTCCGGGCTGCGTGTCAGCGTATTGCCGCCAATGGTGTCGAACACCACATCGACGCCGCGACCCTCGGTTTCGCGCAGGATCGCATCGACGTAATCTTCCTTTTCGTAGTCGATCAGCACATCGGCGCCCATGCGCCGGGCGAACTCGAAATTGCCTTCACGCACGGTGGTGAAGACCTTCGCGCCGATGGCTTTGGCCAGCTGAATCGCGACATGACCGACACCGCCCGCACCGCCGTGAACCAGAATGCTCTCGCCGACTCTGAGCGCCGCCCGCACGACCAGCGCTTCCCACGCCGTGCCGCCAACCAGACTCAGGCTCGCCGCTTCAAGGTGGCTGAGCGTGGCCGGCTTCTTGCCGACAATGTTTTCGTCCGCGACGTGGTACTCGGCATAACTGCCCGGGCCGTCGAATATTTGCGGGGTGTACCAGACTTCGTCACCCGGTATGAACGCTGTCACCCCCGGGCCGACCGCTTCGACAACGCCAGAGACGTCGTGCCCGGTGATGGCGGGGAGGGGCACCAGGTCGGCATAGTCGCCACGGCGCACCTGATAATCCAGCGGATTGATGGAGGTGGCGTGCACCCGCACCAGCACTTCGCCGGCTTGTGGCACTGGCTTGGGTACGTCGCGCAGTTCGAACGATTGCGCGCCACCAAATGATGTAAGGATCATCGCTTTCATTGCATTTCCTCGTTTCGGTAAAAAGGGATATCGGGAATTCTCGATATCTTGGGGCAAAAAATTACAGCTCGCTGCCGATGATCTCGGCCAGCGCACTGATCGCTGCTTCGTTGCGTTTGTAGTAAGTCCACTGGCCGATACGCCTGACTTCGACCAGGCCGGCGCGTTGCAGCGTCGCCAGGTAATCGGACACCGTCGACTGCGACAGCCCGACGCCTTCCTGAATACTGCTGACGCAAACACCCACCGTGTGCACGTCACCTTCATCCTGGGGAGGAAAGTGTTTCTCGGGATCCTTCAAGCCTTTGAGGATTTCCAGGCGTGTGCGGTTCGAGAGGGCTTTGAAGATTTCGAGTAGTTCCATGCCGCGAAGATATCGGAATTTACCGATATGTCAATATCTGAATATATTGGCCAGAAATTGATCGTTCCCATGCTCCGGGTGGGAATGCCTCATCGGACGCTCTGCGTTCGGCTCTGGAAGGGACGCGGAGCGTCCCGGGCTGCGTTCCCACGCAGAGCGTGGGAACGATCAATCGGGGCAAGGTGTCAGCCGCGATATTGGCCGGGTGTGGCCGCCAGATGCTGTTTGAACGCCCGCTGAAAATGCGCCTGGTCGGCAAACCCTGCCTCAAGCGCTACATCCGCAATCAACTGCCCGCTGCGCAAACGCTCGCGGGCGAACTGGATGCGTTGGTTGACGACAAAGGCGTGGGGCGTCATGCCGTAATGCTGTTTGAAGGCGCGGATCAGGTACGAAGGCGACAGTTGTGCCGCCGTGCAGATGTCGTCGAGGTTCAGCAGCTCGGTGCAGTGCTCACGGATGAAATCGGCCGCGCGTTCCAGCTTGAAATTGGGTTCGCGCAGCGGGGGGGCGGCGGGATTCAACCGCAGTTGCAAGTCGCTGAAAAACTCCACCGCAGCGCTTTGTTTGCGCAGTACGTCCTGCTGTTCGTCGACCAATGTTTCATAAAGTCCATTCAGGTCGTTGAACAGCGCGGTGTCGTCGAGATGAGTAGTGGAGAAACGCAGAAACTCAAGATCACTGGCGAAGCCCAACTGATGCTGCAAATCCGTCAGCCACGGCGTTTCGATGTACAGCATCACATACGACCAAGGCTGATCATCGATCGGATTGCATGCATGCACATCGCCGGGATTCATCAGCACCACGGTGCCCGCCGCGACTTCGAACTGCTCTTGCTCATGCACATAGGTGCTGCGCCCGGCAGTGATTGCACCAATGGAAAAATGCGCATGGGAATGCCGCGCGTAGCAGACCTCGCGGCCATCGGCGATGGCCCGCGCTTCAATGAACGGCAGCGCCGCGTCGCGCCAGAAACGCGGGGCTTTTTCAGGGTTTTTGGCGGCAACGTGTTTCATTGTTGTATTCCCGGCAGGCCAGGGTGCCAGTGTATTAGCTCTGGCCGGCAAAGGCCCGTTCCAGTTCGGCAATGTCGAGTTTTTTCATCGTGAACATGGCCTGCATCGCGCGCTGCGACTTGGCGGTGTCCGGGTCCAGCATCATGTGCATAAAGGCCACTGGCACGATCTGCCACGACACGCCGAACTTGTCCTTGAGCCAGCCGCATTGCTGGGCTTCGACGGGACCACCCGCGGACAGGTTGCCCCAGAAATGGTCGACTTCTTCCTGATTCTGGCAGTTGACCTGAAACGAGATCGCCTCGCTGAACTTGAACATCGGCCCACCGTTGAGGCCGGTGAAGGTCTGGCCATCGAGTTCGAAACTGACGGTCATCACCGCACCTTCGGGCTTGCCGTGAAATTCCTGGCCGACCTTGCTGTAGTGGGTCAGGCCGGTGATTTTCGAGTGGTCGAAGATCGAGCAGTAAAACTTCGCGGCCGCTTCGGCCTGATCGTCAAACCACAGGCAGGGCGTGAGTTTCTGAAAGCGTTGCATGGCAGTCATCCTCGGCAGGTTAGACACGCTGGATTAACAGCGTAGTCAGTCCTTGGTCGACTGGAGGTGCCGTAGATCGACAAGTTGCGCTTCAGAAATCCCAGCGCGCGGTCAGTTGCAGGCTGCGCGGTTCGCCGTAGAAACCGGTGCCGAAATTGCCCAGACCGGTGTAGTAGGTCTTGTCGAACAGGTTCTTGATGTTGAGCGAAGTGCTCAGGTGTTCGTTGAAGCGATAGCGCGCCATCGCGTCGACCAGGAAGTAACTGTCCTGCGTGATGCGCACGTTGTGCTCGGTGCCGGGCTGGAACACCTCGCCGAAGAATTCGCTCTGCCAACTGACCCCGCCGCCCAGGGTCAGATTCTGCCAGACGCCGGGCAGGCGATAGCTGCTGAACAGCCGTACCAACTGCTCGGGCGCGGTGGTTTGCAGAATCGAGGCGTAAACCGGATTACCCTTGGCATCGCGAGTGTGGTTATAGGCGTAGCCGGCCGAGAGATTCCAGCCTTCGGCGATTTCACCGGCCAGCTCGAACTCGAAGCCCTTGGTCGTCGCGCCTTGCACGGCGCGGTACACCGCCTGATTGTCGAAGCCGCTGACCTGTTCGGCGATGTTGTCCTGCTCGATGCGGAACACGGCAAAACTGGCGTTGAGCCGGCCGTCGAAGTATTCGGCTTTTATCCCCGCTTCGTAGCTATCGCCTTGCACCGGGTCAAGCACTTGGCGCGAGGCGTCCTTGCTCAGTTGCGGTTGATAGATGCGCGTGAAACTGCTGTAGATCGAGTAGGTGTCATCGAGGTCATAGACCGCACCGGCATACGGCGTGATCACACCGGTCTGGCGGTAGCCGTCGCGGACATTGGCGGTGTTCGAGTCGCTGTAGTCGAGGTGGTCGCTGGCGCTGAAATCACTCACCCGTCCACCGACGATCAGCGCCAGATTGTCGCTGGCCTTGAAGCGGGTAGAAACGTACGCGCCGGTCTGACGCTGGCGGATGGCGTCCGTGCCGATCTGCGGGATATCCGGTTTGGCGAACTCGCCGTGCCAGTCGAAAATGCTGCTGCTCAACGGCGGATAGACTGAGCCGTAGACCGGGTTGTCCTGGCGGGTGTTCATCGACATGAAACCGACGAGCACCTGATGCTCGCGACCGAACAGACTGAACGGTCCGCCAAGATTGATATCGATGTTGTCCTGCACCTCGTCGCCCTTGAATTTGCCCATGTAGAGGAACATGCCGTCGCCGCTCAGCGGGTCCGGATTGCCGCCGCTGGCCGAGCCGAGCAGGGTGTCGTGCTCGCGGTGTTTGCGGTCGTAGCTGAGCTTCAAAACCCAGTCATTCTGCAGTTGCCGGGTGAGGGCGGCGAACAACGTCTGGTTGGTGAAGTCGCGGCGGCTCCAGTCTGTGGCCGGGTTGAACGAACGGGAGAAATTCGTCCTTGAACCGTCGCTGTAGAACATCGGAAAACCGGTCCACGTGGCACCGCGTGAGCGGGTGTTTTGTTGGTCGAAACCCAGCGTCAGCAGAGTGTCCGGGGTCAGGTCGGCTTCGACGATGGCGTAGGCGATGTCTTTGCTGTTCTGGTAGTGATCGGCGTAGGCGCTGCGCTCCTGATGGACACCGATGAAGCGCGCGCGCAGCTTGTCGTTGAATGGCCCGGAAATGTCGAATTCGCTGCGGTAGTTGTCCCACGAACCGACGCTGCCGCTGAGTGAGGCTTTGAACGCGGGGGTAGGGCGTTTGCGGATCAGGTTGACCGTGGCTGACGGGTCGCCCGAGCCGGTCATCAAACCCGTGGCGCCCTTGATGATTTCGACGCGGTCGAAGGTCGCCATGTCGGTGCTGGTGGTGCCGTAATCGTAGACGCCGTCGTAGTCGGTATTGACCCCGTCGTACTGGAAATTGCTGATCGGCGCGCCACGGCTGGAAAACTCCCAGCGCTCGCTGTCGTAGTTCTGCACGCTGATGCCCGGCGCGCGGCGCAACACGTCGGCGATGCCGTTGGCGCCCTGATCGTCGAGTTGCTGGCGGGTGATCACCGTGACCGATTGCGGGGTTTCGCGCAGGGACAGCGCCAGGCCAGTAGCGGAGGCGCTAAGGCCGCTGGTGTAGGCGTGAGTGTCTTCGGTGATGGCGCCGAGGGTTTTGCCGCTGATGGTGGTGGCGTCCAGTTGCAATGGATCTGCAGTGGCTGTGCCGCGCAGGACATAACCGCCGCCGCTCAGACGCTGCGCTTGCAGGCCGCTGCCCTTGAGGAGAATCTGCAAGGCCTGTTGCGGGGTGTACTCACCGCTCAGACCGGCGCTGCGTTTGTCCGCTGCCAGATCATTGTGCCCAGCGATGAAGATGCCGCTCTGTTCGGCGAAGCGGTTGAGCACAGCGACCAATGAGCCAGGCGCCACCGAGTAATGCTGCTTTAGCGCCTGATCCGCAGTTGCCATCGACGCACACAGCCCCGGCACGGCAGACGCCATGGCCAAGGCAAAACGAATGCGGGCGAGGGTGGAGCGCAACATGGAGTTCCCGGGGGCGATCAACGAAATGAGGGCTGCTGAGGGTTAACCGAATGAACCAGCGAAAAGGGAACCGTGATATGAAAATCCTCAGGCTTTCGGCCCGACGCTGACCCACCAGTTGAAGGTTTTATCGACGCGTATCGGCAGCGCCGCTTCCAGCAGAAGCAAGGCCTGATCGGTGTCCTTGAGCGGGAACGAACCCATCACCGGCAAGTCCGCCACCGCCGGATCACAGTGCAGATGCCCCGGGCGATAACGGCTGAGTTCTTCGATCAGTTCACCGAGCGGCAGGTTATCAGCCAGCAACACGCCTCGGCGCCAGGCTTCGCGGGATGGATCCGCTGCAGTCGCGGTGTTCAGCCGGCCTGCGCTGAACACCAGTTGCTGTCCGGCTTGCACCACTTGGCTTTTGCCCTGGCGATTACTGGCTTCGACGGCGCCCTCGTAGACATTCAGCACCGTACTGCGATCATTCTGGCGCACGCTGAAACGCGTCCCCAGCGCACGCATCCGGCCCTGTTCGGTCTCGACCCAAAAGGCGCGACCAAGGTCTTTCGCCGTGTCGATCAGCACTTCGCCAGCGCGCAGTTGAAGCAAGCGCTGGCGGGCGTCGAAGCGCACATTCAAGGCACTCAAGGCGTTGAGCCAGATGCGACTGCCATCGCTCAACGTGGCCTCGCTGGTTTCTCCGGTGCCAGTGGAGAGGTCAGCGTTCAAGCGATCGATCGAGTCCAGCAGTGGCGTGTTGCGCCCGACCGCCCAGCCCGCCAGCCCGGTGGCCGCGAGAATCAGCAAACCCTTGAGCGACTGACGGCGGCTGATCGAACTGCGCGCGCTGTTGCGCAGGGTGTGGCTGACGGCTTCGCTTTCGTTCTGCAATGGCGCGAATCGCTGGCCGACCCGCTCGACATAACGCCATGCGGCCTGATGCTCGGGGCTTTGCGCCAGCCACGCCTGCCAGCGCAGACGTTCAGGCTCGGCAACCTGTTCGTCATGCAATCGCACGTACCAGTTCGCCGCCTGCTCAAGGCTGGCATGGCTGAGTGTGTTCATGGGGTTACTCAATCAACAGGCCGTCGAGTTCAGCTTCGAGGATCGCGCAATGCATCATCGCCTGCGCCAGATATTTCTTGATCATCCGCTCGCTGACGCCGATCTGTTCGGCAATCAGTTTGTAAGGCATGCCGTGCAGTTGCGCGAGGATGAACGCCGCGCTGACCCGTTGCGGCAGGCGCTGAAGCATGGCGTCCACTTCGTGCAGGGTTTCGACAATGATTGCCTGTTGCTCAAGCGACGGTTGCAAGGCAGGCGGGCGACTGGCGAGGGATTCCAGCCAGGTTTGTTCCAGTTGCTGACGGCGCCAGTGATCGATGCACAAACCCCGGGCGATGGTCGCCAGATGGGAGCGCTCGTGAACTTCGCCATTGAACGACTGCGGGCGTTTAAGCACACGGATAAAGGTGTCGTGGGCGAGGTCGGCGGCATCCATCGCGTTGCTCAGGCGTCGACGCAATAGCTCGTGCAGCCAGCGATGGTGGCTGAGGTAGAGATTGTGCACGAGCGAGGCATCGGCGACGGTCATCAGCGCAAGCGTCCAGGGCGACCGTTAACGGTCTAAATAAGAATGGGTCGCGATTAAATCAAAAGGATGAGTGCCGCGCAAATGATATTGGTTTGCTTTTAGGTGAGGAGTTTCTGGTTTTCTCTGTGTTGTAGTCGTAATGACAAGTATTCGAGTCAATTTGACTTTGGTGCATATGTGTCAAATTGACTCGTTAACGCGCAAGTGGCTGATTTTACGGGACTGAAAAGCTGGCACGGGACTTGAAGTATTCACACTACACAACGACCGATCAGGAGTCCGCCACCATGCTCACTTTCTTCGAAAGCCCGCTGAACGTTCTGCACCTGTCGAGCAAAGTCCTCGTCGCCGGTCTGATCATGCTGCTGGCCGGCATCTATGGCGCCTACCTCTACAGCGGCCAGATGCCGATTGCGTTGCTGGTGGCGATGCACGCCCTGACCATCCTCGGCCCGACCCTGATCAAGATCGGCTACGTCATGCGCCTGCTGGCGCAGTACCGCATCCATGACACGCAGATGATCCCGCAAACCGCATAATCCCTGTAGGAGCGTTCCCTGGATATTTGGATAACGCAAAACCCTGTGGGAGCGAGCTTGCTCGCGAAGGCCTCGGCACAGTCGGAAACTGCGTTGCCTGACACACCGCTTTCGCGAGCAAGCTCGCTCCCACCGAGTGGTGGTGTTACTGAAATTTCAGCGGCGCTCGGCAACCATCAGCAATGACTGCGGCAGCTGACTTTGCGGGTGTTGTGGCTCTTGCAGGCCGGCCAGTTGGAACCCGGCCATATCCAGCGCATTCAGCCAACTCGACAACGTGCGGAAATACCACGGCATCGGCTGCCACTGGCCCTTGAACCCGGCAAAGGTTTCTTCGCGCCAGCCATCCTGGTAATCCCCAGCCGCCACAGCCCATGGATGCAAGGTCTGAATGACCAAACACCCACCGGCGCCCAGCAGCGCATTCATCGCGCAAAGCAACGGGATGATGTCCTGATGCAGCAAAGAGAAATTCGCGCAGATAAGGTCGTAGTCGTGCCCGATGTCGACCTTGCCATCGACCAGCGCTTCGTAGCTCGCAACATGCACCCGCGCCGCCCCCGAAAGGCGCGCCGCCTCGATCAGCCGCGTATCGCCATCCACACCGACAGCATCAATCCCGCGATCCGCCAGCGCCCGCAACAACCAGCCTTCGCCGCAGCCAAGATCAAGCACGCGCTGCGGCTGACGGCCCATGATCGCCAGCAGAATCGCCTGATCGGTAACCTGCTGACGGCTTTCGATGGCGCCGCTGCGAATCACCTCGATCCAGGCGTCAGCGTTGTCGTGCCAGCTCTGCAAAAGGCTGGATTCGGGGGAGGGCATGGCGGTTTCCCAGTTACTCAAAAACCACAGTATGGACGCTGAACGCAAGCTAGGGCTTGTAGATCAGCGCATCCACCACAACCCCAAACGCCGACGAATGCTCACGACGATTCGGGTAATAAAGATGATAGCCGGCAAAGGGCTGGCACCACTCCTCCAGCACCCGCACCAGACTGCCATCGGCCAAATTCCCGGCGACCATGTCTTCTGGCAGAAACCCCAGACCGCATCCCGCCACGGCCGCGCGCAGGATCGGCACACTGCTGTTGAACGTCCATTGTCCCTCAACCCGGGCTTTCAACTCGTGCCCGTCCTTTTCGAAATCCCATTGCATCAGGCTGCCATGCGTCGGCAGACGCAGATTGATGCAGTTGTGCGCGGCCAGATCACCGGGCTCTAAGGGTATCGGCCTGCCGTTGAAATACTCAGGCGACCCCACAACCGCGATGCGCAACGATGGCCCGATCGGCACGGCGATCATGTCCTTGGCCACCTGATCACCCAGGCGAACACCCGCGTCATAGCGCTGCGCAACGATGTCGGAGAGGGCGTAATCGACGGTGATTTCGACCTTGATGTCGGGGTAGTCGGGCAGCACCTTCAGCAGCTTCGGCCAGAGAATATTGTTCGCCGCATGCTCGGACGCCTGGATACGCACATTGCCGGCCGGGGTGTCGCGAAACTCGCTGACTGCGGCCAGTTCCAGTTCGATCTCGTCGAAGCGCGGCGCCATCGATTGATACAAGCGTTGACCGGCCTCGGTCGGGGAAACGCTGCGCGTGGTCCGCGTCAGCAAGCGCACTCCCAATCGGCTTTCCAGCGCGCGCATGGTGTGGCTCAGCGCCGACTGCGAGACGCCCAGTTGCGCGGCGGCGCGAGTGAAGCTGCCTTCGCGAGTGATGACCACGAAGGCTTGCAGGTCGTTGAGGTTGGCGCGGGACATTGATGAGAACCTCTCATGAGGAGCGCGTGATTATTCCATGTAAGCAGGTCGCACACGGATGCGCGACCCTCAAAGCGCTCATCACAGGGTGCGTGCGTAGAACTCGCTCAGTTTGCCAATCGCCGCATCGACATAACGCGGCACCCAATAGGTTTCGATGTGGGTGGCGCCGTCGAGGATAAACACTTCCTTGTCCGTGGTGCCGGTGGCTTTGGGGAACGCATCCTGAGTCATGTACAGGCTGTCGGCCTTGCTGCCGGCGATCATCAGCAACGGTTGGTTGATCAACTCGATCTGATTGGTGGCGTCGAACCGCATCAAGTCGATCAGGCTGCTGGTGGTGTACTTGAAGGTCGAGTTCGGGTGCGCATGGGTCTTCCAGTAGTACTCGTAGCCTTGGCGATACAGCTCGAAGGGCAGCTTCGCGATCTGCTCATCGGTGAGGTTGGCATCGCCCGAATACAGCACCGCGCCGCCGGCCGCTTCTTGCGCGCGTGCCGCTGACGCCTGTTGCAAACGTTGCTGGATGCTGTCGATCTGCGAGTCGTTGTAGCCGTTGCGGCGCACCCGGCCCGAGTTGAACATGCTCACCGTCGCCAGCGATTTGAAGCGTTTGTCGGTTTGCGCCGCCGCCAACGAATAACCACCGCCGCCACAAATGCCGAGCAGGCCCAGACGCTTGTTATCGACGCCGGCAAACTGGCTGATGAAGTCGGCCATGCCGTGGATGTCTTCGATGCGATACGCCGGTTTATCGATGCTGCGCGGCTGACCACCGCTGGCGCCCTGATAGGCCGCATCGGCCGTGATAGTGATGTAGCCCTGTTCGGCCAGGCGCTGGGCATACAGACCGGCGACTTGTTCTTTTACGCCGCCATTGGGGTGCGCGACGACCACGGTCGGGTAGGTCTTTTTCGCGTCGTAATTGGCCGGGGTGTAAACGTTGGCGGCGATGTCCAGACCGTTAAGCTTGTAGCTGACCGGGTGGATGTTGACCTTGCCCGCTTCGTTCTTGCTGATCGCGCCGTCGTAGGCGAGGGTGAACGGGTTCTTTTTGTAGTCGGCGGCCAAGGCTTCGCCGCCCGAGAGGCCGACCAGTGCCGACATGAACGTGGCTTTGAGGGTGTTTTTCACGTGAAGCTCCTGAGCAATCAAAAGGGCGGCAGTTCAAACGAAGGGCGGGTCAGTCCAGCTGTTTTTCTTTGAAGAAATGCGCCACCAGGTCAGTGATCTGCACGTTGTTCAGATCCGACATGGGGAAGTGGGTGTTGCCGTGGATGCCAATCTCCGGCAGATGGATCAGGCGCACATCGCCGCCGTGGCGATTGACCGCATCACGCCACAGGCGGGCCATCTTCAGGCGCGCGCGCCAACTGTCCTGCGCGGGCAGGTCGACGGCCTGTTCAGGGATGTTGTCGCCGTAGAGGATCAGAATCGGAATGCGCGTCAGCGCCATGAATTGCGCCATCGGCACCGCTGCGCCTTGGACCGTGTCGAACGCGCTGGGGATCGGCGCCGGCACTTCACCGTCAGCAAACACGAAACTGCTGCCCGGTTCGAACGCCACGATGGCTTTGACCTTGTCGTTTTTGATCGCCGTCAACCAGCCCGGCCCGCCACCCTGAGAATGTGTAAACAGGATGCCGGGGCCGATTTTATCGAACAGCGCCGACACACCATCGGAGACCACGCCCATGTCGAACGGTCCGGTGTTCGGCGTCATCGCGCGGAAAAACTGCTCGCGGGTCTGGGCGTCCTGTGCCACTTGCACGTCGTTGAAGTAGCGGGGCCACAGGCCGATGCGGAACTGGTTGAACCACAGTTGTTCGTCCGGCACCGGTTTGATTGTGGTCTCGACCATGCTGCGTCCGGCGTCGCCACGCCGTGGTTGATCGATCAGATAAACGCCGTAATGGCGACGCAGGAAAATGTTCTGAAAACCTTCGCGGCCATCGGCGGTGGTTTCCCAGGTCTTGGAGAACTGACCCGCACCGTGCCACATGACGATGGGCAGTTTTCGCGCATCGACCGGGATCTGGTAGAACGCGTAGGCGTGATCACCGTGATAGGTCTGGCCGTCGGGCATCATCGGTTTGCGTGGATCGAATGTGCCCGGCGCGGTGGTCATCGTACCGCCAGCGGCGAAGCTGCCTTGCTGCTGAATCAGCAACGGGCTATCGGGTTGGTTCGCGCACGCCGCCAACAGGCTCAACAGCGTGACGCTCAGCAGATACTTCGCAGGTTTCATGTCATTTTCCCGAGGCCGCGAGGGCTTGGGTCAACGCTGCGTTGGCGCGTTCGGCAGTCTGTGCATCGCCATGTTTTTTCAGCAGATCGGTGACTTGGCGCAACTGTGCCGCGCTGAGCCCGACGCGCAGGCTCGCCGCCATGTGCGAGCGCAATTGCGATTCCACGCCCGGGGTTGCCGCCAGCGCCCCGACGGTGGCCAGTTCGCGGCTTTGCCAGTCGAGGTTGTCGCGCTCGAAGATATCGCCGAACAGGTGGGTTTGCAGAAACTGGTTGGCCACCGGCGCGAACTCGAATACCGGGCCTTTGACCGGAGCGCCGGAGATCTTCGTTTGATTCGCGGTGCCGGCGGCCAGCAGCTCATCACCGACTGGAATTGCCCGGCTCGGCTCACGTCCCGGCGCATCTTCGATGCCGCGTTGTTTGCGCGCCTGCACCACGGTCATCAGCTCGTTCAAGGCGTTGAGGCTGCGCGGGAAACCGACGTAGGCGTAGAGCTGAACAAGAATCTCCCGGGTTTCGCTGATGCTCAGGCCAGCATCGAGACCTTGATTGAGGGCTGCGTTGAGGTTGGGCATGTCGCTGGTCGCCATGAATGCGGCGATCAGTGGAATGGTTTGTTGTTTATCCGACAGGGTTGCTGCGCTGGCTGGCGTGCTGGTCATGGTTTGCGATGCCTCGGCTGCTTGAGTGGTAACGCTGAATATCGCCCCGACGCTCAGGCAGAGCGCCAATAGCGTTGGGATGGCAGTGCGGTTGCGTGCGTCAGTGTTCATCGTGAAAGGCTCCATCCATTGCAGGTCACTGCGGTGTCGCTGGATCGTACGGAGGATGGTTGGGGCGATTAACCCCGAAAATGCGCATGGACTCCTGAGTAGTACTCATGAGTGTGGTTTGCAATAACTGCTGAAATCCTGGCGTAACCGCGCAGCGGCGGGGCCTTGAGGTCGTGTGGCACTTTCTGGGACAGTGCCGGGCGAGATGCTTCGACACATTCCGTAACTTCATTGGCCTGCGTATTGCGCCTCTGAAACTTGTTCTGCCCAGGTGACGGTCTTGCCATCCTCGGCTTCAGCGATGGCGATGTGGGTCATGCCGTTGCTGGCGGAGGCGCCATGCCAGTGGCGGGTGTGCGGCGGGATCCAGACAATGTCGCCCGGTCGAATTTCCTGACGCGGGCCACCTTCTTGCTGCACATAGCCGACGCCTGCAGTGACGATCAATGTTTGGCCCAGCGGATGGGTGTGCCACGCCGTGCGTGCGCCGGGTTCAAAGGTCACCGTGCCGCCACCGATGCGCGCTGGCAGTTCTCCTTTGAACAGGCCATCGACGCGTACGGAACCGGTAAAGTTTTCCGCTGCGCCCTTGATCGAGGGCTGAGCGCCGTTCGGGGTAATGCGGATTTCGCTGGCGGCCCCGGCCTCAGCGGTCATGAGCGACAAGGCAAGAAATGGCGCAATTAATCGGTTCATTGGATGAACTCCGGTCAGACAGTGAAGTGATCCGTGCAGGGAATCGCCGTGGCAGGGCAAGTGATCGCCTAGCCCTTGAGAGGGTTATCCGATAGCCAGCCGTTTACGCGTTCCATGGTTCTGCGCTCCTGCTCGCCCTCCATTACAAAACCTTCGATCAGCCTGGCATTGGGCGCGTGCTGTTCGAGGACACTGCGGCTATTGCCCAAACCAAATCCACCGTGGGTGTTGAAGGGGATGAGGGTCTTGCCGGTCAGGTCGTGGGCGCTGAGGAATGCGCGCACGATCGGCGGGGCGGTTTCGCCCCAGATCGGAAAACCCAGATAGATCGTGTCGTAGTCGCTGAGGGCATGAACCGTGTTTTGCAGCTCGGGTTCGAAGCCGCTGTCTCGCTCCTGACGTGCCTGCTCCACGGTTTGCAGATAGTCCTCGGGGTAGGCGTGGGCCGGGCGAATCTCAAAGAGATCGGCACCCAGTCCACGTTGAATCAGCCCGGCGACCACGCGGGTATTGCCCGAGCGCGAGAAGTACGCGACCAGAATCCGCGAGCCTGAGCGCGGTGTTTCACTGGCACTCTGCGTGTCGGCGAGCGACAGCAGCGGGGCGCTGGCCAGTGCGGCGATTACCGTGCGCCGCAGCGGATCGTGATCGTTACTCATCGGCCGACGCGCGCCTTGAGGGCCTCGGGATAACGCTCGCCTTCGATGCGGATTTGCGCCAACGCGGTGTCAATTGCCTTGAGTTCAGCAGCGTCGAGCGTGATGTCCGCGCCGCCGAGGTTTTCTTCCAAACGATGCAGTTTGGTCGTCCCCGGAATCGGTACGATCCACGGTGCCTGCGCGAGCAGCCAGGCCAGCGCAATCTGCGCGGGTGTCGCTTGTTTCTGCGCGGCGATCTGACGGATCAACACCACCAGGCCCTGATTGGCCTGCAGCGCCGACTGGCTGAAACGCGGGACGATGCTGCGGAAGTCATCGCTGCCGTAAGTGGCCTCGGCCGACACCGTGCCGGTGAGAAAACCTTTACCTAGTGGGCTGAACGGCACGAAGCCGATGCCCAGTTCCCACAGCGTCGGCAGGATTACCTGCTCGGGCTCGCGCCACCACAGCGAGTATTCGCTTTGCAGCGCCGTAACTGGTTGCACCGCATGGGCGCGGCGAATGGTTTGCGCACCTGCTTCCGACAGGCCGAAGTGCTTGACCTTGCCTTCGCCAATCAGATCTTTCACCGCGCCGGCGACGTCCTCGATCGGCACGTCCGGATCGACGCGGTGCTGGTAAAGCAAATCGATGTAGTCGGTTTTCAGTCGGCGCAACGAACCCTCGACGGCTATTCGAATGTGCTCGGGGCGGCTGTTGAGAATCTGCTGCTTATTGTCATCGCCGAAGGTGAAGCCGAACTTGGTGGCGATGACCACTTGATCGCGAACCGGCGCCAGTGCTTCGCCGACCACTTGCTCGTTCAGGTAAGGGCCGTAGACCTCGGCGGTGTCGAAGAACGTCACGCCTCGGTCAACGGCTGAGCGGATCAGTGCGATGGCTTGTTGGGTATCCGTGGCCGGACCGTAGCCGTGGCTCAGGCCCATGCAGCCAAAGCCGAGGGCGGATACTTCGAGTGAACTGTTGCCGAGTGTGCGCTTGTGCATGTCGATCTCCCGTCGGGCGTGGGGAGAACAGTAAGCGAGGTGACTGGTGAGGACTAGACAGGTAAATCGGGATGGCTTGATGAGTTCTGTTCATTAATCGACAGAGGGGGGCAAACGCAAAAGTGAGGGGGGAACCCCTCACTTATTCGGTCTGGTGATTATTGCGGTACGCGCAGCTTGTCCAGCAGTCGATTGACCAACAGCTCGTTCAGCATGATCACCTGTTGCAGCGCCAGCAGTGGTTTGCGCTCCGGGCCGCCTATCGAATTGGCGATGTTACCCGCCATGGAGTGGGCGTATGAAAGCGACTCACAGGCTTCGACCAACAGGGTTTCTTCATCCAGCGTGGGGTCGACCAGATAGACCGGGCGAAACGGGGGGCGAGCCTGGTGGAGCACCCAGTGCTTCGGGTCGCAGGTAGTAGTCGAGGGCGCGGTCGGTGGCTTCTTTGACCTTTTGCGGGTTGAGCGCGGGGTCGTGAGGGATTGGGTCGGTGGGCGGTGGATTTGGCGTGATTTTGAACATGGATAAAACGCCTATCGCAGTTTAAGGAGCCATCACTCTCGCTACCAAACGAGTGGGTGGTGGCCATACGCGGGTTGGTAGACCGGCTGCAATAGGAACCCGGCGCTCACGAGTGAGCCCCACGCATGACTACCATTGAACTGAGCCTCCACAAAGAGACAGCACAGGGTGTTGTCACACGGCTTTTACAGGCGGGCTACCAAACCCGATCACTGTTTTGCAGTGACAGGCAAACGATATGGCCCGAACCATAGCCGTGTAAGCCGGCGGATTCTGGCGTACGCGTAGGTAACGACGCAAGGTGTTGTAGGGAGGATGGCGTAACGGTTTGTGTGTTTTAAACGCGGTAACCGGATGACGTTTGCCAATGGGCAGTGCCGAGCAATGAGATCCAAATTCAGGAGTTTTACGGACTACAATTTTGGGTGTAATGACCTACAGATCTGCAAGAATCCGCCGACTTGTCTGCCTTGAAACAAGATCCTATCGTTTGCCGGTCAAAACTTAATCACTTAAGCTGGTCAGCATGAATACACATCCTTCGGAGGCTCCGATGGCCACCACCAAAAAGATCGACAAACCCAACAAAAAGGAAGTTCGTGATGAGCTGACATTCCTTGATGTTCGGCAAGCCGCGCGTGATGGGCAGAAAGTGTTCGATAAATTTGTGATCACTGGCAGGCTACCTATTACAAAGTAGGGCTGAATGCCAGCCATCAAGATTTCTGCGCTTTTTGAACAAATCACTAACTGGCAAAACTTCGCTGCACATTTTTATAACTACAAGGTGTGCGGTGAATTACCCGGGATTTTCGGGCGTGACGAACGACTCGATCTGACCGATATGCACCATATCCACCTTGCCAGTACTTCGTCACTGCAAGCTCGATGGGCAAAAATAAATCGTCAGTATTACCGCACTGTATTGGTTGACGATGCTGATAATGACTTTTGGCTGATCTATGCCTATGACGCGTTTCGGGATGAATATCTGTTACTGACGGTCACCGGCCCGGATGCGCATAACCGAAGCGAGTGGGGTTCATTTCTGCGCAATGTGCATTGCCAGATTGTTGAGCCTTGGACGCTGGGCAGGATTGTCTTTCCCGATTTGGACGATCTGTAGTTTGATGTCGAGCAGAGGAGGTGTGACATGAATCGATTGACTGGCGGTTGCCTGTGCGGCGATGTCCGTTTCGAAGTGACAGGCCAGCCTTACCGCGTCGGCATCTGCCACTGCCTCGACTGCCGCAAACGCCATGGCGCGCTGTTCGGCGCCTCGGCCATATTTCCCGAGGATGCGCTGAAGGTCACCGGCGAAACCCGCGACTACAACGGGCGCTTTTTCTGCCCGCGCTGCGGCTCTCCGGTGTTCACGCGTTCGGCAGATGAAGTAGAGGTCAACGTCGGATCGCTCGATGAGCCTAATCAGTTCAAACCCACTTACGAACTCTGGACCATTCGGCGTGAATCATGGTTGCCGGCGCTTCCACTGGCTCACCACTATGACCGTGATCGCGAAAACACTGGCCGAACCGAAGATTAACTGCAGCCCACAATCTGCCTGTGTAGGAGCTGCGGAACGCTGCGATCTTTTGACGTTGATTTTCAAGGCGAAAAATCAAAAGATCGCAGCGTTCCGCAGCTCCTACATTGTTCAGCCGCGAATAAAGGCCAGCAGATCCGCGTTGATCGTTTCGGCCTCCGTCGTCGGCATCCCGTGCGGGAACCCCGGATATGACTTCAACGTGCCGTTCGGCAGCAACTTCGCCGACAGCGGCCCCGAGTCCGCATACGGCACAATCTGATCATCCTCACCATGCATTACCAGCACCGGCACCGTGACCTTCTTCAAGTCCTCGGTGAAATCCGTCTGCGAAAACGCGACGATCCCGTCGTAATGCGCCTTCGCCCCGCCAATCATCCCTTGCCGCCACCAGTTGGCAATAATCCCCTCCGAAGGCGTGGCACCCGGTCGGTTGTAGCCATAAAACGGCCCGGTCGGAATATCCCGATAGAACTGCGCGCGATTCGCCGCGAGTTGCGCCTGAAAATCATCGAACACCGATTTCGGCAGCCCACCCGGATTGCTCTCGGTCTGCACCATCAGCGGTGGCACCGCACTGATCAGCACGCCTTTGGCGACGTTGTCCTGGCCATGCCGGGCGATGTAATGGATCACCTCACCGCCGCCGGTCGAATGGCCAACGTGGACAACATTCTTCAGTCCCAGATGATTGACCACCGCCAGCGCATCGTCCGCGTAGTGATCCATATCGTGTCCATCCCAGACCTGGCTCGAACGCCCATGCCCACGCCGATCATGGGCAACCACCCGGAAGCCCTTGCCGAGGAAGAACAGCATCTGCGCATCCCAATCGTCCGAGCTGAGCGGCCAGCCGTGGTGGAAGTGGATCACCGGCGCGTCTTTCGGGCCCCAGTCTTTGTAGAAGATTTCGACGCCGTCTTTGGTGGTGACAAATCCCATGTTCGCGACTCCAGACCAATGTGATGGATAACCCGCGCGGCAAGCGCGGACCGGTTTTGCTCAGGATGGATTTCTGCTGCGCAGGCTCAGTGCGAGCCGTTATCAACTGTAGGATTAAAGTCGACATCTGCATGACCGGTGGTCGCAACGTCTGGCTTCGTGCGCAAATTAGGCTTTGCTGAAAGGGATAAGCCGAGGCGCGCGTAGGCTTTGATGGCCACAGCGACGCCCCTTCAGAACACCGTGAGTCTGAGGAAATTTCCCGATGCTGACCTTGAATATCAATGGCAAGGATCAGGAGCTCGATGTCCCCGCGGACATGCCGTTGCTCTGGGTCCTGCGCGATGTCGCGCACCTGACCGGCACCAAATTCGGCTGTGGCATGGCCCAGTGCGGGGCCTGCACCGTGCACGTTGACGGCGCGCCGTTGCGCGCCTGCATCACGCCCGCAACGGCTGTGGCCCACGGCCAGAAAATCCTCACCATCGAAGGCCTGTCCACCGATGGTTCGCACCCGGTGCAGCAAGCCTGGGCCGAACTCGACGTGGTGCAGTGCGGCTACTGCCAGTCGGGGCAGATCATGTCTGCGGCGGCACTGCTGGCGAAAATCCCCAAACCCACCGACAGGGATATCGATCAGGCGCTCTCCGGCAATATTTGCCGCTGCGGCACCTATCCACGGATCCGCGCGGCTGTGAAGCGTGCGTCGGAAATCGGCTGATTCAATCTGTGGGAGATAGACGATGAACAGTCCTGTATCGCGTCGGGGTTTTCTCAAGGGCAGCGCCGTGTTGGGTGGCGGGTTGGTGGTGGCGTTTGTCGTCCCCGGCGGCCACAAGTTTGCTTATGCGGCCGAGAATGAAGGCAAGGTGTTCGCGCCCAATGCGTTCCTGCGCATTGCCGCTGACAACAGCGTCACCGTGTTGCTCGGCCATTCGGAAATGGGCCAGGGCATCTGGACCGGCCTGACCATGTTGATTGCCGAAGAGCTGGACGCGGACTGGTCGAAGATCCGCGTCGAGCACTCGCCAGCGTCGGCGGCGGATTACGGCATGCCGGGGTTTGGCGGCATGCAGATTACCGGCGGCTCAACGTCGACGTGGATGGAGTTCGACCGTTATCGCCTGGCCGGCGCGACCGCGCGGCAGATGTTGGTGGAAGCGGCAGCGAAGCGTTTTGAGGTTGCGCCTTCGGCCATTCGCACCAAATCCGGCGTGGTGATTGCCGGCGACAAACGCGCCACCTATGGCGAACTGGCAGATGCCGCTGGGCAACTGCCGGTGCCGGATCCGAAGTCGATCACCTTCAAGGAAGCCAAGGACTGGAAAATCATCGGCAAACCGACCAAACGCCTCGACACGCCGGAGAAGATCACCGGCCGCGCCAAGTTCGGCATGGACGTGCAGTTTGAGGGTTTAATGACGGCAATGGTCGCTCGCGCTCCGGTATTCGGCGCCAGCGTCAAATCCTTCGAAGGTGCTGAAGCGCTGGCGGTGCCCGGCGTGCATAAGGTGGTGCAGGTGCCGAGCGGGGTCGCGGTGATCGCCGAGCATTACTGGGCTGCGAAGCTGGGCCGTGATGCGCTGAAGGTCGATTGGGATTTGGGCCCGAACGCGGATCTCAGCAGCGCGAAATTGCTGGAAAGCTTCCGCAAACTGGCCGCAACGCAAGGCACGTCGGCGAGTCAGGCCGGCGACGCCAAGAGCAACTTCGGCAAAGCCGCGAAAAAGATCGATGTCGAATACAGTGTGCCGTATCTGGCCCATGCGCCGATGGAACCGCTCAATTGCACGGTGAAAATCAGCACCGAGAAATGCGAAATCTGGACCGGTACGCAGTTTCAGACGCTGGATCAAATGGTCGCCGGCAAGATCACCGGGCTGAAACCGGAGCAGGTCGAAATCCACACTGAGTTTTTGGGTGGCGGTTTCGGGCGCCGGGCCAACCCAACGTCAGACTTCGTCGCCGAAGCGGTGCAAGTGGCGAAAGCCGCCGCGATGCCGGTGAAAACCGTGTGGTCGCGTGAGGATGACATTCGCGGCGGTTACTACCGCTCGATGTTCCTGCATCAGGCCAAGATCGGTTTGGGCGCCGATGGTTTGCCGTCGAGCTGGCAGCACGTGCTGGTTGGGCAGTCGATCATGGCCGGCACCATGCTGGAAAAAACCATGGTCAAGAACGGCGTTGATGCAACGTCGGTCGAGGGCGTCTCCGACAGCCCTTACGTCAAAGGCCTGGCCAATCATCAGGTCGACCTGCATTCGCCGCAGACCGGCATCAATGTGCTGTGGTTGCGCTCCGTGGGCCATAGCCACACAGCGTTTGTCATGGAATCGCTGATCGACGAAATGGCCACGGCGGCCGGCAAGGATCCGGTCGAATACCGACGATCGTTGCTCAAGGATCATCCTCGGCATTTGGGCGTGCTCAATCTGGCGGTTGAAAAAGCCAACTGGAAAGCGCCGCTGCCGGATGGCCATAGCCTCGGTGTGGCGGTGCACGAATCATTCGGCAGTTACGTGGCGCAGGTCGCCGAGGTGTCGCAGGACAATCTGGCGATTCGCGTGCATCGCGTGGTTTGTGCGGTGGACTGCGGGATTGCGGTGAACCCGCAGAGCATCGCCGCGCAGATGGAATCGTGCATCACCTTCGGTCTGGGCATGGCGCTGCACAGCAAACTGACGCTCAAGGACGGCGCGGTGGTGCAATCCAACTATCACGATTATCAGGTGCTGCGGCTCAACGAAATGCCGGTGGTCGAGGTGCATATTGTGCCGAGCAGCGACAAACCCGGCGGCATCGGCGAGGCCGGTGTGCCGCCGACCGCTCCGGCCGTGGCCAACGCGGTGTTCGCCCTGACCGGGCAACGTCTGCGCGAGTTGCCGCTGCAACTGTCGGGGGTGTGAGATGAAACGACATCTAGTGTTGGGCACGGTGGTTCTGCTGGGGCTCGGCGGTTATGCCTCGGACTTGTTTGCCGATGATCAGGAAGCGTTGAAGGCATTCGGCACGGTGCAGAAAGTCTTCCAGAGCCCGCGTTGCCAGAACTGTCACATTCCCGGTGATTCGCCGCTGCAGTTCGACGCCGGCATCCCCCAGATGAACGTGGTGCGCGGTATGGACGGCAAGGGTGCCGCCGGTTTGCCCTGTGCAACCTGTCACGCAGAAAACAATCCGCCGGCGAGTTACGGCCCGCATGCACCACCGGGGGCGCCGCACTGGAGCCTGCCGCCAGCGGCGCACAAAATGGCCTGGATCGGCCTGCCGCCGGACAAACTCTGCGCGATGATCAAGGACCGCTCCAGCAACGGTGATCGCGACTTTGCCGCACTGATCAAACACGTCAGCGAAGACAAACTGGTGCTGTGGGGCTGGAACCCCGGGGCAGGGCGCGCGCCGGTGCCGGTGCCGCACGATATTTTTGTCGCGCAATTCAAGCTCTGGGCCGATGCCGGTGGGCCGTGTCCGGTGGCGGGGATCTGACGGGGTGAAGCCTCGCTGATTTGCGCTACGCTCAAGTGCATTGATGACAATGGAGTGTGCTGATGCTGGTTCCAGGAAAACCCGCCAATGAAGCTGCGCGGATTCAGGTGTTGCACGGCCTCGACCTTCTCGATTCGGCGCCCGAGGAGCGTTTCGACCGCCTCACGCGGTTGGCCAAGCGCCTGTTCAATGTGCCGATTGCGCTGGTAACGCTGGTCGATAAGGATCGCCAGTGGTTCAAGTCCTGTGTGGGGCTGGATGTCTCTGAAACGTCGAGGGATGTGTCATTTTGCGGCCACGCGATCCTTCAGAACGAACTCCTGCTGGTGCCCGATGCCCGCGAGGACGTGCGCTTCCATGACAACCCTCTGGTGACTGGCGCGCCGAACATCCGCTTCTATGCCGGCTACCCGCTGACCGTGCCCAACGGCAATAAAATGGGCACGCTGTGCCTGATCGACACCAAGCCCCGCGAACTCGACGATGAGGAGCGCGCGCTGTTGCGGGATCTGGCCGAGATGGCTGAGCAAGAGCTGACGGCCGTGCAGATGGCGAGCATGGACGAACTGACCTTGCTGTCCAATCGTCGCGGCTTCAAGCAGTTGGCCCAGCATGCGCTGGACGCCTGTGCACGGCTGGAGCGGCCGGCGACCTTGCTGTTTTTCGACCTCAATGACTTCAAGCAGATCAACGATCTCTACGGCCATGCCGAGGGTGACAGTGCGCTGAAGACCTTTGCCGATGTGCTGCGCATCGCCTTTCGCGAGAGTGACGTGGTCGGGCGGCTGGGCGGTGACGAATTCGTCGCGCTGCTGACTGGCTCCAGCCATGTTGAAACCACGACGATCATGGCGCGGCTCAAGGAAATCCTCGAAGAGCGCAATGCCACGTTGCACCGCGGTTATGCGATTCGCTTCAGCGTCGGGCAGATCGAATACGACGCCAAACGCCATGAGACGGTGGATCGATTATTGGCGGATGCCGATGGTGCGATGTATGCGCACAAGCAGGCCCTGAAGCGCTGTTAGCACAGCTCTCTCAGATCCTTTTAGGAGTGAGCCTGCTCGCGATGGCGTCCGTCCATTCAACATCTTCATTGACTGACCCATCGGCATCGCGAGCAGGCTCACTCCTACCGCGCTCACAAAAACCTGGTTCACCTCAGATCTGGCCTGGCCATCACTCGGGTGGACTCAGGTCGGCGTAAAACTTCAGCCATTTTTCGTGACTGGCCTCGGCATCCTTGAGTTCGGGGGCGATCAGCGCGTCTTGCAGGGCTTTCGACTCATAGGCATCGAACAGATGCCGGGCAGCGGTATTGGCGATGGCGTTGACCTTGCTGGAGGCAAAGGTATCGGGAACGGCGCGGCGGACTTGCTGCGGCAGCGGCGCCCCTTCAATGTCGAGGCGCTTGATAATGGCTTGGCAGGTGGCGTTGGCTTTGGCGGTGGTTCCTTGCCGGTACGCCTCGGCGTCGAAGGGCAGGGTTCGTGCTGCCTCGCCCGTGGCTGACGGATTCAGCAACGCAAGGTCGATATCCCGGCGCAAGGTAACAGTACCCAAGCGGGTAAAGACCTCGAACACCCTGCGCGTCGAGCCGCGCAGGAGCGCAACAATCGCGAACGGTGCGGTTTCGCTCACGGTGGCGTGCTTTGTTGTCGATTTGGCTGGCACCAAGGGGTACAGGGCCAACAGTTCCAGCGCGTTGTCTTCGATGTCGAGCCTCTGCGCCAGCGGCAATTGGCAAAAAGCCTCTTTGATCATCGAGACGTAAGCCTCCTTCATTCTTGCCAGACGAGCACCCAGTGCGGCGTGGAAGCGTGCCGCCACGTTGTCGAGTCTTGCCAATTGCGCCGTCATTGACGCCAGCTTCACGTGCTCGCTGCTCGAACGCCAGCCTTGCACACCGGCTGACAGTTTGCCCGCCAGATGCAACTCGGTCAGCGAGTGCTGAGGCGCGGCGGAGTCTTCGCTCGCAGGGGCGGCGGGGTCATACAGAACCTTGTCCTCCAAATAGGCATTATCGGTAAAGACTTTGCGCAAATCCGCCAGAGCAACGCTCGCGGGCGTAGGGAATTTCGCCTGAAACGCCCGAAGATGCAGGCGGCGCAATTGCCGGTTGTGATTGCGGAAAACCCCATCGGCCTGTTTCAGCACAACCGCGTCATAGGGAGTGGCCGGCTGTTCGCGATCGCGGGTGGTCAAACCTCTGGACACTGCCCAGTCCAGGACGACAGACGCGCAGACGTGGTTGCCCAAGAAGGTGCGAAGACTGTTTGCTTGTGGCCCTTTCGTCAGGCTGAGCAGTTGCTCGAACGTCATCAACCGGGCCACCCCTGGCATCGAGTGCTCAATGTAAAGCACCCTCTGTTTCAGCCTGACCCACTGGGAAGGACTCATGTAATTGAGGCTCGCGGGGATGTCGCGGATCAAGAACTCCGGGGCGATGCCTGACAGCAAAAGGTGGGTGGCCAGGGTCTTGTTCCTGACTTTCGCCAGATCGAACTGATGATCAATGAACCGGCGTGCCTCGGCGCAGCTTTCGCCCCATAAAAAGCTGTCGTTCAGAGGTTGGCCGATGATTCGGTCCAGATGCTCGCCGGCCTGCGGGTCAAGGCTGAGAATCAATGCCGCGAGTAACAGACGTTCGCGATTGCTGGCCAGCAGCCCTTTGTTCTGCGCGGGTGGGGCGAGTTTCTTCAGCAACTGATTGCCCAGCGTGTGGGCACGAGCAGTGATCAGTATCCGGCCGATCAGGTAGTCAGCTTTTGCCTTGAGGGTGGCGAGGGGCAAGTCCGTGTCGACGCCGTCACTCAGGTAGTCGATCAGCGGCTCCGCGCCTGCGGGCAAAAACGCTTGGGTCGTGGCGATGATGAGCTGGCGTTGCGCGGCTGTGAAATGCTCGCTTTGTGTACCGGGCTGACCGAGCAGATACCAATGGTTCATGTGCCCGGGGCGCAGGTGCAAAAACAGTTTTTCGTGGCGTGCGATGGTGCGGGCGGCCTCGACGTTTTTCGGCAGGGCGATGTCGTAGTAGCGCAGCATTTGCTCAAGGCTGGCCTGGCCATTGCTGCGCAATGCGCCGCCTGCCTCTCGCGCCATGGCTTTGAGGCGATCACGGTGGCTTTTCAGGGCTGCACGGCCTTCCACTGCCGCCGTCAAAGTCACCCATCCGTTGTTGCCGGGAGCGCCTACGTGGCCGCTGGCGGTCACCAGCAGGCGCGCGTCGGTCGCGAGTTTGTGACCGCTCAAAATAGTCTGAAAGGCCGGGAGGCGTCTGAACTTGTCCAGTTCGATCTGGCCGCTGGCGAGCAATTTTCCCAGCGTCGAGTCCGAGTGCACGCTGTTATGTTCCTCAAGATCGATTTTGCTGTTCGGCGCCTTGTTCCAGCTCAGTGCTTCGAGGCGCCGGATGATGTGCCGACAGTCTTCGATTTCCGCAAAGTTCCTGCGATAGCGCCAGATGTGCTCGCCGGTCTGCACATATTCGCTGACATAGGGCAATGGCGGCCATGTGTGCTGGCGCAACCACTGCGCGAGTGACCGGGCTTCGTCGATGTTTTGTGGCAGCGCCAGTTCGTAGCGTCTGATGATCTGTTCGAGCGTCAGCGGGTTGCCGCCCAGCGCTGCCAGATAAGAGCAGGACGTCAGGGGCACGAGTGTGTCGGCAAGGCTCGAGGCGGCGAAGTTTTTTTTGCCTTGCTCGTTGGCGAGGAGTACTTCATCGATTTTCGCCGCTACGGTCTGGTAGTCCTGAAGCTGCGCATTGCGTTCGCTGACCACGGCCGAAGTGGTGTGGCCGTGCTCATCGAAACCGGCAAGCCCCTGCGCCTTCAGCTCGGTAACGATAACCTGCGCCTGAATTGCGTTTTGCGGTTCCGGATAGCCGTAAAACCCCAGCACCACAGCACGCGGAAACAGGTCAAGCGGGTTGGCGGACTTGCCGCCGATGTAGGGCAAACCGAGTGCCGCAGGATCTATACGCTGCGAAATCATCAGCAGCATCGGTGCCATTTGCCACCAGCCGGAGTCGTCTTCCAGGGTGAACGTGCGTTGCCCTGCAGTGCCGTTCGATGAGGTCTGTACTTCCAGGGTGTCGCCTTTGAGGCGCAACGTATCGAGGTCAATGTTGAATTTGCTGGCCCAGTCGAGAAATTCCGGGCGCTCCAAGGCGCTCCAGTACAGCTCCATCCATTCGCGCAGCAGGCAGGAACGAGGAACCTGCAGGGTTCGCGGAGGATCGGAGGAGTTGACCACGGGCACGGCGGTCAACTCGGCGATCAGGTGCTGAATCAATGTTTGTTCGGGACGAGGTGTTCTCAGGGATTGGCTCATCTGCATGCTCCTTGGCAACGGTCGGGCGGGGAGTGCCGATTGTCGAATGCGTGGAAGCGGGGCGGGCGGTACATATGTAGTGCGGTAACGGTTTTTTGCAGGCATAAAAAAACCCGCCGGATCCGGCGGGTTTTTCATTGGCTAGGCGAAGATCACTCTTCGATGTTGCCCATGGCGGTGGTGTTGAAGCCGCCGTCGACGTACATGATTTCGCCGCTGATGCCCGACGCCAGGTCGGAGCACAGGAAGGCGCCGGCGTTGCCGACTTCGTCGATGGTGACGTTGCGACGCAGCGGGGTTTGCGCTTCGTTGGCGGCCAGCATTTTGCGGAAGTTCTTGATGCCCGAGGCTGCCAGGGTACGGATCGGGCCAGCCGATACGCAGTTGACGCGGGTGCCGTCCGGGCCCAGGGAGCCGGCCAGGTAACGCACGCCAGCTTCCAGCGAAGCCTTGGCCATGCCCATGACGTTGTAGTTCGGCATGGTGCGCTCGGCGCCGAGGTACGACAGAGTCAGCAGGCTGCCGTTGCGGCCTTTCATCATTTCGCGGCCGGCTTTGGCCAGGGCCACGAAGCTGTAGGCGCTGATGTCGTGAGCGATGCGGAAACCGTCACGGGTGGTGGCTTCGGTGAAGTCGCCGTCCAGTTGGTCGCCCGGGGCGAAACCAACGGAGTGGACGATGCAGTCCAGGCCGTCCCACTTCTTGCTCAGTGCTTCGAAGACCTTGGCGATTTCTTCATCGCTGGCCACGTCGCACGGGAAGCACAGCTCAGGGCTCGAACCCCAGCCTTGAGCGAATTCTTCAACACGACCTTTCAGTTTGTCGTTCTGATAAGTGAAGGCAAGCTCAGCGCCCTCGCGATGCATGGCGGCAGCGATGCCGGATGCGATGGACAGCTTGCTGGCGACACCGACGATCAGTACGCGCTTACCGGCGAGAAAACCCATGTGTTGCTCCTCTTTCAGGTTATTGCGCAGTGGCTGGTGCCAAAAAAGCGGCTTCCAGCAACTGCTGTGTATACGGATGTTGGGGGGCGGCAAAAATACTTTGCGCGTCTCCCTGTTCGACCACTTGGCCATGCTTGACCACCATCAACTGGTGGCTCAGCGCTTTGACGACAGCCAAATCATGGCTGATAAACAAATACGTCAGGTTGTACTTGGCTTGCAGTGAACGCAACAGCTCCACCACTTGCCGCTGCACCGTCCGGTCGAGCGCCGAAGTCGGCTCGTCCAGCAGGATCAGCGCCGGTTTCAGCACCAAAGCCCGGGCAATGGCAATTCGCTGCCGTTGCCCACCGGAAAATTCGTGGGGGTAGCGGTGCCGGGTTTCCGGATCCAGACCTACCTCCTTCAATGCCGCAATAATCGCCGCCTGTTGTTCCTCGGCGGTGCCCATCTTGTGAATCCGCAGGCCTTCGCCAACGATGTCGCTGACACACATGCGCGGGCTCAGGCTGCCAAACGGGTCCTGAAACACCACCTGCATCTCCCGACGCAACGGGCGAACCTCGTTCTGCGTCAGGCAGTCTAGCTGCTTGCCTTCAAAGCGGATCGCGCCTTGGCTGCCGATCAGCCGCAAAATCGCCAGACCCAGCGTGGATTTGCCGGAACCGCTTTCCCCCACAATCCCCAGGGTCTGACCCTGCGGCAGGCTGAAATTGATGCCGTCCACTGCCTTGACGTGATCCACCGTGCGTTTGAGCAGGCCTTTCTTGATCGGGAACCAGACTTTCAAGTCCTCGACCTCAAGCAGCGGCGCGCCGATTTTATTGCTTGCCGGGCCGCCGCTGGGCTCCGCGCCGAGCAATTCCCGAGTGTACGGATGCTGTGGCGAACGGAACAGCTCTTCGCACGATGCCTGTTCGACGATGCAACCGCGCTGCATGACACATACACGATGCGCAATTCTTCGCACCAGGTTCAAATCGTGACTGATCAGTAGCAGCGACATACCCAATCTGGCCTGCAATTCCTTGAGCAGATCGAGAATTTTCAGCTGAACGGTCACGTCCAGCGCCGTGGTCGGTTCGTCGGCAATCAGTAGTTCCGGTTCGTTGGCCAAGGCCATGGCGATCATCACCCGCTGACGCTGGCCGCCGGACAATTCGTGGGGCAGGGCCTTGAGGCGCTTGTGCGGCTCAGGGATGCCGACCATCTCCAACAGCTCCAGCGTACGCTTGGTCGCGACTTTGCCGGTCAGGCCTTTGTGGATGCCGAGCACTTCGTTGATCTGCTTCTCGATCGAGTGCAGCGGATTCAGCGAGGTCATCGGCTCCTGAAAGATCATCGCGATACGGTTGCCACGAATGTGGCGGATGGTTTTTTCGCTCAGGCCCAGCAGGTTTTGCCCGGCGTAGTTGATGCTGCCGGCCGGATGGCGGGCCATCGGGTAGGGCAGCAAACGCAAGATCGAATGCGCGGTCACCGATTTGCCCGAGCCGGATTCGCCGACCAGCGCGAGGGTTTCGCCACGCTTGATGTCGAAACTCACGCCTTCAACGACCCGGTGTACGCGCTCGCCGAAACCGAATTCGACGGCGAGGTCGCGCACTTCGATCAGATTGTCCTGATTCATTTCACTTCCTCGGGTCGAAGGCATCGCGAGCGGACTCGCCGATAAACACCAGCAAACTCAACATCAACGCCAGCACGGCGAAGGCACTCATGCCCAGCCACGGCGCTTGCAGGTTGGATTTGCCCTGAGCGACCAGTTCACCCAGCGACGGACTGCCGGCCGGCAAGCCGAAACCGAGGAAGTCCAAAGCGGTGAGGGTGCCGATGGCGCCGGTGAGGATGAACGGCATGAAGGTCATGGTCGAAACCATCGCGTTGGGCAGGATATGGCGGAACATGATCGCGCCATTCTGCATGCCCAACGCCCGCGCTGCGCGCACGTATTCAAGGTTGCGGCCACGGAGGAACTCGGCGCGCACCACGTCGACCAGGCTCATCCACGAGAACAGCAGCATGATCCCCAACAGCCACCAGAAATTCGGCTGGACGAAACTGGCGAGAATGATCAGCAGGTACAGCACCGGCAAACCCGACCAGATCTCCAGAAAGCGCTGCCCGGCCAGATCGACCCAGCCGCCATAGAAGCCCTGCAACGCACCGGCAATCACGCCGATGATCGAACTCAACACGGTCAGCGTCAGCGCGAACAGCACGGAAATGCGGAAGCCGTAAATCACTCGCGCCAATACATCGCGGCCCTGATCGTCAGTACCGAGCAGGTTGTCCGCCGAGGGCGGCGCCGGGGCCGGGACTTTCAGGTCGTAGTTGATGCTCTGGTAGCTGTAGGGAATCGGCGCCCACAACACCCACGCATCCTTGGCCTTGAGCAGTTCGCGGATGTACGGGCTCTTGTAGTTGGCTTCCAGCGGGAATTCGCCGCCAAACGTCGTTTCCGGGTAGCGCTTGATCGCCGGGAAGTACCAGTTGTTGTCGTAATGCACCACCAGCGGCTTGTCGTTGGCAATCAGCTCGGCGCCGAGGCTCAGGCCGAACAGGATCAGAAACAGCCACAGCGACCACCAGCCACGCTTGTTGGCTTTGAACAGTTCGAAGCGACGGCGGTTGAGAGGGGACAGGTTCATCTCAATGCTCCCGGCTTTCGAAGTCGATGCGCGGATCGACCAGGGTGTAGGTGAGGTCGCCGATCAGTTTCACAACCAGCCCGAGCAGGGTGAAGATGAACAGGGTGCCGAACACCACCGGGTAATCGCGATTGATCGCCGCTTCGAAACTCATCAGGCCGAGGCCGTCGAGGGAGAAAATCACTTCCACCAACAAGGAGCCGGTGAAGAAGATGCCGATGAATGCCGACGGGAACCCGGCAATTACCAGCAGCATGGCGTTGCGGAACACGTGGCCGTAGAGCACACGATGGCGGGTCAGGCCTTTGGCCTTGGCGGTGACCACGTACTGTTTGTTGATTTCGTCGAGGAAGCTGTTTTTGGTCAGCAGGGTCATGGTCGCGAAGTTGCCGATCACCAGCGCCGTCACCGGCAGCGCCAAGTGCCAGAAGTAATCGAGGATCTTGCCGCCGAAACTCAGTTCATCGAAGTTGTTCGAGGTCAGCCCGCGCAACGGGAACCAGTCGAGATAACTGCCGCCGGCAAACACCACGATCAGCAGGATCGCAAAGAGGAACGCCGGGATCGCATAGCCGACGATGATCGCCGAACTGGTCCACACATCGAAGTGGCTGCCGTGCCGGGTGGCCTTGGCGATCCCCAGCGGGATCGACACCAGGTACATGATCAGCGTGCTCCACAGCCCCAGCGAGATCGACACCGGCATCTTTTCCTTGATCAGGTCGATGACCTTGGCGTCGCGGAAAAAGCTGTCGCCGAAATCCAGGGTCGCGTAGTTCTTGACCATGATCCACAGGCGTTCCGGGGCCGACTTGTCGAACCCGTACATGTGCTCGATTTCCTTGATCAGCGCCGGATCCAGCCCTTGCGCGCCGCGATAGGACGAACCGGCCACCGACACCTCGGCACCGCCGCCGGCAATGCGGCTGGTTGCGCCTTCGAAGCCTTCGAGCTTGGCGATCATCTGTTCCACCGGGCCGCCGGGCGCAGCCTGGATGATCACGAAGTTGATCAGCAGAATGCCGAACAGGGTCGGGATGATCAGCAGCAGTCGCCGAAAAATATACGCCAGCATCTGATTACTCCGTGCCCGCAGGGTCGGCTTGCAGTTTGGTTTCGACTTCTATCGCAGGTTTCGCGTCAGGCTTGACCCACCAGGTGTTGATGCCGATGTCGTACTTGGGTGAGACCTTCGGGTGGCCGATGTGATTCCAGTAAGCCACGCGCCAAGTCTTGATGTGCCAGTTGGGCACCACGTAAAAGCCCCACTGCAATACGCGATCCAGCGCACGGGCGTGGGCCACCAGACTGATCCGTGAATCGGCATTGATCAGGTTTTCCACCAGTTGATCGACGATCGGATCCTTCAGGCCCATGGTGTTGCGGCTGCTCGCCTTGTCGGCGGCGGCGCTCATCCAGTATTCGCGCTGCTCGTTACCCGGCGAGTTGGACTGCGGGAAACTGCCGACCATCATGTCGAAATCCCGCGAACGCACGCGGTTGATGTATTGCGAAACGTCGACGCGGCGGATTACCAGATCGATGCCGAGGTCGCTGAGGTTGCGCTTGAACGGCAGCAGAACCCGTTCGAATTCGGTCTGCGCGAGCAGGAACTCAATAACCACCGGTTTGCCCGTGGCGTCGACCATTTTATCGTCGACGATCTTCCAGCCGGCCTCTTGCAGCAGTTGATAGGCTTCGCGCTGCTGGGTGCGGATCATGCCGCTGGCGTCGGTCTTGGGGTTTTCGAAGGCTTCGCTGAACACCTGCGCCGGCAGCTTGCTGCGGAACGGGTCGAGGATCGCCAACTGATCAGCATCAGGCAGGCCGGTGGCGGCCATTTCCGAGTTTTCGAAATAGCTGCGGGTGCGGAAGTAGGCTGCGTTGAACAGTTGTTTGTTGGTCCATTCGAAATCGAACAGCAGGCCGAGCGCCTGACGCACGCGCACGTCCTGGAACACCGGGCGACGCAGGTTGAAGACGAAACCCTGCATGCCGGTCGGGTTGCTGTTGGCGATCTGTTCCTTGATCAGGCGTCCCTCGGTGACGGCCGGGATGTTGTAAGCGTTAGCCCAGTTTTTTGCGGTCATTTCCAGCCAGTAATCGAACTGGCCGGCCTTCAAGGCTTCGAGTGCGACGGTGTTGTCGCGGTAGTAATCAGTGGTCATCGTGTCGAAGTTGTAGAAGCCACGGTTGACCGGCAGGTCTTTGCCCCAGTAATCCTTGACCCGCTCGTAACGCACGGAACGCCCGGCCTTCACTTCGGCGACCTTGTATGGGCCGCTGCCGAGCGGAATTTCCAGATTGCCTTTGCTGAAATCGCGATCGGCCCACCAGTGTTTTGGCAGCACCGGCAATTGGCCGAGGATCAGCGGCAGCTCGCGATTATTGGTGTGTTTGAACTTGAACAGCACTTTCAGCGGGTCTTCGGCGATGACTTCGGACACGTCGCTGTAGTAGCCGCGAAACAGTGGCGAACCTTCTTTGGTCAGGGTGTTGAAGCTGAACACCACGTCGTCGGCGCGCACCGGGTGACCGTCATGGAAGCGTGCTTCGGGGCGCAGGTAAAAACGCACCCAGCTATTGTCCGGGGCCTTTTCGATTTTACCGGCGATCAGGCCGTATTCGGTGAACGGCTCGTCGAGACTGTGCTTGGTCAGGGTGTCGTAGATCTGCCCGATGTCATCGGCCGGCACGCCTTTGCTGATAAACGGGTTGAGGCTGTCGAAGCCGCCGAACCCGGCCTGACGGAAGATCCCGCCCTTGGGCGCCTCGGGGTTCACATAATCGAAATGCTTGAAATCGGCGGGGTATTTCGGCGGCTCGTTGTACAGGGTCACGGCGTGTTGCGGGGCGGCAAAGGCCAGCCCGGCGAACAGCAAGCCGCTGGCCTGGACGAGCAGGGCGCGGATAGGGTTCATCGATCTTTCTCCGAAGACTTCAGCCACCACGCGCTCAGGCCCAGGGTGTAGGGCGGCGTGGTGACAAAGGCCAACCGATTGCGGTAGGCCAGACGGTGATAATTGAGGTACCAGTTAGGAATGCTGTAGTGCTGCCAGAGCAGCACGCGGTCGAGCGCCTTGCCGGCGGCGACCTGTTCGTCGCGGGTGCGCGCGGCGAGCAATTGTTCGAGCAGGTGATCGACTACCGGGTTGGCGATGCCCGCGTAATTCTTGCTGCCCTTGACCCCGACCTGACTGGAGTGGAAGTACTGCCACTGCTCAAGGCCCGGGCTGAGGGTCTGGTTGAGCGTCATCGAGATCATGTCGAAATCAAATTGGTCGAGGCGCTGCTTGTACTGCGCCCGATCCACGGTGCGCAGGCGCGCGTCGATGCCAATGCTGTTGAGGTTCTCGATGTAGGGCTGGTAGAGGCGCTCAAGGTTCGGATTGACCAGCAACAGCTCGAACCGCAGCGGTTGGCCGTTAGCGTTTTGCAGGCGCTGACCGTTGAGCTTCCAGCCGGCTTCGGCGAGCAATGCCAAGGCTTTGCGCATGGTTTCCCGGGGAATGCCGCGACCGTCGGTTTTTGGCAGGGTGAACGGCTCGGTGAACAGCTTGGCCGGCAGTTGATCTTTGTACGGCTTGAGCATCAGCCATTCATGTCCGACCGGCAGGCCGGAGGTTGTGAATTCACTGTTGGGGTAGTAACTGGTGGTGCGTTTGTAGGCGTCGCTGAACAGCGCGCGATTGGTCCACTCGAAGTCGAACATCAGACCCAGCGCTTCGCGGGTCTTCACATCGGCGAAGGTGGCGCGGCGGGTGTTCATGAACAGGCCCTGACTCTGGGTCGGGATCTGATGCGGGATCTGTGCCTTGATCACATCGCCACGGCGTATGGCGGGGAAGTTGTAGCCGTTGGCCCAGTTTTTCGCCTGATGTTCGATGTAAATGTCGAACTCGCCAGCCTTGAACGCTTCGAAGGCGACATCGCTGTCGCGGTAGAACTCGACTTCCATGCGATCGAAGTTGTATTTGCCGCGATTGACCGGCAAATCCTTGCCCCAGTAATCCTTGACCCGCTCGAAGATCAACTGCCGGCCCGGCGTCACCGAGGTGATGCGATAGGGACCGCTGCCCAGTGGCGGTTCGAAGGTGGTGGCCTTGAAGTCGCGGCCTTTCCAGTAATGCTGCGGCAGCACCGGCAATTCGCCGAGGCGCAGGATCAACAGCGGATTGCCCGAACGTTTGAGCACGAAGCGGATGCGCTGTTTGTTGAGAATGTCGACCCGCAGCACTTCCTGCAGGGCGGTGCGGTACAGCGGATGGCCGTCCTTGAGCAGCGTTCGATAGGAGAACGCTACGTCGTAGGCGGTGATCGGCGTGCCATCGTGAAAACGCGCCTCGGGACGCAGATTGAACACCACCCAGCTGCGATCTTCGCTGTATTCCACCGATTGCGCGATCAAGCCGTAACTCGACGCGGGCTCGTCACCGGATGGCGAATATTGACCGGTGCCGACCATCAACGGCTCGTTCAGCTCATTGATGCCGTATTGGAGGAAATTCGCTGTAGTGACCGGGCTGGTGCCCTTGAAGGTGTACGGGTTGACCGTATCGAAGGTGCCGAACGCCATCACCCGCAATGTACCGCCCTTGGGCGCTTGCGGGTTGACCCAGTCGAAGTGGGTAAATCTGGCCGGGTACTTGAGCGTGCCGAACTGCGCATAACCGTGACTTTCGGTAATCGTCGCGCTTGCGGTTGAGCTCAAGGCCAGGCTGATCAGGAGCAGGAGGAGGGGACGCTTCAAGTCAGATCCGATCCAGGCGGCTTGGGCTTTGTGGGCCGTACAGTAACAGCTTGTCTGGGCAGGAAAAAGATGGGAGTTAATGCGCGGTTAATCGTTTGCGCGAAGAGCCCCTCACCCTAACCCTCTCCCAGAGGGAGAGGGGACTGACCGAGTTGTTTCTTTGAGCTGCACCGACCTGAACTGTCGAGTCGAGTGCACGTTTTGAAAAGCCCCTCACCCTAGCCCTCTCCCGGAGGGAGAGGGGACTGATTGCGGTGTTTAAGCGAATTGCGTCGACGTGCAATATCGTTGAACTCGGATTTTGAAAAGCCCCGGATCGGCTCCCTTTCCCCTCTACCCCTTGGGGGAGAGGGCTGGGGTGAGGGGGATCGATCTAAAGCGCTCCACAAAATCCGAATCAAAAAAAAGCCCTCGAAATCTCGAGGGCTCTTCTGTCAGTGCGGCTGATAAACCGTGAGCATCTGCCCCGGCTTCAACGCTTTACCCGCACCCGGATTCCAGCGCTTGAGATGCTGCATCTCAACGTTGAAGCGCTTGGCCACGACGTACAGCGTATCGCCACGCTTGACCTTGTACCGAGTCTGCTGCGCGCTGTCGTCCTTGCCTTTGCTCTTGCTGTTGGCCGCAACCACCGTGTTGACCCGGCCGGATTTGCGTGCCGGGGCGCGTTTGGTGGTGTCTTGCATCACCAACGTCTGGCCAACCTTGAGGTTCTTGCCGGTCAGCTTGTTCCAGCGTTGCAGATCCTTGACTTCGACCTTGTTGGCCTTGGCAATGGAACCGAGGTTGTCGCCACGCTTCACACGATAAGCACGCTTGAGCTGCGCTACTTCTGACGGATCCACACCTTCAAACACCGGTTTCAGCGAACGCGGGCTGATCAGCTCGTCAGGTCGCATGGTTTGCAAACTGGCGGTCAGCAATTGCGCCTTCGACGTCGGCACCAGCAGATGCTGAGGGCCGTCGATGGTGGTGCGTTGCTTGAACGCCGGGTTGAGCTGGAACAGTTCGTCTTCGTCGATGTTGACAACCGCGGCGACCTTGGACAAATCCATGCGCTGGTTGATTTCGACGACCTGGAAGTACGGTTCGTTGGCGATCGGGTTGAGGTTGACCCCGTAGGCTTCCGGCGCCAGTACCACTTGCGACAGTGCCAGCAGTTTCGGCACATACGCCTGGGTTTCTGCCGGCAGCGGCAGGTTCCAGTAATCGGTTGGCAGGCCAAGCTTTTCGTTACGCTCGATGGCGCGGCTGACGGTGCCTTCGCCAGCGTTATACGCCGCCAGGGCCAGCAACCAGTCACCGTTGAACATGTCGTGCAGACGGGTCAGGTAGTCCATCGCTGCCGTGGTCGAAGCAGTGATATCGCGACGGCCATCATAGAAGCGGGTCTGACGCAGGTTGAAGTAACGCCCGGTGGATGGAATGAATTGCCACAGACCCACAGCATCGGCCCGGGAATAGGCCATCGGGTTGTAGGCGCTCTCAATCACTGGCAGCAGGGCCAGTTCCAGCGGCATGTTGCGTTCTTCGAGGCGTTCGACGATGTAGTGAATATAGAGACTGCCGCGTTCGCCGGCGTTCTCGAGGAAAGAGGGATTGCTGGCGAACCACAGGCGCTGTTGCTCGATGCGCGGGTTGACGCCGAGGCCTTCCTGCAGCTGAAAGCCCTGGCGCATGCGTTCCCAGATATCCTGGGGAACCTGTGGGCTGGGCTTTTCGGTCAGCCAGATCGGCTTCTGCTTGGCTCGCGCAGCAATGTTCGGCGTATGGGTCGCTTCAGTCTGCGGAGCATGGCTGGAACAGCCCGCCAGCGTGGCGGACACAGCCACCGCGATGGCTTGCACCAGGCGGGTCAATGCGTCTGAATTGACGGACTTACGTATGGATGACGACATTGGCTGGAAGTAAGTTCCGGGCAAAAATGTCGGGCGATTCTAGAAAGCGCACCCCCCTAGGTCAACCATTCAGAATTTTTGTACCAAGGGGCGGGGTACTTAGAACTTATCTTTCCAGGCCCGCAGAGCCGCAAATACCTCACTCGGCGCCCGGTTTTGAGCGCCCGCCCGTTCGTCCACTTTTTGTGTAACTAATGTTTCAGAGGTGCGCAAAAACGGATTGGTGAGCTTTTCCAGGGCCAATGTCGAGGGCAGGGTCATGACGCCGTTCTGCCGCTGTTGAGTAACTTTTTCCAGACGGGCGGCAATGTCCGGGTTCGTCGGTTCGACGGCGGCGGCAAACTTGAGATTGCTCAAAGTGTATTCATGCGTGCAGTAGACCAGCGTATCTTCCGGTAAAGCGGCGAGACGGCTGAGAGAATGGTGCATTTGCTCCGGCGAGCCTTCGAATAAACGCCCGCATCCGGCAGCGAACAGGGTGTCGCCACAGAACAGCAAGCCGTGGTGGTAATAGGCAATGTGGCCCAAGGTGTGACCGGGCACCGCATAGACGTCGAAGTCCCAGCCGAGCACGCTGACCGTGTCGTTATCCTTGAGCGCCACATCGCGCGCCGGGATGCTTTCGCTGGCCGGTCCGTAGACCTTGGCGCCGGTCGCCGCTTTCAGGCGTTCGACGCCGCCAACATGATCATGATGGTGGTGGGTGATCAGAATATCGCTCAGCACCCAGCCTGTATGGGCGGCGAGCCATGCCTGCACTGGCGCGGCATCGCCCGGGTCGACCACCGCGCAGCGCTGGGTGCGGTGATCCTGTAACAACCAGATGTAGTTGTCGGTGAACGCGGGCAGGGCACTGATCTGTATCATCGTCGGAATTCGCCAAGCGGAAAACATTGGCGCATCTTAGTAGTTCCTGGCGCTTTGGAGAATGCGATGAGTGATAAAGCGTTCGCACAGGCTGATCCTGACTGGCTGGCCCTGATCGGTGCAGCCCGTGAATGGCTGTCCGGCCCGCTCGGGCAATTTCTGCTCGACGAGGAGCGGCGCATGCTCGAAGACGAGCTGGGCCGGTTCTTTGGCGGCTATCTGGTGCATTACGGGCCATCGGCGGAAACCCCGCCGGCAGCGCCGCAAGTGCAGCGCAATGTGCGTCTTGGCGCGCCGTTGCCCGGTGTCGAGATTGTCTGCGAAGAGCAGGCCTGGCCGCTGAGCGAGCACGCCGCCGACGTGGTGGTGATGCAGCACGGGCTGGATTTCTGTCTGTCACCCCATGGTTTGCTGCGTGAAGCGGCGAGCAGCGTGCGCCCCGGCGGGCATTTGCTGATCATCGGCATCAACCCTTGGAGCACCTGGGGATTGCGCCATGTTTTCGCCCACGACGCCTTGCGGAAGGCGCGCTGCATCTCGCCTTCGCGGGTCGCCGACTGGCTCAATCTGCTCGGCTTTGCGCTGGAGAAACGCCGCTTCGGGTGCTATCGTCCGCCGCTCGCGTCAGCCAAGTGGCAGGCCCGACTGGCCGGCTGGGAACGCAAGGCCGGTGACTGGCAACTGTCGGGTGGCGGCTTTTATTTACTGGTCGCGCGCAAGATTGTGGTGGGGCTGCGACCGTTGCGTCAGGAACGTCGCGAGCCGATGGGCAAGCTGATTCCGCTGCCAATGGCCAAGGTCAATCGCCGCCGCATTGAACCGTAAACCTTCTTTTATTTGTGGCCGGGCATGTCCCGGCCCGGGCCATCGTCGATCCGTGATCGACGAGGCAGGCATTTATTCTGGATAGAGTGGCATGAGCGAAAGCGTTGAAAGTGTCGACACCGTAGAACTGTTCACTGATGGCGCCTGCAAGGGCAACCCCGGCCCGGGCGGCTGGGGCGCCTTGCTGGTGTGCAAGGGCGTCGAAAAGGAACTGTGGGGCGGCGAAGCCAATACCACTAACAACCGTATGGAACTGCTCGGCGCGATTCGCGGCCTCGAAGCCTTGAAGCGGCCGTGCGAAGTGCTGCTGGTGACCGACTCGCAATACGTGATGAAGGGCATCAACGAATGGATGGCCAACTGGAAGAAGCGCGGCTGGAAAACTGCCGCGAAAGAGCCGGTGAAAAACGCTGATCTGTGGAAAGAACTGGATGAGCAGGTCAACCGCCACAAGGTCACCTGGAAATGGGTGCGTGGGCACATTGGCCATCACGGTAACGAGCGGGCGGACCAGTTGGCTAATCGTGGCGTTGACGAAGTGCGCGGTTACAAGCAGAGCTGATTTCACTTCTGAACCGTGGTGCGGCCATTCGCGAGCAAGCTCGCGAATGGGACACCACGGTCTGACTAAAACACCCCCACCGAGCGTGTTAACATCCGCGTTTTTTGCAAGATCGCCCCGTTGAGAGCTGAACACTGATGGCCACCAGATCCGTTGTACTCGATACCGAAACCACCGGCATGCCGGTGACCGATGGTCACCGGATCATTGAAATCGGCTGTGTCGAACTGATCGGTCGGCGCCTGACGGGCCGGCATTTTCACGTTTACCTGCAACCGGATCGCGAGAGTGATGAAGGCGCCATCGGCGTTCACGGCATCACCAATGAATTCCTGGTCGGCAAGCCGCGCTTTGCCGAAGTCGCTGATGAGTTCTTCGAGTTCATCAAAGGCGCGCAGCTGATCATCCACAACGCGGCGTTCGACGTTGGCTTCATCAACAACGAATTCGCCTTGATGGGTCAGCAGGATCGCGCTGACATCACGCAACACTGTTCGATCCTCGACACCCTGATGATGGCCCGGGAACGTCACCCGGGGCAGCGCAACAGCCTCGATGCATTGTGCAAACGTTATGGTGTCGACAACTCTGGCCGTGAACTGCACGGCGCTTTGCTCGACTCGGAGATTCTCGCCGACGTCTACCTGACCATGACCGGTGGCCAGACGAGTCTGTCGCTGGCGGGTAACGCGTCTGACGGTAATGGCACGGGCGATGGCGCGGACAACTCGGCGACCGAAATTCGTCGTTTGCCTGCGGATCGCCAGCCAGCGCGGATCATTCGCGCGACTGAGGATGAATTGGCGGCGCATCTGGTGCGGCTGGAAATTATTGCCAAGTCTGCCGGTGGGCCGGCGCTGTGGACGCAGATCGCCGAGGCCGACGCTCAAGCCTGAAAGATCAAAAGATCGCAGTCTGCGGCAGCTCCTGCATTGGAATGCAATCCCCTGTAGGAGCTGCCGCAGGCTGCGATCTTTGCTTTTGGCGGCATGAAGCCAAGTGGCCACCCTCGCCACTTTCGCCGCAACCCTCTACCCTGAGTGCATTGGCAGATTCCAATCGGCCGCCTCAGGACACTGAGCCTCATGTACAAAGATTTGAAGTTTCCGGTGTTGATCGTTCATCGCGACATCAAGGCCGACACGGTCGCCGGTGACCGTATCCGTGGCATCGCCCGGGAGTTGGAGCAGGAAGGTTTCAATATCGTTTCGGCCATCGACTACACCGAAGGGCGGTTGGTCGCATCGACCCACCATGGCCTCGCGTGCATGTTGATTGCCGCCGAGGACGCCAGTACGAACTCGCACCTTCTGCAAAACATGGCCGAATTGATCGGTCTGGCACGGGTGCGTGCGCCGGATCTGCCGATCTTCGCCCTCGGCGAGCAAGTCACCCTGGAAAACGCGCCGGCCGATGCCATGGCCGAGCTCAATCAACTGCGCGGCATTCTCTATCTGTTCGAAGACACCGTGCCGTTTCTGGCACGGCAAGTGGCGCGGGCCGCGCGTAAGTATCTGGATGGTTTGTTGCCGCCGTTTTTCAAGGCGCTGGTGCAGCACACCGCCGATTCCAATTATTCATGGCACACCCCCGGCCATGGCGGTGGTGTGGCGTATCACAAGAGTCCGGTGGGGCAGGCGTTTCACCAGTTCTTCGGTGAAAACACTCTGCGTTCGGATTTGTCGGTGTCGGTGCCGGAACTTGGCTCGCTGCTCGATCACACCGGGCCACTCGCCGAAGCGGAAGCGCGTGCGGCGCGCAATTTCGGCGCCGATCACACCTTTTTCGTGATCAATGGCACCTCGACCGCCAACAAGATTGTCTGGCACTCGATGGTCGCTCGCGATGATCTGGTCTTGGTTGATCGCAACTGCCACAAGTCGGTGCTCCACGCGATCATCATGACCGGCGCGATCCCGTTGTACCTGTGCCCGGAGCGCAATGAGCTGGGCATTATCGGCCCGATCCCGTTGAGTGAGTTCAGCCGCGAATCGATTCAGGCGAAGATCGATGCGAGCCCATTGACCAAGGGCCGTGCGCCGAAAGTCAAACTCGCCGTGGTCACCAATTCGACCTACGACGGCCTCTGCTACAACGCCGAGCTGATCAAGCAAAGCCTCGGCAACAGCGTCGAAGTGCTGCATTTCGACGAAGCCTGGTACGCCTATGCGGCGTTTCACGAGTTCTTCGCCGGGCGCTACGGCATGGCCACTTCGCGCAGTGACGATAGTCCGCTGGTGTTCACTACCCATTCCACGCACAAACTGCTCGCCGCGTTCAGTCAGGCATCGATGATCCATGTGCAGGATGGCGGCGCACGGCAACTGGATCGTGACCGCTTCAACGAAGCGTTCATGATGCACATCTCGACATCGCCGCAGTACAGCATCATCGCTTCGCTGGACGTCGCGTCGGCAATGATGGAAGGCCCGGCCGGGCGTTCGCTGTTGCAGGAAACCTTCGACGAAGCCCTGAGTTTCCGCCGTGCGCTGGCCAATCTGCGCCAGCACATTGCCGCTGATGACTGGTGGTTTTCGATCTGGCAGCCGCCGGGTGTCGAGGGCATCGACCGCGTGCGGACCGAAGACTGGTTATTGCAACCGGATGCCGAATGGCACGGCTTTGGCGAGGTGAGCGACGATTACGTGTTGCTCGATCCGATCAAGGTGACACTGGTGATGCCAGGGCTGAATGCCGGCGGCGCGCTGAGCGAGAAGGGCATCCCGGCGGCGGTGGTCAGCAAGTTCCTGTGGGAGCGCGGCTTGGTCGTGGAGAAAACCGGGCTGTATTCGTTCCTGGTGCTGTTCTCCATGGGCATTACCAAAGGCAAATGGAGCACGCTGCTCACCGAATTGCTCGAATTCAAGCGCAGTTACGATGCCAACGTGCGTCTGGAAACCTGCCTGCCGTGTGTGGCACAAGAAGACAATGTGCGTTATCGCGGCATGGGCCTGCGCGATTTGTGCGATCAGTTGCACGCCTGCTATCGCAGTAACGCCACCGCCAAACACCTTAAGCGCATGTACACCGTGCTTCCGGAAATCGCCATGAAACCGGCCCACGCCTACGATCATCTGGTTCGCGGTGAAGTCGAGGCGGTGCCCATCGATGAGCTGGAAGGACGCATTGCTGCAGTGATGCTGGTGCCGTATCCACCGGGGATTCCGCTAATTATGCCCGGCGAACGCTTCACCGAATCAACCCGCTCGATCATCGATTATCTGAAATTCGCTCGCACGTTCGATAGCAGCTTCCCCGGTTTTGTCGCGGATGTGCATGGATTGCAGCACGAAGACGAAGGCAATGGACGGCACTACACCGTCGATTGCGTCAAGGAATGAGGACTTTCCCGAGTATGCAACCGGTCATGAATCCAAAGTATCCAGGGCTGTCGGTGCGCGTCGCCGACGAAGGCTTTGCGCCGTATATCTGGGGCAGCGATTTCAGTTTCGAGGTCGCCGCCTATGGTGCCGCCGTGATTGGCCAGCCTGTTGAGCAATGGCGGGTGACGCCGATCGTGCCGTATCGCAAGTGCTACGGCATCGATCCTGAGGAATTCAGCAGTTTCCACAACGCGGCCGACAGCGCGATTTTCATGGCTTATCTGGACGATGAGCCAGTGGGCCATCTGGTGATCAGCACCAACTGGAACGGCTTCGCGCATATCGATGAGCTGGCAGTGCATGCGCCAGCCCGCCGGCATGGCGTGGCCAAGGCATTGCTGGATGTCGCGCAGTTCTGGAGCCGCAAGAAAAAGCTGCCGGGGATCATGCTCGAAACCCAGAACAACAACCTTGGCGCCTGTCGGCTGTATGAGCGTTGCGGCTATGTGATTGGCGGGGTCGACCAATTGCGCTATCGCGGCATTGATCCGAACACCGCCGAAGTGGCGTTGTTCTGGTATCGATTGTTCGATAATCCGCTGGAAAATTCCCTCAGTTCGCCAGCATCGCCTCGGCTTGTTCCGTGACGATAGTGAGCAAAGTCTCGATCGCCACTGACGGCGCAGCATGCTTGAAGGTCAGGGCGTAGAGGCTGACCGGTACGGCCGGTGACAGCGGACAGACATCCAGCCCGGCAGGGCGCGCGCCCAGTGCAGTGAACGGGTCGACGATGGCCAGGCCTTCGCCGGCTTCGACCATGCCGCGCATCATCTGATGGGTTTGCACCCTCGTCTGCACGCTCGGTGCCGGGCGCAAGGCCTGGAGTTTGTTTTCCAGCGCCGGGCTTAGCGGGTCCTGGCCTTCAAGGCCGACCATGGCCTGACCGGCCAGATCCTGCAGGGAAATGTATTTCTGTTTCGGTTGCAGCCAGCCGTGGGGCGCCAGCAGTTGCAGCTTGCCCTGGGCCAGTGGCCGGCAATCAATGTCGGGGTGTTCGGGATCGTGCAGACTCAAACCGAGATCGCTTTCGCGCAATAACAAGCTGCGGACGATATCGCGGGTTGCTGCGCTGAGCAGGCTGCACGGTGCATCGGGCAGACGTCGACGCAGGGCGGCGAGGCTTTGTGGCAGTAATTGTTGCGCCAGCGGCGGGGTGCCGATGATGCGCAAGGGCGGGGCGAGGTATTGCTTGAGGCTGCTGGCCAGGCGCTGTACCGGCTCCAGCGCTTCGTAAACGTGGGCGATTTCGACCTGCAATGCCCGCGCCTCGGGCGTCGATTGCAGACGTCCGCGCACACTGGCGAACAGCATGAACCCCAACTGACTCTCGGCTTCGCGCAAACGCTCTTCGACCTCGGCCACCGGCAACTGCAACCATTCGGCGGCGGTGCCCAGGTGACCAGTCTGCAAGAGCGCCTGAATCACTTCGATATGACGTAAACGCATGCGTGAAGTCCATGTTCAGCAGGTGGGGTCAGTGGCTGAATCCTACCCCAAGTCTGCGCATATGACTTCTGCTCATAACGGTTCGTTATGAAGCGACGGTTGGCTCGGGTTCGCGGGTCAGCATGACGCCCGATTGAACCAACTCAAATTGGTTGTCGTCGATCTTTTTAATGCGATCGCCAATGGCCAGTCTGTAAATAGGCTCCGAACCAGTGGAACCGTCTGCCGACGGGTTGGATTCCTGGAACTCATGCACGGAATAAACGCGGCCTTCCGCATCTCTTGCATGGAACTGACCGACGAGTACTGCTGCCATCTGCTTAGAACCTCTGGAGATAAAACGCTTGATTTGCGGCTTGGTAGACCGTCATCAAGGCCTGTAAGTTTTCCTACAGGAAAAAAATAATCAACACGCGGGAATTTACCTCGGGTGCTGGTGGAATCGTCACCGGATCATCTATAACTACGGGCTCCTCCCACGGACCATCGAGAGTTCTTCCATGAGCAATGTCTACAACGTCGCTGTAGTGGTCGGTAGCCTGCGCAAAGCTTCGATCAATCGCAAAGTCGCCCTGGCGCTGGCGGAGCTGGCCCCGGCGAACCTCAAGCTTGAGATTGTCGAAATTGGCGATCTGCCACTGTATAACGAAGACATCGACGGCGATTCACCGCCGGCAGCCTACAGCACTTTTCGACAAAAAGTGGGTTCATCCGACGCGGTGCTGTTTGTCACGCCGGAATACAACCGTTCGGTGCCGGCGCCGTTGAAGAACGCCATCGACGTTGGTTCGCGGCCTTATGGCAAGGCCGTCTGGAGCGGCAAACCGGGGGCGGTGATCAGTGTCTCGCCCGGTGCCATTGGTGGTTTCGGGGCGAATCAGCATCTGCGCCAGTCGTTCGTGTTTCTCAATGTGCCGTGCATGCAGCAGCCGGAAGCGTATCTGGGCGGGGCGGGTTCGGCGTTTGATGAGGCGGGCAAGTTGAGTGAATCGGTGAAACCTTTCCTGCAAAGCTTTATCAATGCTTACGGACAATTCGTAGAGCAACACAAGAAGTAAGCTCACCGAAATCCTTGGCACAGCAGAGATCCTGTGGGAGCGAGCTTGCTCGCGAAGAGGCCGTCAGCCACACATCATGGGTGACTGACAGTCCGCTTTCGCGAGCAAGCTCGCTCCCACAGGTTTTAGTGTTTAGCTCTTCTACTTAATTTAAGGCTGTTGCGGATGCTCGCTGCGTCACTGATTTTTCTGCTGACCATCACCCTGGTCATCTGGCAACCCAAAGGCCTCGGCGTCGGCTGGAGTGCAACGCTTGGCGCAGTGCTGGCGCTGATTTTCGGCGTCGTTCACCTCAGCGATATCCCGCTGGTTTGGCAGATCATCTGGAACGCCACCGGCACGTTTGTCGCGCTGATCATCATCAGCCTGCTGCTCGACGAAGCCGGATTCTTCAATTGGGCCGCGCTGCATGTGGCGCGATGGGGGCGGGGCAGTGGGCGCAAGCTGTTTGCTTTTATGGTGCTGCTCGGCGCTCTAGTGTCGGCGTTGTTTGCCAATGACGGCGCGGCGCTGATTCTCACGCCAATCGTGATTTCGATGTTGCTGGCGCTGCGCTTTTCTCCGGCGGCGACATTGGCCTTCGTCATGGGCGCGGGCTTCATCGCCGATACCGCGAGCCTGCCGCTGGTGGTGTCGAACCTGGTCAACATCGTCTCGGCGGACTTCTTTCACATCGGCTTCAACCGCTACGCGGCGGTGATGGTGCCGGTCAACTTCGTCAGCGTGGCGGCGACGCTGGGCATGCTGCTGTGGTTTTTCCGCCGTGACATTCCGGCGGCGTACGACCCTGAGCAACTCGAACATCCCGAAACCGCGATCCACGACAAAGCCACGTTCTTTGCCGGTTGGGCGGTGTTGGTGATTCTGCTGATCGGTTGTTTTGCGCTGGAGCCGCTGGGTATTCCGATCAGTGCCATTTCCGCCGTGTGCGCCGCGCTGTTGCTGGGCATCGCCGCTCGCGGCCACAAGATCTCCACGCGCAAGGTGATGAAAGAAGCACCGTGGCAGATCGTAATTTTTTCGCTGGGCATGTACCTGGTGGTGTATGGCCTGCGCAATGCCGGGCTGACCGGGTATCTGGCGGGTTGGCTGGATGTCTTCGCAGGTCACGGGGTGTGGGGCGCGGCCATGGGCACGGGTGTGCTGACGGCGTTGCTGTCGTCGATCATGAATAACTTGCCGACCGTGTTGATTGGTTTGCTGTCGATTGATGCCAGTCAGGCGAGCGGGGTGGTCAAGGAAGCGATGATTTATGCCAACGTGATTGGCAGTGACCTGGGACCGAAGATTACGCCGATTGGTAGCCTGGCGACTTTGTTGTGGCTGCATGTGCTGGAGCGCAAAGGCATTCACATTGGCTGGGGGTATTACTTCCGGGTCGGGATTGTGCTGACGGTGCCGGTGTTGCTGGTGACGTTGGCGGCTTTGGCTTTGCGGCTTTCACTTTAGACCGAGTCGGCCCCTTCGCGAGCAAGCTCGCTCCCACATTAGAATGCATTCCAAATGTGGGAGCGAGCTTGCTCGCGAAGGGGCCATATCAAACACCACATATCTCAGGATTGGCCCGGTACATTCGGCCAAAGGTCGGAAACCAGAAACAAGCGCTCAGCCTCTTCCCATTCCCCTCGCGCATTTTCGATCAGGCGCACCATCAACTGCGCCGGGGCCAGCGGCTCAAGATCTTCCAGCCACATCCGTAAATGCTCCAAAGACCACGTCTGATCCGCCGGATAATGCGCCGGCGCCAGCCAGGCATGGCGGGGCAGCGGCTGCCAGCGTCCCGCCGGACGTTGTGCGACAAACGCCGGCCAATCCTTTTGATGCAGCCAACTACCGCGCAAATGCTGCGGATGTGCACCATTTGGTGATTCGGCCTGCCCCGGCCACGGATACAGCAGATAACCACCGAGCCACAGCTGAGCACTGAACACCTCGATATCCAGCGCCGCCAGCACTTCGCGGCTTTCCGGGCGCGCCGAAATCGGCAACTGATGTTCGGCCAGATGCGCCAGTTTGCGATCCAGCCGATCATGACAACCCGGCCCCAGCCACTGCGCCGCATCACGCCCATCGCCATTCTGTGGACCGAGATAAAGCTTGATCGCCAGTTCCAGGTGATGCACGCCGTCGCGGTCACGCAGCAGCATGTCCAGCTCGCCCAACGTATGGCCTTCGCGGCGGATCGGCAGGTTGGCGGCGATCAGCTCAATGCCCGGCGCATGCTCCACGGCAAACTGCCACAGCCGTTCGTAATACAAGCCCAGACGCCGCGTGCGTGCCTGCGACAACCAATGCAGCAAGCCATAACTGTCGCGATCAAGCTGGCGCAGCCAGTGTTCCAGTCGCTCGGGATCGTGCACCCAGTCGCTACCGGCCAGCGGATGGCGCTGCGGCCACGGCGTGATGGCGAGCATTGGCGGGGCGAGGATCACCCACGCCAGATCCCGCACTTCCGGGTGGCGTAATTGGTGGGGCAACTGGAGCAAGTCGGGAAACAGGATCATCTTGCGAGCATAGCCTGAAACATGAGCGCACCCTTGAGGCTGAAAGGATTTTGTCTAACCGGCGCTTTCGCCCATAATCGGGTTTTTCGCGTTTTCGATTGTCCGCAGAGGTCCCATGGAGCAATTTCGTAATATCGGCATCATCGGTCGCCTGGGCAGTTCCCAGGTGCTGGATACCGTCCGCCGACTGAAACGCTTTCTGCTCGATCGTCACCTGCATGTGATCCTCGAAGACACCATCGCCGAAGTCCTGCCGGGCCACGGCCTGCAAACCTCGTCGCGCAAGATGCTCGGCGAAGTCTGCGACATGGTCATCGTCGTTGGCGGTGACGGCAGCCTGCTCGGCGCCGCGCGGGCGCTGGCCAAACACAATATTCCAGTGCTGGGGATTAACCGTGGCAGCCTCGGTTTTCTGACGGATATTCGCCCGGATGAGCTGGAAGTCGAAGTCGCCAAGGTGCTCGACGGCCACTATCTGGTGGAAAACCGCTTCCTGCTGCAAGCCGAAGTGCGCCGCCACGCCGAGGCTATCGGCCAGGGCGATGCACTCAACGATGTGGTGCTGCACCCGGGCAAGTCGACGCGGATGATCGAGTTCGAGCTGTACATCGACGGCCAGTTCGTCTGCAGCCAGAAGGCCGACGGCCTGATCGTCGCGACGCCGACCGGTTCCACCGCGTACGCATTGTCTGCCGGCGGGCCGATCATGCATCCCAAGCTCGATGCCATTGTGATCGTGCCGATGTACCCCCATATGTTGTCGAGCAGGCCAATTGTGGTCGATGGCAACAGTGAGCTGAAAATCGTCGTGTCGAAAAACATGCAGATTTACCCGCAAGTCTCCTGCGATGGGCAGAACCATTTCACCTGCGCGCCGGGCGACACCATCACCGTCAGCAAGAAAGCACAGAAGCTGCGGCTGATTCATCCGCTCGATCACAACTACTACGAAGTCTGCCGCACCAAGCTCGGCTGGGGCAGCAAGTTGGGTGGTGGAGGCGACTGATGCTCGATCCCGCGCGCAGTTATGACCTGATTGGTGACGTGCACGGATGCGCCTTGACCCTCGAACACTTGCTTGACCGCCTCGGTTATCACAAGCAGGGCGGGGTCTGGCGGCATCCATCGCGCATGGCCGTGTTCGTTGGCGACATCATCGACCGTGGCCCGCGCATTCGCGAGGCGCTGCACATTGTTCACGACATGGTCGAGGCCGGGCAGGCCTTGTGCATCATGGGCAATCACGAATTCAACGCGTTGGGCTGGAGCACGCCGGCGCCACCCGGCAGCGGCAAGCAGTTCGTCCGCGAACACACGCCGCGCCACGCACGCCTGCTGCACGAAACCCTGACCCAGTTCGAAGACCATCCCGGCGACTGGCATGATTTCCAGCGCTGGTTCTACGAGCTGCCGCTGTTTGTCGACGCTGGACGCTTCCGGGTGGTGCATGCCTGTTGGGATGCCGGCCTGATCGAACCGTTGCGTGCGCAATATGCGAATGGCTGCATTGATGAACACTTTCTTCAGGCGTCCGCCGTGCCCGGCAGTTTTGCCTGCACCGTGTTCGACCGCTTGCTGCGCGGCACCGACATGCGCCTGCCGGATGGCCTGACCATGACCAGCGGCGATGGTCTGGTACGTTCGTTCTTCCGCACCAAGTTCTGGGAAGACGATCCGAAAACTTACGGCGACATCGTTTTCCAGCCTGATGCCCTGCCGGAACCGGTGGCGCAGAAGCCGCTGACCTCCAGCGAGAAAAACAACCTGCTGCGCTACGGCGTCGACGAGCCGTTGCTGTTCGTCGGGCATTACTGGCGCAGCGGCAAACCGGCGCCGATCCGCCCGAACCTCGCGTGTCTGGATTACAGCGCGGTGCTCTACGGCAAACTGGTCGCCTATCGTCTGGATCAGGAAACCCGTCTGGATCCGCAAAAATTTGTCTGGGTCGATGTCGAGCGGCCGGAGGTGTTGCAATGAGTGCGGTAGCGGTATTGCGTCTGCCGTTGGCGGTGGACTTGAGCGGTTTCGTCAAACTGCTGCAACGCATGCAGGTCCCGCATCGGGTCAGCGAAGAGGCGGGCGAACAAGTGTTGTGGGCGCCGGCGGAAATCAGCGAAGACGTGCGTTCACTCTACGAACGCTTCCCGGCTGGCGATCCCGATCAGCAAATGGACATTCCCGTCGCGCCGACCGTCAAGCGGCCGAGCTTTGCCGAGCAACTGAAATACGCCAAGGCCACCGGGTTCATCCTGTTGTTGTGCCTGATCGTTGGCGGGCTGACGTACCTCGGCGAAAACCTGCAGACGTTGCGCTGGCTGACCTTCCTCGATTTTCAGGTAGTCGGCGAATACATCCATTTCACGCCGCTGGCTGACAGTCTGGCGGCGGGGCAGTGGTGGCGACTGGTTACGCCGATGTTGATCCACTTCGGCATCCTCCACCTGGCCATGAACGGCATGTGGTACTGGGAGCTGGGCCGGCGCATCGAGTCGCGCCAGGGCAGCATAAACCTGATCGGCCTGACGCTGCTGTTCAGCCTGGTGTCCAACTACGCGCAGTTTGTCTGGAGCGGCCCGACCTTGTTTGGCGGTCTGTCCGGCGTACTTTACGGTTTGCTCGGGCATTGCTGGATCTTCCAGCTGCTGGCGCCGAACCCGGCCTATCGCCTGCCGCGTGGCGTGCTGGTGATGATGCTGGTGTGGTTGCTGGTGTGCATGTCCGGGCTGATCTCGGTGATCGGTTTCGGCGAAATCGCCAACGCCGCCCACGTCGGCGGGTTACTCATCGGATGCTTCACCGGTTTGTTGGGCGGTTTGTATAACCGCCGTAAACTGGCCGCCTGAAATTTTCAGTAGATAAAGAGCACGGAGACCCTGATGTCCTCTTTTAACGACATGATCAACAACATTACCCCGGACATCTACGAGAGTCTGAAACTGGCCGTGGAAATCGGCAAATGGTCCGACGGTGGCAAGCTCACCGCCGAACAGCGCGAGCTGTCGCTGCAGGCGATGATCGCCTGGGAAATCCAGAACCTGCCTGAAGACCAGCGCACCGGTTACATGGGCCCGCAGGAATGTGCATCGAAGTCGATCGAAGTGCCGAACATCCTGTTCAAGTCGGATGCCATCCATTGATCGAGATTGGCCGCGGTGCAATCAGCAAAATGTCGGCGCGCCTGGACGGGCCGAACGTGCAATACGCGTTTCGTCTGGATGACGTCGAGGTGCCGGTCAACCCATTGATCGGCACTACGGTGCGTCTGGAATACCTGGGGGCGATCCACTGCACCCATTGCGGGCGCAAGACCAAAACCAGTTTCAGCCAGGGTTACTGCTATCCGTGCATGACCAAACTGGCGCAGTGCGACCTGTGCATCATGAGCCCGGAGCGTTGCCACTATGACGCCGGCACCTGTCGCGATCCAGCGTGGGGCGAGCAGTTCTGCATGACCGATCACGTGGTTTACCTGTCCAATTCGTCGGGCATCAAGGTTGGCATTACTCGTGCTACGCAACTGCCGACGCGCTGGATTGATCAGGGCGCATGTCAGGCATTGCCGATCATGCGCGTGTCGACACGTCAGCAATCGGGCTTCGTCGAAGATTTGTTCCGTAGCCAGGTGGCTGATAAAACCAACTGGCGCGCGTTGCTCAAGGGCGATGCGGTGGCGGTCGATCTGGCGCAGGTACGTGACCAGTTATTCGAAAGCTGCGCTGAAGGCCTGCAAGGTTTACAGGAGCGATTCGGCCTACAGGCTATTCAGACCATTGCCGATGTCGAACCGCTGGAAATCCGCTATCCGGTCGAGCAATACCCGGCCAAAATCGTCAGCTTCAACCTGGACAAGAACCCGATTGCCGAAGGCACGCTGCTGGGGATCAAAGGCCAGTACCTGATCTTCGACACCGGCGTGATCAATATTCGTAAATACACGGCTTATCAGCTCGCCGTGCATCAATAAGGACTTCAGCATGCGCACCGAACAACCGAAGATGATTTACCTCAAGGACTATCAGGCGCCCGAGTACCTGATCGACGAAACACACCTGACCTTCGAGTTGTTCGAGGATCACAGCCTGGTGCACGCGCAGTTGGTGATGCGCCGCAACCCGGCGCGTGACCCGGGCCTGCCGCCGCTGGTACTCGATGGCCAGCAGCTGGAATTGCTCTCGGTGACCCTGGCCGATAAAGAGTTGGGCGCCGCTGACTATCAATTGTCCGAGAACCACCTGACCCTGCAACCGACCAGCGAAACCTTCACGGTCGATACCAGCGTCAAGATCCACCCGGAAACCAACACCGCGCTGGAAGGCCTGTACAAGTCCGGCACGATGTTCTGCACCCAGTGCGAGGCCGAAGGTTTCCGCAAGATCACCTATTATCTCGACCGCCCGGACGTGATGAGCAAGTTCACCACCACCGTGGTCGCTGAACAACACAGCTATCCGGTGCTGCTCTCCAACGGCAACCCGATTGCCTCGGGCCCGGGCGAAGACGGCCGGCACTGGGCAACCTGGGAAGACCCGTTCATGAAACCGGCGTACCTGTTCGCGCTGGTGGCCGGTGATTTGTGGTGCGTTGAAGACACCTTCACCACCATGACCAACCGCAACGTCGCATTGCGCATTTACGTCGAGCCGGAAAACATCGACAAGTGCCAGCACGCGATGAACAGCCTGAAGAAGTCGATGCGCTGGGACGAAGAGGTCTACGGTCGCGAATACGATCTGGACATCTTCATGATCGTCGCCGTCAACGACTTCAACATGGGCGCGATGGAGAACAAGGGCCTCAACATCTTCAACTCCAGCGCCGTGCTGGCCCGCGCCGAAACCGCCACCGACGCCGCGCACCAACGCGTTGAAGCAATCGTCGCCCACGAATACTTCCACAACTGGTCGGGCAACCGCGTGACCTGCCGCGACTGGTTCCAGCTGTCGCTGAAAGAAGGCTTCACCGTGTTCCGTGATTCCGGCTTCTCCGCTGACATGAACTCGGCGACGGTCAAGCGCATTCAGGACGTCGCGTATCTGCGAACCCACCAGTTCGCCGAAGATGCCGGCCCGATGGCCCACGCCGTGCGCCCGGACAGCTTCATCGAGATTTCCAACTTCTACACCCTTACCGTGTACGAAAAAGGCTCGGAAGTGGTCGGCATGATCCACACCTTGCTCGGCGCCGAAGGCTTCCGTAAAGGCAGCGATCTGTACTTCGAACGCCACGATGGTCAGGCAGTGACTTGCGATGACTTCATCAAAGCCATGGAAGATGCCAACGGCGTCGACCTGACCCAGTTCAAGCGCTGGTACAGCCAGGCCGGCACGCCGCGTCTGGCGGTGAGCGAGTCTTATGACGCCACCGCGAAAACCTACAGCCTGACCTTCCGCCAGAGCTGCCCGGAAACCCCGGACAAAGTTGAAAAACTGCCGTTCGTGATCCCGGTCGAGTTGGGCCTGCTCGATAGCAAAGGCAACGAGATTGCCCTGCGTCTGGCTGGCGAAGCATCGGCACAAGGCACTACTCGCGTAATTTCGGTGACCGAAGCCGAGCAGACTTTCACCTTCGTCGACATCGCTGAGCAGCCACTGCCATCGTTGCTGCGCGGTTTCTCGGCGCCGGTGAAACTGAGCTTCCCGTACAACCGCGATCAGTTGATGTTCCTGATGCAGCACGACAGCGACGGTTTCAACCGCTGGGATGCCGGTCAGCAACTGTCGGTGCAAGTGCTGCAAGAACTGATCGGCCAGCAGCAGAAGGGCGAAAGCCTGAAGCTCGACCCGCGTCTGGTCTCGGCACTGCGTACGGTGCTGTCGGACGAATCGCTGGATCAAGCGATGGTCGCCGAAATGCTGTCGTTGCCGGGTGAGGCGTATCTCACCGAAATCAGCGAAGTGGCGGATGTCGAGGCGATCCATATCGCCCGTGAATTCGCTCGCCAGCAATTGGCCGAAGGTTTGTTCGAGGCGTTGTGGCTGCGTTATCAGGCCAACCGTGACCTGTCGAAGCAAACCCCGTACGTGGCCGAAGCCGAGCACTTTGCTCGTCGTGCGCTGCAGAACATTGCGCTGTCGTACCTGATGCTCAGCGGCAAGCCGGAAGTCCTCGCGGCGGCGCTGGAGCAATTCGAAACGGCCGACAACATGACCGAGCGCCTGACCGCGCTGGCGGTGTTGGTCAACTCGCCGTTCGAAGAGCAGAAAGCGCTGGCACTGGCCAGTTTCGCCGAGCACTTCAAGGACAACCCGTTGGTCATGGATCAGTGGTTCAGCGTGCAGGCTGGCAGCACCTTGCCGGGCGGGCTGGAACGTGTGAAAGCGTTGATGCAGCACCCGGCGTTCAACATCAAGAACCCGAACAAGGTGCGTGCACTGGTCGGCGCGTTTGCCGGGCAGAACCTGATCAACTTCCACGCGGCCGATGGCTCGGGTTATCGCTTCCTTGCGGATCTGGTGATTGAGCTGAACGGCTTCAACCCGCAAATCGCTTCGCGGCAATTGGCACCGCTGACTCGCTGGCGCAAATACGACGGTGCGCGTCAGGCGTTGATGAAGGGCGAGTTGGAGCGGATTCGCGCGTCGGGGCAGTTGTCGAGTGATGTGTATGAAGTGGTGAGCAAGAGCCTGGCTTGATGGTGGATTGGAGTCGGTGTTCCAGCTGTGGACCGGCCCTCACCCTAACCCTCTCCCAGTGGGAGAGGGGACTGACCGAGGTGTCTTTTGCTATACGCCGACCTGAATGACCGAGTCGAACTCAGGATCTGAAAGGCCCCTCACCCTAACCCTCTCCCAGTGGGAGAGGGGACTGACCGAGGTGTCTTTGCGCTATACACTAACCTGAACGTCCGGAGTCGAACTCTGGTTTTGAACAGCGCGAAGATCGGCTCCCTTTCCCCCCTCGCCCCCTTTGGGGGAGAGGGCTGGGGTGAGGGGGTAAGATTTATGCATCAACACAACTCTCGAAGCCGTACACACAAAAAAACGCCGCATTAACCAATGCGGCGTTTTCATTCACCGAAAATTACTTCAAATCAAACCGATCCAGATTCGTCACCTTCGTCCACGCAGCAACAAAGTCCTTAACAAACTGCTCCTTCGCATCCGAACTGGCATACACCTCAGCCAACGCCCTCAACTGCGCATTGGAACCAAACACCAGATCAACCCGCGTCGCCGTCCACTTCACGCTGCCGGTTTTACGGTCGCGCCCCTCGAACTCATCGGCATCCCTTGAAGTCGGCTTCCACTCCACGCCCATGTCCAACAGGTTGGTGAAGAAGTCGTTGGTCAGCGCTTCAGTCTGTGAAGTGAACACGCCGTGCCGGGTTTGCCCGACGTTGGTGTTCAACACCCGCAGACCACCGAGTAGCACAGTCATCTCCGGCGCGGTTAGGGTCAGCAGTTGCGCCTTGTCGATCAGCAGCGCCTCGGCCGAAACGGTGTATTTGCCCTTACTGTAGTTGCGGAAGCCATCGGCGATCGGTTCAAGGAAACCGAACGAGTCGACATCGGTTTGCTCTTGCGAGGCATCCGCACGTCCCGGTGTGAACGGCACCGTGACCGAATGGCCGGCGTTTTTCGCCGCTTGTTCGATCCCGGCATTGCCCGCCAACACGATCAGGTCTGCCAGCGAAACTTTCTTGCCAGTGGCGCCGCCGTTGTATTCGTTCTGAATGCCCTCAAGGGTTTGCAGCACTTTGGCCAGTTGCTCAGGCTGGTTGGCCTGCCAGAACTTCTGCGGCGCCAGACGCAGGCGTCCACCGTTGGCGCCGCCACGTTTATCCGAACCGCGGAACGTCGAGACTGCGGCCCATGCAGTCGAGACCAACTGCGACACCGAAAGCCCTGACGCAAGGATTTTGCCTTTCAGCGCAGCCGCATCGCTGTCGTCGATCAACGGGTGTGTGACATCAGGAATCGGGTCCTGCCACAGCAGTTCTTCGTTCGGCAGTTCCGGGCCGAGATAGCGAGACAGCGGGCCCATGTCGCGGTGGATCAGTTTGTACCAGGCGCGGGCGAAGGCGTCGGCCAGTTGATCCGGGTTGGCGAGGAAGCGCCGGGAGATCTGCTCGTAGGCCGGGTCGAAACGCAGCGCCAGGTCAGAGGTGAGCATGGTTGGCGAAAGCTTTTTGCTCGGATCATGGGCATGGGGAACGGTGCCGGCACCGGCGCCGTTTTTTGGTATCCACTGGTGTGCACCGGCCGGGCTTTTGCTCAGCTCCCACTCGAAGCCGAACAGGTTCTCCAGATAATTGTTGCTCCACTGCGTCGGTGTAGTGGTCCAGGTTACTTCGAGGCCGCTGGTGATGGTGTCGGCACCCTTGCCGGTACCGAACGCGTTGCGCCAGCCGAGGCCTTGCTCTTCGAGGCCGGCCGCTTCCGGCTCCGGGCCGACGTTATCGGCAGGGCCGGCGCCGTGGGTTTTCCCGAAGGCGTGACCGCCAGCGATCAACGCCACGGTTTCTTCATCGTTCATGGCCATGCGGCCAAAGGTTTCGCGGATGTCGCGAGCTGAAGCGACCGGGTCAGGATTGCCTTCCGGACCTTCGGGGTTGACGTAGATCAGGCCCATTTGCACTGCGGCGAGCGGGTTTTCCAGATTGCGTTCGCCCTGATCGGTGCGGCTCTCTTCTTCGCCATGCAAATCCGGCTCGGCGACCAGCGTGCCGTCACCGGGCTCCTGCATGGCGGACTTGTCTTTGCCGTAACGGCTGTCGCCACCCAGCCATTCGTGTTCCGAACCCCAATAAACGTCTTCGTCCGGTTCCCACACATCGGGACGGCCACCGGAGAAACCGAAAGTTTTGAAACCCATGGATTCCAGCGCGACATTACCGGTGAGAACGATCAGGTCAGCCCAGGAAATATTGCGGCCATATTTCTGTTTGATCGGCCACAACAGCCGGCGGGCCTTGTCGAGGCTGACGTTGTCCGGCCAGCTGTTCAGTGGTGCAAAACGTTGTTGACCGGAACCGGCGCCACCACGGCCATCAGCGGTGCGATAGGTGCCTGCACTGTGCCAGGCCATGCGGATGAAGAGAGGGCCGTAATGGCCAAAGTCGGCCGGCCACCAGTCCTGAGAGTCGGTCATCAGTGCGGTGAGGTCTTGTTTCAGTGCCTGGAAATCCAGGCTCTTGAAGGCTTTGGCGTAGTCGAAATCCTTGCCCAGCGGGTCGGACTTGGGCGAATGCTGGCTGAGGATTTTCAGGTTGAGTTGATTCGGCCACCAGTCACGGTTCGTCGTACCACCACCGGCGGCGTGGTTGAACGGGCATTTCGATTCGTTTGCCATGTTCGGGTCCTTATCAGGTCTGCTACGGCCGGCTCGTGCCGACTTCGGATTAGTAAGGCTAGACCCGACTTGGGGAGTCAGCTAATAGGCCGACTATTGGAGGCTGATAGGTAAAGTCTTCAGCGTGTTGCAAAAAAGTTTACTGGCTAGTTTTTTTATTTCTTATAGATATAAAAAACTAGTATTTATGACAGTGGTCGAGAAAGGAGTGCCCGCCTACAGTAGCAGCGTTCCAAACGAAAATTTAACTATGAAAAGTGCGTTGAGGAGAATGTATGGACCGCAATCTTATTGAAGCGCGTATTAAATCCTTCTTGGAAGCTAAAGGAACTGACGGAGGATTTGTTTATGGGAAATTAAGTAATGGGGTGGTTTATGCGGCTGACGATGTGGCTCTCTCATTCGAAGGGCCCTATTGTTACGTTCTCTCTCGCGCTGGCCCTGGAAATAATACGTGGATGAGTTTTATGGCCAATGTAGTGGGTAATGGGCCTCATGAAATAGAGTTGTCCGAGCTCCCTTCTGCTGCGCCTTGGCAGGTTGCGTCGGGCAGTGTTTATTATGATTTCGTCCAAGGTTCCGCCGTTTATACTTTCAATGATGATCGCAATACGATTCATGGAGTTTTTGATCTTGTACTTGATGATGGCATAACAATGGTCGGCGGGTTTTATTTGACGAAAGCTTAGTTATAAGTACGCGGGGTGCCGTCAACTAGTACCCCGTTTTTACATGGAATTGTCTGGAAGCATTTGATCAGCTGGCTTGCTCTTCTTCAATCTGCGAAGTTTCATCCAAAGTATCCTCCTGTCCCGGCAATTCAGTAATCACACTGAAATCCGTCACTTCAACCGCACCCAGCCCATACCCCAGCAAATGGAAAGAAAACGCTTTGCGCTCTTGCGGGTTGTCGAAGCTGAAGTTCATTTGCAGTGGCTGCTCGGCGGTCGCCACCATTTCCTGCGGCAAACCGATCTGCACATCCTGTTCAAACTCCTTGGCCTTGAGCTGAATGTACGCCGCCTGTTGCGGATCGACCGAGCGTACGGTCAGGCGCACGCGGGTGTGCGAGCCTTTGGGCATTTCCAGGTACTGCGCGCCGATCAGGTTGTCCGCCCAGTCATCGTTGATCTGCGCTTGCAGCGGGATGACGTTGGTGCTGCCGAACTGATATCGGTGATTGAGCGGTGTGCGCAGTAACGACAGGTCGAGGGCATTGGCGCGGGCGGCGATTTGCCGGGCCGGGTGGCCGCTGTAGTTGCCTTTATAGATGGCGCTGTCGGCGATGAAGCCGGTGCTTTCGTAGTAACGGCAGCGACGCGGCATGTCGCACTCGGAGAAGATCCCCTGACCGTTGTGATAGCGCAGTTTGCCGTTGGTGAACGACATGATTTCGCGGCCGCTGTCGTAGTCACGAAACAGCGAGCGACCGCTCAGCGCGGAAGGCACCGGCAGGTCGAAGTAGTCGAGGATCGAGGTGCTCAGATCGACGTGACCGTAGACGCCTTTGTTCAGTCGTGGCAGTTGTTCATGCTCCGGCGCCAGGGTCAGATTGAAGCCCCACGACGAGGCCAGTCGCACACCGTCGATGCCGTGGGATTCGTCCGAGGTGATCACCACCAGCGTGTCTTTCAATACGCCTTGGCGTTCGAGGCCGCTGAGGAACTGCTCCAGTGCATCGTCGAGATAACCGACGGCGGCCTGTTTTGGCGTTTCGTAACGCTCCAGGTATTCCTCGGGCGCGGAGTAGGGCTGATGGGTGCCGACGGTCAGCAGAGTCAGCATCCACGGTTTTTTCTGCTTTTTCAGTTGGCCGACATAGTCCAGCGCACCTTCGAAGAACGCCTTGTCATCCTTGCCCCACGGGAATTCCAGATAGTTGCTGTTGCTGAACCACTCCAGACCGTGCGTCGCATCAAAACCGATGTGCGGCATGATCTTGTCTTTGGCCATGAAGCGCAGGCCGGCACCTTGCAGATAGTGCGTGCTGAAGCCGTGTTCACGCAGTTGCGCCGGCAGGCAGGCCTGATTGCGCTCGTTGAGGGTAAGCATTTCCACGCCTTTGGGCGTGCCGTTGTTGAGTTTGTCGTAATCGCCGCAAAGCATCGCGTACAGACCGCGAATGGTCTGGTGTGTATGCAGCACGTAATCCGGGGTGTTCATGCCGCGCTCGGCCCAGCGGCTGAGATTCGGCATCAGGTCTTCCTGATAGTGGCTGCCGATGGCCTCGCGGTTGGCGCGGATGTAGGCGCCGGGAATGCCTTCCAGGGCGATGACCAGCACATTGCGCGCTTGCCCCGGTGCGGCCAGCAGTTTCTGCCCGTTGAGGTCGACGTCGGTGAGTCCGGCCATGGCCGGCGCAGGTTCTTCGACATCGCCGTCCAGCCATTCCTCGGCCTGAATCTGCAGATCGGCGACCTCGTTGGCCAGCAACTGATGCGGCAGGTTGTACTGGCGCCATGGATCGGCTTCACTCGGCCACAGGTTCTGCGCGCCCCAGTGTGCGGCGAACAGCACCAACGGTGCGCCCCAGATTGCGCGGGGCAGGGGCGGACGCGGAAGATCGCGGTTGGCAAACTGTGTCAGCAACCAGAACAGCAGGGCCAGCAACAAGGAGATGCCCAGGGCAGGATGCGCCAACCCGCCACCGGTGGAGTTCTCGACGAACTGCGGATCGATCAAATAATGAATGTCGGAAGGCGTCGGAAAACGGCCGACGGCGCTGACCAGTTCAGCGGTCGCCACCGCCAGCAATCCCCAAAACAGCAATACCGGCAAGGCCAGCCACCAAGCCCGGCGATGCAGCAACACCACCAGCAGGCTGCCGATGGCCAGGTCCGACAAATAGCCCAATGGTGCCGACCAGCCCAGCGCCGCACGCAGGCACACCGGCACCACCAGCACCAGAACAATCAGCGAAAAAAGGCGGGCATGTGGCTGCCGCAACCGGTTAAAAAGAGCGCTCACAAAAAAGACCTTCCAGCCATTAAATCGTCATAAAAGTGTGGGCGATGATACCAAGGGTGAGCTGTCTGATCGCCTTTTTAAGCGCTCATCTGATGCGCTGGTGCGGTGCTCTTTGAAGGTGATGGAATGTCTGCAGCCCTGACCGGCCCTGATGTGGCAGGGCAATCGGCGATATTGCTGTCGCTGGATTTATTGTTTCAGGCTGTTAAACCCGTCACCTGCCGACGAAGATCCAGTGTAGGAGCGAGCCTGCTCGCGAAGGCAATGTTCCAGTCGACAGAGTTTTTACCTGGGCCGACGCTTTCGCGAGCAGGCTCGCCCACCATTTGCTGTGTATGCAGACCAGGCAACAACAATGATCCTTTGATCCGCAAAAGCTGCACTTGCGAAACGTTGCGATTTACAATGCCCGACCTCTGATGGAGATCGGCCTCCGTGGATGTTCTCGCGCAACTCTATGTCCATCTTGATCGGTGGATCATCGCCCCGGTCAGCGGGCAGTTCATCGGTCTGTTCGATCTGAATGGCCGCCTCGGCGTGACCTTTCTTGTCGCGTCCTACAGCGTCGCTTACGTCCTGTTTCGCTACAGAAAATCCCGACAACTCACCGAAGCCATTTCCTTCTGGCAATTCATCGGTGGCAGTCGCGTGTTCGGACATCGCTCGGCGTGGCTGGACTATCGCTACTTTTTCATCAAAGCCGTTCTCAAAGTCGTCTGGGTGCTGCCGATTGTGGCGCTGGTCGATCCGTGGATCCTGCGCTCCGGCGACTATCAGCAGTTTTTTACCCAACTGTGGGGCGCCCGCGAACAAGTGCCGAATCACCCATTGATTGCGTTGTGCTACGGCTTGGGTGTGTTCCTGCTCAGAGACTTCCTGCATTACTGGATTCATCGCGCCTTTCATTCGCGCTATCTGTGGGACTTTCACAAGGTTCATCATTCCGCGCCGGTGCTGGTGCCCGCTACGGCGAGCCGGATTCACATCGTCGAAACCCTGGTAGAACGACTGGTGATGACGGTCGGCCTTGGGGCATTTGCCGGTGTGATATGGTACGCGTGCGGAGGGGAAATCAGCCGTTACACCTTGTTCGGTGTGACCTGGCTGGTGTTGATCGTCAACAGCCTGGCGGCCAATCTGCGCCACAGCCACGTCTGGTTATCGTTTGGACCGACGATCGAACACGTGCTCAATAGCCCGGCGCAGCACCAGATTCACCACAGCGATGCGCCACGCCACCACAACAAGAATTTCGCCACCAATCTGTCGATCTGGGACTGGATGTTCGGCACGCTTTACCTCACCACCTCGGCACCGGAACCTTTGCGCTTTGGCACGGGCGAGGCCGATCGCGAGCGTTACCTCACGCTGTATGGCTTGATCGTCACACCCTTCGTCGACAGCGCGCGGCGCCTTCTGCCCACCAGACGTCCTCGTGCTATCGATATGCGATAAAGGTATTTAATTTCTGTTTTTTATAGCGATAAAGTCAGGCCTTTCAGCAAACCACCCCATGCTGCGAGGTTGTCATGGCCACACCGTTCAAACGTTCCGCACTGACTCTGTTGGCCGCTTCTCTGGCCGCGAGTGCGTTGTTCAGCACCGGCGCTCAGGCTGAAGGCAAGATCAGCATCGCTCAACAATTCGGCATCGGTTACCTGATTCTCGATGTAGTGCGCGATCAGAACCTCATCGAAAAACACGGTAAGGCGCAGGGTCTCGACATCAAGGTCGACTGGAACAGCATTTCCGGCGCCACCGCGATGAACGAAGCGCTGCTGACCGGTTCGCTCGATGTAGTGTCTGCCGGTGTACCGCCGATGCTCACCGTGTGGGATCGCACCAAAGGCAAACAGAACGTCAAAGCCATCGCCGCACTGGGCTCGATGCCCAACTATCTGCTGACCAACAACCCGAACATCAAAACGCTCAAGGACTTCACTGACAAGGACCGGATTGCCGTGCCTGCCGCCGGTGTGGGCTTTCAGTCGCGCACCTTGCAGATCGAAACCGCCAAGGAGTTCGGTGACGCGCAGTACAAGAAATTCGACGACATCTCAGTCAGCCTGCCGCACCCCGATGCGACGGCGGCGCTGATCGCCGGCGGCTCGGAAATCAACTCGCACTTCTCCAGCCCGCCATTCCAGTACCAGGCGCTGCAGAATCCCAACGTGCACAAAGTGTTGAGCTCTTATGACGTGCTCGGCGGCCAAGCGACATTCAACGTGCTGTACACCACGGAAAAATTCCACGACGAAAATCCGAAAACCTACAAGGCGTTCTACGACGCTTTGGCCGAGGCCGAGAAAATAATCAAGGCTGACAAACCGGCGGCGGCTCAGGCGTACATTCGTGTCGAGCAGTCGAAACTGCCGCTGGCGCTAGTGGAGCAAATCGTCAAAGACCCGGAAATCGATTTCACTGTGGTGCCGCAGCGCACCTTTATCTATGCCGAGAAGTTGCAGGAGCTGGGCGTGCTGAAGAACAAGGCCGATAGCTGGAAGGATTACTTCTTTGAAGAGGCGCATGGTGGTGCGGGGAGTTGATAGAAAAGGGGCAACGTCTGTTGCCCCTTTTTCCATTCAGGATTCGCCATCATCAAAGATGCTTTCAATCGGCATCTCGAACGCCCGGGCAATCTGAAAGGCCAGTGGCAGACTCGGATCGTAGCGTTCGTTTTCGATGGCGTTGATGGTCTGGCGCGACACGTTCAAGCGCTCCGCCAAATCAACCTGCGACCATTTGCGCTCGGCGCGCAATTCCTTGAGGCGGTTTTTCATTGGTAGCGGCGTCGTGCAATTTGCAGGCCGACAATCCACATCAGCCCCATCACCGGCCACACACACGTCCATGGAATGTGCGGGGCGCCGACGTTTTCGAGAAAACCGTAGCTGAAGGTCAGCAGTGCCGAGGCGGCGAAGGCAAAGCCCAGCGCTTCAAACTGGATGCGCAGATGCATTTCGTCCATACGCCGCATGTTGCGCACGATCGCCCAGCACATCAGTCCCGCCGGAATGATCGGCGTCAGTGCGACGGCCGAGCGCAGCACAATGGGGGCGTCCATCAGGTATTGCGAGGCAATCAATGAGGCTGTCAGGACCAGCATGTAGATGATCAATGCTGCGCCCAATTCGAGGTAATAGCGGTTCATTCTTCACTTCCTATGTAAAAGACCCTTTACATGGTCGCTGAAGATTTATCCGATGTAAAGCACGCTTTCCATTATGGGTGATAGCCTCGAACAGACTCATGCCGGAGGATTTTCGCCTAGGTCTTTAGCTTAGAGGCACGCTTTCTGGACAGCGTAATAGCCACTCAGTAGCATTCGAGCCCAACGGATTATCCCTTCGCATGTCGTCCGACGTGGAACGCTCAAGGAATCGACATGCGCGACACCCGCATTGGCCAAAAACGAACGGTCGTGACCCAAGTCAACGGCGAGATTCACTATGAAACCCAGATTAGTTTCAGCTCCATGTCGCTCGTCGATGGCGAAATTCGTGTGCATCGTGCTGAAGGCAATCAGCTAGACGTTCCGGTGGCCGGGGCGGACTTCGCTTTGCGCTTTGATCTGGATGGCGTGCATAGAGTACCGGTGACGCAGCAGGCAGCGGTTGAGCCGGTGGAAACGCTGCCTGTCGATGACAGTGTGAAGTTGTTCACCTCGAAAACCGTGTGGATCACCCTCGGGCTGTGGTTCTTCGTCAGTTCGGTTTTCGGTTGGCTGGGGATTGTGGCGGCAGGCGGATATCTCGGTTACCAGTGGCGTGAGGTGGAAAAGCGCAAGGAACAGTTGGCCAAGGCAACCGTTGTTGAAGCCGTTCCCCGTTCCGGCTCGGGGATGTCACGAGAAAGCGTGCGCAGGGCATTGGCCCGCAAGCGTTAATTCGGCACAGATCAAAAACAAAAAAGGGGCGGTCTGATCATCGATCAGGCCGCCCCTTTTTATTGCCGCTCAGTCAGATCAGTGCATTTTGCTGTGATCGTGACCTTCCATGTTGGTCAGCGCGCGAACCGGCGCGTTGACTTCGATGGTCTCTTTCTCGCCCTTGGCGTTTTCCACGGTCAGGGTCAACGGCACTGTTTCGCCTTCCTTCAACTGACCGGTCAGCCCCATCAGCATCACGTGGTAGCCGTTCGGATCAAGCTTGACGGCTTTGCCGGCCGGCAGTTCGACGAACTTCACCGGGCCCATGCTCATGACGTCGTTCTTCATGGTCATTTCGTGGATCTGCACGTCTTTGGCCACGGGCGTCGCGACGCTGAGCAACTTGCTGTCGCTGTCGGCGGTGAGGGTCATGAACGCGCCGCTGGCGGATTGGGTCGGCACGGTGGCACGGACCCAGGCGTCGTCGACCTTGGTCTGCGCCGAGACCTGGAATGCCAGGCCCAGCAGCGAAAGACCCAATACCACGTGTTTGATCTGGTTCAGCACAGGTTGCATCAGCAAACCTCCATAACAGTAAGCAAATCTTCCGTGCATTGTTCTGCCGAAAGCGAGGTGGACAGACCCAGGCGCAAGCCGCCGTTGGAGTCGTAAACGTAACTGGTGGCAGTGTGCGAGATGGTGTAGGTGTCGCCGGCCGGGACTTTTTCGTAGAACACGTCGAATTCCTTGGCGGTGGCGGCGGTTTCCTCAAGCGTGCCGTAGAGCGCAACGAAGGTCGGGTCGAAGGCTTTCATGTAAGCGTCGAGGATTTCTGGCGTATCGCGCTCGGGATCGAGGCTGATGAAAATCACCTGCAAACGGTCGCCATCAGCGCCCATCAGCTTCTTGATTTTCGCCGCGCGGGCGAGGGTGGTCGGGCAGACTGCCGGGCACTGGGTGAAGCCGAAGAAGACCATCGGCATCATGCCGCGAAAGCTCGACAGCGTCATGGTTTCGCCATCGGTGTTCTTCAGTTTGAAGGTGCGCCCCATGATCTTGTTACTCAGATCCTTGCCGTACTTGTACGACAGTTGGCCGCGGGTGTCGCAGCCGGCGAGCAGGCCTAGCCCGAGCACGCCCATTCCCGCAAGCACCTTGCGGCGAGTCAACAAAGCCGTCATCTAATACCGCCTTTTGCAGCCCGTCAGTCAGCAGGACTGGCGGGGGGTTAACCGTAAAAGCGGCGCATGATACCAAACTGAAGGCAGAGGCCGGCCACGGATCGCCGCACGGCGCAGGATCGAGCGACAAAAGGTGTAAGAAAAAGTGACGGGAGGCTCACTGCACGCGCGCTTCATCGGCGCTCCAGCCACCGCCCAACGCGGTGTACAGATTGACCTCGGCGACCAGTTGCGCGAGGCGATCGGTGATCAGGCCTTGCTGCGAACTGAACAGCGAGCGCTGCGCATCGAGGAACGTCAGGCTGCTGTCGACGCCATTCTGATAGCGGTTCTGCGCCAGGTTGTAGTAGGTCTGCGTGGCCTCTACCAGATCGCGCTGCGCCTGCAATTGCTGCTGATACGTGCTGCGTGCGGCGAGACCGTCGGCGACTTCCTGGAATGCGGTCTGAATGGATTTTTCGTATTCGGCCACTGCCACGTCTTTCTGCAACTTCGAATAATCCAGGCTCGCGCGCAGGCTGCCGGCGTTGAAAATCGGCAGGTTGATCTGCGGCTGAAAGGTCCACGCCCCAGAACCGGCGCCGAACAATCCGGACAGGTCACGACTGGAGGTGCCGGCATTAGCGGTCAGGCTGACACTGGGGAAAAACGCCGCCCGCGCCGCACCGATATTGGCATTGGCGGCTTTCAATTTGTATTCCGCTTGAAGAATGTCCGGGCGCCGTTGCAGCAGATCCGATGGCAAACCGGCGGGCAGTTGTTGCACCAGATCGCTGGCCAGTGGACGGCCGGGCAGGGCCTCGGGCACCGGTGCGCCGACCAGCAAGGTCAAGCTGTTCAAGTCCTGCGCGACCTGCCGCTGGTAGCGCGCCAGATTGGCCCTTGAACTGTCGACGCTGGTCTTCGCCTGCGCCTGCTCCAACGCCGAAGACTTGCCGGCCTCGCGGTTGCGCGTGGTCAGGTGCAGGCTCTGTTCATCGGCGGCGAGGGTGTCGCGGGTCAGTTCCAGCAGTTCCTGATCGGCGCGCCAGGTCAGGTAGGCGTTGGCGACGTTGGCCACCAGACTCAGCTCGGCACTGCGTCGTGCTTCTTCAGTCGAGAGCCAGGTCTGCAAGGCCTCCTCGCTGAGGCTGCGCACGCGGCCGAAGAAGTCCAGCTCATAGGCGCTGATGCCGAGGTTGACCGAGTACGTCGAGTTGATCAGCGCTTTGCTGCCGGTCACGCTCGGCGGCATCCGTTGGCGTGATCCTGCGGCATTGGCCGACACGGCCGGCAGCAGATCGGCGCGCTGAATGCGGTACTGCGCCTGGAATGCCTCGACGTTAAGTGCCGCCACGCGCAGATCGCGGTTGTTGACCAGCGCGCTTTCGATCAGTTGTTGCAACGCCGGATCAGTGAACAGCGTGCGCCAGTCCTCGGTGCTCGTTGCAGCTTGTGTCGCTGTCGGATACTGCGCGGCGGTGGGTGAAGCTGGCCGCTGATACTCGGGAATCAAAGAGCAACCGCCCATCAGCAGCGCCGTGGACAGCAGGGAAAGTCGCAACGTCAACATCGAACTGCCTCATGCATTAAAAGAGCGTTGTGCTCAGGCTCCGGCCATCCATTTCGCCAGACCATGGCGACCACTGACCCCGAGTTTGGCCGTGGCGCGTTTCAGGTACGTCTCGATCGAGCTGTTTTTGACTCGCAGTTGTTCGGCCATTTGCGGCACGGTGCCGCCGGTCAACAAGCCCAGGCAGACTTCTTTCTCACGCACCGACAGGGCGATGTCGCTGATCGCCAGGCGCTCATCGAACACCTGCGCCAGTGGCGCCTGATCCAGCTCGGCCAAGGGTTGGCGCGGTTGCCGGGCGAGGATTTGCCGACTGATCTGCGCATGGCGTTCGATCAAAGGCAGCAAGGTGTCGGACAGACGCTTGAGAAACGACAGTTCGGGCAGAGAAAACACTCGCTGGGTATGCGGTCGGTAAAACGAAATGACGCAACGCCGGTTGGAGGTGCGCGAGACCAGATTGCATTGATGGACGCTGTGTTGCGGGTGGCGAGGCTGGAGTGAGGCTTTCAGTTGAATCAACAGCGAGTCGTTCATCTCGATCATCTTCTGCAACAACGGGTGATCGTCGGGGCTGTCCAGCGGATCGGCCGGTGCGCAGGTCTGCGTCAGACCGGCACTGCCCAACGGCTTGATGTCGACCACGCTGGCCTGACGCTCATCCAGTGTCCACTCGCTGAGATCTACCCGATTGACCGGCACCAGCGTGTCGACCAACTGGAACATGTTCGTGGCAAAGTGATCATTGCCCGTGCTTGCAATCAGTTCACCCAGTTGCCAGTAGAAATGCGGGTTTTCCATATTGCGAATACTGCCGGTCAGATTCATATCCTTGTCATCCCTGGTTCAGAACCTTCACTGAATCGTCTGCCGTCTATGCAAAAGCCGCCCACGCCGTCCTTTCTCCTTGAACACGATCTGGAGCGGGATTTAAGCCCATGGATTTGTCCTACGTCTGTAGGGGAAAACAGGGACACAAAGTGCCACTATTTCTGATTGTTGGCGCCGGGGTTCTGACAGCACTGAACTCAGGCGTACCAGCGTGAGTGACTATTCAGTCACGTTCTAGCCCCGGAAACCCGGACGATGATCAATTCTGATCGGCAGTGCTCGGGCAAATAGCGGCGCTGGTATGTGGTTTTTTTCCTACAAGCTTTTCAGTATTTCCTCTCCGATTTTTTAGATCTTGCCTGCGATTACCGCGCCAGCAACGTCTGCCGGGCGTCTCCCGCCGCGTTGATTGTCCGGGTTTCAGGTGTCATGTCGGTGGCGGGGCCGATGCTTGAATACTGGCAAAATCACATGAGAAGGATCTTATGCAGCCTACTTCTGCCAACGTGGCGGGCGATCTGTCCGTGCCTGTCGAGACATTCGCGCTGACCGCTGCCCAGCGGGATATCTGGCTGGACCAACTGAGCCGCGGTGATTCGCCGCTGTATAACATTGGCGGTTACGTCGAACTGAGCGGGCCGCTGGATCCGGCATTGCTGCAATCGGCACTCGAATGCCTGGTCGCAGCGAACGACGCCTTGCGCATCGTGCTGCTGGCGGACGTCGGGCACGACGGGTTGCCGTTGCAAGGGTTCGCACAGAAGTTGCCGGTGGCCATGCCGCTGTTCGATTTCAGCGGGCACCCCGATCCACAGTCGGCGGCTCGGGCGCTGGTCGAAGAGCAAATGGCGCAGGCGTACGTGATGAGCGGGCAAGCGCTGTTCCGCTTCTGTCTGATTCGCCTCGATCATCACCGTTATTGGCTGGCGGCGCAGGCCCATCACTTGATTATCGATGGCTGGGGGTTTGGTCTGCTGTTCAAATCAGTGGGCGACATCTACAGCGCGCTGTCCCGTGGCGAGCGTCCAGATGTGGCGGCACCGTCCTATGTCGGCTTCATCGAAGATGACGCACGCTATCACCAGTCACCACGCTATGCGCTTGATCAGCGCTACTGGCTGGACAAGTACCGCAGCCTTCCCGAACCCTTGTTGATTCCCCGTCACCGCGAACCCCTAGACCCGGAAACGGCGCCCAGTCGCATTCACGTCGAGGCTTTTCCGGCCTTGCTGCATGAACGCATGAAAGACACCGCGCGGCACCTCGGCGGTTCGGCCTTTCATGTGTTGCTGGCGGCGCTGCATGTGTATTTCAGTCGTACCGCGCAACGGGACGAGTGGGTGGTCGGCTTGCCGATTCTCAATCGCTCCGGTGCCCGTTTCAAAAGCACCTTGGGCTTGTTCACCCAGGTCAGTGCAATGCACATGGGCTTCGGTCGAGCGTTGTCATTCGCTGAATTGATCAAGGCAATCGGCGATAGCCTGAAACAGGATTTTCGCCATCAACGCTACCCGCTGAGCGAGATGAACCGCGCGCTGGGCCTGTTGCGTGAAGACCGCGCGCAACTGTTCGAGCTGTCGGTATCCTACGAGCAGGACGACCATGACTACCGTTACGCTGAGGCGCCGGGGCACGTGGTCAAAGTCTCCAACCAGCACGAGGCGACACCGCTGGCCATCCACCTGCGCAGCAATCGTTTCAACGACAAGGCCTGGTTGCATCTGGTGTACTCGCCGGCCTATTTCGCGGCCGATGAGATCACGGCATTCACCGAGCGCTTGTTGCTGATTCTGGAGCAAGGCCTGGAACAACCGCAGTTGTCCGTCGCCGATTTCAACCTCAATAGCCCGGCAGAGCTAGCCCTGCTCAAGGAGTGGAACGACACCCGCGTCAGTTATCCGCAGGGGCAACTGATTCATCAGCGATTCCAATCCCGGGTGGCCGAACAGCCGGACGCTGTGGTCGCCACTTATCAGGGGCGGTCGCTGACTTACGCCGAGCTGAACCAGCAAGCCAATGCGTTGGCTCATCATCTGCTGGGCCTCGGTGTGCGGCCCGATGACAGGGTCGCAATTGTCGCGCGCAGAAGCCTGGAGACATTGGTCGGGCTGCTGGCGATTCTCAAGGCTGGCGCCGCTTATGTGCCGATTGACCCGGCGCATCCACCCGAGCGCCTGAGTTATCTGCTCAGCGACAGCGCTCCGGTGGCGCTGCTGACCCAAAGCGATCTGCGCGAGCGTTTGCCTGCCACCGCGCTGCCGGTGATCGAGCTTGATCGGCGCGAGTGGTCGCTCGACAACTTCACCGATCCGCTCGTGGTGGCTTTGAGCACCAGCCACCTCGCCTATGTGATTTACACCTCCGGCTCAACCGGGTTGCCGAAAGGCGTGATGGTCGAACACCGCACGCTGGGCAATCTGGTCGACTGGCATTGTGCGGCGTTCGGGCTCGGCTCCGGCCAGCACACCTCGAGCCTCGCCGGCTTCGGTTTCGACGCGATGGCGTGGGAGGTCTGGCCGGCGTTGTGTGCCGGGGCGACGCTGCATTTGTCGCCCGCAAGCGAAGGCAGTGAAGACATCGATGCGCTGCTCGCCTGGTGGCGGGCGCAGCCGCTGGACGTGAGCTTTTTGCCAACGCCGATTGCCGAATACGCTTTCAGCAAACAACTCGATCACCCGACCTTGCGCACACTGTTGATTGGCGGTGATCGCCTGCGCCAGTTCAACCGTGCGCAGTCGTTTGCGGTGGTCAACAACTACGGCCCGACCGAAGCCACGGTGGTCGCCACTTCAGGACTGATCGCACCGGGCCAGGCATTGCACATCGGCAAACCGGTGAGCAATGCCACCGCCTACCTGCTCGATGATCAGCAGCGCCCGGTGCCGATCGGCATCATCGGCGAGTTGTATGTCGGTGGCGCCGGGGTCGCTCGGGGCTATCTGAATCGCCCGGAATTGACCGCCGAACGCTTCCTCGACGACCCGTTCAGTGCGCAGCCGGATGCGCGCATGTATCGCACCGGCGACCTCGCGCGGTGGCGCGCCGACGGCAATCTTGAGTACATCGGTCGCAACGATGACCAAGTGAAAGTCCGCGGTGTGCGTGTCGAGTTAGGCGAAATCGAAGCGGCACTGGCCAGCCATGACGCGGTGCAGGAGGCCGTGGTGTTGGTGCGCGACGGTCAATTATTGGCATGGTTCACCGAGCGCGAAGCACTGGACATCCTGCAACTGCACACGCACATGAGCTCCCGTTTGCCAGCCGCGATGCTGCCGGCCGCCTACATTCGCCTGCCGACGTTGCCGCTGACCGCCAACGGCAAACTCGATCGCCAGGCATTGCCGGCACCGGGGCCGGAAGCGTTGATCCGCCGTCAATACGAGGCGCCACAAGGTGACGTCGAAATTGCCTTGGCGCAGATCTGGGCCGAGGTCCTGCAGGTCGAACGGGTAGGGCGTCACGACCATTTCTTCGAGTTGGGCGGGCATTCCTTGTTAGCCGTCGGCCTCATCGAACGCATGCGCCAGATCGGCATGAGCAGCGACGTTCGCGTGTTGTTCAGCCAACCGACACTGGCCGCATTGGCGGCGGCAGAGGGCAGCGGACGTGAAGTCGAGGTGCCGGCCAATCGCATTGCGGCCGATTGCACGCACATCACGCCAGACCTGCTGCCGCTGGTGCAACTGGATCAGGCGATGATCGAGCGTATCGTCGCGACAGTGCCGGGCGGTGCCGCCAATGTGCAGGACATCTACCCGTTGGCGCCGTTGCAGGAAGGCATTCTCTATCATCACATCACTGCCGCGCAGGGTGATCCGTATCTGCTGCAATCATTGCTGGCATTCGACAGCCTCGAACGGGTCGAGGCCTTCGCCGCTGCGCTGCGTCAGGTCATGGCGCGGCACGATATCTTGCGTACGGCGGTGGTTTGGGAAGGGCTGACGTCACCGGTTCAGGTGGTGTGGCGCGAGGCGATTCTGCCGGTGCAGGAGGTCGAGTTCGATCCTGCCTGCGGTGCGATCATCGATCAATTGCACGCGCGTTTCGACGCGCGGCGCTATCGCCTTGATGTCAGTCAGGCCCCGCTGCTGCGGCTGATGTATGCCCGTGATCCCGCCCATAACCGGGTGGTCGGCATCTTGCTGTTCCATCACCTGGCGATGGATCACATTGCGCTGGAGGCGATGCGTGAAGAAATTCACGCCAGCCTGTCCGGGCACGGCGAACCGCTGGCGGCACCGGTGCCGTACCGCAACTATGTGGCGCAAACACGCCTGGGCGTGAGTGAGCAGGAGCATGAAGCGTTCTTCCGGCAGATGCTCGGCGACATCGACGAGCCGACATTGCCGTTCGCTTTGCAGAACGTGCAGGGCGACGGCAGCAACATCGAAGAAGCCGAGCAGGCGCTGGCGAGCGATCTCTATCAGCGCTTGCAGCAGCAGGCGCGTCTGGCCGGCGTGAGTGTCGCCAGCCTGATTCACCTCGCCTGGGCGCAAGTACTGGCGGCAACCTCGGCTCAGCAAAGTGTCGTATTCGGCACGGTGCTGATGGGGCGTATGCAGGGCGGCGCCGGTGCCGACCGGGCGCTGGGTGTGTTTATCAACACTTTGCCGCTGCGGGTCGATGTCGGCGAGGGTGCGCGTGCAGCGGTGAAATCCACCCATGCACGCCTGACCGCTTTGCTCGCCCATGAACACGCGTCCCTGGCGCTGGCCCAGCGGTGCAGCGGCGTTGCTGCGCCAGCGCCGTTGTTCAGCGCCTTGCTCAACTATCGGCACAGCGATGATGTCGAGCAAAAAACCTCCCGGCAGACCTGGCAGGGCATCGAGACCCTGGCCAACGAGGAACGCACCAATTACCCGTTTACCCTGAGTGTCGATGACCTCGGCACGGGCTTGCGTTTGACCACCCGAACCCTGTCGAGCATCGGCGCGCAACGGATTTGCGCTTACGTGCAAGCAGCTTTGAGCGGGTTGGTCGAGGCGCTAGAGAACACACCGCAGCAGCCGCTGAACAGCCTGCCGTTGTTACCGCAGGAAGAACAGCAACGGCTGCTGATCGAGTTCAACGCTACTGAAGTCAACTGCCCCATAGACCAGCCGCTTCAGGCGCTGTTCGAACAACAGGTGCAGCGCAAGCCGGATGCCATCGCCGTGCAGTTCGCCGAACAGCGCCTGACCTATCGCGAGTTGAATGAGCAAGCCAATCGCTTGGCTCATCACCTGCGCGGGCTCGGCGTACAACCGGATTCGCGAGTCGCAATCTGCGTCGAGCGCGGGCCGGAACTGGTGATCGGTCTGCTGGGCATTCTCAAGGCCGGCGGTGCTTATGTGCCGCTCGATCCGGATTATCCGCTGCAACGCCTGAACTACATGTTGCAGGACAGCACACCGGTAGCGCTGCTGGTGCATGCCGCGACGCGTGATCTGCTTGGCGATTCTGACGTGCCGTTGATCGATCTCGACCTCGGCGCCTGGCAGGACCAGCCGCACGACAATCCGCAGGTACCCGGTCTCGGCGCGACGAGTCTGGCCTACATGATCTACACCTCCGGCTCCACCGGCACGCCCAAAGGCGTGATGATCGAGCACCGCAGCGCCTGCAACATGGTGCATTGGGGCTCACAGTTGTCGCCGCCGACCGAGCATGGGGCATTGCTGCAAAAGGCCTCGTACAGTTTCGACAGTTCGGTGTGGGAGATTTTCTGGCCGCTGTGCTCGGGCATGCGCCTGGTGCTGGCGCGGGCCGATGGCAATCGCGATTCGGCGTATGTCACGCAAGTGATCCGCGAGCAGAACATTACCGTGGTGAAGTTCGTGCCGGCCTTGTTGCAGCAGTTCATCGAACAGGGCGATGTCAGCCAGTGCACCAGCCTCACCGACGTGCTCAACGGTGGCGGTGAGTTGACCGTTGCGCTTGCTCGGCAAGTGCGCGAGCGCCTGCCGTGGGTGCGCCTGCACAACGTCTATGGGCCGACCGAAACCACGGTCGACAGCAGTGGCTGGACGCTGCAACCCGGCGAGCCGGTGCCGCCGACAGTGGTGCCAATCGGCAAGGCGCTGAGCAACACGCGCCTGTATGTGCTCAATGCCGGCGATCAACCGGTGCCGTTTGGCGTCAGCGGGCATTTGCACATTGGCGGGGTGGGCGTGGCGCGGGGCTATCTGGGACTGCCGCAATTGCAGGCCGAGCGCTTTATCGACAGTCCATTCGTGGCCGGTGATCGCTTGTATCGCACCGGCGATCTGGTGCGTTACGACGCTGACGGCAATCTCGAATTCCTCGGTCGCAATGACTTCCAGGTCAAGCTGCGCGGGGTGCGTCTCGAGCTGGGCGAGATAGAAGCGCGGCTGCTTGAACACCCGGCCATCCGCGAGGCGGTGGTGCTGGTGCGCGACGAGCGACTGGTGGCGTATTACAGCGTGCGCGCCGAGCAGGCAGCACCGACGCTTGAAGCGTTGCGCGCGCATGTGTTGGCGCGCTTGCCGGAGTTCATGGTGCCTGGTGCCTACGTGATGCTGGCGGCATTGCCCTTGACGCCCAACGACAAAATTGACCGTAAGGCGTTGCCGGAACCGGGGGCGGAGGCGCTGCTCAGTCGGCCTTATGCGGCACCCGAAGGCGACGTGGAAACGGCCCTGGCGCAGATCTGGGCGCAGGTGCTCAAGGTCGAGCAGGTCGGGCGCGACGACAACTTCTTCGAGCTGGGCGGACATTCGTTGCTGGCGGTCAGTCTGGTCGCGCGCATGCGTCTGGCCGGCCTGCATGTCGACGCGCGCACGCTGTTCAGCCAGCCGACGCTGTCGGCGCTGGCGGCCCAGACCTCGCGGCAGGCGAAGCATGTCGAGATCGCCCCGACCACCATCCCCAACCTCAACCGCAAACGCCGGCTCTGACGGCGCACCCAAACCCTGTGGGAGCGAGCTTGCTCGCTCCCACAGGGGGCTTGCGGTGCTCAAGCACGCGGCTTGTCCCCGCTTCCCATGTCAGACACCCACGCCCCGATGTTTTAGTTTTTCCAGGCTGCGCGCCACGTGCACGGACTCGCTGCTGCGCGCTCCTTTTTTCCGTATTTACAGCAGGTTACCTCATGCATTTCAGCGAACTGATGGCTGCCATTTCCACCCATGCGATCCGCCTTCAACAGGAAGATGAAGACCTGGTCATTCTGGGCAGCGACGACGCGCTGGACGACGCGTTGTGGGACAGCCTTTCGGCGCACAAGGCACAGTTGCTGGAGTTGGTCGCCCAACACGGCGGCGACTGGCTGAGTCCTGCGTTTCGCATCACTCCGGACATGCTGCCGCTGGTGAAGCTGAATCAGGACACGCTTGACCGCATCGTCGCCACCGTGCCGGGTGGCGCCGCCAATGTGCAGGACATTTATCCGTTGTCCGCGTTGCAGGAGGGCATGCTGTATCACCATCTCTCGGCCGCTGCCGGCGATCCTTACATCTCTCAGGCGCGCTTCGTGTTCGACAGCCCTGAGCGGCTGGACGCCTTCGCCGACGCGCTGCGTTGGGTGGTCAAACGTCACGACATTCTGCGCACTTCGTTCGTCTGGGAATACCTCGACGAAGCGGTGCAAGTGGTCTGGCGCGAGGCGCCGCTGGTGTGTGAGGAAGTCAGCGTCGACAGTGGCGCCGACGTGCTGACGCAACTGCTCGAACGCCACGACCCGCAGCATTTTCGCCTCGACATGCAGCAGGCGCCGTTGCTGCGCATGGTCTATGCGCAGGATCCTGCTCAGGGCCGCGTGGTGGCGCTGCTGCTGTTTCATCACATGATCATGGACCACGTGGCGCTGGATGTGCTGCGCCGGGAAATCCAGGCTTGTCTGCTCGGGCAGACCGCGCAAGTGCCTGCGGCCGTGCCGTATCGCGATCACTTGGCGATGGCGCGCAATGCCGGCAATCAGCAGGCGCAGGAAGCGTTTTTCCGCGACATGCTCGCCGACATCGACGAGCCGACATTGCCCTGTGGCTTGCAGGATGTGCAGGGCGACGGTCATGCCATTGAAGAAGCTTCTTTGATGCTCGACAGCCGCTTGAGCCAACAGTTACGTGAGCAGGCGCGGCAGCTCGGCGTCAGCGTCGCGAGTCTGACGCACCTGGCGTTGGCGCGGGTGCTGGGGCAATTGTCCGGGCGCACGGCGGTAGTGTTCGGCACCGTGCTGTTGGGGCGGATGGACGCGGGCGAGGGCGGCGAGCAGGCGTTGGGCATGTTCATCAACACCTTGCCGCTGCGGGTTGATGTCGGCGCGCAAAGCGTGCGTGCCGGCGTGCGGGCGACCCATCAGCGCCTGACTGCGTTGCTGGCGCATGAGCAAGCTTCGCTGGCGTTGGCACAACGCTGCAGCGCCGTCGCGGTGCCGACGCCGCTGTTCAGCGCGATCCTCAACTATCGGCACAGCAGCGTCGAAGAAGTCGCTGACGTGGTCGACATTGCCCCCGGTGTGCAGGTATTGGGTGCCCGCGAGCGCACCAACTACCCGCTGACCGTCAACATCGATGACCTCGGCGCTGACTTGCGCATCACCGCACTGGCAGATGCGGCGCTGGGTGCCGAGCGCATGGCCGCGTACCTGCACACGGCGCTGGAGAGTCTGCTTACGGCCCTGCAAACCGGCGCCGATGTGCCGCTGCAAACCCTGCGCATCCTCCCGGCGAGCGAACGCGAACACCTGCTGCGCGGCGTCAATTCGCCGCTGGCACAGTTCCCGCAAACCCCACTGATTCACCAGCAATTCGAAGCCCATGCACAGGCCCGGCCTGATGCTACGGCGCTGATTTTCGAGGGGCAGACGCTCAGCTACGGTGAGCTCAACCGTCGCGCCAATCAGGTTGCGCATCATCTGCTGGCCCTGAACATCCGCCCGGATGACCGCGTGGCAATCTGCGTCGAACGCGGCCCGCAAATGATCATCGGCGTGCTCGGTGTGCTCAAGGCAGGCGCCGGTTATGTGCCGATCGATCCGGCCTATCCGCTCGACAGAATCAGCTTCACCTTGCAGGACAGCGCCCCGGCAGCGCTGCTGATGCAGGCAGCGACCCGCGATCGCGTGGCCGCTCTCGATGTGCCGCAGATCGATCTCGACAGCACTCACCTCAAAGCCGAACTCGACAGCAATCCGCAGATTCCCGAACTGACCCCCGCGCATCTGGCCTACGTGATCTACACCTCCGGTTCCACTGGTCTGCCCAAAGGCGTGATGGTCGAGCATCGCAACGTGGCGCGCTTGTTCACTGCCACCGATGACTGGTTCCAGTTCAATCAACAAGATATCTGGGTGCTGTTCCATTCCTTCGCCTTTGACTTTTCGGTGTGGGAAATCTGGGGCGCGCTGGCGTTCGGCGGGCAACTGCTGTTGATTTCGCAAGCCGTCAGCCGCTCGCCGGACGACTGCTATGCATTGCTCTGCCAGACCGGCGTGACCGTGCTCAACCAGACGCCGAGCGCGTTCCGCCAACTGATCGCCGCCCAGGGCCGCAGTCCGCATCAACACTCGTTGCGGGAAGTTGTTTTCGGCGGCGAAGCGCTGGAGCCGGGCCTGCTCAAACCGTGGTATGCGCGGGTCGGCAATGCCGGAACGCGGCTGGTGAACATGTACGGCATCACCGAAACCACGGTGCACGTGACGTATCGACCGCTGCAAGCCGCCGACGCACAGTTGCTCGGCGTCAGCCCGATTGGCGTGCGCATTCCCGACCTGCAACTTTATGTCCTCGATGCTCAGCGTGAACCCGTTCCAGCCGGGGTGATTGGCGAGTTGTACGTCGGTGGCGCGGGTGTGGCGCGCGGTTATCTGAATCGCGAGGCATTGACCGCCGAGCGCTTTATCAATGATCCGTTCAGCGAAAACGCCGAGGCACGGTTGTATAAAACCGGTGACCTCGCGCGCTGGGCGGCAGATGGCAGCCTCGAATACCTGGGGCGCAACGACGACCAAGTGAAAATTCGCGGTTTCCGTATCGAACTGGGCGAAATCGAAGCGCGGCTATCTACTTGTGAAGGTGTGCGTGAAGCCGTGGTCATCGCCCGTGAGGACAGCCCCGGTGATCAACGTCTGGTTGCCTACTGGCTGGCTGACGAAAGCGCCGCGCCTGACGTGGCGCAATTGCGCGATCATTTGCTGGCCACGCTGGCTGACTACATGGTGCCAAGCGCGTTTGTGCGCCTCGAGGCCTTCCCGCTGACCACCAACGGCAAGCTTGATCGCAAAGCCTTGCCGGCACCGGACAGTGATGCATTCGCCCATCGTGGTTTCGAAGCGCCGGTTGGCGCCGTGGAAAATCTGATCGCCGGGCTCTGGCAAACCTTGCTCGGTGTCGAGCAGGTCGGTCGTCACGACAACTTCTTCGAACTGGGTGGTCATTCGTTGCTGGCGGTCAAGCTGATAGAGCGCATGCGCCAACAGGATCTGCACTGTGACGTGCGCGTGCTGTTCGGGCAGCCGAGCGTGGCGGCACTGGCAGCGACCTTGAGCAGCGAGCGCGGCATCGTCGTTCCCGACAACCAGATCGAACCGGGTTGTACGCGCATTACTCCGGCGATGCTGCCGCTGGCCAATCTCGATCAAGCCGCGATCGACCGCGTCGTTGCAACTGTGCCGGGCGGCATCGCCAATGTGCAGGACATCTACGGTCTGGCGCCGTTGCAGGCGGGGATTCTCTATCACCATCTGGCCACCAGCGCCGGCGATCCGTATGTGTTGCAGGCGCAATTCGCCTTCGACGGTCTGGCGCAGATCAAGGATTTTGTCCGTGCCTTGAATGGCGTGATCAAGCGCCATGACATTCTGCGCACCGGCATCGTCTGGGAAGGATTGGAAGAGGCGGTGCAAGTGGTTTGGCGTGAAGCACCACTGGCACTGGAACGCGTCGATGCCGATGAACTCGACGGCGACGTGCTCGAGCAGATGCAGGCGCGTTTCGATCCACGCCACTATCGTCTGGACCTCAATCGCGCGCCGCTGATGCGCTTTGTCTACACCGAAGATCAGCCTAACCAGCGCTGGATCGGCATCCTCCTGATGCACCATATCGTTCTCGATCACACCGCGCTGGAAGTGCTGGTCACGGAAATGAACGACGTCATGCTTGGTCGCAGCAGCGACCTGCCGCCGCCGGTGCAATACCGCCACTTTGTCGCGCAGGCGCGGCTCGGCGTTGATGATCAGGCCCATGAGGCGTTCTTCCGCGAGATGCTCGCCGATATCGACGAACCGACGGTTGCCTTCGGTTTGCAAGACGTCCATGGCGACGGCAGCGCCATCCTCGACAGCCATGCCGAACTGGACGCCGGCCTCGGCCAACGTCTGCGCGAGCAGGCGCGGCGGTTGGGTGTGAGCGTCGCGAGTCTGGTGCATCAGGCCTGGGCTCAGGTGTTGGCGCAGGTTTCCGGCCAGCAAGACGTGGTGTTCGGCACCGTATTACTCGGGCGGATGCAGGGCGGCGAGGGCGCTGATCGGGCGTTGGGCATGTTCATCAACACCTTGCCGTTGCGCGTCAGCGTCGGGGCGGACTCGGTAGAAAGCAGCGTGCGTGCCACCCATGCGCGTCTGGCGCAGTTGCTTGGCCATGAGCAAGCCTCGCTGGCACTGGCCCAGCGTTGCAGCGCTGTCGCCGGTTCGCAGGCGCTGTTCAGCACCTTGCTCAACTACCGCCACAGTGCGCCGGAGTCGGCCGCTGTAACGTGGGACGGCGTGCAGATTCTCAGCTCCCGCGAACGCAGCAACTATCCGCTGGTGGTCAGTGTCGACGATCTCGGCGAAGGTTTCCGCTTGAGCGTGCAAGCCGTGCCGCAGGTTGATGGCGCACGGGTCTGCGATTACTTGCAAACCGCATTGCACAGCCTGGTCACGGCGCTGGAGTACACGCCGACGGCGCCGTTGCAGCAGCTGTCGATTGTGTCGCCAAGTGAGCGGCAGCGGGTACTGGTCGGCTTCAATATCAGCGGTCGTCAATATCCGCCCGCGCAGACAGTGCCGCGTCTCTTTGAAGCGCAAGTGTTGGCGCATCCCGAGGCGCTGGCGGTGGTGCAGGGCGAGCGACAGCTCAGCTACCGCGAACTGAATCAGCGCGCCAATCGTCTCGCTCATCACTTGATCGGCCTCGGGGTACAAGGCGATGACCGCGTCGCGCTGTGCCTGCGTCGCGGCCCGGACATGCTTGTTGCAATGCTGGCAATTCTCAAGGCTGGCGCGGGTTATGTGCCGATCGATGCGGATTATCCGGCAGAACGTATTGCCTACCTGTTGCAGGACAGCGACCCGATCGCGGTGCTGGCACAGGCGTCGACGCGCGACCTGCTCGGCGTTGTCCCGGTGATTGATCTGGACGCCAGCGACTGGCGCCACCTGCCTGACAGCAATCCGCAACGGCCGGGGCTGACGCCGGCGAATCTGGCCTACGTGATCTACACCTCGGGTTCTACCGGGCAGCCGAAAGGCGTGATGGTCGAGCACCGTACCCTGGAAAACCTCGTGCACTGGCACGCCGAAGCCTTCGACCTGCACGCCGGTATCCACACTGCCAGCGTCGCCGGTTGTGGTTTCGATGCCATGGCCTGGGAAGTCTGGCCAGCGCTGTGCGTCGGCGCGACCGTGCATCTGCCGCCGCCCGCGATCAAAAATGAACACCTCGATGAATTGCTCGAGTGGTGGCGCGCGCAGCCGTTGCAGGTGAGCTTTCTGCCGACCCCGGTGGCCGAATACGCGTTCAGTCGCGAGCTGAGCCATCCGACCCTGCGTACGCTGCTGATCGGTGGCGACAAGTTGCGGCAGTTCCCGCGTGAGCAGACGTTCGACGTGATCAATAACTACGGCCCGACCGAAGCCACGGTGGTAGCGACTTCCGGGCGCATCGAACCCGGGCGGATTTTGCACATCGGCCGGCCAATCGCCAATGCGCGGATTTATCTATTGGATCGCCAGCAACAGCCCGTGCCGACCGGTGTGCAGGGCGAGTTGTATGTCGGTGGCGCCGGGGTTGCACGCGGCTATCTGAATCGCCCGGATTTGACCGCCACACAGTTCCTCGACGACCCGTTCAGCGACGAGCCGCACGCACGGATGTACCGCACCGGTGACCTCGCGCGCTGGCTGGCTGACGGCAATATCGAATACCTCGGGCGCAACGACGATCAGGTGAAACTGCGCGGCGTGCGCATTGAACTCGGGGAAATCGAAGCGGCGCTGAGCGCTCACGCCGCGGTCCGCGAATGCGTGGTGCTGGTGCGTGACGGGCGTTTGGTCGCCTGGTTCACCGCAATCAAATCGGTCGAGATCGGCGACTTGCATCAGCATCTGCAAGCACGACTGCCCGACACATTGGTGCCGGCGGCTTATGTGCGCCTGGACAGCCTGCCGCTGACCGCCCATGGCAAACTCGACCGCAAGGCCTTGCCCGAACCGGATCAGGATGCGTGGCTCAGCCGTGAATATGCAGCGCCGCAAGGCCCGGTCGAGATCGCGTTGGCGCAGATCTGGGCCGACGTACTCAACATCGAGAAGATTGGCCGTCACGACAATTTTTTCGAACTCGGCGGCCATTCGCTGTTGGCGGTGAGCCTGATCGAACGCATGCGTCAGGCCGGTTTGAGCGCCGATGTGCGCGTGCTGTTCAATCAGCCGAGCCTGGCTGCACTGGCGCGTGCCTTGGGCAGTGGCCGGGAGATCGCAGTGCCGGCCAATCTGATTGCGGCCGATTGCACGCACATCACCCCAGAGATGTTGACCCTGACCACACTCGATCAGGCCAGCATCGAGCGCATCGTCGCGACGGTCCCGGGCGGCGCTGCCAACGTGCAGGATATCTATCCGCTGGCACCGTTGCAGGAAGGCATTCTTTATCACCATCTCAGTGCCGAGCAGGGCGATCCGTATCTGCTGCAATCGCGTCTGGCTTTCGACAGCCTCGAACGTTTACAGACCTTTGCCGCGCACTTGCAGCAGGTCATTGCGCGCCACGACATTCTGCGCACCAGCGTAGTCTGGGAAGGCTTGCCCAGCCCGCAGCAAGTGGTCTGGCGTCAGGCGCAGATGGTCGTGCAAAAGGTGCCGCTGGATGCGCAGGACGGCGACATTCTCGAGCAGTTGCATGCGCGTTTCGATGCCCGGCATTTCCGCCTCGACCTCAATCAGGCACCGTTGATCCGCATGGTCTACGCCGAGGATCCGGCACAACAGCAAGTCGTCGCCATCGTGTTGTTCCATCACTCGATTCTCGACCACACCGCCATGGACGTGATCGGCCGGGAAATGCACGCGTTGATGTTCGAAAGGATCGACACGCTGACGCCGCCGATGCCTTACCGCAATTACGTGGCGCAGGCACGCTTGGGCGCCGACGAGCAGGCGCACGAAGCGTTCTTCCGCGAGATGCTTGGCGATATCGACGAGCCGACCTTGCCCTTCGGTCTGCAGGATGTGCAGGGCGACGGACGTGGCATCGAAGAAGCGCTGCAAGCGGTCGATGCCGGGCTCAATCTGCGCCTGCGTGAACAGGCCCGGCAGTTGGGGGTCAGCCCGGCGAGCCTGATGCACATGGCCTGGGCGCAGGTGCTGGGCGTGGTCTCCGGCCGCCGCGACGTGGTGTTCGGCACCGTGTTGATGGGGCGGATGCAGGGCGGTGAGGGCGCCGACCGCACGCTGGGGGTGTTCATCAATACCTTGCCGCTGCGAGTTGATCTCGCTGAAGGCGTACGCGCCGGGGTGAAGTCCACCCATGCGCGGCTGACGGCGTTGCTCGGCCATGAGCACGCCTCGTTGGCGCTGGCTCAACGATGCACTGGCATGGCCGGTTCCGCGCCGCTGTTCAGCGCCTTGCTCAACTACCGCCACAGCGCCGCCGCACAACAGCCGCGCGACGGTCAGGGCATCTGGCAGGGCGTGCGCATGCTTGGCGGTGAGGAGCGCAGCAACTATCCGCTGACTCTGTCGGTGGATGATCTGGGCGAAGGGTTTGCCCTCGACGTACTGGCAGTCGCCGAGATCGGTGCGCAACGGATTTGCAGTTACATGCACACCGCACTCGAACATCTGGTGACGGCACTGGAAGAAGCACCGCAACGTCCGCTCAACCGTTTGCCAGTGCTCTCGGTGACGGAATACGAACACCTGCTGGCCGGCTTCAACCAGCACTCAGCGGCTTATCCGCGTGGCGCGACGATTCACCGCCTGGTCGAGGCTCAGGCCGAGCAGCAACCAGATGCACCGGCAGTGGTTCAAGGCGCCCGGCAACTGACCTACGCTCAGCTCAATCAGCGCGCCAATCGTCTGGCCCATCACTTGCTCGGGCTCGGCGTGCAGCCCGACGACCGCATCGCCGTGTGTCTGCGCCGTGGCCCGGACATGCTCGTTGCGCTGCTGGCGATCCTCAAGGCCGGCGCCGCTTATGTGCCGGTCGATCCGGCGTACCCGGCGGAACGCATCGCCTATCTGCTGCAGGACAGCGCGCCGATGGCGGTGCTGGCGCAGGCTGCGACGGCTGATTTGCTTGGCGTTGTGCCGTTGATTGATCTGGACCATCCCACTTGGCAGCACTTGTCCGAGAGCAATCCGCAAGTACCGACGCTGACCCCGGCGCATCTGGCCTATGTGATCTACACCTCGGGTTCCACCGGCCAACCGAAAGGCGTAATGGTCGAACACGCGACGCTGGAAAACCTCGTGCATTGGCACAATGGCGCCTTTGACCTGCGCGCTGGCAGCCACACGTCGAGTGTCGCCGGTTTCGGTTTCGATGCGATGGCGTGGGAGGTCTGGCCGGCGCTGTGTGTCGGCGCGACCCTGCATCTGCCACCGCAATCGGTGAGTAACGAGCACCTCGACGAGTTGCTGGAATGGTGGCGCGCGCAGCCGTTGCAGGTGAGTTTCCTGCCGACGCCCGTCGCCGAATACGCGTTCAGTCGCGACCTCGGCCACCCGACCTTGCGCACGCTGTTGATCGGTGGCGACAAACTGCGCCAGTTCCCCCGCGAGCAGACTTTCGCGGTGATCAATAACTACGGCCCGACCGAAGCCACGGTGGTTGCCACCTCCGGCGCGGTCGAGGCCGGGCAGGTGTTGCATATCGGTCGGCCGATGGCCAACGCGAAGATTTACCTGCTTGACGACCAGCAGCGGCCCGTACCGGTCGGTGTCGCTGGCGAGTTGTATGTCGGCGGCGCCGGTGTCGCGCGCGGTTATCTGCATCGCCCCGAACTGAGCGCCGAACGCTTCCTCGACGATCCGTTCAGCGACGAACCGCAGGCGCGCATGTACCGCACCGGCGACCTCGCACGCTGGCTCGCCGACGGCACAATCGAATTTCTGGGACGCAACGATGATCAGGTCAAACTGCGCGGCATGCGCATCGAACTGGGGGAAATCGAAGCGGCATTGAGCGGTCACGAAGCGGTGCAGGATTGCGTGGTGCTGGTGCGCGACAGCCAGTTGCTGGCGTGGTTTACCGAACGCCTGAATGTCGAGATCGAGGATTTGCGCAGTCATCTGCAGGCGCAGTTGCCGCAAGCGCTGGTGCCTGCCGCTTACGTGCGCCTGCAATCGCTGCCGCTGACCGCCAACGGCAAACTCGACCGCAAGGCCTTGCCGGAGCCGGATCAAACGGCGTGGCTGAGCCGCGAATACGCCGCGCCACAGGGTTCGGTGGAAATCGCCCTGGCGCAAATATGGTCTGACGTGCTCAAGGTCGAGCAGGTCGGTCGCCACGACAACTTCTTTGAACTGGGCGGGCATTCGTTGCTGGCGGTGACGCTGATCGAACGCATGCGTCAGGTCGATCTGAGCACCGACGTGCGCGTGCTGTTCAGCCAACCGACATTGGCCGCGCTGGCGGCGGCGGTGGGCAGCGGTCGCGAGGTCGCCGTGCCGGACAATCTGATTGCCGCCGATTGCACGCAGATCACCCCGGACATGCTGCCGCTGGTGCAACTGGATCAGGCCAGTATCGAACGCATTGTCGCCACGGTGCCGGGAGGTGCGGCCAATGTGCAGGATATTTATCCGCTGGCGCCGTTGCAGGAGGGGATTCTGTATCACCACCTCAGCGCGGCTCAGGGCGATCCGTACCTGCTGCAATCGTGCCTGGCGTTCGACAGCCTCGAACGTTTTCAGGCGTTCGCGGCGGCGTTGCGTCAGGTCATGACACGTCACGACATCCTGCGCACTTCCGTGGTCTGGCAAGGCTTGGCGACGCCGGTGCAAGTGGTCTGGCGCCGCGCTGAGCTGCCGGTCCAGGCCGTGGCGCTGGAGCCTGCGCAGGGTGAGGCCATCGATCAACTGCGCGCGCGCTTCGATGCGCGGCACTGGCGTCTGGACCTGGATCAGGCACCGCTGCTGCGTCTGGTGTATGCCCTCGACCCGGACAATCAGCGTGTCGTCGCCATGCTGTTGTTCCACCACATCGCCATGGATCACACCGCGCTGGCGGTGGTCAGCGACGAAATACAGGCGATTTTGCAGGGCGATGAGCAGTTGCCGGAGGCAGCGGTGCCGTACCGCAATTATGTTGCGCAGACCCGCCTCGGCGTCAGCGAGCAAGAGCACGAAGCGTTCTTCCGCGAGATGCTCGGCGACATCGACGAACCGACACTGCCGTTCGGTTTGCAGGATGTCCACGGCGACGGTAACGACATCGAGGAAGTCTGTCAGCCGCTGCCCGCCGTGGTGGCGCAACGTCTGCGCAGTCAGGCGCGGTTACTCGGCGTGAGCGTCGCCAGTCTGTTCCATCTCGCTTGGGCACAGGTGCTGGCGGCGACGTCCGGTCAGGAGCGGGTGGTGTTCGGCACGGTGCTGCTGGGCCGCATGCAGGGCGGGGCGGGCGCGGATCGCGGCTTGGGCATGTTCATCAACACCTTGCCATTGCGTGTGGATGTCGACGAAAGCAACGTGCGCGCCGGGGTCAAGGCGACGCATGCACGGCTCAGTGCGCTGTTGGCCCACGAACATGCTTCGCTGGCGCTGGCCCAGCGTTGCAGCGGTGTTGCGGCGCCGTCGCCGTTGTTCAGCGCGATGCTCAACTACCGGCACAGCGACAGTGACGTCCGCCAAGACGCCAAGCGTGAGGCTTGGCAAGGCATTGAAGCCCTTGCCGGCGAGGAGCGCACCAATTACCCGTTGACCCTCAACGTCGACGATCTCGGCAGCGGTTTCGAACTGACGGTGATGACTCCCTCGCGCATTGGTGCGGCACGCATCGGCCAGTACATGCACAACGCGCTGATCGCACTGGTTGAAGCATTGGAGCACGCACCGCAGCACGCGTTGAATCGCCTGACGGTGTTGTCGGACGAGGAGCAGCAGACGTTGCTGTTCGGCCTCAACGACACCGCCGTCGATTACGATTTGCAGCAGACGCTGCATGGTTTGTTCGAGGCGCAGGTGCAGCGTTCGCCGGAGGCTGCGGCGGTCATTGCCGGCGATCAGGCATTGAGCTACACGCAGTTGAACGAACGCGCTAATCGCTTGGCCCGGCACTTGATCAGTCTTGGCGTGCAGGTGGATTCGCGGGTGGCAATCTGCGTCGAACGCAGCCTGGAAATGGTCATCGGCCTGCTGGCGATCAACAAGGCCGGCGCCGCTTATGTACCGCTGGATCCGGCCTATCCGCCGGAACGGCTCGCCTACATGCTCGAGGACAGCGCGCCAGCCGTGGTGCTGGTGCACGGGGCGACCCGTTCGTCGCTGGGGGATATCACGACACCGATGGTCGACCTCGACCAGAACACTTGGCAATCCTTGTCCGCCGAAAATCCGCAAATCCCGGCGCTGACACCACAACACAGCGCCTACGTGATCTACACCTCCGGCTCCACCGGCCAACCGAAAGGCGTGGTCAACGAGCATGCCGGAGTGGTCAACCGCTTGTTGTGGATGCAGGACGCCTATCGCCTGACCGCTGCCGATTCGGTGTTGCAGAAAACCCCGTTCAGCTTCGACGTATCGGTGTGGGAGTTCTTCTGGCCGCTGATGACCGGTGCGCGACTGGTCATGGCGCGGCCCGACGGGCACAAGGATCCGCAATACCTCAGCGATGTAATCGAGCGCGAACACATCACCACGCTGCACTTTGTGCCGTCGATGCTCGATGTGTTCCTCGCCAACAGCGACACCACGCGTTGCGACAGCCTGCGTCAGGTGATGTGCAGCGGTGAGGCGTTGCCGGGCAGTCTGGTGCGGCGTTTCAAACTTCAGTTAACCGGCAGCGAGTTGCATAACCTCTACGGTCCGACCGAAGCCGCCGTCGACGTCACCGCTTGGGATTGCGCCGGATCGATCGAGCAGACTCCGGACAACACGCCAATCGGCAAACCGATCGCCAACACCCGGATGTACATCCTCGATGCGCAACAGCAGCCGGTGCTGCAAGGCGTGGTCGGTGAGTTGTACATCGCCGGTGTGCAGGTGGCGCGCGGTTATCTGAACCGACCGCAGCTGACCGCCGAACGCTTCCTTGATGACCCGTTTCATCCGCACGGGCGCATGTACCGCACCGGCGACGTTGCGCGGTATCGGCCGGACGGCAATATCGAGTACCTGGGGCGTAACGATGATCAGGTGAAGATCCGTGGCTTGCGTATCGAACTGGGCGAAATTCAGGCGCGCCTGACCCAGATCGAAGGTGTGCAGGAGGCCGTGGTGGTCGCCCGTGAAGACGTGCCGGGCGACAAACGTCTGGTCGCGTATTACTCCGGTGAACGGCTGGACATCGACCTGCTGCGCAGTCATTTGCTTGAGCACTTGCCCGACTACATGGTGCCCGCCGTGTTCGTGTATCTCGACGCCTTGCCGCTGAGCCCCAACGGCAAGCTCGACCGCAAGGCGTTGCCGGCACCGGATCAGCAATCGCTGAAAACCCGCGAATACGAAGCCCCGGTCGGCGACGTCGAAATCACCCTCGCACGGCTCTGGGCCGAACTGCTCAACGTCGAACGGGTAGGGCGTCACGACCATTTCTTCGAATTGGGTGGTCACTCATTACTGGCGGTCAGTCTGATCGGCCGGTTGCGTCAGGAAGGCATGGAAGCCGATGTCAGGGCGTTGTTCGAACAACCGACCCTGGCCGGCTACGCCGCAATTACGGAAAGAATGGAGATCGTCCTGTGAATGTGCTCGAACTGTTGGCAACCCTGAAGGCAAAAGACATTCAGTTGGCGGTGACCGATGAGCAATTGCGCGTCAATGGCAACAAACAGGCGTTGAGCGATCCGGCGTTGCTGGCCGCGCTGCGCGAGCACAAACCGGCGCTGATTGAACTGATCAAGGCCGGCCAATACTCGGCCACCCGCGTCGGCCAGATCGACGTTCCGGCCAACGGCATTCTTTTCGGCAGCACGCACATCACGCCAGCGATGGTGACCCTCGCTGAAGTGGATCAGCCGACCCTTGACCGTTTGATCGCCGAGGTGCCGGGCGGCGCCGCCAATGTGCAGGATATCTACCCACTGGCGCCGTTGCAGGAAGGCATTCTCTATCACCACGCGAGCAACGAGCAGGGCGATCCTTACGTCATGCAATCGTACTTTGCGTTCAGCAGCCGTGAGCGTCTGCATGACTTCGCTCAAGCCTTGCAAAAGGTTATCGATCGTCATGACATCCTGCGCACGGCGGTGCATTGGGAAGGGCTGGACGTGCCGCTGCAAGTGGTCTGGCGCCAAGCGCAACTGCCGTTGGAAGAGGTCATGCTGCGCGACGACGGAAGCGATGCGCTGCAGCAACTGCACGAGCGTTTCGATGCGCGACATTTCCGTCTTGACGTCCGGCACGCGCCGATGATGCGTCTGGCCTACGCGTGGGATGAGGGCGGGCAGCGCGTGGTCGCGACGTTGTTGTTCCATCACATGGCCTTGGATCACTCGGCGCTCGATGTGGTGCGTCACGAACTGCTCGCCTGCCTCACCGGTCAGGATCAATCGCTCGGCCGGCCGGTGCCGTTTCGCAATTACGTGGCGCAAGCGCGGCTGGGCATCAGCGAAGCCGAACACGAGGTGTTTTTCCGCGAGATGCTCGCGGACATTGCCGAGCCAACGCTGCCGTACGGTTTGCAGGACGTGCAGGGCGACGGCCTCGGCATCGCCGAGCTGAGCCTGCCGATCAATCCGTTGCTCGGCCAGCGTCTGCGCGCGCAGGCGCGGCAGCTCGGCGTGAGTGCCGCGAGCCTGTTTCACCTGGGCTGGGCACAGGTATTGGCGGTGCTCACCGGCAAACAAAACGTAGTGTTCGGTACGGTACTGATGGGCCGCATGCAGGGCGCCGAAGCCACCGAACGGGCGCTGGGGATTTTCATCAACACCTTGCCGCTGCGGGTCGATGTCGATGCGCAGGGCGTGCGTGCGGCGGTGGAGGCGACGCACAAACGCCTGACCACATTGATGCGCCACGAACACGCGCCGCTGGCACTGGCCCAGCGTTGCAGCGGCGTGGTCGCGCCGACGCCGTTGTTCAGTGCCTTGCTCAATTACCGTCACAGCCACACGGCGGCGACGGCCAGTGCCGAGGTGCTTGCCGCTTGGGAAGGCATCAGCACGATCAGCTCCGAAGAACGCACCAACTATCCGCTGACCCTGAGTGTCGATGATTTCGGCGATGCGTTCAGCCTGACCTTGCTCGCCACCACTGAGGTCGATCCACAGCGTATCTGCGCTTACCTGCATTGCGCCCTGGAAAGTCTGGTGTTGGCGCTGGAGCAGGCGCCGGACACAGCACTCAACCACTTGCCGATTCTGCCGGCGGCCGAGCGCGAGCAGTTGCTGCTGGCGTTCAATGCCACTCACGCCGACTACCCGGCAACGCTGACCATTGCCCAGCGTTTCGAAGCGCAAGTGGCGCAGCGGCCCGAAGCCGTGGCCGCGCAATACCTCGGTGAGCAACTGAGCTATGCCGAACTCAACCGGCATGCCAACGCCTTGGCCCAGCATCTGATAGTGCTCGGGGTCAAGCCGGATGATCGCATCGCCATCGTCGCCCGCCGTGGCCTCGATACGCTGGTCGGGCTGGTCGCCATTCTCAAGGCCGGCGCCGGTTATGTGCCGGTCGACCCGGCACACCCGGCCGAGCGTCTGCACTACTTGCTGAGCGACAGCGCCCCCGTCGCCGTGCTCACTCAAAACAATTTGCTTGAGCGCTTGCCGGCGCTGGCGGTGCCGGTGATCGATCTCGACCCGCTGACCTGGCCGCTCAGCGAAACCTCTGATCCGCACGTGCCGGGCCTGACCACCGCGCATCTGGCCTACGTGATCTACACCTCCGGTTCCACCGGTCTGCCCAAAGGCGTGATGGTCGAACACCGCACCTTGTCGAATCTGGTCGACTGGCATTGCTCAGCGTTTGATCTGTGCGCCGGTCGCCACACTTCAAGCCTTGCCGGCTTCGGTTTCGACGCCATGGCCTGGGAGGTCTGGCCGGCGTTGTGTGCCGGCGCGACCCTGCATCTGGCACCGACGCACGAGGGCAGCGAGGACATTGATGCGCTGCTCGATTGGTGGTGCGCGCAGCCGCTGGACGTGAGTTTCCTGCCGACACCCGTCGCCGAATATGCCTTCAGCCAGAACCTCGAACACCCGACGCTGCGCACGCTGCTGATCGGTGGCGACCGCTTGCGCCAGTTCAGCCGCAACCAGCAATTCGACGTGATAAACAACTACGGCCCGACCGAAGCCACCGTGGTCGCCACCTCTGGCCGCATCGAGGCGGGCGACGCTTTGCACATTGGCAAACCGGTGGCCAACGCCACGGTGTACTTGCTCGATGAACAGCAGCGGCCGGTGCCGATTGGCGTCATGGGCGAGTTGTATGTGGGCGGTGCGGGGGTCGCTCGCGGTTATTTGAACCGTGCCGACCTGAGCGCCGAACGCTTCCTCCACGACCCGTTCAGTGCCTTGCCGAATGCGCGCATGTATCGCACAGGTGACCTCGCACGCTGGCGTGCCGACGGCACGATCGAGTACCTGGGGCGTAACGACGATCAGGTGAAAATCCGTGGTGTGCGCATCGAACTCGGCGAAATCGAAACCCGCCTGAATCAGTTGCCCGGCATTCAGGAAGCCGTATTACTGGCGCGCGAAGATCAACCCGGGCAACCGCGCCTGGTGGCGTATTTCACCGAGCAGAGCCAGGTCGAACCGCTGGCCGTGGCCGAGTTGCGCGCGCACCTGTTGAGCCAGTTGCCGGAGTACATGGTGCCGGTGGCCTTCGTCAGACTCGACGCATTGCCGTTGACCGCCAATGGCAAGGTCGACCGCAAGGCGCTGCCGAAACCAGAACTCACCGCACTGTTCACCCGCGAATACGAGGCGCCGCACAACGAACTGGAAAGCGCCTTGGCGCAGATCTGGGCGCAGGTGCTGCAGGTCGAGCGAGTAGGGCGTCAGGATCATTTCTTCGAACTCGGCGGCCATTCGCTGTTGGCCATGCGCATGGTGTCCCAGGTTCGCCAGCGTCTTGGCGTGGAGCTGGCGCTGGGCGATCTGTTCGCCAACGCCGAACTGGCCGCGGTCGCCGAGGCAGTGGCGCAGGCCGGGCGCAGCACGCAACCGGAAATTGTCGCGGTGGTCCGTGACGGCGCCTTGCCGCTGTCGTTCGCTCAGCAGCGCTTGTGGTTTCTGGCGCAGATGGAAGGTGCGAATACTGCGTACAACATTCCCATCGGCCTGCGCCTGCGTGGGCAATTGAATGAACCGGCCCTGCAACAAGCCTTGGCGCGCATCGTTGCGCGGCATGAAACCCTGCGCAGCCGTTTCGCCCAGTTCAATGACCAGGCGCAAGTGCTGATCGCCCCGGTCGACAGCGGTCTGCTGCTGCGCGTTGAAGACCTGCGCCAACACCCGCAAGCCGACGAGACCTTAGCGGCGCTGATTCAGGGCGAGGCTTCAGGGCCGTTCGACTTGCAGGATGATGCGCTGATTCGCGGTCGCTTGGTGCGCCTCGCCGACGATCATCATGTGCTGCTGCTGACCCTGCACCACATCATCTCTGATGGCTGGTCGATGGGGGTTCTGACCCGTGAACTGATGGCGTTGTATGAGGCGTTCAGTCAAGGTCAGCCGGATCCGTTGCCACCGCTGGCGCTGCAATACAGCGATTACGCAGTGTGGCAGCGACGCTGGCTCAGTGGTGAGGTGTTGCAGCGCCAAAGCGAATACTGGCAACAGACCCTGGCCGGCGCTCCGGCGCTGTTGACGCTGCCGACTGACCGCGTGCGCCCGGCACAGCAGGATTACGCCGGCAATACCGTCGAGGTGGTGCTCGACGAACGCTTGAGCGCCGCACTCAAGGCCTTGGCTCAGCGACATGGCGTGACGATGTACATGCTCATGCTCAGTGCCTGGGCGAGCCTGTTGAGTCGTTTGTCCGGGCAAGCTGAAGTGGTCATTGGTTCGCCGGTCGCCAACCGTACCCGCGCCGAGATCGAAGGCTTGATCGGCATGTTCGTTAACACGCTGGCCCTGCGTATCGATACCTCGGGCGAGTTGAGCAGCGAAGCGCTACTGGCGCGGGTCAAGACGCGCACGCTGCAAGCGCAGGCGCATCAGGATCTGCCGTTCGAGCAAGTTGTGGAAATCACCAAACCGGCGCGCAGCATGGCGCACAGTCCGCTGTTTCAAGCGATGTTCAGTTGGGACAGCGGCCACGGCGCCAGCCTGAGCCTGGGCGAGCTGACGCTGGAAAGCGTCGCCGAGCCGAGCCACTTTGCCAAATTCGATTTGTCGCTGACGCTGGCAGACGCGCCGGGCGGGGTTCGCGGTGTGCTGGAGTACGCCGTTGCCCTGTTCGACGAATCGACCATTGAGCGTTATGTCGGTTACTTCCAGCGACTGTTGCAGGCAATGGTCAACAACGATCAAGCGGTACTGGAGCAGGTGGCGCTGTTGGCAGATGACGAGCGTCAGCATCTGCTGTTCGATCTGAACGCAACCGCCGTCGCCCACGATCTCGAGCAGACCGTTCATGGTCGCTTCGAGGCGCAGGTATTGCGCACACCTGACGCTGACGCCGTGGTGGCCGGTGAGCTGCGTTTGAGCTACGCCGAGTTGAACCGCCGCGCCAACCAACTCGCTCATCACTTGCGCCAGTGCGGTGTCGATCGCGATTCGCGGGTGGCAATTTGCGTCGAGCGTGGGCCGGAGTTGTTGGTCGGTCTGCTGGCGATTCTCAAGGCCGGCGGCGCTTATGTCCCGCTCGACCCGGGTTATCCCGCCGAACGTCTGGCCTACATGCTTGAGGACAGCGCGCCCGTGGCGGTGCTGGTGCATGCGCCGACGCGTGCGCTGATCGGCGAGTGGGCGGGCGTGCGGGTCGATTTCGACCAGTGCACCTGGCAAGACCTTGCGCAGAGCAATCCGCAGGTGCCGGACTTGAGCGCGGCGAATCTGGCCTATGTGATTTACACCTCCGGCTCCACCGGCACGCCGAAAGGCGTGATGGTCGAGCACCGCAACCTGGGCAATCTGCTGCACTGGAGCGCCGGGCTGTGTCCGCTTTATACCGGCGCCGCGCTGCTGCAGAAAACCCCGTTCAGTTTCGACGCTTCGGTGTGGGAGCTGTTCTGGCCGTTGACCAGCGGCATGCGCCTGGTCCTCGCCGGCCCGGACGATCACCGCGATCCGGCCGCGCTGGTGCAGCTGATTCGTGAGCAACAGGTCAATGTCGTCCAGTTCGTGCCGGCGCTGTTGCAGCAATTTCTTGAAGTGGAAGAAGTCGGTGAGTGCAGCAGCCTGAGCGATGTGTTCTGTGGCGGCGGTGAACTGACTGCCGCGTTGGTGCGCAGTGTGCGCGAGCGTCTGCCGCAGGTGCGCCTGCACAACGTTTATGGCCCGACCGAAGCCACCGTCGACAGCACCGTGTGGACGCTAGAACCGCATGCACCGGTGCCGCAAGGCGCGCCGCCGATTGGCAAACCGCTGCGCAACACCCGCGTGTACATCCTCGATGCTCATCGGCAACCGACGCCATTGGGTGTGGTCGGCGAGATGTATCTCGGTGGCGTGCAGGTGGCGCGGGGGTATCTGAATCGGCCTGAGCTGACGGCCGAGCGCTTCCTCGACGATCCGTTCAATGATCAGCCCGGCGCGCGTTTGTACCGCACCGGCGACATCGCGCGGTATCTGGCCGATGGCAACATCGAGTACCTGGGACGCAACGATGATCAGGTCAAGATTCGTGGTTTGCGCATTGAACTGGGCGAGATTCAAGCGCATCTGGCGCATATCGACGGCGTGCGTGAAGCGGCGGTGCTGGCCCGTGAAGACGTGCCGGGCGATCAACGGCTGGTGGCGTATTACAGCGGCGAGCTACTGGAAACAGATCAGCTACGCAGCCAATTGCTCACGCATCTGCCGGATTACATGGTGCCTGCCGTGTTTGTGCATTTGCAGGCCTTGCCGCTGAGCCCCAACGGCAAACTGGATCGCCAGGCTTTGCCGGCCCCCGACCAGTCGGCGCTGTTGACCCGCGCGTACGAAGCGCCGGTCGGTGAAGTCGAAACCGTGATTGCCGGTATCTGGGCCGAGTTGCTGAAGGTTGAGCGGGTCGGGCGCTTTGATCATTTCTTCGAGCTGGGCGGCCATTCGCTGCTGGCGGTCAATCTGGTCGCGCGCATGCGCCGGGCTGGCCTGCCGGCGGATATCCGCGTGTTGTTCGGTCAACCGACGCTTGCCGCTTTGGCAGCGGCGGTAGGCGGAGAGCCTGAGGCAGCGGTGCCGGCCAATCTTGTTCCGGCCGATTGCACGCGCATCACGCCTGATTTGCTGCCACTGATTACGCTGGATCAAGCGACGATTGACCGCATCGTTGCGAGTATCCCCGGCGGTGCGCGCAACGTGCAGGACATCTACCCGCTGGCGCCGTTGCAGACTGGCATTCTGTTCCATCATCTGTCGGCCGCGCAGGGCGATCCGTATGTGCTGCAGGCGCAGTTTGCATTCGTCGATGAACAGCGTTTGCAGGCCTTCACCACTGCGCTGCAACGGGTCATCGAGCGCCATGACATTCTGCGCACTTCGCTGTTTTGGGAAGGCCTTGAAGAGCCGGTGCAAGTGGTCTGGCGTCAGGCTTCGCTGGGCTGCGAGGCCTTGCAGCTGGACACCGAAGCGGGCGATGCGCTGAGCCAGTTGCGGAGCCGCTTCACCATCGATAACTACCGCATGCCCGTCACCGAGGCACCGCTGATGCGCGTGGTGTACAGCCGCGACGCCGCCCATCAACGGGTGGTGGCGTTGTTGCTGTTCCATCATTTGGTCATGGATCACGTCGCGCTCGAAGTGTTGCAGCATGAGATGCAGGCGTTTCTGCTGGGCAATGCCGAGCAACTGAGCGATCCGGTGCCATACCGCAATTACGTGGCGCACACCCAGGCCGGTCTGAGTGAGCAAGAGCACCAAAGCTTCTTCCGCGAGATGCTCGGCGCCGTCGATGAACCGACCTTGCCCTACGGTCAGAATCTGGCCGATGACGGCCCCGCGCAAGAAGCGCAGTTGACGCTGGAAAACACACTCAGCCACAGCGTACGTCAACAGGCACGGCGCTTGGGTGTCAGCGCCGCCAGCCTGATCCACCTCGCCTGGGCGCAGGTGCTGGGGCAATTGTCCGGGCGCGATGCCGTGGTTTTTGGCACCGTCTTACTCGGCCGATTGCAGGGCGGCGAAGGCTCGGAACGGGCGCTGGGTGTGTTCATCAACACCTTGCCGCTGTGCATCGAGCTGAACGCCCACAGCGTCAAAGGCGCGGCATTGGCGACTCATCAACGCCTGAGTCAGTTGCTCGCTCATGAGCACGCGCAATTGGCGCAGGTGCAGCAGTGCAGCGCGATGCCGGCGGGCACGCCGCTGTTCAGCACACTGCTGAACTATCGTCACAGCGCTCCGGTCGGGTCGGTGTCCGCCGAGGTGCAAGCGGCGTGGCAGGGCATGCAATTGCTGGCAGCCGAGGAGCACACCAACTATCGCCTGACCCTCAGCGTTGACGATCTCGGTGAAGGTTTCAGCCTGAAAGTATTGGCCGGGGCCGGCATTGATGCGCAGCGTATCTGCGGGTACATGCAGCGGGCGTTGAGCGTATTGCTCGATGCGCTGGAGCACACGCCGCACATGGGTTTTGATCGGTTGTCGATCCTGCCGGTGCATGAGCGTGAACAGTTGCTGGTGAGCTTCAACGCGACCGAGGCTGACTACTCGCGCGGACTGACGATTGCCCAGCGCTTCGAATCGCAGGTCGCCGAGCGTCCACAAGCGGTAGCAGCGGTGTTTGCCGGGCAGCCACTGACTTACTTGCAGCTCAATCGCCGGGCCAATGCGTTGGCGCATCACTTGATCGAATCAGGCGTGAAACCTGATGACCGCGTGGCCATCGTCGCCCGTCGGGGTCTGGATACGTTGGTCGGTCTGGTCGCCATCCTCAAGGCTGGCGCCGGTTATGTGCCGATCGACCCGGCGCATCCTGCCGAGCGGATCAGCTATCTGCTCGGCGACAGCGCGCCGGTCGCGGTGCTCACTCACAGCGATCTGCACGAGAGACTACCGGCGCTGGCCGTGCCAGTGATCGATATCGACCTGTGCGCATGGCCGGCGCAGGCGCAGCACAACCCTGCGGTGCCGGGTCTGAGCGCTGCGCACCTGGCGTACATGATCTACACCTCGGGTTCGACCGGTCTGCCCAAAGGCGTCATGGTCGAGCATCAGACGCTGTCGAACCTGGTCGACTGGCACTGTGAAGCGTTCGATTTACGCGCCGGCAGCCACACCTCAAGCCTTGCCGGGTTTGGCTTCGATGCGATGGCGTGGGAAGTCTGGCCGGCGCTGTGTGTGGGCGCGACCTTACACCTGGCACCGACCCATGACGGCAGTGAAGACATCGACGCATTGCTCGAGTGGTGGCGCGGGCAACCACTGGAGGTGAGCTTCCTGCCAACGCCGATTGCCGAATACGCATTCAGCCAGAACCTCGATCACCCGACTTTGCGCACCTTGCTGATTGGTGGCGACCGCTTGCGCCAGTTCAACCGCGACCAGCGCTTCGCCGTGATCAACAACTACGGCCCGACCGAAGCCACCGTGGTCGCCACTTCCGGGCGTATCGACGTCGGCACGGCATTGCACATCGGCAAACCGGTGGCGAACGCGGCGGTCTACTTGCTTGACGAGCAGCAACGCCCGGTGCCAATGGGCGTGATGGGCGAGTTGTACGTCGGTGGCGCGGGCGTGGCCCGGGGTTATCTGAACCGCGCCGATCTGACCGCCGAGCGCTTCCTGCGCGACCCGTTCAACCCCTTGCAGAATGCGCGCATGTACCGCACCGGTGACCTTGCGCGCTGGCGCGAGGACGGCACGCTGGAATACCTGGGACGCAATGACGATCAGGTGAAAATCCGTGGCATGCGCATTGAATTGGGCGAGATCGAGACCCGCCTCAATCAGCTCCCCGGGATCAACGAAGCGGTGCTAATGGCCCGCGAGGACCAACCCGGCCAGCCGCGACTGGTGGCCTATTTCACCGAACAGGCAGGGGCCGAGCCGCTGGCGCTAGGCGAGTTGCGCACACAGTTGCTGACACAGCTGCCCGATTACATGGTGCCGTCCGCGTTTGTCCGGCTCGAAGCTTTGCCGCTGACCGCCAATGGCAAGGTCGATCGCCGAGCATTGCCGAAACCGGATCTGGCCGCGCTGCCGACTCGCGAATACGTGGCGCCGCAAGGCCAACTGGAAACCGCCTTGGCGCAGATCTGGGCCGAAGTGCTGCAAGTCGGGCAGGTCGGCCGGCACGATCATTTCTTCGAACTGGGTGGTCATTCGCTGTTGGCGATGCGCATGGTTTCGCTGATCCGTCAGCGCCTCGGCGTCGAGCTGGCGCTGAGTGATCTGTTTGCCGACGCGCAATTGAGCGCAGTCGCTGAAGTATTGAATCGCGCCGGGCGCAGCGTGCTACCGGACATTGTGCCGGTGCCGCGTGATCAAGCGTTGCCGATGTCCTTCGCCCAACAGCGCCTGTGGTTCCTGGCGCAGATGACGGGTGGCAACTCGGCGTACAACATTCCCCTCGGCTTGCGCCTGCGCGGCCACCTCCACGTTGATGCCCTGCAAGCGGCGCTGGCACGGATCGTTGCCCGCCACGAAACCTTGCGCAGCCGTTTCATCAGCCTCGACGACAGCGCTCACGTGTCGATTGCCCCGGTCGACAGCGGTTTACTGTTGCGCGTGGAAGACCTGCGCCGAGACTTGCAAGCCGAACACACCTTGCAGGGATTGATGGCGCAGGAAGCCTCGACAGCATTTGACCTGCACAACGATCCATTGATTCGCGGACAACTGGTGCGTCTGGCCGACGATCATCATGTGCTGCTGTTGACCGTACATCACATCGTTGCCGACGGCTGGTCGATGGGCGTGCTGACCGGTGAGGTGATGGCGTTGTATCAAGCGTTCAGCCACGGTCAGCCGGATCCGCTGCCTCCACTGACCCTGCAATACGGCGACTACGCGGTGTGGCAGCGTCAGTGGCTCAGCGGTGAAGTGCTGCAGCGGCAGAGCGACTACTGGCAGCAGACCCTCAACGGCGCGCCGGCCTTGTTGACGCTGCCTACCGATCGCCCGCGACCGGCACAACCGGACTATGTCGGCAGCCACGTCGAGGTGCTGCTGGACGAGCGCCTGAGTACCGGCCTCAAAGCGCTGAGCCAGCGTCACGGCGCGACCCTGTTCATGACCCTGATGAGTGCCTGGGCAATGCTGATGAGTCGCCTGTCCGGGCAGTCCGATGTGGTGATCGGCTCGCCGGTGGCCAACCGCAGCCGCGCTGAAGTCGAAGGCCTGATCGGCATGTTCGTCAATACGCTCGCCGTGCGCATCGACACCTCGGGCGCACCGAGCGTCGAAGCGCTGCTGGCACGGGTCAAGGCGCGGACACTTGAGGCGCAGGCGCACCAGGATCTGCCGTTCGAGCAGGTGGTGGAAATCACCCGGCCGGTGCGCAGCCTGGCCCATAGCCCGCTGTTCCAGACCACGCTGAACTGGGACAGCGGCGTCGGCCCGCAACTGGCGTTGGGTGATCTGACGCTGGAGGGCGTTGCCGGCCCGGACGAGGTCGCCAAGTTTGACCTGACGCTGACACTGGGTGAGGTCAACGGGGTGATTCGTGGCACGCTGAACTACGCCACAGCGTTGTTCGAAGCGCCGACGATTGCGCGTTATATCGGTTACTTCGAGCGCCTGCTCGAAGCAATGATTGCCAGTGACCAAACGCTGCTGGAACGCGTGCCGTTGCTGGCGGCGGATGAGCGCCAGCGCTTGCTCAGCGACTTCAACGCCACCGCGCGTGACTACCCGCAAACGCTGACCGTGCACGGGATTTTCCAACAGCAGGCCGCCGCGCATCCCAAGGCTGTGGCGGCGGTGCATGGCGCACATTCGCTCAGCTACTTTGAGCTGAACGCTCAGGCCAACCGGCTGGCCCATCACCTGATCGCTCACGGCGTGCAGCCGGGTGACCACGTGGCGATTCTGCTGCCACGTTCGCTGGAACTTCTGGTCGCGCAACTGGCCATTGCCAAATGCGCGGCGGCCTATGTGCCGCTGGACATCCATGCGCCGAGCGAGCGCCAGGCGTTCATGGTCGAGGATTGTCAGGCAGTGGCGCTGTTGACCCTCAGCAGCGAAGTCATCGACTACGCCGCGCCGCGCATCGATCTCGACACCCTGACCCTCAATGGCCAGCCGACGCACAACCCGAACCTGGTGCAATCGTCCGAGACACTGGCGTACATCATGTACACCTCCGGTTCCACCGGCACGCCGAAAGGCGTGATGGTGCCGCACCGGGGCATCGGCCGCTTGGTGCTCAACAACGGTTACGCCGATTTCAATGCGCAGGATCGTGTGGTGTTCGCCTCGAACCCGGCGTTCGACGCGAGCACCATGGACATCTGGGGGCCGTTGCTCAATGGTGGTCGCGTGGTGATCATCGACCATCAGACCTTGCTCGATCCGAATGCCTTCGGCCGTGAACTGAGCGCCAGTGGTGCGACGATTCTGTTCGTCACCACCGCGCTGTTCAACCAGTACGTGCAACTGATTCCGCTGGCACTCAAAGGCCTGCGGATTTTGCTGTGCGGCGGCGAGCGTGGCGATCCGGCTGCGTTTCGTCGCCTTTTGGCCGAGGCACCCGCGTTACGCATCGTGCATTGCTACGGCCCGACCGAAACCACCACCTACGCCACCACATACGAAGTGCCGGAAGTGGCGCAGGACGCCGAGAGCGTGCCGATTGGCGGGCCGATTTCCAACACTCAGGTCTATGTGCTCGATGCGCATCAGCAACCGGTGCCGATGGGTGTGACCGGCGAGCTGTACATCGGCGGGCAGGGCGTGGCGCTGGGTTACCTGAACCGACCGGATCTGACCGCCGAGAAATTCCTCCGCGATCCATTCAGCGACACGCCGGGCGCGTTGCTGTACCGCACCGGCGACCTCGCGCGCTGGCTGGCGCCGGGGCAACTCGATTGCATCGGGCGCAACGACGATCAGGTGAAGATTCGCGGCTTCCGCATCGAACTGGGAGAAATCGAGAGTCGCCTGCTGAACTGCGCGGGGATCAAAGAGGCGGTGGTGCTGGCGCGCCGCGACGGACAGGACACTCCGCGTCTGGTGGCTTACTACACGGCGCACGCGGGACTGTTGGACAGCGCCGCACTGCACGCGCAATTGCATGCCCGTCTGCCGGAATACATGCTGCCGACGGCGTGGGTGCAACTCGAGGTATTGCCGCTGAACAACAACGGCAAGGTCGACCGCAAGGCACTGCCGGCACCGACCCAGGAGGCGCTGCTCAGTCGGGTCTACGAGGCGCCGGCCAATCCACTGGAGGCAAGCCTGGCGCGGGTCTGGGCCGAGGTGTTGCAGGTCGGGCAGGTCGGTCGCCACGACAACTTCTTCGAACTCGGCGGCCATTCATTGCTGGCCATGCGCATGCTCTCCCAGGTACGCCAGCAATTGGGCGTGGAACTGGCGCTGGCCGATCTGTTTGCCAACCCGGAACTGGCGGCGGTCGCCGAGCTGTTGAGTCAGGCCGAACGCAGCCGCTTGCCGGAGATTCTGCCGGCACCGCGCGATCAGGCGCTGCCGTTGTCCTTCGCCCAGCAACGCTTGTGGTTCCTCGCGCAGATGGACGGCGGCAACACCGCCTACAACATTCCTCTGGGCCTGCATTTGCGTGGCCGCCTCGATGCCGTGGCCCTGCAACGGGCATTGGCGCGGATCGTCGCGCGTCACGAAACCCTGCGCAGTCGTTTCGCACAATTGAACGACGAAGCGCAGGTGCTGATTGCCCCGGTCGACAGTGGCCTGCCGCTGATTGAAGAGGATTGGCGACAACAGCCGCAGACCGACGAGACCTTGCGCGCGCTGATCGAAACTGAAGCGCGCGGACCGTTCAATTTGCAGGACGGTTCATTGATTCGGGGACGGTTGGTGTGTCTGGCCGATGAGCACCATGTGCTCTTGTTGACGATGCACCACATCATCTCCGACGGCTGGTCGATGGGCGTGCTGACCCGCGAACTGATGGCGCTGTATCAGGCGTTCAGCCACGGCGAGGACGATCCACTGCCGCCACTGGCCCTGCAATACGCCGACTACGCGCTGTGGCAAAGGCGCTGGCTCAGCGGCGAGGTGTTGCAGCGCCAGAGCGATTACTGGCAGCAGACCCTGGCCGGCGCCCCGGCCTTGTTGAGCCTGCCAACCGACCGCGCACGCCCGGCACAACAGGATCACCACGGCGGCAGTGTCGAGATCGTGCTGGACGCGCAGACCAGCGCCGGTCTCAAGGCGTTGTGTCAGCGCCACGGTGTGACGCCGTACATGGTGCTCATGAGCGCGTGGGCAATGTTGCTTGCGCGCCTGTCCGGGCAATCCGATGTGGTCATCGGCTCGCCGGTGGCCAACCGTAACCGTGCCGAGATCGAAGGGTTGATCGGCATGTTCGTCAACACCCTCGCGCTGCGTATCGATACCTCCGGCGATCTGACCGGTGCGGCGCTGCTGGCGCAGGTCAAGGCCCAGACGTTGGCCGCGCAGGCGCATCAGGATCTGCCGTTCGAACACGTGGTGGAAATCACCCGGCCGGTGCGCAGCCTTTCCCACACACCGTTGTTCCAGACCCTGGTGAGCTGGGACAGCAGCGTCGCGCCCGCCCTGGCGTTGGGCGGGCTAACGCTGGAAGGCCTGGCCGGGGAAAATCACTTTGTGAAGTTCGACCTGTCGCTGAGCCTGGGGGAAAACCCGCAAGGCATCCGAGGCGCGCTGCGCTATGCCACAGCGTTGTTCGATGAGTCGACCGTGCAGCGTTTTGTCGGTTACTTGCAGCGCTTGCTGACGGCGCTGGTCAGCGATGATCAAGCAGTGTTGGCGCAGGTCAATCTGCTTGCGGCGGATGAACAGCAGCGCTTGCTCGGCGACTTCAACGCGACGCAAGTCGATTGCCCGGTCGAGCAACCTATCCAGAGCCTGTTCGAAGCGCAGGTGCAGCGCCAGCCTGAAGCCATCGCCGTGCAGTCGGGCGAACACAGCCTGACCTATCGCGAGCTGAATGCCCGTGCCAACCGTCTCGCGCATCACCTGCGCGAACAGGGCGTGGGGCCGGATGCGCGAGTGGCGCTGTGCGTCGAGCGTGGACTCGATCTGGTGGTCGGGTTGCTCGGCATTCTCAAGGCCGGTGGCGCCTACGTGCCGCTGGATCCGGCTTACCCGGCGGAGCGCCTCGACTTCATGCTCAGGGACTGCGCGCCGGTGGCGGTGCTGGTCCACACAGCCACCCGATCGTTGTTCGTCGAAAGTGAGGTGGCGTTGATCGACTTTGATCAATGCACCTGGCATGACCAGTCGCAAAGCAATCTGCAGGTGCCTGGCCTGAGCCCTGCGAATCTGGCCTACATGATCTACACCTCGGGTTCGACCGGTACGCCAAAAGGCGTGATGCTGGAACATCGTGGCTTGTGCAATCTGATGCATTGGGGTTCGCAGATCTGCCCGCCGACCCCGGAGAGCGCGTTGTTGCAGAAAGCGCCGTTCAGTTTCGATGGCTCGGTGTGGGAGTTCTTCTGGCCGCTGACGGCCGGTGTGCGTCTGGTGCTGGCACGACCGGGCGGCCATCGGGAACCGGCCTATCTGGCGCAAGTGATTCGTGAGCAGCGGGTCACTGTGGTCAAGTTTGTGCCGGCGCTGTTGCAGCAGTTTGTTGAACTGCAGGAGATCAGTGAATGCACCAGCCTCACCGACATTTTCTGTGGTGGCGGCGAACTCACCGCGGCGCTGGCCGCTGCTGTGCGCCAGCAACTGCCGTGGGTGCGCCTGCATAACGTGTATGGCCCGACCGAAGCCACGGTCGACAGCACGGCATGGACACTGGAACCGCACATGCCTGTGCCAACATCGGAATTGCCGATCGGCAAAGCCATCTGCAACACCCGCCTGTATGTGCTCGATGCGCACGACCAACCGGTGCCGCTCGGCGTCATTGGCCAGTTGCACATAGGTGGTGTCGGCGTGGCGCGCGGTTATATGGGACTGCCGCAGATGCAGGCTGAACGCTTCATTGACAGCCCGTTCGTGGACGGTGATCGCTTGTACCGCACCGGCGATCTGGTGCGATACCGCGCTGACGGCAACCTTGAGTTCCTCGGGCGCAACGACTTCCAGGTCAAGCTGCACGGCTTGCGTCTGGAACTCGGTGAAATCGAAGCACGGTTGATCCAGCACCCGGATGTGCGCGAAGCGGTGGTGTTGATGCGCGACGAGCGTCTGGTCGCCTATTTCACTCTGCGCGACGGCCGCGCTGCACCGGCTATCGACACGCTGCGCGCGTTCATCCTCGAGCAGTTGCCCGAGTACACAGTGCCGGGCGCGTTTGTCGCGCTCGATATTTTGCCGTTGACTCCCAATGGCAAGATTGACCGTCAGGCGCTGCCAGCACCGGGCTTCGACGCTGTGCTCAGCCGACACTACGAAGCGCCGCAAGGCGAGGTCGAAAGCTTGCTTGCGCAGGTCTGGGGCGAGGTGCTCAAGGTCGAACAGGTCGGTCGCCACGACAATTTCTTTGAGTTGGGCGGGCATTCATTGTTGGCGATTCGTCTGGTCAACCTGCTGCAACGTGCGGGGCAACAGGTGACGCTGGCGGAGCTGTTCCAGCGTCCGAGTGTCGAGTCGCTGGCGGCGCTGCTCAGTCAACGCAGCGCAGTGCCCGAACATCCGGAAGGGCTGGTCGTGGTGCGTCCGGGCGAGGGCGGCAATGCGCTGTTCCTGATCCATGAGTTCAGTGGGCGGGACGTGTATTTCCCGGCTCTGGGGTTGCACATCGACGGGCAGTTTCCGATTTACGGTTTGCCCGGTGTGCCGCTGGGGCAGCCGCAACTGCGTACCCTTGAGTGCATGGCCACGCGGATGATCGGGATTATCCGCGCGGTACAACCCCATGGGCCGTATCGTCTGGCCGGGTGGTCGTTTGGTGGCTTGCTGGCGTACGAAGTCGCGCAGCAATTGCTCGGTCTCGATGAGGCGGTGGCGTTTGTCGGACTGCTCGATACCTACGCGCCACATCCCGCAAGTCAGGATAAAACCCGCTGGATTGGCGAGCATCGCGACAAGCGTCAATTGCTCGAGCACTGCCGCGCGCGTTCGCAGATGCGTGGTGCAGAAGGGCTGCCAGCATTGGCTGACGTAGAGAGGCTTGAGGCTGAAGTCGAACGGATCGCCTTCGACGAGCTGTTCCAGCGCTGCTGCGAACAGCAATTGCCCGACCCGGAACTGGCCGCACTGACGGCGGCGCAGGCCTGGAGTTACTTCGATCGCGAGGCTGCTCATGGTCTGGCGCTGGCGCATTACCGGGTCAGCCCGGCCAGTCAGCCAGTGCACTTGTTCCGCGCTCAGGCATTGATGCCGGGGCAGGCACAACCGAGTCCGAGCCGTGGTTGGGAGAACAAGGTCGGCAGCGGTTTGCTGCGCTGCATCGATGTGCCGGGGGATCACCGTAGCATGATGAAAAACCCGGATATCCAGGCACTCGGCCAAGCCTTGAGTCAGGCCATGACGGCGGCGCAGGTCCCGCAACCACAGGTGTATCAGCCAGTATTGACGATCCAGAGTGGGCACGCCGGGCATGCGCCGATCTTCTGCGTGCCGGGGGCGGGCGACAGTGTCACCGGGTTTATTCACCTGACCGAAGCACTGGGTCCGGAATGGCCGATTTTCGGTCTGCAACCGCGCGGGCTCGATGGCAGCGGCGTGCCGCACAGTCAGGTTGAAGCGGCGGCGGCGTGTTACCTGCAAGCCGTCGAACAGTTGTATCCGCAAGGCCCGGTGCACCTGATCGGCCATTCGTTCGGCGGTTGGGTCGCGCATGCCATGGCGGCGCAGTTGCAGGCGACCGGGCGTGAGGTAGCGTCGTTGACCTTGATCGACAGCGAATCTCCCGGCGGCAACGGTACGGCGGGCAAGCCGTACACGACGACCGCCGCACTGGAACGCTTGATCGAGACGCTGCAACTGTCCAGCGGCAAGTCGTTGGGCATCGATCCGCTGGCGTTCGCCGAGGCTGACGACACCACGCAAATGCGCCTGTTGCACGAGGGCATGGTGCGCGCCGGTGTGTTGTCTGCGCGTTCGTCGGCGCAGGCCATGCACGGCCCGGTCCGCACCTTCGCCACCGCGCTGCGCACGGTCTATCAACCGCAACGGGCCTACACCGGGCCGGTGCGGCTGGCGCTGGTCGATGACCCGACGCTGGATGCCTGGGGCAATCAGCGCGAGCACGCGGCGATGGTCGAAGGCTGGCAACGCCAGGTCGCGGATCTGGCGGTGTGGTACGGGCCGGGCAACCACTTCACGATTCTCAAGGCGCCCAACGTCTTCAGTCTCGCGGCGTGGTGGCATGACGGCCTGAAAGTGCCGGCCGGCCAAGTGTTGTCATGAATGTTGTTTTCAATTGGAGCCCGGCGTTAAGCCGGGCTCACCCCTGAACGGACTTGTGGTCATTTATGGAAAAGTCGAAGTTGCGCAAAGTCGGTATGGGCCTGGCGTTGGTGGCAGTAGCGGGATTGGCGTTCTACGCGGTGCAGGCACCGGCCGAGGCGCCGCAATACCTGACCGCGCCGGTTGAACGCAGTGATATTGAAAACGCGGTGCTGGCCACCGGGTTGCTCGAAGGCATCAAGCAAGTGGACGTCGGCGCGCAAGTGTCCGGGCAATTGAAGTCGCTCAAGGTCAAGGTCGGCGACAAGGTAAAGAAAGGCCAGTGGCTGGCGGAAATCGATCCGCTGGTATTGCAGAACACCCTGCGTCAGGCCCAGGTCGATGAGGAAAACCTGCAAGCGCAAAAACGCGCGACCCAGGCTCAACTCAGGCAAACCAAAGCGATTTACGAGCGCTACAAGAACTTGCAGGACGACGCGTCGATCTCGCGCCAGGATTTTGAAACCGCCGAGTCGGACTATCAGGTGCAGCAGGCCAATCTGATGTCGCTGGACGCGCAGATCAAAAGTGCGCATATCCAGATCGACACGGCCAAGGTCAATCTGGCGTACACGCGCATCGTCGCGCCGATCGATGGCGATGTGGTCGGCGTGGTAACGCAGGAAGGGCAAACGGTGATCGCCAGCCAGTTGGCGCCGGTTCTGCTGAAGCTGGCGGATCTGGACACCATGACGGTCAAGGCACAGGTTTCCGAAGCGGATGTGATTCACATCGCGCCGGGACAAGAGGTGTATTTCACCATTCTTGGCGAGGACAAACGCTACTACGCGAAACTGCGCGGCACGGACCCGGCGCCACAGAACTTTCTTGAAACACCGCCCGCCGGAACGCCGAAGCAAAGCAGCGCGGTGTTCTATAACGCGTTGTTCGAGGTGCCGAACCCCGACCATCGTTTGCGCATTTCGATGACCGCGCAGGTGCGCATTATCCTCGACACCGCCAAGGCAGTGCTGACCGTGCCGGTGGCGGCGCTCGGGCCGCGCAATGCCGATGGCAGCTTTCCCGTGCGCGTGCTTGACGCGAAGGGCCACGCGCAGTCGCGCAATGTGCAGACCGGGATCAACAACAACGTCAAAGTGCAGATCAATGACGGCCTGGCGGAAGGTGATCGCGTGGTGATCGGTGATCCGCTGACCAATGTGGCGGGGGCTTGAGCATGACTGAGCCACTGCTACAGCTAACCGGCATCACCCGCAGTTTTACCGCCGGCGACCGCGAATTTCTCGCGCTGAAGAACATCAATCTGACGATCAATGCCGGGGAAATGGTCGCGATCATTGGCGCTTCGGGCTCGGGCAAATCGACCCTGATGAACATCCTCGGCTGCCTCGATTACGCCACCGCCGGCAGCTACAGGATCAACGGCCAGGAAACCCGCGATCTGGACAATCAGGCCTTGGCCGAACTGCGCCGCGACTACTTCGGTTTCATCTTCCAGCGTTACCACTTGCTGCCGCATTTGAGCGCGATGCACAACGTCGAGATGCCGGCGATTTATGCCGGGACGCCGCAACTTCAGCGCCATGCCCGCGCCCGTGAGTTGCTGGCGCGGCTGGGACTGGAAGGGCACCTGACGCATCGGCCGAGCCAGCTCTCCGGCGGTCAGCAGCAGCGGGTGAGTATCGCCCGGGCCTTGATGAACGGCGGTGAAGTGATCCTCGCCGACGAACCGACCGGCGCCCTCGACACGGCCAGCGGCAAAGAGGTGATGCGCATCCTGCTGGAGCTGCACGCTGCCGGGCACACGGTGATTCTGGTCACCCACGACCCGAAAGTCGCGGCCAACGCCGAGCGCATCATCGAAGTCAGCGACGGCGAAATCCTCAGCGACCGTGCGAACGAACGCGACACCACGCACTTGCTCAGCGAAGAACCGGTGACACCGAAAGCCACCGCTTCACGGCGCCTTGTCGCCAGTCTCGGATTGTTCAAAGAGGCGTTCGCCATGGCCTGGGTGGCGTTGATCTCCCATCGCATGCGCACCTTGCTGACCATGCTCGGCATCGTCATCGGCATCACCTCGGTGGTGTCGATTTCGGCGGTGGGCGAGGGTGCCAAGAATTATGTGCTCAAGGACATCGCCGCGATTGGCAGCAACACCATCGATGTCTATCCAGGCAGCAGTTACGGCGACAAGCGTGCTGCGGCCATCGAAACCCTGACGCCGGCCGATGTCACCGCGCTGAATCAGCTGTACTACGTCGACAGCGCCACGCCGATGATCGGCCGCAGCCTGTTGCTGCGCTATCGCAATATCGACCTGGATGCGCAGGTCAACGGCGTCAGCGATCAGTACTTCAAAGTGCGCGGAATCAAGATGGCGGCGGGTATCCCGTTCAGCGAAAACGACGCACGGCGTCAGGCGCAGGTGGTGGTCATCGATCACAACACCCGACAGCGTCTGTTCGGGCAAGACGTCGATCCGTTGGGCCAGGTGATCCTGATCGGTAACCTGCCGTGCACGGTGATCGGTGTGGCCGCGCAGGATAAGGGCCTGTTCGCCTCGGGCAAGACCCTCAACGTCTGGGTGCCTTACGAAACCGCCGCCGGGCGGGTGTTGGGCCAGCGTTATCTGGACAGCATCAGCGTGCGCATGAAGGACGGCCAGCCAAGCAAAGTGGTGGAAGAGCACGTCACCCAGCTGTTGCTACAACGTCACGGCACCAAGGATTTCTTCACCAACAACCTCGACAGCGTCTTGCAGACCGTGCAGAAGACCAGCCGCTCGCTGGCGTTGTTGCTATCGCTGATTGCGGTGATTTCCCTGGTGGTCGGCGGTATCGGGGTGATGAATATCATGCTGGTGTCGGTGACCGAGCGGACCCGCGAGATTGGCATTCGCATGGCAGTGGGCGCGCGGCAGTCGGACATTCGTCAGCAGTTTCTGGTGGAGGCGGTGATGGTTTGCCTGTTGGGTGGGGCGATCGGGATTTCCCTGTCGTATGCGATCGGGCATTTGTTTTCGGTGTTTATCAAGGAATGGGAGATGGTGTTTTCGCTGGCGTCGGTGTTGACGGCGGTGGTGTGCTCGACGTTGATCGGGATTGTGTTCGGGTTTGTGCCGGCGCGGAATGCTTCGCGGCTTGATCCGATTGAGGCGTTGGCGCGGGATTAAAAGCGGCCCTCATCATACCTGTTGGGGCATTGCTCAGGTCGTGATGTTGGGAGAATTGGCGGTGAATCAGGCATTGGTGCACGTCGCGGGATTGCCCTCACCCTAACCCTCTCCCAGAGGGAGAGGGGACTGATCGCGGTGTTCTTTCGAGGTACGCCGACTTGAAATATCGCGTCGAACTCAGGCTCGAAAACTACACAAATCTGCTCCCTTTCCCCCTCGCCCCCCCTTGGGGGGAGAGGGCTGGGGTTGATCTGGTCAAACGATACTGGACACGGTTATAGGGTTTTACCCTTTTTCATGCCGCCAGGGCTTCCATGGCTACGGGAGTTCGATAGCCGTTGTAACTGTGTAGCCTGATCCGATTGTAATAGTGGGTCAGGTAGCGCAACACATCGGTACTGGCCTCGTCTTCGTTTCGGTAGCCAGCCTTGGGTATCCATTCAGATTTCAAACTGCCGAAGAAACGCTCCATCGGGGCGTTATCCCAGCAGTTTCCTCGTCGACTCATGCTTTGTTTTATCCGCATCTCCGACAGCGTTTCACGGAACATTTTGCTGCTGTAATGACAGCCCTGATCCGAATGGAACATCAAGTTTTCAGGGCGTCCTCGCGACTCGAAAGCCATCTTCAACGCTTTACAGGTCAGAGCCGAATCGGGACTTCTGGATATCGCCCAGCCGACGATGCGTCGGGCATACAGGTCTAGTACCGCAGCCAGATAAACCCAATAAGTACCGGCCCAAATGTAAGTCACGTCGCCACACCACACTTGATTGGGCGCCTCAACGTTGAATTTACGCTGCAAATGATTAGGGGCGTATTGAGCCTCCGCGCCGCTAGGTTTGTAACGATGCCTGCGCCGTTGCTGGCTCTTCAATCCGATCTCGCGCATCAGGCTACGAGCCATGTAACGACCTACCGACTCCTTTTCGTTACACAACGCCTTTGCCAGGCTGCGCGCGCCCATTGAGCCGCGACTTTGCTCATGTAATTCGGCAGCCTTGATCTTGAGTCGATCGCGCTCGACATCCACTTTTGTCCGCCGTTTCAGACGCTCGTAATAACTGCTGCGGTTGATACCAAATACGCCACACAACTCGGATCTTGGATATTGCTCGCTTAACTCCTCGACCAGCCTTACCGATCGAGGGAATCCGACATCAAGAGAGCAGTAGCCTTTTTTAAAATTTCCTTCTCGCGCTCAATCCGTCGGATTGTTGCTTCCAGTTCCTGGATGCGTTGTTGGTCAGCGGTCATGGCCTTGGACTTCTCAGGTGTCTTCCCGCTGCGCTCTGAACGCAGTTGCTCAACCCAGCGGCGCAGAGCTGTAGGGCCTACACCCATTGCTTCACAGGCTTCGCTCACCGAATAATCTTTATCCAAAACCAGGCAAGCCGCGTCCCGTTTGAAATCTGTCGAAAAATAGCGTCTGGTCAAATCACACCTCGTCGTTGGGCGTAGATTAACGCCCTTTAGGGGTGTCCAGAATCATTAGGCCAGATCAGGTGAGGGGGGAATCTCACAGGCACACCGCAAAAACCGAAGTTCTCGCTAATTCCTGCGTATCACGCCGCACTCGACGCCAACGCCTCCAACGGCGAATACATCCAGCGCATCAACGAATGCCGCCCGCTGATCCCCAACTTGATCGCCGCCCGTTTCAGATAACTCTCCACCGTGTTGACCTTCAACGCCAATTGTTCAGCCAGTTCTGGCGCCGTGCGACCGGCGAGCAGGCCGACGCATACTTCGGTTTCACGGTTGGACAGGCTCAGCCCCAGTTGCTCCAGGCGCTCGTCAAAGCGCGACCGCAAGGTTTCCAGGCCGCTGCCTTCGGCGGCCTCGGCTGGCGTCTCTGGCTCGAGGTTGGCCGGTTGCAGGGCGTTGATGTGTTTTTCCACCATCGGCAGCAGCACCGGGGAGATGTCTTGCAACAGGCTGCGTTCCTGCGCGGAAAAACGCTGCGACTCATCGTTGCGATACACCGAAATCACGTAGCGGTAGCCGTCCTTGCGCCGGGTCAGGTGCAGCTGCGAGGCGTCCGCACGGGTCGAACTCGGCGGGTTCTGTAAATGATGGGCCGCCGCACTGTGTTCGGAAAACACCGTTTCGGCGAGCAGGGCCTGCTCTTTCAGCGGCTCTGGCTCACTGCGGCTCGACGCGCGGCCCACCGGTTCGACGCGCATCTGCCGGATGTGCGTGGCGTCTACCGCCAGTTGCGTCAGGATCAGGTCATGCAACATGCGCGGAAAGTGCCGGCTGCCGGTGCTTGCGATGACTTTACCGATGTGGGGGAACAAGTGTGAGTTCATATGCGTGTCATCCCTGAGAGGCGTTAATTCAAAAACGTCTGCAGTCCTGTCGACGATCTCCTTGAACGACGAAATACCGCAGACTTGGATCCTATCCTAGTACAACGTTTGAGAGACGGTTTAATGAAGGTGTTATTAGCTAATAACCCCCGACTTTGTTGGCTTCAGTGTGGGAACGAAGAGCACACCGTCACTGAATTGTCCTGCACAGGTTGACGGTGAAACGCGTTTGAACCGATTTATCCCTTTTCGATGCGTCAGTAACCTGTACACAACTTGAACGCAACAACAACTTTCCAACATTGAAAAGGGACGCCCACCATGACCACTCCAACCTACAACCGCCTCAACAAAGACGACGCCATCGTGCTGCTGGTCGACCACCAGACCGGCCTGATTTCTCTGGTGCAGGACTTCTCGCCGAACGAGTTCAAGAACAACGTGCTGGCCCTGGCCGATCTGGCCAAGTTCTTCGAACTGCCGACCATCCTCACCACCAGTTTCGAACAAGGCCCGAACGGCCCGCTGGTACCAGAACTGAAAGAGATGTTCCCGGACGCGCCGTACATCGCTCGCCCAGGTCAGATCAACGCCTGGGACAACGAAGACTTCGTGAAGGCAATCAAGGCCACCGGCCGCAAGCAGATCATCATTGCCGGTGTCGTGACCGATGTGTGTGTGGCGTTCCCGACCTTGTCGGCGCTGGCGGAAGGGTTTGATGTGTTTGTGGTGACTGACGCCTCCGGCACCTTCAACACCACCGTGCAGCAAGCGGCGTGGAGCCGCATGACGCAGGCTGGCGCACAGATGATGAACTGGTTCTCGGTAGCGTGTGAGCTGCACCGTGACTGGCGCAACGACATTGAAGGCTTGGGCAATCTGTTGTCGCAGCGTATCCCCAACTACCGCAACCTGATGAACAGCTACTCGGCGTTGACCGCTCAGCAGAAGTAAGCCGACGCGACCCGAAACAGAAAGCCTGCTTTGAAAAGCAGGCTTTCTGTTTTTGCAGTTAACGCGGTCCTCAAAATTCGGGCGTGTACTTCACACTGAACATCACATTGCGCGGATCACCGAAGTTGTTGTTGCCGTTGAGCTGGTTATACGCGGCGGTGTAGTAGCGCTTGTCGAACAGGTTGTTGGCGTTCACCGCCAGGCCGATTTCCTTGCTCAACTGGTAGCCGAGCCGCGCACTCCACACGGTATAACCGCCGACATCGTAAGTGTGTTCATAACCCAGCGTATGGCTCTGGGTGGTGAAGCCCAGACCGGTGCTGACACGATTCCAGTCGCCGCTGAACTGGTAATCGCCCCAGACCCGCAACATGTGTTTCGGCGTCCAGGTGCTGAAAACTTTGCCTTCGTTGTCCGGGTCATCCAGGTATTTGGTGGTGTTGTAGGTGTAGCCGGCGAACAGTTGCAGATTAGTCAGCACTTCGCCGCTGATCTCGGCTTCGATCCCCTGGCTGCGGACTTTGCCGGCGGCGTTGGAGCAATACCAACCGTCGCAGACCATGCCCGACGCGAGGTCGTTGACGGCGCGGTTCTCCTGGTCATAGCGGAACACCGCCAGCGAGGTATTGACCCGGCCATCCGTCAATTCGCCCTTGAGGCCGATTTCGTAGTTGCTGCCGACCACCGGTTTCAGTGTTGCGCCGCTGGCGTCGCGGTTGGTCTGTGGCTCGAACACATCGGTGTAGCTGGCGTACACGGCCCACTCGCGGCTCAAGTCGTAGACGATGCCGGCGTAGGGCGTGACCACGCCGGTTTCCGTTACGGTGCTGTCCGGTTGCGCGATCGCCGCGTTGAAGGCTCTTTGCGTCGCGTACTGATAGCTGTAGTCATACCAGCTGACGCGCGAGCCGAGCACCACGGTCAGCGGCTCGATCGGCTTGATCCGCCAACTGCCATACAAGCCTTTCTGGCGAATCTCGTATTTGCTCGGGGTGGCTTGACCGCCGGCTGTGTTGAGAATCCCTTCGTAGCTGATGTCCGGTCGATTGTGATCGATGTCGAAAATGGTATCGCTGGTGTTGTTGTTGAAGGTTCGGGCGATTTTGTCGTCGCTGGTGTATTTCGAGTAGTTGCCGCCGAGCATCACTTCATGGGCCATGGACAAGGCGTCGAAATGGCCGGTCACGTTCATGTCGAGGCCGAGCTTGGTCGCGTCGAAATCGGTGACGAAATCGGCGTACTGAATGCCGCTGCCATCGGCGTTGATCCCGTCGCCGCTGGTTTGCAGGCGCTGGCTTTTGCCTTTGTTGGTTTCGTCCATGCGCACCGCGCCGACCTTGAATGCCCAGTCGTCGTTGAAACGGTGTTCCAGATCGGCGTAAAGCGTGGTGACGTCGATGTCCAAATGGTTCCAGCGTGCGCCGCCGTAGGTCGAGCGCGGCACATTCAGCGGCTTGCCATCGGCGTAACGGGGCAGGCCACGGATCATCGGGCGGGACTCGCCATCGGAGTTGCTGATGGCCAGACCGAGGCTGGTGTCGTCGCGCAGATCGAAGTCCAGTGCGCCATAGAGCGAGTGGGTTTTGCTCCATTCGTAGTCGACGAACGACTGGCTCTGGTCTTCGTCGGCGACAAAGCGGCCGCGTACCGTGCCGCTGGAGTTCAGCGGGCCACCGGCATCCAGTTGCAGGCCGTAGTGATCCCACGAACCGGCCTTGCCGGTGATGGTCACGGTGGGCGTGTTCTGGCCGCGCTTGCGCACCAGGTTGATCGCGCCGCCGGGGCTGCCGGTGCCTTGCAGCAGGCCGGAGGCACCGCGCAGGATTTCCAGACGATCGAAGAAAATCAGGTCCTGTGTGGCCCAGTTGCCCAGGGCGTAGGTGTTGCGCGGAATCGGCACGCCGTCGTACTGCCAGTCGTCGATCTGAAAGCCGCGCGAGGTAATGATCATGCCTTTGCCGACGCCCTGCAGACCGACGAGGCCGGTGGTCTTGTTGACCGCGTCTTTGAGATCGACGAGGTCCTGATCATCCATCTGCTTGCGGGTCATGACCGTGACCGATTGCGGAATTTCCTTCAGCGTATGGGTGCCTTTGCCGATGGTCACGGCGCGCGCGGCGTAAGAGCCCGAGCCTTCGGTGGTGGCGTCAAAGCTGCGTTCAACGATGTTGGTGGCATCCAGTTGCAGCGCCGCGTTGCTGTCGCTGGCCGGTTCGACGCTGAAGTTGCCTTGCCCCGTGACCCGTAGCTCCAAACCGCTGCCCGCCAGCGCCTTCTGCAGTGCTTGCTCGGCCGGCATTTGCCCGATGACTGCTGGCGCACGTTTACCCTGCACCAGCGCCGGCTCCAGCGAAATGATCTGTCCGCTCTGGCCGGCAATGGCGTTGAGCGTGCTGGCGAGCGGGCCGGCCGGCAGGTTGAACGTGAGGTCTTGCGCCAGCGCTGAAGTCGTCAGCGTTGCCAGCGCAACGGCGACGGAAAGGGTACGGGGCCACGAGTTGAACACAACATTCTCCTGTTTTTTGTGAAAGTGTCAGGAGATAGGTCGGATGAGAAATGAAAACCGGACACAAACAAGAATGGTTTTCATAAGATATTTTTTGCCCATCACTTTTTGCCGATCAACGTCAGCCATGGACTGTAGCGATCCACGCGAATCGGCAGGGTTTCGGCCAAGGCTGCGAGGGTTCGTTCGGGATCATCAAGCGGAAACACGCCCTGAACGCGCAAGTCCCGCACATCGGGGGCAACGCGCACGAATCCGCGACTGTAAGGACGCAGGGCGTCGACGACACGCGCCAACGACTCATCGAGCACGTTCAGTCGACCGTTCAACCAGTCGGCGCGGCGGCGCTCATCGCCGTTGGCGACGCTGATGTTGCGCGAGGAGAGCACAACCGACTGACCTTCCCCGACCACCTGCGTGGTGCCGTCGAACAGCCGCGCTTCAACCGAATGCTGCAACACCACAAGGCGACTGGCGTCCGGTTCCTGAGCAACGAGAAATCGCGTGCCCAAGGCGCGCATTTCGCCTTCGGCGGTGCGCACGATCAGCGGCCGGCGCGGGTCGGGGGCGACATCGATGATCAACTCACCATGACGCAGAATGACCACGCGTTGCCGACCATCGAAACGCAGATCCACGGCGCTGTCAGCGTTCAGGCTAAGCCGGCTGCCATCAGCCAGATTGAAAGTTTGCCGCTGGCCGCGTCCGGTGTGCAGGTCGGCCAGCAACGACTCGCCGAACTGGCTTTTGCTACCGAGCCACAGGCTGCCACCGAGCAGACCGAGGCCGGCAATCGCACGCAGTGCGTCGCGGCGCGAAGCGTGTGGCTGCAAAAGTACCTGGCGAGCCTCGCCAGCCTGGCCGGGCAAACGTCGGTCGAGTGCGCGAACGGTGTTGAACGAGCCACCGAGACGTTCCTGCAATCTGTCGAAAGCCTGACTGTGCGCCCGGTCCATCGCCAGCCAGGCATTGAAGCGTTCCTGCAACGCCGTATCGGGCGTACCGGCGCGCAGTCTGACCATCCAGTCGATGGCTTGCTCGCTGACGGCATCCAGGCGCGGCTTGCTCATGGCGCCACTTCGCACAGATAACACTGACGCAACGCCTGCTTCATGTAGCGGCTGACCGTGCGCTCCGAAAGCCCCAGTTTCTGCGCGATGGCCACATAGCTCAGGCCATCCAGTTGGCTGTAGAGAAAGGTGGTTTTGACGATCAAAGGCAAACCGTCGATGGCACGGTCGATGGCGACCAGCGCTTCGATCAGTTGCAGCTGTTCCTCGGGCGAGGGCGCCAGTGCCTCGGGCAGTGTCGACAAGCGCTCAAGGTAAGCCAGTTCCAGCTTGCGTCGTCGGTGACGGTCGAACATCAGCCGTCGGGCAATGGTCGACAGATAGGCGCGCGGTTGTTCGATGCTGTCCGGATCGACACGCGCCGCCAGCAACTGGCAAAACGTATCGGCGGCAGTGTCCTCGGCGTCCGCGTGGTTGCGCAGATGTCGATTGATGTGCTGCAGCAGCCAACGATGGTGATCGCTGAAAAAGAATCCCAGCTTGCTGGACGGAGGAGAGTGCACTGGCGGGCTTTCCAGATGTTAGTGAGAATACATCTCAATAGTACCCGCGCGCAGAGCGTCAGTGCAATCGGACCTCAGGATTCAGCATTGACCACCACTGAGCCGCTTTCAGGCTGCCGGCCATTGCGCTGAGTCTCGGGAACCCCGATCCCGAGCAGCACAACAGCCACTGCCGCAATCGCGGCCAGGGTCAGAAACGCCGCGCTGTAACCGGCCTCCTGCACAACGAACCCGGCGAGGCCGTTACTCAGCGCCGCGCCGAGTCCGAAGGCCGTCGTCAGTGCGCCGAGGCTGACGTTGAAGTGTCCAGTGCCCTGCGTGAGGTCTTTGACCATGATCGGAAACAAGGCGCCGAACAGGCCGGCGCCGACGCCGTCGAGCAGTTGCACCGCGACCAGCCAATAGGCATCGTCCGACAGCGTATAGAGCACGCCGCGCAAGGGCAGGATCAGAAAACCGGCCAGCAGTAGTGGTTTGCGTCCCCACACATCGGCTTTCGCCCCGACCAGTAACGCCGCTGGCACCATCACCAGTTGCGCCGCGACAATGCAGGCCGAGGTCAGCGGGGTGGCCATCTGCAAATTGGTTTGCGCGAGTTTTTGGCTCACCAGCGGCAGCATTGCGGCGTTGGCGAGGTGGAACAATGCACAGCAAATGGCGAACAGCAACAGCGAGCGGTTGCCCAGCAGCACCGATAAACCGGAAGGCTGGCGATGGCCAGTGTCGGCGGGATCGAGTCCGCGTGCCTGATCATGGTCGATGGCTTCTGGCGACACGCAGGCAATGGCGATGACGCTGGCCAGGGCCATGGCCGCCATCAGATAGAACACCGCCACCGGGCCGAACAGATACGCGAACACGCCGGCCAGCAGGGCGGCGCAGGCATTGCCGGCATGATTGAAGGTTTCGTTGCGCCCGGTTCGCCGGGTAAATGCTCGTGGCCCGGTCATGCCGAGAGTAATCGCGCAAATGGCCGGGGCGAATATCGAAGCGGCCATTGCACTCAGGGTTTGCGTCAGTGCCACCCAAGTGAACGACGTTACGAACGGCAGCAGCAAGCAACTGCCGGTCACCAGCAGCGCGGCGATTGCAATCAGTGCGCGCTTGCGATGGCTGTTGTCGACCCAGGCGCCGGCGGGTGTCTGGGTAATCAACGCGGCGACGCCGGCGATGGTCATCACCAGGCCAATGCTCGCCGGCTCCCAGTGATGCACCGCCAACAGGTAAATGGCCAGATAGGGGCCGAGACCGTCGCGCACGTCGGCGAGGAAAAAGTTGAGGCTGTCCAGTGACAGATTATTGCGGCGATCCAGATCTGCGGTCACGGGCAGTGTCTTCAATGTTCGAGGTCTGCGAATGGATTCAACCTCAGCATTCCTAATGACCTGCGCCCGTGAATATAAGTTGCAGACCGCCGCTGTGTCGTTGCGGAACATCGCCCAGAGCCTGAAAACGACGTTCCGTCACGCAGTTGCTGCGCGTTCAACGCGCTACTTGTATCCTTGCGCCGGTCGAGGACATACGACCGCTGTTATTGCCTTGAATCAGTAACGGCCGGAACGGAAAACCGGACTTTCCATTAGGTACTTTCGTGAAGCGTGATACCCACCTCGTCATCCTCTTGCTGTTGGTGATCGGCTGCTCTCTGGCGTCACTGACGATCTGGAAAGTGCTTTCTTCGCGCGATCGCGCGCTGGAGGAAGTCAACGTGCACGGGTTGAACCTGACCCAGGCACTCGAGACCTATTCCGAAGGCATTGTCCGGCAAAGTTCGCTGCTGCTACTCGGCCTGGTCGAACGCCTGGAAACCGAAGGCAGTGGCCCCACGCAGATCCAGCGCCTGAGTGCGCTGATCAACCGCCAGCAGCCGTTGATGCCACAAATGAGCGGTATCACCATCTATGACCGTCAGGGCCATTGGCTGATGTCGTCGAACCGGCCGATTCCGGCGGGGGCCAACAGCAGTGACCGGGCGTATTTCATCCATCATCGCGACGACCCGAGCCGCGAACCCTTTATCGGGCCACCCATCCGCAGCCGCTCCAATCAAGAGTGGGTGATCACCGTCAGCCGCCGTTTCAATGATGATCGCGGCGAGTTTGCCGGGGTCGTGGCCGTGACGCTGGGCGTAGAAAACTTTCTGCGCCTGTTCGGCAAACTCGACATCGGCCAGGAGGGCGCCATCGGCTTGTCGTATACCGACGGCACGTTGCTGGTTCGTTACCCGTTCCGCGAGCAGGACATGGGCCGCAACTTTTCCAAGTCGCCGATCTACGCCAAGTACCTGGTCGATCAATCGGTCGGCACCGCGTCTTATAGCTCCAGCCTGGATGGCGTCGAACGCCTCTACGCCTTCCGCAAAAGCGAGAAATTGCCGCTGATCACCACGGTCGCCATCGGCAAGCGTGAAGCGCTCGCGGCCTGGCGAACCGAGGCGTTGCTGTCGGCGGTGGTGGTGGCGGGGCTGTTGGGGCTCACCGGTCTGATCGGTTGGTGCTTGATTCTCGATATCCGCCGCCGGACCCAGGTGGAAGGCGAACTGCGCATCGCTCAGCAGCAGTTGCTCGGCTCCAATCGACAGTTGGAGTTGTTGGCCATGAAGGATGCACTGACCGGTCTGGCAAATCGGCGCTGCTTTGACCAGACCCTGGCCACAGAGGCGCGGCGGGCACAACGCGACAGGTCTTCGCTGGCCTTGCTGATGATCGATATCGACTATTTCAAACAGTTCAATGATGCGCTTGGGCACGTTGCCGGTGACGCCTGTCTGCAGGCTGTCGCTAACGTGCTGGATGCGTGTGTGCGGCGGCCGTCGGATCTGGTGGCGCGGTATGGCGGTGAAGAGTTCGCGGTGATAATGCCCGACACCGATATTGACGGTGCCGAGGTGGTGGCGCAGTTGATTATCGAGCGCTTGCAGCAAGCCAACATCGCCCACCCCACCAGTCCCGTGCCCCGCGTGAGCCTGAGCATCGGCATCGCCGCTGCGCGCGGTGCGCGCGGTGCGCAGCTGGACCCGGTGCACGGTCTGATCGAGTGCGCCGATCAGGCGCTGTATCAAGCGAAGACGGCGGGGCGCAACAGGTTTATGACGTCTCCTGCGCAACCCTCATTCGACGTCGATGGACAGCAGGCCACTGACCCGTGACACCAGGGTGTCGACGGCAAACGGTTTGGTCAGCACCTGCATGCCCGGGCCGAGTTGGCCGTTACCGATCACCGAGTTTTCCGCGTATCCGGTAATGAACAAGGTCTTCAGCTTCGGCCTGATTTGCCTGCCCGCATCGGCCATTTGCCGGCCGTTCATGCCGCCCGGCAAGCCGACATCAGTGATGAGCAAATCGATGTGCGCGCTGGAGCGCAATGTCTCCAGTCCTTCAACGCTGTCGGCGGCTTCGAGCAGGTTGTAGCCAAGTTCGTTCAGCACGTCTTTGAGCAGCGTGCGAACGGTAGGTTCGTCGTCGACAATCAGGATGGTCTCGCCGGCCTTGGCATGAGGCGTTGCCGGGTTTTGCGTGTCATCGTGATTGCGCAGCGTTTCGCCGAGGTAGCGCGGCAGGTAGATGCAGATGATGGTGCCTTGCCCCACGGTCGATTGCACCCGCACTTGGCCGCCGGATTGCTTGGTGAAACCGTAGATCATCGAGAGCCCCAGGCCCGTGCCCTGGCCCAGTGGTTTGGTGGTGAAAAACGGGTCGAAGGCCTTGGCGATCACTTCAGCGCTCATACCGGTACCGGTGTCGGCGACCGACAGGCACAGGTATTGCCCTTCGGGCATTTCCCGTATGCGCGCTGATTCCGCATCCAGGGTTCGATTGGCGGTTTCGACGGTGATGCTGCCGCCATCGGGCATCGCATCGCGGGCATTGATGCACAGGTTGAGCAGGGCGTTTTCCAGTTGGCTGGCATCGACCAGCGCCGGCCACAGATCGGCCGCTACGACCGTCTTCAGGCGAATGCTCGGGCCGACGGTGCGCTGGATCAACTCGGTCATGCCGGCAATCAGCGCGTTGACTTCAGTCGGCCGTGGATCGAGTGTCTGTCGGCGGGAGAAGGCCAGCAGGCGATGGGTCAGGGCGGTCGCGCGTTTGGCGGCGTCCTGAGCGATCAGCATGTATTTGTCGATGTCGTTCAGACGACCTTGGGCAATGCGTTTTTCCATCAGCTCAAGGGAGGCGCAAATGCCTGCCAACAGGTTGTTGAAGTCATGGGCCAGACCGCCGGTGAGCTGCCCGACCGCTTCCATTTTCTGCGATTGCCGCAACTTTTCTTCGGCCTGCATCAGTTCTGCTGTGCGCGCCGAAACCCGTTGTTCCAGGGTGTCGTTGAGCGTCTTTAACGCGGCGGTGACCCGGTCGCGCTCGGCTTCGACGTTGCGCCGGTCTTCGACATCGATAAGCACGCCGGGAAAGCGCACAGGTGTGCCGTCTTCAGCGCATTCGACGCGTCCGTTGGCTTCAATCCAGGTGTATTGGCCATCCGCGCCGCGCACTCGGTATTGGTGCGAATAGGCACCTCCACGGGCAATGACTTCGTTGATCGCGGTTGTGAGTCCTTCCCTGTCGTCGGGGTGAACGGTCATCACCACTTGCTCCAGGCTCAGACCATCGAGACCCCAGGCAGGGTCGAGGTTGAACACCCGGGCGAAGGCCTCATCAACGCTGAAGCGATCGCTGGGCAAGTGCCAGTGCCAAGTGCCGATAATGGCGCCGGCGGCCAGGGCGAGCTGGACCCGTTCGACGTTTTCCCGGGCGACCGCCTCGCTGACGCGCAAGCGTTCTTGCGCATCGCGGCGCTCGGTGACATCGCTGAAGAAGATCGCAATCTGCCGATCGTCCGGGTCACCGACACGCACGGCGCGCACATCGAACCAACGTTCGAAGGTATTGGCGTAGTTCTCGAAGTTGGCCGGCTCGCCGGTCTTGGCCACATGGCCGTAGGTCTCGAACCAGAATTTCTCCAGGTTGGGGGCAAACTCGGTGACCCACTTGCCGCGCAGATTGACCCCGGCCTGACGTTCGAACGCCGGGTTGGCCTGGACGAAGCAATAGTCGATGGGGTGGTCGTCGGCGTCGAATTTGACTTTGACGATGGCGAACGCCGCCTCGATGGTTTCCAGAATGGTGCTGAAGCGTTCTTCACTCTGGCGTAGTGCCGTTTCGGCGCTGCGCGAACGGGTCAGGTCGAGCATCGCCCCGATCATGCGTTCGGCCTGGCCATCGGCATTGCGAATCAGATGTCCGCGATCGAGCACTTCGGCGTATGAACCATCGTGGCAGAGGAAGCGATACTCCGCGCTCCAGGTCGTACCGGCCCCGTCGATCGCCGAGCGAATCGAAGTCGTCACGCGTGCGCGATCCTGCGTGTGAATCTGCGCGAACCGCCAGTCACACGTCGGCTCGATGGCTGCAGACCCGTAGCCATACGCCTGTTGCAGCGAGTCGTTCCAGATGACCTGGTTGGTTTTCAGATCCCAGTCCCAGACGGCGTCGCAGGTCGCCTTGACGGCCAGACGCAGGCGCGTGACCTCAGACTCAAGCTCCTCGCGAGTAAGCTGTTTCAGGATGTTCACCCTTCATGCGTTGATGGTTGGCTTGCGTTCAACTGGCGTGTTTCAAGCCATCGGCCTCACAAGCTTTGTCAGCCATTGACCCGGGCCCTTATGGTTAAGTTGCACGGGGATCAAGGCTCGCGCGTTTTCATAACGATTCGCCGCGATCCAGGCTGGCGAGCAGGCTCTGCCCGCGTTGCCACAAAGCCTCCTGCTTTTGCGGCGGCATGCGATCGAGGTTTTTGTACATCATGCCCATGCGCTGATTGCCGCGCAGAAGGTCACCGTGGCGCATCAGGAAATGCCAGTACAAGGCATTGAACGGGCACGCGTTGTCAGCCGTGGTTTCGCGCACCGAGTAAGCGCAGTCGCGACAGTAATCGGACATCCGGTTGATGTACTGGCCGCTGGCGCAATAAGGCTTGGAACCGAGGTAACCGCCGTCGGCGTGCATGACCATGCCGAGGGTGTTGGGCAGCTCGACCCAATCGAAAGCGTCCATGTAAATCGCCAGATACCACTCACAGATCTGGCTCGGCGCGATGCCGGCGAGCAGGGCGAAATTGCCGGTCACCATCAGGCGCTGAATGTGATGGGCGTAAGCGTGTTTCAGGCTCTGGCCGATGGCCTGGCGCATGCAGTTCATCTGCGTTGCGCCGGTCCAGTAGAACTCCGGCAAACGCCGCGTGTTACCGAACGCATTGCCCTCGGCGTACTCCGGCATGTGCAGCCAGTAAACGCCACGGACGTATTCGCGCCAGCCGATCAGTTGGCGGATGAAGCCTTCGGCGGCATTCAGCGCGATGGTGCCGGACCAGTAGGCGGACTCCACGTCACTGCACAGTTGACGCAGGTCGAGCAAGCCAATGTTCAGCGCTGCGCTGATACGCGCATGGAACAGAAACGGTTCGTTGCTGGCCATGGCGTCCTGATAATCGCCGAACCCGGCCAGGGCGTAGTCGAGAAACCAGGCCCAGAGCGCCTGGGCGTCGGCGTGGGTTACCGGGTAGTTGAAATCATCCAGACTGCCGTAGTGATTGGCGAAGCGCTCCTTGACCAAGGCGAGGACTTCGAGGGTGATTGCATCGTGGGTAAAACCAGCCGGGTAGGGCGCCTTGACGGATTTGGGCAGGGCTTTGCGATTGTCTGCGTCAAAGTTCCACGCGCCGCCGACCGGCGTGCCGTCACCGTTGAGCAGCAGACGACTCTTGCGGCGCATCTCGCGATAGAAGAACTCCATGCGCAGTTGCTTTTTACCAGCGGCCCACGCGCGGAATTCGTCGCGGCTGCACAGGAAGCGGCCGTCGGCGTGCCAGTGGATCGGCACACCGCAGTCCTTGAGTGATTGCTCAAGACGCCAGTCTCCGCACTCCGTGACGTGCAACTCGTTGGCCTGCAACAAAGCCTGCCAGCGCTTCAACTCGCCGGGCACCGAGCCGCTGTTCTGCGGGTCATCAAGGGTCACGTAATGCACTCGGATGCCTTGGTTCTCCAAGGCCTGAGCGAAGTGACGCATGGCGCTGAAGATCAGGGCGATCTTCTGCGGATGATGGGCAACATGGCTGGCTTCTTCCATGACCTCGACCAGCAGCACACGGTCGTGTTCGCGATCCAGACCTGCCAATGAAGCCAGATCGAACGATAACTGGTCGCCCAGAACGAGGCACAGCCGATGGGTTTTGTTCATTTCACGGATTCAGCGTAGTGAGCAGCAGGCTGCCGAGTGGACGTTTAAGTGCTAAGTCCAGATAGTTGTACAGATTGTAGTTGGTGTATAGGTATTTATGGCCAGGATTGAGCAAAATCAGGGCGAACGCGAAAAGCGCCCCCTGATGTTTCAGGTGCGCCTTTGGCGAGGTGTTTAACGGTTAGCCGCGATAAACGGGGTAGTCGGTATAGCCTTCGGCGTTGCCGCCATACACCGTCGCCGGGTTCAACGCATTCAACGGCCAGTCATTGGCAATCCGCGCCGGCAGATCGGGGTTGGCCATGAACGGGCGGCCGAAAGCGACGAAGTCTGCCAGCCCGGATTCAAGCAGTTGCGCGCCGGATTCTGCGGTGTAACGCCCGGCATAAATGATCGCGCCGCTGAAGGTGTCGCGCACCGCCTGACGAAACGTGAGGGGCATCGCCGGCGCGTTGTCCCAGTCGGCTTCGGCAATCGACAGATAGGCAATGCCCACGTCCTGCAGCACTTTGATCGCTTCGATGTAAGTGGTGTGCGGATCTTCCTCGACCATACCCAGGTAGGTGCGCGCTTCATCGGTGGTGGTGAACAACGGGGCAAAACGCACGCCGACTTTTTCCTTGCCGATGCACTCGGCGACGCCAGCCACTACTTCCTTCAAAAAGCGCAGGCGGTTGTGCAGCGAGCCACCGTACTGATCGTCGCGCAGGTTGCTGTGGGCGGAGATGAACTGGTTGACCAGATAACCGTTGGCGCAGTGCAATTCGATGCCATCGAAACCCGCGTCCATGGCGTTGCGCGCCGCCTGAATGTACAGCTGAACCAACTCCTGAACCTCATCGGTGCTCAGCGCTCGAGGTGCAGACGGTGGCACCAGTTCACCGGCACCGGGTGCGGTTTCGATAAACACGCTGACCCGGTCGGTGGCTACGGCGGAGGCGGAAACCGGAGCGGCGCCGTCAGGTTGCAACGCGGTGTGCGAGACGCGGCCGACGTGCCACAACTGGGCGAAAATCACCCCGTCCACGGCATGCACGGCCTCGGTGACTTTGCGCCAGCCGGCGATTTGCTCAGGCGTATGAATGCCCGGTGTCCACGCATAACCCTGGCCACGCGGTTCGATCTGCGTGCCTTCGGTGACCAGCAAACCGGCGCCGGCACGCTGTTGGTAATACTCGGCCATCAGCTCATTGGCGATATTCCCCGGCTGGGTGCTGCGCTGGCGGGTGAGGGGCGGTAGGACGATACGGTTTTTCAGGGTGTGATGGCCGAGTCTGGCGGGGGTGAAGAAAGGGTTGTTGTTCATGAGTGACCTTTTTCGCAGTTTATTAGACCAGTCGTCTATTAATCGGGTGAAAAAATAACGCCGGGCGAGACGCGCCCGGCGTTTGCAAGGGTTTTACGCGGGTTTTAGCCCAGCATCTCCAGCAGCTTCTTGGCGACAGCGGCCGAGCTGGCAGGGTTCTGGCCAGTGACCAGTTGCCCGTCGGCGACCACATGAACCTGCCAGTCATCGACTTTCGAATAATAGCCGCCGAGGCGCTGGAACTCGTCTTCGATCAGGAACGGCACCACGTCCGTCAGGCCCACTGCCTCTTCTTCGGCATTGGTGAAACCGGTGACCTGACGATGCTGGACCAGCGGTTTGCCGTCAGCGGTGAGGACATGACGCAATACGCCAGGCGCATGGCAGACAAAACCGTGCGGCTTGTTAGCGCGGTCAAACGCTTCGATCAACGCGATCGACTGCTTGTCTTCGGCCAGATCCCACAGCGGGCCGTGGCCACCCGGGTAAAACACGGCATCAAAACCATCAGCGCTGACGTCGGCCAAGCGCCCGGTGTTGGCGAGTGCCTGCTGTGCGGTCGGGTCCTTGCGGAAACGATCGGTCTCGGCAGTCTGCGCATCGGGCTCATCGCTTTTCGGGTCCAGCGGCGGCTGACCACCGGCCGGCGAAACCAGCGTGACCTCGGCGCCGGCGTCCTTGAAGGCGTAGTAGGGCGCGGCGAACTCTTCCAGCCAGAAGCCGGTTTTCTTGCCGGTGTCGCCGAGTTGATCGTGGGAAGTCAAAACCATCAGGATTTTCATAGAGCACCTTGAGTCGATCAGGTGTCTTCGATTGGGCGAAGGATTCGCACATCGGCCACACCGGTCAGAAAACGTTTGTCGGGGCGCAGCATAGATTCCAATTAGACCAGTCGTCTAGTAATTTTTTATCCTGCGGTTTTTCATCGACAGGTGTGGCAAACTTCCGTTCCTCCCAATATACGACTGGTCTATTGCCTGGTAATTTGCGCCCCATGAAAGCGACCTACGACGATACCCGCCAACACTTGCTCGACACCGGCCACAGGATGATGGCCGAGAAGGGCTTCACCAGTGTTGGCCTCAACGAAATCTTGCAAACCGCCGGTGTGCCCAAGGGTTCGTTCTATCACTACTTCAAGTCCAAAGAGCTGTACGGCCAGGCATTGCTCGCGGATTACTTCGTCGACTACCTCGCCGACATGGAGCGGCGCCTGACGCTGCCAGGGCTGAGCGCCTATGAGCGGCTGATGGATTACTGGCAGGGCTGGCAGAACCGCTGCACCCTCGAAGGGCACGGTGACGAGTGTCTGGTGGTGAAACTCAGCGCCGAAGTCGCCGACTTGTCGGAGTCGATGCGCCTGACCTTGCGCGACGGCGCCGAGCAAGTAGTCGCACGTATTGCGCTTTGCATCGAACAGGGCCAAGCCGAAAACAGCCTGCCTGAGGGCGACGCCCGGCATCTGGCGGAAACCCTGTATCAGCTCTGGTTGGGCGCCAGTTTGCTGAACAAATTGCAGCGTACCGGGCAATCTCTGGACACCTCGATGGCAATGACTAAACAGCTGTTGCAGGTTTGACCGGGTTTTTGTTCGACGCAATGGATGACATCCGCACCGACGCATGATCATTTCAAACATACGAATGGGAATAAGTTTCAATAACGGAATGCTTGGTATACCATCCGCGGCGCTTTGCTGGCGGTTTTACCCTTCGTTCTGGCCTATTCGTAAGGTTCTCATTTCATGCGTCGTACTCTGCTTTCCGTGTGTGTGCTGCAAGCGTTGTCTTCTTCCTCGTGGGCTGAACAGGCCGATTCAACACCCGCAGCACTTGAACTGGACGCAACCGACGTGGTCGGTACGGCGGATTACGAACGGGCCGACGGCCCGGTGCAGGGTTATCGCGCGACACGTTCTGCCAGTGCTACCCGCACCGACACCTCGATTCATGAAACCCCGCAATCGATCAGCGTAGTGACCAAGGATGCGGTCGAAGACCTCGGCGCCACCCGCCTGCAAGACGCACTGGACTACGCCGGCGGCGTCGGTCGGGCGAACAATTTCGGCGGGCAGGGGCTGACCACCTTCACCGTGCGCGGCTTCACCACCGGCGAGTTCTACCGCAACGGTTTCCCGATCAACCGCGGCTACCCGAATATGCCTGACGCCAACACCATCGAGCGTCTTGAAGTGTTGCGCGGGCCGGCGACGATGCTCTACGGCCGTGGCGATCCCGGCGGCACCTTCAACGTTGTTTCCAAGCAGCCGTTGGCCGAGCGCACGGTCACGCTGGGCAGTCAGTTGAATGATCAAGGCATGAAGCGCGGCACATTGGATGCCTCTGGCCCACTGGATGAAGAGGGGCGCCTGGCCTATCGATTGAACGTGGTGGGCGAGGGCGGCGATACCTTCCGCGATCACGTGGAAACCGAACGCTACGGCGTCACGCCAGTGCTGACCTGGCAGGCCAGCGATACCACCCGAGTGATCTTCGAGGGTGATTTCATGCGCAACAATCACCCGCTGGATCGCGGCGTGACGCGCTACGCCAAACAGATCGGCACCGCCTCGCGGGACACGTTCTTCGGCGAAAAAGACGCCGGCAAATTGCACAACGACAACAACATGGCGCAACTGCGCTTCGAACATCTGCTCAATGATGACTGGACGCTGGGCGGTGGCTTCCAGTGGCTCGACGGCTCGCTTGAGGGCAACGCGATCGAAGCCAACGGCATTGCCGCTGACGGTCGAACCCTGGGACGCAATTTCAACTACCGCAAGCTGGAGTGGACCGACAAGGACACCCAACTCAACCTGACCGGGCATTTCAGTACCGGCGGCCTGCAGCATACCTTGCTGACCGGTATCGAATACGAAGATTACGACTACAAGTCGATCATTCAGCGCTCCAGCGGCGCGGTCGGCGCCTACCCGATCGACATCTTCGATCCGGTCTACGGCCAGCCGCGCCCGGCACTGACCCGCACGCCGACCCACGACAAGGAAAACCTCAAGACCTACGCCGCGTTCGTGCAGGATCAGGTGGCGTTGACCGAGCGCCTGAAGGTTCTGGCCGGGGCGCGTTTCGAGCGTTTCGAACACGACTATGAAACCTACGTACCGGGCGGCAAAAACTGGCAAGCCAGTGATAACGCGGTGACCCCGCGTCTCGGCGTCACCTACGATCTGACCGAGACTCTGGCGATCTACGCCGACACTGCGCGCTCGTTCAAGCCCAACACTGGCGCGAGTCGCGTGGGCGGGGGCCTTGCGCCGGAGAAAGGCAAGTCCTATGAAGTGGGCGTGAAGTGGGAGGCGCTGGATCATCAGTTGAGCGTCGATGCGGCGATCTATCAGATCGAAAAACGCAACGTGCTGACCACCGACCCGGTGGACTCGACCTTCAGTGTGGCGGCCGGGGAAGTGCGCAGCCGTGGTTTCGATCTGAACGTCGCCGGCAATCTGACACCTGAGTGGCGAGTGATCGGCGGCTACGCCTACGTGGATGCCGAGGTGACCAAAGACAACGTGATCCGCTCAGGCACGCGGCTGATGAACATTCCGCAAAACAGCTTCAGCCTGCTCAACGTCTATGAGTTTCAGGACGGAGCGCTTAAAGGTTTGGGCATGGGCACCGGACTCAAATACGTCGACGAACGCGCCGGGCAAACCGCCAATACCGCGTTTTCGATGGACAGCTACACGGCTGTTGATTTGCTCGGCTTCTATAAGGTCAACGAGAAGGTGCGGCTCAATCTAGACGTGAAGAATCTGCTTGACCGCGATTATGAAGAGGGCGCGTTCGGTAATGTCTACGCCTATCCGGGTGCGCCGAGAACGGTGCAGGTGGGGATTTCCTACACCTTGTAAGCCGAGCTCGACGCTGCAACGGCGGCCCTCACCCCAGCCCTCTCCCGGGGGGAGAGGGAGCCGACCGAGGTGTCTGGCGTTATGCATCGACCTGACAGATCGCGTCGATGACGGGGTCATCCTTAATGCTTGGCGGTACTGGATTCACAGACGCTATTGCACGTCGGCGCTCATCGCCAATATCCCCCAATCGGTCCCCTCTCCTGGGGGAGAGGGCTAGGGTGAGGGCAGCTGTTTCGGCACCTGCCACTTAACCAGTGACACAACCTTGCGGCGTTTTCCCGGCGAAGCTGTCCAGCAAACTCGCCACCACCATTTCCCCCATCCGCGTGCGCGTCTGCAATGTCGCGCTGGCGCGGTGCGGTTGCAGCACCACCTGTTCGTTGCCGAACAAAGCCTCTGGCACATTGGGCTCATCGACAAACACATCCAGCCCCGCACCGGCGATTTCGCCAGCGGCGAGTGCTGCCACCAGATCAGCCTCGTTGACCAGTTTGCCCCGCGCCACGTTGATCAGATAACCGTCCTTGCCCAAGGCCTGCAGCACCTCGGCATCGATGATGGCTTCAGCCTTGTCGGCAGCGGCGGCGAGAATCAGCGCATCGCTGTCGCGGGCCAATTGCTTGAGGTCGGCGACGAACGTGTGGGGTACATCGCTCATCGGTTGCAGGTCGGTGTAACTGATCGGGCAGCCGAAGGCCGCCGCGCGACTGGCCACCGCGCGGCCAACCCGGCCCATGCCGACAATGCCGATGCGCATGCCGGACACCTGACGGGCCAACGGCAGGGGCGCCAGCGGTGTTGCGCTGTGCGGCCATTGGCCCGAGCGCACATAGCGATCGCTGGTGCACAGCCCGCGACAGACTGAAATCAGCAAGCCGATGGCAAGGTCGGCGACGTCTTCGGTCAGCGCGCCAATGGTCGCCGTCACGCGGATACCGCGATCCCGAGCGTAAGCCAGGTCAACCGCATCGGTGCCGACGCCGTTGACCGCCACCACTTCAAGTTTCGGCAGTTGCGCCATGACGGCCTGGGTGATGCCGGTATGGCCACCGGTGATCACCCCGCGAATATTCGCGCCGTGTTCCTGCAAATACGCCGCTTTGTCCGTTTGCTGGAAATAGCGTCTGACCGTGAACAGTTCGTCGAGACGCGTGTTGATTTCAGGAATCAGGATCGGGCTCAGCTGCAAGACTTCTGGCTTCATGTAAACCTCTCTTACCGAATAAAAAGGCCGGCTCAACCGCGGCCGGCAAACGGCATGGCGGTGGCCATGACGGTCATGTTCAGAACGTTGGCCGACAGCGGCAGGGCGGCGATGTAGCGCACCGCATCAGCGACATGCTTGACGTCGACCATCGGCTCGACGGCGATGCTGCCGTTGGCCTGACGTACACCTTTGGTCATGCGCACCGACATTTCGGTCAGGGCGTTGCCGATGTCGATCTGGCTGCAAGCGATGTTGAATTCGCGACCGTCCAGCGCCAGGGATTTGGTCAGCCCCAGCACCGCATGTTTGCTGGCGGTGTAGGCGCTGCTGAATGGCCGTGGCGTGTGTGCCGAAATCGAACCGTTATTGATGATGCGTCCGCCCTGAGGCTGTTGACGACGCATCAATCCGAAGGCACCACGAGCGCAGAGGAAAACCCCGTTGAGGTTGGTGTCGATGACGTTGCGCCACTGCTCGAACGTCAGTTCGTCCAAGGGCACGGCGGGGGCATTGACCCCGGCATTGTTGAAGACCACATCCAGACGCCCGTAGACCTCGGCAATGGTTGCGAAGAGCGCGTCGACACTGGCCGGATCGCGCACATCGGTGGGCACCGCGAGGGCTTCGTGCCCTTCGCTCGCCGCCAGTTCGACCAGCGCTTGCAACGGTTCCGGCCGGCGACCGGCAAGCACCACGGTGTAACCGTCGGCCAGCAAGCCAAGCGCTACGGAGCGGCCGATGCCGCTACCGGCGCCGGTGACCAGCGCGACTTTCAAAGGTTGAGGGATGGACATCTTATTGTTCTCCTGTCTTCAAATCACTGAGGTATGCAGGGCGTTCAGGCTCGTGGGCCGACGCGCATTTCCAGTTGGCCGATACCGTCGATGCCGGCGTTGATCACATCGCCCGGTTGCAAGCCGTCGACGCCGGCCGGGCTGCCGGTCATGATCAAGTCGCCGGCCCTCAGCGCCACTGACCGGGAGATCCGGCTGATCACTTCAGCAACCGACCAGATCTGGCTGTCGAGACTGTCGCGCTGACGCTCCTCGCCGTTGACGTTCAGCCACAATTCACCCTCGGGATGGCCGGCGCGGGTCACTGGCACGATGGCGGTCATTGGTGCGGCGCCGTCGAACACCTTGGCACCTTCCCACGGCAAACCGTTGCTCTTGGCTGCGCGCTGAACATCACGACGGGTCAAGTCGAGGCCGGCGGCGTAACCCCAGACATAGGCCAACGCCTCGTTTTCAGGAATATCGGCGCCACCTTCGCCGATGGCCACCACCAACTCGATCTCGTGGGCGAAATCCTCGGTCAGCGAAGGGAATGCCACCTCACCGATGGCGTCTACGACGTTGCTCGCCGGTTTCATGAAAAACACCGGTGGCTGGCGCGACTGGCCGACGGCATCTGGCCACGGGTAATTGCGGCCGACACAAAATACCCGGCCGACGGGAAAGCGTTGCTCACTGCCGACAACGGGCAAGGTTACGGGCAGATCCGGCGTGAAGACGTATTCGGTCATGTTCATCCTGTTATGCGTCCTGTTGGTAACGTCAGCGTACGGCGGCAGTCGTTGGTGAAGTTGGACGAAAGCCGCCTGCAGTTGGAGAAAACGGTGCTGTTGGCTTCAGCGCACCTTCAATTCGATGCGGTACAAGCGGCCGAGCAGCAGTGAGTAGGAAAGGGTGCCGATCAGGGCCACGCCGCCGATGAACCAGAAGGCCCAGGCGAATGAACCGGTGGCGTGAACAATCGCGCCAATCACGATCGGCGTGACGATGCCGCCAATGTTGGCGGCCAGGCTGGTGATCCCGCCGGTCAAACCGATCAGCTCTTTGGGCGCCACTTCCGACACGGCGGCCCAAGAAGACGAGGCGATGCCTTGGGCGAAGAAGGCAATGGTCAGCACGGCGATGCAGATCGTGTTCGAGTCGGTGAAGTTCACCAGCACGATGGACATGCCGAGCATCGAGCCGATCACCAGCGGCAACTTGCGAGCGAAGGACATCGAGTAACCACGGCGGATCAACAAGTCCGACACGATGCCGGCGAGGAGGATGCCGACTGTTGCACCGACGAAGGGCAACACGGCGAAGATCCCGGCCTTGATCATGGTCAGCTTGCGTTCTTCAATCAGATAGGTGGGGAACCAGGTCAGGAAGAAGTACAGCGCCGAGGTGCTGGCGAATTTGCCGATGCAAATCGCCCAGATCTGCCGGTAGCTGAACAACTCGGCGATTTGCCGCCAGTTGAAGCGAGTGCGTTCCTGACTGCTTTTGACCAGACCGCCGCCGGCCTCGATGTACTTCAATTCTTCTTTGCTGACCTTCTTGCAGTTCAGCGGATCGCGATACAGGTACAACCACAACACCCCGAACACGATGCCGAGTACGCCGGTGCTGTAGAACACGTGACGCCAGTCGAAGGTGGTCGCCAGCCAGAGCAGGGCGCCGGTAAACAGCGCCGTCCCCAGGTATTGCCCGCAGACGTAGATACTGCTGGCCAGACCGCGCTCCCGTGCCGGGAACCACACCGTGACCGCGCGACTGTTGGCCGGGAACGCCGGTGCTTCCATGGCGCCGACCGCCAATCGCAAGCCGAACAAAGATGCAAATCCTGTGGCAAAGCCCTGACACACGGTCACCGTCGACCAACTGATCAGGGACACCCCGTAAGTGAAGCGCGAACCGAAGCGGTCAGCGATAAACCCGGCAGGGACCAGAGCCAGCGCGTACGTCCAGGCAAATGCCGAGAAAATCAGGCCCATTTCGATCTTGTCCAGACCCAGATCCTTGGCCATGAACGGCGCGGCAATCGAGATGTTGACCCGGTCGATGTAGTTGATGATCGTCGCAATCAGCAGTAGCGAGAGCATGAACCAGCGTCGCCGCGAGGGCAGGCGTTGTGGCACGACGGCGTCCCGGGCAGCGTCTATTACCGGCGGCACGGTGGCTTGGGAAGCATGTGAATTCGACATGAAGAGACCTCGTTATTGTTAGAAGAATCGAGATGTTTTCGCGCAGCCGAAAGCGTTGCCCGCATCGGACAGGGCATGGCAATCGAGACTGAAATGAGCGGCTGCGTCAGACGTTCAGGTACGTCTTCCGGGCGGCGTGATCGGGGAGCAATCGGGCGGGTCAGCGAGGGGCAATAGCAGGATCATGACGTGCACACCTTTGATTGTTTTTGGAAGAGGTTGGGCTGCGTTGGTTGTTACAGTGGTCGTACAACCTCTTCTAATCAACTGCGGTGTTAGATCATTTTTTCCATATGAAAATGGCTTTGATAAACCTGTCCAAGAAAATCAAACGCCAGACTTTTGATTTTATAGATGATGAATATCTCTCAACATACTGAAAATAAGAGCAAAAAAGTTTTTGTTCTTTCATGGTTTTTTTGGACAGGCTAAATGCCACCCTGCGGCGAAATAATTTCGCCTCGACAAAGTCATCGTATGACGTCTTGATGCGTTGGCCGCATGGCTGCAAGATGACGGTCGCCCGTTTACGCCCCAACGTAGCTGTCGAGGATCCTCAGCCGATGTCGTCACCGCACCGCATTCCCACCTATGTCATGCAGCAACGCAGCGAATTGACGGACTTCTACATCCGCGACAAAAAGGGTCGCCGTGCCGAGACCAGTCCGCATCGGCACGAGTATTTCCAGATTCAGATCAACCTTGGTGGCGACACCGTGCAGCACATCGGCAACGTCGAGCGACCGTTCCCGCGCAACACCCTGGCATTCATCCTGCCGCACCGGGTGCATGTGATTCCGCATCCGGCGGACAGCAACTTTATAGTGATCAATTTTTCCCAGACCTTTCTGCTGCCGCATTTGCAGTGCGACCCGATGGATCTCGAAGAAGTGTCGATCCTGCTGGCGCCGGAGTTGTCGCCGTTCCGTTTTCAGGAGCATCTGGATTTCATTCTGGGCGATGAGGATTTCGCCAAGGTCTGCGCCCTGATCGAACAGATGCGCGCGCTGGACGAGAACCGTCAGTTCGGTACGCGCGAGATGCTCAAGGGCTTGCTGTTGCAACTGATCGGCAGCGTTTGTTTTCTATACGCCGAGCCGCTCAAACGCCTGGCTGAAGAGAACGCGGCCGAGGCCAGCCGGCGGGATGCAATGAGCCGGATGTTCGAGTACTTGCGCAAAAACATCGCTGACCCCGATCTCAATCTGATCAAAGTGGCAGCAGCGACTTACCTGTCACCGACGTATCTCACGCACTGGTTGCGCAAGGAGATTGGCAAGACTTTCACCGAACTGGTGCTCGAACGCAGAATGCACGCGGCACGCAATTTCCTGCTCAACAGCACGCGCTCGGTGGGCGAGGTCGCACGCTTGTGCGGCTTCGCGGACGAGGCGTATTTCTCTCGACGTTTTCGACAGATTCATGGCCAGCCGCCCGGGCAATTCCGTCGTCGGCAACTCAATCCCGATACGCCGCAAACGCCGTTGGACACCTGAGCCAGGACCGGGGCGTTTAAGGTTCGAGCATCAAAGGTCGCCAGACGACAGGCGCCGTGCTGAGCATCGTGCCTTGCAATGCAGGCGTGGGCGACGCCTGCTCAGTGTCCTTTTGGTTTTGCACGTCGTGTTGTTCACCGGCGGCAGGCTCTTCGGTGGTGCAGGTTGCGTTATCCATATGTCTTTCGCCAGATGATGACCGATCTGCCGCTATTTGATCCGAACGATGACTTTGCCTTTTGCGCGACCCTGTTCAACGTACTTCAGGGCTTCACTCGTCGACTCGAAGGCAAAGGTGCGGTCCAGCACCGGCGTGATCTCGCCAGCCTCGATCAGGGCGGTGATGTCGTTCAGTTGTGCACCGTTCGCCCGCATGAACAGAAAGCTGTAACGGACATCCTGCTTGCGCGCCTTGCGCCGAATACTCAGGCTCAACAAACTCATGACTTGCCGCAGTGGCCAGGCTAATCCTTGCGCCTTGGCGAACTCTGCGGTTGGCGGGCCTGAAATGGAAATCAGCTGGCCGCCTGGCTTGAGCACCTTCAATGAATGCGCCAGAACATCAGCGCCAAGGCTGTTCAGCACCACATCGTAGTCGCTCAGTTCTTGCTGGAATTGCTGGTGTTTGTAATCAATCACCACGTCTGCGCCCAGCGCCTTCACCCACTCGACATTCGCGGTGCTGGTGGTGGTTGCGACAACAGCACCGAGGTGTTTGGCCAGTTGAATGGCGATGGTTCCGACACCGCCGGAACCGGCGTGAATCAAGATCTTTTGGCCCTTTTGCAAACCGGCGATATCGACCAGCGCTTGCCAGGCTGTCAGGGCAACCAAAGGAACAGCCGCGGCTTGCTCCATGCTGAGGTTGGCGGGCTTCAAGGCCACCGCGTTTTGGTCGACGGCGATTCGCTCGGCAAAGGTGCCGATTCGCTGTTCGGGCACGCGCGCATACACCTCGTCTCCGGGCTTGAATCCCTTGACCTCAGCGCCTGTCTGAATCACCACGCCGGCTAAGTCGTTGCCCAGTACCAAGGGGAATGAATACGGCAGAATCAGTTTGAATTCGCCGCTGCGAATCTTTGAGTCGAGTAGGTTGACGCTGGCAGCATGCACTTCAATCAGCACGTCGTGGCTGCCTGGCACAGGTTCGGGTATCTCGCCGATACCGCCGTTCTGCTTGCCGTAGCGATCGATCAAAAATGCTTTCATGGGGACGGTTCTCACAGTGTTGGGGGAGGGCTGCGTTGCCCGAGCGGATTGCCTCAGCGATCGAGAAACGCCTGCGCCTTACTGACAAAATCAGCGTAGTTCTGGAAGATTGCACCGTGTCCGGCGTCTTCATAAATGATCAATTGCGCGTGGGCAATCCGGTTCGCCAGATCAATCGAGTTGACCGTGGGCACCATGATGTCGTTGTCCCCGTTGACCACCAGTGTCGGAATTTGCAGGCCGCCAAGGTTCTGCGGCGTCTGTTTCCCCCAGGCCTTGATGGCTTTCAACTGACGCAGAAAAGCGCTGGGTGTCGGGCGCTGGTCGCGATCCTTGCGGCGCTCTTTCAAACGGTGCAGAAAATCTGTCGCGGCCCGTCGTCCGTTCGCAGTTGTGGTGAAAAACAAGTAGAACTTGGGATCGCGCAGGGTCAACACGCCCTTGAACATCAGTGGCCAGGAAACCGCACCAACCTTGTCGATACCGACGCCGCCGGCAGGCCCGGTGCCGGTCAGAATCAATCGACGCACCAAGGCGGGGGTTTTGAGCGCGATCTCCTGAGCAACGAATCCGCCGAGGGAAAAACCCAGCAGATCGACGCTGGTGAATTCCAGCGCAGCGATCAGGCTGATAACGTCGTCGGCCATTTGCGCGACGGTCAGGGGCGCGGTGCCGCCTGAGCCACCGACACCGCGATAGTCAATGGCGATCACACGTCGGGTTCGCGCCAGACCATCGACTATCCGTGGATCGAAATCGTCGAGTGTCGCGCCCCAATGATTGAGCAGGATCAGCGGCACCGCCGACTTGAGGCCGAGGTCTCGATAGGCGAAGGCCGTGCCGCCAACCAAAATCGATTGGTTGGCGGCTTTGACGAAAGGCATTGGTTGCATCGGACTCACGCCAGGTAACGCTGCGCGACCGCAGACTGGCGGATTTGCGACAGCAGGCCCTGCCGCGCGGTTTGCAAGGCATCCCAGCGCTCACCTTCATGCAGCGGCGGAATGGTCACCGGCTCGCGACGATCGAAACCGACCAGTGCCGCATCGACCAGATCGGTGACTTCCATGATCTCGCTCAAGGTGTTGATGTCGATGCCCGCGCGATCCCAGATCTCGGTACGCGTAGCGGCCGGCAGCACGGCTTGTACGTAGACGCCCAGTGGCGACAGTTCCAGGCTCAGGCCCTGAGACAGGAACAGGACAAACGCCTTGGTCGCGCCGTAGACCGACATGCCGAACTCCGGGGCCAGTCCGACTACCGAGCCGATATTGATAATGGCGCCGTCACCGGCCTTCGCCAGACGGGGGGCGATGGCGCTGGCGAGCCGCACCAGTGCCGTGGTGTTGAGGGCGACCAGATTGGCCACTTTGTCGGTGCTCTGCTCGATGAAGTTGCCGGACTGCGCGGCACCCGCGTTATTGACGAGGATGCCGATGCGCGCATCGTCGCGCAGGCGTGCTTCGACGGTGTGCAGATCGCTGAGTTGGGTCAGGTCTGCCTGCAGCACGTCCACGGCGACGCTGTGTTCGTTACGCAACTTCGCTGCGAGTGTTTCCAGGCGATCAAGGTCGCGGGCGACCAGCACCAGATCATGCCCGCGTTGGGCAAAGCGTTCGGCGTAAACCGCGCCAATGCCGGTAGAGGCGCCAGTGATCAGAACAGCAGGGTGGGCGTTCATAGGGTCATCTCTTTTCAAAAACATCGTTAACGAGAGGCAGTAAATGCGCTGGTGCTCGGCTTATTGGGCAGCAGCGCTCCATTCAGCCAGGGTCGGATAGTCGATGTAGCCTTCTGCGCCGCCGCCATACAGGGTGGCGGGGTTGAAACCGGCCAACGGTGCACCGGCCGCCAAACGCTCGACCAGATCGGGATTGCCAATGAACGGGCGACCGAAGGCGATCAGGTCGGCCTGGTCTTCGGCGATCCGCGTGTTCGCCAGGTCCAGGTCGTAGCCGTTGTTGGCGATGTAGGTGTTTTTGAAACGCTGGCGCAGCGAGCCGAAATCGAACGGCGTGACATCGCGCGGCCCACCGGTTGCGCCTTCGACTACATGCAGATAAACGATGCCCAGCGCATCGAGTTGCTCGACGATGTAATCGAATTGCCCTTGCGGGTCGCTGCTCGACACCCCGTTGGCCGGCGACACCGGCGAGAGGCGAATGCCGGTGCGATCAGCGCCGATCTCGGCGACGACCGCGGCCGTCACTTCCAGCAACAAGCGCGCACGATTTTCAATCGAGCCGCCGTAGGCATCGGTGCGCACGTTGGCGCCATCCTTGATGAATTGATCGAGCAGATAGCCGTTGGCACCGTGGATTTCCACACCATCAAACCCGGCAGCGATAGCGTTGACCGCTGCCTGACGGAAATCATTGACGATCCCCGGAAGTTCGCTGATATCCAGGGCGCGCGGCGCGGAAACGTCTTCAAAACGGTTGTTGACGAACACTTTGCTCGCCGGGCGTATCGCGGAGGGCGCTACTGGTGCGGCGCCGTTTTCTTGAAGATCAACATGTGAAACACGACCGACATGCCACAGTTGCAGAAAGATCTTCGCGCCTTTTTCGTGAACGGCGGCGGTCACCTTGCGCCAGCCATCGATCTGCGCCTGCGTGTAAATCCCCGGGGTGTCCTGATAGCCCTGGCCCTGTCGGGAGATCTGCGACGCCTCGGAGATCAGCAGGCCTGCGGAAGCGCGCTGACCGTAATAGGTCGCGGCGAATTCACTGGGCACGAAGCCTTCGCCCGCTCGATTGCGGGTCAGCGGCGCGAGAACGATTCGACTCGTCAGCGTCAGGGAGCCAAGCGTGTACGGCGTGAACAGATTTTGATCGGTCATGGGTTGGATCCGTGCCTGTGAATGAGCTGCGATAACTTCTGCAATTAGGATGATGATCGAAATCTAAACTGTCAACGGTTTTGATTATGGCTGACATCTATGTATCATCGACGCATGAATTTCAGCGGAGGTATTGCACGTGAGAGTCACCAAAGCCCAGGCGCAGGCAAACCGCGAGCACATCGTCGAGACCGCATCGGTGCTGTTTCGTGAGCGAGGTTTTGACGGTGTCGGCGTCGCCGATCTCATGGCGGCGGCCGGGTTCACCCACGGCGGTTTCTACAAACACTTTGGCTCGAAAGCCGACCTGATGTCCGAAGCTTCGGCCAACAGTCTTGCGCGATCGTTGGTCGGTGCCGAAACGCTCGATGTTCAGGGCTTTGTCGACGTCTATGTGTCGAGGGAGCATCGGGACGGGCGGGGCAGCGGTTGCACCATGGCCGCTCTGTGCGGAGACGCCGCGCGCCAGTCTGACGACGTGAAAGCAGCGTTTGCCGATGGCATCGAGCGCACGCTGCAGACGCTTGGCGACAAGTACCCGACAGGGCCAGACGCGGCGCCTGACGCGGGGCGAGTGAAAATGATCGACATGCTGGCGCGGGCGGTGGGAGCGATTATTCTATCGCGTGCCTGCCCGGATGATTCCGCGCTGGCCGATGAAATCCTTGCGGTGTGCCACGCTGAAATGACCGCCTCATTGTCGCTTTCTGCCAACAGTGAAGCAGAGGGTGGTTGATCGGTATTGTCCCTTTTGAGTTGACGGTGAAACGCGTTTCAGCCGATTTATCCCGTCCGTGTGCGTCCGTAATCTGTACCCAACTTGAACGCAACAACAAATTCAAAACTCAAAAGGGAAGCAGACCATGACCACTCCAACCTACAACCGCCTCAACAAAGACGACGCCATCGTGCTGCTGGTCGACCACCAGACCGGCCTGATTTCCCTGGTGCAGGACTTCTCGCCGAACGAGTTCAAGAACAACGTGCTGGCCCTGGCTGATCTGGCCAAGTTCTTCGAACTGCCGACCATCCTCACCACCAGTTTCGAACAAGGCCCGAACGGCCCGCTGGTCCCGGAACTGAAAGAGATGTTCCCGGACGCGCCGTACATCGCTCGCCCAGGTCAGATCAACGCCTGGGACAACGAAGACTTCGTGAAGGCAATCAAGGCCACCGGCCGCAAGCAGATCATCATTGCCGGTGTCGTGACCGATGTGTGTGTGGCGTTCCCGACCTTGTCGGCGCTGGCGGAAGGCTTTGATGTGTTTGTGGTGACCGACGCTTCCGGCACCTTCAACACCACCGTGCAACAAGCCGCGTGGAGCCGCATGACTCAGGCCGGCGCACAGATGATGAACTGGTTCTCGGTGGCGTGTGAGCTGCACCGTGACTGGCGCAACGACATTGAAGGCTTGGGCAACCTGCTGTCGCAGCGTATCCCGAACTACCGCAACCTGATGAACGGCTACTCGGCGCTGACCGCTCAGCAGAAGTAAGCCTGCGCGATTGAAACGAAAGCCTGCCCTGAAAAGCAGGCTTTTTTGTTTTTCTGCTGCAGCGCCTATCAGAGAGGCGTTTCTAGACGGTCGATGGCACCCCATCCTTTTCGCCTCTACGGCCTTTGAACGCCAGCGCGAAACACAGCAGAACCACCACCGAAAATCCTGCCGGGAACAGCCATATACTTCTCCAGTCGTGGCTGTTTTGCGCGGTGAAATGGTCAGTGATCTGACCCGCCACCCAGAATCCGATCAGCATGCCCACCCCATAAGTCGCCAAGGTTATCAAGCCTTGAGCTGAGCTACGAAAGCGCTCGGGGGCTTTGGCATCGGTGTAGATCTGCCCACAGACGAAGAAAAAGTCATAACACACACCGTGCAGAGCAATCCCGATCAGCAGCATAAACGCTTGGTCACCATTGTTGCCGTAGGCGAACAATACATAGCGCAAGGCCCAGGCCAGCATGCCGACCAGTAAGGCAATCTTGATGCCGAAACGCTGGATGAACAGCGGTAGCAGCAGCATGAACAACACTTCGGAGACCTGACCCAGAGCCATCTTCGCGGTGGGGTTGGTGACACCGATTTCGGCCAGGAACGGATTGGCATTCTGGTAATAAAACGCCAGCGGAATGCAGATCAGGATGGACGCGAGAAAGAACACCAGATAGCTGCGATCCTTGAGCAAGCCCAATGCGTCCACCCCCAGCATCTGTTTGATGCCTGGCGAGTCGCCCGTCGGCTTCAGCGGCGCTGTGTTCGGCAGGCTGAAGCTGTAGAGTCCCAAGATCAGCGAGGCCACGGCAGACATCAGGAATGTGTTGCGCAATCCGCCCGCAGCGATCGCCTGTTGAGCGTCCCAGGCAAAGCCGAAACTGATCACGATGCCGGCAACGATCCAGCCAATGGTGCCCCACACACGGATACGGGAAAACTCCCGGGCCGGGTCTTTGATCTGTCGGAAGGCCACGGCGTTGACCAAGGCCAGCGTTGGCATGTAGACCAGCATGTACGCCAGCACGTAGGGATAAAAGGCACTGAAATCAGTTGCCCGATAAAGCTGAAAAAGCAGCACCGCGCCCAGCAGGTGCAACACCGCCAAGATGCGTTCGGCATTGAAAAAGCGATCAGCAATCAGACCAACGACAAAAGGCGCAATGATCGCGCCCCACGACTGCGTCGAGAACGCCATTCCCACTTGACCGCCGCTTGCTGCCAGTGTCGTGGTGAGGAAAGTGCCGAGGGTGACGAACCAGCCGCCCCAGATAAAAAACTGCAAAAACATCATGACGCTGAGTCGCGCATTCATTACGTTCATTTCAATCACCGTATTATTTTTATATCGGTAACAGCGTGGTAATCAGGGTTCGCCAAGGCCCAGCAGACGCCGGTTGGATTGCTCGTCAGCGCTCACACTGGCGAAATCGTCGAATGCCTTGCGGGTTCGGCTGATCATGTGTCGTTCGATGAAGGCCGCCCCTTCGGCAGCGCCTTGCGCAGCGTCTTTCAGACAGCATTCCCACTCCAGCACGGCCCAGCCGTTGAAGTCGTATTGAGTCAGTTTGCTGAAGATCGCCTTGAAGTCGATCTGGCCATCGCCCAGTGAACGAAACCGGCCCGGACGATCAACCCAACCCTGATAGCCGCCGTAGACGCCGGATCGCGCGTTGGCGTGAAACTCCGCGTCCTTGACGTGGAACATGCGGATGCGCGCGTGGTAGCGATCGATGAAGCCCAGGTAGTCCATTTGCTGCAGCAACAGATGGCTCGGGTCGTACAGAATCGCCGCGCGCGGATGATGATTCACCGCTTCGAGGAATTGCTCGAAAGAAGCGCCATCGTGCAAGTCTTCGCCGGGGTGGATCTCGTAGCAGAGGTCAACACCGGCCTCCTCGAAGCACTCAAGGATCGGCAACCAGCGTTTCGCCAACTCGGCAAAGCCCTGTTCCACCAGACCGGCAGGGCGTTGCGGCCACGGGTAAACGTACGGCCAGAGCAGGGCGCCGGAAAAGGTCGCGTGGGCGGTCAGCCCCAAGCGCTGACTGGCGCGCGCCGCCAGTTTCAACTCGTTGATCGCCCATTCGGTGCGCGCTTGCGGATTGCCACGCAACGCTGCTGGGGCAAAGTCGTCGAAAAGTGCGTCGAACGCCGGATGCACCGCGACCAGTTGGCCTTGCAGGTGTGTCGACAGCTCGCTGATCACCACGCCAGCCTTGGCGCATATGGCGATGAGTTCGTCGCAGTAATCCTGACTGTCGGCGGCGCGTTCAAGGTCGATGAAGCGCGTGCCGAGGGTCGGTAATTGAATGGCTTTGTAGCCTTGAGAAGCGGCCCATTGCGCGATGTTGGCCAAGGTATCGAAGGGCGCCTCATCGGCGATGAATTGGGCGAGAAAGATGCCGGGGCCGCGCATCCCGATCGGAGGCTGTTGATCAACGCTCATTGGCGGTTGCTCCATTGGCAAGGTCTGGTATTGCAGTCCATTTGGCTTCGCCACAATGATTGGCGATGGCGGACTCGATGAAGGCCATGCCGCGCAGCCCGGTAGTTATGCCGGGAACGCCCGGTGCGTCGGGACCGCTCGCACCGTTGAAAATGGCCTGCGCGAGGTCGCCGTAGAGGTTGGCCATGGCCTCCAGGTAGCCTTCCGGATGTCCGGCGGGCAAGCGCATGCGCCGCGTGGCGTTTGCGCACAGCCAAGGTTGACCAAGGCCCGAGCGCAGCACACGCATCGGTTCATTCAAGGGTCGATGGATCAGACTCGCGGGTTCTTCCTGCCGCCATTCCAGCCCGCCCTTGTCGCCATACAGACGAATCTTCAGCGGGTTCTCTTCGCCGGCGCACACTTGGCTGGCGATCAATACGCCGCTGGCGCCGTCGGCCATTTTGAACAGCATCGAGGCGTCGTCATCCAGTTGGCGACTGCTCAAATGTGACCCGAGCATCGCGCTGATGAACTGAATGGGTTGACCGGCGACAAACTCCGCGAGGGAGAACGCGTGCGTGCCGATGTCACCGATGCAGCCACCGATGCCGGATTGTTCAGGATTGTCGCGCCAGCCCGCCTGTTTGTTGCCTTCGCCAGCCACATCGCTGCTGAGCCAGCCTTGGGGGTATTCGACGAGGACTTTGCGCAATCGTCCGATGACACCGCTGGCGACCATCTCACGTGCCTGCCAGACCATCGCATACCCCAGGTAGGTATGCGCCAAGGCGTAAATCCGCTGGCTGCGTTTGACCACGCGGGCCAGGTCCTGCACCTGCGCCAGATTGAGCGCAGCAGGCTTTTCACTGAATACATGGAAACCCGCACTCAGTGCTGCACTGGCGATAGGGGCGTGCAGATGATTGGGCGTGACGATCACCAGCAGTTCCATGCGCTGATCGTCCGGAAGCGCGTGTTCGGCGGCCAGCATATCTTGCCAGTCGTCATAGCAGCGTTGCGCAGGCAGCCCGAGCGCCGCACCACTGCGTTGATTGTTGTGCGCGTCGCGGCTGAACGCGCCGCAGACCAGTTCGAAGCGTCCATCGAGACCGGCGGCTTGCCGGTGCGCCTGGGCGATGAAGGCGCCTTCACCGCCGCCGACGAAGCCCATTCTTATTTTTCTACCTGCTGCAATCATGGCAATTGTCTCAGTGGATTCATGCGGATCATTGATGATGTAACCGGTTACATCGTCGGCGAAATCTAGGCCTGAAATCAGCGGGTGTCAAACCGTGTCTGACGAATGCCAACGTTTCGGCGTGTGACGCCGTGCGGTAAGCTCGACGGCCGATTTGAGTGAAAGAGCGAGGCAGTCTTGTCCAATATTCGCGAAGTGGCACGGCTGGCGGGTGTCTCGGTGGCAACGGTGTCGAGAACATTGAAGTCCCCCGAGCGTGTGCTGCCCGATACCCGCGAGCGGGTCATGGCCGCCGTCCAGCAAGCCGGGTATCGACCGAATTTGATGGCGGTGCAGTTTCGCTCGCGCAGAACGGGAAACCTGGTGATTCTGGTGCCGACCATTGCCAACACTTTTTTCGCCAAGGTGATCAGCGGCGCACAGAAAGCCGCGCAGGCCGCCGGTTACCGGTTGCTGTTGTGCGACACCCAGGGCCAGGAATCGCTTGAGCGCCAATTCGCTCATCTGGTCTACGCCCATCAAGCCGATGGCGTCATTCAGTTGCGTGCCTATGACCCCTTCGATGAATCTGCCGCCGAGCCGGTACTGACCCCGATCGTCAATGCCTGCGAAGTCATCCGGCACGGACGGCATCCAACGATCAGTCTGGATAACGTTGCGGCGGCCAAAGCCATGACCGAGCACCTGATCGCGCTGGGGCATCAGCGCATCGGACTGATCAAAGGACCCAAAGGCAGCCCGCTCACGCGTGATCGTCTGGCGGGGTATGAGGCGGCCCTGCGCGATGCCGGTCTCGAGTTGGACAACACGCTCATCTGTCACGGCGATTTCACTCTGGACGCGGGCTACTCGGGTGCAGGGAAGCTGCTCGCGCTCAACAACCGACCGAGCGCGCTGTTTTGTGAAAATGACGAAATGGCCATCGGCGCGCTCAAGCGAATCAAGGAGCAGGGCCTGCGCGTGCCGGAGGATATTTCCCTCGCGGGATTTGACGATATTCCAATGGCCGCGTACTGCGATCCACCGCTGACGACCATTGCCCAACCCGCCGAGATGTTCGGCGAGAAAGCTGTGGAAATGCTGATTGCGCTGATCGAGAAACAGCCGTTGCCGCAACGGCATGTGGTGTTGCCGTTCGCGTTGACGAAGCGCGACAGCACGGCGCGGGTTGATCAAGCGGGTAGGTGAACCTCTGAATTCCAAGCCGACGCAACCAAGCGATAGAGCTGGCGAAAAAAAACTGTGGCGAGGGCGTTTGCTCCCTCGCCACAGTCATGTGTCATCCTCATGGCTCTGAAAAAACAGGTGCCTATCGAACCGCGTAAACCTTGCGCACATAGCGCGTACTCTTCCATGCGCAGTACGCGCCGCGTGGTACGAACACGCTGTCGCCGGTATCGACTGTAACGCTCGATCCGTCCGGCGCGAGTAATGCGACACTGCCCTCGATCAGGTGCATCAACTCATTGAGTGTGTGTGCTCGACCGTGGCGTTCGTAGGGCGTCGAATCCCACACACCGACACGCAGATCAGTTACCGGATCTTCGAAGGCATTGCGGGAACGGCATTGTGGTGTCGCGCCAATCAGAATCTGCTCTTGCGGTGCCGCCGACGGCGATAGCATCGCCAACGGATCGAGGCCGGTTAGGCCGGGTGTCGGGGTGTCAGTGGTCATTGCACAGAAAGCCCATTGCGTTCCGACCTGAGCCTCTATTCGCAGCGAGGTGCCACGGCCGATCACTGCGCTGCTGCCGACAGCCAATGCCAATGTCTGTTCGCCGGCTTTCAGCCGCACGTGCCCGGCATGCACGACAATGGTTTCTGTGTGCGGAAAATCCTCGATTTGCATCGACTCGCCAACCTCAACGATGCCTGCACTGATGCCGTCAGTACCGTGCCAAGCGACGTGTCGGCCGGCGGCAAAAGGATCTCTGGCGCTCAACGCCATCTGTTCGAAAGACGTAGCGATGCGGCCACCGTCGGCGCGAGCCAACAGCAGAACAGTAGGTTGCGACATACGAAGAACACTCCATTAGAAAACGTTGAGGCAATGCAACAGCGCAATCAACCGATGGCTTGGGTAACCAGAGCAAACTGGCGCATCCCGTTGGCGGCCGCAGGAGGGGTGCCTCGGGCCATTTGCGCGACGGTGTCGATCTGCTTGAGTCCGGCTGTTTCCAGCCATTCGGCGAGGCCACAATCGGCCGGAATGTCGATGCGCACAAAGGCGTCCGGCACTTGGTTCAACAATGTGCCGATCAAGTACTCTGCTTGTGCGAGGTTTTCAGCAACCACCGGGCCTATGCAGCGGCCGCGTCCGAACGGGCGCATCAGCGCGAAGGCGCGCAACTGGCCGTCGCGTTGAATGCCGACGGACTGTTCCACCATCGGCGCCAGGTCGTCCAGCACAGCGCGCCGATCCAGGCCGCTGGCAGCGTTCGCCAGCGTCACCAGTTGTTGCTGATCCGCAGCCGTCAGCGCACGACATGCTTCGCCCTCGGCCAGCGCGGTCAGCGCCGGTGCGTGCGCCTGGCCCTGATGTTGCTGGATCCTGCCAAACTCGACAAAACCCTGACTGGCATACAGCGGCGCACCGGCAAGGGTCGCATTCAACATGGGCGTTCGCGCCTGGCAGGCATCGAGGGCTTGCTCCATCAACTGGCGTCCGATGCCTTTGCCTTGATAGTCGTCGCTGACGATGACCAGCCCGATGGTGGCGAAATCACCTTGCGGGCAGGCGAATGCCGTACCGATCAACCGTTCGCCATCAAGCACGACGAAACCGGCACTGACCCGTTGCAGCATCGCCCAGTCGTCCAGTCGATGCGGCCATTTCAGCTGCACGGACAAGGCGTGGGCGGCGGGGAGATCGGCGGTGGTCATCGGGCGATAAACATAAGCGGACGGGTGTGAGGCGGACATGGCGAGACTCCGTTGAACAATGTGCGCGAGCGCCCGGTTTGACGGCGCGATGGTGCCTGTATCCCATCTGTGTGAAGCGCTGACAAGGGGCGATCGCGCATTCGGCAGATTCGGCGAGACGATGCCCGCAAGACCACACTTACTACTTATTTGCACGGCAAGGTCGGCAGCAAATGCTTGGGCTTTTTTTCTACGATGGAGGCCTGAGTAATGACTCGCCGGCCCCTCTTCTGGAGTGCTCCATGAATAGCTTCGATCCCCGCCTTATCGCTGTTCGCAGCGCCCACTTCATTGACGGTCAATACCGCGATGCGCATTCAGGGCTGGAAGTGGTTCGCCCCTCCGACGGCCAGGTCTATGCCGAACTGCCGGTGGCGGATGCCGACCTGGTGGACGAAGCCGTCAATAATGCCTGGCAGGCCTTCAATCGCAGTGACTGGGCCAGCCGTCCACCGCGCGAGCGGGCGCGGGTGATGCGGCGCTGGGCCGATCTGATTGAGGCGGACGTGGAGATTCTTGCGCCTCTGGAAGCCGTCGGCTCAACCCGCCCGCACAAAGATGTGATCGCCTGGGATATTCCCTATGTGGCCGAAGGCATTCGTTTTTTTGCCGAGCTGGCGGACAAGCATGGCGGCCAGGTCGCCGCCACCCAGACCGATCGCCTGGGCATGCAGATTGCTGAACCCTACGGGGTGATCGCCGCCATTGCACCGTGGAATTTTCCGCTGAGCATGGCGTCCTGGAAGGTCGCGCCAGCCTTGGCTGCGGGCAATGCCGTGGTGCTCAAGCCTTCAGAGCTGACGCCGTTCTCCAGTCTGCGCTTTGCTGAGCTGGCGTTGCTCGCGGGGCTGCCGGCCGGCATCTTCAACGTCGTGCAGGGGGATGGCCGTGTGACGGGCGACGCACTGTGCCGGCATCCGCGCGTGGGTAAAGTGACCTTCACCGGCTCCACGGCAACCGGTTCGAGCATCATGTCGACGTGCGCGCTGGTCGGGCCCAAACCGGTCACACTGGAGCTCGGTGGCAAAAGTCCACAATTGGTCTTCGCCGATATCCCCGACATTGCCAAAACCGCGCGCACGGTGGCCTTGGCAATTACCGGTAACGCTGGTCAGGTGTGCGTCTCCGGCTCACGGCTGTTGATTGAACGCTCGATCATGGAACCCTTCCTGGCGCACTTGCAGGCTTACTTCGAGACCCTGCGTCCCGGTCCTACCTGGTCGTCGCAAAGCACGCTGTCACCGATCATTTCGCGCCTGCAGGCCAGTCGTATCGATGGCATCGTCCAGCGTTCGCGCCAGGCCGGCGCCGAGGTGTTGACCGGCGGCGGACTGTTTGAAGAGATGGGCGGTGCTTACTATCAACCGACGTTGCTGACCGGGGTCGACAATCAGAATCCGGCGGTCTGCGAAGAAATCTTCGGGCCAGTGCTGACGGTGCAGGCGTTCGATGACGAGGAGCAGGCACTCAGTCTGGCTGCGCACGCCACTTACGGTCTGGCTGCGGGCGTACACACTGCTGATATCAATCGCGCCTTGCGCCTGGTGCGCAAACTCGAGGCGGGGACGGTGTGGGTCAACCGTTACGGGCGCAGTAACGACTACATCCTGCCCACCGGTGGCTATAAACGTTCCGGTATCGGCAAGGACCTGGGGCGCGAGGCGTTCGAGGCCAATCTGCGCTTCAAGAGTGTGCTGATCGATATTGTTCAGTAATGCCGATCAAACGGAGTGAGCGAGTTTGCTCGCGAAGAGGGCGTCTCAGGCGACATTGATATTGCCTGACACAGCGCTTTGCGAGCAGGTTCGCGCTCGCAGAGATCGGTCAGGCCAGTGGCATCAGTAACGCTTGAATCAACCGCCAAACGGGCGCTTCCTTAGGGACGCGCCCGTTTTCGTTTTGCTCGGCGCAGTTTCTGCGGTGAATGCCGGAAAATCAGCGCGCAAACAGCCAAAAGAGGTCCATAAGGGCGCACAAATACAGGGTTTGCCCAAGGCTGGAGCGAGCCGCAAAGTCTGCTGAGGCAGGTGGCGAAAACGGTGGTTTGTATCGAGCAGAGGTCGCTTTTAACGCCATCTGCTGAATTCACAGTGTTGTAATGACGGTGTGCTGCAGCGTTGCATCACCGCTTGCCAATCAAGCGAATGCTGGCCGCGCCATGACCTCAACGAACTTCAGGATCGCACCCAATGAGCTTTCTTCGTCCCAAATTCATTACGTTCGACTGCTACGGTACGCTGACCAATTTCCACATGGGCACCATGACGCGCGAACTCTTCGCCGATCGCGTGCCAGCGGAGCAGATGGACCAGTTCGTCAAGGATTTCTCGGCTTATCGCCTGGATCAGGTCATGGGCGACTGGATGCCTTACGACGAGATTCTCAAGACAGCACTGGCGCGTACCTGCAAGCGTTGGGGCGTCGAGTACCGCGACGAAGGTCAGCTGTACTACGACGCCGTGCCAACCTGGGGCCCACACGCGGATGTGCCGGCCGGTCTGTCGAAAATTGCCGACAAGATCCCGCTGGTGATTTTTTCCAACGCCAGCGACAGCCAGATCATGTCCAACGTCGACAAACTCGGCGCGCCGTTTCACAAGGTCTTCACCGCTGAACAGGCACAAGCCTACAAGCCACGTCTGGCGGCGTTCGAGTTCATGCTCGACAACCTTGGCTGCGGCCCGGAAGACATCTTGCATGTGTCCTCCAGCTTCCGTTACGACTTGATGCCGGCACACGACATGAAGATCAAGAACAAGGCCTTCGTCGCCCGAGGTCACGAAGTCCCGGGCAATGCGTTTTACGGCTATCAGCAGATCACTGACATCGGCGGGCTGCCGGCGCTGGTCGGTCTCTGAGTCGCATCGGCATCGGCATTTTTTCTGGCATAGGCGAATCAGACATGGGCAGTGAATCCTACTGGCTCGACACCGCGCCGGCCTTCACCGGTGGGCAACTCGGCGCATTGCCCGCGCAGGTTGATGTGGCCGTCGTGGGGGGTGGTTTCACCGGGTTGGCGGCGGCCCGCGCGTTGGCGCTCAAGGGTGCCAGTGTGGTGGTGCTCGAAGCCGGGCGAGTGATCGGCGAAGCCTCGGGGCGTAACGGTGGGCAATGCAACACCGGGGTGGCCCAGGATTACGCCGGCCTTAGTGCCAGCCTCGGTGCGGACAAGGCGCGCGCCTATTACCAGGCGTATGAGCGAGCAGTGCAAAGTGTTGTTTCGCTGGTGGAGCAGGAGCAGATCGCCTGCGACCTGATCCGCAACGGCAAGCTGAAACTGGCCGCCAAACCAATGCACTACGAAGGGCTGGCGCGCACTTGTGAGCTGATTCGTCGTGAGGTCGATGCCGATGTCGAGTTGTTGTCCGCCGAGCAGACCCGCGCTGAAGTGAATTCGGCACAGTTTCACGGCGCTCTGCTGCAACGCAACGGCGTGCAAATGCACGTCGGCCGCTTCGGCGTCGGTCTGGCCGAAGCGGCGGCGTGGCACGGTGCGCTGATCCATCAAGGCACTTCGGTGCTGGACTGGAAGGCCAAGGCGGGCGGCTATCAGGTCAATACCAGCAAGGGTTCGCTGCACGCCGGGCAGGTACTGCTCGCCACTGGCGCCTGTCAACACGGCGGCTTGAGCTGGTATCGGCGGCGCATCGTTCCGGTCGGCAGTTTCGTCATCGCTACCGAGGTATTGCCAGACGCGTTGATCGAGCAATTGCTGCCGTGTCGTCGGGCCTATGTCACCAGCCGCATGATCGGTAACTACTTTCGCCTGACCCCGGACAACCGTTTGCTGTTTGGCGGCCGCGCGCGGTTCGCCATGTCCGACAGCGTCAACGACGCCAAGAGCGGCAAGGTTCTGCAAGCCGCCATGGTGCAGATGTTCCCGCAATTGGCCGAGGTGAAGATCGACTACTGCTGGGGCGGACTGGTCGACATGACCTCCGATCGGCTGCCTCGGGCCGGTCAGCATGGCGGGGTTTTTCACTCCATGGGTTACAGCGGCCACGGTGTACAGATGTCGGTACACATGGGCCAGGTCATGGCCGAGGTGATGGCGGGTAACGTCGAGGCCAATCCGTGGCGCGAACTTGAATGGCCAGCCATCCCCGGGCATTTCGGCAAGCCGTGGTTCTTGCCGTTCGTGGGCGCGTATTACCGCTTTCAGGATTATCTGCATTGAGTTGCTGTTGTGGCGTCACCGTCGTTTGCGTTTCAGGACGTTCCGGTCACCCGGAACACTCGAGCCTTCTCATCTTCGACAGGTAGCACTGATATGACTGACAACAAGAACGACTCACCCCTGATCTCCGGCGAAGAAAGCCTGCGGGTTTTCGAGGGCCTCAATCGTGGCATGTCACGCCGTCATGCCCTGCAAATGCTTGGTGTCGCAGGGGTCGCCGCAGCGGGCGCCGGCAGCCTGTTTGGCGCCGCCGGCAAGCTGTTCGCCGATGAAGCGGCAACACCGGGCAAAGGCAAACCGGGCGGGCGCATTCGTGTCGCCGGGATGTCCAGTTCCACGGCGGACACCCTCGACCCGGCCAAAGGCGCGTTGTCCACCGACTATGTGCGCCACTACATGTTCTACAACGGCCTGACCCGATTCGACTCGCATCTGGTGCCGCAGCTGGAACTGGCCGAGCGTATCGACAACACCGACGCCACCGTGTGGACCATCACCCTGCGCAAAGACGTGAGCTTCCACAACGGCAAGACCCTGACCGCCGCCGACGTGGTGTTTTCGTTGTCGCGACACAAGGACCCGCTCACCGGCTCGAAAGTCATGCCGCTGATGGAGCAGTTCGTCGAGATCAAGGCTACCGGCACCAACGAAGTACAGATTCGTCTTAGCGCACCCAACGCAGAGCTGCCGTCGATTCTCGCGGTGTCGCACTTGCTGATCGTTCCCGAAGGCACCACCGACTTCAATCAGGGCATCGGCACCGGGCCGTTCAAGGTCAAGGAATTCAAACCGGGCGTGCGTTCGGTGGCTGCGCGCAACACCGGTTACTGGAAACCAGGCCTGCCGTACCTCGACGAAATCGAGTTCATCGCCATTGGTGACGAACCGTCGCGCGTCAACGCGCTGCTTTCCGGCGACGTCCACATGATCAACGAGGTCAATCCGCGTTCTACCACCAGGATCAAGGCCAGTGCCAAGCATCGGGTCGTTGATGCGCCGTCGGGCAACTACACTGATTTGATCATTCGTCAGGATCAGATGCCCGGCAAAAGCGCCGAATTCACCCAGGCGATGAAGTATCTGCTCGACCGCGAGCAGGTCAAATCGGCGGTGTTCCGTGGCTTTGCCGTGGTCGGCAACGACCATCCGATTGCGCCGGGTTCGCGCTATTACAACGCCGACCTGCCACAAACCGTCTATGACCCGGAAAAAGCCCGGTTCCTGCTGAAGAAAGCCGGGATGGAAAACATCAGCATGCCGCTGGTCGCATCGCCGGCCGCCACCGGTTCAGTGGACATCGCGGTGCTGTTGCAGCAATCGGCGAAACAGGCCGGGCTCAAACTCGACGTCAACCGTCTGCCGAGCGACGGCTATTGGTCCAACCACTGGATGAAGCACCCGCTGAGCTTCGGCAACATCAACCCGCGGCCGAACGCCGACGTGATGTTCTCGCAGTTCTTCCAGTCGAAAGCGCCGTGGAACGAGTCCGGTTGGCAGAACGATCAGTTCGACCAATTGCTGATGCTCGCCCGCGCCGAAACCGACGACGCCAAGCGCAGCAAGATGTACGCCGATATGCAAACGCTGGTGCACGACCACAGCGGTATCGGCGTGCCGGTGTTCATCAGCAACATCGATGGCGTTGACCAGCGCATCAAAGGCTACAGCAGCAATCCGCTGGGCGGCTTCATGGGTTACATGTTCGCCGAGCAGGTCTGGCTGGACGCTTGATAAGCCGTCGGTTTGAGCGGCAGTAACAGTGCAGGAGGACAGGCGATGAACAGCAACACCTTGTGGTTGATCGGCCGGCGCATGGGCGCCGCGATCGTGACGTTGTTGATTGTGTCCATGGTCGTGTTCGCGATCACGGCGGTATTGCCGGGCGACGCCGCGCAACAATCGCTCGGGCAGTTCGCCACGCCGGAGCAGGTCGCGGCGTTGCGCCTGAAACTGGGACTCGATCAGCCCGGCGTGTTGCGCTACTTGCACTGGCTGATGAACTTGCTCAGCGGCGACATGGGCCTGTCGGTTTCCAACGCCATGCCGGTGGGTGAGTTGATGGCCGGGCGCGTCCCCAACACCTTGATGCTGGCCGGCGCTACCGCACTGGTTTCGGTACCGGTAGCGCTGATTCTGGGCATCGGTTCGGCGATGGGAAGGGGCGGGCGACTCGACAGCCTGCTGAGCTTTCTCACCCTGGCCATGGTCGCCGTTCCGGAGTTTCTGGTGGCGACCCTGGCGGTGCTGATCTTCGCGGTAAACCTGGGTTGGTTATCGGCGCTGTCTTATGCCAGCGACATCACTTCACCGTGGCAATTCATGCGCACTTATGCGTTGCCGGTGATGACCCTGTGTTGCGTGATCGTCGCGCAAATGGCCCGCATGACCCGCGCCGCGGTGATCGATCAACTCGACAGTCCTTACGTGGAAATGGCCCGGCTCAAAGGGGTCAGCCCGATCCGAATCGTACTGCGGCACGCCTTGCCCAACGCGATCGGGCCGATTGCCAACGCCATCGCCCTGAGCCTTTCCTACCTGCTGGGCGGGGTGGTCATCGTCGAGACCATCTTCAACTATCCCGGTATCGCCAGCCTGATGGTCGATGCCGTGACCAACCGTGACATGGCACTGGTTCAGGCCTGCACCATGTTGTTCTGTACAGCGTACCTGGGGCTGGTGCTGCTCGCCGACCTGTGCGCCATTCTGTCCAACCCGAGGCTGCGAAACCAATGAACAATCTCATTGTGAAATCGACGCCTTCAGCGCCCGACCTGTCGGTGGGCAAGGTGTCCCATGGCCCGGCCTGGCTGGGTCTGATCGGTGCTGCGATGTGCCTTCTGTGGTTGCTGGTGGCAATGTTCGGCCCGTGGCTGGCACCCCATCCGGTGGGCGAAGTGGTGTCGGACAATGTCTTTGACAGCATCAGTGTCCTGTACCCGTTCGGCACGGATTATCTGGGCCGTGACATGCTCAGCCGCGTGCTCGTCGGCGCCCGCTTCACGGTGGGCCTGGCGTTGATTGCTGCGATATTGGCCAGTGGCTTGGGCACCAGTTGTGCGCTGCTGTCGGTGGTGTCGCCAAAATGGCTGGACGAAGTGATCAGTCGCCTGATGGACGCGTTCATCTCGATCCCGAGCAAGATGCTCGCACTGATCATGGTCTCGGCGTTTGGTTCGTCGGTGATGTTGCTGGTATGCACCGCCGTGCTGAGCTTCGCTCCCGGGGCCTTTCGCATTGCCCGCAGCATGGCAGTGAACATCGAGGCTTTGGAGTACGTGCAAGTGGCGCGTACCCGTGGCGAACGGCGTCTGTACATTGCCTGTGTGGAAATCCTGCCGAACATGCTCAACCCGGTGCTGACCGATCTGGGCCTGCGCTTCGGCTTTATTGTGTTGCTGCTCAGTGGCATGAGCTTCCTGGGCCTGGGCGTACAACCACCCGACGCCGACCTTGGCTCGCTGGTGCGCGAAAACATCGGTGGACTCAATCAGGGCGCGCCGGCCATCGTCATTCCGGCACTGGCAATCGGCACCCTGACCATTGGCGTGAATCTGTTTATCGACAGGCTGTCGTCTCGCCGCAGTCGCCGTTCGGGAGGTCATTGAAATGAGCCAATTGATTCGAGTCGAAGACCTGCGGGTGGTCGCGTGCGGCGAGCGCGGTGAAAGCGAAATCGTCAAAGGCGTGAGTTTCGCCTTGGAAAAGGGCGAAGTATTGGCGCTGATCGGTGAGTCCGGGTCTGGCAAAACCACCATCGCCCTGGCCTTGCTCGGGTACGCCCGGCGTGGCTGCCGGTTGTCCGGCGGGGTGGTGCAGGTCGGTGAGCACGACATGCTGGCCCTCAGCGAAAAAGAACTGCAAAAACTGCGCGGCAACCGTGTGTCGTACATCGCGCAAAGCGCGGCGGCGGCGTTCAATCCGGCAAAAAGACTGCTCGATCAAGTGGTGGAGGGCGCATTGATTCACGGTTTGGGCACCCGTGCGGTGCTCGAGGCCAAAGCCATCGCGTTGTTTCGCGACCTCGCATTACCGAACCCTGAGCGCATTGGCCAACGTTATCCGCATCAGGTGTCGGGCGGGCAATTGCAACGGGTGATGGCGGCGATGGCGCTGATCAGCGATCCGTTGCTGGTGGTCCTCGATGAACCGACCACCGCCCTCGATGTGACCACCCAGATCGACGTGTTGCGGGCCTTCAAGCGAGTGGTTCGCGAACGGGGTGCGACCGCTGTCTACGTGTCCCACGATCTGGCGGTGGTGGCGCAAATGGCTGACCAGATTGTGGTCCTCAATGGCGGCCAGATATTCGAACAGAGCGCTACCGCGCCGTTGTTGAAGGGGCCGTCCCATGAATACACCCGCAGCCTGTTGGCCGCCGCGCGCCCGGACACCTCGATCCGGCCACCCTGCGGCATTGCTGAAGAGCAACCGCTGCTGACCATCAAAGGCCTGACCGCAGGCTACGGCAACAAGAACACGCACGGCATGCCGGCGATCCGCGTACTGGAAGACATCGATCTGACCGTGCGTCGCGGGCAGGCCATCGGCGTGATCGGTGAGTCCGGTTCCGGCAAGTCGACGCTGGCGCGCGTGGTGGCGGGGTTGCTGTGTCCGGCGCTGGGCGGGTTGACCTTCGATGGTCAGCCACTTGGCGGCTGCCTGTCCGAGCGCACCGATGAGCAGTTCCGACGGATACAGATGGTCTTTCAAAACGCCGATACCGCGCTTAACCCGATGCACAGTGTCAGCACTATCCTCGGTCGACCCCTGAAAATGTATTTCGGCCTCAAGGGCGCGGCGTTGCACGAACGAATCGGCGAACTGCTCGATCTGGTGCGTTTGCCCCGAACCCTGGCCGAACGTCGGCCGAATGAACTGTCCGGCGGGCAAAAACAACGGGTCAACCTGGCGCGTGCGCTGGCGGCAAAACCGGACTTGATCCTGTGTGATGAAGTGACCTCGGCACTGGACACGGTGGTGGGTGCGGCGATTCTCGAACTGTTGCGCGATCTGCGTCAGGAACTGGGCGTTTCGTACCTGTTTATCAGTCACGACATTTCCACTGTGCGCGCGCTGTGCGACGACATTGTGGTGATGTACAGCGGCCATAAAGTTCAGGCCGGAACGCGTCAGGCGTTTGCCCAGCCGCCGTTTCACCCCTACACCGACTTGTTGATTCATTCTGTCCCGGAACTGCGTCAGGGCTGGCTGGAGAACTGCGGCACGACGTGTGGGGAACTGCCGCCGGTGGGGGCCAGATCCGACGAACCGGAACTGTGTACGTTTTTGAACCGCTGTCCGGTTCGGGTCGATGGTCTGTGCAATCGCAGCGCGCCGCCGCGTCGCAGCATTGACGGCGGCAGTGAAATTCTCTGTCACCACGACAGCGTCGAACTGCTGAAAACCCAGCGGGATGTCATCAATCTGAGTCAGGGAGCCTACGCATGAGCGGGCGTTTTGTAAGGCTGGCCGAACAGGGGCGACCTAGCGTCAACCTGACGGTGGATGGTGCGCAGGTGCAAGCGTTGCAAGGTGACACGTTGATGGTTGCCGTACTGACTCAGGGCAATGCCTTGCGTCAATCGGAGTTTGATTCAGGTCGGCGCGCCGGGTTTTGCCTGATGGGCGCCTGCCAGGATTGCTGGGTCTGGACGCGCAGCGGCGAGCGTTTGCGCGCCTGTTCCAATGAAGTGCGTGAAGGCCTGGACATTGTCACCACGCAACCGGAGGCAAAATGGCCATTGCACGCATAGTCATTGTCGGCGCCGGGCCTGCGGGCATTCGTTGTGCCGAAACGCTGGTGGCGGCCGGTTTCAAACCGACGCTGATCGATGAAAATCGCCGCGACGGCGGACAAATCTATCGGCGCCAGCCCGAGGGTTTCACCCGCGACTACGCCACGCTGTACGGTAGCGAAGCGCATAAGGCGCAAGACCTGCATGAGAGCTTTGATCGCCTGCGCGAGCAGATCGACTATCGCCCGGACACCCTGGTGTGGAACCTCACGCCGGGACAATTGTGCTGCGTCAGTCAGGGCCGGCACTCGACGCTGGATTACGACGCGTTGCTGCTCTGCACGGGGGCCACTGACCGGCTGATGCCGATCGAAGGCTGGCAACTCGCGGGCACTTACAGCCTTGGCGGTGCGCAGATTGCGCTCAAGTCTCAAGCGGTGTCGATTGGTCGCAGCGTTGTGTTCATGGGCAGCGGGCCGTTGCTGTATCTGGTTGCCAGTCAGTATGTGAAAGCCGGGGCGACGGTGGCCGCGGTTCTGGACACCTCGCCGCTGCACAAGCGCATCGGCGCACTGCCGAAATTGCTCGCGCGCCCCGGCGTGCTGTTGACCGGGATGAAATTGTTGACCCAGTTGTACCGGGCAAAGATACCGGTGCATCTCGGCGTCGAGCCGTTGCAGGTACTGGGTGATGCAGCCAGCGGCGTCAGCGGCGTGCGGATACGCACCGGTAAAGGTGAAACGCTGAGTCTGGATTGCGACGCCGTGGCGTTGGGTTATCACTTGCGTCCGGAAACTCAGCTGGCGGATCTGGCGGGATGCCGGATGGCGTTTGACCAAGCGTCCGGCCAGTGGTGGCTGGAGGTCGACGAAGCGGGGCGCACGTCGGTCAGCGGTGTCTACGCTGCCGGCGACGGCGCGAAAATTCGCGGTGCCGATGCGGCTGAGCACGCCGGGCGACTGGTGGCCATGGCCTTGCTGGAAGATTTGAACCAACCGGTAAACGCCGGTCTGCGTGACCAGCAACGGCAGGCGCTGGTGGTGATGGATCAGTTTCGTCTTGGCTTGGCGCAAGCCTTTCCCTGGCCTGCGCAGCAAGCCGCAGCGTTGCCGGACGCTGCCATTGTCTGTCGGTGCGAAATGATCAGCGCCGGTGAGCTGCGCCGCACTGTCAGCGAGAAGGGCGCCTGTGAGGTCAACCGTGCCAAAGCGTTCAGCCGGGTCGGCATGGGCCGCTGTCAGGGCCGTTATTGTTCCCAGGCCGGGGCCGAGGTGATCGCGGCAGCGGCGGGTGTGAGCGTGCAGCAGGTCGGTCGACAACGCGGCCAGGCGCCGGTCAAACCGCTTTCGATGTTCACCGAGGAGGTGTCGCCATGACTGTTGAAAAAGCTGATGTGGTGATTGTCGGCGGTGGCTTGATGGGCTCGGCGGCAGCGTTTTTCCTGCGTCGTCGCGGGCACTCGGTGATCCTGCTTGAGCGTGACCAGATCGGCCAGTACGCCAGCGGTGTCAACTTCGGCAACGTCCGTCGTCAGGGCCGCTATCTGGGGCAACTGGAACTGGCCAACCGTTCATGGGCATTGTGGAAGCGCTTGCCGGAACTGATCGATGACGACCTGGAGTTCATCGCCAGCGGGCACATGCGCGTGTGTTATCGCGACGACGAAATTGCCGAACTGGAGGCGTATGCCGACGCGCCGGAAGCAGCGCAACTGGATCTGCAAATCTACCGTGGCAAAGCGTTGCATGAGCGCTTTCCCTTCCTTGGCCCGGACGTCAAGGGTGGCTCTTACGCCCCGCACGATGGCCACGCCAATCCACGCCTGGCGGCACCGGCATTTGCCCGGGCAGCACGGCGTCTGGGGGCGCGGATCGAAGAACAGACTGAAGTGGCCGAAGTGCAAAAGGTGGCTGGCGATTTTCGCGTCAGCACCACCGATGGCCGCCAGTTCAGCGCGGCACAGTTGTTGATTACTGCCGGTGCGTGGGGGCAGAAGCTGTCGCAACAGTTCGGCGAGCCGGTGCCGCTGGACACCCACGGCCCGCAAATGGCCGTGACCGAGCCGGTGCCGTACGCGTTGCCGACGGTGATTGGCGTTTACACCAAAATCGCCGAGGAAGTGATCTATTTTCGGCAGATTCCGCGCGGCAACATCGTCATCGGTGGCGGCTACCGCAGCAAGCCGGACATGCTCAATCGCCGCGCCTATTTCGAGCCGCGCAGTCTGCTCAATCAGATGGAACAGATGCGGCGCCTGCTGCCAGGTGTCGGCAATCTGAACATCATCCGCGTCTGGAGTGGCATTGAAGGTTACCTGCCGGACTCCTTGCCGATCATGGGACCGAGCGGCACGGTTGACGGTTTGTTCTATGCCTTCGGGTTCTGCGGTCACGGCTTCCAGCTCGGCCCTGGCGTGGGTGACGTCATGGCCGAACTTATCAGCACCGGCAGCACCAGCACTTCGATTGAACCGTTCTCCATCCGCCGGTTCGCCACCCTGACCGAGCAACGGAGCAAAGCCTCATGAAGCCGCGCGTACTGGAAATTCTCAAGCGTCTGTTGGCGTTCGACACAGTCTCTTCGGAGTCGAACATGGCCCTGATTGATTACGTCCGCGAATTGCTGCTGAGCAAGGGCATCGAGTCGCTGATCGTCAAAGACCAAACCGGCAGGAAAGCCAACCTGTTCGCCAGCACCGGCCCGCAAGCCTTGCCGGGTATTCTTCTGTCCGGGCACACCGACGTCGTGCCGGCGGCAGGGCAGGCGTGGACGCTTGAGCCGTTTCAGGCGACGCTCCAGGACGGGCGAATTTACGGGCGCGGCAGCTGCGACATGAAAGGGTTCATTGCCTTGGCCATCGACGCGATGCTCGACGCTGCCGACCATTCGCTGAACCGGCCTTTGCAACTGGCATTGTCCCACGACGAAGAAACCGGCTGCGTCGGTGTGCGGCGCTTGCTCGACGTTTTGCATCTGGCCCCGGTGCGCCCGTTTCTGTGCCTGATTGGCGAGCCGACCAACATGCAGTTCGTACTCGGGCACAAGGGCAAGGGCTCCTATCGCACCTACTGTCGTGGCCTGGAAGCGCATTCCTCACTGGCGCCTCGCTCGGTCAATGCGATTCACGTGGCTTGCGACTTTATCGCCGCACTGCGCGACAGTCAGCGCCAATTGCAGGAGCAGGGCGCACAGGATACCGATTACGACGTGCCTTACACCACGGTGCATGTTGGTCAGATCGGTGGCGGGCGCGCCCTGAACATCGTGCCCAATCTGTGCACTCTGGACTTCGAGGTGCGCAACTTGCCGGCCGATGATCTGGACCAGTTTCTCGCGCAGATGCAGGAGCGTGCCGAGCTGATCGTGCGCGAGGCGCGTTTACTGTCGAGCGTCGCCGCCATCGAGATCGAAACGCTGAACGTCTATCCTGGGCTCGACACGCATCCGAGTGTAGAAGCCGTGCGTTTTCTGAAAAACTTCGCCGCGCCGGGTACCGGTGTGTCCAAGGTGTCTTTCGGCACGGAAGGCGGTTTGTTCAAACAGCGTCTGGATGTGCCCGTGGTGGTGTGCGGGCCGGGTTCGATCGAGCAGGCGCACAAGCCCGATGAGTTTATCGAGGTCAGTCAGATGGAGGCTGGGGAACGCTTTCTTCAGGGATTACTGGGGTCGCTGAAACAATGACGGTGCCTGTAGGTGCGAGCCAGCTCGCGCCTACAGGGTTTTGTGTTGATCTGCTGTTGCGGCGAAAATTTCAGCATCCGACGCCGTCCTCAAAGCGCTTTCAGCATCCTCCCCCGCAGTACCTCCCTAGACTGGAGCATGTCTCGAATCAGGACTCGACCATGCTCACGAATCGTTTGAAAGACCCCAGCCTTTTGGCAGAACTCGCTTATATAGACGGGCAGTGGATCGGCGCCGATGACGCCGCGACCCTCGACGTTATTGATCCGGCCAGCGGTCAGTTGCTTGCCCGGGTGCCGGCCATGCAAGGCACGGAAACCCGCCGCGCCATCGAGGCCGCCGACAAGGCCTGGCCAGCCTGGCGTGCGCGCCCGGCCGCCGAGCGCGCCACTTTGCTCGAGCGTTGGTATCAGGCCATGGTCGACAACCTCGATGATCTGGCACTGATCATGACCTGCGAACAGGGCAAGCCGCTGAACGAGGCTAAAGGCGAAATCCGCTACGGTGCCGGGTTCGTCAAGTGGTTCGCTGAAGAGGCCCGCCGTGTCTACGGCGAAACCATGCCGGCACCTGGCGGCGACCGTCGGCTGCTGACCTTGAAACAACCGGTCGGCGTCTGCGCGGCGATCACACCGTGGAACTTCCCCAATGCGATGATCACCCGAAAATGCGCGCCGGCGCTGGCGGCGGGTTGCCCGATCATTGTCAAACCGTCGGACCTCACACCGTTGTCGGCGCTGGCGCTGGCGGTATTGGCAGAGCGTGTCGGTATTCCGGCCGGTGTGTTCAATGTGGTGACCGGAATGCCCGCCGGCATTGGCGAAGAGCTGACCGGCAACCCGACAGTTCGCAAGATTTCCTTTACCGGCTCGACCCCTGTAGGCCGTTTGCTGATGCGCCAGAGCGCCGAGCACATCAAGCGTTTGAGTCTGGAATTGGGCGGTAACGCGCCCTTCATTGTCTTCGATGACGCCGATCTGGAGCAGGCCGTGGCCGGGGTCATGCTCAGCAAATTTCGCAATGCCGGCCAGACTTGCGTCTGTGCCAACCGCATCCTTGTGCAAAACGGCATCTATGAACGCTTCGCTCAGCGACTGGTGGAAGAGGTCGGCAAGCTCAAGGTCGGTAATGGCCTGGAGGCTGACGTCACGATTGGCCCGCTGATCAACCCGGCCGCGGTAAACAAAGTCGCGCGGCACATCGACGATGCGCTGACCCAGGGCGCGCGCTTGCTCTGTGGCGGCATGCCGGATGCCAGCAGCCAGTTCGTGCAACCCACCGTTCTGGGTGATGCCCATGCCGGCATGCTGCTGGCCAACGAAGAAACCTTCGGCCCGGTGGCGCCGTTGATGCGGTTTGACGATGAGGCGCAAGCGCTCGCCCTGGCCAATGCCACGCCGTATGGCTTGGGTGCCTACTATTTCACCCAGGATCTGCGCCGCTCCTGGCGGTTTGGCGAAGCGCTGGAGTTCGGCATGGTCGGCCTCAATACCGGAATCATCTCCATGGAAGTCGCGCCGTTCGGCGGTATCAAGCAATCGGGGCTAGGCCGCGAGGGCAGCAAGTACGGCCTGGATGAATACCTTGAAGTCAAAGCCTTCCACATCGGCGGGCTGTAATTCACATGCATGGGGAGGCAGGTTCAATGAGCAAGGCATTCAAGATCGCCGCGATTGCCGGCGACGGCATTGGCAAGGAAGTGTTGCCCGAAGGTTTGCGTGTGCTGGAGAAGGCTGCGAGCAAATGGCAGTTGGACTTGAACATTGAAGTTCTTGAATGGGCCAACTGCGATTACTACCTGGAGCATGGGCAGATGATGCCCGATGACTGGTTTGAGCAGCTCAAGGGCTTCGACGCGATTTATTTCGGAGCGGTCGGCTGGCCGGACAAGGTGCCCGATCACATTTCGTTGTGGGGATCACTGCTGAAGTTTCGCCGTGATTTCGACCAATACGTGAATATCCGTCCGGTGCGCCTGTTTCCCGGTGTCCCGTGCCCGCTGGCCGGGCGCGAACCGGGCGACATCGACTTCGTGGTGATCCGCGAGAACACGGAGGGCGAGTATTCCTCGGTAGGCGGAAAAATGTTCGAAGGCACCGAGCATGAGTTCGTGCTGCAAGAGTCAGTGTTCACCCGTCGCGGTGTCGACCGAATTCTGAAATTTGCCTTCGATCTGGCCCAGACCCGCCCGCGCAAGCGTCTGACGGCGGCGACCAAGTCCAACGGCATTTCCATCAGCATGCCCTACTGGGACGAGCGCACCGCGTTGATGGCGGCGAACTACCCGCAAATCACCTGGGACAAGCAGCACATCGATATCCTCTGCGCACGGTTCGTCTTGCAACCGGATCGGTTTGATGTGGTCGTGGCCTCGAATCTGTTTGGCGACATCCTGTCCGATCTGGGGCCAGCGTGTGCCGGAACCATCGGCATTGCGCCTTCGGCCAACCTCGATCCTGAGCGCCGTTTTCCCTCGTTGTTCGAACCCGTGCATGGTTCGGCGCCGGATATCTACGGGCAGAACATTGCCAATCCGATTGCGATGATCTGGTCCGGTGCGTTGATGCTCGATTTTCTCGGCAACGGTGATGAGCGTTATCGGGCCGCGCATGACGGGATATTGCGGGCAATCGAGCAGGTGATTGCCGACGGCCCGATTACCCCGGATCTCGGCGGAAAAGGCGCGACGCAAGACGTCGGTAAAGCTATCGCCGACATCCTTTAAGTCCACATCAATTCAGCTTGGGGGGGAGCGAGCCTGCTCGCGAAAGCGCTGTCAGCCCAGAGACGATCAACTGACGATGCGCATTCGTGAGCAGGCTCGCACACCGGGTTATTGATGTTTTCAGTAACCCTGCTGGCGGTCGATCTGGCCCGCCATTGGCTCCCCGCGCTCAAACCGGCGAATGTTTTCCAGCAACACCGCAAATGCGCTTTGCGGTTGCGTCATCGCCGCAATGTGCGGCGTCAGCAGAATCTTTGGATGCGCCCAGAACGGATGATCTGCCGGTGCTGGTTCTTCCTGTAATACATCAAGCACCGCGCCACTGAGCTGTCCGCTGTCCAGTGCTTGCAACAGATCCTTTTCCACCAGATGCCCACCACGGCCCATATTGATCAGCGCCGCACCGTGCGGCAGTTGCCGGAACACGTCACGATCAAGAATCCCTTGGGTCTGTTCGGTCAGCGGTAACACGCACAGGAGAATGTCGCACTGGCTGAGAAACGCCGACAGTTGTGCGTCACCCGCGAAGCAATCCACCCCGGCAATTTGATGGCGGCTGCGTGCCCAGCCTTTCAACGCGAACCCCAGCGGCTGCAACGTTGCCAGAATCTGTTGCGCCTGCGCACCGAGCCCCATTACCCCGACCCGCCGTGTGTGCGCCGGTTGCAGCATGTGCGCCTGCCAACAACGCGCGATTTGTTGCTGACGGTAACGCAGCATGTCGCGGTGCAGGCTGAGCACGGCGAAACTGGCGTACTCGCACATGCCACGGGTGATGCCGGGATCAAGCAGGCGCACCACCGGCAGGCTGGGTGGAATGCGGCTCAGATCCAGTTGGTCGACACCGGCCGACAGCGCGAACAACACTTTCAGGTTTGGCAACAGCGCAGCCAGATAGTCCGGCGCTTGCCACGCAGCCAGGTAATCAATGTCGGCTGGATCGCCGATATTAGGCCAGGCGCGCCATTCGATGTCCGGGGCGTGTTCGGCGAACAACGCTTGCCACTGTTCGCCGCGTACAGGGTCAGCTTTATAAAGCAGGGCCATGAGCAATTCCTGAAAGGGGTAGGTGCTTTCATGATCGCGCAATGCCGGCGCAGGATCTGTCGAAAGCGTCAGTGCAAACGGTCTGCGTCACGCTCGATGAACGCCACGGCGGCAGATTCGGCGGGCTGAAGGAATCTGCCGTTTGGCAGGGTCAAAACAGTCGATCCGAATTTCTCAGGGGGGAAGTTCGGCGTAGTTCGTTTCGCGCAAGCCTTAATCTGAACACCATCGCAACCACCTCCAGGTTGCCGGACTCACGATGGGAAATGCCATGAATAGCAAAGTCGACGACACCCCTCATTTGCTCCGTCAGCGCGATCAATTCGTGCCGCGTGGCTTGGTTACCGCTCACCCATTGGTGATCGATCGCGCCCAGGGCGCCGAGTTGTGGGACGTGGACGGCAAGCGCTACCTGGATTTTGTCGGCGGCATCGGCGTGTTGAACATCGGTCACAACCATCCCAAAGTGGTGGCGGCGGTGCAGCAGCAATTGCACAAGATTTCGCACGCCTGCTTCCAGGTGGTCGCCTATCAACCTTATCTGGATCTGGCCCAGCGCCTGTGTGAAATGATCGGCGGCCAGCAGGCCTGTAAGGCCGCGTTTTTCACCTCCGGCGCCGAAGCGGTCGAGAACGCAGTGAAGATCGCCAGGGCTCATACCGGCCGTTCGGCGGTGATTGCCTTTCGTGGCGGCTTCCATGGTCGTACCTTGCTGGGCACCACGCTGACCGGCATGAGCCAGCCTTACAAACAGAACTTCGGCCCGTTTGCACCGGAAGTTTTTCACACGCCTTACCCGAATGCCTATCGCGGCCTGACCAGTGACATGGCGCTCAAGGCCCTCGAGGAACTGTTCGCAACGCAAGTGGCGCCTGAGCGGGTGGCTGCCATCATCATCGAACCCGTGCAAGGCGACGGCGGCTTTCTTGCGGCACCGGCCGAGTTCCTCCAGGCCCTGCGCGCGCTGACCGAAAAACACGGCATCGTGCTGATTCTCGATGAAATCCAGACAGGGTTCGGCCGCACGGGCAAATGGTTCGGTTTCCAGCACGCGGGCATCCAGCCTGATCTGGTAACCGTGGCGAAAAGTCTGGCCGGTGGTTTGCCGCTGTCGGGGGTGGTCGGTAAAGCGGCCATCATGGACGCGCCGTTGCCCGGAGGTCTGGGTGGTACTTACGGCGGCAACGCGTTGTCATGCGCAGCGGCGCTGGCCGTGATCGAGGCCTTTGAAGAGGAGCAGTTGCTGGCACGCGGCGAGGCGCTGGGCGAGCACTTGCGTCAGGGCTTGTTGCAGTTGCAGAGCCGTTACGCGCAAATCGGCGACGTGCGCGGTACCGGTTTCATGCTAGCGATCGAGTTGATCAAGCCTGACGACGCGCGTACCCCCGATGCGGATCTGAATCAACGCTTGATCGATGAGGCGCGCAAGGGCGGCTTGCTGGTGATCAAGTGCGGTGTGCACCGCAATGTTCTGCGTTTTCTCGCGCCACTGGTGGCCACGCCGACGCAGATCGACGAGGCCTTGCAGATTCTCGAAAGCGCCTTGGCACGCGTCTTGAACTGAGTGCCTGTGCGCCCGCAGCGGTGCGCCAGCGCATCGCTTGTGAGCATTTGTGGAGCATGGACGGATGGAATGCATCATTGGAGGCTTCGCACGCCATGGGACTGATTGATTATCGAGCGTTGCTCATTGATTGCGATGAAGCGCTGGTCGACCGCGACTCGGGGGTCTGGACGGCATTGCTACCGCTGCTGGTCAGTCGGGGTGGTCATCCGGACAAGGATCAGGTGCTCGCTGAATACCGTGAAGTGCTGCATGTGCTGTATCCGCGTTTCGCTGAGCTAGGCTTCAGTGGCATGTTGTGTTTCGCCCATCGTCAACTCGCCGAACGCTGGGGCTTGAATGCCAGTTGGGAGGAGGGCATGAGCTTTGCCCGGTCGGTCGCGGCATGGTCATTGTTCGAAGACGCGCCAGGTGCGATGTTGTACCTGCGCAAGTTCTACCGCCTGCTGGTTCAGGGCGACCGCGATGCCGAAGATCGTGGTCCGCTGTGCGAGCGTTTGGGGATCAATGCCGACGACTTCATTTCATTGGCCGACGCACCTTTGCAGGATGCCAATTGGCTGAGCGCCAACGCACTGGCACCGGGCGACATTCTCCATATCACGCGCGCCGGTGCGCGCCGAGGGGCGGAGAATGACGTGTGCCTGATCAGTCGTGATCGCGGCAGGCAACCCACGCCCTGCTCGGCGCAATACTGCATCAACAGCATGGCGGACCTGGTGACTCAGCATCAGCTGTCATTACGGCGCTGATTTTGCTAGAAGATTGTCCTACAAATGGCAGTCAGAGGTATGCAATGGAAGGGATAGTAAAACTGGACCGCATCGACATCAGCATTCTGGTCGAGTTGCAGAAGGATGGCCGCATGACCAACGTCAGCCTGGCCGATGCCGTCGGGCTGTCGGCCAGTCCGTGTCTGCAACGGGTCAAGCGACTGGAATCGGCGGGTTATATTTCCAGCTACAAAGCGCACCTGAATCTGGCGAAGATCACCGACTCGGTCACGGTGTTTACCGAAATCACCTTGAGCGATCACAAACGCGAGGATTTCGCCAAATTCGAATCCAATATTCGTTTGGTCGACGAAGTGCTTGAATGTCATCTGATCAGCGGCGGCTACGATTATCTGGTGCGCTTCATGACCCGCAGCATCCAGCATTATCAGGAAGTGATCGAAAGCTTGCTGGACAAAAACATCGGCATTTCCAAGTACTTCAGTTACATCGTCATCAAGTCGCCCGTACTCAAGGATGGCGTGCCGCTGCGCAAGTTGCTGCGGCATTGAACAGCAGTGACTGCCATCAAGTGGGCCGCAGCGCTAAGTCCCGGCCCACTCATCACGAAACTGCAACAGAAAATCAACAAACGCCCGCACCCGTTGCGGCACATACCGGCCGTGCGGGTAGAGCAAGGTGTAAGGTCGCGAGCGCCCGACATACGGCTGAAGGACTTCGACCAAGCTGCCGTCCGCCAGCTCCTTTTCGACAATGAACTTGTAGGTCTGAAAGACCCCGGCACCATGCTTGGCCAGCGTGACGCCGCCGAGCACATCGTCTGAGCACGAGTAGCCGCCGTCGGAGATCACTTCACGGTCCTCGCCGTTTTCCTGGAACAGCCAGGAGATCCGCCGCCCGCTGCTGGGCAGTTCGAACTGAATGCATTCGTGTTGCACCAGGTCTTCCAGCGTCTTCGGTGTGCCAGCCTTTTTCAGGTACTCGGGGGAGGCGACCACCACCAGTTTTGCGTCCTCCAGCAGCCGCGCGACCATGGTCGAATCCGGTTGCGCGCGGACGCGGATCGCCAGATCGTAGCCTTCGCCAACGAAGTCGATATTGCGGTTGCCCAAGTGGATGTCGACGGTGACGTCGGGATACAGCGCGCGAAATTTCGGCAACAGCGGCAGGATGCGGTGATGTCCGTAGGTGGTGGGCAGGCTGATGCGCAACTGTCCGGACGGTGAGGTCTGCGCGCCCATGACTTCCTGTTGCGCTTCGACCAGTTGGGTCAGTGCCTGACTGCACTGGACGAAAAAGTTTCTGCCGGCATCGGTCAAGCGAATGCTGCGGGTGGTGCGGGCAAACAAGCGGGAGCCCAAACGCTTTTCGAGGCGAAGAATCGACCGGCTCACGGCTGCCGGCGTCACACCCGCGAGTTGCGCGGCGGCGGTGAAGCTGCCCGCCTCAGCGGCAAGACAGAAGAGTTCGATACTGCCCAATTGCAAGTCATCAAAGTGGCGCTTCATGTAAGTACACCGAGGATCAACTGACGGTTCATTCTCAGGCTTATCTCATGAAGCGGCACTGCCGGTACATACCGGCAGTGCTGCGGGGAGGTGTCAGTGGCCAGCGCTTTGACCACCGTCGACATGGAGGATTTCGCCGGTCACGAAGTTCGCACCGTCCAGGTAAAGGATCGCTTGCACGATGTCATCGATCTCGCCCATATGACCCACCGGGTGCAGGCTGCCGAGGGCGGCGTGAGTCTCTTCACCGTGCATCGGCGTTTTGATGATGCCCGGTGAAACCGCGTTGACCCGAATGCCGCGCTTGGCGTACTCGATGGCCAGGGACTTGGTCGCTGCGTTGATGCCACCCTTGGTCAGCGAAGCGAGCACCGACGGTACGCCGTCAATCGCGTGGTCGACGAGGCTGGTAGTGACGCTGACGATGTGGCCGCTGGCGTTTTTCTCCATTTCGGCAATGGCCAGTTGCGAGATGTGGAAGAAGCCGCTCATGTTGGTCGCCACCACTTGTGCGTAGTCTTCCTTGCTGTATTCGGTGAAAGGCTTGGCGACGAATATCCCGGCGTTATTGACCAGCGTGTCGATGCGTCCGAAACGTGCGACGGCTTCGCGAATCACACGTTCGGCGGTCTGCGGGTCGGCGATGTCACCGGCGACGGCGAGAATATCCGGGTCGGTGGACGGTTTGATCGAGCGGGAGGTCGCGACAACCTGATAGCCGCGCTCACGGAACCCCTTGACCAGGCCTGCACCAATGCCTTGCGAGGCGCCGGTAATCACTACAACTTTCTTGGACGTGCTCATGATGTTTCCTCTGCAATCTGAATGGTTTGAAAAACGAAGTTCGGGTGTCAGGCGTGAGCCGCAACCTGTGCTGCCTGACGTAACGCTTGCTCGTAATAAGCGACGGACTGGGAACCGGGGATGACCTGTTTGTCATCGAGGACCATGGCCGGAACCGAGTCGATGCCGCGCTGCTGGTAAAACCGTTCAAGTTCGCGCACGGCCTGGCTGAACTCAGCGTTGGCCAGCACCTCTTGCGCACGCTGACTGTCGAGCCCGACTGCGCCTGCCAGCATCACCAGCGTGGCGTGGTCATTCGGGTTCATGCCGTCAGTGAAGTAGGCCTTGAGCAAGGCTTGCTTCAACTCACGCTGACGTCCTTGTGTGGCGGCCCAGAACAGCAGTCGATGGGCATCGAAGGTGTTGTGGAAATGGCTGCGTTTTTCCAGGTCAAAGTGAAAGCCGATCTGTGTGCCGCGTTCGATGATCATCGCGTTGCGATCCGCCACTTGCTCGGCACTGCGCCCGTATTTGCGCATCATGTGCTTGATGGCGTGTTCACCTTCGGCGGGCATGTCCGGATTCAGCTCGAACGGTTTGTAGGTCAGTTCTACGTCGACTTCGCCTGCCAGGTTCCGGATCGCTTGCTCCAGAGCAGTGGCGCCCAATGCGCACCAGGGGCAAACGACATCCGAGACGAAATCGATTTTCACTGTACGGCTCACGACTGCGAATCCGTTAACTGTTGGCGATACTCGGTGGTGGTGATGCCGGCGTAACCCCAGTTATCGGTGTCGACTTCCTCGATCACGATGTGGGTGAGTTTTGGATCCTTGTGCAGCACCCGCTCCATCGTTTCGGTGATTTCCTTGATGACCTGGGCTTTCTGCTCCCGGGTCACGCCGTCACGGGTGATACGTACGCTGATGAAAGGCATTTGGGGTATCTCCAGTCGCTGGCCCATCGGAGTGATGGGCGGCTGTTGGAGAGGACTTTAGGGGGAGGGCGGGAATTGATAAATGGGGCTTGAGGTACATCATTTGTGATGTGGTGTATCAAATGCAGATGTGACAACCCACTGCATTTCTGTGTGAAACGCTGGCGCTCAGGCCAGCAGTTCGCTAATCCAGCGGGCCTGTCGGGTGATGTCTTGCAGCTTTTGCTCGGGCAGGTTGTGCTGCGTGCGGGCGAGGTGGCTCAGCGTCTTTTGCTTGTGGCGAAGCTTGTGCTGCCACTTGCTCAGGAACGCGGGGCTGCGGGTCTGCATCTGCAAGGGGCCGAAGTACAGCTCCTTGTCGGTATAGCTCACCGGTTCAGCACGTTCGGCGACGATGATTTCGTAATCGAAACGGTTTTCCCGCAGTACTTCTTCGCTGAGGATGCGGTAGCCGTTTTCCATCAGCCACTGGCGCAAGGGTTGTTCGCCGCCGTTGGGTTGCAGGATCAGACGTTCCTGGCCGCTGAGGTGGACTTTGCCGCTGTCGAGGATGTCGCGGATGGTCTCACCGCCCATGCCGCAGATCGTGATGGCGGTGATCCCGTCGTCAGGTTTGATCGCCGCCAAACCATTGGCCAGGCGCACGCTGATGTGCTGTTGCAGATCATTCTCGCGCACGGTGCGTTCAGCCGCGTGGAATGGCGTCACCGCAACCTCGCCAGCCACCGCCGCTGTAATCAAGCCACGACGCATCAGCGCCACCGGCAGATAGCCGTGATCCGAGCCGATATCCGCCAGCCGTGCACCGGCCGGTACGTGGGCAGCCACGCGCTCAAGGCGCATGGACAATGTCTGTTCGTTCAACGGCAACCCCTTGATGGCAGGCAAAGGGGTGCGACTCTGGCGAGCAACGCCGGGCCTGTCAAATCCCGGCGACGGAATTGAATAGCCAACTGGCAACACCAGGCTGCCAATCGGCGTTTGGGCTCAGCCCGCCAGTGTCGCGTTGTCGATCACGAAGCGATATTTCACGTCACCCTTGAGCATGCGCTCGTAGGCGTCGTTGATCTGGTCGGCGCGGATCAGTTCGATGTCGGAGACGATGCCGTGCTCGGCGCAGAAATCCAGCATCTCCTGGGTTTCAGGAATGCCGCCGATCATCGAACCGGCAATCGCGCGGCGCTTCATGATCAGGTTGAACACGTTCGGCGACGGGTGCGAGGTGGCCGGCGCCCCGACCAGGGTCAACGCACCGTCACGCTTGAGCAGTACGAGGAAGGCATCGAGATCGTGCGGCGCTGCGACGGTGTTGAGGATCAGGTCGAAACTCTTGGCGTGTGCGGCCATTTCTTCGGCGTTGCGCGACACCACCACTTCATCGGCGCCTAGCGCTTTGGCCGCTTCGCGTTTGGATTCGGAGGTGGTGAAGGCTACAACGTGGGCGCCCAAGGCGTGGGCCAGCTTGATACCCATGTGGCCAAGGCCGCCGATGCCGACCACACCGACTTTCTTGCCGGGGCCGGCGTTCCAGTGGCGTAGCGGTGAGTAAGTAGTGATGCCGGCACACAGCAGCGGCGCGACGGCGGCCAGTTGCGCTTCGGGATGACGGATGCGCAGCACGTAGCGTTCATGCACGACGATGTTTTGCGAATAGCCGCCCAGCGTCCAGCCCGGTGCATCCGGGGTCGGGAAGTTGTAGGTGCCGATCATGCCGTCGCAGTAGTTTTCCAGACCGCTTTCGCAGTCATCGCAATGTTTGCAGCTGTCGACGATGCAGCCGACGCCGACCAGATCACCGATTTTGTAGTCCGAAACATGGGCGCCAACAGCCGACACGCGACCGACGATTTCGTGCCCCGGTACGCAAGGGAATTGTGTACCGGCCCATTCGGCGCGCACCTGGTGCAGGTCGGAATGGCAGATGCCACAGAACGCAATGTCGATCTGCACATCATGGGCGGCCGGCGCGCGGCGGTTGATCTGCATCGGTTCAAGGGGTTTGTCGCCCGCGTGGGCACCGTAGGCTTGTACAAGCATGGGAACATCCTCGATCGGTTTGTCGTAAGGCATTGTTTCTTTTCCGGCGCTGCGGGCACTAGTGCATTCCTGTGCAATCCTTGCCTGATCCTGTGCGTTGTTGTGACATTGCGCGGACAGACGCTCGTGGCGTTTGCAGGTAATCTCCCGGTTCACTGACGACAACAAAATCAAAACAGGAGTCATTGATGCAACCAATCCGTCTCGGTCTGGTGGGCTACGGCAAGATTGCCCAGGATCAACATGTCCCGGCAATCCTCGCCAATCCCGCATTCCGCCTGGTCTCCGTCGCCACCCAAGGCAAGCCTTGCGCTGGCGTGGAAAACTTCCAATCGTTGAGTGAGTTGCTGGAAAACGGTCCGCCGGTTGACGCGATTGCCTTCTGCACGCCGCCGCAAGGTCGTTTTGCGCTGGTGCAGCAAGCGCTGGCCGCCGGCAAACACGTGCTGGTGGAAAAGCCACCGTGCGCCACGTTGGGCGAGGCAATGGCCTTGGTCGATCAGGCTACAGAGCAGGGCGTCAGTGCCTTGTTTGCCTGGCATTCACGCTACGCGCCCGGTATTGAAGCCGCTCGCGACTGGCTCGCCACGCGCACCCTGCAAAGCGTGCAGATCGACTGGAAAGAAGACGTGCGCAAGTGGCACCCCGGCCAGACCTGGATCTGGCAACCCGGCGGCCTCGGGGTGTTCGATCCGGGCATCAATGCCTTGTCGATCGTCACTCATCTGCTCAAGTTGCCGCTGTTTGTCGAATCAGCTGAGCTGCGTGTCCCGAACAACTGCCAGTCGCCGATTGCCGCTTCGATCAGAATGTCTGACGCCCGCCGCCTCGATGTGCGCGCGGAGTTTGATTTTGACCATGGGCATGATGAGCTGTGGAGTATCGAGGTCCGTTGCGCTGAAGGCGTGTTGCGCCTGGACAACGGCGGAGCGTTGTTGAGCATCGACGGTGTCCGCCAGGCCGTGTCGGAGGAGAGCGAGTACGCGGCGGTGTATCGGCACTTTCAGCAGTTGATTGGCGACAAGGCCAGTGATCTGGATGTCCAACCGTTGCGCTTGGTGGCGGACAGTTTTTTTGTCGGCAGTCGGGTGTTGGTCGAGGCGTTTTACGACTAGTACAGCTTCAGCGCTCACCGCCACCCAAATCGAAAAAAGCCTGCCCTCAAAGCAGGTTTTTTCGTTTGTGGCTTGTCCGTTAATGCGACGAAACATACTCCGACGCTGTGGTCGGCAATGGCAGTGCATACGTCGCTTTCATCCATTCGATCTCGGCTTGTGGCGTCCTGCCGAAGAAGCGTTTGAACTCACGACTGAATTGCGAAGCACTTTCGTATCCCACGTTGAAGGCTGCTGCTGACGCCGACATGGTTTGGCGCAGCATCAACAGGCGCGCCTGATGCAACCGCGTCGACTTCAGGTATTGCATGGGCGAAGTATCGGTGACGCTGCGAAAATGCAGGTGGAAACTCGGCACGCTCATGCTGGCTTCATGGGCCAGTTGCTCGACATCGAGTCGCTGCTGATAACAGCTATGGATCTTGCGGATCGCGCGAGTGACTTTGCCGAAATGTCCCTGCCGGTTGAGCGCCGCGCGCATGGAGCCACCTTGCTCGCCGGTGAGGATGCGGTAATAGATCTCCCGCAGCAGCGACGGCCCGAGGATCTGCGCTTCGCCGGCAATGCTCATTGCTTCCAGAAAACGCAGGGTTGTCGCCCGCAGCGAAGCGTCCATGGGCGAGGCGTACATGCCTTTGGGCGGGGCATCGCTTGGGCCATGCACATCATCCACTTGCAGCATCAACTCGCTGGCCAACTGAAAGTCGAGGTGCATGTAGATGGCAAGCATCGGCTCGGCCTCAGTAGCGTCGGTCTCCATGGTGAAAGGAATAGGCACCGAGACCACCAGATAGTGCTGTGCGTCATAGACGTAGGTGTCCTCTCCCAGATAGCCGCGTTTACGGCCCTGGCAGAGAATCACGATGCCGGGGTCATACAGCACCGGCGTGCGCGTCAGTGGCCGATTCGAACGCAGGAAACGTACGCCGTCGAGGGCGCTGAGGTTGTAGCCCTCAACCGGGGCGAGGGCCTTCATGAGCTGCACCATGCGCGCGGTGCTCGCATCGACCTGCGTCATCACGTCCTCTCTCAATGATCGGTGGACCGGCTCAGCGCTTCCCACTGGTCAATCTCGCTGGCTGCATTTTTCAGTTTGTCACGGACCAGATTCAAGGCGTCGCTCCCCAGAAGCAAGTGGGCTGGTGGTGCGGGGCTGACGATGATTTGCAGCATTGCTTGGGCCGCTTTTTGCGGATCGCCCAGTTGCTGGCCGCTTTTCTCTTCGCGGGCTTTGCGGATCGGGTCGAAACTGGCGTCATAGTCGCCAATGCTGCGCGCAGTACGTTGCATCGAACGGCCCGCCCAATCCGTGCGGAACGAACCCGGTGCCACGGCAGTAACGAAGATATTGAACGGCCGCAGCTCCTTGCTCAAGGTATCGGAGATTCCTTCCAGCGCAAATTTGCTCCCGCAGTAATAGGCGATGCCCGGCATGGTGATGGTGCCGCCCATGGAGGTGATGTTGAGGATGTGCCCCGCACGGCGTTGGCGGAAAAAGGGCAGGAACGCTTTGATCATCGCCACCGCGCCGAACACATTGACGTCGAACTGACGACGCATGTCTTGCAGCGGTGATTCTTCGAAAACGCCTTCGTGACCGTAACCGGCATTGTTGACCAGCACATCGACGGGGCCATGAGTGGCTTCGACCTGCGCCACGACGCTGTCGATCCGCTCAAAATCAGTGACGTCCAGCAGCACGCCGTAAGCGTTGTCCGGGGCCAGCGCCTGGAAGTTTTTCAAATCGGTTTCATTGCGCACAGTGCCGATCACGCGGTGGCCGTTGGCAATGGCTTCTTTGGCCAGCGCATGGCCGAAACCGCTGCTGACGCCGGTGATGAACAGGGTTTTAGCGTGAATCATGTTGAGCTCCCATTGGGTCAGGTCTGAGTCCATGGTAGCGATCAGCGAACGAGGCACCTATGCCGGTTTATCTTCGAACATTGCCTATTCCTATTGGGCTGAATTTCTACAACGGTTGCCATTAAATATAAAACAGGCTGCCTTGGCGCAGACGCCTCGATACGAGGTCAAGAGTGACAGGATCGGCTCCCAAAGATAGTAACGGCGTACTCATTTCAGCCTGTGCGAGGGAATTGTCTCGCAACAGACACCGGCTTCACATTCCTTCGAGGCTGGTCGACAATGCGCGCTCTGTTCCGGGGTAGTTCAGCGGTGGAACACTCGGCTCTTAACCGGGTGGGCGCTGGTTCGAATCCAGCCCCCGGACCCATTACATTGCAGGGTCACAAGGAAGTATGTCCAGGCACGACAGTGAGTTCGGCGAGCACGGTGGCGTGGGTGCCGGTTATGCGGCGTTCCAGCTCTCCCGAGCGTTGACCGCTTCACAGCGAGATGCTGACCAGCAAGCACGCGATCGAGTCGAGCGCTGGTTGCGGGTATTCGAACATCTGAAGCAGGGCAGCGCACAGTACGGTTCACGCGTGCCATTCGCCGATTTGCCGCAGTGGGTCACGCTGGACGTGGCGACGGGTGGATTTGCCACCGGGCAACTTCTGGCCGGTGGCGCTTTGACTGACTACGAGCGCCAGTTAGTCGCGTCGATCCCCGGCATTCGTGCCGGTCATGAACGGTTCGATCTCAACGTCTGGCACCTATCGGATGCGGGCATCGCAACGCTGCAAGAGCGTTTGATTAACGGCACCTATCAAATTGATGTTCCGGAGGAAGCCGCCCTGCTGGCAGTGTCATGGCTTTTGCGGCATCAGCGTGCTGACGAGGCGCGAACGCTGATCGAGCAGATCGCGCCTTTCTTTGATCGCCTACGCTTCTTCCCGAGTGCCTTGGACGAGCCGCCGATTTCTACGGCTGAGGTGCATGTTTTTGATAGCGCCAGTGTCAGGCAGCGACTGGCCCGGCAATTGCCTCAACCGCGTGTGGCCGTTCAAAAGCATGTGGTTGAAAATCGTCTGCCTCTCTACGACGCTGCGGTATCACTGTTTCTTTTGACCTATCAGGATGGCTGGCCTTGCCGACACTATCCTGAAGGCTGGTTCGAACGCGCAACGGCACTCGACGAGCAGATCGCTCTAACCTGTAGCGCTGAACGTCGCAGCAACAGTCCCTTCGAGACCCGGGCGGCGGAACTGTTTGCGTTGCTCGATCATTGTTTGCGCGATCAAGCATCATTGACGGGTCGCCAAGTCGGTCGCATCCGACGCATCGTTGATGACTTTGTTGCCAAACACGGGCATCCCGAATCTGTCGCACATTCCCTTAAACGGGCAGATCAGCGCCATCATGTGGCGGCCCCCGGGCATCATTTGATTGCCCGTGCTGTCTCGGAGCGTTTGGCAAATTATCCGGGGTCGGACGGCGTCAGTGACTTTTCGCCGCTGCTTGAACCGATCACCGATGAAGAGGCGAAGCGTCATCGGCTGCCCTTTGGCTGGATGATCCCGCCTGCTGTGCGTCGCCGCCTCGAGCGTTGCCGCAAGGGAACAATCGCCGAGTTGATTGACCATGGTTTGATCTCATCCGCGGATACCGTGGCGCAGGTTCTGCCAGCAATGACGGCGCAAATCTGTAGTTCCGTATACCGGGACGGGATACTGCAGTCGTTGGCGGGGGCGACGTATCGTGCTTTCCGTCGTCGGCGCTCGTTACTGCTGCTCAACCTGCAAAGTCAGGTCAAAATTGCCGAGCTACCGTGGGTCGCGGCTTTAGAGGGTGAGCGTGAGGCGAGTGCTATCTCCGCCGCGGGTGCCAGACAGGCGTTGGTCGAGGCCTCTGCAATGACCCTGTCGGCGTTTCCGCAGGCCATTCTTCCGAACAAGCTACTGCAGGAGTTTGTTTCACTGGCTGAAACGGCGAAGCTGAATCTTCCTTTCGTCGATGAGGTGGCGGCTGACATTTTTATGGGCGCGTTCTCCAACAAGTTCACGAGAGCGGCCAGGCAATCGGCCAGATTTGTAGCCGGAACGCTTTACGCTCGTTATTACGACATTGATACGGATGGCCTGGCAGGCCTTCCCGATCAGCGCCGATCTCGGCGCAGAAGCAACAGCCGTGATGCGTTGGCGACGCTGTGCGCACAGCGGGCAAACGCCACCTTTGGCACGTGGCGGCCAGCGGTCAACGGTACGATCCTCGAACAGCAGCAGATTCTGACGACGCAAAACCTCGCGCTCCTGTTCGGCGAACTGAACCTGAAAACACTGCTGCATCATCGTTTAGGCGCGCTGGCGCGGGCGTGCTTCGAGTGGATTTGCAAGCGGCAACAAATGCACATCACGTATTACCATGCGCGTCTGGTGATGTTGAAGAACACGGCGTATGCCTGGCGTCAGATGATGTTTTACTTGTCGATGCTGGATGGCGAACTGTTGCGTGCTGCGCTCGACAGCCTCGAGTCGCATTTCGCAGCGCAGTCCAGCGAATTCCGCGAAAGGTTTCTGCCTGCCATGATTGGGTTGCGTATTGCCGCTGCCGGGCATCGGCTGACCTTGAGCCGTCAAAAAGATGAGGGCGCGAGGGTTTTTCTGGGATGGACCATTGAGCGACATTGGTTAATGCCTTTGTAACGTCTGCCGATCTGCCCGTGCGCGGCCACAAGCCTGCGCCGGAAAGCAGACTTGTGGATCAGAGACTTTCATTCAGAAACGATCGAGCTTGTACCGTTCGTTGAGTGGCAGCCTACAGGCCTCTTTTGCAGTCGCTGGCAAAACCATCCGCACCACCATCTCCGCCGTTACCGCCGCCTGCGTCAGCCCCAGATGCTGATGCCCAAATGCAAGCAACACCTTGCCCTCACAGACCTGATCAATCACCGGCAGCGAATCCGGCAATGACGGCCGAAAGCCCATCCACGGCGTCGCCGCTTCAGCATTCAAATTCTTGCGAAACAAGCCCTGACTCAACCGGTGCAACTGCCACGCGCGCTCCATGCTCGGTGGCTTTTCCAGTCCGGCAAACTCGACGGTGCCGGCCAGGCGCAAGCCTTCGGACATCGGCGTCATGATGAACTTGCGCTCCAGCGAGGTCACGGGGAAGGGCAGTCGGTTGTGCTCCTGCGGCAGCATCAGGTGATAACCGCGCTCGGTGTCCAGCGGTACTTTTTTGCCGGTGAGGGCGGCGGTGAGTTTCGCTGAGTGGGCGCCGCAGGCGATCAGCACGCGGCGAGCAGTCAGACCACCATTGCCGGTGATCAGCGAAACGCCGTGTTCCTGCACGTAACCGCCCTGAACCTGTTGCTGGACAAAACTCACACCACTGGCCTTGGCTGCTTCGACCAGTTCACACACCACGCGATACGGATCAATGAAATGCCCGGTGCGCGGGAAGAACAAGCCGCCCTGAGTCTGTTCGCTGAGTTGCGGCGCGGTTTCGCGTATGGCGCCGGCCTGCCAGAGGTCGACCGGCACCTGCTGCTGATGCAGTCGAGCCTGTAATGCCTGGATTGCCTGACGCGATTCGGGACGTTCGAACACCAGCAACGAGCCATCGATCTTCAGCAAGTCTGGCCGCTGGATATCGGCGAGCAAGCGCTGCCAGGCCTCAAGACTGCTTTCATTGAGCGCGCGCAAGCCTGCCACGGTGTTTTGAAAAGGCGCCGCGCGCAGATTCAGCAGTAGCCGGGTGAACCATGGCAAGGCGCGCGGCAGGTACTTCCAGTCCAGCCGCAACGGTCCCATCGGGTCCATCAGCATGGCTGGCAGACGTTTGAGGATGGACGCGTCGGCAATCGGAAACACCTGCTCGGTCGCCAGATGCCCGGCGTTGCCGAACGAGGCGCCGTGGCCGGGTTGCTGCTGATCGATCACCACCACGCGCAAACCCTGGCGAGCCAGACGCAGTGCGCAGGCGACGCCGATGACCCCGGCGCCGACCACGGCGATGTCGTGGGAGACGTTATTCGCCATGGCGCTGCGCTTCCCTTTGCCCATCCAGCAGACGCCGCAGTTGCAGCGGATTGGCCTGTTTCAGTGCGGCGGGCAACAAGCGGTCGGGGAAGTCCTGATAGCACACCGGGCGCAGGAAACGCAGGATCGCTGCTGTGCCGACCGAGGTCGTGCGCGCGTCGGACGTGGCCGGGAATGGTCCTCCGTGCACCATCGCGTCACACACCTCGACCCCGGTAGGCCAGCCGTTGACCAGCAAGCGGCCGGCCTTGCGCTCCAGGGTCGGCAGCAATGCGCGAGCCTGCTCCAGGTCTTGGTCATCCAGATGCAATGTCGCGGTCAACTGGCCTTCCAGATGTTCGGCGACCTGGTGGATTTCCGCCTCACTGCTGCATTGCACCATCAGCGCTGCCGCACCGAAGGCTTCGGCTTGCAGGTGGTGATCGGCGAGAAAGTCAGCGGCCTCGGTCACGAATACATGGGCCTGAGATTGGTTCGGGCCATTGCCGATCTGACCAACGCCCGCGATGTTTGCATTGGCATTCTCGGTCAGCGCATTCACGGCAGACTCATAAGCACTGAAGATGCCCGGTGTGAGCATCGTTTGCGCGGGGCTGCGTCGAATGACTTCGGCGGTGGCGGCGATGAACTTGTCCAGCGCTGGTCCTTTCAGCGCGATCACTAATCCCGGGTTGGTACAGAACTGGCCCGCGCCCAATGTCAGTGAAGCCACAAACCCTTCAGCCAATGCCTGGGTGCGATTGTCCAGCGCCGCTGGAAACAGCAGTACCGGATTGATCGAACTCATTTCCGCGTACACCGGAATCGGTTCGGGCCGCGCTTGCGCCGCTTGAATCAGCGCCAGACCGCCGTTGCGCGACCCAGTGAAACCCACTGCTTTGATTCGTGGATCAGTGACCAGCGCAATGCCCACTTCGCGGCCGGAACCGTACAGCAACGAGAACACGCCTTCCGGCAAACCACAGGCTTTTACCGCCCGAGCGACCGCGCGGCCGACCAGTTCGCTGGTGCCGGGGTGCGCACTGTGCGCCTTGACGATCACCGGGCAACCGGCGGCGAGTGCTGAGGCGGTGTCACCGCCCGCCACCGAAAACGCCAATGGGAAGTTGCTCGCGCCGAAGACCGCGACCGGCCCCAGCGCGATCTGACGCTGACGCAGATCCGCACGCGGCAGCGGTTGGCGTTGTGGCTGCGCGCTATCGACGCGCACATCCAGCCATTCACCAGCGCGGACCGTGCGAGCAAACATCCTTAATTGCTGGCAGGTACGCCCGCGTTCGCCTAGCAGGCGCGCGCGCGGCAGGCCGGTTTCGGCGTGGGCACGGTCGATCAGTTCATCGCCGAGGGTTTCGATTTCATCGGTAATGCTTTCCAGGAATTCGGCGCGGACATTCAGGGTTGTCTCGCGATAAACGTCGAACGCTGCCCAGGCCAGGGCGCAGGCCTGTTCGACATGCTCGGCCGCTCCACCGGCGTACGCCGGTTCCAGGGTTTCATTCGTGGCCGGATTGATCCCTCGAATGGCGCTGCGATTGCCGGCAATCGTGTGCTGTCCGATCAGCATGTGGCCCGTCAAAGTCATGGTGTCTTCCTGATAAAAAAGAGGGGTGCCTGCCGCGAATCACAAAGCTTCGCGGCAGGCGAGGAGCGCTGTCAGGCGAGGTTCTGTTGCGCCGACCAGTTCTCGTACCAGTGACGGAACAGCGAATACTGCTTCTCGGCATAACGCCGCTGTGAGTCGCTCAACGCATCGGTTTCATTGAAGTGCAGGGTGTATTCCTTGTCACCGTTAAGCACCATCAGGTGTTTGTAATACAGCACCAGATCGCAGCCCTCATCGAACGACGACAACACGGCCAGTGCCGATTCCAGCTCCCGCGCCTGACGACGGGCCTTGGCATCACCCTTGGCCGCTTGCTTGCTCAGGGCGACCAGTTGCAGAACTTCGCGGGGCAGGGCGTTGCCGATGCCGGTGATAGCGCCGGTGGCGTTGCAGTTGACGAAACCGTGCACCACTTGCGTATCGACGCCGACCATCAAGGTCACGTCATCGTCTTTGGACGTGATGTTTTCGGCGGCGTAACGCAGGTCGGCAGCACCGCCGAATTCCTTGAAGCCGATTAGGTTCGGGTGCTCGCGACGCAGTTCGAAGAACAGATCGGCGCGGGTGGCGAAGCCGTAGTAGGGACTGTTGTAGATCACCGCCGGCAGGTTCGGCGCCGCTTGCAGAATCGCTGCGAAGTGGGCTTTTTGCGCGGCTGGCGAAGCACCACGGGACAGCACACGTGGAATCACCATCAAACCTTGCGCGCCGACTTTCGCCGCGTGCGCTGCGTGGGAAACCGCTTCGCGTGAGTTCACTGCGCCGGTGCCGACGATGGTTGGAATCCCGGCGGCCACCAGACGCGCCACGCCTTCCTGACGCTCGGCCTCGGTCAGCAGCGGCCAGTCGCCCATTGAGCCGCAATAAACCACGGCGCTCATGCCGATATCGATCAGTTCGCGACCCTTGGCCACCAAGGCATCGAAGTCCGGTTTGCGCTGGGCGGTGCATGGGGTCATCAGGGCCGGCATGCAACCGGTGAAGATGTTGTCGCTCATTGTTTTAACTCCTTGGCACATCGTTCAAATTGAGGTGAAAAGTCAGCGTGGCGGTTCAGATGCCCCACGCGAACGGGTCTGCTTCGTCGATCAGCAAGGTGCTGTCGGCGGTGATGTAGGCGCGGCCAGTGATGTACGGGCGGATGCGCTCGCCATGCCATTCGAAGCGGCCTTCGAATTGGCTGCCGGTGATGCTCGCCTGCAGCCAGGTCGCGCCGGGTTGCAGCTTGTCGTCGGCGGCCAGACAGGCGAGTTTGGCGCTGGTGCCGGTGCCGCACGGGGAGCGGTCGTAGGCTTTGCCGGGGCACATGACGAAGTTGCGGCTATCGGCAACGGCGTCGTCTGCGAACAGTTCGATGTGGTCGATCACCGCGCCGTCCTCGCCGTAAATGCCTTGGTCCTCAAGAGCTTTGAGCATCGCCCAGGTGTACGCCGTGAGGTGTTCGACGTTGTCCATCGTCAGCGTCTGGCCGTGCTCGGAAACGAGGAAAAACCAGTTGCCGCCGTAAGCGATATCGCCGAATACGCGGCCGAATCCCGGCACGTCCACCGGTACCTGTTTGCGATGCCGGTAAGCGGGAACGTTGCCCAGCGTGACTGAGCCGTCGTCATGCAACGTGGCGCTGACCGGGCCGACCGGGGTGTCGATTTTGTGTACCCCAGGTTCGATCTGCCCCAGGTATTGCAGCGAGTTGATCAGACCGATAGTGCCGTGGCCGCACATGCCGAGGTAGCCGGCGTTGTTGAAGAAGATCACCCCGCAGGTGGCGTCCGCCGAGACTGGCTCGCAATACAGCGCGCCGACCAGCACATCGTTGCCGCGCGGTTCCAGCAGGCAGGCGCGGCGCCATTGGTCATGCTGAGTGCGCAGGGCATCGCGTTTTTCTACCATGCTGGTGCCGGGCAGATCGGGGAAGCCGCTCATCACCAGGCGCGTCGGTTCACCGCCAGTGTGGGAATCAATGACATGTACTCGTTTCATGAATAAGTCCCGTTGGGTGATTTCAATAGGCGCCGGCAGGGCGCGCAGACACGGTCGAGGCGGGGGCGGCGACTTCGCTTTCCTCGTCGTCCTCTTCCAGGCGCAGCAGATGCGCCGGTACACCGGTCGCCGCGCCCCAGTAATAAATACCGGTGGCGCAAGCGGCGACGACGATCGTGTCGAACGGATGAGCAAGAATGCCCAGACCACCAAAGGTGCCGAGTTTCGACAACACGATGGTCACCGCGTAGAAGGCGATCAGCCACGCCGAGGAGCGCACCTGGCGGGCCAGATTGAGGTGAGCGGTCGGCACGAAACGGCCGCAGAGCAGATAGACGACGAACATCAGGATCTGCAGGCCGAGCAGCCACGACACAGTGTTCCAGCCCGACCAGTAGACGATCAGCGCGGCGATGATGAACGACACCGGCCCGAGCACGCCCATGCACTTGACCCGGAACGGCCGTGGCATGTCTGGCGCATTGCGTCGCAGCGCGGCCACCGACACCGGCGCCACGGCGTAGCTCAACACCAGGGCGGCGGAGACCACGTTGATCAACGCTTCCCACGACGGGAATGGCAGGGTCCAGAACACCGACAGGGCAAACGTCAGCCACAGCGCCGGGCGCGGGATGCCGGACTTTTCATCGATGTGGGTGAAGACCTTGAAGAAGGTGCCGGTCTGCGCCCAGCCGTAGATCACTCGCGGGGTGGCGTTCATGTAGATATTGCCGCAGCCGCTCGGCGAGATCACTGCGTCGGCGACCACCAGATACGCCAGCCAGCCGACGCCCAGCGCCAAGGCGATGTCACGGTACGGCAGGGCAAATTCCTTGCTGATCCCGGCCCAGCCGTTGGCGAGCATTTCCGTCGGGATGCTGCCGAGAAAGGCCATTTGCAACAGCACATAAATCAGTGTCGACAGCAGTACCGAGAGGATCAACGCAATGGGAATGGTGCGCTGTGGATTCTTCACTTCACTGGCCACCGAGATGATCGGCGTCAGGCCCAGATACGCGAAAATGATGCCGCCCGCTGACACGGCCATTTCCACACCGGAGAGACCAAAAGGCGCGAAGCCCTGCACCTCGAAATTGGCGGGTTTGAAGAAGGTGAACAGCACGCCGATCACCAACAGCGGCACGATGAACTTGAACACGCTGACCAGATTGTTGGCCTTGGCGAAGGTCTTGACGCTGCGGTAGTTGAGCAGGAAGAACACGCAGAGCAGACCGAACTGCACCATCCAGCCGAGAATCGTCGGGTCGCCCGTGCCGGCCTTGGTCAGCCCGGGAAACCACGCTGCGGCGTATTGGCGCGAAGCGACCACTTCAATCGCCACCAGACTGGAAAACGCAATCAGGGTGATGAAGCCCATCAAGTAGCCGAGCAGCGGGCCGTGGGAATAAACCGGATAACGCACCACGCCGCCGGCACGCGGTAATGCCGCGCCTAGTTCGCAGTAGACGATGCCCAGCAACAACACGGCAAAACCGCCCAGCAGCCAGGAAAAAATCCCCGCCGGCCCGGCGATGGCGGACACATGACTGGCCGCGAACAACCAGCCGGAACCGAAGATCGCCCCCAGCCCGATAAATGTGAGGTCGATCAATGAAAGCTGTTTTTTGAACTTGCCTTGGCCTGACATGGCATCGCCTTCTTGTGAGTTATTGGATAGGCAGTTGTGTCACTGGGACGGCCAGACTTTGAACTCATCGACCTCGCGGCGATTGATGTTTTTTGCAGGGTTCGATGACGAAATCAGCACAGTTTTTCAGATGAAACACGGCCCTCAACACGCCGGGAACGATGCTGCAATCTGCACGCGAGCGCCGCATGGCGGGCACGCGGTCGATCCACGTTACGAGAGGATTGTTTGATGCAACAGGCGTTTTCGATTCTGGCTCAAGGCATGGAGGGCAATCGTCCGCAGACGCTGGAAGAACTGGTGGCCGGCGCCACGCAGCTGTTGCCGATGCTCGACGTGATCCCCAACGCGGCGATTTTCATCAAGGATGTGCAGGCCCGTTACGTGCTCGCCAATCGCACGCTGGTGCAGCGCTGTGGCTTGAAGGGTTTGCGTCCGTTACTGGGCAAGACCAGCGCGCAGGTGTTCCCGGCGCAACTCGGGCCGGGCTACACCGAACAGGATCGCAAGGTGCTGGAGGAGGGCTTGGTGCTGGAGGATCAGCTCGAACTGCATCTGTACGGCAGCCGCGAGCCGGGCTGGTGCCTGACGCACAAGCAGCCGTTGTATAACCGTGACGGGGTGATTATTGGTCTGGCGGGGATTTCGGTGGACCTGCAATCGGCCAGTGAAACGCACCCGGCATTCGAGCGGTTGGCGGCTGTCGATGAACATATCCGCGCGAACTTCAATCGCCGCGTCACCCTCGGTGAACTGACCCGCATCGCCGGCATTTCCGTGGCGCAACTGGAGCGTTACTGCAAACGGGTGTTCCACCTGACGCCACGGCAGATGATCCAGAAAGTGCGCCTCGAACATGCGCACCGGTTGTTGCACACCGATCTGCCGATAACCGATGTGGCCCTGCAATGCGGCTACACCGATCACAGCGCCTTCACGCGCCAGTTCAAGGCCTCGACCGGGTTTACTCCGCGCGAGTATCGGCAGGCTACGGGGCACTAGGCCAGGACGGTCAACCATGCCGAGAGCAGCAGCAACAACGCGAGTGTTGCGTTCATGCGCTTGAACGCCTTGGGCGATCCCATCAAGCGAGCACTACCCACACCCAGCAACGCCCAGAAAGTCATGCACGGCAACGACACCAGCAGAAATGCCAACGACAACACCACCAGCCGCAGGGTCTTGTCACCCCCACCAACAAACACGCTGACCACCGCCACCGCCATCATCCACACCTTGGGATTGACCAGTTGCAGCATGGCGGCGCCCAGCACGCTGAAACGTTCTTCCTGCGTATCCGTCGGGTCGAGCGACGGCGGCGCACTGCGAAAAATTTGCCACGCCAGCCAACTCAACCAAATCACACCGCCCCAGGCCATGGCTTGTTGTACGCGCGGATAGCGCAGTAAGGTTTCGCCGGCACCGAGGCCGACCACCAGCACGATCAACGCCGCCGCCGCGCAGGCGCCAAAAATGATCGGCAGCGTGGCAAGCAAACCTTGGCGCGAACTGTGGCTCAACGCCAGAATATTGGTCGGCCCCGGGGTGATCGAAGCGACGAAAGCAAACAGCAGAAAGGGCAGTAATGACGCCATGATCCGGATTTCCTGAAAATTAAAACAGGCATCCATGATCGCCAGTCGGCGTGCGTCAGTCTGGAAGGTTTGAGCAGCGCTTGCGGTAGTCGGCGGGGGTGAGTTGGTAGGCGCGACGGAACCAGCGACCGAGATGACTCTGATCAGCAAAGCCGAGCACGCTGGCGACCTGCGCCGGCGTTTCACCGCGCGCCAGCAACTGTCGCGCCTTGGCCAGGCGCAACTGGATCAGGTACGCGTGCGGCGCCAGGCCAAAGGCTGTCTTGAACGCGCGGCTCAATCGAAAGCGATCTACCCCGCAGACCCGGGCGAGGTCATCGAGACCGATGTCTTCATAGGTATGCGCGTGCAGATAATCCCGCGCCAGTTGCGCCACCAACGGTAGACGCGGATCGAGATCCTGGTGTTTACGCCACGCGAGATGGCGCGTGATCGAGCCCAGCAAACCATCAATGGCAGTTTGGCGGACGATGCGTAAATCACCGTCATGCAGCGCATGGAAAGCGTGACTGATCGCGGTAGCCAGACGCGGATCCTGGCTCAGCGTGTCGGCAAAACCGGGTTGGCTGTCGGACGGTGCGTCTTCGAACAGCGCGTGCAGTTCACGCTCAAGCCAATGCGGATCAAGGTAGAGCATCGAATAGGTGAAGCCTTCCTCGGTCGGCGCCTGCCCATCGTGAATTTCCCCCGGCTCCAGCAGGAACACATTGCCCGGCGTGCTGCGATGGCGCACGCGGCGGCAATTGAACTGCTGCACACCTTGCTCGGTAACGCCGACGAGAAAACTGTCATGCCAGTGCGGATCGTAGGCGTGCCCCTCGAAGTGAGCGCGAATCGATTCAATCCCGGTGTCGACATCCTGGGACAGTTCGAGCCAGTTGCGTTTATCCACGAAGGCTCCAGTGTTCGCCGTTGAAAGGTGCGGCCCCATAAAATACCGCGCAATGATCATCGACGTTTAGAAGATTTGTGCAGGTGAGGGGGCTAGACTCAGCAGATTACGACCCCTTTGCGGCAGGTGAAATGCAATGATTAACCGATGCTCGCGTGGGGTTTTTCTCACCTTGATTGCCCTCAGCCTGGCGCTGACGGCAGGCTGCTCAAGCCGCCAACACTATCCGCCTTCCGGCGTCGGTGACGCCTGTTACGCCAAAGCCTTGCCGTCGGTCGGCGAGGGCGGTCTGGCTTGGGGTTCCAGTTTGAATATGGCCCGACAGAAATCGATGAACAACTGCATCCGTTATGCGGGGCGCTCCGGGGGCACGCCTAACACCTGTCAGGTGGTGTTGGCCAAATGCAAATAGCTTTCTGTTGACATGGTTGCTTAAGGCAAATATATAGTTGCCTTAAGCAATTAACTGAGCATTTACCATGTCCAGCACCGATCTTCTTGAGCAAGCCGACGTCGTGCGCGGCTTCAACCGCTTCTACACCCATCAGATCGGCGTACTGCAGGAGCATCTGCTGCAAAGCGACTACTCGCTGACTGAGTTGCGGATCCTCTATGAACTGGCCTCGCGTGGCGACCTGACCAGCGCCGATCTACGCCAGATGCTTGGGCTGGACGCCGGCTACATGAGCCGGATCATCAGCGGTTTCGAGAAGCGCGGCCTGATCCAGAAAGTCCCGTCGCCCACGGACGCTCGCGCTGCGCAGTTACACCTTACTGACCTCGGCCGTGAAATCCTGATCCCGCTGGAAAAGGCTTCCCGCGAACAGATTGTCACCATGCTCGAGCGATTACCTGAACCGCAGCAGAAACAACTGATCGGCGCCATGACGCTGATCCAGACACTGCTGCAAGGCAACAAGGATTCGAACTACGTGTTACGCGATCCGCAGCCCGGTGACATGGGCACGGTGATGCAGCAGCAAGCCGCGCTATATACCCGCGAATACGGCTGGAACGCGGAGTTCGAAACGCTGGTGGCCGAGGTGGTCGCCAAGTATTTACGCGATTACGACCCGACGAGCGAGCGTTGCTGGATCGCGGAAAAGGACGGCAAGGTCATTGGTTCCGTGTTCATCGTCCGCCAGGACGCCACCACCGCCAAACTGCGCATGCTCTATGTCGACGCCAGCGCGCGGGGCTTGGGCATTGGCAGTCGTCTGGTCGAGGAGTGCCTGCGTTTCGCCCGCCAGGTTGGTTACCAGAAAATGACCTTGTGGACGACCAGCAACCTGACGGCAGCGCGCAAGATTTATCAGCAGGCCGGATTTGAACTGGTGGAGGAGGAGGCGGTTCAGAGCTTTGGCAAGGATCTGGTGAGGCAGACGTGGGCGCGGGCGTTGTGATCTGATTTTCATCGGCGGGTGCAGTGAAAAGGCAGACGAAAAAAAACCACCTTAGCGGGGTGGTTTTTTAACCTCGGTTTGCGGCTGAGGTTTGTTGCTTCACTAGCTGCTTTAACGTTCGCTCATGGTAGGAGTCTTTGGGCCCCCTTGCAAGGTTAAAGTTCGTAAGAAACTGGTTGTTTGCGCTATTTCATTTCCAGAAAAAGCTGGCAGAAATAATGGTTAACAAAACAGAAAATTACTTTTCCTGAAAGCCTTTGAATGAAGGTTATGATGCGGGCGCTCACTTGTTCGAGCAGCGGTGAGGCCAGGCTGGTGACTAAACGGTTTCATGCCCTTTGACACGGTTTGCACCCGTGCCGGAATGATGTTTCGGAGGGATTTCAACCGGCCGCCTCACTAGCTGCTTTAACGTGCAGGCTGAAGGCACGCATGATCCGGTAAGCTTGCTGGAGGTTTGGCCCCCAGCGCTGGAGGCCAAAACGTATGAAGCTTTTGCTGCGTACGCTGAGCCTTGTATGGAGATTGTTTAAAGCGTTTCGCTTTTACGAGTTCCTGCGAGACCATTTTGACGACCTGAAGTAAGGGCCGTTGAGGTGGGAGAAGCCCGTTTCAGTTTCGACTGGAACGGGCTTTTTTTGTTTTTTAAAACTGTCATAAGTAGGATTTTTCTGTATCGGATTTTTTGGCGTGTAGGGCATTTCTTCGGCAAGTGTAGGCCTAGTTCAAACCACCCCTTAATCCGCAAAAAACGTTCGATTATCGAGCACCCAAACCTTCGTCCAATTGCCCACCCCGACACTCCGGCGTACTGTGAGTCGTGATGCCTGAAACCCCGTGATCCCAAAATAACGACAACAACGAGCAATGCCCCATGGACAGCCATCTGCTGAGCGATCGCAGCAGCGTGTTTCGTCACGCTGACCCTTATGCCGTCTCCGACTACGTCAATCAGCACGTCGGCCAGCACTTCATCGGCCTGTCCAGAACCACCCACCCGCAAGCCAGCCTCAACCACCGCAAACTCGCCGATCTCGATCTGGCGCGCATCAGCTATGGCGGCAGCGTGCGCGTGACCTCGGCGGCGCTGGAGACCGTATACCACCTGCAAGTGCTGTTGCAGGGCAATTGCCTGTGGCGTGGACACAAGCGCGAACAGCATTTGGTGCCTGGTGAGTTATTGCTGATCAACCCGGACGATCCCGTCGATCTGACGTACTCCGACGACTGCGAGAAATTCATCCTCAAGGTGCCCGTCAGCGTGCTCGAAACGGTGTGCGACGAGCAGCGCTGGATACGCCCTGCGAGTGGTGTTCGATTCCTGCGCAATCACTATCAGTTGAATGAGCTGGAAGGCTTCACCAACCTGCTGGCGATGATCTGCCAGGAAGCCGAGGCCAGCGATCCGTTGCTGCGGGTGCAGGAGCATTACGCGCAAATCATCGGCAGCAAACTCATATCGCTGATGAACACCAACGTCAGCCGTGAATGCCTGAGCGCACCGAATGTCAGCTTCGAGCGCATCCTCGATTACATCGAACGCAATCTGAAACTGGATTTGCCCGCCGAACATCTGGCGGCGCAGGCGAGCATGAGCCCGCGCTCGCTGTACAGCTTGTTCGAACGTCAACTCGGCATCACGCCGATGCAATACATCCGCCAGCGCAAGCTGGCACGCATTCACGCCTGCCTCAGCGACCCGAGCTGCCCGGTGCGCAACCTCACCGAACTGGCCCTGGATTACGGCTTCCTGCACCTGGGCCGTTTCTCCGAAAGCTATCGCCAACAGTTCGGCGAACTGCCGTCACAGACCTTCAAGCGCCGCCACTGATACCTCCCTTCGAAACACGCCGAATCATCTGCCGCGCCATCCTGCACAAAACGGATAGCGATCTGCAGGATTCGGCTATTGCCCCTCGCTGTGCCTCCCTAACCTGACCTGGCCTGAACAATAACAATGGAGGCCCCGGCCATGTCCCTGGGAATCGACTACCTCAATGCCATGCTTGAAGAAGACAAGGAGAAGGGCGCCTACCGCTGCAAGCGGGAGATGTTCACCGATCCGCGTCTGTTCGAACTGGAGATGGCGAACATCTTCGAGGGCAACTGGATTTACCTCGCCCACGAAAGCCAGCTGCCCAACAACAACGATTTTCTCACCACCAGCATGGGGCGCCAGCCGATCTTCATCGCGCGCAACAAGGACGGTGTGCTCAACGCGTTCCTCAATGCCTGCAGCCATCGCGGCGCCATGCTTTGCCGGCACAAGTCCGGCAATCGCTCCAGCTACACCTGCCCGTTCCACGGCTGGACCTTCAACAACAGCGGCAAACTGCTCAAGGTCAAAGACCCGAGCGAAGCCGGCTATCCTGCAGGCTTCAATTGCGAAGGCTCCCATGACCTGACCAGGGTTGCGCGTTTCGAGTCCTATCGCGGCTTTCTGTTCGGCAGCCTCAATGCCGATGTGAAATCCCTCGCCGAGCACTTGGGCGAGTCAGCGAAGATCATCGACATGATCGTCGATCAGTCGCCAGAAGGTCTGGAAGTGCTACGCGGTTCCAGTTCCTATATCTACGAAGGCAACTGGAAACTCACCGCCGAAAACGGTGCCGACGGCTACCACGTCAGCTCCGTGCACTGGAACTACGCCGCCACCCAGAACCAGCGCCAGCAGCGCGAAGCGGGCGAAGCGATCAAGACCATGAGCGCTGGCAGCTGGGCGAAGAAGGGCGGCGGTTTCTACTCCTTCGATCACGGCCATCTGTTGCTCTGGACTCGTTGGGCTAACCCTGAAGACCGTCCCGCTTATGAGCGTCGCGACGAACTCGCCCGTGATTTCGGCCAGGCCCGTGCCGACTGGATGATCGAAAACTCGCGCAACCTGTGCCTGTACCCGAACGTGTATCTAATGGATCAGTTCAGCTCACAGATCCGCATCGCCCGGCCGATCTCGGTCGACAAAACGGAAATCACCATTTACTGCATCGCCCCCAAAGGCGAGAGCGCCGAAGCCCGGGCCAAACGCATTCGTCAGTACGAAGACTTCTTCAACGTCAGCGGCATGGCCACGCCGGATGATCTGGAAGAGTTCCGCTCGTGCCAGACCGGTTACGGCGCGGGTCGTGGCTGGAATGATATGTCCCGTGGCGCGACGCATTGGGTCGAAGGCGCGGACGCAGCAGCCGAGGAAATCGATCTCAAGCCACTGCTCTCGGGCATGCGCACCGAAGACGAAGGCCTGTTTGTGCTGCAACACAAATACTGGCAAGAAACCATGCTCAAAGCCGCTGCCACCGAACCACAACTGATTCCCGTGGAGGCCGTGTGATGAGCAACCTCTACGACATCGTGCGCGATTTTCTCTACCGCGAAGCGCGCTACCTCGATGACGGCCAGTGGGATCAATGGCTGGAACTGTACGCCGCCGATGCGACCTTCTGGATGCCGGCCTGGGACGACAACGACACGCTCACCGAAGACCCGCAAAGCGAAATCTCGTTGATCTGGTACGGCAACCGTGGCGGCCTCGAAGACCGCATCTTCCGGATCAAGACCGAGCGCTCCAGCGCGACCATTCCCGACACCCGCACCTCGCACAACCTGAGCAACATCGAAATCGTCGAGCAGGGCGAAGGCCAGTGTCAGGTTCGCTTTAACTGGCACACCCTGAGCTTCCGCTACCAGGTCACTGACAGCTACTTCGGCAGCAGTTTCTACACCCTCGATCTGCGTGGCGAACAGCCGCTGATCAAGGCCAAGAAAGTCGTGCTGAAAAACGATTACGTCCGTCAGGTCATCGACATCTACCACATCTAGTCGACACGGCGAGGTGCACCATGAATTTCCAGATTGCGCTTAATTTTGAAGACGGCGTCACCCGATTCATCGAGGCTGGCGGCCATGAAACCGTCGCCGACGCGGCGTATCGCCAGGGCATCAATATCCCGCTGGACTGCCGTGACGGCGCCTGCGGAACCTGTAAATGTTTCGCCGAAGCCGGGCGGTACGACATGGGCGACAACTTCATCGAAGACGCCTTGAGCGCGGACGAACTCGAGCAAGGTTACGTGCTGACCTGCCAGATGCGCGCCGAAAGCGATTGCGTCATCCGCGTGCCGGCCGGCTCGCAAGTGTGCAAGACCGAGAAAGCGAATTTCCAGGCTTCGATCAGCGATGTGCGGCAACTGTCCGAGAGCACTATCGCGCTGTCGATCAAGGGCGAAGCCCTGAGCAAACTGGCGTTTCTGCCGGGTCAGTACGTCAACCTGCAAGTGCCGGGCAGCGAGCAGACCCGCGCCTATTCCTTCAGTTCGTTGCAGAAGAATGGCGAGGTCAGCTTTCTGATTCGCAACGTGCCCGGTGGCTTGATGAGCAGCTTTCTGACCGGGCTGGCCAAAGCGGGTGACAGTCTGAATCTGGCCGGGCCGTTGGGCAGTTTTTACCTGCGCGAAATCAAGCGCCCGCTCTTGTTGCTGGCGGGCGGCACAGGCTTGGCACCGTTCACCGCAATGCTGGAGAAAATCGCCGAGCAGGGCAGCGATCATCCCGTGCATTTGATCTACGGCGTGACCAACGATTTCGATCTGGTCGAACTCGACCGCCTCGAAGCGCTTGCCGCGCGTATTCCCAACTTCAGTTTCGGCGCTTGCGTGGCCAATCCGCAGAGCGCGCATCCACTTAAGGGCTACGTCACTCAGCACATCGAACCGCGCCATCTCAATGAAGGCGATGTCGACGTGTACCTGTGCGGTCCGCCGCCGATGGTCGAAGCGGTCAGCCAATACATTCGTGAACAGGGCATCACCCCGGCGAATTTCTACTACGAAAAATTCGCCGCTGCGGCTGCCTGAATCCCTTCCTTCGAGGTTGCCATGAACAACAGATTCTCCAACAAGGTCGCGCTGGTTACCGGCGCGGCGCAGGGCATCGGCCGCCGGGTGTGCGAGCGCCTGCTGAACGAAGGCGCGCAAGTGATCGCGGTTGATCGCTCGGAACTGGTTCACGAACTGCAAGGCGAGGGCGTTCTCGTGCTGACCGCTGACCTTGAACAATACGCCGATTGTGCGCGGGTCATGGCCGAGGCGATCAACACCTTCGGCCGCCTCGACATCCTGATCAACAACGTCGGCGGCACGATCTGGGCCAAGCCGTTCGAGCACTACGAAGTCGAACAGATCGAAGCGGAAGTGCGCCGTTCGCTGTTTCCGACTCTATGGTGCTGCCACGCGGCGCTGCCGTCCATGCTCAAGCAAGGGCGCGGCGCCATCGTCAACGTGTCGTCGATCGCTACCCGCAGCATCAATCGCGTGCCGTACGGCGCGGCCAAGGGCGGCATCAATGCCCTGACTGCGTGCCTGGCGTTCGAGAACGCCGAGCGCGGGATTCGCGTCAACGCCACCGCACCGGGCGGCACCGAAGCTCCGCCGCGACGCATCCCGCGCAATGCCGGCGAACAGTCGGCGCAGGAGCAGGCCTGGTATCAGGAGATCGTCGCGCAAACCCTCGACAGCAGCCTGATGAAGCGCTACGGCAGCCTCGACGAACAGGTCGGAGCGATCCTCTTTCTGGCTTCCGATGACGCCTCGTACATCACCGGCGTGACCTTGCCGGTCGGTGGCGGCGACCTCGGTTGAGCACTTTTCAAGGACATTGAAATGCAGCGAATTCTGATTGAGAGCCTGTCGACGATCATCGTCGACCTGCCGACCATCCGCCCGCACAAACTGGCGATGCACACGATGCAGAAACAGACGCTGGTGATCCTGCGCCTGCGTTGCAGCGATGGCATTGAAGGCATCGGCGAAGCCACCACCATCGGTGGCCTAGCCTACGGCTACGAAAGCCCGGAAAGCATCAAAGCCAATATCGATGCGCATCTCGCACCAGCGCTGGTGGGCATGGAAGCCGACAACATCAACGCGGCGATGCAGCGGCTCGACAAGATCGCCAAAGGCAACACCTTCGCCAAGTCCGGCATCGAAAGCGCACTGCTCGATGCTCAAGGCAAACGCCTCGGACTGCCGGTCAGCGAGCTGCTCGGCGGCCGCGTGCGTGACAGCCTCGAGGTGGCCTGGACTCTGGCCAGCGGCGACACCGCCCGCGACATCGCCGAAGCAGAGCAGATGCTTGAAGCACGCCGCCATCGCATCTTCAAATTGAAGATCGGCGCCAATCCGCTGGAGCAAGACCTCAAGCACGTCGTGGCGATCAAAAAAGCCTTGGGCGAACGCGCCAGCGTGCGGGTCGACGTCAACCAGTATTGGGATGAATCCCAGGCGATTCGTGGCTGTCAGGTGCTCGGTGACAATGGCATCGAGTTGATTGAGCAGCCGATTTCGCGGGTCAATCGCTCCGGGCAGATTCGCCTGAATCAGCGCAGCCCGGCACCTATTATGGCCGACGAATCGATCGAAAGTGTCGAAGACGCCTTCAGCCTCGCTGCCGACGGCGCCGCCAGTGTGTTCGCCCTGAAAATCGCCAAGAACGGCGGCCCGCGTGCCGTGCTCAGAACCGCGCAGATCGCCGAAGCCGCTGGCATCGCGCTGTACGGCGGCACCATGCTCGAAGGCTCCGTCGGCACGCTGGCCTCGGCGCATGCCTTCCTGACCCTTAAGCAACTGACTTGGAGCACCGAGCTGTTCGGCCCACTGTTGCTGACAGAAGACATCGTCATCGAAACGCCGCAGTACCGCGATTTTCACCTGCACATCCCGCGAACTCCGGGCCTTGGCCTAGCGCTGGATGAAGAGCGTCTGGCGCGTTTTCGTCGCCATTGAATCAGGAGAACCAGCATGTTGTTCCACGTAAAAATGACCGTGAAATTGCCCGTCGATATGGATCCGTCACTGGCCAATCGGCTCAAGGCTGACGAGAAGGAACTCGCGCAACGCCTGCAACGCGAAGGCGTATGGCGGCACCTGTGGCGCATTGCCGGGCACTACGCCAATTACAGCGTTTTCGATGTGCCGAGCGTTGAGGCGCTGCACGACACGCTGATGCGCTTGCCGTTGTTTCCCTACATGGACATCGAGGTGGATGGCCTGTGCCGGCATCCGTCGTCGATGCACAGCGACGACCGCTAATTCTGAGCTCGCCGCATTTCCCTTGTGGGAGCGAGCTTGCTCGCGAAAGCGGTGAGCCAGTCGCCATAGATGCAGGATGACACAACGCATTCGCGAGCAAGCTCGCTCCCACAGGGGAAGTGCGCTGAGTAAGAGAACTGCACCGACAAAACAACAAGATGAGGTAAACCACCATGACCGTGAAAATAGCCCACACCGCCGAGCTGCAAACGTTCTTCAAAGAAGCCGCCGGTTTTGCCAACGATGACGGTAACTCCCGTCTGAAAACCATCGTCCTGCGCATCTTGCAGGACAGCGCGAAAATCATCGAAGACCTTGAAATCAGCGAGGACGAGTTCTGGAAAACGGTCGATTATTTCAACCGTTTGGGCGCTCGCTCGGAAGCAGGACTGCTGGTCGCCGGCCTTGGCCTGGAGCATTTCCTCGACCTGTTGCAGGACGCCAAGGACGCACAGGTCGGCTTGACCGGCGGCACGCCGCGCACCATCGAAGGCCCGCTGTACGTGGCTGGCGCACCGTTGTGTGAAGGTGAGTGCCGAATGGATGACGGCAGTGAGGAGGGCGTCGCCACGGTGATGCTTCTTGAAGGTCAGGTGTTCGATCTGCATGGCCAGCCATTGGCCGGTGCCACGGTTGACCTGTGGCATGCGAACACCAAGGGCACTTACTCGTTTTTCGACTCGAGCCAGTCCGAATACAACCTGCGTCGCCGCATCATCACCGACGCCGAAGGCCGTTACCGCGCTCGCAGTATCGTGCCGTCCGGGTATGGTTGCGATCCGCAAGGGCCGACCCAGGAATGCCTGAACCTGCTCGGCCGCCATGGCCAGCGCCCAGCCCATGTGCACTTCTTCATCAGCGCGCCGGGGCATCGGCACCTGACCACGCAGATCAATCTGTCGGGTGATCAGTATTTGTGGGATGACTTCGCCTATGCGACCCGTGAAGGGTTGGTCGGGGAGGTGGTGTTTCGTGAGGACGCGGCGTTGGGGCGTTATGCCGAGCTGAAGTTCGACTTCCAGTTGCAACCGGCACCGGACGTTAGTGCCGAACAGCGCAGTCAGCGGCCGCGTGCGTTGCAAGAGGCTTGATACCGCGTCGTCTGATTCCCTCACCCTAACCCTCTCCCAGAGGGAGAGGGGACTGATCGGGGTGATCTTGAGTGCTACGTCGACCTGAACGTTTTGTACCGAATCCAACCCGGTCGTTCAGGTCGACGTATAACGCAAGATAACACGGTCGGCTCCCTCTCCCTCTGGGAGAGGGCTGGGGTGAGGGGACTGATCGAGTTGATCTTGAGCGCTACGTCGACCTGAACGTTTTGTACCGAATCCAACCCGGTCGTTCAGGTCGACGTATAACGCAAGACAACACGGTCGGCTCCCTCTCCCTCGGGAGAGGGCTGGGGTGAGGGGACTGATCGAGTTGATCTTGAGCGCTACGTCGACCTGAACGTTTTGTACCGAATCCAACCCGGTCGTTCAGGTCGACGTATAACGCAAGACAACACGGTCGGCTCCCTCTCCCTCTGGGAGAGGGCTGGGGTGAGGGGACTGATCGAGTTGATCTTGAGCGCTACGTCGACCTGAACGTTTTGTACCGAATCCAACCCGGTCGTTCAGGTCGACGTATAACGCAAGACAACACGGTCGGCTCCCTCTCCCTCGGGAGAGGGCTGGGGTGAGGGGACTGATCGAGTTGATCTTGAGCGCTATGTCGACCTGAACGTTTTGTACCGAATCCAACCCGGTTTTTCAGGTCGACGTATATCGCAAGACAACTTGGTCGGCTCCCTCTCCCTCGGGAGAGGGCTGGGGTGAGGGGAAATCGGGCCTAAGGTAATGCGAAAAAGATATTGGCTACGTATTTTTAAGATCGTTTAGTTTTGATTTAACGACGAATCAAAACGCATCAAACCGATAGACCCCCGATTGCCATGACGGCACACGCTGAATCGATCACAGGTTTTTCAGGTTTGATTCACACGGGAGTGAATCATGCCGCATACCCTCGACATCACCGCATTACCGACGCTGGACCTGTCGCTGTTCGAAGGCACGGCACAGCAGCGTTACGAGTTTCTTGAAAACCTGCGCCACGCCGCCCGCGATGTTGGCTTCTTCTACCTGACCGGTCACGGCATCGACAGCGCTTTACTCAAGCGCGTTCAGGCTCATGCTCAGCAGTTCTTCGCCTTGTCCGACAGCGAGAAAACCGCCGTTGGCATGATCAATTCACCGCACTTTCGCGGTTACAACCGTGCCGCCTCGGAGATCACCCGTGGCCAGCCCGATTTGCGTGAACAGTTCGATCTGGGCGCCGAGCGCGAGGCGCTGCCCTTGACGGCGGACAGCCCGTTCTGGGCGCGGCTGCAAGGTCCCAACCAATGGCCGGCGGCATTGCCGGAACTGAAACCGTTACTGCTGGAATGGCAAGAAGCGATGACGCGGATGTCATTGCGCCTGCTGCGCGCCTTCGCTCAGGCACTGTCGCTGCGCGCCGATGCTTTCGATCAACTCTACGGCGACAAACCCAACGAACACATCAAACTGATGCGCTATCCCGGCCAGTCCAGCGAATCGAGCCATCAAGGTGTCGGCGCGCACAAGGACTCCGGTTTCCTCAGCTTTCTCCTGCAAGACCAGCAGGCCGGTCTGCAGGTCGAAATCGAAGACGGCCGCTGGATCGACGCGTTGCCGCGCGAGAACACTCTGGTGGTGAACATCGGTGAACTGCTCGAACTGGCCAGCAACGGTTATCTGCGCGCTACGGTGCACCGGGTCGTATCACCGCCCGAGGGCAGCGAACGCCTGTCCATCGCCTTCTTCCTTGGCGCGCAACTCGACGCTGTGGTGCCCCTGTATCCATTGCCCACCGCACTGTTGCGCGAGGCGCGCGGGCCGGCCAGTGATCCGCTCAACCCACTGTTTCGCGATGTCGGCTGGAACTACCTCAAAGGTCGTTTGCGCTCGCATCCCGATGTCGCGCAGCGCTTCTATGCCGATGCGCTGCTGCCGCCACCGCCCGTTCGCAAATCTGCCTGACTCATCACTCGCTCAAGGACTCCGCACATGATCAAGAAAGCAGGTTTGACCCTGGCCGTGCTCGGCGCGCTGCTGACGTCGTTCAGTGCGCAGGCGCTGGAGCCGTTGCGCGTCGCCGCCGACCCGGTGCCCCACGCGCAGATTCTCGCGTACATCCAGAAAATCGATCCGCAGCTCAATCTCAAAGTCATCGAGATCCCCAACGGCGTGAACTCCAACGAGCTGTTGGTACACGGTGACGTCGATGCCAATTACTTCCAGCACCTGCCGTACCTGAAATCCCAGGAAAAAGCCCTCGGCGAAAAACTCGCGGTGGCGGCCACGGTGCATATCGAGCCCTTGGGCATCTATTCACGTCGACACAAAAGCTTCGCCGACGTGCCGGTCAAAGGCACCGTCGCCGTGCCCAACAACGTCACCAATCTGAGCCGCGCGCTGTACCTGTTGCAAGACAATGGCCTGATCAAACTCAAACCCGGCTTCAACGACCCGGCGGCTGATCAAGCAACGCCCAAGGACATCGCCGAAAACCCCAAACAGCTGAAGATTCTGGAGATCGAATCGCCGCAGATTCCGCGCTCGCTGGACGACGTCGATCTGGCTGTGATCAACGGCAACTACGCGTTGGACGCAGGCCTGGTGCCGGCCAAGGATGCCTTGGGCCTGGAGAAGGCGGAACACAATCCCTACGCCAACATACTGGTGACGACGCCGAAGCTTGCGCACGACCCGCGCATCGCGCAACTGGCCAAAGACCTGACGTCGCCAGAGGTCGCCAAATACATCACCGACAACTTCGCCGGCTCGGTGATCCCAGTGGCAGGCGGCAAGCCATGATTACCGTCGAGCAGTTGAGCAAGACCTATCCTTCGGCCGCGCAACCGGCACTTGATCAGGTCTCGCTGAGCATTCCCAACGGCGCGGTCTACGGGATTCTCGGGCGCAGCGGTGCGGGTAAATCGACGCTGCTACGCTGCCTCAATCTGCTCGAACGACCGGACAGCGGACGCATACTGCTCGATGGCATCGACCTGACGATGCTGTCGGTCAGCGAACTGCGCCAGCAGCGCCAGCGCATCGGCATGATCTTTCAAGGCTTCAACCTGCTGCATTCGCGCACGGTGTTCGACAACATCGCGGTGCCGCTGGAGATCGCCAAGGTGGGCAAGCCGTGGCGTCACGTGCGGGTTCGCGAACTGCTTGATCTGGTCGGTTTGAGTGACAAGGCGCAGGCCTTTCCCTCGCAACTGTCCGGCGGGCAGAAACAGCGCGTCGGCATTGCCCGCGCTCTGGCTGCTGAACCGGCGTATCTGTTGTCGGACGAGGCCACCAGTGCGCTCGACTCGGAAACCACAGCATCCATCCTTGAGCTGCTGCGCGATATCAATCGGCAACTGGGCGTGACCATCGTGCTGATCACCCATGAACTGGAGGTGGTCAAGTCGATCTGTGATCACGCCGCGTTCATGGCTAACGGACGTCTGGTCGAGGCTGGGCCGGTGCCGCGGCTGCTGGCCGATCCGCAGTCACAACTAGGCGCATCGCTGCGCCCGACTTGTGGCTTGCCGCTGGGCCACGATGCGCCGGGCCTGAGTTTTCTCAAGCAATACGGCGTACGGGCGGCACACTCATGAACCGCACGGTCAACTGGGATGAAATCCTGCAACTGGTGTTCAACGCCACTGGTGAAACCCTGTACATGGTCGTGCTTGCGGGGTTGTTTACGCTGCTGATTGGCTTGCCACTGGGCGTGTTGCTATTTATCAGTCGCCGCGATGGGTTGCTGCCGATGCCGCGCCTGAATGCCGTACTGGGTGGCGTGGTCAACCTCGGCCGTTCACTGCCGTTCGTGGTGATGTTGATTGCCCTGATCCCGCTGACGCGGCTGGTGGTCGGCACGACGTTGGGCAGCACCGCCGCCGTGGTGCCGATCACCATCGGCGCGTTTCCGTTCTTCGCGCGTATCGTCGAAAACGCTTTGGATGAAGTCGACAAAGGCCGCATCGAAGCGATCCTCGCCATGGGTGGCGACATCGGCCATGTGATTTTCAAAGTGTTGTTGCCCGAAGCGCTGCCGGCATTGCTGGCCGGGATCACCTTGACGCTGGTGATGCTGATCGGTTTTTCCTCGATGGCGGGCGTGATTGGCGGCGGTGGGCTGGGTGATCTGGCCATTCGTTACGGCTATCAGCGTTTCAACAATGAAGTGATGGTGGCCACGGTGGTGGTGTTGGTGATCCTCGTTCAGGGCGTGCAAAGCCTGGGCGATCGGTTGGTTCGTTCGCTGGCGCATCGCCGCTAAGGAATTGTATGAGTGTGCCGGTCGCCGTGGCCCGCGAGCCGCTGATTCGAGTACGTGAGTTGAGCAAGTTGTTTGGCGCGAGTCGGGCACTGGACCGTGTCAGCCTGGACATCTATCCCGCCGAAGTGGTCGCGTTGCTCGGTGCCAATGGCGCGGGCAAGTCGACCCTGGTGAAGATTCTGGCGGGCAGCCAGACTGCCGATGCTGGGGAAATTTGTGTGGACGGTGAACCACGACATTTCGCTTCGCCGCTGTCGGCGCGGCGGGTCGGGATTGTCGCGGTGCACCAGCAGATCAATGAGGGTATCGCACCGGGTTTGAGCGTCGCGGAAAACCTGCTGCTCGATGAACTGTGCAAGCCGGACGCGGACTTCTGGCTCAATCGACAACGCCTGCTGGAACGCGCCGCGAGCATCGCCGCCGGGCTGGGTTTGACCTTGCCGCTGGAGCAGCCGATCGAACATCTCGGTCAGGCCGAACGGCAATTGGTGGTGCTCGCCCGGGCCTTGGCCTTGCAGCCGCGCCTGCTGATTCTGGATGAACCGACGGCGGCACTCTCGGATGCCGAGGCGCAGCGCTTGTTTGGTTTGTTCGACACCTTGCGCAATCGCGGCGTGGCGATTCTGTACATCTCCCATCGACTCTCCGACCTGCAACGCGTGGCAGATCGCGCCATCGTCCTGCGCGATGGCCAGTTCGCGGGAGAGTTCTCGGCGCGGCAATTGCCGCAAGCGGTGAGCGCCATGCTCGGGCAGGCGCTGACGGATCATGTCTACCAGCCGCGTGTGGCCGGGCGCGAGGTGTTGAAACTTAACGCCATGCAAATCCTGCCGCGATCCGCCGCGTTCGACCTGACCCTGCACGAAAACGAAGTGGTGGTGCTGACCGGCTTGTTGGGCGCCGGTAAAAGCGAAATCGCCGAGGTGCTGTTCGGCCTGCGTAAGGCGGCCTCGGGCAGGGTGCAACTGGATGGCGCTGACTGGCGCGCGGACTCACCGCGCCAGGCCATTCAATGCGGAGTGTTCTTCGCTGCCGAAGATCGCGCCAGTCAGTCGCTGGTACCGGATTTCTCTCTGCGTCGCACCCTGACTTTGCCATTTCTCGAACGCTTCACCCGTGGCGGCTTCATCCGCAACCGCGCCGAGGCCACAGCGGTCGAGACACAAGTGGTGGCGCTGGGAATCAAGACCGCCGGCATCGATGTGCCGATGACCGCACTGTCGGGCGGCAATCAACAGAAAGTCGTCCTTGGCCGCTGGCTACTCGGCGAAGGGCGGGTGTTGATTCTCGACGAGCCCTTTCAAGGCGTCGACGTACGCGCCCGCCGCGACATCGGCCAACTGCTGCGCGACAGCGCCAAGGGTCGCGCGACGTTAGTGATTTGCGCCGACGTCGATGAAGCCCTGGAAATTGCCGACCGCATTCTACTCGTGCGCGATCACGCGGTGGTTGCCGAGTACCCGCGTGACGGCCTCGATCGTGCTGATCTGGTGTCCGCGTTGGCCGGCAGCGACGTCACCGAACATTCCCCTCGAGCCACGCCAAGGAGCAGAGCGAGTGCCTGATTCAAGTTCACTGTTATCGACCGAACCGGCACGCGCCGAGCGTCTGCTGCACGGGTTGATCCGCTACGGCCTGTTGTGGCTGCTGGCGCTGATCGTGGTGTTTTTCAGCGTGGCGGAACCGGCATTCCTGCGCGTCGGCAACCTGTTCAGCATCCTGCAATCGGTGTCGATTGTCGCGCTGCTGGCGCTGGGGGTGACGCTGACCATGGCGGTCGGCGGTCTCGATCTGTCGATTGGCGCGGTGGCGGCGATGAGCCTGATGATCGCCAGTTACGTGATGGTCGTGCTCGGCTGGGGCGCGGTACCGGCGGTGTTTATCAGTCTGGCGGGCGGGGCGCTGGTCGGTCTGCTCAACGGCTGGCTGATCGTCAAACTGCGCGTGCCGGACATTCTCGCGACGCTGGGCAGCATGTTTCTGGTGATCGGCGTGCAGCTGATTCCCACTGGCGGGCGTTCGATAGCGGTCGGCATGACCTTGCCCAGCGGTGAGGAAACCGAAGGTACGTTCAGTGCTGCTTTTCTGGCGCTGGGGCGCGGGCGATTGTGGGAGGTGGTGCCGATTCCGGTGTTGATCACGGCAGTGGTTGCGCTGGCGGTGTGGCTGTTTCTCGAACGCACGCGTATCGGCCGGCTGTTCTATGCCATCGGCGGCAACGAGCAAGCGGCGCGACTGGCCGGTGCGCCGGTGCAGCGCTTCAAGTTGTTGGCTTACGTGCTCTCGGCGTTGCTCGCATCGCTCGGCGGATTGTTGCTGGCGGCGCGCCTGGGTCGCGGCGACGTCAGTTCCGGTAACGGTCTGGTGCTGGATGCCCTCGGCGCGGCGCTGATCGGTTTTGCCGTACTCGGCGCGAAGAAACCCAATGCCTTTGGCACGCTGGTCGGGGCGCTGCTGGTGGCGGCGTTGCTCAACGGTCTGACCATGCTCAACGCGCCGTATTACGCGCAGGATTTCGTCAAGGGACTGGTGTTGGTGCTGGCCCTGATGTTCACGTTCGGCCTCGCGCATCGGGCGCGTTGAGCCGCTTTATGCAAGGAAGTTGTATGCACGGTTCTATCACACAGTTCGCCCGTCATTGCCTCGCCGGCGCGTTGCTCTCGGCAGTGGCGCTGGGCGCTCAGGCCAAAGCCTTGCCCGGCGCGCCGGCACCGTTCGATAAGGGGCAGGTGCAAATCGCGCTGGTGGGTTACTTGTTCTCCGGGGACTTTCCCGAGGCGTATTTGCGTGGCGTTGAAAAACAGACCGAAGCGCTCGGTGCCAACCTGCGGGTATTCGATGCCCGGCAGCAAGCGGCGAGTCAGGGCGAGATGATCGATCAGGCGATCGATCTGGGCGTCGATGGCATCATCGTCCAGCTCGGTTTGGCCGAAACCCTGAAAGCGCCGATTGACCGGGCGATTGCCAAAGGCATCAAGGTCGTCGCTTTCGACGTCGATCTGAACACCCCGCAAGTGACCCAGGTCGAGCAGGATCACCATGCGCTGGCGCGTCTGGCGCTGGATCAAGCCGTTAAGGACAACGGCACGAAGTTTGATGCCGGCTACGTGTACATCAGCGGTTTTACGCCGATGGAGCGCCGTGACGAAATCTGGAGTCAGGTGAAGAAGGCCAATCCGGGGATCGTCGAAAAGGCACGCTTTGGCACGCTGAATCCACCAATCGCCAATTCGGTGGCGGATCAGGCCAGCGCCGTACTTCGCGCCAATCCGGGCATCAGCGTGATTTTTGCCCCGTTCGATGAATTCGCCAAAGGCGCGAAAATCGCCGTGGACGAGGCGGGTCTGGCGCGCAAGGTGAAGATCTACAGTGCCGATATTTCCACCGCCGATATTCAGATCATGAAAGAACCGGACAGCGCCTGGGCGGCGACGGCAGCGGTCAATCCGCAAGTGGCCGGTGCGATCAGCGTGCGCAGTCTGGCGATGTTGATTGCCGGGGAAAATCCGGGGCATCAGGTGCTGGTGCCGCCGACGCTGATTACCCGTCAACAGTTGCTGGATCTGGACGTGAAGAACGTTCGCGACCTGGCGCAGAAACTTCCGAGCTTTGGTGATACCGCGAATGTCGCGCGGGCCCCGTGGATTCCAGTGGCCAACTAGAACCTCCTACCGACAACGATCCCCTGTAGGAGTGAGCCTGCTCGCGATAGCGGATTTGAATCCAACATTGTTGCCGGCTGATCCACCGCTATCGCGAGCAGGCTCACTCCTACAGGAGATTGGGGGCACCCTTGAAAATGGAGTGACTATGCACAACAAAGCCTCACGCTTACGCAAAAGCCGTTCCCCGAAATCCGATCCGGCGCTTGGTAAACGACTACCCCCAGGCCAGGTGCTGACGGAGCGATTCCCAATTCTCCACGAAGGCGAAATACCGGACTATGACCTCGCCAACTGGTCGCTGTGCCTGTCCGGCACGCTCGCCCAGCAGATCGAATTGCGTTACGCCGATCTGCTGGCACTGCCACAGCGGCAACTGCGTTGTGACATCCATTGCGTGACACGCTGGTCGAAATTCGACACCGAATGGAGCGGGGTGCATCTGCAGGATTTGTTGCAAGCGTTCGATATCCAACCGACATCGGCGTTCGTCATGGCCCATGCCGACCACGATTACCAGACCAACTTGCGACTCGACGATCTGTTGCACCCCGACAGTCTGTTGGCCACCCATTACGCTGGCCAACCGCTGACTGCGCAACATGGCTGGCCACTGCGGCTGGTGGTGGCGGGGCGGTATTTCTGGAAGAGCGCCAAATGGTTGCGTGGGCTTGAATTCGTTGATCAGGAACAACCGGGTTTCTGGGAAAAAAACGGCTTTCATCTGCACGCGGATCCGTTTGCCGAACAGCGATTCAGTGGGGATGAACTGGATATTGCCGAGGATGCCTGGCTGGCAAAAGAGTTCGATTAAATAATGCCCGACGCAGATCAAAACTGTAGGAGTGAGCCTGCTCGCGATAGCGGTGTATCAGTAAAAAAGTTGTCAACTGACACACCGCTATCGCGAGCAGGCTCACTCCTACAGGGGGACTGCATTTCAGTGTTAAAAATTGGTGTTAGTTGGTTCAGGTGTTGGCTCAGCAACACTTCTGCTGAACTAAGAACAATCCTTTAGACCGATCTAACCTAAGCGTTATTGGTTCTTTTGCGATCGACAACAGCTCGTCTAGCATGGGCTTTCAAGGGGAAACGTCTAACGCTGGGGAAACTGCAACTCACCGTAAAAAAGCCTTCACTGCCTTCCAGAAATCCAAAACTACAGCAGACATTGCCGCGCATTGCTTGCCGTACTTTATTGTCGGTAACGGCCGGGTATTAACTGCGATTCAAGGAGCTGTTATATGCATTACCGTTCCCGTTCATTACTGGCGGCTGCCGTCGTGTCCGCCATCTGGCAACTTCCGGCCAATGCAGAAGAAACGTCCGCAAGCGCCGACAGCGACTCGCGACTCGGCACCGTGTTGGTCACCGGCACTCGCGGCACTTCGCGCACCGTGCTCGATTCGCCGGTACCGGTCGACGTGCTCACCGCCGAAGACCTCAAATCCGCCGGCGCCGCTGACGGTGAACTGGGCGCGGCGTTGCAGACGCTGTTGCCATCCTTCAGCCTGCCGCGCCAATCCAACTCCGGTGGTGCCGACCATGTGCGCGCGGCGCAATTGCGCGGCATGAGTCCGGATCAGGTGCTGGTGCTGGTCAACGGCAAGCGCCGCCACACGTCGGCGGTGGTCAACGACTCTTCGAAGATCGGTCGCGGTACCGCGCCGGTCGACTTTAACTCGATCCCGCTCAGCGCGATCAAACGTATCGAAGTGCTGCGTGACGGCGCCGGCGCGCAGTACGGTTCCGATGCGATTGCCGGGGTGATCAACATCATCCTCGACGACGCCCCCGAGGGCGGCGAAGTGTCCACCAGTTATGGCGCCTATCACACCCATCAGGACGCCATCGGCAAGACCACCACCGACGGCCAGAACAGCGTGACCACCGCGAAGATTGGCACGCGTTTGGGTGAAGAGGGCGGGTTTATCCGTGGCGGCACCGAATACAAGGATCGCAACCCGACCAACCGTGCCGGTTTCGACGGTTTTGCCGACAGCCCCGGCCAGCGCAACTATGTGATGGGCGACGGCGTCGCCCGGGACGTCAACCTTTGGTTCAACAGTGAACTGCCACTGGCGGGCGGCAAGGCCTACAGCTTCGGCACCTACAACCAGCGCCACACCACCGGTGCCGAGTTCTATCGCTACCCGTCCGAACAGCCGCAGTTCTACCCCAACGGCTACTTGCCGCAATCGCTTGGTGACAATAAAGACGTCTCCGCCACCGCCGGTTTCAAAGGTCTGCTCGGTGACGAGTGGGACTTCGACAGCAGCGTCACTCACGGTCGCAACCGCTTCGATGGCTCGACCCGGCACACGCTCAACGCCAGCCTCGGCGAAGACTCACCGACGAAGTTCGACACCGGCGATTACGAGCTGCGCCAGACCACCAGCAACCTCGACTTCAGCCGCGAACTGCGTCTCGGCGAGCGCTCGTTCGTCCTCGCGGTTGGCGGCGAATACCGCTACGAAAACTACCTGACCTACGCCGGTGACGAAGCCTCCTACATCGGTTCCGGAGCCGACGGCGCCAATGGCCTGCGCCCGAGCGAAGAGTCGGATCTGGATCGCAACGTGTTCGGCACCTACGCCGAGTTGTCCGGTGATCTCACCGACCGCTTCTTCGTCGACGCCGCCACCCGCTGGGAGCATTACGACGATGCCGGCAGCAAACTGACGGGCAAACTCAGTGGGCGCTATAAACTCACCGAGCAATGGGCCTTGCGCGGTGCGGTGTCGAACAACTTCCGCGCACCGTCGCTGGCGCAGAGTGGCTTCCAGAACACCACCAGCAATTTCGGCGATGGCGGCACGCTGACCGACATTCGTGTGCTCTCGGTCAACGATCCGATCGCCCGAGCACTTGGCGCCGAGAAGCTCGATCCGGAAACCTCGAAGAACTTCAGCCTCGGCCTCACTTTCCAGTTGAACGAGCGCTTCGACGCCTCGCTGGACGTGTTCCGCATTGACGTCAAAGACCGCATCACCCTGTCGCAACGCATTGGCAGCGATGCCCTGGAAAACTACATCAACGACAACTTCGGCGTCGCCGGTGTGCACGACGTCAACTTCTTCACCAACGCCGCCGACACCAGCACCCACGGCGCTGAACTGGTGCTCAACTACCATCAGCCGTTCTACGAAGGGCAATTGGGCCTGACCACGGCCTACACCTACAACCACACCAAAGTCACCAGCACCAAAGGCACGCCATCGCAACTGACGGCGCTGGGCATCGGCAATGATGCCCTCGTTGGTGTCGAAGAAACCAACACCTTGACCGACGCGGCACCGAAGGATCGTTTCATCTTTTCCGCCAACTGGGCCAGCGAACACTGGGGCTTGCTCGGGCGCCTGACGCGGCAGGGCGAAACCACTCGTGTGTTCGATTTCGGCGACTCGCAACCGGAGCAAACCTATGGCGCCGTGTGGCAACTGGACGCCGAGGTGGCTTACAAATTCACGCCGAAATTCAACATTGCCGTGGGCGGCAACAACCTCACCGACAACTACCCGGAACGCTCCGGTTCGGCGATCAACTATGGCGGCAACCTGCCGTACGACGTGCTCTCGCCAATCGGCGCCAACGGCGCCTACTACTACGCCCGCGCCACCTATGGCTTCTGACGCGGGACCGGGACGGCATCTGCCGGTGTTTCAGGCATTGCTGATAACGCTGGGCATGGTGATCACCACCGACATCCTGAAAACCGCGCCGACCGTGGCCCTTAACGTCGGGCCGGAATATTTCTACCTGGTGTGGGTGCTGGGCGGTGTCACATCGATGATCGGCGCGCTGTGTTTTGCCGAGATGGCCACAGCGTTTCCGCACCCGGGCGGCGACTATCACTTTCTGCGCACTGCGTACGGCGAGCGCATGGGATTTTTGTTCGCCTGGTCGCGGTTTTCGGTGATGCACACCGGCTGGATTGCCTTGTCGGCGTTCATGTTTGCCGATTATGTCAATGCGGTGGTGCCATTGGGGCAGTACGGTTCGGGACTGTTTGCCGGGGCGGTGATTGCGGCATTGGTGCTGCTTAATCCCACCGGTAAACACATCGGCTTCATCACACAAACCTTTCTGGTTGGCCTGCTTGCACTGGGTTTTCTGAGCATTGCCAGTGCCGGTGTTTTTCTGGCTTGGCAGGGCATCGAACCGCCTGCGCCGGAGCTCTCGCCCATCGCGGAAAACACCGGCATGGCCGGCTTCTCGGCGGCGATGATTTTCGTTTTTCTGGCGTTCGGTGGCTGGAGCGATGCGGCGACGTTGTCGGCGGAAGTGCGTGATGGCCGGCGGGGGATTTTCATCGCCATGCTCGGTGCGCTGAGCGTGTTGATGGCGATCTATCTCGCGTTGAACTGGGCGTTTGTCGAGGGCCTGGGATTCGCAGGGTTGGCTGCCAGCAATGCTCCGGCCGTGGAGCTATTGAACCGCGCATTCGGTGCGCCGGGTGTCCTGCTGATTTTGCTGATGGTTGGCATCGCCGCGATAGCGACCATCAACTCGACCTTGCTGGTCGGGGCACGTACCACCTACGCTGCCGCGCGCGACGTGCCGCAACTGCGCAGTTTCGGTGCTTGGGACGATCGGCATGGTGTGCCGCGCAAAGCATTGCTGGCAGAAGGTGCGGTGGCGTTGCTGCTGGTGCTGTTTGGCAGTTTTACCCAGAGTGGCTTCAACACCATGGTTGAATACCTGACCCCGGTTTATTGGTTGTTTCTGAGTTTGAGCAGCGTAGCGCTGATTATTTTGCGGCGACGTTTTCCTGAGGTACCGCGCCCGGTAAAGGTGCCGTTGTATCCGCTGTTGCCATTGCTGTTCTTCGGGTTGTGCCTGTACATGCTGTATTCCAGCGTGAGGGTGGTGGGGTATGGGGCGTTTTTCGGGATTGCGGTGTTGCTGGTTGGCGCTGTGCTTTTGACTGGGTTAAGCCGTTTGAAAGCGGACCCTCACCCCAGCCCTCTCCCGGAGGGAGAGGGAGCCGACCGAGGTGTCCTGGGGGACACATCGACCTGAAAGACCGAGTCGATTATGGATTCAGTGAAGCAAAACAGACTGAGGTCGACTATGGATTCAGTGAGCCAAAAACTGGTCGAAGTCGATTATGGATTCAGTGAAGCAAAAGCAGGCTAAGGTCGATTCTGGATTCAGTGACGCCAGTTCAGGTCGGCGTATCCCTTCAATATCCCCGAATCAGTTCCTTCTCCCTTTGGGAGAGGGCTAGGGTGAGGGCCTTCTAAATCTAGAACGACACCTCCGCCGGCTGCGACAACCGCAGCACCGACAAGTCCCCGGTAATACGCTTGTAAGCCAGCCGAATCGCTTCAATATTGCTCACATTCTTCGCACTGTTCTCATGCAAGATCACAATCACCTTGGTACTCAACCGCTCAGGTTCCTTCGCGCCCTTATCCCGCCACTGCCCATAGGCATCAAACACACTGAACCCATCCGGAAAGCGCGATGTGACCTCCTGATCGAGAAACTCACGCCAGCGAGTCGGACTGACTGCACCATCCTTGCCATCGATCGAACCCACCGAGAAATACAGCTCGGTGCGAATCCACTGCGCCTGCGCCGGACGTGAGGCGTCGCCTTGCAGAGTGGAACTGGCTGGATCGTGGGTGTGAACATAGGCGGGAGGAGGGCTGGCGCAACCGGCGACGGCGATGAACAGTGCAGCCAGTAACAAGCGTTTCGGCATGGAGCTTTCCTTCTTATAAATGAGTGCAGGTGGGGCGATTATAGGTTGCGAGCTTAATAGCGATAAAAGATTAAAAAACTTACCTTGCCTCTATTTCTGGAATAAGAGGTTGCGGCCTATTTAACGCGTTTCATGTCCAAAGGTTTTAAAGCGATTCGCGTCAGTTCCGGGTATGTGCCGCCGTGCGCCAATTGTTAAGTGATGAGCTTTGTTTCTTAAATAGTCGGACAATTAATTGATCATCTCAGATGCTCGAGGAATTTGCGTATCAGATTTTTTATATTGAAGCGTTGGTCGGAATGGGTGGCATAACCTGCTGATAAATTTGCTGTTTAATTAATTTATAATTTTTTGAAATAAGCTGCGCGGGTTGTTTGGCTGTTTGTGTTTAAGGAAAGTTTTTCTTCATGGGAATCAGCTTGTTGTGTTTGCGATTTAGTTTTTAAATTGACGCTGTGAGGGGGCGGGATTAGGTTTTTGCTTCACAACTTTACTTGACTAAGTATTTGTCTGATTTCGAATGTAACGCGATTTTTCGCGTGAGTTTTTCGCATGCCTTATAGCGCCTGTATCCTGCGGGAATGCGGGGTTGTTATTCACACTCAATGGTATGAAAGGAGTGTCAGTGGTCATGGATTGTTTAAGAGAAACACGTGTCGGAAATGTACTGTCAGGATGGAATCATTTATCGGTAGTTGGGCCGATCAATGTGCAGAATACGGCGGGTGCGCGTATTCAATTATCCTCTGGCGAATGGTGCGACGATTATATTATGGGCTGGGGTTCATGCCTGTTGGGGCACGACAGTCCGGTCATCAAACATTCAATTAGCAAAGCCCTGGAACGAGGTTTTCTCCAACAATACGAAACCGATGAACATCGCCTGTTGAGCGAGAAGTTTTGTGCGGTGGTGCCGTGCGCCGAGAAGTTGCGACTGGTGAACTCCGGCCTCGAAGCCACCATGTATGCAACGCGCATCGCCCGTGCCGTTACCGGCAAACGAATCATCATCAAGTTTGAAGGCCATTTTCATGGGCTCAATGATTCGCTGACCTGGAACGTGGATTCTTCGCCACGCTCGGGTGAAGTATTGGCCGGCGGAGAACTGGAACGTCTGTCAGGCACTGTGGGTATTCCAAACGAATTCGGAAGTTTGACGGTGGCAGTTTCGTGGAACGATCTGCAAGCCGTGGAGCACGCCTTTGAAAAGTACAAGGACGATGTCGCGGGCGTGATACTGGAACCTGTCGCCCTGAACCTCGGCTGCATCAAGCCGGACGAGGGCTTTCTGCAAAAGTTGCGGGCGCTGACGACGCGGCACGGTGCGCTGTTGATTTTCGATGAAGTGCTGACCGGATTCCGCGCCAATATCGGCGGTGCGCAGAAAGATTTCGCGGTCACTCCCGACATTGCCGCCTTCGGCAAGGCGTTCGGTTGCGGCATGCCCATCGCCGGCATTGCCGGTAAAGCCGAGTACATGGATGTCATCGCGCCCCGCGGTCCGGTGCAGATCAGCGGCACCAACACCGGGCGCTATCTTTCTGTGTCCGCCGCACTTGCCGCTATCGATCACCTGCAGGACGGTGCGGTGCATCGGCATATTGCCGGGCTGGAGTCTCAGTTGAAATCGGGACTTCGGGATGTCTTCGATAAACACCGGATTCCCTGCCATATCGATGGTTATGGCGGTCGAATCGGCGTCCATATCGGCACTTCCGAACGTCCGCGGACAATGAAGGAAATAGAAGGATTTTATCCGATCGATTTTGCCCAGAAGTTGTTTTACCTGTTGTCCTGCGAATACAACCTGTATGGCTTCCTGATGCCCCTTGGTTACTGTCCGGAGCCGGTGACACTCAGCGCGGTGCACACAGCGGAAATGATCGCGGACGCCTGTGAACGACTGGATTCGGCACTCAAGAGGATTCCATTCCATGGAAAATGAACTTGATGGTGATATTTGCATTCGCCGATTCATAAAGTCCGATATGCCGGCAGTGCTGGCACTGGTCGCACAAATTGGTTCCAGCGAGGACTTGACTGAATCTGCCGGTGAGCAATTTGCCCGGGAACTCGCTGACCCAAACCATGAGGGCGATCGTTTTATTGCCGCACTTGGCGATGTGGTTATCGGAACAATGGGCTGCGCTTCGGGCCCTATTCCGTCAAAGCATGTGTTATGGGCAGACTGGTTGATTGTTGACAGTGAATATCGCCGATATGGCGTTGCGTCTTTGTTATATGACGAGATTGAAAAGTTTGCGCTGGAACATAAGAAGTCCTGGCTGTGTCTCGATATCGGCAATATCGACAGAGAACGGGCAGCCTACCGCTTTCATTTACGCAATGGTTTTCAGATCGTTGGGCAACTTCCCGATTATTGGGGTGATTTTGAACACTTGAACATCATGGCTAAATCTCTCAAATCAAAGGATTGAATTTATCATGGGCGTTTTGAATGACATTACTGCATTGCAGGACGAGGCGGTTTATTGCCGCGAAAAAGGTTTGGTGATCGGGCTTTGTCACGGTTGTTTTGACATTGTTCACCCGGGGCATATTTATCATCTGCAGCGCGCCAGTACGATGGTCGATCGACTGTTCGTATCCGTCACCGCAGACCCATACGTGAACAAAGGCGCGGACCGGCCGGTATTTCCCGATCAAAAGCGCGCGGAGTTTCTCGCATCCATCCGTTATTGCGATTTCGTCATCGTCAACCATACGGCAACCGCTGAATTCATGATCAAGACATTGCGCCCCAATTTGTATTTCAAGGGTGCCGATTACACCGATGGATCGGACACCAGATTGCAGGCGGAGCGGGCGCTGGTTCAAAGCGTGGGAGGGCGGATGGTGCTGACGGACGACAAGATATTCGACTCGACTTCCAGGATCGCTCAACTGGTCATGGCCAAGAACAGCTGACAGGTAATCAACCATGTCGAACCTTTTACTGATTGATCTCGACGGAACAATGATCGACACACCGCATTTCGAAGCCTGGCGCAATGCGGCCCTTGAGTTTTCTGGACAGCAGTTGACGCCGCAGCAATACATTGAGCACATCGCCGGGCGGCCACGCATGGAAGGTGCTTCCCGACTGCTGGCACTGACCACCCGTGATGCCGACGGTGCAACGTCCGCAACGTTCAGCGCAGACGACCTGGCCGCGTACAAACAGGAGGAATTCCAGCGGCTCTCACCGGGCACCGAGCTGTTCGAGGATTCTTTGCGATTGCTGCAGCGCATCGAAGCGTCCGCGCAGCCGGTGATGTTCTATACGGCGTCGCTGAATGCTCCGCAATTGTTCGAGGCGGCGCTGAAGCGGGCGAACGTATGGGGACAGGCGCCGGTATCGATTACCCGGCAAGCACCACATCAAACCCGCGACAAACTGGTTCAACAACTGATCGGCGACCATGCTCCGCAGGATGTTCACCTGATCGATGACAGCCCCTATGCGACTGATCTGGCCTGCGGCCTGGGCGTGCGCGCCTGGCAGATTCGCCGTGATCCGCTTGAACCCAAGGCTAGCCATCCACACGCTTCAATACTGTCATCGCTTGATGAATTCACGCTGGCGCACTCATCACAGGGAAGGAATTAACCATGAAAAAGGAATCAACTGTTCTTGTTACGGGCGGTGCTGGCTACATTGGCTCGCGTCTGGTGCCCAAACTGCTTGCCGCCGGGCACCGCGTCCGGGTGCTGGATGCGCTGTATTTCGGCAACGGGCTCGAAGGTGTGCTGAACCATCCTGGCCTGGAATTCATCAAGGGTGATATACGCGATCCGGCGCTCGTGGAAACGTCGCTGCAAGGTGTCGACACCGTTGTGCATCTTGCTGCGGTGGCAAACGATCCAAGCTTCAATTCGGCCCCGGAACTGGGCCAATCGATAAACATCGATTGCCTGCCGCATCTCATGAGCAGCGCCAAGCGTCTGGGTTGCCGGCGTTTTATCTACGCGTCTTCAGCGAGTGTCTACGGCGTCAACGCAGAACCTTTTGTCGACGAACGCCAGCCCTGCGTGCCCATCACCGACTACAACCGGTTCAAGGCTGATGGCGAGAAGATACTCTTCGAACTGACCGACTCATCGTTCGAAACCGTTGCCGTTCGCGCCGCCACGGTGTGCGGCTGGTCGCCCCGGCAACGTCTGGATCTGACCGTGAACATCCTGACCGCCAGTGCGCTGGCGCGTGGTGAAATCACCGTGTTCGGCGGCAGTCAGTATCGCCCCAACGTGCATATCGGCGATCTGACCCGGCTGTATACGATGCTGGTCGAACGGGAATCCCTGGGCGAGGTGTCCGGGACGGCAATCAATGTCGGCTACGAGAACCACACGGTGACCGACATTGCCAGTCAGGTAAAAGAGATTGTCGATCGGTACTTCCGCACCAATGTGCCGATCACCACGACCCACAGTGACGATGTTCGATCCTACCGGCTGGACTCCCGGCGCGTGCAACAGACGCTGGGTTTCGAATTCATCTTTTCGATCCGCGATGCGATCGTCGAGATCTGTGAGCAGTGGCAATCGGGGAACTTCAAGGACAGCGGCGATGTGTTAGCGGATATCCGTTATCACAACGTGCGCAACATGCTGCACAACGACTGGTCGTTCCAGGCGTCAGGAGGCGCATCGTGCTGAGCATTTCCTACGGCGAGCAACGCGAAGACATCGTCGCGATCGACGCGAGATCGTCGTCCTTCGCGGCGTGCGTGGCGACCCTGGCCAATCCCTTGCTCGGCGTGCGTGCGCACATGCCCAACGCATCGGCTCGCTGCCGGCGCACGCAGTTGCTGTTGGCGGGGGTGTATGCGGCCGGTGTCGGCGTCTCGCGGGAAATCATTGCCTTGCCCGCGCCGGCCATCCTGCGGCTTTACGATGTTGACACGGGGTTGCCGCTTGAGCCGGCAAGCAACGAACCCGTGGTGGTGTTGGCACTCGATCAGGCGACCGTCAGCAGTTGCGAGCAGTTTCAGCTGGCCGGTGTGCAATATGAGCTGACGGTCACTCAGTTCATTGATGCCCCGGATCAGGCGGAGGTGTCGACGCAGATCAGTTTGAAACGCCTCGGCACCGGCACCGCACGCCATCGACTGAGGCTTGATTACGGAGTGGATGGCAGCGCGTCGAACGAATACCTCGGGGCTTGTGACTGGCTGACCGCGCGGCATTACCATTTCGGGCAAAGCGTTGTCGATCAAGCGTCGTTCAGCCTGATCGTCGACGCGGCCGAGCAGCGGCTGCGTTATGACGTGCGCGTCGAACAGGCAGATTCAGCGGCGAGTTCCGTCGTTTCCTGGCGGCAGGGGCAAGAGGGTTGTGTGGCTTCGGTGACCCTGGACTTTGCAGCGGTCAGCCAGCACCGGTTGGTGACGCATTGGCGGGTGGCTGTCGATAGCGATCAGACCCACCCCGACACGTTTGCCGGCGACTTTGATGTCGCAAGGATCCAGGGCTGTCATTTGAGCCAATGGAACAGCCTCTGGCGTGAGCATGAAGTCACCATTCAGGCTCCGCACTCGGGCACTGATCTGGGCATGAAGTACGCAGTATTCCAATTGCTGCAACATGGCCTCGGCGCGGCGCATGGGGCCAATGGCACGATATCGCCGGCGCGAGGCCTGACCAGCACTTACCATTCTGGTGCGACGTTCTTCGACACTGAACTGCACAAGTGCATGTTCTGGATCTGGAACGCGCCGGACGTTGCCAGGGCTCTGATCGACTACCGCTATACGTTCTTGGAAAAAGCGCTGCAGTTCGCGCGTACCAGCGGCTTTTGCGGTGCACGTTTCCCGGAGGCGTCCAACGATCAGGGCGGCGAAAATGGCCCGCATTATGTGTTGTCCTATCCTGAACAGGACATAAGGCGAGAGTGGAGTGTCGATGAGGTGCTGCACATTTCGGCAGACGTCAGCTATGCCGTGAACCGGTACTGGGCGGTAACCGGTGACAACGCATTCATGGAATCTCGGGGCTTCGAAATCCTGATTGAAAGCGCTCGATTCGCGGCATCGGTGTTCAAGTGGTCAGAGAGCAAGCAGGCGTACGTGGTGAATTCGGTCATGGGCCCGGACGAGTATCACTACCACGTGAACAACAGTTTCTTTACCAATTACCTGCTGCGCTGGAGTATCCGGCGGGTGCTTTCATTGCTCGACCGGCCGGGCTTTCCCGGGGTGTCTGGCGCGCAACGCCGACTCTGGCAAGCGATAGCCGATAACGTCTACCTGCCGTGGATCACGGTGGACGGGGTGGCCATTCCTGAAGAGTTCGAAGGTTATGCGGCATTGCCGGACACCCGCCTGCGCGTGGTCAAACAGCGTGGGCCGCAGTTTGCCGACGAGGTCGAACGCGACAGCGCGGAGAAACTGCAAAACTTCGATTCGCAACTGGTCAAACAGGCCGACATCGTGCTGTTGATGTCGATGTTTCCCGACGATTTTTCAGCGGCCGTGAAGCGTGCCGCGTTCAATTACTATGAACCGCGTACGGTGCATGAGTCCTCGTTGAGTTACGGCCCGCATGCCGTCGTCGCCGCGCATCTGGGCGAGACGCACACCAGTGCCGATTTCATTGCCCGGGCCAGCCGCTATAACCTCGACTTCACGCCGGTCGACGACTACAGCAACGGGCTGCATCTTTCCGCCTACGCCGGCGCCTGGCAAGGATTGGTCGAGGGGCTGTCGGGGCTGGATATCGAATCGGGCCAACTGGCCTTCCGACCGAAGTTGCCCGCACACTGGCAGGCTTACCATTTCACGCTGCAGTTCCGGGGTCGACGACTGCGGATTTCCGTGCTCGGTGACGATGAGCTGGAGATTCGCCAAGGCGATCGCCAGTTGCCGACCCAGCGTGGCGAGGATGGACGAATAGGCCTCAAGGAGGGGCACCCATGATTTCTATCAAAGAACGCTTGTCACCTTACAACGATGCCTTGGGGGTCTTGCCGTTTCGCAAGTTGCTGATTGGCCAGGGCCTGTCGATGGCCGGCGATGCCATCTGCCTGGCGGCGCTGCCGATCGCACTGATTCGCGACGGTTTCGGTGGTGATGTATTTGGTTTCATCATGGCTGCCGTCGGTGTCGGAACCGTTATCGGTGCCCTGGCCGGGGGGATGCTGGCGGATCGCAAATCGCCCCGGCAAGTGCTCATCTACACCGATACGGCGCGAGGCCTTGCGCAACTGGCCGCCGTTGCGCTGCTGATGACAGGGGCGCACTGGGGCTTTTTGGTGCTCGCGTATCTGATCTTCGGTATCGGTATTGGTGTATCGAAACCCTGTGCACAGGTGCTGCTGGTCAATCTGTTGCCGAAAAAGGCCCTGGTGGCGGGCAACGGGGCGATGAACTTCATCGATAACCTGGTCGCCATTCTGTTTCCGGCGACGCTGGGGGTGTTCATCATTCTTTGGGATCCGGTGTGGGGGATCCTGATCGATGGGCTGACCTTCTTCTGCGCCGCCGTTTACACCGCGCAGTTGCCGAACGTCGGTCACCATGAATCGGAGGAAGAGTTCTCGCTGCGTGAAGCGCTCAACGGCATCACCGTGGTCGTCAACAACGCCACGCTGCTGCTGGGTTTTGCCGCGACGCTGGTGGTGAACGTGTTGTGTTTCCCGATCTTTCTGGTCGTTGCCCCTTATGCGATCAGTCAGCGCTTCAGTGAAGACATGTGGGGTTATTGCCTGGCGGCATCGGGATTCGGCGCTTGCATCGGTTCGGTCATCACGGTGCTGGCTTCGGGGCATGAGCGACTGGTGGGGCTCGCCGTCACTTGCGGATTGTTCCTCGCGGGGGCAATGGCCTTGCTCGGGCTGGGCACATCGGCGTGGATGGCAATTCTGGGAGCGACGTTCGTCGGCATCGTCGAAGCGTCCTGGCTCACCGGCTGGGCAACCGCCATGCAGACACATTCCCCGGAGAAGGATCTGGGCAAGGTCGTGGCGGTCGATACCTTCGTGACCAGCGGCGTGCACCCCTTCATCTATCTGGGCAGCGGGGTGGTCGGCGGAATCGTCGGCTACTCCCAGACCCTGACGCTTACCGCTGTTGTCAGTGCGGTCGGGACCCTGCTGATTGTCCTGACGTCCCTCATGTTCATGCCAAGGAGTGCGCGAAATGATCAAGTGCAATAACGTCCAGGAACAGGCTCAGGACCTTTCGAGCGAGATTTTCGAGCGCTGGCAGGTGCTCCTGCAGTCAGGCGAATTCATTCTGGGTGAGGAGGTTCTGGCGTTCGAAGCCTGGATGTCGGAGCGCTGTGGCGGGGCGCATGCGGTGGCCCTCAATTCAGGCACGGATGCGTTGTTTCTGGCATTGCGTGCGCTGGATATCGGGCCCGGCGACGAAGTCATTACCTGCGCCAATACCTTTGTTGCCACCGTCGGTGCCATTGTGGCGGCAGGTGCCCGGCCGATCCTGGCGGACGTGGGCGACGATGAACTGATGAACGTCGATACGATTGCGCCCCTTTTGAATGAGCGGACCAAAGCGGTCATTCCGGTCTATCTGCGCGGACGTCCGCTGAATATCGATGCCATCCTCGACCTGTGCCGTGCCCGCGCAGTGGCCGTCATCGAGGATTGCGCACAGGCGATCGGCACCACCCTCGACGGCCAGCAAGTCGGCACTCGAGGCGATGCCTCCGCCTTTTCCATGCATCCGTTGAAGACGCTTGGGGGTCTGGGAGATGGCGGGATGCTGGTCACCCGCAATCCGAAGATTGCCGAATACGCACGTATTGCACGCAACCATGGCCTGGAAACCCGTAACGAATCGGTGCGGTTCGGTATCAATTCGCGCCTCGACTCGTTGCAGGCCGCCGCGCTCAATGTCAAAGCGCAGTATCTGGACCAATGGCTGAAAAGACGTGTGGAAATCGCCGCTTTCTATGATGACGTTCTGGGTACCACCCGCACGGGGACAGATTTGGGTGGGGGCAAGCCGGGAAATTCCTATTATCACTATGTCGTGCAGTCGCAAAATCGTGATCGCTTGCAGGCGTTTCTGGCGCAGCACGATGTGCAAACGGCCGTTCATTATCCGCTGCCGATCCATTGGCAAAAAGCCTGGTTGAGCAGTCAGCCACGCATCGTGCTGGCCAATACCGAACGTCTGTCCCGAGAAATGCTCACCCTTCCTTGTCATCATCATTTGTCGGATGCCGAGGTGGAGAAGGTCACCACGCTGATCAAGCAATTCGAGCGCACGGAGGGGCGGTGAATATCGATATCGAATGCGTGGTGATCGGCGCCGGTGTGCTCGGGCTGGCGGTGGCCCGGGCACTCGCCTTGAGTGGGCGTGAAGTGATTGTGGTAGAGGCGGGCGAGGGCATCGGGACGGGCATCAGTTCGCGCAATTCCGAGGTCATCCACGCCGGTATCTATTACGCCGACAACAGCTTGAAGGCGCAGATGTGTGTGCAGGGCAATCGCCGTCTGTATGCCTTCTGTGAGGCGCACGCCGTGGCTTGCCAGCGTCTGGGCAAGCTGATCGTTGCCACCGACGACGCGCAGCGTGGTGCCTTGCAACGCTTGTGGGAGCAGGGGCGGCGCAACGGTGTCGAGGGCTTGCAGCTGCTCGACGCCCGCCAGGCGCTGGCGCTGGAGCCGGAACTGTCCTGTGTCGCGGCACTCTGGTCGCCCTCCACCGGAATTGTCGACTCCCATGCCTTGATGCTTGCCCTGCAAGCGGATGCCGAGTCCATGGGCACCTCGTTTGCCTTTCATACCCCGTTTGAATCCGCCCGCTGTCACCCTGGTGGGATCGAGTTGCGGATGGGCGGTGCGCAGCCCATGACCCTGGGTTGTCGCGCACTGGTCAACTGTGCGGGTTTGTCTGCGCCACAAGTGGCAAGTCATATCGCCGGCCTGTGCTCATCGTTCATTCCCGTGGCGCGATTGTGCAAAGGCAGCTATTTCAGCTTCAGCGGGCGGATACCTTTTCGCCATCTGGTCTACCCCGCACCCGAAGCCGCCGGGCTCGGCGTCCATATGACGCTCGACCTCGCGGGACAGGCGCGCTTCGGGCCGGATGTGGAATGGGTCGAGCAGGTTGACTACCGCGTTGACCCGCAGCGGGCCGACAGCTTTTATCAGGCGATTCGCCGCTATTGGCCGGGGCTGCCCGATGGCAGCCTGCAACCGGGGTACAGCGGCATCCGCCCGAAGATCAGCGGCGAACAGCAACCGGCGGCGGACTTTGTCATCAGTGGCCCAGCGGCGCATGGCGTACCGGGTCTGGTGAATCTGTTTGGCATCGAGTCTCCGGGGCTGACGAGCTGTCTGGCTTTGGCGGACCGCGTCGTGCAGGAAATCGGCGGTTGTTCGCCTCATTGATTTTTCACGTACTTGCCGCCGGCTTCGCCAGCGCAATTCCCGCCGCCCCGAGACGCTTGAGCACTTCGAACAAAAGATCGCTTTTGGTCACCCCGACAATTCTCGGGCTGCCCACATACCCGGTCACCGTCAAGGTGATCCCGTCCGGCGACAACTTGCTGAAACGCACAAACGGTGCCGGCTTATCGAGGATGGTTTCGTTCTCCCGATAAGTTGTGAGCAACAGGTCTTTGACCGCTTCGGGATCGATGTCCAGCGGGAACACCAACTCCAGCGACGCCACGCCTTGCGCGCTACCGCCCAGCGTGACGTTGCGCAGGTTCTGCGAGATCAGTTGCGAGTTCGGCACGATCACAATCGAGCGGTCGCTGAGCTGGATTTCCGTGGCGCGCACGTTGATGCGGCGAATATCGCCTTCGACGCCACTGATGCTGATCAAGTCGCCGACTTTCACCGGCCGTTCAGTCAGCAGAATCAGGCCCGAGACGAAGTTCTTCACGATCTCCTGCAAGCCGAAACCGATGCCCACCGATAACGCACTGACGATCCACGCCAGATTGGTCCACTGCACGCCCAGCGAGGACAACGTCAGCAGAATCACGAAGGCGTAGCCGATATTGGAAAACAGCGTGCTCAGCGAGGCGCACATGCCCGGGTCCATGTCGGTCTTGGGCAGGAACTCATTGTCGAGCCAGCGGCGCAGGGCGCGAATCAGCCAGATGCCGATCATCAGCGCCAGCACGGCATTGAGCAGATGGCCGGGGACGATGTTCAGCTTGCGCAATCCGGCGCCGCCGAGGATCGCCATGATGTTGCTCGCCAATTGCCCGAGCGTGGTACCGATGCCGCCGACAAACAGGGCAATGACCGCCAGCAGCAACAACGCGGCACGACTGAAACCGGACAGCAGAATCGAGATCTGATCGAGTCGCCGGTCACCGATGCCCAGTAACTGCTTGAGCGCTTTGCCGCTCGCATGTCTGGGGGAAAACACGTGCTCGCAGACGTCCTTGATCAACTGGATCAGCAGGTAAAAACCTGACAGGACAATGTACGCCCACACCAGCTCATAACTGATGAACCGCGCCAGCGACACATAGCCGGCGAGCAAGGCAATCGCCGAGACAAACATCGACACGCTGGCGAGGGTGTAAATCACCCCGGCAAACGTACTGTTCGTCGCCGCCGCGTCATTGGCCGCGACCAGCGCCTTGCGCACTTTGCCGACGCGCAGCAGCAGGGTCGTTACGATCACCAGCACGACGATCGAAATGACCCCGCGCCCGGCAATCACAATCTGGCTGCTCATGCCGGTGGCATTGCTGACCTGCACCAGCGTCACCAGCACCAGTAACGTACAGGACAGGATGCGCGGATAGGGCTTGAGCGCCAGCGCCACCGGATCGGCAATCGCTGGCAAGCGCCAAGAGGGATGCTCGGTCGACAACAAAGCGCGGCTCAAACCGGTGAGCAGCACGCAGGCATACACGACCTTCTCGAACTCTTCGGAGAAGGTTTCCAGTACCGGCGGCAAGGGTTGGTGGCGGGTGCAGGCGTAGAACAGCAGTTGCAAGGCAATGCCGGTGGTGGCGATGGTCGCCAGCGCCGAGGCGAATGCCAGCGCACTGCGGCGCAGACGTCCCTCGGGCATGCGATAAATGCACACCCAGGTCAGGCCGCGTTCCGCCAGCCTGCGGCCGAACGTCCAGATGATCAGCGCCAATAACACCAGCAGACTGGTGTAGAGCCGTTCTCCCGGCGCCCACACGGTGGCCCAGGTGTCGCGCACCTGGGCCACGAAAAAGCGCAAGCGCTGCCGATCATCGACAGTCGGAATCAGCAGTGGCGACCAGAAACGCGGACTCAGCACGCTCTCAGTACCCAGCGTCAGCTCGCTTTCCAGCAATGTGCGGCGGATGCCGGCAATCTGCGTAATCAGATCCGCCGCGTTTTGCTTCAACGCCGCCAGGCTCTTCAGCGTGCCGTCGACCTTATTCTTCTGCTCAGCCAGCGAGGCTCGCTGCGCGATGATATCCGCCTGCTCAGCCGCCACCTCGGCATCCGGCGCGGCCCCCAATACGCCCAACTGCACGGCCAACTGTGCCTGCTGCGGCAGCAACGCCGCCGACAACCGATCAACATCCAGAATGAACGCTTGCACGCGATCCTGCGGGCCTTCGAGCTGGTTGTAATTGTTCGCTGCGGAAATCTGTTGTTTGAGACCGTCGAGGCGTTGTTGCAGGGCTTGCAGATCGCTTTGCGAAATCACCGGCAGCGGCGCGGCGGCGGTCGTTGCCGGCGCCGGCAGGTCGGCTGCCCACAGCGCCGGACTGCCGCCAGCGAGCAGCATGAATGCGACCAAAAACAACGACTTCAATGTGTTGCGCATGGGGGGGGCGGCTCGAGTGGATCACACAGTCTATGAGGTTAGGTGATCGGGCCGGTTGGGGAGGAAAAGTTTCGGCAGTGTCGGGCTGACGGGCATCAGGGTTTTATCGCTGGAACGTCAAAATTCACCGTTGTGGCGGTGAGAATCTTGTGTGTCGGATCGGCGACTTCGAGGAGTACCTTGTGCGGGCCCGGCGCCAGTCCGACCAGAATAATCGGATCCTCACTGGTGTGTGCCCATGTGCCTTTCCAGTCGTCGACAGTCACGTGCAGATGACCCAGACGCGGTGACACCTCCCCGGCGGCTTTGCCAAACACCGGCATGATCCGGGCGTGCTCGGTTCGATACTGAATGATCACGACACCCCGAGCGAGTGGTCCGGGCAGCGGTGGATAGGCAATCAGCTTCGGCGCCGCTTCCGAATCCACTGGGAGAAGGGCGGGTGGCTGCGGGGTTTCGGCTTGCGCTTGTCCGTGTGCGGAAATGCACACCATTGTCGCCAGGACGAGCAGATTTCTGAGAGCGAGGGACATGCTGTTTTGCTCCCGCGTGAGGTCTTTCAAGGTTAGTTGAAAACGCGCAGGTGGGCGGATCCCCGACGGGAATGCCGCGAGCAAATCAGACGCGCAACGGCTGAACGAAAAAAGCCCGACGGATGAGGTCGGGCCTTTCTTCGGTGACTGCGATGAAGCGCTGCATTCAGACGGCGCGGCGTTCGAGCAAGCGGTCTGAACCACCTTCGGCAATGGCATCACTGAACAGTGGATCGGTTTCAGTCGCAGCTACTGCGTCGCTGAACAGTGGATCTGTCTGGGTCGCGGCGGCGACTGCATCGCTGAACAGCGGATCTGTCTGGGTGGCAGGTTCAGCGGCAAATGCATTCAGGGCGAACAGGGAGAAAGCGATGCTGAGAAGGGCTTGGCGTTTCATGAGTGTGTGCTCCGAGGTGTAGTGGGTTTGTCTGGAGCCGATCTTACGCCGCGCTGTTGATAAGAGAACTTCATTGAATTAATGGTTGTTATTGATGCAGTTAATGATCCTGTTTTTTGAACCCATTGGGGATTGAACCGGGATTCACCTGAGCACTGATCAGCTCAGCCAACATCCGTACAGGTTCGGTGAAGGTCTGGGGAGATCGGTGCACCAGCCCGATATCCCGGTGGAAGGTGTGCTGGCCGAGTTCGAGTACCCGGACCCCGACCGGCCATGCAAAGTCGGGCGCCGTCTGCGGCACCAGCGCCACGCCGACGCCGTTTTCGACCAGTCTGATGATCGCTTCCAGTTCATCCAGCTCGCAGACCTCGTGCAGGGTGAAATGCATCTGCCGCAGAAAACGGTCGACCTGTCTGCCGCCGAAGGAGGATCGGTCATAGCGAATGAACGGCTGGCTGGAAAGCAATCGGGTCCAGTCATCGCCCGGCATGTCGCGTGGCACGATCAACCGGTAAGGCTCCAGCGCCAGGGTGGTCCAGCGCAGATCACTCTGCAGTGAGAAGGGTGGGCGGATGATCACGGCCATGTCGATCTCGCCAGTATCAACGAGGTTGACCAGTTCCATCGACAACCCCGGCACCACGCGGGATCTGCACTGCGGGCAGTGTTGGTGAAACTTCGCCAGGGCATCAGGCAGATAAGAGCGCTGCACCGAGGCAATCGCGCCGATGTTGACCAGCACGCTGGGCGGCAGCCCAACCGTTGTAGTACCGAGGCTGTCGTAGAGCCGCAGCAGCTCTTGCGCTTGCAGCAATATCTGGTGACCCATCCTGTTGAGATGGGCCGAACGCCCCTTTCTGTCGAAAAGCTCAAAGCCGAGTTCGGCTTCCAGACGCTGGATCTGTGCGCTGACGGCAGCCTGTGTGAGGCCGATTCGGTTACCGGCAGCAGCGAATGTGCCTTCGCGCGCTACGGCGATGAGTGTCTTCAGTTCTTTGATCATTCACAAATATTAATTGTGTTTCTGAGAAATATATATTGATTTTTATGTTGGGTTTTCCGTCCTAGGATGTTTCCCATCCCCGCCAGCGGCTGAACCGAAAGCGCCGATGACGGTAGGAACGTTCGCCAACCCACAAGAATATGATCGGAGTTCTGATGAGCCTCTCGCCTTTTCATCTCGCAATCCCCGTTTACGATCTGGCTGCAGCGCGCACCTTTTACGGTGAAGTCTTTGGTCTTGCAGAAGGGCGCTCCAGCCATCAGTGGGTCGACTTCGACTTCTATGGCCATCAACTGGTCATTCACGAACACCCGAAAACCGCTTCCCAGGAAAGTGTTCACAGTAACCCGGTCGACGGTCACGACGTTCCTGTGCCGCACTTCGGCATCATTCTGGGCTGGCAAGAGTGGGAGGCGTTGGCCGAGCGCCTGAAGTCCTTTGGCACGCAGTTTGTGATCGAACCTTACATCCGCTTTCAAGGGCAGGTTGGCGAGCAAGCCACCATGTTCCTGTTTGATCCGTGCGGCAACGCTCTTGAATTCAAGGCCTTCAAGGATATGAGCCAGCTCTTCGCCAAATGACAACCGCCATGGCACAACCCGGTTGTGCCATTTGTTCTCTAGTGAGCTGGAAGCTCATGACTCTAGCAACTGCCCATAACGCAGACCTTTCATTCCAACAAAAAGGCTAGACATGAAACGTATTCCCTTGGTGTGGCAAATCGTTGCCGGGCTGTTGCTTGGCGTGCTCGTCGGTTGGTATTTCAATACGCATCCGCAGTATCAAACGTGGGTGAGTGCGGAGATTCTCAAACCCCTCGGTGACATCTTTATCAAGATGATGAAGATGGTGGTGGTACCGATTGTGTTCTGTTGCATGATTCTGGGCATTGCCGGCGGCGGCGATAACAAGTCGTTTGGCCGCATGGGTATCAAGTCGCTGGGATATTTCTTTGCGATTACCGCGCTGGCGATCGTCGTCGGCTTGTGTTTCGCGAACATCTTCGAGCCGGGTACCGGTACCGATATTTCCGGCCTGTCCCACGGCACGGCGTCGATCAGCATGGAGCCGTCAAAAGGCGCGCTGGTGATCTTGCAGAACATCGTGCCGGACAATGTTGTGGTGGCGATGGCGGAAGCGAAATTGCTTTCGGTGCTGTTCTTCGCCGTGCTGTTCGGCCTCGCCTTGAATGCGCTGCCGCGAGAAAAAAGTGCACCTGCAATCGCGCTGGTTCAGAGCATTTCCGATGCGATGTTCAAGGTCGTCTCAATGGTTATGGCCTACGCGCCGATTGGGGTCTTCGGCATGATTGGCGCAACGGTCGCGACGTTTGGTTTTGCCTCGTTGTTGCCGCTGCTCAAGTTGATAGGGGTGGTTTACCTGGCGCTGATTGTTTTCGCCTTGGTGATACTCGGCGGCATTTGCTACTTGATTGGCGAAAACATTTTCAAGTTGATTCGCTACTTCCGCAGTGAACTGATTCTGGCGTTCTCGAGTGCTGCTTCAGCCGCGGTCATGCCGCAGTTGATGACCCGATTGGAGAGTTACGGTGTACCGCGTCGGATCGTCAGTTTCGTGGTGCCAGTGGGTTATGCATTTAATCTGGATGGCGCTTCGATCTTCCTCGGGGTCGCGACGATCTTCGTCGCGCAGCTCTATGGAATCGACTTGTCGCTGTCTCAGCAAATATTGCTGGTGGTGACGATGGTGCTCACCTCGAAAGGCGCGGCGGGGGTGCCCGGGTTTGCCATCATCATCCTCTCCGCGACGTTGGCGTCGGCCGGGCTGCCCTTGGAAGGCGTGGCATTGATCGCGGGTATTTTCAGGATCATCGACAGCGGTACGACGACGCTGAACGTCTTGGGCAATGCCATCGCGCCGCTGGTGATTGCCAAGTGGGAGAGGGCTGCTCTTGAACCTTCACGTGCTCCTGCCACAGCCGAAGTATGAGTTTTTCGCGGACATAAGCTTTTGAAATCGCACTGTTAACGAGTGCGCGCCCGCTGGCAAAGGGGCGTTTTTTTGGTTCTTTTTACTAGACGACCGGTCTATTGATGTGGAGTGTTTATGCTTGATAACGCTGTTGATACCGACCTTTTTTCGCCCATGGCCATGGGCGCGCTGCAATTGGCCAATCGGATTGTCATGGCCCCGGTGACACGCAGCCGCATGGCCGAAGACGGCGTGCCGAATGAAATGCACGCGACTTACTACGCCCAGCGCGCCAGTGCAGGCCTGATCATCGCCGAAGCGACGAACATTTCCGCTCAGGGGCGCGGCTATGCCATGACCCCGGGTATCTGGTCGCAAGAGCAAGTCGCCGGGTGGAAGAAAGTCACCGATGCCGTACACGCCGCCGGCGGAAAAATCGTCAGTCAGCTGTGGCACGTCGGGCGTTTTTCCAGTGTCGAGTTGCAGCCCGATGGCCAGGCACCGGTCGCGCCTTCGGCGATCAAGGCTGAGGGCAGCACTTACACCGAGAAAGGTTTCGTCGAAGTGTCAATGCCGCGCGCACTTGAGACCTCGGAAATTCCGGGAATCATCGAGCAGTACAAGCTTGCCGCCGAGAATGCCAAGCGGGCCGGTTTTGACGGTGTGGAAGTGCATTCCGCCAACAGTTATCTGCTCGACCAGTTCCTGCGCGATTCGACCAATCAGCGCACCGATCAGTACGGCGGCTCTATCGAAAACCGTGCCCGACTGACGCTGGAAGTCACCGAAGCGGTGGTGTCCATCTGGGGCAGCGACCGCGTCGGCATCCGCTTGTCGCCGGTCACCCCCGATGCCGGCAACACGCCGCCGGACAGCAACGTCATGGCGACTTACGGCTACCTGATCCAGCAACTCAATCGATTCAATCTGGCCTACCTGCATTTCGTTGAAGGCGCCACGGCCACTTCGCGCACCGTGCCGGCGGGCGTGGATCTGGACGCGTTGAGCGCGCAGTTCGAAGGCGTGTTCATTGGCAACAACAACTATGACCTGGCGATGGCGCTTGAACGACGGGCGCAGGGCCGCATCGATGCGGTGGCGTTTGGCCGTTTGTTTATTGCCAACCCCGATCTGGTCGAGCGCCTGCGGCACGGCTTCGAACTGACCATTGCCCCGCGTGAGAGTTACTACGGCGGGGGCGCCAAAGGCTACATCGATTGGCCCACCGCTAACGCCTGAATGACCGACCTGACGCCGAGCAGGCGCAATCGCATTCACTGTAAAGAGGAACCGAGCATGAATTATCTGCACAAGAAAGTCGCCATCGTCACCGGCGCATCTTCCGGTATCGGGGCGGCAACCACACGGGCACTGGCGGCTCACGGCGTTCGCGTCGTTGCCGCCGCGCTGGATGAACAGGGTCTGGCAGCCTTCGTCGCCGAGTTGCGCGCGGCTGGAAATGACGTGGTCGCTTTCACCACTGACGTTACGCAACTGGATCAAACCCGGGCACTGGCCAGTTTCGCTCAGGACACCTATGGCGCTGTCGACATTCTGGTGAATAACGCCGGGCTGATGCTGTTCTCCAACTGGGTCGATCTGGCCGTAGAGGATTGGGACAAGATGATCGACGTGAACATCAAGGGCTATCTCAATGCCACAGCAGCCGTGCTGCCAATGATGCTGGAGCACAAGTCCGGGCAGATCCTCAATATGGATTCGGTGGCTGGCCATCAGGTCGGTCCGGCGGCGGGCGTTTACAGCGCCACCAAATTTTTTGTGCAAGCCATGACCGAGTCGATGCGCAAGGAATTGGGCGTACAGCACGGCATTCGCGTCAGTACGGTCAGCCCCGGCGTTATCAATACCGGTTGGGCGGACAAGGTCAGTGATCCACAAGGGCGCAAAGCCGCCCAGGAACTCAACCGCATCGCCATCGCGCCTGACGATATTGCGCGTGCCGTGATTTACGCGCTCAACCAGCCGGAAAACGTCACCGTCAACGACCTGATCATTTCGCCGACGCGCCAGGATTGGTGAGTGTCGGCTGCTTCTGCCGCCGGCTGTCAACCTTGGCTTCCGGTGGCCTCTGTAACTCACCTTCAACGAAAGGAAACAACCATGTCGCAGAACATCAAAGCCGTACCGACCGCCGAATACACCGCTGTCATCGCTACCGCCAATCAATACGTCGAAGGTCTTCGGATCGGTGATGCTCAAGGCGTCGCTCAAGCCTTCCATAAAGAGGCGGTGATGTACGGTTTCACCAACGGCGAATTACTCGGCGGCCCGATCAAGAACCTGTTTGATTTCGTCGAGAAAAATGGCGCAGCCCCCAAAATCAGCACGCGTCTTGACGTGCTGGCGATCACGCCGACCACCGCAGTGGTGCGCGTGGACATGGAAACCGATGCGATCGGTGCTGATTACAACGACTATCTGACTTTGATCAAAATTGACGGCGTCTGGAAGGTCATTGCCAAGGCTTATCACCAGTTCGAGGCCTGAGTAACGTTCGATCCCGGTAGTTCGCTGCCGGGGTCGGCGAATGATCAATCAGAAGAGGAAGCGAGATGTCGAAGGTTGAGTTTTCCGCTGCCGTGGATGGCGCTGCACAACAGGTCTGGAAAGTGATGAAGCAGTTTGGCAAGATCAAGAATTGGCACCCTTCGATCGTGGACAGCCATATCGAAGGCGCAGGACCCGAGACGGTGGGGTGCATTCGCACGCTCACTTTGAGCGATGGCGCCGTTGTCAGAGAGCGCTTGTTGTCGGTTGATGACTCAGCGTTAACGCTGTCCTACTGCTTTGAAGAGGCACCTTTACCGCTGGACAATTACGTGGCCAGCGTGAAGTTGGTGGCTTTGACCGGGCAAGACAAAACACTGCTCAGTTGGCTGGCCAGTTTCGATCTTCGACAGCCGAACAGTGCTGAGCACTATCAGACACTGATCCGCAGCCTGATCGTCGATGGCCACAATGGGCTGCAAGCATTGCTTGCTCGGTAATACACAACACAGGTTCCCACGCCCGCATTCCCTTGAGGAATGCGGGGCATGAACCGAATGAATTTTTCCTCGCGTTCACTTCGGCGTAGCGTGCTCCAAAACAAGGAGTATTACCGTGAGCCAAACCTCGACCAGCCCCGCAGAAAAATTCGACACCTCGCGCGCCAGCGAATACGCCCGACAAAGCCGCATCGCACTGGCCGGCTACGACGCCTGTCACGATCTGGCGGCCTGCATGCTCGCGGCGAGTTTCGGCAGTTCCCGTGCGGCCAACATACTGGTGGTCGGTGCCGGCGGTACGGCGCAGGAAATCGTTGCGATGGCGGCGCTGGAACCGCAGTGGCGCTTCATCGCGGTTGACCCTTCCGCGCCGATGCTGGAAACCGCGACAGAACAGTTGCAGGCCCACGACTTGTTGCACCGAACCCAGGTGCATCTCGGGCACGTCGAGGACTTGCCGGCGGATGCGCAATTCGACGCGGCGACATTGATCGGCGTGCTCCATCATTTGCCCGGCGACGACGCCAAGCGCCAGATCCTGCAATCGATTCAGGCGCGTCTAAAACCGGGCGCGCCGCTGATTGTCGCCGGCAATCATTACGCCTATGCCAGCCAACCGTTATTGCTGCAGGCGTGGGGGCAGCGCTGGCGACAGCAGGGTGCCAGCGCGGAAGAGGTGCAAGCCAAGCTTGGCAAGATTCTGCAAGGCGCCGACCCGCCGCATTCCGAAGCGGCGGTTCTGGCGCTGTTGCATGAATCCGGGTTTGGTGACGCGACGCGGTTCTTCAGCAGTTTGTTCTGGGGGGCGTGGTTGACGTGCAAAACGCCTTCTTGATGCGGACTGACTCGTAAGGTGCGCTCAGACATGCCATTAACGGAACCGTACGCGCTCGATCCATTGTTCCCTGGTCAGCCCATAGCACTTGCACAGGGCCGGTGCACTGGAGAGGTTCAACTCGGCATCATACAAGTGCACGGCGCCGATTTTCAGCAGCGCTTTTTGTGATCGGATGTTGGCGGGGCCGACGTGGAAATAGACGATGTCGTAGACCCTGAATGCATGTTCCAGCATCAGTGCCTTCAACTCACGATTGGCATCACCACCCCATTTTGTCCGCATCAGAAAGGTGTAGCCGATGGCGATACTTTCGGGTTGATCGGGTGGCGTGTAGTAGCTCGACATACCGACGATCTGCCCCGATTCGATATCGATGACGGCGAGTGTTTTTGCGCTGGCCAGTCGAGCCGCGAAGTACTTCTCAAACACCTGCCGCTCATAGCGATCGTGGACGGGATGTCCGGCCCAGATGAGCGGATCGCTCGCCGCTGAAAACAACGCTTCGAAGTCACTGGCGGTCAGCGCCCTGAGTTTTAGCGTGCTTCCATGAAGAACGGGTTGGCAGTCGAATTCACGTACCGGCATGGTGTCTTCTTGGTCGATTTGAGGAGTGCGACCAGTCTAGGGTGGCAACGGGTTAAGGAAAGATCCAATTCGGTGGTTATTCATGGAGCCAACGGTCTACGGGATTCGCTGCCTGAGCTGGTGCAGCTTTTGCTTGGGTGGAGACAAGAGGCGCCTGTTGACAGGCTACGACCTCGGCTCGAGACCCCGTAGGCCAATATCGGCGCAGAAAAGGAGAACCGCCCATCATGAGTCTTTCCACTATTGCTGTTTTATACCGATGGAAACTGCACAGCGGCAAAGAGGACGCGTTCAAGCAAGCCTGGGCTTTGCTATCTGAACAATTGATACAAAGAGGCTCACTCGGGTCGCGACTGCACCGGGGTGCTGACGGCTGGTGGTACAGCTATGCCGCGTGGCCGAGCGTCGCGTCTCGCGACGACGCATTTAATCGGGAACCTCTTGATGCCGGCGCTTTGACGATCATGAGGGCGGCAGTAGCGGAGTCTTGTCCGGAAGTGGTGCTCGAGCCGGTGGTGGATCTGCTGCTATGAAAGGCGCCGCTCGGCCCGGGCGACGCCGTGGGCCAATTGTCCGCACGGTGTTCTGCTGGAGAACTCAGAGGATTTTCGCCAAGCGAGGGGGATTTCAGCTTTCGCGGGTTTCGACTGGCTCTGCCGCCTCGGCTTCCATCTTCGCCCGGTCAGCCTTGCTGATGTATTTAGGCTTTTTCGGCGCCAGTTTGGCGCTGGCCTTTTTGGCCTTTTCCTTGAACAACTGCTTCAGTTTTTTCTGGCGATTCATGTGTTCTGCTCTGCGTGTAAGGGTGAATATCGACTAGCGAAGGGCGTAAACGTAGGCAGCAATTGTCATACCCGGTTCCCATAAACGAATAGACACTCCACGTTCGCTCCTTTCGCTCGAAAAGGGGCGAATCCTGACGTAAGCCTCGGGCCAAGGCAATGCCCATTCCTCACATGGCGATAAAGTCGCGCACAGCCTTGATGGTCGGTACCGGGGCTTCTTCCATCAACCAATGTCCCGCCGCCGGGATCACCACTTCGGTGACGTTGTCAGCGGCGTTGCGCATGACGATCGCTTCGTTGTTGCCGAAGGACTTTTCACCGCCCACGGCCAGCACCGGCATGTTCAAGTGTTTCTGCAGAACCGGGGCGTTGTCGAGGGCGTCCTGACGAATGCTACGGAATTGGGCGAACGCGGCATGCATGGCGCCGGGGCGGGCGTACAGCTTGGCGTAGTGCTGGCGGGTGCCTTCATCGATCTTGGCCGGAGTACCGGCAAATTCGTTCCAGAAACGATCCAGGTAGATGCGTTCGCGTCCGGCGACCAAGCGCTCCATGTCCGCGCCGCCGAAGTCGAAGTGCCAGAGCATCGGTGAGCGAACAATGTCATTCCACGGGGTGATGCCGGGCACGGGTGCATCCATTACCACCAGACGTTCGGTCAGCTCCGGATAACGCGCGGCATAGGCGAACGCGACCATGGTGCCGATGTCGTGACCGATCACCACCGAGCGCTCGATCTTCAGTGCGCTCAACACTTGGCGAATGTCGCCGGCCTGGGTCTTCTTGTCGTAGCCGCCCTCAGGGATCGACGACAAACCCATGCCGCGCAGATCCGGCACCACCACGGTGTGATCGCGGGCCAGATCCGCCGCCAGCGGCGCCCACATGTCGCCGGTATCGCCGAAACCATGCAACAGCACCACAGCCGGACCCTTGCCACCAACCCGCACGTGCATCGTCGCGCCTTCGACTTTGATGTCTTGAGTGTGGAAAGTCGCAGGAAAGGGAACGACGTCGGCGTGTGCCGGGAAACTCAGGGCGAGCAGGGCGAGGGCGGTCAGTAGTGGGCGAGTCATGGCGAAGTCTCCAAGCGTGGTGGCGTTGGAGAGAGCGTAGACGTATCGCTCAGGACCGCTTGAGTTTCATGTGGAGGCAAACGCCGCCTCGATAAAGGCGCCCAGCGCCTGCTCTTCGAGAATCTCGATCGAGAAGTGTCCGAAGCGTTTGGAGCCGTAGCGCTGAGCCGAGGTCGCCGCTAGCCGGGTTGATGTGCGATTGAATTGCTGCAAAATACGCAGCAATGATCTGCATCTGGAGGGTCTTGTTCGTCGGCGGATCGGTTATCAGACTGGAACCGCTGATGTTGAAGCAGCTTCCAGAAAGGAGAGATAACCATGGTTTCCGTGATCCGGTTTGAGCAGTTTGGCAATCAAGACGTACTGCAAATGCAGGCAACCGACTGGCAGGCACCGGGGCCCGGTGAAGTCTGGCTTGAGCAGGAAGCCGTAGGTGTCAACTTTCTTGACGTGACCCAACGCAAAGGCGCGGTCGCGGTTCCGTTGCCTTCCGGTCTCGGGCTGGAGGGTGCAGGACGTGTGGCTGCGATTGGTGCAGGTATGAGCAACGTCAGCGTCGGCGATCGTGTCACCTACGCCACCGGACCGTTGGGCGCTTACGCCTCGGCGCGGCTCTTCCCCGCAGAGCGTCTGGTCAGAATTCCCGACACCTTGTCCTGCGACGCGGCAGCGGCGGTGATGTTCAAGGGCATCACCGCGCAGTATTTGTTGAAATCCACTTATCCCGTAGGGCCGGACACCACGCTTCTGCTTTACGGAACCTGACCGCCAGTGACAGCGAGTCGCTGCTGGCCGCTGCCCGAGCAGATTCCGGCATTCTGGGCGCGGGAGACTGGTTGATGAGCCGCGATATCGCCGCCGGAAAGCTGATTCATGTCCTGCCTGACTGGCAACTCGATAGCGCTGGAGGTGTTTATCTGGTCAGACCATCGGCGCGGTTTCCAACGGCGGTGGTCGTCGCGTTCAAGCAATGGCTCGAAGCGAAGTTCGCGCCCGCGCCGCCGTGGGCTTTTTGATAACCGGCACTGGTGCGTGCTGATGGCGCGAGTGGCCGCAGATTTCCTGTCTGCACCACTGCGCGCCACCGGTGCGATCAGACGATTCTCAACGCGCTCAGCACAATCAGTGATTGCTCGGCAAAAGCCTGAGCCTGTTCGGTCAGTGCGGCGACGTTGGCTTCGGCGGTGGTCAGCGCTTTGCCGTCCTTGACCAACACTTCGTTTTGTTCGGCGATGATGCTCCACGCCAGTTGCGCCCACTCCGCCGGGTGCTGTTTGCCTTGGCGGATTGCGATCAGGAACAGTTGCTGGAAGCGACTGACCGTGACGCCACCTCCGGTGACCGGGCTGCTCAACACCTGAATGTCGGCGTTGAACAACGCGCGTTTGCACAGTTGCAGGTTGAACGCGGCGCAACGCTCGTACACTAACGCCTCGGCGGCTTCGCTCTGGCAAGGGGCTACCGCGCCCATGCTGACCAGGATGGCGATGGCCTGTTCCAGATCGTCGTAGGCCATTGGTGTCACCGCATCGAGCAACTGCTGCATCGTTTTGGCTTCATACGTCTGCCCCGCGAGTGCATCGAGGACCGGGCCATAAATTTCGGGTTGCAGTGACGCTTCGCCTGCGGGGCCGGTGACGCTGGAGGCTACGTTTTCTACCGGTTGCATCAGGACAAAACGCGAACTGAGCATGCGCGACCGGCGCTCGGTCGCGCTGAGTCGGTTGGCACCGCGCACGTACAGATCGCGACGGAAAGCCTGGTTGACGAAATAGTCACGCGCCTGCTCGCGCATCACCGGGTGTTCGATCCCGTCGAGAAAGGCCAGGCCTTCGGCGCTCAGGTTGAGTACGTCGACCGAATCCAGTGGCACCGCCGTCGTGACGTAATCGAGCTTGGCCGGGGCCAGCGCATCGACCATGTCGGCGAAATACATGCAGTTCCAGTCGCGATTGAAATATTCGTGGGCGACGTATTGGCGATCCTGACCTTTGATGGTCTGCAGGCGCGCGCCCAGGCTCGGCGCAGCAATGGCGTACTTGGGGTTAGCCGCCAGCAGCGCTTCGGAAAACTGCAACGCGGCATCGATGCGCTGATCCGCCCGCGTCGAGTGACTGGCAAAGCGGTCGTGCAGGCTGAACAACTGGCGCAACGGCGCTGCAGGCGACCAGCCCGGGAATGCGTTGTAGCTGACGTACAGATGACCACCCGGTTTGAGGTGGCGGCGGGCGAATTCGACAATCAGTTTCTGGTTGTCACGGCTGACCCAGGTCCAGATGCCATGCAGGCTGATGCTGTCGAACTGCGGCAAATCATGGCGCGCCAGCAGTTGCTCGAAGCTGTCGTCATACAGCTTCGCACCGTTGTTGCTGAGTGCTGCCAGTTCAATGGCGTGAGCTGCCTGACCGGGGTGGAAGTCCGTACCGACGAAGCCTGCCGGGTTGGCCGTGGCGTGGATATTGATCGACACACCCTGACCAAAACCGAGTTCGCAGTGATAACCGTCGGGATTGTCCAGGCCGGCAAAACCGCGCAACAACAGACAGTAACGCTGGAAAACCGGATTGATTTCCCGGCTATAGCTGTAGGTGTAGCCTTCGTCGGTGAAATAACCTTCGTTCCAGGCATTGCTCATGGGTGCAGCCTCTTGAATCGTAATTGAAAGTAGCTTTATACGTGATGGACTTGCGCCGTTAAAACCTCTCGGTGTCCACCAGGATGTTGTCGGCCGGATCGAACCATTCGATAGGGTCCATGCGGATATTTCGCAGGGCCACGGTTTGCCGGTGAGACGCGTACAGCGGCTCGGCCCAATAGTTGATCAGCATCGAGCGTCGGCGCGCGCCCGACAGATTCCGGCTTCCCGCATGCAGCAGGTCGACATCGAACACCAGAATGTCACCCGCACGGCCCGTGAGCTGGACGGATCGCGTCTCATCATGGACATCAGCGGGCGGCGCTCCGGACGCGGGCCGATGGCTGCCGGGGACGAGGCGGGTCGCGCCATTCTCGTTGCCATAGTCATCGAAAAAAGCCAGGGCCACCACGCAGTCGCCGGGGCGTTGCGCGGACAAGTCGCGATGCAGTTGCTGATGGCCGCCCCCCGCAAGTGGTTCACGACCCTCTACCTGGGACAGAAAGAAGCGCTCCGCGATCAGCTCACCCACCACCGCCAACAGCGCTGGCAAGCGGCACACCGCGCGCACGGTCGCATGCTCATCCAGCAGCGAATGGCGCCAGTCCTGACCCCGTGGGACGGGCCAGCGATCTGACGGCAGCACACCCGCATCGAACGCCTGGTGCAGGTCGTCCAGCCACTCGGCGGGTATGGCGCGACGGAGCAGGGCAAAGCCCTGCTGATGGAGCTGTTCACGTTTATTCATGATCGGATGTGTTCGCTCCTCACAATCGAACGCCCATCTCCAGGGCACGGGTCTCGAAGCCGAACTCGGCATACATACGCACCGCGCGCTCGTTGAAGGGCCATACAGTCAAACGCAAATCCTGCGCATCGTGCTCGATGGCCCAGTCCTTCACGGCTTGAATCAGCGTACGACCGATCCCTTTGCCCCAGAACGGCTCGGCCACACACACCGAGCCGATGCGCACCACATTCTGCGGCTGCATCAACGGCCCGGAACTGGCGGACAGGTTGGCGCTAATGAACGCGACGGGCCGGTCAGCGGTGCTGGCGATGTAGACGATCTGACCGGGCTTTTCGAATACCCCGGCCCAATGCGGCAAGTCGCGGGCGAAATCTTCGGTCGCGGCGGCGTAGATATCGGGGCGGGCGGCGTGGTGGACCGAATTGAGCAATTGGCCCAATTCGCTCATTACCAGCGCATCGTCAGCAGTGGCAATGCGGTAGGTGATGACTTCTTCCATGATAAAAATTGCTCCCTGGATGTGTTCATAAGCTTCGCATCCTGCGGTAAACGGCGAAATAAAGCATCCAGGATCCTGCGCGCATTTCAACGAAGCCGGGTGCACCTGGGTCGCTTTTTCAGGCAAATCTGTGCATTGAATGTTTTTCCGTCAGGCGAATAATCGAGCGCTCGAAACCTTTTGGATTGAGCACTGTATGAAAGATTTTCGCGTTGATTTCGACGACATTTATCGTTTACGGACGGCTGCCTCAAGGAGTCGCCCATGAGCCTGCATACCCGCACCAAACGCCTGACCGTGCCGCAACTGGTCGCCATGAAAGGCCAACAGAGAATTGTCTCGCTGACGGCGTATTCCAGCAGTATCGCCAAATTGATCGACCCGATCGTCGACTTTATTCTGGTCGGCGATTCCACGGCCATGGTCGGTTATGGCCGCGCCTCGACACTGAGCATGCAGCTTGAAGAAATCATCGGCCATACGCGGGCGGTGGTCGATAGCACGCGCCTGGCCTGTGTGGTGGCCGACATGCCGTTCGGCAGTTATCAGGAATCCAACGAACAGGCCTTTCGCAATTGCGCTCAGGTGCTGGCACGGACCGGTTGTGATGCGGTGAAGCTGGAGGCCAACAAGGCCTTGGCGCCGACGGTCGAGTTTCTGGTGGCCCGTGGTATTCCGGTTATGGCCCACGTCGGGCTGATGCCGCAGTTCGTCAATGTCATGGGCGGCTTCAAGGCTCAAGGCCTGACGGCTGAAACCGGCGCAGTGATTGCCGGTGATGCGCGGGCCAATCTCGACGCGGGCGCCTTTAGTCTGTTGCTCGAAGGTGTGGCCGAAGGCGTGGCGCGGCAGATCACGCTGGACTCGACAATGCCCACCATCGGCATTGGCGCTTCACCGGCCTGCGACGGCCAGGTGCTGGTCACCGAAGATGTGCTCGGCCTGGGCGGTGAGCACCTGCCGCGTTTCGTCAAACGCTACGCTGATGTCGGCGCGCTGATCAGCGAGGCGTGCGCGCAGTTTGCCGAGGATGTGCGTCATGGGCGGTTTCCTGAAGCGCGGCATTGCTATGGACTTTAAGCGCGGTTTTCTTCGGTGATCGCCTGCGCCAGTCGTTCCACCGCGTGGTCGATGTCCTTGTCCCAGTCGAGGGTGTAACTCAGGCGCAGGTACTGCTTCCAGGCGCCTTGCTGGCTGAAGATCTCGCCGGGGGCGATGACGATCCGCTCGGCCAGCAAGCGCTCGAAAACCGTTTGCATCGCGATCGGACGCAAGACCTTGAGCCAGAAGCTCGCGCCACCTTGCGGGACGACCACGTCCCACTGACCGTTGCCGTGTTGTTCAAGCAAGGCGTGCAGCTGTTTCATGCGCTTGAGCAACTGTGCTCGCAGCGTCTTCAGGTGCTGGTCGATGCGCCTGGAGCTGTACAGTCTGGCAATCGCTTTCTGCCGAATGGGCGAGAGGCGAAATCCACGCTGCATAAACAATCGATGAAACTGCGCCGCATGCTGACGACACAGCACATAACCGTGAGGCGCTTCGCCGCCAATGATCTTGTCGAACGTCGAGAACACCAGCAACTTGTCCGGGTCGGCAAAATCGCGATAGCGCGCCGGTGAATCGGAGAAGCACAACTCGCCCCACGTATCTTTTTCGAACAGCCAGATATCGCGCTCGGCCAGCCAGTGGCAGATCTGCTGTTTATCCTGCGCCGGCATCAACTGGCCTTGGGGCATATTCACCGTGGAGGAGAGCACTGCCAGGCGCACCGGCTCCCGCGTGAGCAGCGCTTTGAACGCGGGCAGATCGAAGCGGCCGTCATCGCCAAGGGGCATTTCGATGACGCGGATATTGGCCGCCTGCAATTGGCGCAGAATCGCCCACGAGCAGGGCGACTCTACCAACGCCACGCTGCCGCCCAGATTCAAGGCACTGAGTGATAATTCCAGCACGCTACGCAGATCCGCGCCGATGTACACCTGCCCGGCCTGCCAGTGGCGGTGTGCGGAACGGGTGTAGCGTTCGGCCAGCGCCGCGCGCAATTCCGGCTCGCCGAGGGGCTGATAGAGCGGCGCGTGCGAGCGCGGGTATTGGCGGGTCAGTTCGCGCTCGATTAGTAACAACGGCGCCTGCAGCGACAGCAACATCGCCGGGGCATCGCTGCTCAGGGCCAGCATGGCAGGCTGACGGGCGCTGGCGAAGACGCTGTCCAGAAGATTGCCGGAGTGGGCCGTCACAGGCGCCGCCGGCATCGACCGGGTGAAATAGCCGAACCTGGCTTTGGCGTGGATTCGGCCCTCGTCTTCGAGCAGTGCGTAGGCGTATTTGGTCGTCGATACCGAAACGCCGAGGCGCAGGGCCAGTTGTCGCAGGGACGGCAGTTTCTGCTCGCCCGCGCCACTGGAGGCCTCGATCAACCCGACGAGGTAGTGGTAGACCGCTTGATAGGCGAATGAAACGTCCCTGTGTGCCGTCAATGCTGCTCTCCTGGTTTGCCTCGATTTGCCAGTGCCCGGAATGACGCTGCGTTACCCGCGCAGGTCCCTTGCTGCAAAACGTCGGCCAGTCTAAATCAAGTCTGAAAGAAGCGCTTAGGGCGGCAGGGCTCGAGTGCTGCGGATGACTGGCACTCAAGCAATTCTTCACTGGCAAGGCGCCCGACGATCGCCGCCAGCGTTACACCGGGGTGCATCGCGCAAACGTAAACTCCACCGACCCCTGGCAAGTAACCAACAACGGGGAGGCCATCAGCGGGCATGGGCCTCAGCCCGACGGCGACCGTTTGCGCCTCAATGGAAACCACCCCGTTAAGTTCTTTGCGTATGGCTTCGGCGGTTTGCCGGGCGATGTCTGTCGGCGAGTTGCCCGGCGCCTCTCCCAGATAATCTTCAGCGGCCAGCAACGTGCCGTTGGCGCTTTGCCGAATTTCCATTTCAGGGCTGGAGATGATGCCTTTGACGAGGCCCGGTTGGGTCTTGTAGCGGATGAAAATGGCGGGCGAGGCGTCGATGGGCAGGTCGGCGTTCAGCAACTGCGTCAACTGCCGGGTGCCAGTCCCTGTGGCAAGCACAACAAGGTCGGCATTGATCGTGCCTGTTGTGGTTTCAACGCCGGTCACGGTTGCTTTGCAAGTTTTGAAGCCGGTCACCCGGGTATGCGTGAGCAATTGCGCCCCCAGCGCCTGGGCGCCGGCAATCAAGGCGTGGGTGGCCTGCACGGCGTCGAGTGCGCCTTCTTCCGCGCGAAATAACGCGCACCGTGGGGGATTTTTCAGGTTGGGTTCGCGGGCAAGCACTTCGGTAGCTGACAGCAGCGTTGCCGAAGCAGGATGTTCTGCCGATTCGTCGTACGACAAGGCCCCGGTCCAGCGAATCTGCAAGTCCGGCAGCTCGGTTTGAAGTCGGCGATAGGCTTCGATGGCCGCACCGCGCAACTGCGCAATGGGATCAGCGCCGGTGTACGTGGTATTGATCCAGGCGAAAGAGCTTGCCGTCACGCCACTCGCGATCTCGCCGGTCTCGATCAACGTGACCTGCGCCCCTTTGCCGGACAGGTGATACGCAAGGGAGGCGCCGAAGATGCCTGCACCCACCACCACAATTCGCCGATGGGCGGTATTTTTCATTTCAACATTCCCTGTTGTCGACGGCTTGATCCTGCAACAGGGTAACGATGCGAGCAACCAGAAAAAAGCCCGGCCAAAGCCGGGCTCGTACGCGGTTAACGGATTAAGCGGCCATATTTCCCGCGGCCATTTCCTTCTTGCAGCTGGCTTTCATGGCCTCCATCTGCGCGCCCAGCTCTTCGAGTTTTTCCTTGCCCAGGAGCTTTTTCGCTTGAGGAAACATTTCGGTTTCTTCCTCCTCAATATGGTGCTCCAGCAGTTCCTTGACCACTTTCACTCGACCGGAAAACTCTGGAGTGCCCGGGTCGGTGAGTTTCAGATCGGGCAGCACCAGTGAGTCGACGGTGCGATGTTCTTCCTTCGCCTCGAAATACATGACGTCCTGTTCCTTGCTGCCGGCGGCCTTGAACGCGGGGTAAAGGATTTCCTCTTCGAGGCGGGTATGGATGGAGATTTCCATTTCCAGTTTGCCCAACAGCTCGACACGTTTTTTCAGTGCACGCTCGGTTGAGTCGCTCAGTTGGCTGAGGATGTCTTTGACTTTTGCATGATCGGCTTTGAGAAGGTCGATGGCGTTCATGGCGTTGCCTCTGCTGTCACGGAGTGAACACAGACCGTTGTCTCACGGCGCTGTGAATGCTCTGAAACTGTGGCATTTGCCATGCCAATTCATCGATCCGGAGAAATGTCGCTGCTTCAATGGCTTACAGCGCCTGAGGCAAACTGCCTTCGTGCAGCCTGCATGACCCGCGTCGTGCAAGCATTGCAGTTCACAGCCTCGGCTGAATTTGCATGCCGACGTAGCTGTCAAACGCGCATCCGAGTGCTGTTCGAGGTGGACGTCATGCTGAGCGAGAGGCTGATCTACGCAAAGGGTCAGAGGCCGTTTTCGTCACTGAGCAAATTGCATGGACGCCGTTGATTCCGCCCTGATGGCGGCGCGCGCGCAGTTCGCGATCACCATCAGTTTCCATATCGTGCTGGCGGCGTTCACCATCGGCCTGGCCAATTTTCTGCTGATCCTGGAAGCATTGTGGTTATGCAGCGGCCGTCAGGTCTATCTGGATGTCTATCGTTACTGGCTCAAGGTCTTTGCGCTCAACGTCGCGATCGGCGTCGCTTCCGGGCTGATTCTGGAATACCAGTTCGGGCTGAACTGGTCGCGACTTGCCGTGCAGGCCGGGGACATTCTCGGGCCGCTGATGTTTTACGAAGTGCTCGCGGCGTTTTTTCTTGAGGCAGGCTTTCTTGGCATCATGCTGTTCGGGCTGAAAAAGGTTGGCCCGCGTCTGCATTTCTTCGCGACTTGTGCGGTGGCGGCAGGGTCGCTGATGAGTGCGTTCTGGATCCTCTCGGCCAATTCCTGGATGCACACGCCGGCCGGCTATTCGATTGCCGCTGACGGGCGTTTCATTGCCGAGGATTGGTGGGCGATTATCTTCAACCCGTCGTTTCCTTATCGACTGGCACACATGACCCTGGCCGCGCTGCTCGGCACCGCAACTGTGCTGGCGGGCGCCGGCGCCTGGCAATTGTTGAAGGCGCCCGACAACCCGCGGGCACGCCTGCTGTTTTCCATGGCACTCTGGGCAATCGTTGTATTGATACCCGTGCAGATCGTGGCCGGCGACCTGCATGGTCAGCACAGCTTGAAAGTCCAGCCGCAAAAAGTCGCGGCCATCGAGGGCAGCTGGACACGCCCGCCGCAAGGTGCGGGCGAACCCTTGCGTCTGTTTGCGTGGCCGGACATGACCGAGCGGCGCAATCACTGGGAAGTCGCGATTCCACGTGTTGGCTCTTTGTATCTGAGTCACGATCTGAGTGGGACCATCAAGGCGCTGGATGAGTTCGCGCCGCAGGACATTCCGCCCGTGGCGCCGGTGTTCTTTGCGTTTCGTCTGATGGTCGGGTTGGGGCTGTTGATGCTGGGGCAAGGCTTGATCGGTCTGATTCTGCGACGGCGGAGACGTTTCTACATCGCTCGTCGCTGGTTGTGGGGCAATGTGCTGATGGCGCCGGCCGGTTTTCTGGCCATGCTCAGCGGCTGGACGGTCACCGAAGTCGGGCGCCAACCCTATACGGTCTATGGTCTGTTGCGCACGGCCGACAGTCTGTCCCCGGTCTCGCGTGAGCAAGTGCTCGGTTCGACCCTGCTGATTCTGCTGTTCTACTTGCTGGTTTTCGGCATCGGGCTCTGGGTGTTGCTGCGCATCCTGCGCGAGCCTGCCCATGAGAATCAGCCCGGACCGCAGCCGACGCTGGCCGATGAAACGGGGCACGCAGGGGATCGCTCGCATGGAAACTGACTGGATAACCCTGCTGTGCGCCGCCGCCCTGGGCTTCTCGGTGCTGAACTATGTGCTGCTCGACGGCACCGACCTCGGTGTCGGCGTGCTGATGGGGCTGACCCGTTGCCGCAACCAGCGCCGAGCCATGGCCGTGACGATTCTGCCGATCTGGGATGCCAACGAGACGTGGCTGGTGCTCGGCGGTGGCGGTTTGCTGGCGTTGTTCCCGCTGGCCTACGCGATTCTGCTGCCAGCGCTCTACCTGCCGTTCATTGTGATGTTTCTGGCGTTGATGCTCAGGGCAATGGCACTGGAATTCCGCGATTATTCACCCAGCCAACGCATCAAACGCTGGGTCGATGGCGCCTTGATGGGTGGCTCACTATTGACCGGCGCACTGCAAGGCGTGGTGCTGGGCACATTGATGCAGGGCGTGCCGCACGAGAGCGGGCAATACGTCGGTGATGGCAGTGAATGGCTGCGCTGGTTTCCGTGGTTTTGCGGGGTGGTGCTCGTGCTGGGCTACACGTGGCTGGGCGCCTGTTGGCTGTACTGGCGAACTGTCGATGAACTGCAACAGCGTTCCGCTCGGCAGGCAAAGGCACTGGCGGTGCTCACCGTAATGGCATTGATTGCACTGGTCATCTGCAGCGCAACGTTGCACGAACAATATGCACAACGATTGACTGACCCACGGGTGTGGGGCCCGGCGGCAGCGCTACTCTGCGCATGCCTGCTGGTTTTCTTTTTCGGGTTTGCCGGACGCTTTGACTTTCTGCCGTTGTTCGCGGCGCTGGGTGTCTTCGTGCTGGCCTTCGCGCTGATGCTGGTGGCGCTGTTTCCGCTGATCATTCCACCGGACCTGACCTTGAAGGCCGCAACGTCGAGCCCGAAAAGCCAGGTGTTCATGCTGATCGGATTTGCCGTGTTGATCCCGGTGACGCTGATCTACAACACGTTCGGCTTTCGGGTATTCAGCGGCAAGGTGCGCGTGAACGGCGATGACGGATCCCACTGATCCGATCTTGAAGAAAATCTCTGAACTCGTACTGAGGCGAACCTTCCCAATGTGAAGCAGCAGCCATTTCACTCATCAGTACGAGGACTTTGCCATGCGAGCCATGACCTACCACGGCGCCCACGACGTGCGAGTCGAAACAGTGCCTGACCCGAAACTCGAAGCCCCTGACGACATTATTCTGCGCGTCACGGCAACGGCTATTTGCGGGTCGGACCTGCACCTGTATCGGGGCAAGATTCCGACGGTCGAGCATGGCGATATCTTCGGCCATGAATTCATGGGCATTGTCGAGGAAACCGGGCCCGGCGTGACTGCTGTGCAGCGCGGTGACCGGGTGGTGATTCCGTTCGTGATCGCCTGCGGTGACTGTTTTTTCTGCCAGCAAGAGCTCTACGCAGCGTGCGAAACCACTAACAGCGGCGCCGGTGCGGCCATGAACAAGAAGCGCATACCACCGCCGGCCGCGCTGTTCGGCTACAGCCGGATGTATGGCGGCATTCCCGGTGGCCAAGCGGAGTTGGTGCGGGTGCCCAAGGCCAATACCGGCCCTTTCATCGTCCCCGGCACGCTGTCGGACGAGAAAGTCCTGTTTCTGTCCGACATTCTGCCGACCGCCTGGCAAGCGGTGCTCAATGCACAGATCGGTCAGGGATCGAGTGTGGCCATTTATGGCGCTGGCCCGGTGGGGCTGCTCAGCGCGGCGTGCGCGAAAATGCTCGGCGCCGAACGTATCTTCATGGTCGATCACCACCCGTATCGGCTCGAATACGCGCAACGCACCTATGGCGTGATACCGATCAACTTCGATGACGACGATGACCCGGCCGATACCATCATTCGCCAGACCCCGGGCAGTCGAGGCGTCGATGCAGTGATCGATGCGGTGGGGTTCGAAGCCAAGGGCAGCACCACCGAGACGATACTGGCTACGCTGAAACTCGAAGGCAGCAGCGGTAAGGCTTTGCGTCAATGCATTGCGGCGGTGCGGCGCGGCGGCGTGGTCAGCGTGCCAGGCGTCTATGCCGGATTCATCCATGGCTTTCTGTTCGGCGATGCTTTCGACAAAGGCCTGACTTTCAAAATGGGCCAGACCCATGTGCAGCGCTACTTGCCGGAACTGCTGGGTTACATCGAAACCGGCGCATTGCAACCCGACGCGATCATCACCCACCGCCTGTCCCTTGAGCAGGCCGCCGAGGGTTACAAGATTTTCGACAAGAAAGAAGAAAACTGCCGCAAGGTCATTCTGACCCCCGGCAGCAGCGATGTGCCGCTGGCGCAAATGGAAGAAATGCCGCCGTTGGTGCCCGTCAGTTGATCAACCTGAACAGCGGGGCAGTGCCAACGGCATGCCCCGCACCGCAGCAAATGAATAGGGTTACGACGCTGAATGCTGACGGACATGCTTGGGCCCCGCCAACGCCCAGGCAATCAAGCCGAACAACGGCACAAACACGATCAGTACGATCCACACGCCTTTATTGCTCGATTTCCCCTCGCTCTTGCGCACCCGATTGATGGCCCAGAGTTCGATTAGCAGAAGAACTGCCGCCAGTACGATCCACACGGTTTCGATTTGCATTGGCTACCTCCTGATGGTCTGTTCGTTAGGTGGCGTGTGGCGCGGCGGGTTCATTTATTTTTCTTCAGGGCATTGAGCTGGCGAGCCAGTTCGAGGGCCTCTCGACCACTGTTGAAGGTCGGCAGCAGGTGGGTGAAGGGGATGTCGATCATCCGGTTTTCGCGCACCGCGCGCAGTTGCGACAGCACCGGGTCTTTGCTCAGCAGATAGCGTTTGCGACTGGCGGGGGACCATTCGGCGTCGGCCAGCAGAATCACGTCGGGGTCGCTGGCCAGCAGTGTTTCGCGGTTGACGGTCACCCGATAAAGATTGATGTCGGCGAACACATTACGCGCACCGGCGGCGGCCAGTAGCGGGGTGACAAACCCGCGCTGACCTTCGCTGTCGAGGCCTTTGACCTCGCTGTCGAGATAGAACACTGACAGCGGTTTGTCCGCACCAGCCAAGGCTCGGGCGCTGGCGAGGTCGGCATCCATGGCCTCGCGCAACTGTCGCGCCTGGGCCTGTTTGTGCAGCAGTTTGCCCAGAGTCAGCAAGTCATTGCGCACATGCGCGAAGTAATCCAGCGAGTGCCCGTTGCAGGCCGATTCCAGTAGATACGAGCCCACGCCATTGCGCGCCAGCCCCGAGCGCGAGGTCACACCGTCGCCGAACGCCGTGGCAAAACCACCGATCACCAGATCCGGCTGCTGTGCGTAAAGCACTTCACTGGCCGGGTACTGCCGGGCGATCACCGGCACGCCGAAATACTCGGATGGTCGCTGTCCGGCAGCGGTGTCATCCAGGTAAGCCACGCCGACCAATGCAGGCCCCGCGCCCAGCGCCAGGACGATATCGGCGGCATGCTGATTGAGAGCGACGATGCGCGAAGGCTTCACGGCGTTCCATTGTTCGCTGCAATTGCGATAACTGTCGGCGAGTACGGGCAGTGAGCAGAGCAGGGCACCAAGCGCTGCCAGGATCGATCTCATGTCCGCGCCTTGATCAGCAGATCCGCAACAACTTCACCGCCGACCAGATGCCCTTCAACCAATCGCTGCACATCTTCCTTGCTGCGCACGCCATACCAGCAGCGCTCCGGATACACCGTGACAACCGGCCCCAGATTGCACGGAAACTGGCAGTGCGTGCGAGTCAGCAAGACGCCACCCGGCGTCTCGATGCGATCGTGTTCGAGCAAATGCCGGCGCAGGGTTTTCCATAACTGCAAGGCGCCGCGCTGGGTGCAGCGCGGGCCGGTACAGAGGAACACGTGGCGCGCATGCTCGGGCACGTGCGACCAGCCCGGGTGCGTGTCGACGCCGTCGATGGTTGTGATTTCGCTCATCAGAAACGGTACGTGTAGCGCACTTCGGAGGTGAACGGCCGGCCGAGGTTGTCGACGTTGCTTGAGCGGCTGGTGACGTAATCACGGTCGAAGAGGTTTTCCACCAGCAGACTTACGCGGTGCTGGTGGGCGTTGTCGAGATAGCGATAAGCATCGGCGTCGACCACTGAATAATTGCCGTACTCGACTTGCTTCGAGCTTTTGATATCGCGGATATAGCGGATCGCAGCGCCAGCGCCCCACAGACGGTTTTCCGATTCATAGCCCACCCGCGAACGGGCGAAGAAGCTCGGGATGTCGTTGATGGTCGCCCCCGTGCGCGATTCGGTGAGATTGCGGGTCATGTCCGCTTGCAGGCTCCATTGATCGTTGAGCGCCAGTTTGGCGTCAGCCTCGAAACCGCGCATACGCACCTGGCCTTCACCGTTGACCCACTGGATGTCATCGAGGGTGATCAGGTCGTCGATCTTGCGTTTGAACAGGGTCACGCTGGCGCTGAATTCGCGGTCGAGCAGGAAGCCTTTGTAGTCGACACCCAGCTCCGCGTTGCGGCTTTTTTCCGGCTTCAGGTTGCGATTGCCGATCTCGTCGCCCGGTTCGTTGACGAACAATTGCTCGGCGTTCGGCAGTTTGTAGGCGCTGCCGTATTGGCCGCGCACCGACCAGTTATCGTTGAGGTCATACAGCGAAGTGAGCATGCCGACCGTGGCGCTGTCACCGCCGCTCATGGCCTCGTGGCGCAAGCCGATACTCGGGTGCCAGTCGGGCAGGGCGTCGATCTGCGGGCGCAGTTGCGTGTAGAACGCGTGGGCTTCGGCCTTGTCGTTGTCGATGATCAGCACATCGTCCTGGCCCTTGAACCATTGGTTGTCGGTACCGAACACCAGCATATGGCCGCCGGGCAACTCGGCTTTGCCTTCGGCCTGCACGCCCCAGTCGGTGAAACCCCAGTAATCATTGTGGTTGATGACTTTGGTGCCGCCGCCCTCGACGTTGTTGACGCGGGTGTAGCGCGTGTCCCAGTCGTTGATGTGGCCTTTGACGAAGTAGCTCAGGCGCTCGTTGACGGTCTGCTCGAAAGTCGCCGTGGCGATCTGCTGTACACGATCGTTGGTGGTTTTGTGGTTGTCGACCGGGCGGGCGAAATCGAGGTTGGCGTCGGCGTATTGGTAGAACAGTTCCAGCCGCGCATCGTCGCCGAAGGACTGGATCGCCTTTCCGCCGAACGTGGTGACTTCGTACGCACGGTTCTTCCCGGACTCGTTTTTCATGTCGCGGTTGCGATACGGCTGATAGCCGTCGGAGACGTTGTGGCTGACGTACGCCAGCAAACCCAGGTCGCCAAACCCGTTAGTGAAGATATTCTCGACCCGCGCATCCTCGGTGGTACCGCCAAAGCTGTCGACGCCCAGATTCACTTCGCCGGCGGCTTTGCGCGACTGCGGGCTGCGGGTGACGATGTTGATCACGCCGGAAACGGCCTGAGTGCCGAACAATAGACTCTGGCCACCCTTGAGCACTTCGATGCGTTCAATGGCGTTGGCCGGCAGCGTGTCCAGATAGAGGCCGCCGTACAGACGATTGTTCAGGCGCACGCCGTCGAGCAGGATCAGCGTATCGTCGTTGCGCCCACCGAGCAGCGAATAAGTGCCGTAGTCGAAGGGACCGTTTTTCGGTGCTACATACAGACCGGGAATGAACATCTGCATGACGCGGCTGACATCGGCGCTGGGGCCGGCGCGCTCGATCTGCTCGCGGGTAACGATCTCGACCTTGCTGCCGAACTTCGCCATATCAGCGACGGTGGTGGACTCCACCGACGGTGCAGAAACGATTTGTTGATTGAGTTCCAGTGGCGCGTCATCGGCCAGCAGCAGCGGGCTGAACAGGCAGCCGAACAGAAGGGTTGGAGCAGAAGTGTTGAAAGGTCGAATCATTGTCTTCTCGAAAAGGATCTTCGCAGAAGAGCATGCAGGAGAAGGCATCGCGCACAGCCAATACCGGCCCATGCCCGCCCACCGCAGGATTTTGCCAAACAGCAATTCAGGCCGGTCTCCGGGCTCGCGCGTATCGAGGCTTTCACCTTCCCATGGTCGTCTGGCCACAGTGGTGTATCGAAAGCATCACGCGCATACCGTTGCGGGGGCAGCACCGGACTTGTTCGAAAAGAACGTACCGGTTTCCCGTTTCACCCCATGCACGGCGGCATGGGACACCTGAAACTGGGCGGCATCTGAACATTCGGATGACCGTTCGTCAACTTGCATGCGTGCGTACTCCTCTAACCACTGTGGGAGCGAGCTTGCTCGCGAAGGCGTAGTGTCAATCAACAATGATGTAACTGACCCGGCCTCTTCGCGTGCAAGCTCGCTCCCACAGGATCTCTGCTCTGCATTAAAAACAGGTCGAGGTCGCACTTGGTCGTTTGATAGGTGAAGGTTTAAAGTTCACTTCAAGTTCAATTACGGCTCAGGTCAATCATGAAAATCGGTGAACTGGCAAAAATCAGCGGCCTGGCAGCTTCGCGCATCCGCTTCTATGAGGCGAGCGGCCTGATCAACTCGGTCGGGCGCAAGGCTAACGGCTATCGCGATTACGCCCCGGAAACCGAGTGGATTCTGCAGATCATCACCGGTGCACAGTCGGCGGGGTTTTCCCTGGAGGAAATTCGCCAGTTGCTGCCGGTGAATGCGCAGGACTGGCAGCACGAAGGGATGCTGGTCGGGCTCAAGCGCAAGGTCGAGGAAATCGAAGTGCTCCAGCAACGCCTCGCGCACAACAAGGCGCAACTGCTGCGCGTCATCCATGGCATCGAGAGCAAACCGGCGGACGTCGGCTGTGCGGACAACGCGCAGTTGTTGATCAATCAGATGCGCGAGGAGAAGGCGGCGCAGCTCAAGTAACCGCCTCGTAAAAAGCTCTTGACCTTAAAGTTGGCTTTAATCTTATGGTTGTTGCACGCCCAAACGAGGATTCCTCATGAACGTGTTCGACAGCCTGTTGCTTCCCAACGGTTCAACCCTCAAAAACCGCATCGCCAAAGCCGCCATGGAAGAAAACATGGCCGACGCCGATCAGGCGCCCTCTGAACAACTGATGCGCCTGTATCAAGCCTGGGCCGACGGCGGTGCCGGTCTGCTGATCACCGGCAACGTCATGGTCGATGGCCGTGCGATGACCGGGCCGGGCGGCGTGGTGCTGCAGGATGACCGGCAATTGGCCAAGTTCAAGCGTTGGGCGCAGGTCGGTCGGTCCGGTGGTGCGCAGTTCTGGTTGCAGATCAACCATCCCGGTCGACAAATGCAGGCCAATCTCGGGCAGAAAACCTGGGCGCCGTCGGCGGTTCCGCTGAGCATGGGCAGCCTGTCCAAACACTTCACCACGCCCCACGCGATGACCGCCAGTGTGATCGCAGAGGTCGTTCAGCGTTTCGCCCGCAGCGCGCAACTCGGCGAGCAGGCCGGGTTCACTGGCGTGGAAATCCACGCCGCCCATGGCTATCTGTTGAGTCAGTTTCTGTCGCCGCTGACCAATCAGCGCAAGGACCAGTGGGGCGGCTCGCCGGAGAACCGCGCGCGGCTGTTGCTGGACATCGTCAAGGCTGTACGGGCGCTGGTTTCTGCGCAGTTTGCAGTGGCGGTGAAACTCAATTCCGCCGACTTTCAGCGCGGTGGGTTCAGCGCCGATGACGCGCGACAAGTCGTCGAATGGCTCAACAATCTGGGGGTGGATCTGGTTGAATTGTCCGGCGGCAGCTACGAAGCCCCGGCGATGCAGGGCGAAGCGCGGGACGGGCGCACCCTGGGGCGTGAGGCGTACTTCGTCGAGTTCGCCCAAGACATTCAGAAAGTCGCACGGATGCCCGTGATGGTCACCGGTGGCGTGCGCCGCCGGCCGATCGCTGAAATGGTCGTTAACAGTGGCATGGACATGGTCGGCATCGGCACCGCGCTGGCCATCGATCCGAACCTGCCGCGTGACTGGCTGCTGGGCAAGGACAGTGCCCCCGAGCTGCCACCGATCACCTGGAAGAACAAGGCCATGGTGTCGCTGGCCAACATGGCGGTGGTCAAGTTCCAGTTGCGCAAACTCAGTCAGGCGCGAAAGCCCGATCCGCGCGTGTCACCGCTGCGCGCGTTGATCATGCAGCAAATCGGCAATGCCTTGCGGACGCGCCAGTACCGCAAATGGGTGGCGAACAACTGATCTGAATGGCTTGCTGACGTTCGGCCCTATATCCTGCACGCCTGTGTGATGGAACGACTTAGGGAAGAATTGCATGCCGTTCAGGGTGATGGTGGTCGGTGGTTACGGAAATTTCGGCAGTATCGTCTGTCGGCACCTGGCGTTGATGCCGGAGATCGGCCTGGTACTCTCCGGCCGTGATCCGCAGAAATTGCAGCGCAAAGTCGATGAACTGAATGGTCAATCGGGCAATGTCTGCGAAGGCTGGTGCGGCGACGCCATGGGCGCCGAGTTCAAAGACGCGTTGCGAGCGTTGAACATTCAATTGGTCGTGCATACCGGCGGGCCGTTTCAGGGGCAATCCTATGCGGTCGCCGAAAGCTGCATCGCCGCCGGCGTGAACTATTGTGATCTGGCTGACTGCCGCACCTTCGTCAACGGTATCCACGTACTCGACGCGAGAGCGAAGCAGGCCGGCGTGGCGATCCTCAGTGGTTGCAGCTCGGTGCCGACGCTGTCATCGGCGATCATCGATGAGCAGCGCCAACGCTTTTCCCGCATCGACTCGATCGAACACGGCATTTCCTCCTCGGCAAAAATGCCCGGGCTGTCGACCATCGAGGGCGTGCTCGCTTACGCCGGCAAACCGATCAAGCAACTCAAGAACGGCAAAGTGCATGAAGTCTCGGGCTGGCTGGACCTGACCTTGCGCAAAATGCCGCAGATGGGCACGCGGCTGCTAGCCAATGTCGATGTGCCGGACATGGATATTTTCGCCGGCCGTTATGGCGCGCAGACCCTGAAGTTCAAGGCAGGCGCCGGGCTTAAACTCGGCGGCATCGCCAACGGTCTGCTGGCTCAGGCGCTGAAGGTCGGGCTGGTGCGCGACCATGCCCTGTGGGCAGCAAGACTGCATCGCCTCGGCCTGCGTTTCGAGCGTTTCGGCGATGGCAAAAGTGCGATGTACATCGATGTTCAAGGCCTGGGCGTTGACGGCAAACCGCTGTCGATGACCGCGCAACTCACCGCCCTGAACGACAAAGGCCCGGAAATCCCCAGCTGCGCCGCCGTGGCACTGGCCACGAAAATGGCCTCAGGCTACGTGCCATCCGCCGGCGCCCGACCGTGCGTGGGCGAAATCAGCGTCGCCGAATACATGGCCGCGATCAACGACCCGGCCAACCTGAGCCTGGCCGTGAACTTCTCGGACGGGCAGCGCTGACATGCTCTACCTGTGCCTGAAATACTTGCACATCATCGCCGCGATCTTCCTGTTCGGTTTCGGCATGGGCTCCTACCTCTACCTGATCGCCGCCAGCCGCACGCGCAACCCGCAAGTGATTGCCCACGTCGCGCGCATGGTCGTGGGCTTCGACACTTGGATCACCACACCGGCGGGCTTTGTGCAGATCATCACGGGGTATCTGTTGATGCGACTTTCCGGGCTGAGCATGAGCACGGAGTGGGTGCTGACCTCGTTGATCATCTTCTTCTGCGTCGGCGCGCTGTGGTTGCCGGTGTTGATTCTGCAGAAGCGGCTGTGCGTGATGGCGGCGAGTGCGAGCGAGGTGGGCGCGGCGCTTGATGAGCAGTATCAAGCGGTTTACCGGAAATGGTTCTGGATGGGCGTGATGGGTTTCGCCGGGATGTTTGTCATCGTGCTGATGATGGTGACGAAGATGACACCTGTGCAGCTGTTCAGCTTTCTGGTGTAGCTGCAGTGGCTTTCAGGAATCGCTGTTCGTGATCTGGAGTGGGTAGCAGGCAGGTGTCGTATTTGCCGAACAGCCGATAGCGGTTCAATGCGATACGGTCGTAGGCCCAGTCGCGCAGGACTCGGGGGAAGATGCGCAGCAGTCGCAACGGCTGCCAGCGGGCGGGTAATTGGCTGATAACTTCGAAGAAAGCGTCGGAACGTTCCCAGTAGTGTTGGTCGCGGATGACGGCCATGGTGTCGAATTGATCGATGGGCAGGCCGGCCCATGCCAGAAGCGCCTGTCCTTCGGGGGATTGCACGGCGGCCAAGCGCACGCGATGTTGGTGGTCGTGGCGGATGAGAAAACGTGCCCAGCCGTTGCAGAGTTTGCAGACACCGTCGAACAGGACCACGGATTCGCCGGGGTTGAGTAGCGGGGCGGCGGTTGGGCGGGTTTTCGGGGTGGTCATGGGTTGGGTTCGGGAGAGGCTGGATTGTTGCGATCATAGCCTTAGGAAGCGCTTTGCGCGAATGCGCCATATTCGGCGATCATCGGACGCCTCAACGCTCAGGCACTCTGCGAGAGAGCGCAGATCAACTACAGTTTCCCTGACCTGTCTTTAAGGAAGTTCGTCTATGTCAGTGGATCAAGATCGTTTCTCTCGCGCTTTCAGTTTTCTTCTCAACAACGGCATTGAGTTGTTTCCGGTGAAAATCAAGCGTAGGGATACCGGCGTCGTTGCTTTTCGCATATCAAAAGGGGGAACTGCTGGAAATACATTGGAGGCAGGTGAGGAAGTTGATGAAGAGACAATGATTCATAAGGTCTTGAAACTTGGTTATGCGGTCCGCTGTTCTTCGGTCGATGGAAGTACCAAAGGTTTGTACAAACCAAATGAAAGATCAGTATGCGAGGTCCGTCGGAAAACAGTGCCTTAAATTAGGCAGTTTTACAGCTCGGCCACATTTAGACACATGGCTAGTTCCCTATAAAATGCAAGGAAACTTCGAAATGGAGATCAATCAGTTGGAACAGATCATTGCGTCTGCCCAAGGCGCAATAGCTGCGAGAAGACGTCTTGCACAGCTCATAAATTGTAGCGCGTCCACATCAATCCAACCTGGTTCGGCAAAGAATTCGGAGGCGCTCGCAGAAGCCTATGAGTCCGACCTATTTCAGTATGTGCACGGCACTCCCACGCTTCCCGAAGATAACCGACTCAAACGATTGCTCAAAGACGTTGAGCGATTGAACTTCTGGCAGGCGCATGACTGTTATGTGGGAGCGCGTACTCCTGACGGCGAATGGAAATTTTCTGATTCTGATGGCAATTCTTGCGAGGGCGCGAGCCTGCGTGAGGCGCTTGACCAGCTCATGGTTATCCAACCAGATTTGCGTGGTCAGATGAGTGACGATGATGCTTGGGAAGGTTGATTTGATATTAAGGGAGACAAACTTTTCGACGGTAAGCCAAGGCAGGTTGATCGCGAAAGTTGGTGACAAAGCAAGCACTTCATGAGCGCAGGGGGGCAGCAGTATCCGGCGCGGTCAAGCTCGGACTGTTCTTCAGGGACAGGTCTCATCCAGGAATGTGATCTGTCCCTTGTCGATGTCGACCCAGCCAGAGTTTTTTGCAGCAGATCGGAAATCTAGAAGGTTTGCGTTGGTGAAGGCTAATTAACGGCTGGCAGAAATCCACGCTGCTCCATGCGGATCTGCAGTGAAAGGGGATGAACGCGATAAGTGCCTTCAGATACGCGCATAGTGAAGTGATTATAGGATGGGCTATGAGTGCCAGTTTCAATTTCTGAGTTTGATAGAAAACAGCCCGTGGTTGTGGCGTTGTCCTGAGCAAAATAATCCATGAACTCCTTACGGGTAACGATAATTCCATTACCGAGTTGGCCATCGATGATTGCATCCAAAAAGCGGCTGCGCAGAGTCATGTTTAATCCTTAAGAAATGTGAAGTCGAAAATTTCGGGAAAACCAGTATTAATGCCACATCAGTGGCGGTTCGGCTCAAAGCAGGATGTGTGAACAGGATTGCAGGGGCCGAGTGAAGTCAGATAGATGTTCTGCTGCCGTTGACGCTTCGCAAATGTAGTCTGTCTCCTGTCGACGTCAAATAGCTGCTTTACCCCCGCGAACTTCGTCCACTCGATCCTTCGCCCCCGCCCGCAGCGCATGCCGAAGTCTCAAGGCCGGCCGCTCGACGCAGTAGTACGAAACGCCACTCAGCAAGAACGACAGCAGCAACACCGTTACCACCTTGGGCCAATCGAATGAAGTGATCGGCCAAAGCCCGTGCAGGAAGTAGATCACCACGAAGTGATTGAGGAACACGCCGTAGCTGATGTTCCCCAGGAACTCGTCGGCCTTATGGAACTTGAGTTTCGTCAACAGGTACACAGCGGGAATCCCCAGTGCGATACCCGCGGTCACTTCGGCGTTGAACGGTCGGCGCTCGATCCATCCCGCCATGATCGCCACAAAGGTCAATGTCGCCGCCACGGCGGTTCCTGCGGTGATTGCCAATCCCTTCGCCTGCGGTTTATAGAGGTAGCTGCCGCACAGGAACATGAACAGCACACCTGGCAATAATCGGTAGCCGTAAAAATCGCTGTTGATGAGTCCAAGGCATGCGGCAATGAAGACGGCTGCGGACAAGGCGAAGGCTGCGCCTCGCGCCCGGTAGATGATCAGGAACGGGATCACCAGGTAGAAGCACATCTCGAGTCCGAGCGACCAGGCAGCAGGCAAAATCCCTGAACCGGTCGCGCCGAACATGTAGAAGCCGAGGGGCACGATGGCCAGGCTTGCGGCGATGTTTTTGAAGGTCAGTTCAGCTGCTTGCGGCGTGCCGGGCAGCAGAAAATAGATCACCGCACAAGAAACGACGAAGTAGAACAGGAATTGCGGATAAAGGCGCAACGCCCGGTCCAGGTAGAACAGGCCGACTTTCTCGGGCGCCTTGTAGTTGCGCTCGATCAGTGAAGTCATCACGAAACCACTGATGAGCAGGAAGGAAATCACGGCAACCACACCCGGGTTGAATCCCATGAACATCTTGCCCATATGTGAAACAGCGACCAGAACCGCCAACAGCAGACGAAAAGCTCCCACTTCTATCCCCGAACGACCTTGTAGTTATGGTGGGTAAATTACGATGGTTTGTGGGGGGATGACAGGTTTTTTTCTGCGCTCGGGGCTAGGGAATGGCGGGAATTTCAGGATTTCGGAGAATGCGGGATTTATGCGAGCCATTCGCAGTGGGCGAGAGCGCTCGGCACGGAACCAAGCGCTCAGGGTAGGCGGGGCACTTACGGCTCCGCCCTGACGTTTCAGCCTTTGTTTGCGTTCAGCTTGCGCAGTTCTTCGTAGGTCGCCGACTGGACGAACCAGAAGCCGGAAATGATGCACCAGCACAGGGTGCCGGCCACGAAGATACCCAGCGCCGGGAGGAACCCGCTGGTGAAAATCGCGACGATAGCGACCAGCCAGATGAACGCCAGGGAGAGATAGAGGACGGTGTTGTTGACGCTGATGACGAAGTCTTTCACGGGGGCATATTCCTTGCGGGATGTAGAAAAATTCCCCCTCTCCGGGGGCGGACGCATGCTATCACATTGCCTTCATGATTCAAGCAAGAGGAACTCATTGCCGGGTGGAATGAGGACAGATTTATTTATCAGGCAGGCCGGTCGCTTCTGGCTGAAAGCAGACGCCCAATGCAATCTTGATCCCTTTGTGACAGCAGCCTGTCCGCCGCCACAAAGGGATTCCCCTCAATCCACCGGCACAACCTTATCCAGCGCTTGATTCACCGCCAACTCCCCCAGCATCACCACTTGTGCAATCCCCAGCGCAGTTTTGCGGTGGCCTGGGCCCAGGAGGGCGGCGAAGTTGTGGAGCATTTCGGTGGCTGAGCTGAGGGACTCGCTGGCGTTAACGAGCAGGGACTCGCTGTTGCAGTCGGAATTGGCCAGGAACATGGGCGCGTGTTTTTTGTCGCTGCCGATGATGCGTTGGGTTGGGGTGAGGAAGTAATCGAGGGCGCGTTCGGCGGCTTCGTGGAATTTCTTTGAGTCGGGTGATTCGTAGGGGGAGGCCGGATCTGCTTCCGGCGGGTTAGGCGTTACTTTGAACATTTTCTTCTTTTTCCTGTTGTGTGGCCGCCGCACCTAGCTACTAAACAAGGGGTGGCAGCTGTACGCAGGTTAGTAGACCGGGGAAAAGAAGAAAGCCGGCGCGCCCGAGGGCGCCCTACGCACAGCCGCCATCAAGTGCAGGTACGTGAATACCTTTTGACGGACGCTTGTGCACTTTCATTTACCACGGGCTACTAAACCCGATCACTGGGAATCAGTGACGCGAACCAAGTTACCGGTGGCCCTTGAGGCGCACAAGCCGGCGGATTCTGGCGTAGTCGTAGGCAATGGCGCAAGGCGTTGTAGCCTGAAGCAGGTAACGCGACGTGTCTTTTAAACAACCACGAAAAACGCCTAAACACGCCTCATCAACACGCCGTTCAAAATGACATTCGTCGGCCCGCCTTACAGCTCAGGCAATTGACTGGAACCCTGACCACAGGCCACGCACCAACACTTGGTTGCAACCCAAAAAGACGAGGAGGGATACCCATGTCAGTTCATCCAATTCTGTTTCTGGGCGGCTCCGGCGCCATTGGCCACCGTTCTGCCAAAGCCTTGCGCGCTGCCCATCCCGACGTACCTTTATTGATCGGCGGCCGTGACCTGGCCAAGGCGCAACAAGCTGCCGAGGAAATGGGCGGGGCGCAGGGCGTGGTCATTGATCCTGCCGCTGATGACCTCGGGCTGGGCGATCGCCCGGTCAGTGCCGTGGCGGTTTTCTACATGGACCATTCCCTTGCCGGCCTGCGTTTTGCACAGCAGCGCAAGGTGCCGCACTTGAGCATTTCCTCCGGCGTGTTCGAGATTGCGCCGCAAATCGCCAGTTACATCCATCGCCCTGACGCGGCGCCCATCGTGCTGGGTTACGAGTGGATGGTGGGCGCGACGACGGTGGCGACGCTGCACCTTGCCGAGGCCTTTGCCCGGGTGCACGACATCCGCATCGATGCTTTGGTCGACGAGGAGGATGGCGGCGGGCCGACCGTGGCCAAGGATTTTGAACACCTGAACAGGATGCTGCCCGCCGCCCTGACTCGGCGCGACGGGGAATACATCTGGCGCGAAGGGGAGGACAAGAACGTTAGCTTCCGCGCGCTGGACGGCACTTCGATGCAAGCCAGCGGTTTCTCGTCCATCGACGTCACAGGGCTGGCGGCCGCTACCGATGCGCCGAATGTTCAGTTCAATCTCGCCAGTGGCGTCAGTTCTTCGCGGCGCGCGGGTCGGCCGATGTCGACCGAGATTCTTATCGAAATGCTTGGCGAGGATCGTAACGGGCGACCATTGCACACCCGGCACGCACTCGTTCATCCGGCAGGTGCGGCGGCGCTGACGGGTTTGAGCATTGCCATGCTGCTGGAGCGATTGCTCGGGCTCGATGGCCGAGCGCCGACGCGGGGAGGTCTTTATTTCCCTTATCAGTTGCTCGACGCCGGTGCGTATCTGGAGCGCCTGAGCAAAGAGGGGGGTGAATTGCTTGAGCTGAAAGTGCAATAAGTCAGGCTTCCTTCCGTAGTGTCGGTTTTGCTTATTGAACCGCTGGCGAGCCTTGATGCGCTCGCCAGCGGCCATTTCTCTTCACGGCGACTGCCAAGGCCCGCCATCCGCCACCGGCACCTCGCCCAGATCATACGGGTTGACCCCTTCAAGACAGCCAACATTGAAGCCGAACTCATGCGGATTGGTACTGCGTCTGTGATGGGTGTAGATGCCGCAATTACCGCAAAAGAAATGCTCGGCCACCTGCTGGCCAAAGCTGTACTTCAACAATGCGGATTTTCCTCGGATCACTTTCAGGTCAGCCCCCGGCACCGCTGCGACAATCGCGCCCCGGCGTTTGCAGAACGAGCAGTCGCACCGGTGCGGCGTGGGCAGGCCGTCGGGCAGGTGGATTTCGAGGATCACCGCGCCGCAATGGCAACTGGCGCGATGGTCGCGGCGGATGGGCGTGGTGCCAATCTGTTTGAGCATGATCAAGCCTCCATCCAGTCCACCGTTGCCGTTTCGCGCCATTTCACCTCGGTGATGCCGAACCGCTCGGCCTGGGGTTTGGAGATGACTTTCAACGGTGGTTTGCCGGGTTTGGGAATGGGTGCAATGCCGGCGTCGCAACTCGCCCAATGCCATGCGTCAGCGTTGCGCATGGTTTTTGCGCGAATGACGAATGACTTTGGCTGGCCGTGAAGTTTGTATTCGATGACGAAGATGTCGACGTTGCTCATGAGTTCCTCCTTACGCTCATACGCAAATGAGTTTTGCCGACAAAAAAAATTCAAAGGATTTTCGCGGTTTGTTTCAGGCTGCTGACAAACGCTTTGCTTTGAACGGTTGGAACCGGCGGCGGCCTAAAGATCAAGCGTCTGCCAAGCACACACGCGGACGAAAATACCCCACGATTTCAGCCCCGGAGATAACCGGTGAACAAGACGATCAGCGCCGAGGATTTGAATATTCATTTCAAGCACAACGATGACGCTGCACTGTTTAGGTGGCTGCTTGCCAGTTTCTTGATGGGCAAGCGGATACAGGCCGAAATCGCTGCCGAAGCCTATCGGGTGATCGCTGATAAACACGGTCGCGATACACCGTGCAAACTGGCTGCGTGCAGCCATCGTGAGCTGGTCGCGATGCTCGGGGAGGCGCATTACGTGCGTTATGACGAGACCACCGCCGTACGCCTTCACGCCTTGGCCCGCAAGTTAAACGACGAGTATGCGGGCAAGGTCAGCCATATGGTCGAGGTCAGCGCTGATCGCCAGGCCTTTGAAAAGCGCCTCGCAGAATTCGACGGCATCGGTCCGAAAACCGTGGAAATCTTCATGCGCGAAGCAGGTGCTGTGATCAGCCTTTGAGCGCGGGCCGTGACAAGAGAGCGGCCACCACCCGCGTCGTGCAAAGGCTACCTGACTCGACGACCCGAACGATTGATCGCCAACAGGCACAGCCCGACCAGCAATGCAGCACCTGCAACCAGAAGCGCCGAAGGTTGCATCGGCTGGCGCAAGCCTGCTGCATGCCGCTGCGATATTGCCAGTGGTCGGGTTGCAATGGTCGCTTCGTCAAGCGCCTGGAGTGGCGTAACGGCTTCGGCCTGAAACGGCATTTCCTCTATGCTCAGACGCAGGCCGTCTGTCAGCTCCAGTGTCCGCGCGGTGATCGTGCCGACGATTCTGTCCGGATACACCGGTTCGCCATTGGGATCGAGTTGGTCATACAAGAAGTTCTGCCCTTCGAGCCAGCCCACGGCCGTTTGCAACTCGGGGCCCAGGTAATACTTGCCGTCGAGGAAAAATCCAGAAAATTGCGGCGCGCGCTCGACGCTTTCAATGCGATAACGCTCACCCGGTTTCATACCGGTTTCAGGGGCAATCATGGCCAATCCCTCCGTTGTAGGTTCAGCGGTAGAGAACAAGGATCGACTGTCGTTCCATGTAACGGAGCAATGGTCGCGGTTGTCCCCGAACGGACCGGTAAAAGGCGAATACGACTTCGCCCGGCCAAGGCCGGGCGAAGCGATGTTTCGCTAGCTGAATCAGTAATCCCAGATCGCCGGAATCCAGCGGAACGCTTCACCATTCACGGCAACCCGACCGACCGACGGAAAGGGCAGGTGCGTGGCGACAAACAGTTCGCCACTGGCGGCGGCCTCCTGCAGCAAGCGCACGCGTACGCGCACCGCTTCATCGGGGTCGTGCTCGAAGCCGTTGTGCCAGTCCGGGTGGTCGAAGGCCACCGGGAACAGGGCGTCGCCAGCGAAGGTCAAGCGTTCTTCGCCGGAGGTCACGTAGACCACGCAATGGCCCGGGGTGTGGCCACCGGTGATTTTGGCGACTACGCCGGGGGCGACTTCGAACGCGTCTTCGAAGATGCGCAGCTTGCTTTGGTACTGCTGGATGAACGCGTTGGCGGTGGAGCGCAGCACGTCCGGTACCGGTGCGGGCATGTCGGTGCAGGTGAAGTCCGGCGATGTCCAGAAGTCGACCTCGGTGGCGGTGACGTGGATGCGCACGTCATCGCGCAGACGGTTTTTCACCGAGTCGACGAGCAGGCCGCCGACGTGGTCCATGTGCATGTGGGTGATGACGATATCGGTGACGTCCGCAAGGTCGATCCCGGCGGCCGTGAGGCGTTTGGGAAACTGCCCGGCGCGGGGAAAACCGGGGAACTGGCCGCCGAGGCCCGCGTCGACGAGGATCACCTGCGTGCCGCTGCGCACCACCAGCACGTTGAGTGCCCAGTCGAACGCGTCGGGGCCGAGATACATCTCTTTGAACCACTCAGCGCGGTCGGCGGGATCGGCGTTGGTCGACATGGTCTGGGTCGGCAGCGGCAGGACGCCGTCGCTGATTACCATCACGTCGATGTCACCGAGGCGCAGCGCGTAGCGCGACGGCACCAGTTCTTCGGTCGGGGTTTGCCGGGTGGCGCTGCTGGCGGTGAAGGATTCCAGGTGCATGGTCATGGTGCTCTCCTTTTTATCGGGCAAGACATCGGTTCTTGGGCGCTTGGGGCGCAGATCAGGCCACCGGAATCGCTGGGTCGGCAGCGGCCAGAGCGGCGCTACGCTCAGCGACCGGCGGGTAGATCCACACGCTGTTGATTTGCGTCTTCAGTTCCTTGGCTTCGTCTTTCACCAGTTTCAGCTGGCGATCCCAACCTTCGGTGTACACCGCGCCCCAGGCACCCAGGTCGAGGCAGGTGACGTACTTCGGCTGACGGTAAGTGGTCGGCGCCACGCCAAGCAGATCGGCGACGGCGTTGTTGCCGGCATGACGACCGAGGCTGATGGCGTGCTGGCAGGACATCACCGAAAAGTTGCCGACGTCATCGGTGGCGGCGCGGGCGACATCGCCAGCGGCGAACACGTGTTCAAGGCCCTGCACTTTGAGGTTGCCGTCGACGTGCAGACGACCTTGGCCATCGCGCTCGGCATTGAGCTGTTCTGTCAGTGGGCTGGCGCGGAAACCGACGGTCCAGATCACCGTGTTGCTCTCGATGTGCCGGCCGTCGGCGAGGGTGACGCCGTTGGCATCCACGGCGGCGACCGTGGCGTCGACGATCCACTCGATACCCAGTTCTTTGGAGGCCTCGATGATGGACGGGCGGATGCCGTCGCCCATGGTCGCGGCGATGTCTTTGCTGCGGTCGACGATGATCACCCGAACGTCTTGATCGTCACCGAGAATGGCGCGCAGACGGCTCGGCATTTCGGTCGCCGTTTCGATCCCGGTGAAGCCACCACCGGCGATCACTACGGTATTGCGTGCGGCGCTGACAGGCTGGCTTGCCAGCGAGTGGAGGTGACGCTCCAGGCGTGCCGACGATTCGATCTGGTCGACGTCGAACGCATGTTCTTTCAGGCCGGGCACCGGCGGACGCGCCAGTTGGCTGCCGCTGGCCAGCACCAGGCGATCATAAGTCAGCTCACCGGGGCGGCCGGCTTCATCGCGATAACCGACACGCCGCGCCTGGCCGTCGATGCTTTCGGCGGTACCTTTGACGAACCGCACACCCACGGCAGCGAACAGTTCATTCAGCGGCGCGTACATGCTTTGAACATTGGGTTCGTAGAAACGCGGACGGATGCGCAGTTCGGCTTGCGGGGCGAGCAGTGTGATTTCCACATCGTTGCGGTCATGCATATCCAGCAAACGCGCGGCGCTCAATGTGCTCCACAGCCCGCCGAACCCTGCACCGATCACCAATAATTGCTGTTTCATAATGTGCTCCCTGACGCTGATGGTTGGTTAGATCCGAGTCGTTTTCGACTCTGGCGTGACGATCACTGGCCGCTGCAAAACCGCTTGCTGAACTGTCTGGCGCTTAATCGCTCGCTGTCGAAAGCAATGCTAGGGCGTGGGCGTTGCGGGCGCAGTTGTCCATCGGTGTGCATGGATTACGCATGGGTCGAAGGGAGGTATACGAAGGTATCGAACACGCTACCGGGCAAGATTCAGGGCCGTGTCGATGTGACTGAGCAGAATTTCCGGGGCGCAGGGTTTGGCCAGGCAAGCGATGACGCCGGGCGCGCGGGTGTGCATGTCATCGGGATGGGCGGTGACGAAAATCACCGGAATGCGCCATCCTTGCGCGCATAACTCTTTATACAGTTGGGTGCCGCTGATGCCGGGCATCTGGATATCGGAGATCAGGCAATGCGTCTGCGCCGGACCGCCTGACTCAAGGAACGCCTGCGCGCCCGGATAGCTGAGGACCCGATAACCGCTGGCGCGCAACAAGCTTTCCAGCGCACTGCGAATGGCCTCGTCGTCGTCAACCACGGCAATGACAAGCTGCTGTTGCATAGGGCTCCCTGGCCGGATGGGCACGCATGGCGACTCCTGTCGTTCTTGCACCATACGCCGTCGGCAGCGGCGCAGAACTATACCTAGGTATAGTCGGTCGGGACCCTTTGCTCGTCAGCGGATATTCGCATCAGCCTGCGCGACTGAAACGGCTGCGGTAGTCGCGCGGCGAAATCGACAGGTGACGCTGGAAGCAGGCGCGCAAACGCTCTTCATCACCGAAGCCGCAGAGGCGCGCGACCTTGTCGATGTTGTGCGGCGAGTTCTCCAGCAAACGCTTGGCCGCTTCGAGGCGGAACACTTCGATGGCTTTGGACGGCGTGCGGCCGGTGCTGTGTTTGTAGACCCGGGTGAAATTGCGCAGGCTCATTTTCGCCTGTTCAGCGAGGCGCTCCACGGTCAGCTTCGGATCGTCGAGGTGATCGATCAGCCACAGGTGCAAGGAGTCGAACAACGGGCTGTCCTGCACCTGTGCTTGCAACAGCGTGCTGTATTGCGCCTGACCACCGGGGCGCTTGAGGTAAACCACCAATTCGCGGGCGACCTGCAACGCCACCTCACGGCCGCAATCAGCCTCGACCAGCGCCAAGGCCAGATCGATACCGGCCGTGACGCCTGCCGATGTCCAGACTGCGCCCTGCTGGATGAAGATCGCATCGGCATCCACATCGATCGTCGGAAAGCGCTCGCGCAGGGTGTCGCACATGGCCCAATGCGTGGCGGCGCGGCAGCCGTCGAGCAAACCGGCCTGAGCCAACAGAAATGCGCCGCTGCACACCGAGACCACTCGCCGCGCGGTAGGGGCGTTGTGCCGCAGCCACGTGGTGAGTTCGGCGTGCTCGTCGAGGGTCTGGCAGATATCGGGCGCACCGGGCACGACGAGGGTGTCCAGTGCGGTGATGTCCTGGTCACGCAGCGCACGGGTATCCACGGCCAGACCTTCGACGGTATTGACCAGCCCCCCTTCAAGGCTGGCGGTGTGCAACTGATAGCCCGGTTGGTCACGCTCGGCCAAGGCTTTGCTCGCGGCCCAGAACACCGTTTGCGCGCCACTGAGGTCGAGCAAGCTCATGCGCGGGTAGGCAATAAACACCACATCGCGCGGCGGGTGCGTAGCGGTGAAGGACTGTCGGGAAGCGCTGGACATCGGGATCGTGCCTGTGCGAACGGCTGAAAAGGGACGGTGGCGGCATGGCCGATTTTCAGGGGTTTCTGGCCTGTCGGCAATGCGCACCGGCTGCTAGCCTGCTGCGCGACCGTTTGGCTGGCCTGTGGCTGCGTTTGCCATCATGAACTAGATTTAATCACCTGCACATCGCACGCGTTGCGATCTCGCCGAGGACACACGATGACCCTGTGGTCGCATTCCAGCCCCAGCGCAACCCCGCCCGCGTTGAGGGAACCGGTGGTTTATGTGGTCGACGACGACGCCTCCATGCGTCAGGCCCTCGACGGTTTGCTGCGCTCGATCGGTCTGCAGGTGCAGACATTCGAAACCTCCCAGGATTTTCTGGCTTCGGCCAAACGCGACGTGCCCGGTTGTCTGGTGCTCGATGTGCGCTTGCGCGGTGAAAGCGGCCTGACCTTTCAGGAACAGATGGAAAAAAACGGCCTGCGCACGCCCATTGTGTTCATGACCGGACACGGTGATATCGCCATGTCCGTCAAAGCGATGAAGGCCGGCGCGGTGGACTTTCTGGCCAAGCCTTTCCGTGATCAGGACATGCTCGATGCGGTGGCCAGTGCCCTGGCCCGCGACAGTGCGCGACTGCTCGCCGAACAGTCCGGCGCGGCCCTGCGATTGGCTTACGAGACGCTGACCCTGCGTGAGCGCGAGGTGCTCGGTTTCGTCATCGGCGGGTTGATGAACAAGCAGATCGCCGCGCAACTCAACCTCAGCGAAGTGACGGTGAAAGTCCATCGCGGTCAGGTCATGCGGAAAATGGCAGCACGTTCGGTTGCGGATCTGGTACGTATCGCCGAATCGCTGGGCATCGAGCCGACGCGGCGGACCCGTTGAGCTGAATCAGTCCCGGGCACTCACCGCTTGGCAGAAAACCCTTTGACGGTGTCGAGACACATGGCCAGCAGAAAGCAGATTTTGTGGGACGACGGCGAGCGGGTATTCACCCGCGAACGAGATCAGGGGGAGGGCAGTTCCAGCGTGCTGATGGTGCGTCCGGCACTCGCTCAGCCGCTGCCCGCAACGCTCGACCGACTGGCACACGAATACGGCCTCAAAGACGATCTGCACCGTGAATGGGCGCTGCAACCGCAAGCCCTGAAACGCGTCGGCGGTAGCACGCGCTTGCTGTTCGACGATCCCGGCGGCGAGCCGTTGTCGCGCCTGCTGATCGCGCCGCTGGACATCGAGACCTGCCTGTTGCACGCCATCAACATTGCCGTGGCACTCGGCCGTTTGCACCAGGGCGGGCTGGTGCACAAGGACCTCAAACCACAGCACATCCTCGTCAATTGCCATGACGGTCACGCCCGTCTGACGGGCTTCGGTCTGGCCACGCGCCTGCCGCGCGAGCGCCAGGCGCCGGCGCCGCCGGAAACCATTGCCGGCACCCTGGCCTACATGGCGCCCGAACAAACCGGGCGGATGAACCGCTCGATCGACTCGCGCAGTGATTTGTATGCCTTTGGCGTAACCCTGTATCAGATGCTCACCGGCTCGCTGCCATTCAGTGCCAATGAGCCGATGGAGTGGGTGCATTGCCACATCGCCCGTGTACCGATGCCCGCGTGCGAACGGGTGGCCACCGTGCCGGTGATGCTCTCGCGTGTGGTCATGAAGCTGCTGGCCAAGACGGCCGAGGAGCGCTATCAAAGCGCCGCTGGCGTCGAACATGACCTGCGCCGTTGTCTGGACGATTGGCAACGAGCGCGGCAGATCAATGTGTTCACGTTGAACGAGCAGGGCGCGATCGATCGCTTGCTGATCCCGGAGAAACTCTATGGGCGTGAGCGCGAAGTGCAGACGCTGATCGACGCCTTCGCCCAAGTGGTGCAGACCCCTACGCCGAAGCTGGTGCTGGTGTCCGGTTATTCCGGCATCGGCAAGTCCTCGGTGGTCAGTGAGTTGCACAAAGTGCTGGTGCCGTCGCGGGGTTTGTTCGCCGCCGGCAAGTTCGATCAGTACAAACGCGACATTCCCTATGCAACGCTGGTCCAGGCGTTTCAGGGGTTGGTGCGCACGCTGCTGGGCAAGCGCCGCGAGGTGCTCGCTGACTGGCGCGCGGCGTTGCTGCAGGCACTGTCGCCCAATGCGCGGTTGATGACCGAGCTGATCCCGGAACTCAAGCTGATTATTGGCGAGCCGCCACCGGTGCCGGAGTTGGAACCGCAACAGGCGCAGCAGCGCTTCATGAGGGTGTTGCAGAGTTTCATCGGCGTGTTCGCCCGGCCCGAGCACCCGTTGGCGCTATTTCTCGATGACCTGCAATGGCTGGACGCGGCGACGCTCGATCTGCTGGAGGATCTGCTGACCCGCGCGGAGCTTGGGCACCTGTTGCTGGTGGGGGCGTACCGCAATAACGAGGTCGATGCGGATCACAGACTCAGCGCAAAACTCGAGGCCTTGCGCACTGCTGGCGTACACATCGACGAGATCCGCTTGGCTTCGCTCGCGGGCGTGCACATTGAACAACTGATTGCCCAATCCCTGCGCTGCCCACCCGCGAGCATCGTGGCGCTGGCGCGGCTGGTGCTGGACAAGACCGGCGGCAATCCGTTTTTCGTCATCCAGTTTCTACACGCGCTGGCCGAAGAAGAACTGCTGGTTTACGACCACCAGGCCAGCCGCTGGCGCTGGGATCTGGCATTGATCAACGCCAAAGGCTACACCGATAACGTGGTCGATCTGATGCTCGGCAAACTGGCGCGCCTGCCGCTGGAGACGCGCCATGCCCTGCAACAATTGGCCTGCCTGGGCAACGTCGCGCGGATCGATACCCTGGCCACCGTGCTCGACTTGTCGACGGCTCGCGTGCACGCGGCGCTGTGGCCGGCAGTGCGCCAGGAACTGGTGGAGTTTCACGAAGGCGCCTGTGCGTTTGCCCATGACCGCATTCATGAAGCTGCGTATTCGCTGATCGCCGAAGACGAACGTGCGCAGACTCACCTGCGCATCGGTCGTTTGCTGGCGCTGCAAACACCGGGGAAAGGGCGTGAAGACGCGATTTTTGAAATCGTCGGCCAACTCAATCGCGGCGCCACTTTGATCAGCGCCTGTGCCGAACGTGAACAACTGGCCGAATTCAACCTGCTCGCCGGCCAGCGCGCCAAGGCTTCGACCGCCTACACCTCGGCACTGACTTACCTGGGCGCGGGCGCTGCGGTGCTGGGCGAGCAAGGCTATGACAGTCGCCATGAACTGGGGTTTGCCCTCGAGTTGAACCGTGCCGAGTGCGAATTCCTCACCGGGCAACTGGCACTGGCCGACGCGCGTCTGACTGCGCTGGCCGAGCGCGCCATGACCACGGTGGAGCGAGCGGCGGTCACGTGTTTGCAGATGGACGTTTATCTGCTGCTCGATCGCAGTGATCGTGCGGTGAGTGTGTGCCTGACGTATTTGCGTCAGGTCGGCATCGACTGGACGGCGCATCCGGACGATCAGCAAGTGCGCCAAGAGTATGAACAGATCTGGACGCAACTGGGAGAACGCAGCATCGAACAGTTGATCGATCTGCCGCTGATGGAAGATCCGGCCTGGCTTGTGACGCTGGATGCATTAAGCAAGCTCTTCGCGCCGGCATTGCAGTCCGATGCAAACCTCGCCTGCCTGACCATTTGCAAAGCCGTCAGCTTGAGTTTGCAACATGGCAACTGCGACGCTTCCTGCATGCTCTACGCCAACGTTGTGCGCGTCGCCGGCCGGCGTTTCGGCGACTATGCCGCCGGTTACCGTTTTGGCCGATTGGGCTGCGATCTGGTCGACCGCCGTGGCCTGACGCGATACGAAGCGCGCACCTACCTGTGCTTCTCGATTTTTGTGGTGCGCTGGATGCGACCGGTACGCGAGTGCCGCGAATTGCTGCGGCGTGCGCTCAGCGCCGGCAACCGCATTGGCGATTTGCCCTATGCGGCCTATGCCGGCAACAGCCTGATTTCCGACTTGCTGTTTATTGGCGAGCCACTGGCGGAGGTGCAGGTTCAGGCTGAAGCGGGGCTGGCCTACGCGCAGAAAATCCGCTTCGGTCTGGTCGTGAGTTTCATGAGTTGCCAACGGGCACTGATCCGCATGTTGCGCGGGCAGACCCCAGTGTTCGGCAGTTTCAACGATGAGTATTTCGATGAGGCGCGCTTTGAGGCGAAGCTTGCCGCGCCGGATCTGGCGCTGGCTCGCGGCAAATATTGGGTGCGCAAGCTGCAGGCGCGTTATCTGGCCGGGGATTATCCGGCCGCCGCCGACTGCGCGGCTCAGGCCAGAGAACTATTGTGGGTGATCTCGTCGTTTTTCGAGGAGGCCGAATATCACTTCTACGCCGCGTTAACCCTGGCTGCCTGCGTCGAGGCGGATGCTGATCAGTTGCAACGTTTGCGTGAACACCACGAGCAACTGCAAACCTGGGCGCAACAGTGTGCAGAAACCTTTGCCAGTCAGACGGCGCTGGTGGCTGCCGAAATGGCTCGCGTTGCAGGGCAGGTGATCGAAGCCGAGTCGCTGTACGAGCAAGCGATTCAACTGGCCCGGGACAACGGTTTTGTCCACGTCGAAGCCTTGGCCAATGAACTCGCCGCGCGGTTCTACGGCGCCCGCAGCCTGAGCAAAATCGCCCGCCTGTACCTGCAAGACGCGCGTTACGGTTACCTGCGCTGGGGCGCCGATGGCAAGGTGCGGCAACTGGAGCGACGTCACCGCCATTTGCGCAATGAAGAGCCAGCGCCCGGCCCGACCGCGACGATCACCACGCCGGTCGAGCATCTGGATCTGGCCACGGTACTCAAGGTTTCTCAAGCGGTTTCCGGCGAAATCGTCCTCGATCGCCTGATCGAAATGATCATGCGCACCGCCATCGAACAGGCCGGCGCCGAGCACGGCCTGCTGATTCTGACAGAGGGTGAGGCGGCGTATATCGCCGCGCGAACCCGCATCGACGACGACAGCACGCTATTGTGCAATGAACCGGTGAGTGCAGCGGTGCTGGCCGAATCGATGCTCTATCAGGCCCTGCGCACCGGTGAAAACCTGTGCCTGGACGATGCCTGCGCCGATCCGGCATTTGCCGCTGACCCGTACATTCAACAGCGCGGTGCGCGCTCGATCCTCTGTCTGCCGTTGATGAATCAGGCGCGGATCGCCGGGGCGCTGTACCTGGAGAACAACCTGTCGGCCGGTGTGTTCAGCCCGGCGCGTATCGCCGTGCTGCGGCTGGTGGCTTCGCAGGCGGCGATCTCGCTGGATAACGCGCGGCTGTATCGCGATGTCGCCGAGCGCGAGGCGAAGATTCGTCGGCTGGTCGATGCCAACATCATCGGCATCATCGTCTGGAGTATCGAAGGCGAAATCATCGAGGCCAATGACGCCTTTCTGCGCATGGTCGGTTACGAGCGCGACGATCTGCTGTCGGGCAGCGTGCATTGGCGCGACATGACGCCGCCGCCACTGCGCACGAAAAGTGAAGCGGCGCTGGCGACCGCGATCCGCACCGGCCGCGCCCAGCCATTCGAGAAGGAATACATCCGCAAGGACGGCAGTCGCCTGCCGGTGATCGTCGGTCTGGCCGCGTTCGAGGCCAGTCAGCAACAAGGCGTGGCGTTCGTCCTCGACCTCAGCGAGCGCAAACAGGCCGAGGAACAGGTACGCGAAGGCGAGCGTCGTTTTCGCCAGGTCCAGACGGAACTGGCTCACGCCAACCGCGTGGCGACCATGGGCCAGTTGGCGGCGTCCATCGCCCATGAAGTCAACCAGCCCATCGCGGCTACGGTGACCAATGCCAACGCGGCGTTGCGTTGGCTTGGCGCACAACCGCCGAACACCGACGAAGTCAAGCAGAGCCTCAGACGGATCATCAACGATGGCAACCGCGCGGCCGACGTGCTCGGGCGGATCCGCGCGCTGATCCGCAAGACGCCACCGCAACGTCATGCAGTGGATCTCAATGCGCTGGTGGGCGAGATGGTCGGGTTCACGCGTGGTGAAGCGGCCCGCTATGGGACGCTGGTCACCACACAACTTGCCAGCGACTTGCCCGCAGTAGTGGCCGACCGCGTCGAGTTGCAGCAGGTCCTGCTCAATCTGATCATCAACGGCCTGGAGGCCATGGCAGTAATGGCGGAGGGCGAGCGTCGGCTATTCATCACCAGTGAATCCGTTGATGAAAACGTGCAGATTGTGGTCAGCGACTCCGGGCCGGGATTCGCCTGCGAGCACGCCGAAGAAGTTTTCACCGCGTTCTACACCACCAAATCCACCGGGCTGGGCATGGGGCTGTCGATCTGTCGCACGATCATCGAAAGCCATGGCGGGCATTTGTGGGCGGAGGCGAACACGCCTTGCGGGGCGCGGGTAGTCTTTACGTTGCCGGGGTGTGCGGGGAGGTGAGGGCGAGATGGGGTATCCGTCGTCAGATACGTTGTGACTTATCGGTGTTCATTGCGACCGATTGGTTTTGGTGTGTCGATATCAGACACAACCATGGCGCATTCAGGCTACTGAATCATTCGTCAGGCCGGGTAAGGTGACGTGGCTCTACAACAAAATAATCCCATCTAGATCATGGGGTTGATAAGAACTGCGGCGGTTGAGAAGGCTTCTTTCGGGGCATTCAGCAGGCAACGATGATGATCGATCGCCTCAGTCAACTCGCTCAAATGTCGATCAGCAGAGAATAAAAAAACCAATGATCAGCCCGAACTCCATGGATTCGAGTAGCCAATTGGCGCAGGGCTTCAAGCCTCGTCACGTCACTATGCTGTCCATCGCCGGGATTATCGGCGCCGGATTGTTCGTCGGCTCGGGGCATGCCATTGCGGCGGCGGGGCCGGCGGTGCTGCTGGCTTATCTGTTCTCGGGTCTGCTCGTCGTGCTGGTCATGCGCATGCTCGGCGAAATGGCGGTGGCCAATCCGGACACCGGCTCGTTCTCGACCTATGCCGATCAAGCGATCGGGCGCTGGGCGGGGTTCACCATTGGTTGGCTCTATTGGTGGTTCTGGGTGTTGGTGATTCCCATCGAAGCATTGGCGGCCGGCCATGTTTTGAACCAATGGTTTCCTCAGGTCGATGCCTGGCTGTTCGCCTTGGGCTCGATCATTGCGTTGGTGGTGACCAACCTGTTCAGCGTGTCCAAATACGGTGAATTCGAATTCTGGTTCGCCATGGCCAAGGTCGTGGCGATCATTGGTTTTATCGGTGTCGGTTTCGCCGTGCTGATGGGCTGGGTTCCCGACAGGGAAGTCAGCGGGTTGAGCGGGTTGATGGCCGACCACGGCGGATTTGCGCCCAACGGCCTGTCAGCGGTTGTCGGCGCGTTCATCACCATCATGTTCAGTTTCATCGGTACCGAAGCGGTGACCATTGCCGCTGCCGAATCCAACGACCCGTCGCGCAACATTGCCAAGGCCACCCGCTCGGTGATCTGGCGTATCGGCGTGTTTTACCTGCTGTCGATCTTCGTGGTGATCTCCGTGGTGCCGTGGAATGATCCGTTGCTGGCCTCGGTCGGCTCTTATCAGCGCGCTCTGGAAATCATGAACATTCCCCATGCCAAGTTCATGGTCGATGTGGTCGTCCTGATCGCTGTGGCCAGTTGCATGAACTCCTCGATCTACATTGCCTCGCGCATGTTGTACTCGCTGGGCCGGCGGGGCGATGCGCCGAAGATGCTGAAGGCGACTTCCTCGGAAGGTGTGCCGCGCGCCGCGGTTATCGCCAGCACGGTGATCGGTGCGTCAATTACCGTATGGAGTTATTTCATGCCTGCCGGGCTGTTTCAATTTCTGCTGGCCAGCTCCGGCGCGATTGCCTTGCTGGTGTACCTGGCGATCGCGGTGTCGCAACTGCGCATGCGGCGGATACTGCGCCAGCGCAACGTCGAGCTGACCTTTCGCATGTGGCTGTTTCCGTGGCTGACATGGCTGGTGATCGTGTTCATCTGCGCAGCGTTGGCGGTGATGATGATCACCCCGGAACACCGCACCGAAGTCACCACCACCATCGGCCTGGCGTTGGCGATTTCCTTTATCGGCCTGGTGACGTCGCGTCATCCTGCGCCGGCGGTGAGGGTCACGTCGGTGGGTAAAAAAATCGGCAGTTCATTGCGCTGAACCGTTCATTGGCGCCCGGATTTGCGTCAAAGCCTGAATGACATGGGCTGCCATTTTTTCGGGACTGATCGTCCCGTCCACTCGCAGCACCGAGGCCGTTTGCGCTGATAACCACGCTTCGTGCCAGGCGCGATTGCGTCCTGAAAAGTCCGGATTGTCGTACTGCGAGGCCCATTCTCGAAAGGCGACATGTATCTCATGCATGTCGCCACCCGGTGCAATCCGCTCTCCAAAGCGTTGCTTTTCCCGTGCCGCCAGCCGTTCGAGGCGAACGGACGTTGGTGTGACAACGAACGCAATCAGATCGGCATGGGCAATCAACGCATCCCCCCAATCAATACAAGAACCCGTCAGCACCCAATCGTCGTCACCGAGTTCTTGCTGCATCAATGAAACACGCTCACTGACCGAACGCTTGGTTGTGAACGGAGGATTGGTAGGCATCCAGAAGAAATCGTCGACATCGACCTGGCGTATGCCCAGTAGATGGGCGAGGTGCTGACCCAAAGTCGTCACGCCCGCACACGAAGCGCCTGTAATGTAGATCCGCAATTCTTCCTCCTTGAGTCTTGGCCGGTTTCGGGGGCAGCAAGATATCAAGATCGCTCCTAGCGTGTCAGTGCCGCTCTTCAGGACTCACGGTTTATTACCGGAGATTCCACATCCGTATAGTGCTTGCCCCGTCGCGCGATTACCCCTAAACCCTCGAATTGAAGCGATGTATTGCGGTCAATGACACCGGTGAATCGCCGGCACACGGAGGGATCATGGACGCCAGCGCAATTCCCGAAGGTTTCACCCCGTTTACCCGCAGCAGCCCGTTGCTGGATTTGCTGGGCCCGATCTACGCGCGCGGCAGCGGGCTGCAATTGGAGCTGGGGTTGTTGACTGACTCACGCCATGCCAATGGCCGTGGCACCTTGCATGGCGGGGTATTGGCGACATTGGCCGATGTCGGCATGGGCTACGCCATGGCCTTCTCCAGCGACCCTCCACAGCCATTGATCACGGCGAGCATGACCCTGGATTATCTCGGCGCGGTAAAAATGAACGAGTGGCTGGAAGTGCGTCTGGAGTACTCGAAAAAGGGGCGTCAACTGGCGTTTGCGGCGGTTAGTTTGCATGTCGGGGAGCGCACGGTTGCGCGGGCCAGTGCGGTGTTTGCGGTGCCAATGGGGTGAGGTGTGTTCACCGCACAGGTTGAATGACTGGAGGATTTTTAACGTCCGATTTGGCATTCTCAAACGGGGGCTGCGCCTTGCCGGAGTTGCCGCTCGAGTGTAGGGTACACAGCCGCTGCGATCTGTAGCGAAGCCAACTACCCGTGATGCTCTCTACTGGTAATGCCAAAACGTTAGGTATTGAGCGTTAGGTAATGACCTTGAAGTCTTGCTGTTTGATCGTTCCTTGCTGCCTGTAACTGCAACGACCCCGGCCACTACAAAAGCGGTAAGGGTAGTTCGCCAGAACCGTATGGCTACTTCAGATCATCCCTGGTGCGTGATACGCCAAAAACGTCAGTGGCATAGACCAATGAGCAGTTCTAAAGTCACCCCCTCAGTACCCGCTACTGCACCAACTCTAGAAGGTTTGTGAATGATAAAAACTATCCCTATATGGAAAATGATGATGGCCACCAGGGGTAAGATATTGGGACTTGCACTCCTGGCATCCTTACCTGTTTTTGTTGTTGGCAGTGCGTGGGTATTCCTTGAAGGTTTGAAAAATGGGCAAAAGAGCCAAGCTATAATGGGGTTTATCTGTCTATTTTTCTTTGGTGTGGGCAGCGTGCTATTTGCACCTTCAAGAAAATATATTCCCGGCAAAACATTTCAGGGTTATAGAAATAAAAAGCTCAATACAAGGACAGCCGTATATTACGGTTACGCAATCATTATTTTTATTTGCTCGGTTTTTGCGGTGCTTGTACCGAAAGATATGCTGAAAGCCCTAGGCTATGGGGTGGTGGGTATTGTTGGTATTTATTATTATTCAAAGAGCCTAAAGTTTCACGCCGATATCGATTTTTCGACAAATGAGTATTTGGCAACTGCTCTGGGATTTCCAGCAGGTGAGAAAATTCTGCTCAGCTACCAGAATTTTGATGCGGGCGAAGTTGAAGCAGGTTGCAATGCTTTTGCCGCAACGGCGACAAAGTTAATTGTAGCGTCGTTTGATGGGAGTGTTTGGGAAAAGCTATCACGGGACCTGAATCAGATCTCGCGCATTGGTATCATTGGCGATGAAAGCCAAAATTACTACGTTAAATTGCAGTTTAATGATGGAGCCGATGCTTTGCTGCGCATTGGACTATATGAAAAGCTCACATCAAATCCCGTCTTGGTAGTAAGAAGGCTGTTGGAAACGATTGATGCAAGTCTCTTGAGTGATAATGGGACACTAAAGACAGCACCAAGACGTCGGGTAGTTGTCAGTTCTGCAGCGCCAATCTCGATTTCAGAAGCTGTTGCGCCTGAGTCTACGCGCGCAGCCATGGTGCCCGTACGCAAAATTGAAGTGGCCCCTGATGTATTAAATGCCATCCGGTCCGCCGAGGAAGTTGCTCCCGGTCGCAGGCTGGAGCTTTAACAATGTCGCATTGTACAAAGTTTGAATTTTCTTATGTTGATGAAGAAGCCATTGCCAAAGCTTTCGGCAAGATGGGCCTTAGTCCAACGACGGGTCTGGTTTCCATGTTTTCCAGCGACTTCAGTAAAAAAGTGCTGGGCAAAATAGGCTATATGGGCGCGCAGCAATTTCGAGCTATTTGTGGCCAAACCGCTGATGAATTCAATCTATTCGTTTGCAAAATTGAGGATGGCTCGTACAAGCTTCTCATCGAACGGGAAAATATTTCTGACAACGATGAATCGATAATGGCTGATTTGGCATTAAGCTTTCAGAAAGCGTACATCAGCGTAGCCATCGATGAAACGATCAAGCGTATAGACGCATCAGGTATTCCAGCAAGAGTGAAAGAAAGTCTTCAAGGGTTCGAGATTGAATTTGGACCTCACTACGAATACAGCATTCATGTGACGGTTACCGGCGATCAAGTGACGGAGGAGGTGCGTGGCGTGAAAGGCGACATTTGCACAAAACTTACTGAAGAGCTTGAGTCGCTACTGTCCAGCCCTACGGCGGAGCTTGTAACTGAGTGGAAGCCGGAATATACCGTAGTCCATGAAGAGCAGACCCTTCAAATTCTCAGTGCGAATTTCTGAATGGACATCAATGTACATCATATGGAATTGAGCAGCGTTAACGGCCCCGGGTTACGTTTGACCTTATGGGTGCAGGGTTGTGCGCTGAATTGCAAGGGTTGCTTCAACCAGGCCACCCACACTCGCGAAGCGAGTACGCTGATGTCTGTTTATGAATTGGCACAGAAGATAAATGCACTGGACATCGCCGGGGTGTCTCTTTCTGGAGGCGAGCCGCTCGACCAGGCGCAAGCTTTGGAGCAATTGATACATGCCGTCGATGGCGAGAAAAACTGGATACTCTATACAGGCTATACGCCAAAAGAGATATTCGAGAATGACGCCATGATTCGAGTTGTTAAAGCCGTGGACTTGACGCTGGCCGGTCGCTATCGGCATAACGCTAAACATCCCTATCAGCACAAGCAGATTATCAAAACCAGCGACAGAGTCGATATGGGTTTCTTTAGTAATAGAAGGGCCGTCGAATTTGTTGTGTCAAGTACTGCGGTTACCAAAACCGGTCTTCCGATGCATGTGTAGCCTAGTTCAGGCGTAGGGATATAGATATGAACCGTACTCAGCAGATAACAGATTACCTCAAGGCGCGTTATGCGGTATTGGTCGTTGAAACTTTCGAAGAAGAGCGTGCGCTCAACGAAATTTCTGAAATCGCCAAGACGCTTAACCATCGCTTGTTCGTTTGGAACTCGACGCTAGGCGTTCAGATAAATGGCGCCGTGGCTGGAGATAAAACCTTTGATTTGAAAATGGCCTTGGACTTTTGTGAAGAAAAAGCAAAGGAGGAAGGCAGCAAAAATATTTTTGTTTTCTGTGATGCTCATAACTACCTGGCCTCAAGCTCAAATCCTGTTTACCGTCGTCGACTTCGAGATTTGGCCATAAATATCCGCTCGCGTGGATACCGAAGTAATTGCATTGTCGTGGCGCCCAGCTTTGAAATTGCCAATGATCTGCAGAAGGAAGTTACATTGATCGATTTTCCTTTGCCGTCAAGAGACGAAGTCAAGGCTCAAATAAATAACTTTGTTAATTCCTGGCAGGGCAACAGCAGCGTTAAGATTGACCTTTCCAGCGAAACCAAAGATAAACTCATTGATGCCGCTTTGGGACTTACGGGGCTGGAAGTGGATAATAGCTTGTCTCGTTCATTGGTATCCAGTCTGAGCTTGAATGAAAATACCGTAAAGGATCTGCTTTCCGAAAAAAGACAAATTATCCGGAAAACGGGTATCTTGGAATACATCGACTCAAAGATAAGTCTTGAGGATGTTGGAGGGTTGGCCACTCTTAAAAAGTGGCTGCATTTACGTAGCCAGTGCTTTGGGCAGGCGGCGCGGGAGTTCGGTGTCGGAACCCCAAAGGGTTTGCTCTTAACTGGAGTTCCTGGTTGCGGTAAGTCTCTAACGGCGAAATGCGTATCGTCGTCATGGAACATGCCCCTATTGCGTTTGGACATGGGGAAGATCTTCCAAGGCGTGGTCGGTTCCTCAGAATCCAATATCCGTTCCGCACTGCGTACTGCCGAAGCTATTTCGCCCTGTATTCTATGGATCGATGAAATCGAAAAAGGACTTTCCGGTTCTTCCGGAGGTGCATCTGACGGAGGTACGGCTACACGCGTATTCGGCACGCTGTTGACTTGGATGCAAGAAAAAACGGCACCTGTTTTTGTCTTTGCTACTGCTAACAACATCAACAGCTTGCCTCCGGAGTTGTTGAGAAAGGGGCGATTCGACGAAATATTTTTCGTTGACTTCCCATCGACTTTAGAAAGAAAGAAGATTCTTGAAATACACCTGAAAAAATTGAAGCGCGACCCGGAAAAATTTGATCTGGATCGCTTGGCTGCTCTAGGGGGCGAGTCGAATTTCGGTAAAGATATCGTGCTTTCTGGTGCTGAAATCGAAGCCTGGGTTGGGGATTCGCTGATTGAAGCGTTCTCACGGCGGATGAATGGCTCTGGTGATGCAAGCGACCTGACGATGGCTGATTTTGAAACCACTATTTCGCGTTTGGTACCGATGAGCAAAATGCGTAAAGACGAGTTCACCAAACTCCGTGATTGGGCGAATCAAAATGCAATTAGCGCTTCGGCTACGCTTGCCGGTCAAAATGATACGGAAACTCAAATCGGCGGCAGGCAAATTGATTTTTAATTTGCGGTGACATGGCAGCCTCGCCTAAACGCTGGCGACACACCCACGCGGTCCAGCAGAGCCGCGTGGGCGCAAGGAAGAAGGCCCTTTGTGACCAGCATTTCTTGCCTCTAAACAGGATTCCGGACCGCTAGAATCGGATATCGGTGAGCGGGGTAACTGTCGGCTCAAACGACTGCTGCTGGTTCACCCTCAAGCCTGATCCATCGCCGCCGCCACGCCCTGATCCTCACCCAGAAACCCACCACTCTGATGCTGCCAGAGCCGCGCATAAATGCCGTTTTTGTTGAGCAATTCCGTGTGCGTCCCTTGTTCGATAATCCGCCCCTCATCCATGACAATCAGTCGATCCATCGCGGCAATCGTCGACAACCGATGCGCAATAGCGATCACGGTTTTCCCCTGCATCATTTCATCAAGGCTTTCCTGAATGGCCACTTCGACTTCAGAGTCCAGCGCACTGGTGGCTTCATCGAGCAGCAGGATCGGCGCGTTCTTGAGCATCACTCGGGCAATGGCGATGCGTTGGCGCTGGCCGCCGGAGAGTTTGATGCCGCGTTCACCGACCAGGGTGTCGTAGCCGCTGTGGCCTTGTTTGTCGCTGAGTTGGCTGATGAAACCGTCGGCCTGTGCGTTCGCGGCGGCGCGGCGGATGTCCTCGTCGGTGGCGTCCGGGCGGCCGTAGGCGATGTTGTCGCGTATCGAGCGGTGCAGCAGCGACGTGTCCTGGGTGACCATGCCGATCGCGCTGCGCAGACTGTCTTGCGTCACGTGCGCTATGTTCTGACCATCGATGCGGATCTCGCCGCTGTCGACGTCATAGAAACGCAGCAGCAGATTGATCAGCGTCGATTTGCCCGCACCGGAGCGGCCGACCAAGCCGATTTTCTCGCCAGCGCGGATGTTCAGGCTCAAATTGTCGAGGACCTGACGTTCGCCGTTGTAGTTGAAATTGACCTTGTCGAACGTCACCGCGCCGCCCGCCGGCACCAGCACGCCGGCGTTCGGCGCGTCCTGCACTTTGGGGCCACGGGTGAGGGTGGCCATGCCGTCCTGGACGGTGCCGATGTTTTCGAACAGCGACGTCATCTGCCACATGATCCAATGCGACATGCCGTTGATGCGCAGCGCCATGGCGGTGATCGCCGCCACCGCGCCGGTGCCGACCTGGCCCAGATGCCACAGCCACAGGGCATAGCCGCCGGCACCGATAATCAGCCCGACCACCAGCGCCTGATTGACGATTTCGAACTGGCTGACCAGACGCATCTGGCGAAAACCGGTGAGCTTGAAATCCTCCATCGCCGCGCGCGCGAAGTGCGCTTCGCGTTTGGAGTGCGAGAACAGTTTCACCGTGGTGATGTTGGTGTAGGCGTCGGCAATACGTCCGGTCATCGACGATCGCGCATCGGCCTGTTCCTGGCCGACCTTCCCTAAACGCGGCACAAAATAAACCATGGCCAGCCCGAATAACGCGAGCCAGGCAATGAACGGCAGCATCAGTTTCAGGGCAAAGCCGCCGGCCAGGGCGATGATCGCAATGAAGTAAACGCCGATGCCCGGTGCGATTTCGATCAGGGTGAACAACACCTCGCGCACGGCCAGCGCGGTCTGCATGACCTTGGTCGTGACCCGCCCGGAGAACTCATCGGAGAAGAACGAAAGGCTTTGCCGCAGCATCAGCCGATGGAAATCCCAGCGCAGCCGCAGCGGCAAGTTGATCGCCAATATCTGGTGCTGGACCATGGTGCGCAGCGCCACCAGGCCGATGCTGATGAACAACACAATGCCGATGCCCCACAGCACGCGGCTTTCCTGCGCGTTGACACCGCCGCCGGCCTGCCACGTCGAGAGCAGATCGACGACCTGGCCGAGAAAGGAAAACAGCCAGGCTTCGTAGATCGACACACCGGCACTGAGCAGCGCCAGCGCAAAGATATAACCGCGTGCGCCGCGCGTGCAGGCCCACAGGAACCGCATCAGGCCAACGGGCGGGGGTGGTGCTTCGTCGGGGGGGAAGGGGTCGAGTCGTTGTTCAAACACGCGAAGCATTGTGGTCTCCGAAATCATCAGGGTCAGGGGATTTTGCCACTTAATGGCGGTGTTGCGGGTTTGCATGTCACTGACTTGTCCCCAACAAGTGTTATCGCCCGGGATCACGGCGGTGCACAACCCCAAGGATTCCGGGTACATGCCGATCAGCTAAGCTGTCTGCTCAGACGACTTGAGCAGCGCACGATGCAACGAACAAATCCGGTTTCATGTTGGGAGTCGATGGGCAAAGGAAATGTTTAATTTCTTTTTGACACTTTTATTCGTCTTGATCCCCACGGCGTCGCTTTCACTCGACAGTTACCTGCGCTACCGAGTCGCCAGAAACAAACCGGTGAGCAATGTCTGGAAGGGGTGTAATCATTTGCTTTCCATTCTGCTGCTCATGCAGTTGCTGGGTTTGGCGCTGTACTTCTTCTACATCGCCTGAGCGCGGTGATTGTCGGCCTTCCAGGGAGAGGAAACGTACGTGATCCCGAATTATCGAATTCGCTTCTACTCGCTCATCGGTGCGCTGTTATGTCTGCTCGGGGCATTGGCCAGTGCTGAACAGATACACAACGCCGCGACCCTGTGGCAGTTCGACGTCACGACGGGGCGGGGCGTCTCCAAAGTCCGGGAACACTTGGTCTTCGATCAACAGCCGTGGCGCTTCGGTTTTTATCTGCTGATGGCCATTGCCGTTTTCATTGCCTCGACTGGCGCGGGGCTGTGGTTGTGCTGGGGTGTTTTGCGCGGGCGGCGGGCGTTCAAGCGCTGGAGTGGGAAATTCCTTAGATAGTCACTCGTTTTGATAGAGGGTCTGAATATGCTGGGTTTCGGTTCCGCACTGTTGGTCATAGGAGTGGGGTTGATTTTGTATGTGTCCGATATGTTCGGGTATTCGAAGTCTGTAGAGGCAGAGCGGTCTCAGCTGACGTCTGCTCAAGTGTTAACCAAAGAGCAGAGAGCCAAGCGTCGCTATTTTCAGTCGGCAGGCGTCGCCAGAGTTGTCGGTGGGTTGGCGATAGCCGTCGGGCTTTTGATCCTGGCTGTCTTTGCTTGAAAAACGTCGATGCCAACTAGCGAATCCAGCCATTGCTCCCCAATTCGGCAACAGTGTTTGTCCCACCACCCGATTTTTCCCGCCCCCGTCATTCCCTAGCATCGTCTCCAGGCCGTCAGCAATCACGCTGAAGCGGCCCACTCAACGAGACGGTGAACATCATGAACACAATGAAAATGGCGCTGGCGTTACTGCTTGGCAGTCTGGGCGCACAGGCTTATGCGGATTCAGCGCCGACGCAAAACCTGCCGGTCGAAACCTATGGCTACTCGAGCAAACTCGACATCGAGCATGTGATCTCGATCACCGAGCCGGCCAATGAATGCGCGCCGGTGCCGGTGCAGATGACTTATGAGGATTCCCATGGCGAGCGCCATGTTCTGCAATACCAGGTCATGGGCACTGGCTGCTCCAGTTGATTCAGTTGATTCAGTGCAGAGAGGGGAGGGTCGACACTCCTTGTCTGCTGCGCTCAGGGCTTTCTTGCTCCGGCAATATCTTCGTCCGATGCCAGTAATTCCGGGATCGACTGCTTGAGAAAATCCACCCAGGTTCTGGTCTTCGCATCAACGAACTTGCGCGACGGATAGATCGCGAACAGGTTCAACTCCTCCAGCCGGTACTCCGGCAACACTCGCACCAACGTCCCCGCCCGCAGGCCATCCACGGCCGAAGCTATCGGCTGAATGCCGATGCCCATGCCTTTTCTGATCGCGATGGTCATGCCGTCGGCGGTATTGATATGGAAAGGTGACACGGGAATGGTGATGGTCTCCATGCCTTGCGGCCCCTCGAACGTCCAGTGCTCCACCGGCATTACCGTGTTGACGATGCGCAGGCACTCATGTTCGGCGAGGGCGTCGGGCGAGTCGGGCATGCCGCGTTTTTCCAGATAGGCCGGCGACGCGCAGAGGATGCTGTAGGTGATGCCCAGCCGTTGCGCGACGAAGCCGGAATCCGGCAGTTCACGAGCCAGTACGATGGACATGTCGTAGCCTTCTTCGAGCAGGTCCGGTACGCGGTTGGTCAGGGTCAGGTCGAACATCACCGAGGGATGAATCTCGCGATAGCGCGCGATGGCGTCGATCACATAGTGGTTGCCGATGGCCGACATGGCGTGGATTTTCATGCGGCCCACGGGCAGGGTTTGTGCGGTGCCGGCCTCTTCGTCGGCCTCGCGGACATCATCGAGTATGCGTTCGCAGCGTTGCAGGTAGCGCAGACCGGCTTCGGTCAGGGCGAGGCGGCGGGTGGTGCGGTTGATCAGGCGCGTGTGCAGACGGGTTTCAAGGGCGGACACGGCTTTGGAGACGTTGGTTGTGGTGGTGTCGAGCAGTAGGGCGGCCGCCGTAAAGCTGCCGCTTTGCGCGACGGCGACGAAGAAACGCATGCTCTGGAAAACGTCCATCGTTGTTCCGCCTTATGGTGGGTTGTGTGGTGTTGGTGAGTCGGTGTTCACTTCTAATGGCAGCCCCTCACCCTAACCCTCTCCCGGAGGGAGAGGGGACTGACCGAGGTGTCTTACGCTGTCCGCCGACCTGATCAACCTTGGCGATTATGGATTCGGCAACATGCTTTCGATTTGGCGAATCACTTGAACATCCCCCAATCAGGCTCCCTCTCCCTCCGGGAGAGGGCGGGGGGTGAGGGCTACACTCTGAGTCACGCCACAAATTTCAAGACTTACGCCCGGGAATAAACCCCGGCACCCCGGTTTCCACCACCGAATTGAAGCGGATCCGCGTGCTGATGTCTTCCCTGATTTCACGCATCGCCCGCTGCGGCAATGTCGCAACATCAAAATTCTCCTGAATATGCGCTGGCGTCGCCGAGGTCGTCAGAAACGCCGTGCCACGCTGCACGGCCCACGCCAGCGCCACTTGCGCCGGAGTCTTCTGCACATGCCGGGCAATCCCGCTCAGCACCACATCCTCCAGCACGTTCGGCTGCATCCCGTGACCCAGCGGCGCGAACGCCAGAAGAATGATGCCGTGCTGTTGGCAGAACTCGAGCATTTCCCATTCCGGCAGATACGGGTGCGACTCGATTTGCACCACGGCGGGTTTGATCCGTGCGTGCGCGACGATCTCTTTCAGCGCTTGCAAAGTAATGTCCGACAAACCGATGGATTTGCAGCGACCCTCATCCACCAGACTTTCCAGCGCCCGCCAGGTGTCGAGCAACGTGATCTCGCCATCGTAGATGACATGGCCGAATACATCGCGTGGATCCTGATCATCACCCGGTTGAAAAGCAAATGGCGTGTGGATCAGGTAGCAATCGATGTACTCGGTTTGCAAACGTTGGCAACTCGCTTCAAAGGCCGGTTTGACCCGCTCCGGACGGTGGTTGGTGTTCCACAGTTTGGTGGTGATGAACACGTCTTCGCGGCGAATCTGCCCGTCAGCGAACACCTGTTGAAATGCCACACCAATCTGCGCTTCGTTGCGATAACGTTCAGCGCAGTCAAAGTGACGGAAACCCACCTCCAGCGCGCATTTGACCGCTTCAGTGGTGGTGCTCAAATCGCGGAACAATGTGCCAAAACCAACGGCCGGCATCGAGCCTGCACCGTTGTTCAGCGGCCAGCGGGTGTCGCGAAGCGCATCGTGAAAGGCTTCGTAGGTCATGATTTTTCTCCAGTGTCGGTGGTTACAGCGGGGTTTGCTCAGTGCCTGCACGGGCGGCGATTTTTTGCTCGAAGACGCCGACGGAGTTGCCGCCCAGCGCCACGAACAATTGCACGGTGTCGAGATAACGCGTGGTCCTCACGCGAATCTGCCCAAGCAGCGCCTGCTCGTACGCGCGCTCGGCTTCGAGCACTTGCAGAACGCTGTTTTCACCTTGGGCGTAAGCTTGTTGGTTGAGTTGCAAGCTGCTGTCGGCGGCGCGTAACGCATCGTCCTGCGCGAGGTTTTGTTCGGCGCCGTGATGGATCGCCTGCAAGCTGTCCGCGACCTGGCCGAACGACTGAATCACCGTCTGCTGATAGCGTGCGAGCGAGGCGTTGTAGCCATCGATGGCAGCCTGACGCTCGGCTTTCAGCGTACCGCCATTGAAGATCGGAGCAGTCAGGCCGGCCGCAAACCCCCATAGTGCGGCGCCGCCATTGCCGGACGCGGCTTGTGCCAGTGAGGCCGACAACTCAATGCGCGGATAGAGATTGGCCGTCGCCACCCCCACGGCTGCGCTGGCCATGCGCAGTTCGGCTTCGGCCTGCAAGATATCCGGACGATTGCGGGCGGTTTCCGAAGGCAGGCTAACCGGCAGCGTCGTCGGCAAGGCAAAGTCGCTGAGGGTGAAGTCCGGTGCGATCCAGTCGGCCGGGCCTTTGCCGGCAAGGATCGACAATGCATGCCGCGCCGCATCACGCTGCTGGGCAAGCGGCGGCAGCAGGGTGCGATCCTGCGCAAGCCGCGTTTCGGCCAGCGACACATCGATGCGCGTGGTGCTGCCGCTTTGCTGAGCACGCTGCACCAGATCAAGGTTTTTTGAGTCATTGGCCAGCAGCGTTTGCACCGCCTCCATTTGCGCATTGGCCGAGGCGATCAGCAGTGCTTGCCGGGCCACTTCACCGGTCAATGTGAGGTAGGCCGCTTCGTAGCGATGTTTGTGCAAATCGGCCAACGCCTGCTGGCCTTCGACTTCACGCTGGATACCACCGAAGGCATCCAGATCGAATGCCACACGCGGGCCGATGGCGTAGACGTTGGCAACGCTCGGCTGCGGCCCATTGTGGGTGCGTTGCCGTCCGCCGGCCGCCGCGAAATCCACTTGCGGATACAGCGCGCCTTCCGCTGCTGCAACCGAGGCAGCGGCCTGACGCAGGGTCGCATCGGCGGCGACCAGTTCGAGATTGCCGTCGATGGCGCGACGCATCAGTTGGTCGAGCTTCGGCGAGCGCAGCGCGCTCCACCAATCGCCGTGAAGGCGTTGGCCCATATCGAAGCGTTGAACGCCGGAGGATTGCTCGGCTTGTTCATCATAGTGCTCTGACGAACTGGCGGCGGGGCGCTGAAAATCAGGGCCGACAGTGCAGGCCGAGAGCATCACCATCAGGGCCAGCGCGGTAAACGCGCTGGGGATTGCAGAGCGAGTGAAGCGCGAAGATGTTTTCATTTTGCAGACTCCACAAAGATCAGTTGGCCGCAGCCGGTTTGCGCAGCAACAGCACCAGCGGACTCACCACGAGCATCGCCAGCATCAGAATCTTGAACTGGCCCATCACCGCGACGAACGCGGCCTGATGGGTCACCAGGTGGTTCAAATGTTCCAGCGCCGGCAGTGAAGTCGGCAGCGCCACGCGATAGGGCGTCAACTGACTGACCAGCGCCATGTGCATCGCCTGGGTGTTGTTGAAGAAAAAAATCTGCACCACCGCCACACCGAGGGTGCTGCCGTAGACGCGCATCAGGTTGAACAGTCCGGCGGCTTCCGGGCGCAATGCCGGGTTGAGCGTGCTGAACGCGACCTTGCTCAGCGCCGGCATCAACACGCCGAGGCCAACCCCTTGAATGAATCCGCTCCACGCCACGGGTGTCCAGTCCATCAACGGCGAGTAGCCGAGCATCATCCAGTTGGCGTAAACCACCAGCGCAATACCGGCGGCGACAAACAGCCGTGTGTCGATCCAGCCCGGCGCACGGCCCATCAGCAGGAACGCGCCGACCAGGCCGATGCCACGCGGGATGGTCAGGAAACCGGTGGTGTCCGGCGGGTAGCCCATGATTTCGTCGAGCATCGGTGAGGTCAGCGCCATGGTCGACAGCAGCACGAAACCGAGAGCGAAAAACATCACCGTCGACAGAACGAAATTGCGGTCGCTGAGCAACGCCTTACTGACAAAGTGCGTTTTGGCGGTCCACCGATGCACGACGAACAGGTACAACCCAAGCACGCAGGCCAGTGCTTCGATGCAGATTTCCAACGAGTCGAACCAGTCCAGGCGCTCGCCACGATCGAGGAGCATCTGCAGGCCGATCATGCCGAGAGTGAACGTGCCGAAGCCGAAGAAATCATAGGGCGGACGCTGCTCGGCTTTTTTCTCGGCCAGCAGCAATGCCACCAGCATGAAGATGTACGCAATCAGCGGCAGGCTCAGGTAAAACATCGGCCGCCAGTCGAGGTACTCGCAGATCAGGCCGCCAATGCTCGGACCACTGACGATGCCGAACAGCACCAGCGCCGTCCATTTCGCGCCGAACGCAGGACGCTTTTCTGCCGGCAGCGTTTCCAGTGCAATTGCCATCGACAGCGGCGCCAGCACACCACTGGCGAGGCCCTGCAAAATGCGCGCGGCGATGAATTCCAGCGGCGTGCTCGCCAACGTCCCAAGCCACAAACCGAGGGCAAACACCACCAGCGCTATCTGATAAACCCGCTTCAATCCGAAGGACGCGGCGAGCCACTGAGCGATCGGCAAAGTGATCGCGCTGGCGGCCAGATACGCCGTGAAAATCCACCCGGCCTGATCGTCAGTCATCGACAGGCTGCCCTGTATCAAGCGCAGGGCGGCATTAGGCAATGGCAGGTTCATCGATTGCAGATAAGTCGTCAGTAAGGCGACGAAGCGCAGTGCGCGCAGATCAGCCGTGTTGTTCATCTCCCATTACCCCGCGCTGAGCAACGACTTGAGTGGATACCACCATGGCGTGCGGTGGCCGGTGTCGACTTCGACGGTGGCGCTGGTGCCCGAGAACAACGGCATGGCCGGGTCGGCGTCGTCGAGTTCGAGGCGTACCGGCACCCGCTGCACCACCTTCACCCAGTTGCCGGTCGCGTTCTCCGGCGGCAGCAGGGCGAAGTCCGCGCCGGCGCCGGGGCTCATGCTGATCACGTGGGCCTTGAAGGGGCGATCAGGGTACGTGTCGAGGGTGATCGTCGCGGTCTGGCCGGGGCGCATATGCGTGACTTGGGTTTCGCGAAAGTTGGCTTCGACCCAGGTCTCATGGTCGGAAATCAACGCGAACGCGGCGCTGCCATTACTGACGTAATTGCCAACCTGCAAGTCGTCGACCTTGGCCACGATGCCGTCGGCCGGCGCGGTCACTGTGGCGTAAGACAGATAGAGCCGCGCCTCGTCGAGCTGGGCTTTGGCTTCACGCACGGTGGGATGCCGATCGATAGCGATGTCTGGATCACCGTTGAGGGCGACCACGGTGCTGGCGATCTGTTGCTCGATCGAGGCGATGCGTTGCCGTGAAACTTTCAGGTCGGTGTCGGCGCGCTCATAGGCTGCCCGCGAGACGAATTCGCTGGCGATCAGCGCTTTCTTGCGCGCGAACTCTTTCTGATCGTATTCCGCCGACGCCCGAGCGGATTGCAGTTCGGCCTGCTGCTGGCGATAGCCGGCCTTGAGGCCGTCGATGCGCAGGCGAGCGTTGCCTAACTGAGCTTCGGCGCGGTCGACCGCGATCTGTAACGGTTGCGGGTCGAGGCGAAACAACACCTGACCTTTGCGCACGGGCTGGTTGTCGTCCACGGCGATCTCGACCACTTGCCCGGACACCCGCGCATTGATCGATGCCTTGGCCACGCGGGCATAGGCGTTGTCGGTGGAAACGAAAGGCTCGTTCGCCCGGTATTGGCTATAGCCGATGACGGCAAACAGCGCGGGTAGGCCGGCCATCAACAATGGCCGCAGGGTTTGCTTGAACGGTTTCTTCGGCGGTGTATCCATCAGATCCTGGATCGGCTGGGCGCTGGCGTGTGCTGCGGTGAGATCAATTGGCTGGGTCATGATCGGCTCTGTCCAGGGTGCTGAAGCCAAAACGGGGCATCGGGCCGACTTGGGCAAAGCCTGTGGCCGCGACGTGTTTAATTACTGCGAGAAATCAAATCCGTGCGCGGTGGGGGAGGATCGCTCCGTACCGCTGTTCGTCGTCGCCACACCCGCTTCGAGCTGCGCCACAACAAAGCCGTTGATCAAGGAATTTCTGGTTCCTTAATTTTGTGCGATGGTGTAAGAATATGAGCGACTTCTTATCCTTGCAAGGAATTTGTACGACGTGGCACAAAATAAACCGACGGAAGGAAAAGGCCGCGGCCGTCCTCGCGCGTATGACCCACAAACCGCATTGCAACAGGCACTCGGCGTGTTCTGGAATACCGGCTATTCGGGGGCTTCGCTGGACAGCATCGCCACCGCAGCGGGCATGAACCGGCCCAGCCTGTACGCCGCGTTCGGCGATAAACACGCGCTGTACATCAAGGCGCTCGATCAATATTGGGACACCGCGCACGCCGCTATGCAGACCGCGCTGAGCGACAGCGAGCTGACTCTGGCGCAGGCGCTGACTGATTTTTATGAGGGGCAATTGGCGATTTATTTCTCCGGCGACGGCCAACCTCGCGGCTGTTTTGCCATTGGCACGGCGACCACCGAAGCCGTCGAAGACCCGGAAATCCGCCAAGTGCTGTCGGCCAGGCTCAGTCAGCTCGACGCTGATCTGGAAGCGCGTCTGCAAAAAGCAATCGAAGCGGGCGAGCTGAAACCTGATAGCGAACTCGCCGCGCTGGCGGTGATCGCGTCTTCATTGCTGCACAGCATTTCGATCCGCGCCCGTGCAGGTAAGTCCCGTGAAGAATTGAGCGCAATTGTGCGCAACGCCGTCAGCGTGATCTGCGGCTAAGCGCGGTCATGAACGGCCTCGACGACATTCTCGCGCAAGACCTGTCAGTGGTCTTTTGCGGGATCAATCCCGGTTTGCTCGCGGCGGAGCAGGGACATCATTTCGCCGGGCGCAGCAATCGCTTCTGGCGTACGTTGCATCTGGCCGGATTCACTGCCGAAGAAATACGCCCGGAATACGACCGCTCGATTCTGCAGTACCAGTGCGGATTGACCGCAGTGGTCGCACGGCCCACCGCGCGGGCGGATCAAGTGTCAGCGCAGGAATTCATCGCTGCCGCCGCTGATTTCGAAGCGAAGATGGCCCGCTACAAACCGCGCCATGTAGCGTTTCTCGGCAAAGCGGCTTACGCGGGGCTTTCCGGGAAAAAAGCCATTGCCTGGGGGCTTCAGCCGGAAACTTTCGCCGGTGCGGCGGTCTGGGTGCTGCCCAATCCCAGCGGCCGCAATCTGGCGTTTCCCCTCGAACAACTGGTCGCGGCCTATCGGCAGTTGTACGAAGCCACAGCGCTTCAAAGCGCTTGAATGTCCGCCTCGATGCGCGCCGAAATCCATTGCCGACTGTAGGCCAGAACGCCCTGAGCAATGGCCGTGGGAAAGTGGATAAAGCCGTGGGGCGAGGAGGGCAGAAGGTACATTTCGACCGGCGCCGATTGCGCCCAGCGCCTGGCGATGTCGAGGGTGTCGTCGCGCAGCGGATCGAGATCACCGGCAAACAGCAGCGCAGGCGGGAAACCGCTGAAGTCGCCGTACAGGGGTGATAACGGTGGCTGGCGGCGTTGTTCGTCAGTCAGTTCCGGGGTCAGCAAGCGCAGTGCATCGACCATGCCCGGGCCGTCCAGCACCAATGTGTCCGCAGGCGCGGAGCGTACGCTTGGCGTGCCGGTCAGGTCGTAGACGCCGTAATACAACAGTGCGCCGTTGATGCGTTGCAGTAAATCGGGCCATTGCTTCAGCGCCAGCAAGGTCGCCGCCGCCAGATGGCCGCCCGCCGATTCACCGACCACCACGACGGGCCGACCGGCAAATTCGGCATCACTCAATACTCCGCGAGTCGCGTTGAGGCAGTCTTGCAGCAGACCTTCAAGCGGCGTCGAAACCGCTAATCGATAATCGACCGAGACCACCGTCACCTGGCAGGTGTTGACGATGGCGATGTTGAAATTGTCGTCCATCTGCGCATTGCCGATCACCCAGCCGCCACCGTGGAAGTCCAGCACCACGCCTTTCGCCGGGCCTTTGGGGCGGATGATGCGCACCGGTACACTCCCCAGCATCTTCTGCTCAGCCGTCAGACCATGCTCGCGCAACTTCCTCGCGCCGCCGACCTGACTCACGCGCAGCAGCGCCTGGATCAAACGCGGCGTCAGGCGATTGCGGATCTTGAAACGCGGCAGCCAGGCGAGTTTGCGGTTGAAGGCGCGTACCTGCGCCAACTCGCGCTCGCCCTGCGGCCACGGTGTTGCACTACCCCAATTGGCGTTGGTCATCAGCGGTTCTTGATCAGAATGGAAAAATTCAACGCAGCGGCAACGCACAGCCACGCCAGATACGGAAACAGGATCAAGCCAGTGATCAAATCCAGTTGTATCGCCAGCACCACCATCGCCGCAACCACCAGCCACAGCACCGTGAGAATCACCATTGCCGCCAACACCTGATGCGCGCCGAAGAACACCGGCGTCCACAGCGTGTTCAACGCAATCTGCGCCGCCCACAGCGCCAGCACGGTCTGGCTGCCGGGGATCAGGCTCAAGCGGTAACCGGCCCACGCCAACAGCAGATAGATAATCGTCCAGGCCACGGGGAACGCCCAATTGGGTGGGGTGAAACCGGGTTTGTTCAGCGTTTCGTACCACGGCCCCGGTTTGAACATCACGCCGGTAGTTGCCGCAGCCGCGCAGGCCAGAAGAAATATGAAAAAGGTCATTGCCAGTCCTTGGCTGAAATCAGCCGGTAAGGGGTTTAAGAAAAGGACGCCCCGGCGCGCGAAAAGTTTGCCATGAATTCCAGATTGGTCTGAGGGGCGATTCAATTTGAACTAAAAACTGACCGTCGCGTCAGGATAACCAGTTGCCTTTTCCTACTGACGCGGATGACATCATGTACACCTATCACATCGAATACCGATTCAACGGCGAGCCTCGTACTTTTCTGCTTGAACTCAAAGAACCACAGTTGGCCGAGCACGAAGCCGCGATGCATCTGCTGGAACTGCACTTGGGCGACGCGGAAAACGGCCTGCTCATGCCCACTGCGGATTCAACGCCCGAGCAGATCCTCGAGCAGGCCGAGCGAGTAGGGATTACGGACATCAACGTGGTCAGTCAAACCAACTGACACCGGTCATTGTGGGAGCGAGCCTGCTCGCGAAAGCGCAGTGTCATCCTGCACATCGGTTGGCTGACACACCGCTATCGCGAGCAGGCTCACTCCTACAGGGGTTCTGCCGCTGCGGTCACAACAGCTTTTGCATGATGATCGTGCGTTCGGCTCCGTGATATTCATCCCGAACCCTGTCGAACCCAAGCGATCGATAAAAACCTTCAGCGGTGATCGAAGAGGGCACATGCAGCTTGGTGAAACCCTGGCTAACAGCGACCGACTCAAGCTCTTCCATCAGCCGCTTGCCCAGCCCTTTTCCCTGACAGCCCGGTGCGACAAACACGCTGCGAACTACGTCGTGATCAAGGCTGGCGGTGGCGACGATGTGCTGATTGAAAGTCACCACGTAAACCTGACGCTTGCCCAGCAAATCCAGAATCGCTTGCGGCGAAAAGCAACGCTGCACCTGCTCTATAACGTCTGGCGAATAGTCGCGCCCATTGGACTCATGCAAGGTGTTCACGATGAGTTCACTGATCATGGCGGCATCTTCGCCTGTTGCGATCCGAATCTGATCTTCCATTTTCGTTAATCCCTGAGACTTTCCCTGCCGGTGGATGGACCAATCGCGCACCCCACAGCCCGATCGCGCAGCCATTTCCATTCAAAGCGAAACTGTCATATTCAGTATCACTTGCCTACCCATAGTGACCAGCCCAACGCTTAAACAATGAGGCTGCACTGTGTTTCAACGTCTTCTGTGTTCGCTGTCCGTACTGAGCCTGTCCATCGCCGCCGCCCATGCTGCCGAGTCCGTTCCGCTCGACACGCCGCGCCTGCAAGGCATGGACAATTTCCGCGATGTCGCCGGCACCACCACCGCGTATTCCACTGCCCACGACGGCACCATGCGTGCTGGCGTGTTCTACCGCGCCAACGCGGTAACTCCGACGGCCTCCGACCTGGCGACCCTCAGCAGCCTCGGCATCAAAGCCGTCTACGACCTGCGCACCCCCAGCGAAATCGCCGCCACTCCCGACACGCTGATCAGTGGTGCGACTTACCAGAACATCGACATCATCGGCAGCACCACCTCTGGCTCGAACATCACCAACATCTCCTTCAAAAGCGCCGCCGACGCCATCGCGATGATGGAACAGACCAACCGCGCTTTCGTCAGCGACGCCGGCATGCGCGGCCAGTTCGGCAAGCTGTTCAATGAACTGGCCAGCGTCGACGCCGCGCAACTGTTCCACTGCACCGCCGGCAAGGACCGCACCGGCTGGACCGCTGCCGTGTTGCAAAGCATCGCCGGTGTCGACGATGCAACCATCATGGCCAACTACCTGGCGACCAACGACTACACGGCCGCCCGCGTCGCTGCCACGTTGAAGGCGATGCCCGCCAGTATGGCCGCCGTGTATGAGCCGCTGCTCGGCGTCCAGGCCAGCTACTTGCAGGCCGGCCTCGACGAAGTCACCGCGCAATACGGCAGCATGGACAACTACCTCAAACAAGGCCTCGGCCTGTCGCAGGAAACCATTTACGTGCTGCGCGGCAAACTGGTCGAATACAACAGCCTGCCGGGTCAGGCCGGGTTGATCGGCAACGCCGCCGCCGGCGCCGAACTGCTCCGCGAGTTGCAGAACACCAACCTGTCCGGCACCTACAGCGCCTACAACTACTACCTGCAATCGGCCATCGACGCCGGCACCCTCGGCGGTGTCGAAACCCAGGTCGGCGGCCAGGTGCACGCCGACGCCGCCAGTTACCTGCTGCGCCAAAACGCGATGATCGAACAAGCCGCCGCACCGTTCGCCAGCGGCACTGATCTCAAGGTCGGCCAATACCGCCTCTGGACCACCGCGCTCGCCGGCTACTTCGGCACCGACGGCTCGTCCCACGCCGACAGCAGCAACGAACACAGCCAAGGCCTGATGGTCGGCGTCACTCAACGCTTCAGCGAACAACTCAGCGCACGCGGCGGCTTCGGCTACAGCAAAGGCACGGTCGGCGGTGCAGGTGGCGAAGCCGATACCGACTTCACCTTCCTCAACGTCGGCGCCCGCTACGGCTTCACCAGCCTCGAACAAGGCCTGTTCGTCGACGCCAACGCCAGCGCCGGCTACGTCGACTACGACAGCAAACGCGACCTCGGCGGCGGCCTCGGCACCGCCAAGGGCGACACCCACGGCAACCTCACTGGCGCCACAGTCGCGCTCGGTTACCGCGCCCCGGTCAACGGCATGACCTTCGAACCGAGTCTCGGCTTCCGCGTCAGCCACCTCGACCTCAATGGCTTCAAGGAGAAGGGCAGCGAACTCTCCCTCGACGTCGACGACAACAGCGCCACCCGCCGCAGCGCCGTCGCCAACCTCAACGTCGCCTTCGCCCCGGTGGCGATGGGCGCATGGCAACTGGTGCCGGGCGTGCAAATGGGATACGAACGCACACTGGGCGACAACCAGGTAGATAGCGAAAGCCACTTGCTCGGCCTCGACATCGAACAACGCGCGGCTTTTGATAATCGCGACCAGTTCAGCGGCGGCGTCAACGTCATGGCCAGCCTCGGCGCCCTCAGCCTCGGCGCAGAAGTGGGCGCCAACGGCGGCGGCGACAGCCACGGCTTCAACGGCGGCCTCAAAGCCAGCTACGCCTTCTAAAACACACACGGGATCAAGGATGACCCCCAATCCAACCAACACCCCAAAACCCACTGTGGGAGCGAGCCTGCTCGCGAAAGCGCCAGATCAGCCAACACCAACATCGACTGACCCAACGCCTTCGCGAGCAAGCTCGCTCCCACAAAAGCCCCTCACCCTAACCCTCTCCCGAAGGGAGAGGGGACTGACCGCGTGGATTGGAAGAGTTACATCGACGTGGCATACCGAGTCGAGCTCAAATTTTGAAAAGCCCACCAATCGGCTCCCTCTCCCTCGGGAGAGGGATGGGCGGGCGGCGTTCCGATGAGGGGCAGTCCCACCACAAAACCTGCGAGTGTCCCTTGCGCTTGTATATGAAGTTGTGGGAGAGGGGACTGACCGAGGCGTCTTGCGTCATGCATCGACCTGAAAGATCGAGGCGATTATGGATTCAAAGCAAGACTTTCAGGTCGGTGTAGATCTTCAATATCCCCGGCTCGGTTCCCTCTCCTTGGGGAGAGGGCTAGGGTGAGGGGAAAGCAGTTACCGCAAAATCAACTGGCCAACTCGGTCAAACGCCTCCGCGCCCACTCCTCGATCAACCGCGCCGGCGTGCCATCCCCACGCTTAGCGACCCATCGGCGCGGTGCGACGTTTAGCTAAATCTTCTCACCACAAGTTACCTTGCAAACCTGTTACCCAATCACCCCCGAGCCCGAAACTCCGCCGGACTCACCCCGTAAGCCCCCTGAAAATACCGACAAAACCGCCCCACATTGCTAAACCCAAACCGCAACGCCACCTCCGTCACCGACCCCGAACCCCGCCGCTTCAACACCTCATAAGCCCGCTCCAGCCGCACCTGCCGCTGATACGCCACAATCGACATCCCGACAAACCGCCGAAACCCCTCCTGCAATGCGCGCTGACTCACATGACTCAACCGCGCCAGATCCACACCACTCACCAACTGCTCCGGATGCGCCTGAATAAACTCCACCGCCAACTTCACATGTCGCGGCGCAACCATCGCCGTCGGCCGGCGCAACGCCTCGGAAAAGTTATGCGGCCACGCCTCCAACACCGCATCAATCAACATCTCGCGCAACCGCGACGGCATCAATGTCCCGCTGTTGATCAACAAATCAAACTCCGTCCCCGTCGCCAAATCGATCAACGCCTTGATCCCCTGAAACGCTGCCGAATTCAGATTCACGCTGGGTTCAAAAACGATCTTCTGCAGAATCGGCTTATCCAGCAGCGCCGATAACCGCTCGGTGAGCTGATGGCGATTGATCGACATGCCGTGATGCGCGTGATCATCGAAGAAGCGCATCGAGCGGATGTCAGCCTTGTCGATCGCCAGCCCAACCTGCGACACACCGATAGACTCAGTGGCATGGTTAAAAACGATCTTGCCCGCCGTGGGGATGACGAAGGTGATTTCATCCTGGGGATCGGGAAAGGCAACCGTGAAATCCCCGCGATAATGCATCCGCCGAAAACTCACCCCGTCATGCCACCCATAAACCCCGCCAATCATGATGTTCAACGGCAGCGGCGGATTGTCCGCATAGCGATTACCAAACAACTTCGAAAACAGTGCACCGAAGTCGTCCGAACGAAGATTGTCGGAGCGCAGAATGATTTGCTGGCGAACAGGAGTCGGAAACACCTTGGCGGCACCTTCGGTTGCGGGCTCTAGAACAGGGGTGAAGGGTAGGGCGCCGAGGAGGTTAGCAGAGGAAATATGACCGGTTTGTGACAGCCAGAAACATGCCGTAACACCGCCGCGCCACGTTTAAGCAAAGGACACTCGGCAGCCAATCACCGACATGGCAACCTGCTCGCCACTGTACTCAGCAAGCAAACACAGGCACCGCGCCAAGCCCTGGCCCCTGTTTGCCCAGCCCTGAAAGCCCACAAACATCGGAGCGGCAATGCAAGCCAACACGCAAACACTCCCCATCACCCTGACCCCCGAACTCGACTTCGACCAAAACGCCGCCAGCGCTTTCGGCGAATCACTGACCCACGAATACACTCAAGCCACACCATTCCCACACATCGTCATCGACAACTTCCTGCAAGCAGACGTCATCGCCAGCATCCGCGAACACTTCCCGGTCGAACCGACCCACAACGAACAAACCTACGAGCGCGGCTACAAAGGCCAACTCAAACGCCAGATCAGCCCCAACGCCTGCAGCCCGTACCTGAAGAACATCTTCAACACCTTCAACTCCGCGCCAATGCTGGAATTCCTCGAAAAACTCACCGGCATTCAAGGGCTGATTCCTGACCCTTATTTCGCGGGCGGTGGCTTACATGAAACCAAAACCGGCGGTTTCCTCGGCGTGCACTCGGATTTTCGGCTGAACAAAAAACTCAACGTTGAGCGGCGGCTGAACGTGATCATTTACCTGACCGAGGATTGGCAGGAGGCGTACGGCGGCAACCTGGAGCTTTGGGATGTGGGGATGAAAAAGTGCCTGAAGAAGGTGCTGCCGATTTATAACCGGTGTGTGATTTTTAATACGGATAAGGATAGTAACCATGGGCATCCGGAGCCGTTGACTACGCCGGAGCACATCACTCGGCGGTCGATTGCGCTTTATTACTACACGGCGAGTGGGGTGGGTGGCGAGCCGGGGCAGAGGAATAAAACGCACTATAAGCCTAGGCCGAAGGATCGGTGGAGTTTGAGGTACTACGCGAATAAATTTTTTAAAAAGAAGGACTGAGGAGGCTGCGTGATCAGGGAAGCAGTCGTTTTTTTTTGACTGGGTGGTAGTAGTTGGTGTTGGTTCAGCTTTCGGCCAATCGCTGCCATTCACGAAGGGCTGCTTTCGGCCAAAAGCGGCCTGTCGACACCGGCGCACCCAATCCTTGTGCGATACTGCGTTCATGAAACTAGACACTGTCCTAGGCGACTTCTTCCTAACGTTCGGCAAAGACCTCCACATAGAGGCCAACCATGCTCTATTACGGTCGGGTGACTTCGCTAAAAACCTCTACCTCATCAAAGCTGGTGCAGTGCGGATCTGCGTGCGCGACCCAGAAGGTACGGATATCAGCGTCCAATTCTTTTTTGAGGGCGAGGTCGTTAGCTCTCTGGAGAGCCTGGTTAGCGGCTGTCCAAGCGAGTTGGAAATTATCACGATGGAAGCGTGCCACCTGTGCGTGCTAGACCGGGACACCGTTCTGGCGCAGATCCTGTCGAAACCAATCTTGCAGACTCAGTTGCTGGCACTCACGCAGTTGCGACTGGCCGACTACATCAAGCTCTACACCAGTGCCATCTCGCAAACCCCTACAGAACGATATCTGGGCATGCTCTCCACTCAGTCAGATCGATTGGCAAGAATCCCCATGCACGTGCTTGCAGGTTATCTGGGGGTGACCCCAGTTCACTTGAGCCGAATTCGGCGAAAGCTGAAAGCGAGCGCAGACAAAACCGGCATCTGAACATATGTAAATGACAACATAACGCCAGAGAAGCACGATTGGCCTTCACCACTGCTCTGGCCAATCTCCGGCAGCTAACGGGCTGATGTTTCGAAACAGCCCCCTACCTTTGGTTACCACAGTAGTGATGAGACTTTTCAAGCATCCATCCACTTCTGGAGGTACCTCGATGGCATTGAATTTACTGGCTGTACTGCAGATTTCCGGCGCAGCTCTTCTGACTTGGGCATTGGTCAAGCTAGCACGGTGGCTTTGGATCTACCTTTGGCTACCAGCGCGATTCAACGGCCAATCTTTAGCCAAACGCTACGGTCAAGGGAGCTGGGCATTCATCACTGGTGCCAGCGACGGTTTGGGCAGAGCTTTCGCCCGCGAATTAGCACACTGCGGCTTTAACCTGATCTTGGCAGCACGTACCCAGTCCAAACTTGACCGCCTCCAGAGCGAGTTGCAGGAGTTGGGGGTTCAAGTTCGAACTGTCGCGCTTGACCTGTCGGATTCGGCCCCACACACCTATCAAGCCCTGGCCGCCGCCGCAGAGGATGTTGATCTTTCGGTGCTGATCAACTGTGTAGGCACCACAGTACATCGGCGTTATGCGGATGTGCCGATTGCCACTTTACGCCGTTTGCTGGCAGTGAATGTCAGTACCACCGCTATCGTGACCCATACGTTGCTGCCTGGACTCCTCAGGCACTCCTCCTCGACGGGAAGACGTGCAGCACTTCTTAACGTAGGCTCCATAGTGGGGCGCTTTTATTGGCCGGGTACGCAGATCTATGGAGCCTGCAAGGCTTTCGTTGATCATCTCACTGTTCCGCTGGCATTTGAGTATTCAGATCAACTCGACGTTTTGTCCTTCCAGCCCACCGTCATGGCGACAGCTATGGCAGCAGGCACAGAACCTGCTGCCATCACCATTACACCAGAAATGGCTGCCAGCGCAGCACTGTCTCATTTAGGCCACACACTCGCATCTCATGGCCACTGGCGACACGGTCTACTGGCAGCCCTTTTCACTATCCTTCCCGCCCGTGTACTAAATGCAGTGCAACTCAGCGGAGCGTTGGAGATGGGGAGAGTTGAAATGACCAAGGGCGAATAGACCCTGGGCGTCGAGTGTCCCCTTTGCTTGTTTCTCGCCAATGCACCCCAGACCAGCAGCTTTAGGTCGGTAGCTGCTCTTCGCTAAGGTCATCTACGGGGCGGACGCAGACAGCTGCGACAGACCGCTTCTGGCCGATTGCTGCCTTTGAATGCAATCAGAGGCAGCCTTTCCCATACGAGTTGTGACGTCTCGGTTCAAATGCTGATCAGCCAATGCGTGCGGCTATTGGAGAGCGTTAGGCAACGCCCACCAGCACATAGATTTTTAACAAGGGACCTGTTCTGGTAGCTCACGACGCTCACAAGGATTTGACAGGAAGTCATAGTGGCTAAGCCAGCGGCGCGAAAAAGTGATCCATACAGTTGCCCATTGCCAGGGCACGGCACCAACCCTATTGCGGTCGGGTCTCCCGACGTGTTTTTCGACGGACTAGCCGCGGCACGGCAAGGTGACGCGTGCACATGCGGGAGTGCGCTCTCATCTGGGCTGTCTTCGACTGTGTTCATCAACGATAAGAATGCCGCAACCATCGATACGGGTGGCGCTCACGGCGGCATCGTTGTTGGTGGGTCAGGGACGGTAATTATCGGGGATACCCATTCGCCCTGTGAGTTTGTTCCTCCTGCGCCACTAGCGGGCCATGCGCGCTGGATCGGCTTCAGAATACCTGCGGACGAGAGCTACGAGGGCCTATCCTGCACCGCGCATTTTGATGACGGCTCATCGTTGCCCGGTGTATTTGATAAAAACAACGCCATTAAATTTTCGAACCTATCGGGGAAGGCGTGCGTGATGCTGCAATTTGAAGAACAAGCATCCGAAGAAGCGGCATCTCTCACCGAAAGTCTACTGAATTCGATTTTGGGATAAGGATCATCCTATGACAGAGCCGTACATCGTCACTGGCAGCTATGTCGTCCAGCGTGAGCACGCCTTGCAAGACTCGCCTCTTGATCGGGCTTTAGAACTGATGGAGGGCTCTGCGCTGCGGTTTTCACTGGATGCGATATCTGATGAAAAAACTCGAGCGAGCTACATCAAGAACATCCAGCGCATGTCTCAGCAAACACGCGATGACGTGAAAGCTGGAAAGATTACGGCGCAAGAGGGAGTGAAGTTCAGTCATGAGATGCGCAACAAAATCATGGTTGAGCACCGCAAATTTACCTCTGCGCAGGGGCTGGCTATCGCCCAGAGGAAGAAAAAGGGTGGGACAGAGCTCAAAACGCTTTTAAATATGTACTCTGAAAACCTATTCCAAAAGGGTTACGACAGCCTTTCGGAAGTAGAGAAGAACAAAGTCCATTACACCATTCTGGAATCTTCGGGACGGGATAATGCCAAGTTCTCGGCGGGTACAAAAAAAATGCTGATCATGGGCAAGCTCGGTGTTGTTGTGACGGCTGCTCTGGCGACGTATCAGATATTGAATGCTGAAAACAAACCTAAGGAAGCTGCGCGCCAAGGAATCATTGTCGGTGCTGGGGCATTTGGTGGGATTCTTGCGGGGTTGGGCGTCAGCGCATTTTGCGGACCTGGTGCTCCCATTTGTGCAATCGCAGTGGTTTTTGCTGGAACAGTCGCAGGCGGTGTTGCAGGCGAAGCTGTTGCGAGCTCATTGGATGAAGAGCTTGAGGAGTTCACGCATTGGGACATCTTCTGACTGAGCCACAACTGACCAAGGTCAGAGCGGCACTCTCCGAGCCATTCAACGACTTTCCTGTCGATTATGACTATCTGGCGAGGAAGGTCAGAGGCGTCGACCCTGACATTCTTTACGAAATCCTCTATTCAGAGGTCGCGCCGGTGTGTTTCACCAATCTTGTGGCCGCTGTACCTCCGGTGTGGACAGGCTTCGACCCCGAAACTCTCAGAGAGTCGATTGAGGAAAGGTTGGCTGCGAGAGAGCGTAATTGGTTTCGTCGCCAGTTCGACAAAGTGCTGGTTCGCTGGCTGAAGTACAACTACGCCTACATCTGGAAAGAAATCGCTAGCAGGCTGTAGCTTGGGGGGATTTTTAGAAGAAAGAGGACGAGATTATTTTTTGTCTCGGTGGGCGTGTCTGATCAACCTCCATGACGGCATCCCAACCGTCATGGAGGTTTTCTCATTACTCCGTAGGCACCACGTTATCCAACGCCCGATTCACCGCCAACTCCCCAAGCATCACCACCTGCGCAATGCCTTGCAGTGTCTTGCGCGCCGGTCCGTGAACCAGTCCGATCACATCGCCCAGCATTACAGAGGCGGAGCCGAGTGACTCACTGGCATTCACCAACAGTTCTTCAGTCTTGGTTTTTGGATTGGCGATAAACATCGTATTGGTTTGGTACGGGGTGCCCATGATTTCTGGTGCGGGACCGAGGTAATGGGAGAGGGCGCGGTCGACGGCTTCGTTGAATTTCTTGGCGTCGGGGGATTCGTCGCCTGCGATTGGATCGGTTTCTGGCGGGTTCGGCGTAATTTTGAACATAGATGAAACTCCTGGGAAACGATTAAGGAGCCATCACACTTCGCTACCAAACGAGGGGTGGCGGCCATGCACAGGTTGGTAGACCGGCCCAGGAGCCCGGCGCGTCCGAGGACGCCCTACGCATGGCCACCATAAAGCGGAGATCAGAAAAACGATCTCTGCGAAAGGTGCGCAATGCGCCTGGGAAAGTCGGGCTACCAAACCCGATCACTGCTATTCAGTGACCGACCCACAATAGAACCCGCATCCAAGGCGCACAAGCCGGCGGATTCTGGCGTAGTCGTAGGCAACGGCGCAAGGCGTTGTAGGTTGGGATGGCGTAACTTTGAGTGTCTTTAAACAAAGTCGAGGAATTGCTTAAACAGGGCAGTTAGAGCTGTTTTTGCGATGTCTTCGGAGAGTGGATGAGCGGGAACCCCCGGGGGCAAGTCCTCTCGCTACAGGTGGGAGTTAATTCGCCAGCGAAATCAGCATGTCGATCACATTAATCGGCACATAAATCAACGTAATCGCCGCATACGCTTTACGCGACCTCGCCACAAACGCGCCAACCGGCAACGCAATCATGATCACATCCAGCAAACCCCAAAGCGCCACCGGCGATGCCTCAAACAACGTGACATTGACGATCAGCCCCAGGCACAGATACGTGGATAGCGACAGCAATGCATAGCGCCCATCTTGTTCGAAATACACGCGCAACCCGTTCTGCTCGTCCTCACTACGGCTCGGCAGCAGCAACGCCGCCGTGACGAACAGCGAGAGTGTCAGCATCACCAACAGTAGAAATTCGAGAAACGAGAAGGTCTGTTTCACCGCCGACAGTGCGTTGACGGCCCACCAGAATTCCAACTGCGTGGTAAACAGCATCACCGCCCAGACCAGTGCCACCCAATCTGGCTTGGCTACTCGGCGGATGCGGAACACCGTTAATACGCCGAGCAGCAGGCGGGTGACGGAGAGTCCGAGGATCATCGAGAGAACGGTGGCGACGATTGGGAAGTTGTTCATCTTGCCTCTCGTGAACTCGGTTTTGGCTGTCAGGGTGCTTTGGGCAGACTAGGTGGGGCGGGTAGGACCGTCAAACGCGGCTGTGCGGTTGGGTTGGCAGAAAACGGCTGTAGAGCCTTGCTGCGCGGAAGTAATGGATTAGGATGCCCGAAGGCTGGAATGGATCTTCTCGAATAAGGATGTGTGGTTTATGGAATCTGCTTTTTCGCAAGTCACCGAGCGTTTGCACAACCGCCGGTTTTCCGTGGCGAATAACGCTCAGGGCTTATCCGATGCGCGCACGGTGTTTCACTACTTCGTCGAAGGCGCGGCGGTTTGGGGGACTTATGCGGGTGGGCATATTCGCCTGGGCAACCAGGTTGGGCGGGTGACCGGGCCGGACAGTATCGAGCTGCTTTATCAGTGCATCACCACGGATGGCGAGATTCGCGCGGGTTGGTCGCGGGGCGTGGTGGGGGTTAATGAGGCGGGGCGGACAACGTTGCGGTTTGTGTGGGGGTGGTTGTCGGGGGCCGAGGGTGGCGGGGAGTCGAGTTATGTTGAGGTGGTCGCGTAGCGATGGGGCATCTTGTGATTATCGCGTGCTGCTCGGGCACTAACCTTTCAACGCAAGGATGGCTATGTCTGTAGATCTTGATGAGTTGCTGGAACGTGTCGCCGATGAGCAATCGTTCATCGAGTTCGTCGCGGCGCTGGGTGCTGATTTCTCCCGTGAGCGGGCACTGGACAAGGCGACACCATCGTCTACTTATGAGGCCGGTGCGTTAGGCTGGGAAAATGGATCGGTCGATACGTTTCTTGATGCTGCGGCTGCTTGGGCGATGGCTACTTCGAGGAATGCTCAGGCGGATGCTGCCGTTTCTAATGTCTGGCAACGGTGCGCGGAGATTTTGTTGGCTGGGAAGTTTTACGAGTGAGGCTCGCAGATCATCCGCTTTAGGCCTGCATTTTTTTGATAAGAAAACGCCCAAGGGTTTGGCGTGTCCTGGATGGTTAGGACCGCTTACTGCCTTGGGCGAGATGGGCGCAGATTAGGTGGGGGCAATGTAGACGTCAACTCTTCGCCATCACATCCCACGTCCGCATCACCTGCGTAATCGCCGCATCAATACTCTCAATCGGCGTGTCATCCCGAGCAAGGATGGAAATCCCCTGCAGGAAACTGTCGAACACGGTCGCCATGGCGGCCGCGTTCGTGTCGTCCGCTAACAGTCCTTCACTCACACCACGCTCGACACACGCAACAATCCCTGCGCGGGTTCGGGCGCGGGAGTGGGTGAGGGCTTGAGCGACGTGCGCATTTTCCGGGCTCGGCGCGCTCATGACGCCGAGGGTGACCATGCAGCCTTTCGGGTGGCCGTCGTCGCATTGCATGCGTGCTGACTGGCGCAGGGCGGTTTCGATGGCTTGGCGGGGCGGCAGAGTTTCGTCCCACAGGCATTCGGTGACTTGGGCGAAGGTCGCCAGGTAACGCTGCACGCATTCGTCGAACAGGGCTTCTTTGGAGCCGAACGCGGCGTAGAAGCTCGGTGCGGAAATGCCGCCGCCCAGTTCGGCCTTCAACAGTGAAAGGGATGTCGAGTCGTAGCCGTGTTGCCAGAACAATTGCATGGCTTGGTCGACGGCGTCGTCGCGATCGAATGCGCGGGGGCGGCCGGTTCTGGCCATAGCTGAAACTCCTCGGAAAGTGATTTGGATACTAGTCGATACATAAGTCGTTGACAACGTGCCTAGGCTGCCGCCAGTATTTTATATCGATCGGTACGCAAGTCTGATTTTCCAAACTCAAGGAGTTTCCCGTGACACCTTCATTGACTCTAACGGCTGCGCCCAAACGCCTGCCCATTGGCGCCTTGCTGGCGCTGGCCATGACCGGATTCATCTGCATCGTCACCGAAACCTTGCCCGCCGGGCTGTTGCCGCTGATCAGCGATGGCCTGGCAATTTCGCCTTCGATGGCCGGGCAGATGGTTACCGCGTATGCGCTGGGCTCGGTGCTGGCGGTGATTCCGATGACCATCGCCACCCGTGGCTGGCGTCGGCGCAATGTGCTGTTGCTGACGATTGTTGGTTTTCTGCTGTTCAACTCGATCACGGCGTTGTCGTCGCACTATGGCGTAACGCTGGTGGCGCGTTTTTTCGCCGGGGTTGCGGCGGGTCTGGCGTGGAGTTTGTTGGCCGGTTATGCGCGGCGAATGGTCGAGCCGGATCAGCAGGGCAAGGCGTTGGCGCTGGCCATGGTCGGCACGCCGATTGCCCTGTCACTGGGCGTGCCGCTCGGCACATGGCTGGGAGGCCTCGTCGGTTGGCGTACGACATTCGGCATCATGTCCGGGCTGACTTTGATTTTGATTGTATGGGTGCTGGTGAAGGTCCCCGACTATCCACCACAGCCTGCGCATCAGCGCCTGTCGTTGCGCCGCGTGTTGACCACGCCGGGCGTCCGACCAGTGCTGGCAGTGGTGATCAGCTGGATGCTGGCGCACAACATTCTCTACACCTACATCGCCCCGTTCGTAGCGCCGGCGGGGCTGGCCGATCGCGTGGATCTGGTGTTGCTGGTGTTCGGTATCGCCGCCCTGGCGGGGATCTGGCTGACGGCCAAATTGGTTGAACCGCTGTTGCGCAAGACCGTTCTGGTGAGTCTGGCCACGTTTGCACTGGTGTGCGTAGGGTTCGGCTTTTACGGACGGGGGCCGGAGGTGATTTATCTGGGCGTGTTGGTGTGGGGATTGAGTTTTGGCGGTGCGGCGACGCTGTTGCAAACGGCTCTGGCGGATGCGGCGGGGGATGGCGCGGACGTGGCGTTGTCGTTGAATGTGGTGGCGTGGAATAGCGCGATTGCGGGCAGCGGCGTGGTCGGCGGGGTGCTGCTGGATCGATGGGGTGTTGCCTCTTTCCCATGGGCGATGGTGGTGTTGGTGGCGGTCGGGTTTGTGATTGCCTGGAGTGCTCGCGCGCATGGGTTCAGAGCGGGGCCGCGTGGGGCGGGAGCGGCGGCCGTGGGTGGACACTGAAGTGCTCGCTCTCAGATGACGTTGGGTGTCAGGTCAATGTGTTTTTGATGCGCTGACGTCATCGCTGGAAGGCCAGCCTCCACAGGGCTGGTTTTTCAACACTGGTCATTTTTTGAAGTGCGCAAGAAGTTGCGCAATGAAGTTCTTTTTTTCTCGGGTGAATGCTCTGTAGCCCTTTAACTACGTGGCCTCCAGCCAAGTGCGCAACTTCTTGCACACCACTGCGCAAGAAGTTGCGCACTTTCCCTTGTTTTTCATTGGCTTAATCACAGGAAAAGATCAGTCGATGAGCTCGGGGCCTTGATCTGTATGGGTTGCACAAAAGCTGGCATGAACTTTGATGGCGCATGGCCATCCTTTTCAGGCAATGGTGCCTGAGAGGTATGTCTTTCAAGCAAGGAGAGCATCCCCATGGCAACCCCAGCGTACATGTCCGTCACTGGCGAAAAACAAGGCCTGATCACTGCCGGCGCATTCACCGCCGATTCCGTTGGCAACACCTTTCAGGAAGGTCATGAAGACCAGGTCATGGTGCAGGCTTTCACCCACGACGTGATCATCCCGCGTGACCCGCAATCCGGTCAGCCAACCGGTCAGCGCGTGCACAAGCCAGTGGTCATCACCAAGGTCTACGACAAGGCTTCGCCACTGCTGCAAGCTGCTCTGACCTCCGGCGAGCGCATGAGCGAAATCGTTATCCAGTGGTTCCGTACTTCTGCTCAAGGCACCCAAGAGCACTACTACACCACCAAACTGGAAGACGCGATCATCGTCGCCATCAACAACAAAATGCACAACTGCCAGGACCCAGGCAACGCGCATTTCACCCACCTGGAAGAAGTGCAGTTCACCTACCGCAAAATCACCTGGACCCACGAAGTCTCCGGTACTTCGGGTTCCGATGACTGGCGTGCTCCAGTCGTTTAATCGCGGCTGACAGTTGTACCGCCCCGGCCGGCATCGCTGGTCGGGGCGCACTCACTTTTAAAGAATTTTTGCCAATAGCCCCTTGAGGGGCTGTTGCGCGTCGCAGCACTGCGCGAGGAACAAGGGATGTTCTCACCGGCCAACCAGCCTCATTTCAATCTGACCGTCGATGGCATCGACAGCGATTTTCAAGTGCTGTCGTTCACCGGTCGTGAGGCACTCAACACGCCGTTCGAATTCGAGCTGGAACTGGTCAGTGAAAAGGCCTCGATCAACCTCGAAAGCGTGCTGCACAAACTGGCGTTTCTCCAGCTGTCGCCAACCGGCACTGGCATCCACGGTCTGGTCTACAGCGTCGCCCAGGGCGAGGCGGGCAAGCGCTTGACCCGTTACAAAATCTCCTTGCGCCCGCAACTGGCGTACCTCGCGCACCGGGTCAATCAGCGCATCTTCCAGCAGATGACCGTGCAGCAGATCATCAGCCAGGTGCTGGAAGAACACGGCATCCTTGCCAGCGACTACCACTTCCAGCTCAGCGCGATTTATCCGGAACGCATTTACTGCGTGCAGTACGACGAGTCGGACCTCGATTTCATCCAGCGCCTGTGTGAAGAAGAGGGCATTCACTACCACTTTCAGCACACGTCCAGCGGCCACAAACTGACCTTCGGCGATGACCAGACGGTGTTCCCGAAACTCGCGCCAGTAGCCTATCAGCAGGACTCGGGACTGGTCGCCGACAAACCGGTGGTCAAGCGTTTCGGCTTGCGTCTGGCCACGCGCACCAGCCGCACCACGCGCCGTGATTACGACTTCGTCAAACCGAAGATCGAGCTGGAAAGCGACGCCAAAAGCAGCGCCCAGCCGGACCTCGAAGACTACGATTACCCGGGCCGTTTCGTTGATCGCGAGCGTGGTAAACATCTGGCCAATCGCGCGCTGGAACGCCATCGCAGCGACTACCGTCTGGCCGAGGGCAACAGCGATCAGCCGATCCTGGTCAGCGGGCATTTCCTCGCCCTGACCGAGCACGCCAACCCGACGTGGAACGACCTCTGGCTGCTCACCGAAATCTTCCACGAAGGCAAGCAGCCGCAAGTGCTCGAAGAGTCGGTGACCAGCGACACCACCGACCTCAAGGACGATTTCCACCAGGGCTATCGCAACCGCTTCAGCGCGATTCCGTGGGACGTGCCGTACCGCCCGCCTCTCGATCACCCGAAACCGAAAGTCCTCGGCACACAAAGCGCGGTGGTCTGCGGCCCGGAAGGCGAAGAGATTTACTGCGACCAGTACGGCCGGGTGAAGGTGCAGTTCTTCTGGGACCGCGAAGGCAAACACGACGACATGACCAGTTGCTGGATGCGGGTGGCATCGAGCTGGGCGGCGGAAACCTTTGGTTCGATCAATATTCCACGGGTCGGCATGGAGGTGTTGATCACCTTCCTCGAAGGCGATCCCGACCAGCCGCTGATCACCGGTTGCCTGTACCACGGCGCGAATCTGCCGCCGTACAAACTGCCGGATTTCAAGACCCTGGCCACGGTCAAGAGCAAGGAATACAAGGGCAGTCGCGCCAACGAATTACGCATCGACGACACCACCAGCGAGATCAGCATCGCGCTACGCAGTGATCACGGTGCGAGTGCGATCAACCTCGGTTACCTGACCCATCCGCGCCCGAGCGGTGGTCAGCCGCGAGGTGAAGGTTTCGAACTGCGCACCGACCGCCATGGCGCAGTGCGTGCGGCGGCTGGTCTGCTGATCACCACCGAACCACGGCCGAACGAATCCAAGCACCACAAGGATCTGCCGGAAACTGCCGAGCGCCTTGCGACGGCCAGCGATCAGCAAGATGGATTCGCCGTTCAAGCCAAAGAGTTGCAAGCCCAGGAAGCAGGGGATCAGGACGACGTGGCCAAGGCCTTGCACGCGCAGCATCAAGGCGTACTCGGCAGCGGTCCGGCCAACCTCACCGCCAACGAATTCCCCGAGTTCACCGAGCCACATCTGGTCCTCGCCAGCCCGGCCGGCATCGCCCTGACCACGCCACGCTCCAGCCACATCGCCACCGGCGAACACCTGGCCCTGAGTAGCACCGGCCACACCAGCCTGTCGATCGGTAAACGCCTGCTCGCCAGTGCCAGTCGCGGCATGCGCCTGTTCGTGCAAAGCATGGGCTGGCGCTTGGTCGCGGCCTCCGGCGACATCGACGTACGGGCGCTCAAGGACAGCATCAACCTGCTGGCCAAACTCAACATCACCGCCAACGCCGACCGCATCACCATCACCGCGAAAACCGAACTGGTGATTCAGGGCGGCGGCAGCGCGACGACCTACAACGCCGGCGGCATCACCCACGCCACCAGCGGCCCGTACACCGCACACGCGGCGAACTTCGCCTACACCGGCGCGAAATCTTTGGCCGGGGTATTCCCGGAACCGCCGAAACCGGGCAAAGGCAATCTGGAATTGTTCAACCAGTACGCCGGGCGTCAGGGCATCAAGGACGGCGATTACGAAGTCATCGATGCGCTGGGCAAAAGCATCAAGGGCAAGCTCGACGGGAAGGGGTTCGCCAGCGTCGCTGGTGCTGCACCGGGGCCTGCGCGGGTGCTGTTCGGCAAGGATCCGGCGGATACCTGGAGCGACGGCAGCTACATCGGCAAACCGGAGTGGCCGTTGAGTCCACCGGGTGCTGAAGACGTGCCGAGTCAGGTGCAGGCGATGGTCGCGCAGGTCTTGCCGAGCAAGAGTTGGGAGATGTTGGAGAAGGGCAAGGACATGGCGCAAACAGGGATGAATGCGATGCAGACCGCGCAAGGTGCGATGCAAACGGCGCAGCAGGTGAAAGGCGTGGTGCAGGGCGGGGTGGCCGGGTTGCCGAAGCTGGCGAGTGCGGCCATGCCGAGTGCGTCGGGGATTCTTGGGGCGGCGAGCAAGGGCGGCCAGTTACCCACGCTTCCCGCACCAACGCTTCCAAAACCTTCCTTGAAAACCCCGGGCCTGTTGGCGGGTGAGATGCTGTCATGACCACTGAAATCGTAAAACGTGAACCTCAGGTTGCTATCGTTCCACTGAACGCTATCGACATCCAGGACGTTGCCAGCAGCGCAGCGACCTTCGATGCCTGGTTGCAATCAGCCACGGATGGTGTGGTCACCCTCGACCGTATCAAGAACGTCGCCGGCGCCTTGCCGGTTGTGGGCAACATCATGGCGCTGGTCGATGCGCTGGGTGACATCGTCACCTTGTCGAACGCCAAGCAGCGCGACTTGCTCGCGTGGGCCAGCCTGGGCATCAACCTGATCGGCGTATTGCCATTACCGCCGGCCATGGCCGCTGCGCGCATGACCCTGCGCCCGACGCTGTTTCTGGTACGCCAGGAGATGAAGGCCAGCAGCAAATTGTTGCTCAGCACCTCCGTGATCGAGGTGCTGGTCGGGCACCTGAACGCTTCGATTGTCGGCACGCTGGATGATTTTGTTGAACAGGCCAAAGGCAAATTGCCCGGCATCCTGGCGGACGCTGGCAAGCTCGGCGAAGACGTCATCAACGAGATTGCCAAAGGCATCGAAGCGGTGGCTTTTGGCAATCTGGATGCCAAAGGTGATCTGAATGCGGCCAGCGCCCAGGCGAGCGCCGCAGCCGATCAATTCAAGAATGATCCGCTGGCCTCGTTCAGCAATGTTTTTGGGGCTGCCAACAGTGCTCTGAAATCGGCAGGCAAAGGCCTGGCCAACAGCGTGGCGCAAAACCTCGTCCCCGATGACTTCAAAAAAACCGTCTCCGACGAAACCAAAAAACTGCGCGCAATGGGCCCGGAGCTGCGCACTCAGTTGAGCAAGCTCGACGATGAATCGGTGCAGAACTCCATCGGCTGGTTGCTGTTTATCCTCTCCAGTGCCGTGACACTGTGGCGCAAGCGCAATGCTCATGGCCAGAGCACCGCAGTCCATCCAGACAAAACCGGTCAGGCAAAGCACACGGCGTCTGATGGTGAATTGGGATCCAATGGCCAACAGGCTCCGGCGAAAGGGGCGCCCAATCCGAAGAAAGGCCCTTGTGAATGCGCCACGGACTTCAGCATCAATTTCGCCTTGGGTTCGGAAAGCCTGATCCATACCGATTTCAGCCTGTCTGGCCCATTCCCGATCAAATGGACACGCACCTACAACTCGCGCCTCGACGCTTACGATCAGAGTGAACTCGGCGCTCGCTGGGTCAACGAATTCACCACACGGTTTGACTGTGTGGACGAGGGCCTGACGTTCTACGGCGCCGATGGCCGCGACCACAGCTACCCATTGCCAAAGGTCGGCTTGTTCCACTACGACGCCATCGAAAACATCACCCTGCTCCGCAACAGCGAAGATCAACTGTTGCTGTGCCGTGGTTTCGAACGCAAGGAAACCTACGTCCGCCGTGGCCAGCGTTTTGTGCTGACTAATATCTCGCTGCGTAACGGCGCCGGGATCATGCTGCATTACGAGCACCGTCACGGCGAACAATCACTACTCTCCGACCTGATCACCTATCAGGAAAACGACGTCAGCAAGGTGCACTTGCACCTCGGCACGATGATCGATGAACACAGCCGGTTTATCGGCCTATGGGAGATTGTTGATGGCGCCCCGTTGCGACAACTCTGCGCATACCAATACGACGCCTATGGCGACCTTATTCAGGCGCAGGACGAGAACGGCGCAGCCTGGTCGTATCAGTTCGAGCATCACCTGATTACCCGCTACACCGACCGCACTGGGCGCGGCATGAGTCTGGAATGGGATGGCCAGACCGCCAAGGCCAAAGCCATCCGCGAATGGGCAGACGACGGTAGCTTCGACACGCGCCTGGAGTGGGACGAAAACATCCGTCTGACTTACGTCACCGATGCTCTCGGCAACGAGACCTGGCACTACTACGACATCCTTGGCTACACCTACCGCATCCGCTACACCGATGAACGCTCGGAATGGTTCTTCCGCGACGACGCGAAAAACATCGTGCGCCAAGTAAATGCCGACGGCAGCACAGATCGTTATAGCTACGATGAACGCAGCAACCTGCTCGAGCACATCCGCGCCGACCATACCGTGATGCATTACGCCTACGACGATCAGGATCTGCTGATCAAGATCAGCGATGCCGAGGGCGGGCAATGGCAGCGCGCCTATGACGATCAAGGTAACTTGGTCGAAGCGCTCGATCCGCTCGGCAACAAAACCGAATACGCCTACAACAAGGCCGGTCAGCCCATCGCGATCAAGGACGCCAACGGCAACGAAAAGACCCTGGACTACAACGACGCCGGGCAGTTGGTGGAGTACGTCGACTGCTCGGGCAAGACGAGCGCCTGGGAATATAATGAACTGGGGCAGATGATCTGCTTCACCGATGCGGCCGGGAACGCCACCGAATACGAATACAAGGCTGGCCAACTGGTGCTGATCAAGCACCCGGACAAGACCGAGGAGCGCTTTGAACGTGACGCTGAAGATCGGTTATTGGCGTATGCCGACGGTCTCGATCGTTGCACCACCTGGAGCTACAGCGCTGCCGGTTTGGTCACCGAGCGTGTCGATGCCGCCGAACAAACCCTACGTTATCGCTGGGACCGCCTCGGACGGTTAACGGCCCTGGAAAACGAAAACGAACAACGCGCGCACTTCCACTACGACCCGGTCGGGCGCCTGCTGGAAGAACGCGGCTTTGACGGCCGCACCACGCGTTATCAGTACGACCCACTCACCGGACGCCTCGCGCAATCAGTCAATGGCCAACGTGTCATCTCGTTGAGCTTCGACCCGATGGGCCGTTTGACTGAGCGTCGCGCCTCCTTGGGAGATCAGTCGCAAAGCGAAACCTTTGCCTACGATGGCAACGGCAACATGGTGCTGGCCAACAACGCCGACAGCCGCTTGCAATGGTTTTATGATCCGGCAGGAAATATTCTGCGTGAGCATCAACACTATCTGAGTTTGGAACGCCCGGTGGTCGCGGTCTGGCGGCACGAATACGACGTACTAAACCAGTGTATTGCCACGACCCGTCCAGACGGCCACCGTGTCAGTTGGTTGACTTACGGCAGCGGCCACCTGCTCGGCCTGCGCCTCGATGAACACGAACTGATCGGCTACGAACGCGACGACCTGCACCGCGAAGTCGCCCGCCATCAAGGCAATCACTTGCTGCAAACCCAAAGCTGGGACCCGGCCGGCCGTTTGCAGGAACAGTTGCTGGGACGCAGCGACGACAAGTCCACGCTGCTCAAACGCGAGTACACCTACGACGCGGCCGGCCAACTGACCGACATCAACGACAGCCGCCGCGGCCCGCTCGCCTATCGCTACGATCCGGTCGGCCGACTGCTCAGCGCCGCAACGCGTCAAGGCGTGGAAACCTTCGCCTTCGACCCGGCTGGCAACCTGCTCGACGACAAGGCGACAGAAATTCGCCGCCCACTGGACCTGACCCCACCGCGCAGCAAACTGGTCGACAACCTGCTGCGCGAATACGCCGGCACGCACTACGACTACGACGAACGCGGCAACCAGATTCAGCGCTGGCACAACGGCCAACGCAGCGATCTGCGGTGGGACCTGTTTGATCGACTGGTGCATTTCGAAGACCCGCGCCTGGGCGTGGATTTCGCCTACGACGCACTGGGACGACGCCTGCACAAAAACTCTCGTGCGCACTACAAGCAGCGTCCGGCAGCAGGTTCCCTCTGGAACAGAAACGAACACGCGCGCAAACAGCGCGAGCTGGGTTGCGGCTTCACCTTGTACGGTTGGGATGGCGACAACCTCGCTTGGGAAAGCAGCCCGGCACAAAGCGATGGCGAGCCCGGCCGCACGGTGCACTACGTCTTCGAACCGGGCACTTTTGTTCCTGTTGCGCAGGCTGTGCGGCACGCGCCGATCGATCTGATTGGGCTGCCGGATTACAGCGGTGAATACAGCCTCGATGACGACCCGGTGTGGAATCACAAGGCAACGGCATTACCGTTTGACGCGTTGGCCTGGTATCAGTGTGATCACCTCGGCACGCCGCAGGAATTGACGGACTCGCAAGGCAACCTTGCCTGGACCGCGCAGTACAAGGCGTGGGGGCAGGTGACGGAGCAGCGTTCGGAGTGGGCGCGGCAGCATGGCGTGATGAACCCGATACGGTTCCAGGGGCAGTATCACGATCATGAGACAGGGCTGCATTACAATAGATATCGTTATTATGATCCTTCGGTCGGACGTTTTATAAATCAAGATCCGATCGGTCTTGCAGGGGGATTGAACGCCTACGAATATGCACCAAATCCCGTGCAATGGATCGACCCATTAGGTCTAGCGCGTATTCCTAAGTCGGTGAAAACCAAGGTAGCTATCGAGAACAAGCAATTTCACGGAGTGGAATCATGTGAGAAGTGTTTAGTCACAGTAGTTCCTGGTCAAAAGAGCCAGAGGGGTGTAACTCCGCCACCGAATGAACGACAATTCGATCATATTCAACCTGATTCATTGGGAGGCGCAAACGATGAAGGTAATACCCAGATTCTATGTCGCCGTTGTAATCGTGAAGCTTCAGATTCAATCAAGCCGGATTACAAAACACTCAACCGTCTAGGCGGCTCCCCACCTTGAGCGTATAAAATATGAAAGATATTTTTCACAAGATTGTCTTTGAGTTAACGCCTGACGAGGATGATTATCCTCCTGTATCTGCTGAGTCGATTTGGGGCATCTATGCCGGTGATGGCACCTATACCTTAGACAATACTCCCTATTACGTTTATGGCGTGAGTAAGGGAGATTCCGTGCAGGTAAAGTCCAGTGGCGATGAGATGATAGCTGTGCGTGTCGCAAAACAGGGTGGCCATTCGACTGTCAGAGTTTTTGCCAGTGATACTGAAGAGAAAAGAAAAATAATCGCTCATCTTCATCAGTTAGGTGCCTCGTGCTCAGTTAGTCAGGAAATGTCGCTGTTTACAGTGGATATTCCCTCAGATTGTGATTTTTTCGCAATCGACAGATATTTGTCTGATATTGCTGATGGGGAAAATACTGCATATGAGGATGCTTGTCTGCAGCACTCAGATATTGAGTCATCTCGTCTAGGGGAGTGCCTGTCATTGGCTTCTTTACCACTACTAGCTCATTGATTGAGTAAGCCCTAAGGGGGCATGGAGACAGGCCGTGAGCTGGAGTTTATTAATCGTAGTCTGTCCCTATTAATACTCACCCCTTAAGGACCTGAAATGGAAAAGGTATTTTTTAACTTGATCGTCGAAGACGATTACCCTCCTGTCTCGAGCGAAAGCGTTTGGGGCGAAAAAACGGCATCCGACACATTCATTGTGAAGAACATACCGTTTTATTCGAGAGATGCTTGTCTTCATGATGAGGTTGCTGTCATCGCCAGTGCAGACGGTGAGCATCTATTCGATAAGGTCGTCACGAGCAGTGGTAACAGCACCATTCGTATAATTTTCTTTGCTGAGGGAGTACCTCACATCTCGCCCGTGCTGGACTCCCTAGTCAATATAGGTTGCAAGTGGGAAGGAATGAGTAAGAAATTCTTTTCCATCAACATTCCTGCGGAGATTTCCTTCGATGAGGCGATAGACCTGCTTGCTGAGGGAAAAGCTAAAGACTGGTTGGATTTCGAGTATGGATTGGTCCGACAGTAGAGACGCCTACCTAGTAGGCGGAGGGTAACCGTCCGGCCAACTCACCTTCCTGACCCCGACGCCAAAGGCGATGGTGTCCACCTAATTTAAGTGGACACCATTTCTAGCCTTTTAAGCGGGTCTTTCCATGCAGTCACAACGCCGATTAACTCGCCTTGCGAGATTTGCAGGCTCTCAGACCGACCTCAACGGCAAGCCGATTGCCGCTGTCGGTCACAAGGTTAGCTGCCCATTGTGCGAAGGCATATTCCCGATCGCCGAGGGCAGCAGCACCTACACCGTCGACGGCACGCCCATCGCCCTCGACGGCATGAAAACCGCCTGCGGTGCTGCGCTGATTGCGAGCGGGCCGAAAGGCGCCGTAATCAGCTAGGCACTTAATCATTCTGGATTCAATCAATACACCCGCTGTAAACCTTAAAGGACTAAACATGAAATATACCGCTTTGATCTTCGCCATGACTGCAGCCCTAGGCACCGCCAGTTTCGCCCATGCGGAAGAGATGGATCCTGCAGCGCTGAAAAATGCCTACGACATGGGGCGCAACTCGGTGGGTTTGATCAACCACTGCGTCGACAAGGGTTTCTTGAAAGCTGACAGTACTGAGAACGCCAAGAAGATGAGCGACTTTATTAAGGGCATGCCAGGTCCAGTGGACAAAAGTGACGGCGACAAAATCGAAGCTCAGGGACGCAAGGGTGAGATGTTTATGAACGGTGAATACCAAAAGCTCGAGGGTAACCTGCCGCCGACGCTCAGTCTCAAGCAGTGGTGCGAACAGGCGGATCAAGGCATGCGTAATGGCTTGAAGCAAGTAGGTTTGTAAGTGAGTCCGACCTTGTGGTCAGGCTCGAAAAACGCTCGCTGATTGCGAGCGTTTTTTATTCCGCTGCTGGTGCTTGATGTAGTTCTATTGGCTCAGCCCCTTGGAATCCGCCAACCCGCCCTCATAACCATCGCTATACCCAACACCCCGAAGAGGAACGACACGCCATGACCACTCAAACCGAAACCGCCATCCTCGCTGGCGGCTGCTTCTGGGGCATGCAGGATTTGCTGCGGCGCTATCCTGGTGTGTTGCAGACCCGCGTCGGTTACAGCGGTGGCGATGTGCCGAACGCTACCTATCGCAACCATGGTGACCATGCCGAAGCCATTGAAATCACCTTCGATCCGGCGGTGATCAGCTACCGACAGATCCTTGAGTTTTTCTTCCAGATCCACGACCCGAGCACGCCCAACCGGCAGGGCAACGACCTCGGTCGCAGCTATCGTTCCGCAATTTATTACCTCAGCGAAGAACAACGCGACATCGCCGAGGACACGGCTGCCGATGTCGACGCCTCAAAACTGTGGCCGGGCCGCGTGGTGACCGAAATCGAACCGGCGGGGCCGTTCTGGGAAGCCGAGCCGGAGCATCAGGATTACCTCGAGCGTATTCCGAATGGCTACACCTGCCATTTCATTCGCCCGAACTGGAAGTTGCCGAAGCGCGGGTGAGGGGGGCACGCCGCTCATTCAGCGCCACTTCAGTGGTCGCGAGGCTGAATGAGTTTCCGACTTCGCGGGCAAGCCCGCGAAGTGGCGAGCGCTTATGGCGCCGTTTTAACCCTGCGCTTGATCCTTCAAATCATCCAGCGCATCGATGATCGCCTCATCGCTGTCGGCCATTGCATCTCGCATATCTTTAGCGAGGTTGCTCTGGACGGCCATGAATTTTTCGGCCAGATCGCGGCCCTTTTTCGAACTCAGGATGATCGTCATCGCCTGCTCGGGATGCTGGTTGGCGCGAGTCAGCAGGTCAAGCTCATCGTTGTTGAAGTGATTGGCATAGATTTCCACGACCATGCCCTTCAGGTCGTCAGGATCGATGTTCTCTCGCACGACGTTGCGAATTTGCTCGCGTTCGAGCATAGGGTAGCGGGAGGCATAACCGCTGGACGCGGTCTCGACCATGCTGGCGTATTGCTTGGTCATGCCACTGGACTCGACGAACGCCTGCGCCTTGTCCTTGTTACCCCCACAACCCGCCAGCGTCGCTGCGGCCAATAAAGCCAGCATAATTTTTTTCATGCTCATGAGCATTTTTCCTTGAATGATCTGTAAGTGCAGAGAGCGCCACAAGTGTCCCTGTCTCTCACTCCAAACACCGTTTAGGGGTCATGCGGATTTCCCCGGACGGGTCGGCACTATTGGCCCCCTCGGCACTGCGTGCAGGCTCTTTACGACCGCTCCATTCCACAGGATAAGGTCCGCTCGGTGCCAGCAGCGCCTGCATCCGGTTCATGAAATCAGTGTCACTTCGGGCGTAGAAGATCCACTCCCGACGGTGTTCTCCAGTGACCGTGCACACCCACTTCGCGAGCCCGTCATCCGCCGCGGCGGACAGTAAAAGGGCCTCCATCTCATTCATGCGTACAAGATCACGAGGTCGCGGCAGGAGTTTCCTGGAGGTGTAATTCCAACGGACTCTCATCTTGAACGGTAGCGCCTGCTGCTCCGTCGCGGAAATTGAGCGAGCAGTCCGGTAACTCATGGGGCTGGGGGTGTCCGGATAGTCGGACTTCTGGAAAGTTTCCTCGCCCGGCTCGGCTAAGCGCGTTTGTGTGTAAAGATCAGGCGCATCGCCCAGAATGGCTTTGAGTGCAGCATCACTTGCGTCCTTGCGGTCAGCCACGCAGTCATCGTAAGCGGCACTGTGGCTTGGGCCTTCATCCAGGCAGGGGTCGCGTTCGATCGGTGGCGGGGGATGGGAGCAGCCCGTGTTAAGCAGAGCTGTCGATGCCATTAGCACAAACAGCGGCCAAGCGCGATTCAGGGTATTTCGATTGTCGGGTTTGACGTCATTCACAACGTGCCTTCCTTGGGAGGGGCGAGTACAGGTTTGGAGTGGAAGTGATCGAGCCGTGTCGCCATTAATGCCGACTGACCTGCTTGAGCCAGTTCCAGAAGGGGTCGTTCGATTCGCTCACATCCATGCACTCTGTACGCCGGACCAGGTCCGCTGCGCGCGTGGGTATGCTCAGCCCGAGCGTTCGCTCGACGTGGCTTCGCAACAGAAGAGGCGGAGGAGGGTAATCGTCTTCGGCGTATTCTTTTTCGCGTACTTCATCCGGGGTCAGTTGGAACTGCTCCGGCCAGCAGAGCTCGTCGTAACCGATAGCCAGCAGCCTCAACAAGTCTTCAATCGTGTCGGTCAGGACGCAAAGCATCGTTGACCCGGACCCTGATCCCAGATGGACGAATCGCTGTTGCCCGATGTCGTCCAGCCACAGCCCGGCCCACGAGCCGTCCCCACCGGTTCTGAGGAACAGGGTCAGGCGCTGGTTTACGTCAGGATCATCGCTATTAGTCCAGCGGGCGGTGTCGGCAGGTACTGGCAGGTAAAAAGCGGTTGTCGCCACATCGCTATGTGCCGGGTCCGGATGCAGCGTCATGTAGCGCGTGCCATCGCGGTGACTGCGCACGCAGCCATGTTCTTCCAACAACTCAAGTGCTTGGCGAAGGCGTGCGGGCAGCGGATTGCCCGCAGGAAAAGCGGCCGCCATTTCATCGGTGAAGTTCATTCATTTCCTGACTCGGCGGGCATTGGAGAGGGTTGGGTTCCGGTGACCTCGGCGGTCTCGTCCAGAACCCAAGGTCCTGGTGTATGTTCAATCATGCTTTACCAAACCCCAGAAAAGAACGCAGTTTATGGCCCCACTTGCGCTCATAGAAGGGCGTGGTCTCCCTGAGAAAGTAATCACTCAGGCCCGCTTCACCTTGGGACACCCGGCACAAATCAACCGGCTCGCCCTGCGGCGCGGTATCCCCGGCAACATTGCCTGCCTCACGCATAACCCGCTCAATATCGCCGTCCGCCTCAATGCCCACGATCAAGTGCGGTTTTTCGTCCACCGAGGTGTCATGCATCAATGCCAGAAATCCGCGCTTCACATTGGAATGTTTGGCGAGCAGTTGGGTGAGCGAGTGGACCATTTGTGACGGGTATTCGGCAGGCTGGCCGAGCAGCACGTTGGTTTCTTTCTCGACCGTGCGTTCCGTGGCGGTCTGGCCAACAGCATCGGCGAGCAAATTTTGCACCTCTTGCGGGAAAAACTCTTTGCCGTACGGCGACTTCGGATTCAGGCAGAGCAGGGCGCCCAGTGTGATTTCGAACAACGATCGGGCGGGTATCTCGAGGTAGGACTGCTCGCTGTCGATGGACTGTTGCAGTGTTTGCAGGGACGAGAAAAACGGGATGACCGGGGTGCCGTCCGGTTTTTGCCAATGGGCGATGCTGATGTTGCTGCCGGCTTGGAGATTGACGTGGTCGTCGGCCTCACCAGCAGTACCGAGGATGTATACGTTCGAGTTCAACAGTGTGTTGAAAAACTCGGGGCGATGTGCCGGTTCGTCGGCGGCCCGTTTGAGGCTTTTTTCCAGCAGGTTTTCTGGTTGGGTATCCATGGTGTTCATCCGTGACTCGTTCTGAAACAGGGCATAGAACAGGTACATCGACGCGTGTTCGGCTGACGCCTACGCGGGCAAACCTGTTGCCACAGGTTTGCGTATAGATCACAAAATTCGGGTGCAGCGCAAATCACTGTGGGAGCTTGCCTGCAAGCGATGACGGTAGGTCAGTTAGCTTCTTCGCAACAGACACATCGCCATCGCCAGCAGGCTGGCTCCCACAGGGAATGCTTCAGAGCAAACTCCACGACACCCCAACATAAACCCCCATCCCTTCACCCGGCGTAGACCGCGCGGCATCCAGCCCTTTGTCGTCATACCCCGGTGTCACCGTCGCCGCATAGTGCTTGTTGCTCAAATTGCGCATATCCACCCAACCCTGCCAGTCACCCTTCGGCGCGTTGTAACCCAGCGTTGCGCCGTACAATGCGTATGGATCAGCGTAATAACTGTTGGCGTAATCCACCGCAACTTTGGACACCAGCTGCGTATTCACCGCCGCAAAGAACCCCAGCGGCCAGTCGTAACGCAACTCACCCTGGTAGTAATGCATCGGCAGGCCCGGCAAGCGGTTGTCGCCGAAACGATCATCATCGCGATAGTGGAAATCACTGAAGGTATACGCCTGACGCAAACTCAACTGACGGCCATCAGCCGCCGACCAGAGTTTGCTGTTGAGGCTGGCTTCAATACCTTGGTGCACAGTCGGGCTGGCGTTCAACTCATAAGGCGTGACGGCATTGGCATCCGGCAACACCGACAGCAGTTCATGCCGCACCTGCGCGTAGTACCACGCCAGACTCCATTCGCCGACGGCGCTGTCGCCACGACCGCCCAGCTCCAGCGTGGTCGCGGTCTGGTTCTGCAGTTTGATCGGGTCTTTCTGCGTGCCGGTCGCCGCGCCATTGCCAGCCGGGAAGCGCACGTTGGAGCTGTAGATCAGCGACCACGGGTGCGGCGCCTCGACCGAGCGGCTGAGGTTGCCGAACAGTTGCAGGTCCGGGGTGATCTGGTAACGCAGGCCGAGGCGCGGTGCGTAGTCCCAATCGTTCATGCTGGTTTTGCCGCCGCTTTGCGGGTAGGTCACGGCGCTTTCGCGGCGGGTGTAGATGGCTGCGAGGCCGGTGGTCAGCCAGAGGTCGTCGGCGATTTCCAGGTCGTTGCCGAAATGTAGAACGGTGTCCGAACCCTGATAGGTGAAGTTACGCATGCGAGTGCCGGGCAGGTAGCTGGCGGTGTTGCCGGAGGGAACTCGCACAAACTCGCTGGCGCCGTCGTTGGGCAGATGTTTGGTCACGCGCAGGCCGACGTTGCTGCGGCTTTCCATGCCGAAAAGCGTATCGCGGCGTTTGTAGTCGAACGTGCCACTGACGTCGGTGTAGGCGACTTTTAAACGGTTCGGGCCTTCGCGCAGGTCCATCGGATAGTCGTGGTAGACGAGGCCGGTCTGGATGCTCGAATCGTCGTCGATGTAATACGTGGTCTTGTTGCCGATGAAGGTGCTGCCCGGCTGCTTGCGGCTGTCATCGCGCGCCACGTAGGAAGGATTGGCCGCACGAGGCGAGTGTTCGATGGAGTGCTTGGTCACGCGGCCGGCGAGGTCGTTGTCGGTCTCGCGGTAGCGAATGTAGAAGCGCGTTTCCAGATTCGGGTTGAAGCGATAGCCGAAGTTGGCGATCACGCCTTTGCTTTCGCTGGCGGTGTGATCCTGATAACCGTCGGCGTTGGAGTCGGTGAGCGACACGTAGTAATCGAAGTCGCCGAGCACTTGCCCGGAGCTGACCTGACGCTGTTGATAGCCGTGGCTACCGGTGGCGTAGCGCACTTGCAGTTTCGGCGCGGTGTAGCCGGTGTGGCTGACGTAATCGATGGCGCCGCCGAGTGCCAGCGAACCGCGATCAAAACCGTTGGCGCCGCGCAACACTTCAACGTGATCGACCCACAGCGGTTCGAGCAATTCGTATGGCGTGCCGCCCGGGCCGGTCAGTGGCAGGCCGTCGAGCATCGTGTACAGCCCCGACGCATGGGCGCCCGGTGCACGGTTGATGCCCGAGCCACGCACCGAGATTTTCACGCCCTCGTTGCCCGCCGACTGCGCATAAACCCCCGGTTGATACGCCAGCACATCCTGATTGCTCGCCACGCGGCCCTGCAAAGGCTGGCGCATGTCGACCACGTTGGTGCCACCGGGCACTTGTTCGAGGCGGGCCTCGGCTTCTTCAACGCTTGCGTCGGAAACCCTTTGCTCATCCGCCGAAATCAGCACTTGCCCCAATTCCAGTCCTTGAGTCTCGGCCATCGCCGGGCAGGCGAGGGCCAGGCCGAGCAGGGCAGTGGGTAGGGATTTGGGCGACGGCATCGAAAAACTCCAGGCAGGCAAGAACGGGCAATGATCAGTGCGACGTAACAAAGAACGAACGAAACACATGGCAATTTGGCTTTTTGCCCGGCAATGGCAATCAGCACGGCATGAACTAACCTCACGTGTCTGGTTCACCCCGTCAATCAACAGTCTGTTTCTGCATTTATTGGAGAGAGGCCAAGGTCATGGCAAAAGACAAAAAGAAGGCCGCCAAGGCGCCTGAAACTCCGAAGTTGAAAAACAAGGACTACCTCGACCAGTTGCGCAAACTGCACGTCGAACTTGTCAAGTTGCAGGAGTGGGTGATCGCCAAGGGCGTCAAGGTCTGCATCGTTTTTGAAGGGCGCGATGGCGCCGGCAAGGGCGGCACGATCAAGGCGCTGACCGAACGCGTCAGCCCGCGTGTGTTTCGCGTGGTGGCGCTGCCGGCACCGACCGATCGCGAGAAAAGCCAGATGCATGTGCAGCGTTATCTGCCTTATTTGCCGGCGGCGGGCGAAGTGGTGATCTTCGATCGCAGTTGGTACAACCGCGCCGGTGTCGAGCGGGTGATGGGCTTCTGCACCGATGAGCAGGCCGACAAATTCCTCAAATCGATTCCCTGGGTCGAGCACGCGATCGTCCAGTCCGGGGTGATCCTGCTCAAGTACTGGCTGGAAGTCAGCCCCGAGGAACAGACCCGCCGGCTCGAGGCGCGTATCAATGATGGTCGCAAGACCTGGAAACTGACGCCGATGGACCTGAAATCCTACAGCCGCTGGTACGACTACTCACGGGCGCGGGATGAAATGTTCAAATACTCCGACACTGAACATGCGCCCTGGCTGGTGGCCGACTCCAACGACAAGCGCCGCGCACGGCTGAACATCATCACCGATGTGCTCAGCCGCATTCCGTATGAGGATGTGAAGCGCGAGAAGGTCGAATTACCCAAACGGCAGAAGCCGGGCAAGTACAGAGAGCCAGATTATCCGTACCGGCGCGTGGCCGAGAAGTTCTGACAAAACGCCCCAATCCCTGTAGGAGTGAGCCTGCTCGCGATAGCGGTGTGTCAGCCAACACATCCGCCACAGACAATCCGCTATCGCGAGCAGGCTCACTCCTACCGGGTTCGGTGGTGTATCCAAAGCAAGCAGTCCATCCGTCGATTACGCTGAACCACCGGGATCTCACGTCTTTCTATCAAGGAAGTCCTTCACGAGATCATTCCCGATGTTCGATCAGCGCAAGCAAGAAAAACTGGCGGCATGGCGAAAGCTGGCGACGCAATCGCAGATGCGTCTGGACCCGGAAGAACAGTACGACGAACTGCTCAAGGCAGCCGATGAAATGGAAGAGCAGGGGCTGATCACCAGCGCCGAGTGGCGGCAGTTGGTGCGCGATGCCGGCAATGTGTTTATCGGTGACTCGGGGCGGCCAAACGGGTGAACCTGTTCAGGTCACACGACCCTTCCTGGCCTGCAGTTGCGCGCCTCTGGAATCCTGCAGCAGCCGCGCAAATGCTGTTTTGTCGATCGGTCGGCTCATGAAATAACCCTGCACCTCGTTACATTGATCGACCCCGAGAATGTCCAGTTGCTCTTCAGTTTCGACCCCTTCGGCGGTCACGGTCAGGCCCATGGCCTTGCCCAGGCCGATGATCGCCTGCACCACCGCGCGATCGTTGGTGCCGCTGCTGATCGAGGCGATGAAGCGCTTGTCGATCTTGATCCCGTCGAACGGGTAGGCGCGCAAGTAGCCCAGCGACGAATAACCGGTGCCGAAGTCGTCCATGTTCAGGCGCACACCGAGTTCTTTCAGGGCGTTCATGGTGGTCAGCGCGCCGTCGGTGTCGTTGAGCATCACGTTCTCGGTGATTTCCAGTTCCAGGCGGCTGGCCGGGAAGCGGGTTTGCACCAGCACTTCGCGCACATCCTCGACCACATCACTCACGGCAAACTGTGCGGGTGACAGATTGACCGAGAGCAGAATGTCTTCCGGCCAACCCAGCGCGGTTTCGCAGGCTTCGCGCAACACCCAGCGACCGAGCGGGACGATCAAGTCGGTCTGTTCCGCCAGCGGAATGAACAGGTCCGGGCCCAGCAAGCCCTTGGTCGGATGCTGCCAGCGCACCAGCGCTTCGACCGAAACGATGTGCTTGCCATCGACCTTGTAGCGCGGTTGATAGTGCAGGATGAATTCGTTGTGTTTGAGCGCGTGGCGCAAGTCATCTTCCATTTGCCGGCGCGTCTGGATCTGATCGCTCATGTGCGCTTCGAAATAACACCAGGTGTTCTTGCCCTCGGATTTGGCCTGATACAGGGCGATGTCGGCGTAACGGATCAGGTCGCTGGGCACGTAACCGTGGCATCGGCTGAGCGCGATGCCGATGCTGGCGCCGATGTGCAGCGGGTGATGTTCGAAGACTATCGGTTGATGCAGGCTGCCAATCAGGCGGGTGCAGAATTTGTCGATTTCGTGCTGACTGTCCATACCGTTGAGCACCACGATGAATTCGTCGCCGCCCAGACGCGCGACGATGTCCAGTTCGCGGGTGCATTCACGCAGGCGCGCAGCGACTTCTTGCAAAACGGCATCACCGGCCGGATGGCCGAGTGAATCGTTGATCGGTTTGAAATTGTCTAGGTCGATCATCAGCAGCGACAGCGGCGGCGCGTGTTCCTTGAGCAGCAGCGCTTCATCCAGATAACGCGCGAGTTTGTTGCGGTTGGGCAGGCCAGTCAGGGCGTCGTGCATCGACAGATGCTGGATCTGCGCATGGGCGGCGACTTCGTCGGTGATGTCGCTGGCGGTGCCGCGATAGCCGATGACCGTGTGTTTGTCGAAGATCGGCCGCGCAGACAACCGACAGTGGCGTTGCTGGCCGGAGTGGTCGCGGTAGGTGCAGCGCAGGTCGCTGGTGCTGTTTTCCTCGGTCAGGTTTCTCAGCCAGAGTTCCAATGGCGTGGTGTCGCAACTCAACAGGTGGCCGATGTCTTGCCCCAGCCACAGGGTTTGCGGGTAACCGGTCACTTCGCTGAAGCGCGCCGACAGGTACGTCAGCGCCAGGTTGCGGTCGACTTCCCAGATCCAGTCCGACGCGGCTTCGGCCACCGCGCGAAAGCGCTCTTCGCTGGCTTCCAGTTCGCGGTTGGCGTTTTCCAGCGCGAGATTGGAAGTTTGCATGACGGCAAAACTCTGGTCGACGTACTGCGACGAACGCAAGGCGTGGCGGAAGAAGTACGCGGTCAGCAGCATCAGTACCAGCATCGTCGCGCCGAGGGGCGGCAGCAATGACCACAATAAATGTTGTCCGGGCCGCTCCAGATCAGCGATGAGGCTGTAACCGGTGCTGTCCAGCGGCACCCGAGGGCGCTGCGGGTCGATCGTCTCGTCCGGCGCCAGGGTCAGGTTGTTCAAGCCGTAACCGCTGCCGATCAGACGCAATTTGGTCGGCGTAAGTTTGTCGACGAACACCAGCACCGAAGAGGTCTGCGGATCGCCCAGTGGCCGCTCATCGTTGGGTATGATCGCCGCCGTCGACACCAGCGCCGGCCAGCCTTCGAACAGTGAATAGCGACTGACCGGCTTGGTCAGATCACCTTGGCTCAACACTTGATCCAGTAACTCCGTGGCGCTCACCTGAACGGACGCGGACAGCTCGGCATCGACCATTTGCCCGCGCACCACCGCGTAACGGGTGCCTTCGCGGTTGAGGACGAACACGCCGTCATAGCCGTCATTGGTGAACAGGGTTTTGCCGAGGTTCTGCTCGGTGTAGGCCCAATCGGTGTCGACCTGACCGCTCAAATGCTCGTAGGCGGTGGTCCAGTAGGCATAGCTGGTGATGTAGTTTTTCGAGGCGGTGATGCGGTTTTCCAGGGCGCGCGCGGAATAGAAGCGGGTTTTGTCGATTTCTTCGCTGTCCAGCGCATTGGCAATACCCAGCAAAGCCACCGTCGCGGCAATCACGCCGCTGACAAACAGCGCCCCGACCGCGAAGGCCAGTCGGCGGGTGACGGCGCTCTGGCGCGGTGGAAGCGGGGCTGCATAGCTGGAAATGTCCATGTGCTCGTCCTTGATCCGCTGTCTTCTGAATCTAGAACCACGGCGCGGGCGCAATGTTCAGATTCTTCTACGCAACTGCATTGAAAGCGTAGTGAACCCGGCGTGAATTGCCTCCCCAAGTGCAGGACGCCGATCAGCGGCGATTCCCGAAAGGGCAAGACTTCCCGCGCAAAAACCGGATAATGGCGGCCATTCGTTTAGCCGTATTCTGGTAATCCCGCATGGAAATCAAGGTCAACTTTCTCGACAACCTTCGACTTGAAGCCAAGTTCGACGACTTCACGGTGATCGCCGATCAGCCCATCCGCTACAAGGGCGATGGCTCGGCACCGGGACCGTTCGACTACTTTCTGGCGTCGTCGGCGTTGTGCGCGGCTTACTTCGTGAAGTTGTACTGCGACACGCGCAACATCCCCACGGAAAACATTCGCCTGTCGCAGAACAACATCGTCGACCCGGAGAACCGCTACAACCAGATCTTCAAGATCCAGGTGGAATTGCCGGCGGACATCTCCGAGAAGGATCGTTTGGGCATTCTGCGTTCCATTGATCGCTGCACGGTGAAGAAGGTTGTGCAGACGGGCCCGGAATTCATCATCGAAGAAGTCGAAAACCTCGACGCCGATGCCCAGGCCTTGTTGATGCCGGTGGCCGGTTCGGACGCTGGCACTTTCATCGCCGGCAAGGACCTGCCGCTGGAGCAGACCATCGCCAACATGTCGGGCATCCTCGCCGACCTCGGGATGAAGATCGAAATCGCTTCGTGGCGCAACATCGTGCCTAACGTCTGGTCGCTGCACATCCGCGATGCGCATTCGCCGATGTGCTTCACCAATGGCAAGGGCGCGACCAAGGAGGGCGCACTGGCCTCGGCTTTGGGCGAATTCATCGAGCGCCTGAACTGCAACTTCTTCTACAACGACCAGTTCTGGGGCGAAGAGATCGCCAACGCCGAATTCGTGCATTACCCGGACGAGCAATGGTTCAAGCCGGGCCCGAAGGACGAATTGCCTAGCGAGATTCTCGACGAATACACCCTGAAGATTTACAACCGTGACGGCGAGTTGCGCGGCTCGAACCTGTTCGACACCAACTCCGGCAACACCCAGCGCGGCATCTGCTCGCTGCCGTTCGTGCGCCAGTCCGATAATGAAGTGGTGTACTTCCCGTCCAACCTGATCGAGAACCTCTACCTCAGCAACGGCATGAGCGCCGGCAATACCCTCGCCGAAGCGCAGGTGCAGTGCCTGTCGGAGATCTTCGAGCGCGCGGTCAAACGCGAAATCCTCGAAGGCGAAATGGCCCTGCCGGACGTGCCGCAGGAAGTGTTGGAGAAATACCCGAGCATCCTCGCCGGCATCAAAGGCCTGGAAGAGCAGGGCTTCCCGGTGCTGGTCAAGGATGCGTCGCTGGGCGGTGAATTCCCGGTGATGTGCGTGACCCTGATGAACCCGCGCACCGGCGGCGTGTTCGCCTCGTTCGGCGCGCACCCGAGTCTGGAAGTGGCGCTGGAACGTAGCCTCACTGAACTGCTGCAGGGCCGCAGCTTTGAAGGCCTCAACGACTTGCCACAACCGACGTTCTCCGGCCAGGCCGTCACCGAGCCGAACAACTTTGTCGAGCACTTCATCGACTCCAGCGGCGTTGTTTCGTGGCGTTTCTTCAGTGCCAAACCGGACTTCGAATTCGTCGAGTGGGATTTCTCAGGCCAAGGTGAAAACTCCAACGCCGAAGAAGCCGCGACGCTGTTCGGTATCCTCGAAGACATGGGCAAAGAAGTCTATATGGCGGTCTACGAGCACATCGGTGCCAAGGCCTGCCGCATTCTGGTGCCCGACTACTCGGAGATCTACCCGGTCGAAGACCTGATCTGGGACAACACCAACAAAGCCCTGCAATTCCGCGCCGACATTCTCAATTTGCACACCCTGAGCAAGGTCGGCCTGCGCAACCTCGCCCAAGGCCTGGAAAACAGCGAACAGGACGATTACACCGAGATCACTACGCTGATCGGCATCGAGTTCGACGACAACACGCCGTGGGGCAAGCTGACGATTCTCGAACTGCGTCTGCTGATCTGTCTGGCGCTGCAAAAGTACGAGCAGGCCAAGGATCTGGTCGAAGCCTTCCTGCAATACAACGACAACACCGTCGAGCGCGGCTTGTTCTATCAAGCGGTCAACGTGGTGCTGGAGATGGAGCTGGACGAAGATCTGCAACTGGAAGACTACGAGGCTAACTTCCGCCGTATGTTTGGCGATGAGCGGATGGATGCGGCGATTGGTTCGGTCAACGGCAGCGTGCGGTTCTATGGCCTGACGCCGACCAGCATGAAGCTGGAAGGGCTGGATCGGCATTTGCGTTTGGTTGAGAGCTATAAAAAGCTGCATACGGCGCGGGCGAATGTGAAGCAGGTTTAAGCCTGTTTTCACATGGGGTTCGGTGGTGAATTCACCCCTCACCCCAGCCCTCTCCCCTAGGAGAGGGAGCCGATTTGTGAGCTTTTCAAAATCCTAGTTCGACTCGATATCTCAGGTCGGCGTATTTCAACCAGACACCTCGGTCAGTTCCCTCTCCCCAAGGAGAGGGAGCTGATCTGTGGGCTTTTCAACACCAGAGTTCGACTCGATATCTCAGGTCGGCGTATTTCAACCAGACACCTCGGTCAGTCTTTTCTCTTCAAGGAGAGGGCAGGGGTGGGGATTTTTCGAATCCAGAGTTCGACTCGATATCTCAGGTCGGCGTATTTCAACCAGGCACCTCGGTCAGTCCCCTCTCCCTCTGGGAGAGGGCTAGGGTGAGGGGCTTTGGCTTTTCCGCCCATGCGCCGAATCCGCCAATAGCCCGGTATCGACCCGCACAAACACCGAATCACCCACCGCCGTCAGCACTTCCCCCGCATACACCTCGCAAATCACCCGCGTCTTGCGCCCGACGTCACCCTCGACCTTCGCCCGCAAAACCAGCGGCACACCCATCGGTGTCGGCTTGATGAACTTGATGCCGAGGTTGCCGGTGACGCAGTCGATGCGCGGCAGGCTGCCGGGTTCGCGGTTTTCTGCGCGGTAGTGGTAGGCCATGGCCGTCCAGTTGGAATGGCAGTCGACCAGCATCGCAAGCAGGCCGCCGTAGACCAGGTCCGGCCAGCCGCAATATTTGGCCTCCGGCAGGTGTTCGGCAATAACGTGCACACCATCTTCGTGCCAATGGCTTTTGACGTGCAGGCCGTGCGGATTTCGGCCGCCGCAGCCGTAGCAAACGCCTTCGGGGGCGGCGAGGTCTTGCAGAGGAGTGTCGAGGCTGGACATGGTTTTTATTATCCTGGGATGGTGAGCCCGGTCAGGCGCAGGCGATTGCGCCCGCCGCGTTTGGATTCATAGAGGGCGGCGTCGCCTTGTTCGATCAGAGCCGTCAGGTTGGCAGGCGGTTTGTCGAACAGGCTGGCGCCGATGCTCAGGGTCACGGCGGCTGTGGTGGGAAATGTCTGTGAGGTGGTGCTCAGAAACTGCTCGCGCAGTGCGTTGCCCAGTTCCATGACGCGCTCACTCGATGCGCTGCTGAGCAGGATGACAAACTCGTCACCGCCCAGGCGCGCCGTCAGCGCATTGCGCGGCAACACCGAGCGGATCATCTCGCTCAAGGCGATCAACAAACGATCACCGGCAGTGTGGCCATACTGGTCGTTGACCAGTTTGAAATTGTCGATATCGATCAGCAGCAAGGCGCCGGGATGTTGCGGCGAAACATGTTCCAACAAGCGCGGTGCACGTTTTTCCAGGGCCCGGCGGTTGTACAGAGCCGTCAGCGGATCACGCTCGGCAAGGCGGGCGATCTGTTTTTCCCGGCGATACCGTTCGGTGCCGGTCATCGACAGGGCGATCAACATGATCGCCATCGCGCCTTCGACCAGGGAAATCTGAATGATTTCGCCACGAAACGCCGCCAGATCGATCAGCGTGCCGGGAATCACCACCGTCAGGGCTTTGGCCACGTAGAAAATTCCGTGACCAAGCAGCACGTAACGCAGCTGCACCGCGCCGACGCTCAACGATTTGCCATGGGGACGCAGCAGCGAGCTGGCCTTGAGGGTCGCTAGCGCCACCAGCAGCGAATTGGCCGCCAGCATGACCTTCGACCACAACGGCCCGTCTGGCAGCAACAGCATGACCAGCCAGGTGACGAAGATCAGGTACCAGGCCGGCGACAGCCGTATCTGGGTGAAGCGCGCCACGCCGAGCAGGAACAGGAAATGCGCGGTCACCAGCAGGCCGTTGGCGAACCAGATGCCGATCAGCAAAAAGCCGCTGCTGCGCAGCAGGGCCAGGGTGGAGCCGACGGTGATGGTGGCGAAACCGGCGCTCCAGAACAGTAGCGAAGGCTCACGAATGCTGCGCCACTCGATCGCCAGATACAGCGCGGCGGCGGCTGCGAGGGCGATGGAAATGGTCAACATCGTAGGTGGGTCGAGCGGCATTTCTTGATGAGCCTGTCTGATTGGCAGTTAGACCGGCGATTGTAAGCGTTCGGGCGACTTTTTCGCAGAGGTCGTGTTGCCGCGCAGACCACTGGCAGCGGGGAGGGCGCGGGCGTTAGCGGCCACCGCAGCCACTGCGCCGATCGATCATTGCCCGGACGCGAGCCAGGTGTCGACGACCCGACGATCCACCTCTTCCCATTCGGCCATCCCCAGCACGCGGGTGGTGTTGAGCCCGTGCAGATAACCGCGCAACTGATTGGCGGTGTCGGTGATGAGCTGCGGGTCGTTGATTTTTTTGTCCAGCAACACGCTTTCGTACTGTACGAGGTACTCGGCCACGCGCTCGCGGAAGTCGGGCAAAACGGCGTCTCGGATCAGGTCAAACGTTCTCAAGGAAGGTTCCTCATTAGTCTTTTTCTAGTTGTATTGAGTGTGTATCAGTCTGCAGTCGCGCAACTATTGCTAGAAGTAATAGTGACCATCAAGAAACGCAAGTTCTGCTTTGTCGGCAATCGGCGGAAAATTGCCTCCATCGAACACGCCGCTCAAGGAATCTGCGCGATGAACACTCTGACCCGACTGGCTTTGGTCGCCCTGCTGACAGGTGGCGCACTGTTTACAGCCCCGACGTACGCAGCCGACGCTGGGTCGTGTCACTTGCAGAGCCTCACCGGTAGCAGTACGACCTTGCAGCATTCGCAGACCGTCGGTGTGTTGCTCAGCGAGAACACTCTGGACAACCTGCAATACCTTGAGCGTTACCACGACATGGCGGTCAACGGCGCGAAAGATGCGCTCGACTCGCGGATTCGCGAAGCCTTTGTCGGCAGTTCCGATCCGGAGCTGGCCATCGACTGGCTGGTGAGTTCGCTGCAACAGCAGTTCTTGTCGGTGACTGTTTACGACAACCTCGATGCGCTGGTGCAGGCTCATCCGGACGTGGTGGTGAAGCTCGACACGTTCAATCGGCTATTGACCCAACGTAACAGCCTGGTCGAAGCACGGTTCACCGCACGCTTCTATGACGCCGACCTGCAATACATCGGCAAGGCTGAAGGCGCCGTCGAGAAACAGTTGCCTTCGGTGTGGGTGCATAACCAGGCGGCACCGGCCATTGCTGCGCAGATCGACAGGCAGCGTGACTTGCAACTCAATGCCTTGAAGCAATTCGATGTGTCGCTCAAGGCGTTGGTAGCGTCGAGCTGAACACTTAAAACATAAATGGCAACGGCGGCTCCGTGAGGCTGAACCGTTGCCGGTTGAACCGAACCTTTATTTTCAGGATTTTACCGATGCGTCTTTTATTCGTGCCTGCCATGGCTGTTGCTTCTTTATTGCTCGCTGGTTGCGCTTCGGCGCCGAACAACCCGAGCCTGACTTTGCAGACCAGCAAGACCCCTGCGCAATACGCTGACTGTGTTGTGCCGAAGTTGCAGGGCAGTGCGCTGAATCCGACGGTGTCGCAGACTCAGCGTAGTTACCGGATTGTGGTGCCGAGCAAGATTTCTGCTGACAACGTGCTGGAGGCTTACAAGGCTGGCAATGGCGGCAAGGTGTTTATCTACGAGCGGCATTTGTTGGCTTCGAATCTTTTGCCTTCGAGTTTTGAGCGGGCTGCGCAGGATTGCATCTGATTTTGGCTTTTGTACGTATTTGACTGAGCTCCTTTGGTTGGCCGCAACCAACCAATTCTTTGCCTCGCGCCTTTTGTGGTTGCGGGGCTTTTTTTTTGGTTCTTGGCGGCCTTTGGGCCGACCAGGCTCTTGGGGTTTTGGGTGTATATCCGTTGCTTCGGGTGCTGCCTCTGGCGGTTTCGCTTTTACAGCGAGTCCCTTTGGCAAACGCCCCAAAGGAACCAAAGGTCTGGGCCCCGGCGTTCGGCCCCTCGCTGAGGCTCGGGGTTCCTTCGCTCCGAGATCTATCCGGGGGCATCGCCTACGGTTTGCTTCGCTGCACCTCCTCTCGATGCATTTGGCTTCGCCAAACGGTCGCTGCGCTCCCACTCCCGGATAAATCCCTCCACTCAGCCTGCCGAAGGGGCCAGCACGGCAAGATCAAGAGCTGCAGCCGAGCTAACGCTCATCCTGTTGAGTGGTGAAAAGCACAGGGGTCGGCTTTTGATTTGTGTTGGAACTGCCCCTCACCCCAGCCCTCTCCCGAGGGAGAGGGAGCCGATTTGCGTGATATTCAAAGCCTGAGTTCGGCTCGGAATCTCACGTCGGTGCATGTCTCACAATCACCTCGATCAGTTCCCTCTCCCTCCGGGAGAGAGCCAGGGTGAGGGGTTTTTGTTCTGCTTCAGTATTCGAGTACGGCCCGGTATTCCACGTCGGTGCATGTCTCACAATCACCTCGATCAGTTCCCTCACCCTCCAGGAGAGAGCCAGGGTGAGGGGCTGTTGATCTGCTTCAGTATTCGAGTACGGCCCGGTATTCCACGTCGGTGCATGTCTCACAATTACCTCGGTCAGTTCCCTCACCCTCCGGGAGAGGGCCAGGGTGAGGGGCTTTTGTTCTGCTTCAGTATTCGAGTACGGCCCGGTATTCCACGTTGGTGCATGTCTCACAATCACCTCGATCAGTTCCCTCACCTTCCGGGAGAGGGCTAGGGTGAGGGGCTTTTGTTCTGCTTCAGTATTCGAGTACGGCCCGGTATTCCACGTCGGCGCATGTCTCACAATCACCTCGATCAGTTCCCTCTCCCTCCGGGAGAGGGCTAGGGTGAGGGGCTGTTGATCTGATTCCGTATTCGAGTACGGCTCGGTATTCCACGTCGGCGTATGTCTCACAGTCACCGCGGTCAGTTCCTTCTCCCTCCGGGAGAGGGCCAGGGTGAGGGGCTTTTGATCTGCTTCAGTATTTGAATACGGCTCGGAATCTCACGTCGGCGCATGTCTCACAGTCACCGCGGTCAGTTCCCTCTCCCTCCGGGAGAGAGCCAGGGTGAGGGGTTTTTGTTCTGCTTCAGTATTCGAGTACGGCCCGGTATTCCACGTCGGTGCATGTCTCACAATCACCTCGGTCAGTTCCCTCTCCCTCCGGGAGAGGGCTAGGGTGAGGGGCTTTTGATCTGGGCTATCGCGCAGGTTGCTGTAACATGCGGCCTCTTCACTCTGGCGAGCAATGAACATGGATTCTCACTCGATTTTGACCTTCACTGTGGTTGCGGCGATTGCCATTGCCAGTCCGGGCCCTGCGACGTTGATGGCGATCAATAACAGTCTGGCTCACGGGCAGCGCAGCACGATCTGGTCATGCTTGGGCAACGCCAGCGGGTTGTTCTGTCTGTCGGCGGCGGCGATGTTGGGGTTGGGGGCGTTGTTGGCCAGTTCTGAGCTGCTGTTCAATGCGGTGAAGATCATCGGCGCCGGGTATTTGTTCTACCTCGGCGTCAAGCAGCTGTTCAAAAAGGGTCCGATGCTGCCGGAGGGAGTCGAAGGAGAGGCGAGCAAGTTGCAGCCGACTCGCGGCAAGTTGTACAAATCGGCGTTCCTGACGGCGGTGACTAACCCCAAGGCGACGATGTTTTTTACCGCGCTGTTCCCGCAGTTCATTGATCAGGGCGCTGCGCTGCTCCCGCAGTTTCTGATCCTGACTTCGATCTTCATGGCGTTGTCGGTGTCGTCACTGAGCGTTTATGCCGCGCTGGCTTCGCGGGCCAAGGGCGTGTTGACCCGTCCGGCGCTGTCGCGTTGGGTCAGCCGGGTGGTCGGGTCTACGTTTATCGGGTTTGGCGCGGCGATTCTGACGATGCGGCGGCAGGCGGCTTAAACCCATTTGAACCGGGCCGGGAATCTCGCCACGAAGCAGGTTCCCGACTCGGCGCTTGAAGTAACGCTCAAGGTGCCGTTGTGCGCCATCGCTATCTGCGCGGCGATATACAACCCCAGCCCCAAACCCTCGCAACGCTGCCCGGCTTCGGCCCGGGAGAACGGTTCGAACAGCAGTGGCATCAGTTGCGCCGAAATCGGTGTGCCCTGATTGGTCAGGGAAATCACGATCTCGTCGTTTTCCGCATAGGCTTTGAGGACGATTGGCGCGCGGTTCGAGCCATGGGTCGCCGCATTGCCAAGCAGGTTGGAGAGCAATTGGCTGATGCGCAGCGCATCGCAATAGACGCCCGCCGGCACATCCAGTTCATGGATGAAATTCCCCTGCGGATGGGACGCCTGAACCTCGGCAAGGGTCAATTGCAGGGTGTGCTGCAGGTCATCCACCAACTTGCGCTGCACCGGAATTCCGCCACCCAGTCGTCCTCGGGCGAAGTCGAGGATGTTTTCGATCAATACGCCCATGCGCATCGAGCTATTGCGAATCGCCGCAATCAGGTTGAGTGAACGTTTGTCCTCGGTTTTGCTTTCCAGCAAGTCAGCGCTCATGCGCACCGCGCTCAGCGGTGTGCGCAGGTCGTGCCCGAGTACCGCGATGAACTGCTCACGCAGGCGCCCGAGTTCGTTGGCGTTGTTGAGTTCGAGTCTGGTCGCTTCCAGGCGGCCTTGCGTGTCGAGGCTCATGGCGATCAGTTGGGCGAACAGGGTCAGTGTCTTGGCGATGGCCGGTTCGTCGAGATTGGCCGGCACGGAGTCGATGGCGCACAGGGTGCCGAAGAATTCGCCGTTGGCTTTGACAATGGGGATGGAGATGTAGCTTTCCAGCCCATAGGTTTTCGGCGTGTGATGCCGGGAGAAGAGCGGGTGCGTACTGGCATGACCGAAGATCACCGGCTGCTGGTGCTGGCGGATCTCATGGCAGATGGTCGATTCGAGCACCAGTTCACCACCGGGCTTGAGCCCGAAATCAATCGAGTCATCGACAGCGCATGCCACCCAATTCTTCTCGGTGACCCGCGCCACCGCGGCGAAACGCATGCCGGTGAGGTGTTTGACCATGCTGAGGATGACCGGCACCGCGTCAATGCTGCGGATGGCTTCGATGTCGGGTGCAAAGGCCGGGTTGGTCATGGGGCGATGCTTCGTGATGAGTTCGCTCAGAGACTATCTGTTATTGCTGTGCATGACTAATGCGGCCGGTAGAAAAAGCAAGGGCGCCGCGGATTTTCCGGGCGCCCTTGGTTTTTGTTACGCAATCGATCGTCAACGACTCAGAACTTTTATTTGGCGGCCAGCATGCGCGGCTTGTCATAGTTGTCGGTGGAGCACGCTCAGCGGCTGAGCGTGACGCCAAGAGTGGTCAGTCCAGATCTTCGGCCTGATGCCGCTCGGGCACCTGAGTCGCCTCATCGCCCCAGGTGCGATTGACGCGTTGCCCGCGAATGACCGCCGGCCGCTGGGCAATGTCTTCGGCCCAACGCTGCACATGCGTGTATTCGTGAGCGGCGAGAAACTCGGCCGCCGAGTAAACATTGTTGCGCACCAATTGTCCGTACCACGGCCAGACCGCGATATCGGCGATGGTGTAGCTGTCGCCGGCCAGATAGGCGCTTTCAGCCAGACGCCGATCGAGCACGTCCAGTTGCCGCTTGGCTTCCATGGTGAAGCGGTTGATCGGGTACTCCATTTTCTCCGGCGCATAGGCATAGAAATGTCCGAAACCACCGCCCAGATAAGGCGCTGCGCCCATTTGCCAGAACAGCCAGTTCAACGTTTCGGTGCGGCCAGCAGGATCTTTCGGCAGGAACGCACCGAATTTTTCCGCCAGATACAGCAGGATCGAACCCGACTCGAACACGCGGATCGGCGGCTCAACGCTGCGATCGAGCAGCGCCGGAATTTTCGAGTTCGGGTTGATTTCGACAAAACCGCTGGAGAACTGATCGCCTTCACCAATGCGGATCAGCCACGCATCGTACTCGGCGGCGCTGTGCCCTAGCGCCAACAGCTCTTCCAACAGAATCGTCACCTTGACGCCGTTGGGCGTGGCCAGCGAGTAGAGCTGCAAAGGTTGTTTGCCGACCGGCAGGGTCTTGTCATGGGTCGGCCCGGCAATCGGCCGATTGATGCTGGCGAACTGGCCGCCGGACGGGGCTTCGTTTTTCCAGACCTGGGGCGGAACGTAGGGCGCTTTGCTCATGTAAGGGGCCTCAATCTTGGCAAGTGGAAAAAGTACCTCGCTGATAATACCAACGGCGCGGCGCAAGTCGTCCTCAACTCGACGGTGATTTGATTCGCGCTTGATCCACTGTGTCATTCATCTTGTCCGCCTGACGGATATCACCGCAAAAAATATCGACGTTGCCATCGGTCGCGGCGGTCCGCACCACGATGGCGTACTCGCCCGTCAATAACGTCGACAGGCTGACCGGGGCGCTGCGTGAAAAGGTCCAGCCGCGTACCGGTTGACGCTCGGTGGTGACCTTGTCGTTCATCGCGTACGCCACCGGCCCCGGCTGCGCGCAACTGCCCTGATAAACGAATGCGTACAGACGCAACGGCAGCGAGGCGCCGTTGGGTGCGCCACTGATGAAGAAACTGAATCCGGTGTCCTTGCCCCAGTCGGCGAGCGTGACATTGCCGATTTGCCCGCTGTTTTGCCGGGTGGCAGTCAACGCTACGTTGGTGCCAGGGTTTGAAGAACCCGCGCAGCCGAGCAGGCTGGCAGCCACAAACATGGCAGTGAGTTTTACCGGTTTCATTGCTGGCCTCCTGATAGAAGAACTGCAACGAACCAGTTAAGCAGAAGGATTGAACCTGCGCGCACAGGGTTCGTGCGAAGTTGCCGCACAACGATCTGTGTTCACTTCGCACGCCTGAAGCGAAGCCATTCGCGCGCTTGTTTGTAGCCATAAATAAGCACGGTCGAAAAGGCGATAAGCGCGACGGTAGCGCCGAGCAAGCCCAGCCCTGTGGTGAACTGCACGTAGGCAGACAGAGACAGGGCGAGCACCGCATAGGCTGTGACGTACTTCCTATACGCGATCAAGAGCATCGGGACCATCAGGATGACAAACAGGTGAATGGCGACGGTGATGAATATTTCCGTTATCAATTGAATCGGCACACTGCCCAATGATGCCTGAGCCATGGTTATTTCGGCGTCGTAGAGCAGCACCTGCAGCGCGATGACGATGATTGCGGCCAGTATCACCGCGGGGAACGCTATTTTTTTTGAGAGGTTCATCTGATCTTTATTTTCCAAAGGGTGTAATCATTTCCAATGTCAGCCTTAGCGCTGCGGCCATTGATCCTTGATTTCAAACCACGGCGCCTTCGACGTCACTTCCACGTGTTGCTGTTTTTCCGTGGTGAAGGTCGTGTCCAGCGTGCCCAGCGCCACCGAAATCCAGTCGCTGTAGTCACCCTGTTTGCTGGCCCAGAACAGCGACGAGCCGCAGTGCGTGCAGAACTGGCGCTGCACCGACTCAGAAGACTGATAGGCCTTGATCTGGTCGGCGCCCTCCAGCAATTCCAGGTTCTGGCGCAGCACGCTGCCATAGCTGGCAAACGCCGCACCATGGCTTTTGCGGCATTGGCTGCAGTGACAGTGCGAAAGCGCTTTGGGCCGTGAACGGATCTGGTATTTCACGGCACCGCACAGGCAACTGCCCCGGAAGATTTGAGGGGAGGGCGTCAGCATTGTTATTGGGAGTCCTTGTAAGTGATGACTTGTTTCAGGCTGCCAGATGGCTGTGCCAGAAACCCGGTGATCAGCGCAATCACTTGCTCCTGGATCTGCGCGCGCGGACGGCCGCCCTCGCCATCGGTGCAGATGATGCTGTCGCCCGGCACGTCTTGGTCGAGCATCGCCACGGCGCCAGGTTTGCAGATGGCCATGAAGGTGAAATGGCTGGCGTCGCTGATCTCGACGTAGCGCGATGACGTTTTTGGCAGGCGTTTGGCGAGGTCGACGGATTCCAGCTGCGCGGGCAGTTCTTTCGACGGGACGCCGGCAGCGATCACCAGAATCGGCACGGGGTATGCCGCGAGACTGGCATCGGTCATCCCGCGCGACAGACCGAGGTCCAGCGAAACCACGGCAGTCACGCGCTTGTCCCGCAAGTCGGCCGCCAGCCGGGCTTTCGATTGCGCAGTGTTTGCAGTGTTCATCTGTTCGTACGCAGTGCAACTGGCCAGTTGCGGATGAATTTTGCAATCTTCGGCAAAACGCTCGGGGTCGAAGCGCGCGCCGCCGGTTTCGAGTACCGTCCAGCCGCCCAGAGAGTGGCCGACGACGGCAATTCGAGCCTTGGCCACCGCGCCGAATTTTTCCGGTTGCGCCGTCACCGCATCGATGGCGCGGCTGAGGTCAACGGGGCGCTGCCACAACTGCGCGGCGGCTTGCGGGCTTCGGTCGCGGCTGGTGGTGCCAGGATGGTTGACCGCCGCGACGATGTAACCCTGACGGGCCAGCGCACTGGCCAGCCACGTCTGGTTGATCCAGCTTCCGCCGTTGCCATGGGAAAGCACCACCAAGGGATGCTCGCCGCTGGCAGCAGGGGCATCGAGCACCGCCGGGGCGCCGACGAATACCGGGTTGTCACCGAATAACTGTGGCGTCGCGGTGGTGGTCGAGCCTGGGTACCAGACGACCATTTCCAGGGGGCGCTCGTTGCGCGGATCCGCCAGCGTGGCGTACTGGAAACCGACAATTTGTGTGTCAGCGAATGCATGGGTGCTCAAGCAGAGCAGAAGCAGTGCACCGAGTGTTTTCATCATTGTTGTTATCTTCCGTGATGGGCCGATGGGCGAGGCGGACTTTGACTGATTTCGCGCGCTTCAGCGAGTCTCTTTGGGCCCCTCGTTATAAACATTTTCCAGCGGCCAGCGCGTGGCCAGATGCGCCGTCAGATAATCCAGGAAGGCTTTGACTTTGGGCGTCATCGCTGCGCGTTCCTGCACACAGGCATAGATGTCCATCGGCTCGACAGCGGAACCTGCGACATCGCCGTGTGCAAACAGCGGCACCAGTTGCCCGCTCGCCAGGTAAGGCGCTGCGACAAACTCCGCCAGTCGGGTGATCCCGGCGCCGTGGACAGCCATTTGCGCCAGCGCATCAATGTCATCACTGATGGTGGTGGCGTTGATAGTGGCGTCGAAACGCTCGCCGTCACGAACAAAACTCCAGCGCAGGAAACGCCCGTCCAGTGGGTAACGAAAGGCCAGGCATGCGTGGTTTTGCAGGTCGTCGGGTGAATGCGGGCGACCGGCGCGCTGAAGGTAGGCCGGTGCGGCGCACATGATGAAGGGCAATGAAACGATCTTGCGCGCCACGATGCCGTCTTCCAGTTGCGGCTTGATCCGCAGGCTCAAATCGATGTCATCGTGGATGTGGTTGATCTTGCCATTGGTGGTAGACAGTTCGATGCGCAGGCGCGGATGCAGAGCGGCGAAACCGGCGATCAGTGACGCCAGCACATGCCGGCCGAACGCCGAAGTCGAGGCGATGCTCAAACGGCCCTGCAACTCGGTTTCATCGCAGCTGATCGAGCTTTGCGCAGCTTCCAGATCCGCGGCAATGCGCCGGACTTTCTCGTAATACACCGCGCCGTTTTCGGTCGCCGCCATGCGGCGTGTGGTGCGTTTTAGCAGGCGAACGCCGAGGTGCACCTCCAGTCGGTTGATCGTCTGGCTCACCGCTGCTGCACTGACGCCCAGAATCCTGGCGGCGCCGACAATCGAGCCCGACTCCACCACTTTGATAAAACAGGCAATCGCTGCTAACAGATTCATCCATGTTCCGTTGAAGGTTGATTCGTAAGCTCTGCTTTATAAAGTACCTGCGGTTGAGCGTCTAGTTGCGTCAGATCGGCTTTGTTAACGTGCGGGCTCCCTGTCAATGGATGGAAAAGCCATATGAATCAATCAACAAGCACCGAAGCCTTGATTATCAGGCGCCGTAAGCTATCTTCGCGTGCGACGCCGTATGTGTTTGCGTTGTACATGGCAACGATCATGGCGTTTCTGATGTCGCTGGTCATCACCGCCGCCAACTCCGGGATTGATAACAACTATCTGAGTAATGCCTTGCACGCCTACAAACTGGCGATGCCCGTCGCGTTCCTGTGCATTCTTGTGGTGAGACCGATCGTGATCAAACTGGTGGCGTGGACGGTGCACGCGCATCGTTGAAGGTTATCCGCGCCAATATTGCCCGACAGCACCCTGCGTTCCCTGCACCGGATCGGTCTGCGCAAACGTCAACGTCGCGATTTTTTGCAGTTGCTCGCCGCTGGGTGCCTCGCGACAGATATCGCCGCGCTGGCCCGGTGGATAGGCACCGACCACCAGAAAATCGTCGCTGCAACTCAGGTTGCAATGGCCGACGCCAGCGGGCAGCAGCAAGGCATCACCGGCTCTGACCTGCACAACATGCCCGTCGGGCCCGCCCAGCATGAGTTGCGCATGGCCCGTCGCAATGCCCAGCACTTCATGGCCTTCAGTGTGATAGTGATGGAAGTCATACACCCCATAGCGCCATTGCGGCGGCCAGCCGTTGGCACTGAAGGTTTGCTCGAACAGGGCCGCAGGATCGCTGCCCTGCAGATCAAGCGCTTGCGGATAGATCAACACCGGCAGGCGCGGATTGTTCGGCACCCAGTCGTTGCGTTCCAGCAGCAGGGTTTGTACGGGCGTGAGCATGCTGTTCTCCTCATTTGGCGTCTTGATTGACTGTTCTGGCGCCTTCGCGAGCAGGCTCGCTCCCACATTCAGGCAGCGATCCCCTGTGGAAGCGAGCCTGCTCGCGAATGGCTCGCCGCCGATTCAACCGTTAAAGGGTGGACAGCCAGGGCGCGCACTTGCCTCAGAAAAACGCGTAGAGCAACTGATAAAAGGCGATCCGCCACAGAACAGGTTTCACACCCTAAACCTCGAAAAACAAATTTCTTTGCGGGGAAATCAATCGAAACTTCGCCAACAAACCAACTGTCCAGACCCATACAGCTGCCGGCGGATGTTCGCCGGGACAGATCGATGCATCGGTGAAAAGCGAGGATTGAAATGACGCTGACAGTGGGAGATTTTCTGGTTGAGCGGCTCAGCCAATGGGGCGTTACGCGGATTTTCGGTTATCCGGGTGACGGCATCAACGGCGTGTTTGGCGCGCTCAGTCGGGCCAAGGGCAAAATCGAATTTGTTCAGGCGCGGCATGAAGAAATGGCCGCGTTCATGGCCTCGGCGCACGCCAAATTCACCGGAGAGCTGGGCGTGTGCATCGCCACTTCCGGCCCGGGCGCCTCGCATCTGATCACCGGCCTCTATGACGCGCGCATGGATCATATGCCGGTGCTGGCCATCGTCGGTCAGCAGGCGCGCACGGCGCTGGGGAGTCACTACCAGCAAGAGCTTGATCTGGTGTCGATGTTCAAAGACGTCGCGGGAGCATTTGTGCAGCAGGCTTCGGCACCTTCACAGGTGCGGCATCTGCTCGATCGGGCGGTGCGCACGGCAGTGGGTGAGCGTCGGGTGACCGCGCTCATTCTGCCCAACGATTTGCAGGAGCTGAAATACGAAGCGCCGGCGCGCGTCCATGGCACCCCGCATTCCGGTGTCGGTTACACGAAACCCAAAGTGCTGCCTTATGACGTGGATCTGCAGCGTGCCGCCGACGTTTTGAACGCGGGCGAAAAGGTCGCGATTCTGGTCGGCGCAGGTGCTTTGCAGGCGACGGATCAAGTCATCGCGGTGGCGGAAAAACTCGGTGCCGGCGTGGCCAAGGCCCTGTTGGGCAAAGCCGCGTTGCCGGACGATTTGCCTTGGGTCACCGGCAGCATCGGCCTGCTTGGCACCGAACCCAGCTACAAACTGATGAGCGAATGCGACACCTTGCTGATGATTGGCTCGGGCTTTCCGTATTCGGAGTTCCTACCCAAGGAAGGTCAGGCGCGAGGCGTGCAGATCGATTTGCAGCCCGACATGCTCAGCCTGCGCTATCCGATGGAGGTCAATCTGGTTGGCGACTCGGCAGAAACCCTCGCCGCGTTATTGCCATTGCTCGAGCAGAAAACCTCCAACAAGTGGCGCAAGAAGGTCGAAGGCTGGCGCGGCAGCTGGGAGAAAACCCTGGAAAAACGTGCGATGGCCAAAGCCGACCCGGTCAACCCGCAAAGGGTGGTGTATGAGCTGTCGCCGCGCCTGCCCGATGAGGCAATCATCACCAGCGACTCCGGCTCATGCGCCAACTGGTTCGCCCGCGATCTGAAAATCCGCCGTGGCATGCAGTGCTCATTGTCCGGTGGCCTCGCGTCCATGGGCGCCGCTGTGCCTTATGCGATTGCCGCCAAGTTTGCTTATCCCGAGCGCTCGGTAATTGCGCTGGTAGGCGATGGCGCGATGCAGATGAACAACATGGCCGAGCTGATCACCGTCGCCAAATACTGGCGGCAATGGGCGAGTCCGAAATGGATCTGTGCAGTGTTCAACAACGAGGACCTCAATCAAGTCACGTGGGAACAGCGGGTGATGGAGGGGGATCCGAAGTTCGAAGCTTCGCAAAGTATCCCGGACGTGCCTTATCACTTGTTTGCCATTTCCATCGGCCTGAAAGGCATTTTTGTCGATCGCGAAGAAGACGTCGCCGCTGCCTGGGAAAAGGCTCTGGCCTCGGAAGTGCCGGTGGTGATCGAGTTCAAGACCGACCCGAACGTGCCGCCGTTGCCACCGCACATCAAACTTGAACAGGCGAAGAAGTTCGCCACGACGCTGCTCAAGGGCGATCCGGATGAGGCCGGGGTGATCGTGCAAACCGCCAAGCAAGTACTTGGCGCGGTGTTGCCCGGTAAAAAATAACCGATTAGCACACAGGTTTGATCGTTCCCACGCTCTTCGTGGGAATGCCTCTAGGGACGCTCTGCGTGCAGTGACGCGGAGCGTCACGGGCTGCATTCCCACGCGGAACGAGGGAACGATCACCTAACGATCTGCGCCTACAGGTGAGGAGGTGTGTTTTTGATTTTCATTGGCTGTGCAGGCTGGAGTCTGGGGCGCGAACACTGGCCGGCATTTCCCGTAGAGGGCACGCATTTACAGCGCTACGCCGCGCGCCTCAACTGCGTGGAAATCAACAGCTCGTTCTACCGCCCGCACCGTCGACAAACCTATGAGCGTTGGGCCGATGGCGTACCGGAGGCCTTCCGTTTTTCGGTGAAAATGCCCAAACACATCACCCATGAATTACGCCTGGCGGGTTGCGAGGCGGCGCTGGACAAGTTTCTGGCTGAGTGCGGTGGGTTGGGCGAGCACCTTGGATGCTTATTGGTGCAATTGCCGCCATCGCTGGTGTTCGAAGAAGCCAGCGCCGACGCCTTTTTCACGACGTTGCGCGAACGGTTCTCCGGCGCAGTGGTGCTCGAGCCAAGGCATGAATCGTGGGTCAGCGCCGAGTCGATGTTACTGACTCATCAGATCGCACAAGCAGCAGTCGATCCTTCGCGCATCAGTCGTGATGTTTCGCCAAGCGGCTGGACGAGAACTCAGTATTGGCGCCTGCACGGCTCACCACGCATTTACCACAGCACCTACGATTCAACTTATCTGCTAGACCTCGCACAAGCTCTGCAATCAGCGGCCGCAGCAGGTGCTGCGACCTGGTGCATATTCGACAACACCGCCAGCGGCGCAGCGCTGGGCAACGCCTTGACGCTGGCCACACTGACAGCCGATTGGGAGCAGATATGTGCAGCCGTGAAACTCAACCCGGCGAAGAAGCCCTCACCCTAGCCCTCTCCCAGAGGGAGAGGGGACTGACCGCGTTGCTCGCGCAAGTTACGCCGACTTGAAATACCGAGTTGAACGCAAGATTTGAAAAGCGCACAAATCGACTCCCTTTCCCCCTCGCCCTTGGGGGAGAGGGGACTGATCGAGGTGTTCATGCAAATGACACAGACTTGAAATACCGAATTGAACGCAAGATTTGAAGAGCCCACACATCGGCTCCCTTTCCCCCTCGCCCCTGGGGGAGAGGGCTGGGGTGAGGGGGGTAGATCCAGCAGACTGTCGCGATCGTCTGCAAAACCACTAATTACCATCGGCCACTTTGCGTTCGATCTCATCGATCTTGCGCTGCAGCGTCTCGGCGTCCTGCTCCTTTACTCGGGTGGAAGAGGGCGTGATGACCTCATCCACGGCTTCGGTGTCATCGTCCCTGTCTTCAAGATCGCGTTCGACTACGTTCACCGGTTTGCCGGACGTGTCGGTTGGCGGGGCGTTCGAGGTTTTTTCGTCGCTGTTCATGTGGGTGACCTCCAGTGATGTAAACATTGGAGGCAGGCAGTGCGGCAGGCGTTCGATATTTTTGCCGAATGGCGCCCTCCCGCGGCGGAGAGGGCGCACTGACGGTTTTCAGTCCTTGAGAATGTCGCGATCCTTGGTTTCCGGCAGGAAGAACGTGCCCAGTACCGCCGTCATCACGGCAATCACGATCGGATACCACAAGCCGTAATAGATGTCTCCGGTCGCGGCAACCATGGCGAACGCTACCGTCGGCAGGAAACCGCCAAACCAGCCGTTGCCGATGTGATACGGCAGCGACATCGAGGTGTAGCGGATGCGGGTCGGGAACAGCTCCACCAGCCACGCCGCAATAGGGCCATAGACCATAGTCACGTAGATCACCAGTACGGTCAGCAGGAGCAGCACCATCGGGTAATTGGTTTTCGCCGGATCGGCTTTCTCCGGATAACCGGCCTCCTTGAGCGCGCTGCCGAGGGTCGCGGTGAACGCATCGTTGCGCGTCTTGAAGTCAGCGGCAGGCAGGGCGCTGCCTTCGAAACTCTCGACGACTTTGTCACCGATGCGCACTTGGGCGACGGTGCCCGGTTCGGCGATCACGTTCTCATAAGGGATCGCCCGTTTTGCCAGCAGGGTCTTCGCCAGGTCGCAGGAACTGGTGAATTTGGCCTTGCCCACCGGGTCGAACTGGAACGAGCACTGGTCAGGGTTGGCGATCACTTTGACCGGGTTCTTCTCCTGGGCGATGAACACATCGGGGTTACCGTATTGGGTCAGCGCATGGAAGATCGGAAAGTAGGTCAGCGCCGCCAGAATGCAGCCGACCATGATGATCGGCTTGCGCCCGATACGGTCAGAAAGACTCCCGAAAATCACGAAGAACGGCGTGCCGATCAGCAGCGAACCGGCGATCAACAGGTTGGCGGTCTGCGGGTCGATCTTCAGCGTCTGCAGCAAGAAAAACAGCGCATAGAACTGCCCGGTGTACCAGACCACCGCTTGCCCAGCCGTGCCGCCGAGCAGCGACATGATCACCACTTTCAGGTTGTCCCAGCGTGCGAAAGACTCGGTCAGCGGCGCTTTTGACGCCTTGCCTTCGGCCTTCATTTTCTGGAACACCGGTGACTCGCTCAGTTGCAGGCGGATGTACACCGAGACGATCAGCAACAGGATCGACAGCAGAAACGGAATCCGCCAGCCCCACGCTTCGAAGGCTTCAGTGCCCAGCGCGGTGCGGCAGGCGAGGATCACCAGCAGCGACAGAAACAGGCCGAGGGTCGCAGTGGTTTGAATCCATGAAGTGAAGAAGCCGCGTCTGTTGCGGGGTGCGTGCTCGGCCACATACGTCGCTGCACCGCCGTACTCGCCACCCAGCGCCAGACCTTGCAGCAAGCGCAAGGTAATCAGAATGACCGGTGCGGCGACGCCGATGGTTGCGTAGCCGGGCAACAGACCGACAATCGCCGTCGAGACGCCCATGATGACAATGGTGATGAGGAAGGTGTGCTTGCGCCCGATCATGTCGCCGAGCCGGCCGAATACGATCGCCCCGAATGGCCGCACCGCGAAGCCGGCGGCAAAGGCGAGCAGGGCAAAAATGAACGCGGTGGTTTCGTTGACGCCGGCGAAGAAGTGCTTGGCGATGATCGCCGCCAGTGAACCGTAGAGGTAAAAGTCGTACCACTCGAAAACCGTACCCAAGGAAGAGGCGAAGATAACCTTGCGCTCCTCCTTGGTGATGCCGCCGCTGCGCGGTGGACTGCCGGTGGAAGCTGTGTCGATTGTGGCCATGGGTGTTCTCCGTCGTGCTTATTGTTTTGGGCCGGAGTCCCCCGTTACTGCTTATCGCACTCTGGCCTTGTGGCAAATGCCGCAACTGCTCTCGCGTGAAACTTGCACAGTCTGACCGCCTCGCATGGCTGCGAGGTTTCCTGAAGCATAATCAGCTTTTGCCAGATATCCACCCGCCGGCCCGCACACTACGCCTTCACCCAGCGCTGGCGGCTCCAGGCACTCAACCAGTCGACCACAAACACCAGCACCAGCATCGCCAGAATCACCGTGCTGGCCTGGGCTTCCTGAAACAGGCTGAGGCTTACATAGAGCATTTGCCCAAGCCCGCCAGCGCCGACAAAACCCAGCACACTGGCCATGCGGATGTTGTTTTCCCAGCGGTACAGAATGTAGGCCAGCAGTTGCGGCGCGAGATTCGGCAAGGTGCCGTAGCAGAACGCGAGGAGCGGATTGCCGCCCTGCAAACGAATCGCATCGGCGGGTTGCGGCGGGGTGTTTTCCAGCGCTTCGGCGAACAACCGCCCAAGTACGCCAGTGGTGTGCAGGGCGAGGGCGAGGGTGCCGGCGTTCGGCCCGAGCCCGGCGGCGAGCACCATCAGTGCGGCCCAGACCAGTTCCGGAATCGCCCGCAAGGCATTGAGCAGCAGACGCGAAGCACTTTGCAGCGGCCAGCCAAAACGCCCGGCGGCTGGCAACGCAAGGACGATGCCGAACACCGCCGCGAGTAGCGTGCCGAGCGCCGACATCGCCAACGTTTCCAGCGAACCGTGGAAGATGGCCTTGAGGTAATCCGCGCTCAGGTCCGGGCTAAGAAAACGCTGCACATAGGCGCCCATCTGCTTGAGACTGGTGGCGCTGCCGAGTTCGCCGAGATCCAGACCCAGATAGGCAAACGAGGCGATGACAGCCAGCGCGATGCCGGCAATCAGCAGCAGGTTGATCAGGCGATTCATGTCAGCCTCCAGCGCAGCAAGCGGCTGAGTTGATCGGCGGCCAGGACCAGAATCAGAAAGCACAGCAGAATACTCGCGACTTCACCGCCGGCGAACATGCGAATGGACAGGTCGATCTGCTGCCCCAAGCCTCCGGCGCCGACAAATCCCATCACCACCGACGCGCGGATCGCGCATTCCCAGCGATAAACCGTGTAGGAGAGCAGTTCCCCCGCAACATTGGGCAACGTACCGTAAGCGAACGCCGCCAGTCGGCCACTGCCGGCCTGCAACAGCGCGTGCGCCGGGCGCTGATCGGTGGACTCGAAAATCTCCGCGTAAACCTTGCCGAGCATGCCGCTGTAGGTAATGGCGATGGCCAGCACACCCGCTGCGGGACCGAGGCCCACGGCGCGTACAAACAACAGCGCCCAGACGATTTCCGGCACGCTGCGCAGAAAAATCAACATCCCGCGCACCGGCCAGCGCAACAGACGCCCCAGTCGGCTTGGCACGCCACCGCGTGAGGCGGCGGATAGCGACAGCGCCCGGCTAGCGATCAGGCCGGCCGGTATTGCCAATAACAGCGCCAATGCCATGCCAGCGGTGGCGATAGCGAGGGTCTGCAGGGTGGCTTTCAACAATAACTGTAAAAACGCTTCGTCGTGCGCAGGTGGCCAGAATTGCGAGACAAAACGGCCCATTTCATTCTGGCTGTCGGGCAGCAACACGCCCAGATTCAATTCACTGAGCTGAATGCCCGGCCACAGCAAGGCTATCGCCAGCAACGTCAGCAACAGCCGTGGCCCTGCCGCAGGATCGCGTGAATCGGCTTTCAGCATCGTGGAATCTGCACAGTCAATGGCGCCACCGCAGCGGCCGGCGATTGCAGTTTTTCGTTGGCGTACAGCGCATCGAGCATTTCATGGCTGACTTGCCCGGAGGGGCTGTCGAACAGAATCTGCCCGTCGCGCAGACCGATGATTCGTGGGAAGTACGACAGCGCCAGATCGACCGCGTGCAGGCTCGCCACCAGCGTGACGTTATGTTCGCGAGCATGGCGCGAAAGGATCGACAGGGTGTGCCCGGCCATCACCGGATCCATCGCCGACACCGGTTCATCAGCCAGCAGAATCTCCGGCGCCTGATACAACACGCGGGCAATGCCAACACGTTGCAACTGGCCGCCAGATAATTGCTGGCAGTGGGCGAACAATTTGTCGCCCAGATCCAGCCGCGCCAACGCCGCGCGCGCACCCGCCACATCCAGTGGATGCAACAGGTTCACAAGACTTTTACCCAGATTCCATTGGCCGAGCTTGCCGGCCAGCACCGCCGTGACCACGCGCTGACGCGGCGGCAACGGCGGTGCCTGATGCACCAGACCAATGCGGGCGCGCAGGCGTTGGCGCTGGCGGGCCGACAAGTGCCAGGCGAGTTCGCCCAGCACTTCGATCTCACCGCTGCTGGGCCGCAGTGCGGTGGCCAGCAGGTTGAGCAAACTCGATTTACCGGCCCCGGACGGGCCAATGATGGCGACCTGTTCGCCGACGCCAATCTGCAAATCGATAGCGCGCAGGGCGTCGACTCCATTGGCGTGGCGCAGGCTGCCCTGGTTGAGGCTCAGGGTCATTTCAGCAGTTCGGCAGCGCGGGCGGCTTCCTCGATGCCCTTGTAATTTTCAGGCTTGGTGTCGATGAAGCGACTGGCGGCCTGCAGATCAAGGATCTTCTTCTGTTCAGGGTTGGCCGGGTCCAGATCGAGGAAGGCTTTTTTGATCTTCGCTGCCAGCGCCGGGTCGAGGGTTCCGCGCACGGTCCAGTTGTAATCGAAGTAGGTCGGGGTGGTGGCGAAGACTTTGACCTTGTTGGTGTCGACCTTGCCGGCATCCACCAGTTTCTGCCAGACGCTGGCGTTCAGCACACCGGCGTCGACCTTGCCGGCCTGCACCCAGGCCACGGTGGCGTCGTGGGCGCCGGAGTAGGCGACACGGCTGAAATAGGCTTCAGGTTTGATGTTGTCGTTTTTCAGCATGAAGTAACGCGGCATCAGGCTGCCGGAGGTGGACGACACCGAACCGAAAGCGAAGGTCTTGCCTTTCAGGTCGGCGAGGCTATGTACATTCGGGTCGGCGGTGATGAATTTGCTGGTGAACTGCGCGTCCTGCTCGCGCTGAACCAACGGAATCACCGGCGTCGTTGCATCGGTTTTCAAGCGCGCCTGCACAAAGGTGAAACCGCCGAGCCAGGCCATGTCGAGACGATCGGTGGCCAGTGCTTCAACCACCGCCGGGTAATCAGCCACCGGTACGAACTGCACCTTCATGCCCAGTTGCTGTTCCAGATAAGCACCCAGCGGTTCGAACTTGCGCAGCAGTTCGGTCGGCGCTTCATCAGGAATCGCGCTGACGCGCAAAACGTCGGCGGCCTGGGCCATGAATGCAGAAAAGGACAGGGCCAGGCCGGCGGTCAGTGCCAGGGTTTGTTTGAGCATGGAATTCTCCGTTTCGTGAGCGTCAAAAAGTGTGAAGAGCTGAATTACGGCGCTACGTGAGGGTAGACGAATCGGCGAGGTTATACGTACTTGCACGCACAAAGGCCAGCATCGTGGGGACGACGCTGGCCTTTGTTCTTGGGCGGTTATGCAAACAGACGAGCGTCGCGATGGCAACCGGCGGGGTATGTCTGGATATTATTTGCGCTGAGTCGCTTACTCGGTCGCCTCAAAGGCTGCGTGGTACTTCACTTCTCCCGTCGGCAACTCAATGCCGAATGACAACACCTGAAAATATTCCTGCGGCACACCGGGCAACGTCAGCTCCGGGTGATTCTTGAAGCCGAAATGCCCGTAATAGCCCGGATTGCCCAGGACCACGCAACCAGCACCGCCGAGGTTTTGCAGTTGCGCCAGTGCGGCCTTCATCAATGCCGAACCGATGCCTTGATGCTGATGTTCAGGCCATACCGAGATCGGACCAAGACCGTACCAGCCAGTGGCGCCAGACGAAATGGTTACCGGGGAAATCGCCACGTGGCCAACGATCTTGCCGTTTTCCTCGGCGACCAGCGAAACGCTCAGTTGGTCAGCGTCGCGCAAAGCATTGACGATGAACTGCTCGGTATGACTGGAGTGCTCTTCGTTCTGGAAGGCCGCTTCGGTCAATTGCGCGATAGTGTCGACGTCGTCGGGTTGTTCGTTGCGGATGGTCAGGTTCACGCTGATCCTTTTGCGGGTGTCTTGGTCGATCAGCGCGCGCAACGCGGCGAAGATCGGTTCGGCAGCGGTGTGTTTCTTGCCGTAAGTCAGATTGAAACGGTAGTCGAAATCCGCCGGGTTCTGGCCTTGGGTGTGTTGCAGCAGGGTCTCGAGTTTGTCCAGTGCCTTGACCGCTTTGGCCTCGGCAGACCGGGCGTTTTCGTAGTCGTCCCATAGCGCGAGAATGTCGTTTCTCAGGGCGTCATCGAGCGAGCGGGTCAGCAGCAGAAGGTCGTTGCGCTCCTGCTCGCTCTTGTCGGGAAAAGAAGCCTGATCGACCGCCGGAATGTCGCCATTGATGGCTTCGCCCAAGTCGTGAATCACGCACATCTTCAGCACTTTCAGCAGGTCGAGCCCGGCCAGTTCATCGGCGAAGACGATCGCCATCAGGCACAGGCGCCAGCTGTGTTCGGCGGTGCTTTCGGTACGGCCGCTTGAGGTGTGTGCGCTTCTGAGGACGTCTTTGAGTTTTTCCGCTTCACGCAGGAATTCAAGGCGTCCGCTGATTTTTTCGAGGTCCATATACTTGCCCGGTGATAGAGCCGAGCAGCAAGCCTAGAGCCGATGCGGTTGAGCGTCCACGCATAAAATATGCGCTCAGAGCGTCTCCACCAGCCGCGCCGCCGTGCCGTCGGACAACGGAATACGCGTCCAGCGGCACAGGCTCTGGCGGATCGGTACCAGGTCGGAGTCATTGCTGCCGGTGACAAACTCCAGCGCCGGCGGTGCCTGCAATTCGCGCCAGCCCAGTGTGTCGAGCGCCAGTTCGTTGCTGGCGATTTCCGGCGTCACAAAACGCCACAGCGATTGTCCGAGCAATTCGCTCAGCGGACTGGCGAACTGCGCGGCGCGTGCAGGGGAACAGGCCAGCAAACGGTGGGTCAGGTCGCAGACCAGATGCACCGGTCGCGTGTTTTCGCGCACCAGCCGGGCGAGAGCCTGATCGGCCCCCGTGTCGAGGCGCGCGGCCAACAGTTGCTCCAGCTGTAAATGCGCAGCTGGATCCAGCGCCAGCGCACCGCTTTCCCAACGGGAAATAGTCGATTGGGTGACGCTGAACATCTGCGCGGCGTGGCTTTGCTTGACGCGATGCAGCAAGCGCCAGCGACGCAGGGCGATGCCGGGGAGGGCAGGTTTGAGCATTGCAACTGACATGACGGCTGTCGGAAAGACTAAAGGGCCGACAGTCTGAAGACTGCCGACCCCTGCTGCAAATCGATCTGACGATCAGGCCGCGTCGGGTAGTTTGGCGATGACCTTGATCTCGAAATCAAAGCCATACAGCCAGGTCACGCCAATTGCGGTGGCGGTCGGGTGTGGCGCCTCGCCCCAGAATTCCGCCAGCACCAGATTCCAGATCGTTTCGAACTTCGACTGCGGATCCACGATGAACACGGTGACGTCGACCACATCATCGAACGTGCAACCAGCCTCGTGGAGGATCGAATTGAGGTTGCTGAACGCCTGGCGCACCTGGGTTTGCAGATCCGGCTCGGGCGTGCCGTCCTCGGTGCTGCCGACTTGTCCCGAAACAAACAGAAAACCGTTTGAACGCACCGCCGGCGAGTAACGATGGCGTTCGTAAAGTGCGCGGCGGGCAGGCGGGAAAACAACATCGCGCTGAGTCATGGGAGTGTCTCCTTCATTTGAGTTGATGGAGCCACTGTAGGTATTTGCAGGCGGGCGATAAACGCGCAAGCTTGGCGTTCACTGTTTGAGAATCCCAAACAATCGAGGGCGCACCTTGGACCGTTTTGACGCAATGCAGGCCTTCGCCCGGGTGGTCGAGGCGGGGAGTTTCACCAAAGCGGCGGAAACCCTGCACATGAGCAAGACCACCGTGACCCAACTGGTTCAGCAGTTGGAGGCACGGCTGCGGGTCAAGTTGCTCAACCGCACCACGCGCAAGGTCAACGTCACCACCGATGGCGCCGTTTACTACGAGCGGGTGGTCAAGTTGCTGGCGGATATGGACGATGCCGAAACCAGCCTGCCCGGCGCGGCGGCATTGCCCAAGGGAAGACTGCGCGTAGACGTACCGAGTCCGCTGGCACGGCTGATTCTGGTGCCGGCCCTGCCTGGGTTTCACGCGCGTTACCCGGATATCCAGATCGACATGGGCGTCAGCGACCGCATCGTCGACATCATTGATGAGAATGTCGATTGCGTGGTGCGTGGCGGCGAGCTTATGGACTTGTCGCTGATGGCGCGTAAGGTCGCCGATCTTCAGTTGGGAGTGTTTGCTGCACCGCAATACCTGGCGCGCGCGGGCACGCCTGCGCATCCACGGGAGCTGGAAGACAGCCATCACCGGGTGGTCGGTTTCCTCTGGGCGCGTACCGGCAAACCGGTGCCGTATGCCTTGCACAACGCCAGTGAAAACCTGCAAATCAAAGGGCGCCACGTGCTCGCGGTCGACGATGGTAATGCCTACCTCGCGGCAGGTCTGGCGGGCTTGGGCGTGCTGTGGCTACCCAAGTACATGTCGAAAAACCATGAGGCGCGCGGCGAACTGGTGCCGCTGTTCGAGGACTGGCAACTCGAACCGATGCCGCTCTATGTGGCTTATCCGCCGAACCGGCATGTCAGCCTGAAACTGCGAGTGTTCATCGACTGGATTGTCGAGGTGATGGCGCAGCATGCACCGGTCATTGATCGCCCAGGTTATTGATCAGCCATTCGCTGAAACTGCGCGCCATCGGGTCGTTTTCGCTGTCGCGATGAGTCAGCAACGCCCAGTTCGGTCCGCGAATGGTGTCTTCCACCAGCGGTTGCAACAAGCCGTCAGCCAACGCCTGACGGCTGAGCAGTTGACTGACCAGCGCAATGCCAAGCCCAGAACACGCGGCGTCGAGCAGGAGCCCGGGATCGGAGAAATTCAATCCCTGATCCTGCTGACCGACGTCGATCCCGGCCTCGACCGCCCAATGACTCCAGTCCATTTCCCGCTCGCCATGCAATGTGGTGCGCTCTGCTTGAGCGACTTGGAGCAGGCGCGGATGGCACGCCGGAAAGAGCCGGTCGGCGTGCAGCACTTTGAAACTGCATTCCGCCTGTGAACTGATGTCGTCGCGCACCGCCAGATCAATGGTCTGAGTGGCCATGTCTGGCACTTCATCGGTGCTGTAAATCCACAGATCGACCTCGGGATGCTGTGTGCGAAAGTCCGCCAAACGAGGCAACAACCAATGCCGGGCAAACGCCGGGGTGGTGTTGAGCACCAGTTGATTGGGTTTCTGATACTGCCCCAGACGCCGAATCCCCACCGCCAATTGCTGCAGCATCGCTTGCGTGGTGCTGAGCAAATCGTGGCCGGCATCAGTCAATGCCACGCTGCGACCGCTGCGGAAAAACAGCGGCTGTTCCAGGTACGCCTCAAGGCTGCGGATCTGCTGACTGATTGCCGACTGCGTGAGGTTCAACTCTTCCGCCGCCTTGTGAAAACTGCCGAGCCGGGCGGCGGCTTCGAAGCCGCGCAGAGAACTGAGTGGCGGCCAGTGTTTAAGCATATCGATAAGCTCCTCTAATCAGTTATCCGCAAAATCCATCGTTTGTTTGCTGTTTTCATGGCTCGTAGCATAAGCGCATTGAACACAACGGCTTAACTGACGAGGCTTATCATGCAGCACAATGACAATAAAAACAGCGCCTGGATGATGCCGGCAGAGTGGGTGACCCATGCCGCGACGTGGATGGTCTGGCCGCATAACAAAACATTGTGGGAGTCGGGTTGGCGGGTGACCCTGGCGCAGGTTCAGGAAGATTTCGCTCGCGTCGCCAACGCCATCGCCCGTTTCGAACCGCTGAAACTGGTGGTCGACCCATCGGCCATCGCCAGCGCCAAAGCACTGTGCGGGCCGAACATCGAGCTGATTGCGCTGGCCGTGAATGACAGTTGGTGCCGCGACTCTGGCCCGACCTTTATCTGCCATCCGCAGCGAGGATTGGCCGGTGTGAGCTGGCGCTTCAACGCCTGGGGCGGCAAGTCGGCCCATGATCTGGATGAAAGTCTGGCGCGCCGCGCACTCAATCACCTCGGCCTGGATTGCTTCGGCACGCCGCTGAGCAACGAGGGCGGGGCGATTCATGTCGACGGCGAAGGCACGCTCATCACCACCGAATCGGTGTTGCTCAATCCCAATCGCAACCCGGGCATCAGCAAAGCCGAGATGGAAGAGATCTTCAGTCGCTTGCTCGGCGTGAAGAAAACCATCTGGCTACCGGGCGATCCGGATTACGTCACCGGCGACATGACTGACGGCCACGTCGACGGCGTCTGCGCCTTTGCCCGTCCCGGCGTGTTGCTGGTAGACGCCACTCACGATCAATCGTCGGTGTACGCCGAAGTGGCGCGGGAAAACCGTCGCGCACTGGAGCTGGCCACCGATGCGCAGGGCCGCAAGTTCGAGCTGATCGAACTGTACGAAGCCACCGACGCCGTCGACACCGAAGCCGAAGTGTTCTGCGCCTCGTACACCAATTTCTACATCGCCAACGGCGCGATCATCATGCCGGCGTATGGCATCGAAGCGGATAACGTCGCCGCCAAAGTCCTGGAGCAGACCTTCCCCGGCCGCGAAGTGGTGCCGGTACGCATCAATCATCTGGCCCATGGCGGCGGCGGGGTGCACTGCATCACGCAACAGCAGCCAGCCTGGCCGCTGAGAGGTTGAACGCATGAGCATTCTGACCATCGCCAGCACCCAGATGCCGTGCACCTGGGACTTACCGGGCAACCTTGATCGCGCCGAGCAGCTCGTACGCGACGCCGCGAAGCAGGGCGCACAAGTGATCCTGTTGCAGGAGCTGTTCGCCACACCGTACTTCTGCATCGAACAAAGCCATAAGCACATGGCGTTGGCCGAGGAGTATCGCGACAGCCGCGTACTCGCGCGTTTCGCCGCCCTGGCCCGCGAGTTGGGCGTGGTATTGCCGCTGAGCTGGTTCGAAAAGGCCGGCAACGCCTACTTCAACTCGCTGAGCGTGGCCGATGCCGACGGGCGCCTGTTGGGCGTGTACCGCAAGACCCATATCCCCAATGCCATCGGCTATCAGGAGAAGGAATATTTCAGCCCCGGCGACACCGGTTTCAAAGTCTGGGACACCGCATTCGGCCGCCTCGGCATCGGCATCTGTTGGGATCAGTGGTTCCCGGAAACCGCGCGCTGCCTGGCGCTGATGGGCGCTGAAGTGCTGCTTTATCCGACCGCCATCGGCTCGGAACCGGGCTGCGCGGCGCTGGATTCCCGCGACCATTGGCAGATGACCATGCGCGGCCATGCCGCTGCCAATCTGCTGCCGGTGGTGGCGTCGAACCGCGTCGGTCGAGAAACCGCGACCACCGATTCGAGTCTGCAAATGAGCTTCTACGGCTCGTCGTTCATCAGCGATCACAAGGGCCAATTGCTCGCCAGCGCTGACCGCGACAGCTCCGGCGTGTTGCTGCACAGCGTCGATCTGGCGGCCATGCGCGAAGAGCGTTTGAGCTGGGGCATCTATCGCGATCGGCGTCCGGACATGTACGGGCCGCTGCTCAGTCAGGACGGCCGCCACCTTCATGCACGCTGGAACACCCAAGGGGTTTGACATGGCTATCCATCACAAACGCTTGCGCGGCGCGATCGGCGTGGCGCTGATCTGCTTGATGCCGGCGCTGCACGCCGAAGACAAAACCCTGCGGCTGTACAACTGGGCGGATTATTTTGCCGAAGACACCCTGAGTCGCTTCACCGCCGAAACCGGGATCAAGGTGATCTACGACGTCATGGACGGCAGCGAAACACTGGAGGCGAAGATGCTCTCCGGCGGCAGCGGTTACGACCTGATCTTCCCCGGCGACACCGTCGCCGAGCGCTTGATGCGCGCCGGCAGCCTGATGCCGCTGGATCAAGCGAAGCTGAGCGAACTGGCCGACATCGAACCCGGTTTGCAGAAACTGCGCGGTCATTACGAGCACTCCAGCAAAGCCACGGTGCCCTACACCTGGGGCACCATCGGCCTGACCTACAACGAAGAGCAGATCAAACAACGCATGGCTGATGCACCGGTCAACAGCCTCGACATGCTGTTCAAACCGGAGCTGGCGGCGAAGTTTGCCGATTGCGGGATTTCGATGATCGATTCGCCGGATGAAGTGCTAGCGGTCGTGCTCAATTACCTCAAACGTGATCCGCGCAGCGCCAAACCTGAAGATCTGGCGGCGGCCAGTGAACTGCTGATGAAGCTGCGTCCGTATATCCGCAAGTTCCAGTCGCAACCGGTCACTGATCTGGTCAATGGCAACCTGTGCCTGTCACTCGGCTACAGCGGCGACATGACCCAGGCCCAGCGCACCTCGGACAGTGCCGGTAAGCACACGAAGTTTCAGTATCGGGTGCCCCGCGAAGGCACCACGGTGTGGATGGACACCATGGCCATTCCGGTCGACGCCAAACACCCGGAATACGCCTACGCGTTCATCAACTTCGTCATGCGCCCGGCGAACATGGCGGCGATCAGCAATTTTACTGGCTACCCGACTTCCAACGCCAAAGCGCGGGCGGACGTCGATGCAAGCATGAGTGACAACCCGGATATCTACCTCGACGAAGCGACCTATGCTCGATTGATTCCGGGCAAGGATATTCCCCAGGCCGACATGCGTGCACGCATGCGTACCTGGACCAAATTCAAGACTGCCACTGGCCAATGATCCATGGCCGGCGTGTTGCGCCGGCCTTTTTCTACAGGAAAAGCAACATGTCGACTCGTCGCGAGTTCATCAAACAAGTCACGGTCGCCGCCGGTGTCGGCGCGGCATTCATGGGCCTCGGCCTGTCGCCGGGCAAAGTCCTCGCCGCCGCGCAAGGCCGCTGGTTCATGCCCGACGAAGGCGATAAACATGAGCGCGCCTACATCGCTTTCGGCGCGCAGGACGCGATCTGGGAAGACTTCACCGAAGACGTCCAGGAAGCCCTCGGCCGCATCGCCCGCGCCATTGCCCGGTTTGAACCGGTCACCGTGTTCTGCCGCAAGAACGAACGCAGCATCGCCGAAGAATTCTGCGGCACGCGCAATATCACTTACGTCACCGCCGGGCTGGATGACATCTGGATGCGCGACATCGGCGCCAACTTCGTCATCGACGACAAGGGCGGCCTCGGCGCGGTGGACTTCAACTTCAACGGTTGGGGCGGCAAACAGCAGCACAGCAAAGACACGAAGATTGCCGCACTGGTCGCCGACGACGCGCAAGCCACGTACATCCGCACCGATCTGGTGGGCGAGGGCGGGGGCATCGAGGTCGACGGTCACGGCACCGGGATCATGACCGAGAGCAGCTGGATCAACAGCAACCGCAATCCGGACTGGAGCAAGGCTGACGTCGAAGCGGAACTGAAAGAACGCCTCGGCCTGCGCAAAATCATCTGGTTGCCTGGAATCAAGAACAAGGACATCACCGATGCCCACGTGGATTTCTACGCACGTTTCATCAGGCCCGGCGTGGTGATCGCCAACCTCGACACCGACCCTGAATCCTACGATCACAAGGTCACTTTGGCGCACCTGGAAATCCTCAAGAACGCCACCGACGCCGACGGTCGCAAACTGCAGGTCCACACGATTTCGCCGCCGCTGAAGCCGCGCAAAAGCAAGTTCAATCAGGATAACCCGGACTTCGCTGCCGGTTACATCAATTACTTCGTGATAAACGGTGCGATCATCGCCCCGGAATTCGGCGATAAAGCGGCGGACAAAAAGGCCTACGACCTGCTGTTCGAACTGTATCCGCAGCGCGAAATCGTCCAGCTCAACATCGATGCGATTGCCGCTGGCGGGGGCGGAATCCAATGCGTCACCAGCCATCAACCGCAGGCGTGATTGACTCTGACGCGGATCAAGCCAACTATCGGCGCATAACAACATGACCGATGGACTCGAACTTGATCGAACGACGCCAATTCAGCGGAGGCATGAAGGGGAAAAACCTCCGCTATCTGAATGAACACAGCGCTGCTGACCCGCTGCTGACCCGCACCGGTTTTCTGCTGCTGGAACACTTTTCACTGCCAGCATTTACCCAGGCGCTGGACACGGTGGTCACCACTAATTTGCTGCGTCCGGGATTGTTTTCCTCGCGCACGTTTGGTTTGGGCGACGGTGAAGTTATCAGTGATCTGGGACTGGTCATCCGCCCCGATGCACGGCTTGATCTGTCTGCGCTTGATGAACTGGATTTGCTGGTGGTGTGCGGCGGTTATCGCACCGAGTTGCGCGCCAGTGACGAATTCATCCATTTGCTCAAGGCTGCGGCGGAGCGCGGTATCAGCCTCGCCGGGTTGTGGAACGGCTCGTGGTTCCTCGGCCGTGCCGGATTGCTCGACGGCTATCGCTGCGCGATCCACCCGGAACACCGCCCGGCACTGACCGAAATCGCCAAAACCACCCACGTCAGCAGCGAACCCTACGTGATCGACCGCGACCGCCTCACGGCGTCGAGCCCGTCCGGGGCGTTTCACATGGCGCTGGACTGGATCAAAAGCCTGCACGGCAAAGCGTTGGTCGAAGGCATCGAAGACATCCTCGCCTTCGAGGAATCGCGCTATCGACGAATCAAACCGGACGAGAACATCTGCGTCAGTGCGCCGCTGCGTGAAGTGGTGAAACTGATGGACGCCAACCTGGAGGAACCGCTGGAACTGGAGCAACTGGCGGTATACGCCGGACGCTCTCGCCGGCAGTTGGAACGGCTGTTCAAGGAACAACTTGGTACCACGCCGCAGCGCTATTACCTGGAACTGCGAATTACCGAAGCGCGGCGTTTGTTGCAGCACACCGAATTGTCGCAGGTGGAAGTGCTGGTGGCTTGCGGGTTTGTTTCGCCGAGCCATTTCAGCAAGTGCTACAGCTCGTATTTCGGCTACAGGCCTTCCAAAGAAAAACGGCTGGTCAAATAACACCAGCCGTCACCCACCCGAGTTCACCTCGCAATCCCACGTCGGCGTACCTCTCCAAAACACCCCGGTCAGTTCCCTCTCCCTTTGGGAGAGGCTAGAACCTCTGGCCAAGAAGCCTGTACGTCACAAGCCGCCGGCACCCAACCGTATCGTATGCTCGTCGCTTTCCTTGAAGGTAAAAAACGCCCCTGCCTCAGAGCATTTTACTGCCAATTCTTTTGCCCCGATGACCCCATCCACAAGCCACCTATCCACCATTCACCGTCGCTTGGATAGGTTGCGGCAAGCGGTTAACATGGCCACTCAAAACTCGTCAAATGGAAAAGGATTGCTAGATGAGCGAACGTGATGATCTTCTTGCCTCGGTGGCGGAAACTATCAAGACCTATCGTAAAGGTGAAATCGACGAACCAACGCCAGAACATGTTGACCGCTGGCTGTATCAGTTCACGCCAGATCAACAGCTACCTTTTCTGCGAGAGTTCAACCACGTTATTGAATACAGTTTTTTAACACTTAACTACATTAAAGAATTTCTTCGTCGCCTTGTGAATAACGCCGGGCTTGCAGGTGCAAATCCTGCAGCGTACTGGTCAGCCGCTAATTTTCTAAATATTCAGCAACATGGACATAGTCAAAAGGAAATGCTTAAGCAATTTTCTGCGTGTCTCCGTGATGAATGTAATTTAGATATTGGTAGGTGCGGAACGGCGGGGGGCGACTATATTTATCTTGATGATGCAATGTTTAGCGGAAGCCGCGTAGGCAATGATCTTGAACCGTGGATTGTCAATCACGCACCACAGTCTGCCGAAATCCATGTAATCGTAGCTGCTCTCTATTCTGGTGGATCGTACATGGTCGATAAACGGCTCAAAAACGTAGTAAAACAGTCAGGAAAAAACATTTCTATTAAGTATTGGCGCGCCGTTGAAATAGAGAATCGGAAATGGCACAAGAACGTTTCAGGAGTGCTATGGCCTACAAACGTTCCCGCTGTGGCTGAGGTTCATGCCTATATGAGTCTGCCATCGAGGTTTCCTTTCGAACCTCGGCAGCCCGGAGCGACAGTTATAAAGCCATTTCTTACAGAGGCTGGACGACAAATACTTGAAAGTGAGTTTTTTATCGCGGGAGCGAAGATTAGATCAATGAGCGAAAATCCGAAGCTATCCATGCGCCCGCTCGGATTTAGCCATTTTGGTGTGGGTTTTGGGTCCACAATTGTTACTTACCGCAATTGTCCGAACAACTGTCCGCTTGCGATTTGGTGGGGTGATCCGAGCAAAAAAACGGGTGCATTGCATTGGTATCCATTGTTGCCAAGGGAGGGTTATTCCTCCTTGAGGAATATTTTCGATGACCTTACAAGGTTCTAATTCCGATAAGCGAAAGAATAATCTTCAGCGGACTTATGTTCGTGACGAGGTAGTCGTAATTTTTAAAACTAAAGAAGGTTTTGGTGGATTGTCGAATATGGCGTCTGGATACCCGTTGCAGGTCAACGGCGTTCGTATTCTAACCACCGAGGCTATGTACCAAGCGTGCCGCTTTCCGCATCTCCCAGAACTTCAGAAGGAAATCATCAGCCAACATAGTCCTATGACCGCCAAGATGAAGAGCAAGCCACATCGTATGGAGTCTAGGCCGGATTGGGATAAAGTTAGATTCAAAGTTATGCGTTGGTGCCTGCGCGTAAAGCTTGCGCAGAATTACGAAGAGTTCGGGCAGTTACTGATTGCAACGCACGAAAAGCAAATTGTTGAACAGTCGCGTAAGGACGACTACTGGGGCGCAAAGCTCGTGGATGAAAGTGGCGATATTCTGGTTGGACAAAATGTACTTGGGCGGTTGCTCATGGAATTGCGTGAGAAACTCAAGATGGACTCAAATCATGCATTAAAAACGGTGCCTCCCCTGAATATCCCCGACTTCCTTCTGCTGGGAAAATCAATCGAAATAGTCACCGCTCAAGCTTCAGCACGACATTCGAAGGTGCAGCATGGATTATTCTAGCCACTTTATTGAGCGAGTCGCTTATGGAATTTAAAAAAACTCTGACGGAGCACTTCAAAAAATTTGAAGCATCTCCGATGTTGTTTATCGGTTCGGGCATGTCGAGGCGCTATTTAGACACGGAAAATTGGGAGCAGTTATTGCTGAGATTTTGCACCGCAATCCAAGAAAATCCGCTTAAACTGAGGGCGAGTTCCAACGGAAATCTCACAAAATATGCTCAACTTTTAGCAAGAAGTTATGAGGAACGCTGGTGGGGGCAGCCAGAATCGGCAGAGGTGGCGGCGGAGTTCGCAGAACATTTCGTAAATGACAGTTCCATTCTTAAAATTGAAATTTCCAGATATTTGCGCAATGCTCATAAAAATAAGAATCCAGAACTGCTGCAGGAAATGTCGTTGTTGGAGAAGGCCAATATTGATGGAGTGATAACAACAAACTGGGATTGTTTGCTCGAAAATATATTCCCAAAATTCACTACTTTCATTGGCCAAGATGGCTTAATTGCCGGAAGAAGCCACGGCATCGCCGAAATATACAAAATACATGGGTGCTCTAGTGTGCCTAATTCCTTGGTATTGACTGAGGATGACTATGCAGAATACAGAAGGAAGAATCCGTACCTGTCCTCAAAGCTTCTTACTATTTTTATTGAGCGCCCCGTCATATTCCTTGGCTATTCCCTTACCGATCCGCATATTGCAGATATTTTGGAAGACATAATCGGGTGTTTTCCTGAAAGAAGCTTGGAGTTTCTGAGGGATAAACTCATTTTTGTCGAATGGCACAAAGATCTTGATGCGCCCACCATTACTGATTCTGTAATTCATAAGCGGATCCCAGTGAAATTGCTTCGGGTTTCAAGTTTTATCGAAATCTATGAGGTTTTGTCAGAAACAAAGAAAAGAATACCGGCGCATATCTTTCGAAGAATAAAAGATGAACTCTACGAGTTGGTGATCACTGATGACCCGAAGGGTCAGCTTTATGTCAGGAACGAAAGTGATCTTGAAAGCGGTGGCTCTTTAACGGAGTATGTTGTAGGGTATGGAGCTATTTCCACTCTCAAAAAAGGGGAGGCAATTTCAAAGCAGGGACTTATAGGTCTAACTCGTTCAGACTTAATTCGAGACATAGTCTTTGAAACTGAGAAGTTTGAGGCTGGCGAGGTTGTTAGTACGGTTTTTCCAAACCTTGCGAAAGGTAATATGAAGCTTCCTATATTCTATTATCTAAATAAATCAGGTTATTTATTGTCAGATGGAAAGCTAAATCCTGATGTTGCTCCTCTTTGTACTGGTGCGATGTCTCGTTTCGATGGTGACTTGTTTGCGGAGACTAATCGGGGGACAGAACTGAGAAGGTCAAAAACTGTTCCTGAGGTAACCATTAGTGTAAACGAACTTTATAATAAGCAGGGTTTTGAGCTTTTTGTTCGCATGTTGCCATATATGGACCCTATGCTTATAAAGTCCGGTCTTGATGATTTAATTGAAATAATAAGAAAACATGTTGATATCTCTCATGCCACTAGTGGGTTTGCCAGGCTTGTATGTATATATGATTTGGTGAGATATAGTAATCGCTATTAGTGCCTTTGCATAGCTGTTGGATTGGTAATTTATTAGCGAATATTCGCACTTTGCCAACTGACAGCATTGCAATTCTAGATAAAATTTATTGTTACTAATAAACGAGATTTCACCGCGCGACATCAAAGTGCCACTGATTGTCACTATCAGCTCCACCTGTCACCCTGCGCCTCGCTCAAAAGGATCAGGACAAGGAATCAAGGATTGAGTGGCTACGTCCCCGACCCTCCCAAGGGTTATCGCAACACTGGCGTCGAACCCGTCGACGTCAACGCCCAACACTGGGCGTAATACAAAGATCTTCCGGCGACACCGGACGTAAAACCAGAACCGCTGGGATGTGTCTTCGCCAAAAGCTGCAACTTGCCAGACGGCGAAATCAACCACACAAACCAAGCTGGATTCGTCCCGGTAGAGAAACTGGCGGACTACGGTTTGTGGGCTGTTCTGGCCACAGGAGCGGCAATCACCGCCGAAGGCACAACTTTTCAACTGGTCGGCGGTTCCACAACCGGCAGCGCCATTGCTCAGCGAGTAGGTGGCTCCCTTGCGCTAGGCTTGCTCGAAAGTGCAGGTGCGTTAGCAGCAGGTGCCGCCGTCGGCACCGTTGCGCTATTAATGCCCAATACCAACCTTGCACCCGACAGTGCCTTCTACAAAACCGACCAGTACGCCACGCTCGAAACGGGCCGCACGCGCGTCCGCGTCAACGTAAAGACTTTGCCGGACGGTTCCGTCAGCGCTTACGGTTTCTACACGGGCGGCAAAAAGGACTGGGAAAATGTCCCTGTCATCAAAGCGGAAAAGGACGGCGAGAAATACGTAGCCGACGTAGGTAACGGCATTGGCCTTACCTGGACGCCAGCAGCAAACCCAGATGGTGTGCTGGGTATTCCAGCACTTGAAGGCGTGCCGCAATTGCCTCCCGTATGGGTATATCCGCCGACAGAAAAGTCGGACACGCTTTTGGCTAATCCAGCACATCCTCCCGAGTTTCAGGACGCAATCATCTGGTTCCCGGATGACGCTGGCCTTGAACCCATCTACATCGTGCTCAGCACACAACTAGAGAAGAACAAGGCAGCAGGGGCGGCCTTCGAAGAAGGGGCGTACAGCGGTTTTTCGGAAGAAATGGAAGAGTCCGGCCAACAAGTAACGATAAAAACAGAGAGCGGCACCCGGACCCGCCTCGATATGATAGGCAGAGATGCAAACGGCGACATCGCGTGCGTCGAATGCAAAGCCTCGGAAACGGCACCACTGACCCGCAATCAAAAGCGGGCATTTCCGGAAATCGAACAGAGCGGTGGACGCATCATGGGTAAGGGTAAACCTGGCTTCCCCGGCGGCACCCAAATCCCGCCAACCCGAGTAGAAATTCTGCGCCCGCCGCAAAAATAACGGAACCAAGGAACTGAAATGTCCGTAACAGACGCAAAAACCATCGACATGTGGGGCATCCCAAAATGGGACAACAACAAGATCATCCTCGGTATTGCTGACCATTTGGAATGGGGCGACAAGGCTGAACAAGGCGAGCACCTGTTGGTGCTTCAAGAGAAAATCAACAACTACATCGCTTTCATCGAAAGCGGTGAAATCTACACTGAGATACCAGGTGCACTCGGAAAATCACCTGTCATTCGTGTTCAAGGCAAGTACGAGTTACCCGAGCAAGGCGAGTTGTTTATTGATCGCGTTGCCGAGGCATTGAAGGACGTGGGCATAGGATTAGAATTCGTGCTCAAAGCGGATTAATAACACATCTAGAGAAAACGGCTGCCCAGTCACGTGCTTGGTATCAGAAAGCTGACAATCCCCACTGAGAGATCGGGCATGTCTATCAACGAAACAAAAGTCGTCGACATCATCGCAGTACCCGAGAGGGAGCCAGACAACGTCGTACTCGTCATCACCGATCACCTGGAATGGGGCAACAAAGCCCAACAGGGTGAACACCTGCTGTTGCTTCAAGAGAAAATCAACACCTACATCGCCTTCATCGAGAGCGGCGAACTGCTGGACAGCTATCTGCCAGCGAAAGGTAAAAATCCGAAGATTCGCATCAACGGCCTCTATGCGCTGCCCGAGCAAGGTGAAACCTTTATCGACCGCGTGACCGAGGTACTCAAAGGCGTGGGCATTGGAATGGAGTTTGTACTCAAGGACGACTTTGCAGTTCGCCACTAGAGGCTGCCCTGACGCCGGCTTGTCCTCTGAACGCTGAAAGTCCTCACTGATAGAACCTGCGCGCTGAAAACTCCTGCGCGACTGGAAATCGGGCCAGCCACGCCATTTCAGCAAATGCTACAGCTCATATTTCGGCTACAGACCTTCCAAAGAAAAACGCCTGGTCAAATAACCCAAGCCATTACCCACCTGAATTCACCTCGAAATCCCACGTCGGCGAACCTCGCCTAAACAACCCGGTCAGTCCCCTCTCCCTCTGGGAGAGGGCTAGGGTGAGGGGCTTTTAAACACCATCACCCACACGCGTTTAACTTACACGCACTGTTACGCCATAACGGCTACAACACCTTGCGCCGTTGCCTACGCGTACGCCAGAATCCGCCGGCTTACGCGCCTTGAGGCGGGCTGTATCGTTTCCCTGTCACTGCAAAACAGTGATCGGGTTTGGTAGCCCGTTTTCTAAGCGTTATGCGCCGCTATATGCAGTCTCTTTTCGAGGCTCGGTTTTTTATGGTGGCCATGCGTGGGGCTCCTTCGGGAGCGCCGGGGTTTACTCGCTTAGACCGGTCTACCAACCTGCGCAATGGTCACCACCTCGTTTGGTAGCGTGAGTGATGGCTCCTTATTTTTTGCTAAGCGAGTGTCATCTATGTTCAAAATTACGCCAAACCCGCCAGAAACCGATCCAATCCCCTACGACGCTGCGCTCGAACCTCAAAACATCAAAGAGGCCACCGACCGTGCGATCAATTTCTACCTCAATCCCTCCGCGCTGAAGACCTCAGTACCCACCCGCAAGACCGGCAAGATCTACCTGATCGACCCCACGGTGGATAACGAAACCCTGCTCGTCGAAGCCACTGAAACCTTGTCCTCCGCCACTGACATGGCCCGTGAACTCGCCGATTCGATTGACCCTTCACAGCGCAAAAAGATGCTGATCCTGCAACAGGTGATCATGCTCAGCGAACTGGTGGTCGGTCGAGTCCTGGATAACCAGCGCTTGCCGCACTAGTCGCGATGCAGATGGGTGAGGGGGCTTGCTCCCTCATTGCACAGAAGCGTCTGTAATCGCGGCGCTTCACGCCTTCTATCAAAGAGCCGCAAACGGTTCTTGTCTGGAGTTTCAGCAGATGTCTCAGCCACCCGAACCACCGGTCACCGACCTGGTGTCCCCATACGCATCGCCCAATTCAAGAAAGCTGCACGAAGCGGCAGAACGTGCGCTCGACCATTACCTGTTGCCTGCCGCGATCATGGCCACACCCTATACGCCCAGCACGATGTTCATGGTTAACCCGCAATCCGACGCCGAGTCCTTGCTGAGCAATGCCAGCGGTTCGCTCGCATCCGCCACGGTCATGCTCGGCAATTTTGCCGGCGTGCTGGAGGGATCGAACCGTCATACCCTGCTGGGCATTGCGCAAGTGGTCATGTTGGGAGAGTTGGCGGTGAACAAGGCGTTGGATCTGGTTGTGCCAACCGAGTAGTCGCACACGTTATCGATCAAGCAGTCAGCCATTGCGGCTGACTGCTTTTTTTGTTTCTACAGATGGTCGGCGTCGATCACGGCTTTGGCAAACGCCTGCGGATCTTCCTGCGGCAAGTTGTGGCCAATCCCGCCGTTGATCAAACGGAACTGATACTTGCCGGTAAAACGCTTGGCGTAATCCTCAGGCGCCGGGTGTGGCGCGCCGTTGGCGTCGCCTTCGAGGGTGATGGTCGGCACGCTGATCGACGGTGCAGTGGCGAGTTTCTGCTCCAGTGCGGCGTATTTCGCTTCGCCCTGTACCAGGCCCAGACGCCAGCGGTAGTTGAACACGGTGATGTCGACGTGATCCAGATTCTCCAACGCCTTGGCGCTGCGATCGAACGTGGCGTCATCAAATTTCCACTGCGGCGACGCGGTTTGCCAGATCAGTTTGGCAAAATCATGAGTGTTCTTCTCGTAACCGGCACGGCCACGGTCCGTCGCAAAGTAGAACTGATACCACCACTGCAATTCAGCCTTGGGCGGCAGCGGGTTTTGCCCGGCGGCTTGATTACCGATCAGGTAACCACTGACCGAGACCAGCGCTTTCACCCGTTCCGGCCACAACGCCGAAACGATGTCCGCCGAACGTGCACCCCAGTCATAACCGCCGAGCACCGCTTGCTTGATTTTCAGCGCGTCCATGAAATCGATGACATCGCTGGCCAGCGCCGCCGGTTGGCCGTTGCGCAGGGTGTCTTTGGAAAGGAACTGCGTATCGCCATAACCGCGCGCATAGGGCATCAACACCCGATAACCCTTGGCCGCGAGCAACGGCGCGACTTCGTCGTAGCTGTGAATGTCGTAAGGCCAGCCGTGCAGCAGGATCACCACCGGGCCGTTCGCCGGGCCGGTTTCGGCGTAGGCGACGTCGAGTACGCCAGCCTTTACATGCTTGAGCGGGCCAAAGGGCGAGGGCGCGGAATAACTGGCGGCGGCCGGTTCAGCGGTTTGCGCCTGGGTGGTGCCAAAAGCGCCGAACAGCGACAGCGCGAGGATCGACAAGCCGAATGCGGTGTTGCGGGTGTGCAGTGCCTTTTTCATGGTGACGTCTCCTTTGCGAGCTGTTGGCCGAGGGGTCGTTTTGAACCCTTGAAACCTTGAGTGCATTTGAGCGTGGGGACGTATCTGGCCTGTGTCGAAGAACGGCTTAGTTGAAAGTCGATGTGTCGCGATGAGGTTCGTACACAGTGTGATACACGGCGGCGAAACCGACTCAGCATGGACCTGATTCAGGCCAAAATAATAAGTCGCTGTTTTAAAACAAAAAATATTTCACTTCGCGCTTCCCAAAGCAAAAAAACCTTGGTAAATTGCGCCCCGTTCTCACAGCGAACCTAACGAAGTAGCTGGACAGAGCAGTAGGGGCGTCGCCAAGCGGTAAGGCAGCAGGTTTTGATCCTGCCATGCGTTGGTTCGAATCCAGCCGCCCCTGCCATATTCGAAAAAACGCCAACTTCGCAAGAAGTTGGCGTTTTTTTATGCCTGCGATTTGGCCTGGCTTGGTAAAGCAGACGTGTGCGGCGCCGAAGCACCGCGCACGCCGTCCACTCAGTGCGGTGCGCGCGAAATGGTTTTCATCAGGTCTTCGGGGCTGATGTGGCCGACCACACTGCCCGGTTGCGGCAGGTTGAGGATGTGGCCCTTCATCTTGCCGATGATGTGCATCTCGCACGGCTTGCAATCGAACTTCAGCGTCAGTACTTCATCGCCGTGGATCAACTGCATCGGTGCGACTTTGGTGCGCACGCCGGTCACGCCTTTCGCCTGTTTCGGGCACAGGTTGAAGGAGAAGCGCAGGCAGTGCTTGGTGATCATCACCGGCACTTCGCCCGGCTCTTCGTGTGCTTCATACGCGGCGTCGATCAGCTTCACGCCGTGACGGTGGTAGAAGTCGCGCGCCTTCTGGTTGTAGACGTTGGCGAGGAAGGTCAGGTGCGAATCCGGGTACACCGGCGGCGGGCTGGTTTCGGCTTTACGGCCGCCACGCGGGTGAGCGGCAACACGGGCGGCGGTCAGGGCTTCGATCACTTCACGGCGCAGGGCTTTGAGCTGCGAGTTCGGGATGAAGAACGCCTGAGGCGCATCCAGTTTGATGTCGGTGGCGTGGTACTGCGTGGTGCCGAGCTGGCCGAGCAGATCGCGCAGCTGTTCCAGCGCTTGCTCAGGCTTGTTGGCCACACCGAACGGACCGGGCAGGGTGACGCTGGCGCTGATGCCTTCTTCACTGGTGGCGGTCACTTCCAGCTGTTGTTCACGCAAATGAGCGACCCAGCTCAGGGCCACGCGGCGCTCGGACGAGGTCTTTTGCAGCGCCTGTTGCCAGTTGTGATCGAGGTTGCGATTGAGCGGGTGGTTCGGGCGCAGCTTGAACAAGCCTTCGGGCATTTCGTTCGGCTCGACGCGGTAGCGGTAGCGCTTCTCGCCGTCTTCTTCGAACTCGCCTTTGGCTTCGGCGATGTTGGCGCGGAAACCGACCACTTCGCGCTTCACCAGTACATTCAAGCCATCGCCGTTGGACAGCGGCTCCTGGGTGACGACCTGCATGTCGCGCTTGCCGACTTTCTCGACGGTACCCACTGGCAGACCGGTGAAGGTCGGCGAGTCGAAAGCGCCGATGTCGATCTTGCGATCAGTGACGAAGTAATCGGTGCTGCCCCGGTGGAAAGTCTTTTCCGGGTCCGGCAGGAAGAAGTGCGCGGTGCGGCCGCTGGAAGCGCGAGCCAGGTCCGGGCGGTCTTCGAGCACGTCGTCGAGGCGCTGGCGGTAATAGGCAGTGATGTTCTTCACATAGCCCATGTCCTTGTAGCGACCTTCGATCTTGAACGAGCGCACACCGGCTTCAACCAGCGCGCGGATGTTGGCGCTCTGGTTGTTGTCTTTCATCGACAGCAGGTGTTTTTCGTAGGCGATCACGCCACCCTTTTCATCTTTGAGGGTGTACGGCAAACGGCACGCCTGGGAGCAGTCGCCACGGTTGGCGCTGCGGCCGGTCTGCGCGTGAGAGATGTTGCACTGGCCGGAGAAAGCCACGCACAACGCGCCATGAATGAAGAATTCGATAGCGGCGTCGGTTTCGTCGGCGATCGCACGGATTTCCTGCAGGTTCAGCTCACGGGCCAATACCAACTGCGAGAAGCCAGCCTGATCGAGGAACTTCGCTCGCTCCAGGGTGCGGATGTCGGTCTGGGTCGAGGCGTGCAGCTCGATCGGTGGAATGTCCAGCTCCATCACGCCCAGATCCTGAACGATCAGCGCGTCGACACCGGCGTCGTACAGCTGATGGATCAGCTTGCGCGCCGGTTCCAGTTCGTTGTCGTGCAGGATGGTGTTGATGGTGGTGAAAATTCGCGCGTGATACTTGCGGGCGAATTCCACCAGTTCAGCGATTTCGCCGACTTCGTTGCAGGCGTTGTGGCGCGCTCCGAAGCTCGGGCCGCCGATGTACACGGCGTCAGCGCCGTGCAGGATCGCCTCACGGGCGATGGCCACATCGCGGGCAGGGCTGAGCAATTCCAGATGATGCTTGGGCAAGGACATAGTTTTTTTAGTCAGGCTGTCACGGTTAGGCACGCATTGTACCTGCGAAACGGCTGGGCGGCATCCGTGCGCAGATATCAGGTAAGTAGCGTCTAGCACACTTTCAGTCAGTGGGTAACTGTAATGTCTATCAGTTGTTTGATGTAAGGACTCCGAGCATTGTAGTCGTCGCCACATCGTTACATTGTTCAGATGCTATTAACCAAAACAGGGAGCTGATTATGTTGAGTGACGACGACTATGAAAAGTTTGGATTAATCCCAGGGACTCTCAAACCTGATCGAACCAGAGAGAAAGGAACGAAGGGAGAGGAGGGTGATAATTTCTTCAAAGGTACGTTTTCTCCTCCGTTTCCGATGGTGGAGGAAAAGTTTTTTGGAAGCGAGTTCATTTATAGGGCTTCAAAGGACAAGGAGGCGATCTCTATCATTGGGCGCACCCCGCCTGGTGAAGTATTTTATGTGCAACTCGGCTTCGTGCTGCCAGGAGATTCAAAAACCGGTACATATGCTTTAGGTCAGGAGCCGAATGGGCCGACGGGGGTATTTGTCTCTTCCGGCATTCTTACTGCTGACACGGGAACTTTGGATATAGAAAGAGATAATAATCGGCAGACGATCCGCGGTGCCTTCGATATGAATTTCAAGCATGAGGGCGCTGACTATCGTGTGTTTGGGAGATTCTTTCTGAATGCTACGGAACCGCTTTAAGTGTCTCGGCCTATATGACTCAAAAAGCTGAGACCTGACTAGGCAGGTCTCATTGGTGAAATCAGGCCTTGGCCGCCATCGCCGTCACTTCCACACGCATTCCTTCAACCGCCAGCGAGGCCACACCCACTGCCGCACGCACCGGCCACGGCTTGGCAAAGAAACGTTTGTAAACCTCATTGAATGCCGCGCGATCGGCCATGTCGGTCAGGTAGATGGTCAAGTGCATCACCCGATCCATCGAGCTGCCGGCACGCTCCAGTGCGACTTTCAGCGCTTGCAGGGTGCATTCGCTTTGCAGGGTGATATCGCCCAGTTCCAGACTGCCATCGGCACGGGTCGGGATCTGCGTGGAGACCATGATCCCGTTGAACGTGGTGACGTCCGACGAAATCGAGTCTGCGTCCGGATCCGGGGTGAAGGTGATGTCTTGGTTGGCCATGCTGATCCCTTGTTTGAGCGAGTAAAGATCGCGCCAGTTTACAGATTCAGGGCCGACATGGCCCGTTTGGCCAATTGGCACCATACTCCTGCGCGTTATTGGCAAACGAGGCAAACCCCAATGCTCGCGATTCGCCCAAGCCAACTATCGGCGCTTGAACAGGACAGCCGTCAGCAGATCGCGCTGGCGGTCCTCGCCGATCTGCGGAGTACCACGCCCCATGCCGTTGCGGGACTGTCGACTGCCGAAGTCGATTTTCGCCTGCACACGGCGGTTTCCCGATCGCAATGGCACGAACTCGATTCCCGCGACGATGTTGCAGCGTTCGTTCGCTTGTCTTTTATTGTCGGGCCGCACTTCGACGAATACCCGGCATTCAAGGAGATATTCGCCAATCACGCCAGTGAGGCGCGGATTCCTGCGCTTTTCCTGGAGGCCAGGCCGGAAGACTGGAACAACGCCAGCCAATTCGAGATCGTCAGCCGTTACCAGAAAAATCCGGACGTCGCAGTGGTGTCACTGACGGCGCTGGCTGCGCATCACGTCGATGACTACTGGCGCCACGCGCTGCATCCTGACGTCTGGCGGCTTGGTCGAATGAAACCGCTCACAGACCGCGCCGACGTGGCTGCGTTGATTCAATCCGGGGAGTCTGCCAACAAGCGCGGCTATGCCATTGTTGACCCGCAAAAAAACCTCGTGGGTGCGCTTTTCGTGACCCGTGAAAATGCCGTCACTCGCGTTTCCTACTGGGTTGCGCGGCCGGTCTGGGGGAAGGGCATCGCCAGTCAGGCCCTTATGCAACTCAAAGCGATGCTGGTAGATGAACCCCTGACACTGACTATCGAGCCGGGTAACACGCCGTCGTTCAAAGCCGCCACGAAATGTGGATTCCGTCAAACCGACTCCCTCACCTTTATGGCCTGACAACATGGAAAGAGCCGATAACACCCTCGCGGCAGATGTCGAAAATGCCTTGAATGACTACCTTGCGCTGGCGCAGGACGCGACTGACAAAACACATCAGGCCAAACTCGTCATGCTGCAAAAAAAAGTCGCAGCCGCCACCAAGGCAGAGGGTGTGCATGAGCACGATCAGGTGAAGCAGCTCTCTCTGGCTGTCCAGACGTGCTCCCTGCAGCCGACCAAGGTCAGACAATTGCAGGCGCTGAATCTGGAGAAAGTCAAAGCGCTCAACAACGAAATCAAGGTGCGCAACGACGCTTCCCTCACGCTGTGCAAACCCATGTCCATCAGGTTCCAGGACCGGACGTGGAGCCAATACTATTCAGGCACCTCCAACATCAAATATCCCGACGTCAGTGGCATGCTCCCGCATGTCTGCAAAGCCGGGCTGATTCAGAACATGATGCTGTTTGACCTGCTGCAGGGGCATCGCCAGCAGATCTGCTCTTTCCAGTTACCCGATCTCTCTGCGTTGGTTGACAATTACACGGACTACCCGGCAATTATCATTCCGTCAGGTGGCAAGGACGGTCGATGGCAGAAAATGGTTGCCGGTGATTTGCCCAATTACTGGTGGGCGCGCTTCGTTAAACAGGTGCACGTGGTGTTTCTTGTTTCAAACGAAGAAATTGGCAACTACGACAAAATCGAGGATATGGGCGTCACTGTCGTCGGTTACGACGGCTTTGGCATGGGCTGCGCCCGAGCGGTCGGTGTGCATGTCGCGAAAAAACTCAATCGCCTGTGTTTCATGACGGACGACCGGACCAAAGATCTTTGGTATCGCGGTGAACCTGTCGAACTCGGATTACTGAAGCTGATGCCAAAAGGTCTGCAGCCCCGGTTCCCGTTTATCAGCGGGGTCAGCCCCAAGGGTGAGCTGAATATCCTGACTATCATCAATCCCGCAACGACTGAGGCTGAGAAGCCCAATTTCTCCAGATACTTCATTGCCTCCAAGGAGGACAAAGGGCTGTTCCTCTATTGCGAGGCATTGCGCTTGCGCAATCCCCTGACCAAAGTCGGTGCGCTCACTGGCGAGTTCAAAGAAATGGTCAAGGGCGAGCCGGCGTTTCCTTTTCAGTTTGAAGTCAAGTTCGACGCCGACAATCCTGCCTATAGCAACAAAGCCGTCGCTTATGCGGGAATCAAAGGCGCCTGCATGGCGCGCATCACTGACTGCCAACTTTACCGTTCGGTCGACACGCCTCCAGGCAACATCCCGGCCAATGGCGTTGCCCTCGACTGGAAGTACTTGAGCACCCACAAGGGTTTTCTCAATCAGTGGGACGCCGTGAAAATGCAGGATTCGGCGATGTACCTCCTTTTGAAGCAAATCTACGACGAGATGAAGGTAAAATCCGAGTCTGTGGTTGAAGAGGACAAGCTGCAACCCGAACACTGGCAGGCGTTCGATAAGTACCTGACACCGTGGTTCAGTTGAGTCTCCATTGCGGTCCCGGTCTATTTCAGATTGGGGCCGTGGCCGCTTCTGCGGCAAGTGCCGCCTGCACGCCGGGGCGTAGTTCCATGCGGACCATGAACGCCGCCAGGCTTGGCCACCCCTTGATGTCGATGTTGAAGATCGGCAGCCACTTGAGGACGCTGAACAAGTACGCGTCGGCCACGCTGAACGTGTGCAGCAGGTAGTCACTGGTGAGATGGACGTCCAGAAAATCCAGCCGCTGGTACAGCTTGCCGCGAAAGATGTCTTTGATTGGCTCGGGAATATCGGCGTTGAATAGCGGGGCGCTGCCACCGTGCATTTCGGTGGCGATGAAGTTCAGGTGTTCCTGCAGACGCGCTCGCTCCCACGTGCCATTTGCTGGCGCTAGCGTGTTGCCCGGCACCTGATCGACCAAAAACTGCAGGATCGCTGGCCCTTCCGTCAGCACCTCACCGTTGTCCAGCACCAACGCGGCGACGTAGCCCTTCGGGTTGATCTCACGAAAGTCACGCCCATCGGCGGTGCGTTTGCTCTGGTTGTTGACGCGAACAAGTTCAAAAGGCAAACCCAGTTCTCGCAGGACAATGTGCGGGGAGAGCGAGCAGGTCATCGGCGCGAAATACAGTTTCATGGCACTTCCTTGCTGAGTGAAGGCGCCAGATTCCATGGCCGCAGAGGCTTTGGCAAAGGTCATTTCGGGTGTTAGCGTATGACAAAATCTCATGCTCGATGAAAACCCCATGACCATCAGACTTCCGTCGCTTAACGGATTGCGTGCCTTTGAAGCCGCCGCCAGACACATGAGCTTTACCAAGGCTGGCGCAGAACTCAACGTTACCCAGACTGCCGTCAGCCACCAGATTCGCCGACTCGAAGCGGAGCTGGGCGTGCCTCTGTTTTTACGCCTCAACGATGGCTTGTCCCTCAGTGAAGACGCAAAAGTCTATTTGCCGGGTGTTCGCGCGGCGTTTCATGAACTGCGTTATGCGACTGAACAACTGCTCGAGTCTCGCGATAAGAGCGTGCTGACGGTGAGTACTCTGGTGTCCGTTGCGTCGAAGTGGCTGTTACCGCGTTTACCATCCTTTCAACAGGCGTTTCCCGCTATCGATGTGCGAATCAGTGCGTCCACCGAACTGGTGGACTTTGCAAAGGGCGCCATTGATGCGGCGATTCGTTACGGGCGCGGTGACTGGAAGGGCTTGCGTGCCGACTTTTTGATGTCCGACGAGATCTTTCCGGTGTGCAGTCCCGCACTGGCGAAGACCTTGCGCTCGCCGGCGGATCTGCCTGCTCACACAATGCTGCAAGTCAGTGGTGCGACGGCCGGTGATTGGAGCGCCTGGCTGCGTGCAGCGGGTCAACCGCCGCAACTGGCGGAAGGCGCGCGCATGACCTTTGACCTAGCGATGATGGCGGTACAGGCAGCGGTTGACGGGCAGGGGGTGTTCATTGGCCGTTCAACCTATGTCGAGGACGATCTGCGGGCCGGGCGTTTGGTGGTGCCCTTTGATCTGCGCTTGCAGGATCAATTGGGTTTCTATCTGGTAACGCCCCATGAAACCGCGCAATCGAAGAAGATCGTCGCGTTCAGGACATGGCTGTTGGCTTTGCCAGAAGGCCAGGACGCCTTTGTATAAGCGTGTATCAAGCGGCCGCGCAGACACACGCGAACAATAATCTTGGGGTTCAGGACACATCATCCCTACATGCAGCGCCCAAAGTAGCGGTCACACCACCACTGCATTTGAGAGGGCAACATCATGCATCGTCCACTGTTACTGGCCAGCGCTGCGATTCTCGCTTCAATCATCGGTGTCGCCCACGCGGCTGATGCGCCCGCCAAGAGCTGGCAACAAGGCTTGAGCCGCACGGATCTGGTTCGTCAGGACCTCGGTGCCGCCGAGCGCGAGGTGATTCAGGCCCGCGTCGATTTCGAACCGGGCGTGACCTCGCCCCGGCATGCACATCCGGGCGTGGAGGTGGCCTACGTGATCAGCGGCACGTTCGAATATCAACTGGAGGGCCGGGCGCCGGTGACACTGAAAGCGGGGGATTCGTTGTTCATTCCCGAAGGTGTGGCGCATGTCGCCAAAAACGTGGGTGCGGACAAGGGGTCGGAGTTGGCGACTTACATCGTCAAAAAGGGCGAGCCGTTGCTGATTCTCAAACCGTAGGCCCACGCCTCAATGGAGCGTCGCCGCTCGGCGACTTTCTCCAATCCTGATTCGATCGAGCGCTCGGTTCAACGCGTCGAGGGCATCGAGCAGCGCTTTGGCCTCGGCTTCCCTGCCTTCGCCCCACAAGCGCTCGGCCATTTTGTTCAGGGCTTGAATCGAGCGCTCGATGTCTGCGGCGTTTGCGTGCTGTTTAGGGGCCGGTGGTTTCTTCGGCATTCAGGGTTCCTCTGCTGACGGCAAACCACCATACCGCTACGGCACCCAGCAGCATAGTCAGCACGGCCAGAATCAGGATGACCCCTTGCGTGCCTGCGCTTGAGGCCAACAGCGCCACCAGCAAACCCGCCAAGGGTTGCGAGAGGTTGTTGAGCAAGGTAATCACGCCCACGGTCTTGCCAAAATCCTTGGCCGGAATCACCCGCTGGCGGATGCTGCGCATGTAGATGTTGAACATCTTGTCGAAGCCGACGATCAGCAGGAACCCCAGCACATAGCCGGCCAGATTCGGACTCAGGGCGCTGACCAGCGCACCGGCGGCAATCATCGAGTAAGCGAGCCCGCCCATTATCCGCTGGGGCAGTTCCACCCGGGCAAGGAAGAACAGGATCACGATAGTCGTGACTGCGCCCGCTGCCTGTAGCCCGGCGTAGGCATCCTTGCCGGCACTGAACTCGCCGATCACCATCGCCGCCGAAGTGGCCAGGGTGACGCCGACGATCAGATTGACCCCGACGGCCAGCAGGATGATTTTTTTCAGTTCCGCCAGCTCGCGTATATGCCCGAAAGCAATGCGCAGCGGTTGCAGCCAGATGTCCTGATGCTGCTCGAACACCTCCAGCGTAATGCGGCTGAGGCGTTGCCAGACCAGCATGCTCAGGTCAGCCAGCAGGAACAGACCGGCGACCCACAGCACCACCCAGTGCCAGGCCCACACCTCCAGCAAAAGTGCAGCCACCAGCGGACCAAGCACCAGCCCGGTCTGATCGGCGATCTGTGAATAGGACAAGGTCTTGGTGTAGCTGTAGTGCTGGAAAATATGCGGCATCAGCACCTCGCGGGCCATGATGCCCTGGGTGGTCAGCACGCCACACAGCGCTGACAACACGACGACCCAGGCGATACCGCCGAAGAGGGCAAACATGCCCACCGCCAGCAGGCAGAGCAGTGCCCGGTACACCTGGCTGATGTGCAGAATCCTGATGGGTGAAAACTTGTCGCACAGGGCTCCGCACAGCGGAAACGCGAGAAACCGCGGCAGCGATTCGACGAAAAACGCCAGACCTGCCCAAGAGGCGCTGTTGGTGGTCTGGAATACCACCAACGGCACGATGAACAGCAGAATCTGATCCGCCAGCCGCGACAGAAACAGTGAGGTGAAAAATGCCAGGTAATCCTTGCGCAAAGTGAACTCCTTGTTGTTGACGGCCTGGCCGCGTGGCCAGCCGTGCTTCAGTACGCCGATCCCTGGCTGTCGTTGAGATTGTGCCGCTCGTCCCCGCGCAGGGGCGGGTTGAATACGCTGACGAGGATCAGGTCTTGCTCCTTGCCCCCGCGCAGGTAATGACGGTCGTGCTGGTCGAGTACATAAACATCACCCGGACGAATCGGGAAGACATTCCCTTGCATGTCTTCGACTTCGCCTTCCCCGGCAATGCAATAGCATGCCTCCAGATGATTGCGATAGTGCAACAGCGATTCAGTCCCGGCACGCACCACGGTGTGACACAACGTAAAACCCATGGCATCGCGCTCGGTGAGCAGGCGATGGCTGGTGCCCGCGCCCCACTCGACGAAGTACGGAGTCTGTTCAACGTCGGATTTGTTGCGAATGAACATATGAACCTCTCTGCAAAAGTGCTGATTTGATAAAAAATTCAGACCGGTTTCAGGACGGCTTCGCCGTATGCCTGCATTGCGTCGTTCCAGACCAGGTCGCGGTGTGCGGCCATGGCCTGGACATCGCGCCAGTGACGCTGCAGCGGATTGGCGGCGACCAGCGACGAGGCGCCGAGTCGCTCCACCAGACGGCGTACCACCTGCACGCATTGCTGCGCCAGATAGGCGCGGTCACGCTTGAGTTGCCTTAGCTGCCGAGCGTCGAGGGCGCGTCCATGCATGCCGGCGTCGTGCAGCCGTGAGAGCAGTGAGTCGTATAGCAACCCGGCGCTGTACAACTGCGCTGCCGAGTGAGCGACCTGTTCAGCGATCCGAGGCTCGCTGCTCAGAGGTGAACCGGCGAGCGCCAGCACATAGGCCGCGAGCGCTCCCTCGGCACAACCCAGCAACGGGCCGATGATCGAGGTGGTGAGATAAGGCACCAGAGGCACCCGGTCGATGTAGTCGGTGCCAGTCGCGGGGACGGGCTCGGCAAATACTTCATGCAGGGCGAAAACATGTTCGTGAGGCACCAACAGTTGCTCGGTCAGCACGTCATGGGAGCCGGTCGCGGCCATGCCGCAGCTGTCCCAACTGTCGAGCCTGTGTACTTCATGCGCGGCGATCAGCACCAGGAAGCGTGGCGTGTGCGCTGCATCCGGATGGTTGGGGCAGGGCGCATTGAGCATCAGCCACGTGGCGTCTTCGATACCCGAACTGAAGCGCCAGCGCCCGTTCACCCGGATGCCCGTCGCTTCCAGCGATAACTGGCTGTCACCGCCACTGGAGGCTGAAGCGAACAGCTGTCGGGAACCTTCTGCGTACAATCGATCCTGAAAGGCAGGTGTCAGGCGCCGGACAATGCAACCGTGACCGCCCACCAGCGCCATCATCCAGCCTGTGGAGGCGCAGGCTCTGGCCGCAACGCGCGCACTCTCCAGCAAAGTGGGCCAGTGACCGGTGTGAGTAAGCGGGGCGCGCGGCGACAGCAGATCCAGCCAGCCGCCGGCGAACAGTTCTTCGAAGGTGCTGTTGCTCAGGCGGCGGTTTTTTTCCGCGGCGCTGGCCCGCTCCCGCCAATCCGGGAGGTGCTGCAAAGCGCGTTCACAGAACGCGGGCACGGCGGCAGGATGGAAGTCCGGTTTCGAGGCGTCAAACATCGACTGGCTCCCTGATACCGACGGCGGCAGGCTGCCGTTCACCCAGTCGCGGGCTTTCAAAGCAGAATTCGGCGGGCTGCACCACGGGTCCTAACAGCGCGAGGAAACGCTCGAGCTGTTCGGAGTCGTCGGAGGCAACGAATTCACAAAAATTACTGCTGTTCCAGAGTAAGTGAACGTGCTTGAAACGAGCCGACAGGGCGCTTGTCAGCTCCTCCAGCGTGACTTGGCCGTTTTGCATTTGCTCAAGCATTTGCTGGCGCTTCCAGCTGATTTCTTCTTCGCTGAAATAACGGGTTTTGAACACTTCGTCTTTGACGCGCTCGCGCCGCAAGTATTCCTGGGGCTCGGGGTGGTTGAGCTTCTCGAGAAAAAACACCAATCCCCCGGGTTTGAGAAACTGCTGGAGATGAGCGATTTGTCGCTCGCGGTCGCGGCTATAGAACTGGAACGCGGCCATTTCATAGATGTAATCGAAGCCCTGCGCGAAGTCGCGGTATTCGGGGCTTTGCAATACGTCCGGGCTGACCTTGAATACCGATTGCGGGAAAAAGCGCGACTGCGCCGGGTCGGCATGCCGGTCGAAGGCGATTTGATTGGCCTGGTTGGGTGATGAAGTGAAACTTCGTATCAGGCCTTGAGAATGGCCGGCCAAGGCGCGACCGTTGCTGCCATCGAAGGCGTCCACTTCGAACAGACTGAACGTCTGGCCAGGCTCGCGAACACTGGCCTGGGACAGGCGGGCCAACGCCACGCCGACTCTGGACAGTTCTTCGAGTATGTACGGCACGCTCGCCAGGAAGTGCGAAAACAACGGGCCTGCACCTTCGATCAGACGATCATGATAGGCGAGCATCTGCGGATCACCGATCTGCGACCGCAGGTGGCTGTGCAACGACTGCAGAGGCACTTGGCTGGCACCCGTGGCGAGGCTGTGGAAGTGCCCGGCCAGTTTCAGCATTGCGCTTTGTTGCAGGTCGCGATCCAGGCTGGCGTCATCCTGTAGCGAAGGCTGGCAAGTATTCATGGGTAGCTCCTGCTGTCAGAACAGTCCTTTGGTGGTGAACTTGCCCGAGTCGGTTTTCGGCAAGGCTTCAAGAAATACGCAATGGGCGGGCACCATATGCCAGTCCAGACGCGACTTGCAGTAATCGAGCAAGGTCTGTTCGCTGGTCTGTTCATGGCTGGGTGCGAGCACGATGCAGGCCTTGGGCACATGGCCGGCCGATTCGTCGGCGACCGGCACCACCAGCACCTCGGCGACCGCCGGATGCGAGGCCAGGCATTGCTCGATCTCCCGTGGGTTGACGTTCCAGATGTTGCGCGCGAAGACATCGTCCTTGCGGGCGACGTAATACAGATAGCCCTCGGCGTCGCGTTTGAACAAATCCCCGGTGCGATACAGTCGCGAATGGCCGAAGGCATCGTGGACGAATGCCTTGGCATTGGCCTCGGGCATGTCCCAGTACTCAAGCATCAGGTAATCGCTGGTCACCAACAGCTCGCCGACTTCGCCAGGCTGGTCGATCGCCTGGCCTTGTTCGTCCAGCAGATAGAGGCTCACCCCTGGCAAGGGTTTGCCCACTGAAGTGGGGCGTTGATCAATCTCCTCGGGCGACAGGTAGCTGACCCGTTTGCACTCGGTGAGCCCGTAGTTGGAGAAGATCCGTATCTGCGGCAATGCCCGGCGGATTTGCTGGATGTGACGGGTGTGCAAGGCCTGGCCGCTGCTGGAGATGTAGCGCAAGCCGGGGATTCGTGCCTGCCAGGCTGGATCGGTATTGGCCAGCAGGAAAAACACCGGCGGGAACACGTGCATGGCGGTCACCGCCTCGCGCTCGACCACCGCAAGCACATCATCGGCGCTGCTCGCGGGACGGCTTTCGATGACGCTGGTAGCGCCAGCGAACAACGGCATCATCACGTTGTAGACGCCGTAGTCGGACGCCAGCGTCGAGTAGCTGAGGACGCGGTCGTCGGGAGTATTTTGCAGGTAAGCAGTGACGCGACTGGAGGCCGCCAGCATGATCCGGTGATTGACCAGCACGCCTTTGGGATTGAACGTCGAGCCTGATGTGTAGAAGATCGAAGTGGCACGCTCGGGGTCAGCGACCGGCAGTGGCGCGGTAAGGTTTTTTGCCTGTCGTTGTGCGGTGATGACGTCATCCAGAACGATGATTCGCGAAGACGCCAAGGGCGCAGTCACAGTGAGCAGGATCAACTCCAGGCCGGCCGCTTCCATCAGTCCTGGCAGGTCTTCGGTGCAGTCCGTCAGCAGCACCCGTGCGCCCGAATGTTTGAGTTGCTGGATCAGCTTGGCGCGGCTCAGGGTGTGGTGGGTAGCGGCGGTGATCGCCCCGGCTTGCAGTACGCCCAGGTAAGCGGCGATCAGATCGACGCTGATGGGGGCGTAAAAACCCACGCGATCACCTGGCGCCACGACCAGGGTTGGCAGCAGGGCGGCGATGTCATCCGCGCGCTGTTGCAGTTGCTGATACGTTGTCGTCACCCCATCAAGGACAATCGCCGGTTTTGACGGGTATACACTCGCATTATCTGCGATAACCTGATGAAAAAGTTGCATTGCTCAATATCCTTTCAAGCACAACCTGGAGGGCTTATTTACGTTTTCTTGCGCACACCGAAACATAGGTGCCTTGCCAGGTATAAGGATCAATCGGCAAGTTATCTGAATTGCTCAGCGGCCAACTCTGTTTGTCGAAGAAATGATTGAAGGCAAAAATCTCGAAGTCCGCTAACCACTGATCAAAGAAACCTTCGCTTTGTTGAATGGATAAGCCGGCTTCCTTGTCCCAGATAAACGGCTCGCCCGTTGCCTGGAAGTAACGCGTCAAGTCGGATAACAGGTCGAGGAATATAAAACCGCCGGGTTTGATTGCGCTGATTAACTTGGGCATCACCTGTTGAAGTTCGTCTGGAGTGAAAAAGTGCAGCACTTCAGAACATACCAGCACGTCGTAAGCGTGCGGGGCGGGGGTGTAGTCGAGAATATCGGCTTGCTCGAAATTCAACTCTCGCAACCAGGGGTTGTGCCTGCGGCTTTGCACCGTGCTGTCGACCATGTCGACGCCACTCACGTTGTAGCCCTTGCGGGCCAGCGCCGTGAGGTTGCGGCCATCGCCGCAGCCCAGCTCCAGAGCCTGACCTGGACCCGCAGGCAGGTAGTCCAGAAACTGCTTCAGTTCACCGCGCAATTCACCGAACAGCGCGCCGTTATCGCTGGCGTTATATTCTCTGTCATACCATTCTTTCAAGACGCAACTGTTCACTACTTTCATAGTTATTCTCTGCCATCGATATACGTGAGCATACGGAAAGCCGCACGTTTAACGCATGCGGTCAAGTAATGTCAGAAATGCTGTTGAAGGAATGAAATGGTAGAGAGGGGAGGATGAGGCGGGCGAGGGCAAGACATAATGAAACTCCTTTTCATTTTTTGTTTTTCAAGAGTTACCCATGGCTATCGAGTGTTGTGGAGGACTTGATAGCGGAAGGGATAGTTCCATCGCACGGTTTCTCCTGTCAAGGCGAAGCGAGGCTGGATGCGGATGTTTTTTGTCACGGTGTAGTTACATTGATTATGTAATAAGAAATTATTGTAATTGTCGTGGTTGAGAAATAGTGCTGATCTTGAGTGGCCGATGATTTTGACCGGGAAAGGACGAGTTGCCAGTATTCATGTTGAGCGCAGATCGGCCGATATTTGCAGTCTCGAACGTATATTCGGATCATTTTTCTTGAAGTGAAAACAGGGCAGATATGGAGCAGGACAGCCGCATTCTGAGCGCTCTCAAGCGTTTTCGTTATTTGATCCTGGCGGTCATGGTGATCGCGTCCCTGGTAAGCGCGTTCTGGCGCTTTACCGGCGGGTGGAGTCAGTTCTGGACATGTGTAGGGGCGCAAGCGTGGTTTACCCAAGCCGTGTTTGCTTACCTTCGCGGTGGCTGGGTAGCAATCGGCCCCGGTGGACTGCCGAAGGATGCCAACCCGATCGGCAGGGCACTATTGGCTACAGTGGCGCTGGGGCTTTACTTATTGATGTTCAGCTACGAAGAGCAGAAGCCCGACTCTATTCATGAAAGGCGCGCCTCGGACTGGACCATGCCTACGCGGGAGGAGATGCGGCGTTTGGCGGAGTAAAAGCCGGTGCTGGGCTGAAAACACGTCGGGTGCATCGTGCGATCTTCACTTTTACGTCCACTAAAGTCGTGAAGCACGATGGGAAGGGCCGAAAATATCGTGAACCGGAGAAACGACGCAGTCCGAATGCGGCCCGATGCGGCAGCCAAAGCCTGATGGCTTCTCTATGTCATCCGCAATGTTAGAACTTCACCCCAGCGGCAGTGGGCGATCAATGATGACGTGCTTCATCACCAGCGTCGATGTCAGACGCTGTACGTTGGGTAATCTCGACAGCTCCTCATCGTAAAGTTTTTGAAATGCAGGAAGATCTGCTGTCACCACCATCAGCAGGTAATCAGGATCGCCAAAAAGTCTCTGCGCTTGGACGATATAAGGAATACGCGGTAAAGCTTGTTCAAAATCAGCTACTGCCTTTTGGTGTCCCTCTCGAAGCGTGACGAATACCAGGGAAGAGAAATTGAGTCCTATCTCAGTTGCGGACAGTTGAGCTCGATAACCCTTGATCACTCCCGCATCTTCCATCGCCCGAACGCGTCGATGGCATGGAGACAAACTGAGACCCACGCGCTCGGCCAGCTCAGTCAGCGACTGACGACCATCTTGCTGCAGTTGCGCAAGAATCTTCTTGTCCACACGATCCATTGAGTAAGACCTTCTAATTAAGTCGGCTTTGACAGGTAATTTCGAAAGATAATACCACTTCGCTTTCATTATCCTTCTATCACGGTAATTCGGGGCCAAGCGGCGCTCTGGATTGATGGAAAAGGAAGGATTTGATCGTGACTGTTTCTCTGATCATGGCGTTTTGGGCCGTATCATTTTTGTTTGTTATCACACCCGGAGTCGACTGGGCCTACGCGATATCGGCAGGTTTGCGAGGCCGTGTCCTACCGGCCGTAGTCGGCATGCTCTGCGGTCACCTTGTGGCCACGCTGATCGTCGCTGCAGGCGTGGGTGGAGTGCTGGTAAAAATACCCTATGCATTGCTGACATTAACGCTGATGGGGGCGGCCTATCTCTTATGGCTCGGCTTCAACATGTTGCTTAAACCTTCGTTGCCTGTTCAAGGGACATCCAGCAATGACGGTCGCTGGATGGCCTGGGCGATAAAAGGATTGTGCGTCAGCGGTCTCAACCCGAAAGTTCTGTTGTTGTTCCTGGCGCTGCTGCCTCAGTTCACTGATGTGTCAGCCGCCTGGCCAGTAGGGGGTCAGATTGTCGCGCTAGGTCTGATTCACGGTTTCAGTTGCGGCGTCGTCTATCTTGCGGTCGGTTATGGCGCCGGGGCGGTGCTTGCTTCACGACCAGCAGCGGCCATCAATGTGAGCCGAATATCTGGAGCCGCGATGATCGTAATCGCTGTGGTTCTTGCTGCGGAACGGCTGTTCACTTGAAATGAGGAAGCGATATGTCTGAGCAAAATAACGCCCCGTACAACAGTCCTCTTCGCGGCAGGGTACGAATTCCACATTTACGGGACATGAAGGCACGGGGTCAGAAATGGGCCATGTTGACTGCTTATGACATGTACGCCGCGTCGGTATTTGAGTCGGCAGGCATTCCGGTGCTGCTCGTAGGCGATTCGGCAGCCAACAATGTGTTTGGGCACGATTCGACGTTGTCGATAACAGTGGACGAGATGCTTCCTCTGGTCAGAGCAGTTTCTCGCGCTACCAAGCGGGTGTTAGTCATTGCGGATTTGCCTTTTGGCTCTTATCAGGGATCGCCGGAGCAGTGCTTTCATACTGCAGTGCGTTTTATGAAAGAAGGTGGGGCTCATGCCGTGAAGCTCGAAGGTGGAATCGAGATGCTTGCGCAGGTCGAAATGTTGGTAGCCGCAGGTATTCCGGTTATGGCCCATATCGGATTTACCCCGCAGGCAGAACACCAGCTGGGCGGCTACCGTATCCAAGGCAAAGGCGATGATGCACAGCGGTTGATTGATTTGAGTGTTGCCTTCGAACGCGCGGGGGCATTTGGTCTGCTCATTGAAATGGTGCCAGGCGACGTGGCAAAGAGGATTTCCGAGACAGTCTCCATTCCAACCGTCGGAATTGGTGCCGGGAATGGCTGCGATGCTCAGGTGCTCGTCTGGCAGGACATGGCGGGGCTACGGGATGGTCAGTTGCCGCGATTCGTCAAGCAGTATGCGGATATGAGAAAGGTGATGAGTGACGCTGCTCAAGCCTTTGCTAAAGACGTCGGGTCGGGTTCATTCCCTGGGCCAGATCATACTTTTTAGATCATCGGAGCTGTCAATGAACGCACTGCGCCAGAAGGCAATTGAGGGACTTGAGGAAGGCGATACTTTCGAAATCAAACGCACTTTTTCGGACGCAGAAATCGTCCAGTTTGAAGCGCTATCGCGCGATCACAACCCAGTGCACTCCAATGCCGTATATGCAGAGGCCAAAGGCTTTGATGGGGTCATCGCTCATGGCTTGCTGACGGCGACATTGATTACGGAGATAGGAGGGCAATTGGGGTGGTTGGCCTCCTCCATGAGTTTACGTTTCAAGCGCCCCGTTTACGTTGGAGATGAGTTGACCTGCGTGTGGAAAATCAGGGGGGTTAGTGACGGTAATCGAGCGCAAGCCGAGGTGATCGTGAACAACAGTGCCGGTCAGCCTGTCTTGCTCGCGGAAACGACAGGGTTCATTCCCAATGACGCCGAGAGAAAACTACTAGGATCAATGGCGATTGATGAGTCCTAGGCTTATCAAGTCAATGCAAAAAACACCCTTTGTAGAGAAATTACAAATGCATGGTTTAGTAAAGTTTATTATTCGACCGGGAACGGAAATGGCAGACGCCGGCTTTTTCGTTCTAGCCGTTTTCGTTGGTGGCGCAGCGGGAGTATTGCTGGGCTACAAAGTGTCGCTTTGGGTGGGATTGCCCTTCGCACTTTGTGCAACCCTGCTGCTTCATCTCACCTGGCGGACGCCAGGTGAGCAATCTGTTTGAGCTGCTCGAACAGGTCCGCACTTACGTCGGTTTTGTCGCCGTGAGGAACCGATGCGGCTCTCAAATCAGCTGGCTTTTCGTTGGTAGATCGCGGTTTCCGGAAGCGCGTAGCCGTCGTCCAGTTCTTCACTGGTGTACACGCCGAGAATCACGTCCGGGCTTGTTGTGAGGATTCAGCGCGGCTTGAGTTCTTTCACAATCTTGGCGGACGATCTTTTCCTGCGCCTCCGAAGCCAGCTAAAGACCGCATGCACCGGGTGCAAAAAGGCCGTGAGCACGCCTATCAGCATGATGACGAAGATGATGATTAGCGGGATGCTTTCGTGCGAGAACATGGTGGGTTACTCCTGTAGTCACTATGTCGGAACCCGCAGCCTAGACGTATCGAGCCATGTTTTCGATGAACGTATGTTCATGCTCTTGCTGTTGAATTGTGATACCGCGCCGGAGAGAGGATTTTCGAAACGTGCAGGGCTCATCGAGGTAAAACCAGTGATATCGTGCATCCTTTCTCACAGGAGCGACCTTCATGAAACTGGTCGTAGGAGTGTTGGCTGCGGTATGTGCACCACCTGATTTTTCCTCGAGGTTGTAATGGAACTGTCTCGCCTCAATCAGCTTTTTTTCGAGAACAACTGCGTAGCTTCGATGCAGCTCGAAATGGTGGATTTCAAATACAAAATCACGCTAAGTATGTCTTCCTCCGATGATCCAGAAACCGAGGGTGTGACGGCTGTTTTTCGTGACGTGAGCGCACTGAACCTAAGCGGCTTCGGTGGCGGACTAACCCAATTCATGGACCTCGTCGTAACTCGAATCGACGATGGACTTGATAGAGTCCGGTACGAGCTGAGGGATCTTGAGGACGAGAAAATTTCGTTCTATTTCTTCACCTTCAGCGTGCGAGACCACAAGGATTAAATATGCGAATTTTGATAGTAGCGCTGGGCGGTAGCGATGTTGGCGGGGTGTGCGACAGGCCCTGCAAGCGGTGTGGCGAGAGGATGACGGCACTGGCGCAATCAGCGAGGCGCTGAAGGCATATCACAACACGGCCAGCATCGTGACAATGAGAACGTGATAGCGGAGGAGAAGCTTGCGTCAGCGACGCGCTTCACGTCCCTTGACGGGTGGCCAGGTGTTCATGAACACCGCAATTATTAGCCAGGCCTTCATCAAGGAGCTGGTTCTGGGCATGACGCTGCGATCGGCAGCAGTAAACGCTCAAGGCTTGCTGGCAGAACGGAAATTTTTCAGAACGCCAGAAACGACAAAGCCCTGAATAATCAGGGCTTTGACGGTACCAAATATGGCGGAGGCGATGGGATTCGAACTCATGGACCTGTTACAGTCGACGGTTTTCAAGACCGTTGCCTTAAACCACTCGGCCACACCTCCGTTGCGTTGCGGGCGCCATAATACCTGAATGAAACACACTGTCAAACTCTCTGCATGGCTTGTTACAGAGCGTCTGTTATGATCTTTGCGACTGAACGTTTCAGACCAACAGGAGTGTCGCCATGCGCGAACAGGATTACGCAGTTAATAACAGCGTGCAGGCTGAGCAGCTAGAGGTTAGCCGCGTCCTGCGCAACACTTACGGCCTACTGGCTCTGACCCTTGCATTCAGCGGCGTCATGGCTTTTGTCGCACAGCAGATGCGTGTTGGCTACCCGAACATTTTCGTGGTGCTGATCGGTTTCTACGGGCTGTTCTTTCTTACCAACAAACTCCGTGATTCCGCGTGGGGCCTGGTGTCCGCTTTTGCGCTGACCGGTTTCATGGGTTTCCTGCTCGGCCCGATCCTCAACCGTTACCTGGGCATGCAGGGCGGCGCTGAAGTGGTCAGCTCGGCGTTCGCGATGACTGCGCTGGTGTTCGGTGGTCTGTCGGCCTACGTGCTGATCACCCGCAAGGACATGAGCTTCCTCGGTGGCTTCATCACCGCTGGCTTCTTCGTCCTGCTGGGTGCAACGCTGGCGAGCTTCTTCTTCCAGATCAGCGGCCTGCAACTGGCGATCAGCGCAGGTTTCGTGCTGTTCTCGTCGGTGTGCATCCTGTTCCAGACCAGCGCCATCATCCACGGTGGTGAGCGCAACTACATCATGGCGACCATCAGCCTGTATGTATCGATCTACAACCTGTTCATCAGCTTGTTGCAGATCTTCGGCATCATGAGCCGCGACGACTGATCGTTAGTCGTTTCAACAAAAAACCCGCTTCGGCGGGTTTTTTGTTGCTCGCAGAAAAGCGTAGTGGCCTTTTACGTACAAAATGATCTGAAAATAGTGGCGTCTTTTTGGAAATCACCTACACCTAATTACCAAGGAAGAGCAGTAGCCTGATCGACAGGAGTCGGAAACCAGCACCCCTCGTGTCATTCCTGCGTCCCTCGCATTCACTTCCCTCGTTGTTGATCGCCAGGCCTTTCGGTCGAGAGCGACTGTATTCGTTCGTCCAGTAAAAAACCGGGAGGTGAACCACGCCAAATGCCATGCACCGTGACCGTATCCCGGCGAACGACCGGGACCCTGATACCAGAAAAATAATGGAGGCCCTGCCATTGCGGGCGTTGTCCCAATCAAGGAGATCATCGATGAACCAGCCCCAAGGAAAACTGACTGTACTGGCCGTCACCACCGCGCTGTTCAGCGCGTCAACCTTCGCCGGCGTCTATCCTGACTTCGGCTATCAGCCACCTTCCAGCCAATACTCTGGTCCACTGTTTGAGTTGAGCCAGAGTTACCCGGCAACAGCGCCGAAAGTACCGCTACCCGGTTTTTTCAAGAATCTACCGACCAAGCCAGATAACAATTTTGAGACTTGGCGTGCGTACATGGAGGAAGTCAAAACCTATTGCCTTGAAGGCAACGTCGAGGCTGACTGGTACGTGCAGAACAATAAAAAACGTCAGTGGTATCACATGCCGTGGCAGCACTATGGCCCGCTGGGACGCGAAGGGATTCACGGCCTGACCAAAGAGGCGCAGATCCAGGTCAAGCAACTCGCCGCCACGCAGACCGCCACCGGCCAGACTTACGCGGTGGGCATCTATAACGACATCGGTGCCTATACTATCGGAGAGGTCTGGAAAGACCCGAACAACCCTGATCCGAAATACACATCGGCACCCAACAGCTTCCCCGACGGCACCGTAGTCTGCAAAGCCCTGTTCGCCGATATCGATCGCAGCACCGTGCCGTTCCTGGTGAACCCGGTGTTGTGGAAGGGCTACGTCACCGAAACATTCACGTCGGCCAATCGCAAGGTCAAAGATGTCGCATTGATCCAGATGGACATCGCCGTGCGCGATAAGCGCATGAGTGCCACTGGCTGGATCTTCGGCACCTTTCAGTACAACGGCGCGAAAACCGGCAAGCCTGGCTGGGACAACCTCGTTCCGGTAGGGATCATGTGGGGTAACGATCCGGAAGAAATCGGCAACGACTTCACCAACCCGCAACCGACGCAGACCAAGATCAACCCCGCGTTGCAACAGACCGCGATCAATGCCAAGACCCAGGAGTTGCCACCCACTCATCTGGGCTGGAACGGTCGCCTCAATGGTCCGGTGGACAACCCCAACAGTTCCTGCCTGAGCTGCCATGCAACCGCCGAAACGCCGCAAGTGGCGATCATGAATCCAACGTTCCAGGCCAATGCGCCGAAGCCGGGTTCGCCTGAATGGATGAAGTGGTTCCAGAACATTCCGGCCGGCCATGCTTTCACACCGGGCACTCAAAGCACCGACTACAGCCTGCAGTTGTCCGGCGGTCTGGTGAATTACTTCGAGTGGAAATGCGACATGAGCGGCATCTACGCTGACGGCAAGAATGCGTGCAGCAAAGCGTCGGACATGAAACTGAAAATGCTCAATTCCACCAACAACGCCACGCCGCAGCCATTGCAGAAAGTCATTCGTGACCCGAGCCTGCAGCAACTGCTGGAGTAAGAAGCGAAAAGCCTGCGCACGTTCGGCGTGCGCAGGCTTTTTCAGTTGATCACGATGCTGCCGTCAGTCTGCTGCTTGTAGATGGTGTAGGGCAGCAACAAGGTGTCGAGTACTCCGGAAGCCACGGCATCAATCGCCCAGCCGGGAAGGGCGGCGTTGTACTTGTTACCTTCGCCTACCGGCGCATGCAGGTTACAGAAGTCATACATCACGCCACTGTAGATCCTTGGCACAGCCCCGCAATAGGACTTGTTCGATCTCAAATCGTCCACAGCAACCTGATCGTCGCGCACGACCGTCTGCACGGTCCCGCAACCACTGAGTATTAACGCCAACAGCAACACTGCCTGAACTTTCATACCGCCAATCCTTAGCCGGAAAAGACCCAATCTAAGCCAATCGTGCAGGAAAAGCACCTACGCCATCGGCGGCAAGCGGCGCTTGACCGGGGTCTTTTTGACGATCGCGGTATTGGTTTCCGCCAGCGTATTGAGCCGGTCGAGCAGGGTGTCGAGTTGTTCCATCGAACGTACATGCAGGCGCGCGATGAAGCAGTCTTCGCCCGTCACCTTATCGCACTCGGTGAACTCGGGAATCGCCAGGATCTGCCGCTCCACCTCCTTCAACTGTCCCGGCAATGGCCGCACCCGCACGATCGCCTGCAACTGGTAACCAAAGCATTTCGGATCAATTTCCACGGTGTAGCCCCTGAGCACACCGCGTTCCTCCAGCCGGCGCAAGCGTTCGGCCACACTAGGTGAAGACAAGCCGCTGATCTGTGCCAGGGCCTTGAGTGAGCGCCGCGAATCCTCCATCAAGGCGCCGATGAGGATCTGATCAATATCGTCAGTCATGAAGAACTCCAGCATTAGGCAATTGGCGAAAACTACCCACGATAAAAAAGGCAGATGCCGAGTTTAGCCTTCTTTTTGCGCTGGAGCGCTTGCGGCTTTGCTTGGCATACTTTTGTCACAAAGACAGGAGATCAATGATGGACAAGACACTGCGTCACGGCTCATTCGAAATGACCGCCGCCATGCTGATATCCGGGACCATCGGCTGGTTCGTACTGGTGTCCGGGCAACCGGTGCTGGACGTGGTGTTCTGGCGCTGCGTATTCGGCGCCGGCACCTTGCTGCTGATTTGCGCGGGATTCGGCTTCTTGCGCCCGGGCATTCTGACCCGCACCACAGTTCTGCTCGCCGTGATCAGTGGGATGGCGATTGTTGGCAACTGGGTGTTGTTGTTTGCCTCGTATTCACGGGCTTCGATTGCCATCGGCACGGCGGTGTACAACGTGCAGCCGTTCATGCTGGTCGGGTTGGCGGCACTGTTTCTGGGCGAAAAAATCACCTTGCAAAAGCTGTTCTGGCTGGCGATTTCGTTCCTGGGCATGTTGGCCATCGTCAGTGCCCATGGCAGCCAAAGTGAAAGCGGCAACGACTATCTGATGGGCATTGCGCTGGCGTTGGGGGCGGCGTTTCTGTATGCGATTGCCGCGTTGATCATCAAGCGTCTGACCGGCACGCCGCCGCATCTGATTGCGCTGATTCAGGTCTGCACCGGGATTTTGCTGTTGGCGCCGTTCGCGCATTTCAGTGCGCTGCCGCAGGCGCCAAGTGCCTGGGCCAGTCTGGTGACGCTGGGCATCGTTCACACCGGTCTGATGTATGTGCTGCTGTACGGCGCGATCCAGAAATTGCCGACCGCGTTGACCGGCGCACTGTCGTTCATCTACCCGATCGCGGCGATCTTCGTCGACTGGTTCGCGTTCGGCCATCGCCTGGAAACCCTGCAATGGGTCGGCGTGGCCGCAATCCTCCTGGCCGCCGCTGGCATGCAGCAGGGCTGGGGCCTGAAGCCCCGGCGACTGGTCGCGCAGTAACCCTCAGATGTTCCAGCGCGGTGCGGTTTTCGCCAGGCGCTGGCGCATCTCGGCAATGTTCGCCGCCAGTTGCCGGGTCAACAGTCGGTAACCGTCCAGTGCGCTGTAAACCGGTGCGTCGAGGTTTGCCTCCGGCAACTCCAGCGGCCTGTCCAGGCGTTGCGAGGCGCCGGTTTTCAGGGCCCGGGCCATGCCGATCAATTGCACGCGAATCTGCCGGTGCTCGGCCTTCAATGCCGATTGCAAATGGGCCATGGCTTCGGGATCGTTGGCATCCGGGCGGGTGTTGCCGAGGATCTCCAGCGTGCTGATGCACATGCGCAGATTGCGCTGGATGGCATCGAGTTCGGTCATGGAAATCTTCACTTCCTTGGACACCGACGGCATCAGCGAACGCAACTGCACCATTACCGCGCCGAGGCGCCCCATCAGTTTCAAATGCTCATCGGCGCTGACCGGTTGGCCGCTGATGATCCGCCCATACACCGTGGCGCAATCGCGCAAGGCATCGGCGAGGTTGTAGCGCCACGAATACACCGCGTACAGCGGCAGGGCGAACGAGAAGGCCAGCGCCAGCGCAATCCCAATCAAGATATCGACCCCGCGCCACAAACCGTCGGTGATCGGGTTGTCGCCATGTCCGGCGACAATGAACACGGTGATCGCCGAGAGCAGGGCGGTGTAACCACCCTTGCCAATCGCGTGATACGAGAAGAAACCGCAGACCACCGCCATCGCAAAATACGTCAGCCACGGCATGCCAAGCCACGCCTGCTGCGCCACGAGCAGCAAACCGACGCCGGCACCGATCAAGGTGCCGGTGGCGCGTTCGGCGGCTTTTTTGCCGATGTTGCCGTGGTGCTGCAAACCGCCGATCACCACCAGCATGGTCACCGAGGCCCATTCGCCGTGGGGCAGATTGATGCCGGTGGTCAGCAGGATCGTCGCCAGTAACCCGAGGGCCACGCGCACCGCGTGAATCAGCCGCGCGTGCCGGTAACGTCGATAGGGATCAAGCAACGGTCGCAGGACACGGCGCAGCAAGGGCGGAAGTCGATGGGTGCTGTAATTACTCAGTGCGGGCCTCTCGTGATGGCGATTCAGGTCAATGGAAAGGAAAAATGTAATTCATCCATGCTGCCATACGCAGGAGGATTTTGCGCATCGTGCCAATGTGGTGAAAGTGTTGACTGTACAACGCGGCTTGCCCGTAAGCACCGCCCGGCATCAGCTTGCTGTACTGGGCGAAGTCCGGATCGGTGATTTCGATGATCACCGGCACACGCCCCGCCGGCGGCGAACCGGTGTAACCGATCAGCGTCCCGGAAGGCTGCACCTGACCTTCGGCAATCACACCGATGACGTTTTTCACCCGGCCGGCGAAAACTTTGCCGGGAATGCCGTCGAACGCGACTTCCGCCTCGTCGCCCACGGTCAGGCGCAGCAGGCTGTTCTGGCGCATCCACGCGGCAAAATACTGGCCTTCTTCCGGGATGAACACCATCGACGGGCGCAATGGCAACTTGCTCGCCATCATCCCCGGCCGCAAGGAAACATGGGTGACGAAGCCTTTGCTCGGCGCGCGGACGGTGGTGTTGTCCAGTTCGAACTGGGCGTTGTCCAGTTGCGCCTGCAAATCATCGGTGCGGGCGATGGCCGCATCGAGTTCGCGCTGGGTGCCGAAGTTGCGGCGGATCAACTCGGTGATGCGATAGCGGTCACCCTTGGCCGCCACCAATTGCGCTTTCAGCGATTTCAACCGGTTTTCAAACGGTGTGGGATCGATGCGAAACAGCACGTCGCCTTTTTCCAGTGGCTCGTTCCCCTTCACCGGCACGTCGATCACCTGGCCGCTGATGATGGGAATGACTGGCACTGAAACGAAGTAAGTGCGCGCCACCTCGGAGTAGGGGTGGTTGTAGTTCATGGTGAAAATCAAGGCGCCGATCATCAGGATGCCGCCCAGTACGGCGGTGGGCACCGTCCATTTGTTCAGCGGGATACGGAAGATCTTGAACACTGCGACGCAGATCGCGGCGTAAGTCAGGATGAGCAGCAGATCCATGGCGTTCAGCCCTCCCGGTTTTGGGGGGAAGTGGCATTCAGCGCTTCAAGTCGCTCGAGGCGTCCTTGCAGTTCGATCACCTGTTGCTCCAGGCGAACGACATGGTTTTGCACGGAGTTGCCGTCACCGAACCCCCAGCCGCGATCTTCTCGATAGGCCATCGCCCAGATCCACAGGAACGGCCAGAGCGCATGCAGCGTGAACAGACTGACCCAGCCAGTGGCATGGATTGCATCCTGATGCGGATGGTTTCGATGGACGGCAATTTCATAGGGGATGTCGTGCAACACGATGATCCCGTAAAACAGCACAAGCCCGGCAAACACCAACACGCCTAACGCGAAGTAATCGAGCATGATCAAGCTCCCGGCATCCAGCACAGTGCTGGCATCAGTGTAGACACTGATTTGCCGGGCGCCTGGCGACTTTGGATCAGAACCGCATGTGGTCGCCTTCTTGCTTATTTACGATCCAGTGACGGTTGATCAGAAGATGTAATCGGTAGTCAGGAAGCTCGAATCACGCCCGCGAATGATCTCGCTGATCAGGTCCTTGTTGCTGTCCTGGAACTTGGTCGCCACCAGCGTACGGATCGAGAACACCCGCAACGCATCGTGTACCGACAACGTACCTTCCGCCGAGTTTTTGCGGCCATTGAACGGGTAAGTATCGGGGCCGCGCTGGCATTGCGCGTTGAGGTTGATCCGCCCGACCTGGTTGGCGAACGTGTCGACCAGCCGGCCGACCGCCACCGGGTTGGTGCCGAAAATGCTCAACTGCTGACCGAAATCCGACTCCAGTACATAGTCGATCACGGTATCGAGATGACGGTACGGCACGATCGGCACCACCGGGCCGAATTGCTCTTCCTGGTAGACGCGCATCTGCGGATTCACCGGGTACAGCACTGCCGGGTAGAAGAACGACTCACGGGATTCGCCGCCATTCGGATTGACCACTTCGGCACCCTTGCTGCGCGCATCCGCCACCAGACCGTGCAGATAGTCGACCTTGCCCGATTCCGGCAGCGGCGTCAGCGACACACCGCTGTCCCACGGCATGCCCGGTTTCAGCGTGGCCAGTTTGGCGTTGAATTTCTCGATGAAGCTGTCGACCACGTCTTCGTGGACGAAAAGGATTTTCAGCGCGGTGCAGCGCTGGCCGTTGAACGACAGCGAACCGGTGACCGCTTCGCTGACGGCGTTATCGAGGTCGACTTCCGGCAAAACGATGCCCGGGTTTTTCGCATCCAGACCCAGCGCGGCGCGCAAGCGGTGCGGTTTAGGGTGCAGTTTTTTCAGGTCGCTGGCGGCTTTGTTGGTGCCGATAAAGGCGAAGATGTCGATCTTGCCGCTGGCCATCAGCGCGCTGACGGTTTCACGACCGCTGCCGTAGATGACGTTGATCACGCCGGTGGGGAAGCTGTCGCGGAACGCTTCCAGCAGCGGACGAATCAGCAACACGCCGAGCTTGGCCGGTTTGAACACCACGGTGTTGCCCATGATCAGCGCCGGAATCAGCGTGGTGAAGGTTTCGTTCAGCGGATAGTTGTAAGGGCCCATGCACAGGGCGACGCCCAGTGGTACGCGGCGGATCTGCCCGAGCGTGTCCTGTTCCAGCTCGAAGCGGCTGGAGCGGCGGTCGAGTTCCTTGAGCGCATTAATCGTGTCGACGATGTAATCGCAGGTGCGGTCGAACTCCTTCTCCGAGTCCTTGAGGTTCTTGCCGATTTCCCACATCAGCAGTTTCACCACGGCATCGCGCTGCTGGCGCATGCGACCGAGGAAGGCTTCGACGTGCTGGATGCGTTCGGCCACGCGCATGGTCGGCCACAGGCCCTGTCCACGGTCGTAGGCGCGCACGGCGGCGTCGAGGGCGGTGAGGGCAGTGTCGGCATCGAGCAGCGGTGTGCTGCCGAGGATCACTTGTTCGTCGCCGTTATCGCCTTTCAGATAGACCGGGCTGCGCACGGTGGCGAGCGGGCCGTCCCAGCGACGCAACTGGCCGTCGACGAGGTATTCACGTTGCTCGACTTGACCGTCGAGGCGGTATTTTTCCGGGATGTCGCTGACAGAAGGGAACAGGTTGCCAAGGATGTTTGCTGTGGTCATGTCGCTACCCCGTGTTGATGTCCGCATGCAGATCAAAAAAGTCTCTACAGGTTATACGCCTGAACGCGCCGGAATTTAAACCCGCAAATGTCACCGGAATGTCACGCAAAGGCGCAAAGCAGAGGGGGTTGGTTTGATGATCGTTCCCACGCTCCGCGTGGGAATGCAGCCGGGGACGCTCTGCGTCCCATTGGAACGCGGAGCGTCCCTTGAGGCATTCCCACGCAGAGCGTGGGAACGATCATCGGGGAGAGGGCTGGCCCCGTTTGCCCCCCTCGCTGTCCCGCAATGCCCTCAACCCGTTGCAGCCGCTGCCTTAAGGTGAGAGCACAACAATAAGCGAGGCCGTTATGCGGGCAATCCGACTCACTCTAATACTGGCGTTGGTCATGGCGCTGCCTGGCTGCGGCGAAGACCCGAAGCCCTCAGTCACCAGCAACAAAGCCATGCCCAAAGACCCGGCACTGGCGCAGATCTACGCCAACAGCTGCCAGCTCTGCCACGCCAATCCCGCTGCCAACGCACCACTCACCGGGGATCGCAAAGCCTGGGAGCCACGCATTCAGCAAGGCACCGACACGCTGCTCGACCACGCCATCAACGGCTACAACGGCATGCCGCCGATGGGCCAGTGCGTCGAATGCTCGGAAGAACAATTCCTGCAATTGATCGGCTTCATGGCCGACCAGCCCCTCCCAGAATAAGGTGCCCGGCATGACGATGGATCTGACACGGCGTCAGTTGTTGCAACGGGCAAGTATTGTCGGCGCGTTCAGTGCGTTGGCGAGCAGTCCGGCATTGGGCCAATTGCTGCGGGCGCCACGTTTGATCCCATGGCGCAACTGGTCGGGCGGGCAGAGTTGTTTGCCAGCAGCGCGTCTGGCGCCGAAGAATCTCGATGAACTGACAACCGCCATCAAGCAGGCACAAGGCAAGATTCGCCCGGTCGGCTCGGCGCATTCCTTCAGCGCCCTGGTGCCCACCGACGGCACGCTGTTATCGCTGAGCTACTTCAGTGGTCTGCTTGATCACGATGCGAAAACCCTGCAAGCCGAATTTGCCGCCGGCACACCGATGTCGCGCATGGGGCTGCCGCTGAAGGACATCGGCCAGGCCCTGCAGAACATGGCCGATATCGATTACCAGACCCTGGCCGGCGCGATTGCCACCTCGACCCACGGCACCGGCAAAAACTTCCAGTCCTACTCGGCGCATGTCTGCGGCCTGCAACTGGTGACCGCCAATGGCGAGGTGCTCGACTGCGACAGTCAACGGCATCCCGAAGTGTTCAACGCCGCCCGCGCCTCCCTAGGTGCACTCGGCGTCGCCACTAAAATTCGCCTGCAAAACCGCCCGGCCTATCGTCTGCGCGAACGCCAATGGATCGCCAAGACTGAAGAGTTGCTGGAGGACATCGACAACAACACCCGCGAAAACCAGCACTGGGAAATGCTCGTCGTCACCCATTCCGACTACGCCTTGTCCATCGCCCTCAACGAAACCGACGACCCGGCCACGCCGCCGATTTCACCGGAGGAAGAGGGCGGCAACGAGTTCGTCACCCTGATCGAGAAGATCGACAAGTACGCCAGCGACTTCCCCGACCTGCGCCGCACGCTGCTCAACAGCCTGCGCCATCTGGCCAGTTTCGATGACCGCGTAGGCGACTCGTTCGACATCTACGCCAACGTGCGCACGGTGCGTTTCAACGAAATGGAGTATTCAGTGCCTGCCGAACACGGCCCGGCGTGCCTGCGTGAAATCCTCAAGCTGATTCAGGACAAGGACCTGCGCACCTGGTTTCCCATCGAGTACCGCTACGTCAAGGCTGACGACATTCCTTTGAGCATGTTCGAGGGCCGCGATAGCTGTTCGATCTCGGTGCATCAGCATTATCAGATGGATCATCACAACTTCTTCGCGGCGGTCGAGCCGATTTTCTGGAAGTACAACGGGCGCCCGCACTGGGGCAAGTTGCACACGCTCAATGCGCGAACCCTGCAGCCGCTGTATCCGCGTTGGCGCGAGTTTGTCGATGTGCGCCAGGCGCTGGATCCGAGTGGACGCTTTCTCAATGCGCATCTGGCGTCGATTCTGGGGGTGAGCTGATGGCGGTCAATCGACGCAATTTTCTCCTCGGTACATTGGGTGTCGGCGCGGTGTTGGTGGGTGTTGGCGCGTGGCTGCGACCGGGCGATCGAGGCGCGCCGTACAACGATTACTTTCGTGCGTTGAACAATGAATTAAAAAACAAGGGCCCGATGCGCCCGGTGCTGCTGATCGATCTTGATCGCCTCGATCACAACATCGATGTGGTGATGCAGTCGGTCAAACGCGGCGGCAAGCAGTTGCGGTTGGTGGAGAAGTCGCTGCCGTCGCCTGGATTGCTCCGTTACATCGCCCAGCGTGCCGGGACACAGAAGCTGATGTCGTTTCATCAGCCGTTTCTCAATCACGATGCGCTGACGTTTCCACAGTCGGACATTTTGCTCGGCAAGCCGTTGCCGGTTCGTTCGGCAGAGCTGTTTTATCAATCCCACAAAGGCCCGTTCGATCCCGCGAAACAACTGCAATGGTTGCTCGACGGCCCCGAACGTTTGCAGCAATACCTTGCGCTGGCTCAAGGACTGGGCACGCGGATGCGCATCAACATCGAACTGGACGTCGGTCTGCATCGCGGCGGCGTCAGTGATGCGAATACCCTTGGGCAGATGCTCAGCCTGATCAGCGCCAACCCGCAGCATCTGGAATTTGCCGGGTTCATGGGCTACGACCCGTTCGTGGGCATGGGCGTGCCGGGAATTCTTGGCTCGCCCGAAGAACTGTTCGCCAAGGTTATGGTGATTTATCAGCGCTGCGTCGATTTCACCCGACAGCAGTTTCCCGCGTTGTGGCACGACGGCTTGTGCCTTAACACCGCCGGCAGCCCGAGTTATCGCATTCATGAAAACGAAAAGCTCAGCACTGAAGTTTCGGTGGGCACGGCGATGCTCAAACCGACGCACTACGATTTGCCATCGCTCACCGAACACGTCCCCGCGACCTACATCGCCACGCCAGTTCTAAAAAGTACGGGGGCTGTGAACATCCCGGCGCTGGATGACAAGTCGAAACTGTTCTCGTGGTGGGACCAGAATCAGCGCCAGACCTTCTTCATCTACGGCGGTAACTGGATGGCCGAGTTCGAATCGCCAGCCGGTTTGCAGAGTAATGGCGTGTATGGCCGCAGCTCGAATCAGGAGATGGTCAACGGCTCCAATGCCGTCGGCCTCACTGTGGAAGACCAGGTGTTCCTGCGCCCGACCCAGACCGAAGCCGTACTCCTGCAATTTGGCGATTTGCTCGCCGTGCGCAACGGCAAAATCGTCGACACCTGGCCCGTCTACACCTGACCCCAAATCACCCAAACACTGCAAAACCCTGTGGGAGCTGGCAAGCCAGCTCCCACAGGGTTCTCGATGTATGTCCCATCTCATTGCCAAATTCTGTAATGAAGCTTTTATGACAAAAGTTCGGTAGCACATCGCCAGTCCGGTCATGCCTATGTAACGCGCTTGAGGGGCCCAACGGGGCGCTTTTCACAAGCCGAGGCGGGACGCCGGGAGTGAGGCAATGGGGACTATGGAACGCTACTCGAAAGTGGGCATGCAGGAGCTCGATCAACGCCTGTCGAAGATCGTCGAAGCCGCGCGCAAGAAGCCGGTTTCGGTGTATCGCTATGGCGCGCCGTGGGTCTGGATAGTCTCGCAGGATGACTGGCAGGGCGCCTTGAAAGAGGTGTCGAGCTACATTCCGCCGGGCCATTCGCTGGTATTGCTGCGCCCGCAGATCGACGACCTGCTCGATGCCCACCGCGAACTCCTGCACGACCTCAATGCCGAACCCGGCATGCTGATTCCCGCGCAAACGGTCATGCATATCCTGCTTCTGCAACTGCTGTACTCGGTGCCCAGCGAGCAGCAACTCTATGAACAGCTCAATTACAACCTGCTGTTCCGCTGGTTCGTCGGCCTTGGCCTGAACCAGAAAGTCTGGAGCTTCAACGCCCTCAGTCGCGACATCGCCACGCTGCTCAACGAGCCCCGTGCGGTGCTGCTCATTCAAAAAATCATCGGCGAAGTGTTCTGCGGCGCGTTGCTGCAAATGCCCGAGTTCTCGTTGAACTTCGCGCTTTTGCACACGTGGCTGGGCAAACACGCCTGCGCCTCGACAGCCAGCAATTGACGCCATACACGCGGCGTTCGAAACGCCAACAGGTCATCGCGAATTCAGGGGGTAGTGTGGAACCGATTTTCAAGTCACGGCTGGCGCTGTGGGGCTGGCTGCTGGTGACGGCGGGCGCGCAGCCGGCATTGGCCGAAGAGGCTGCCGAAAACGCGGCGGCGAAGCGTCTGGTCGACGTCAACGAGTACTTCGTGCGCGGCAACACCGTGCTCGATGCGCGGGCGATCGAAGAGGCGGTGTACCCGTTTCTCGGCCCGCAAAAAGCCCTCAGCGATATCGAAGGTGCGCGCGATGCCTTGCAGAAGGCCTATCAGGAACGTGGCTATCAATCGGTGTTCGTCGAACTGCCGGAGCAAGCCGTCGCCGACGGTATCGTCTACTTGCAAGTCAGCGAAACCAAGGTAGGCCGCGTGCGTGTGGTCGGCGCCAAACATTATTCGCCGCTGGACATCCGCGACGACGTCCCGGCGCTGAAGGAGGGCGAGGTGCCGGACTTCGCCAAGGTCCAGGGCGAACTGGCGCAACTCAACAAGACGCCGGGTCGCCAGGTGATGCCGCTGGTGCGCGAAGGTCAGCGCCCCGGCACCATGGACGTCGATCTGCAGGTCGAAGACCAGAACCCGTGGACCGCCAGCGTCGGCCTCAACAACGACTACAGCGCCGACACCGAAAAGCTGCGCACCGTCACCAGCCTCGGCTACAACAACCTCTGGCAACTCGGCCATAGCGTCAACCTGACGTTCTTCACCGCGCCGCAGGAAACCGACAACGCCAAGGTCTGGTCGGGCTCTTACACCGCGCCGCTGACCGAGCGCTGGAGCCTGCAGTTCTCCGGTTACCAGTCCGACAGCAACGTCGCCACCATCGGTGGCAGTAACGTGCTCGGCAAGGGCCATTCCTACGGCGTCTCGGCGATCTACACGCTGCCCTCCAGCGGCAACTGGTCGAACTCGCTGTCCGCCGGCATCGACTTCAAGGACTTCGACGAGCGCCTGACCCTGTCTGGCGAAAGCGACAAGGTTCCACTGCAATACGCGCCGTTCACCTTCGCCTACAACGGCTATCGCTACAGCGCAAAGAGCCAGCTCGGCCTCGGCCTGAGCCTCGTCGCAGCGACCCGCAGCATTTTCGGCTACGGCAGCTCCGACGAAGATTTTGACTACAAACGCTACCGCGCCAAACCAAGTTTCGCCGTGCTCAAGGGCGACACCAATTACACCTGGACCTTCGACAGCGGCTGGCAGAGCGCGAGCAAAGCAGCGTTCCAGTTGGCCTCGGGGCCATTGGTTTCCAACGAACAATTCTCCGCCGGCGGCGCCACTTCTGTGCGCGGCTATCTGGCTGCCGAACGCACCGGCGACGACGGCTTGCTGCTCAGCCAGGAAGTGCGCACGCCGTCGCTGGCCAAGTACGCCGGCACGTGGATGCAGGACTGGCGCTTCTACGCCTTCGCCGAAGGCGCGCAACTGTATCTGCGCGACGAACTGCCGGATCAGGACGCCAATTACGCCCTGGCCAGCGTCGGCCTCGGCACCCGCGCCAGCCTGAGTAAATGGCTGTCCGGCAGCCTCGACTGGGGCTATCCGCTACTCGAAGGGCCGAACACCTCGAAACAGGAATCGCGCCTGCACTTCAACCTTCAAGCCACTTTCTGACAAGGAGCACGTTCATGCAGCGCCTCTTTCTTTCGTTGTTGATCTGCCTGGGCTTCGTGCTCCCGGCCACGGCTCAGGCCTGGTGGCAGGACGACTGGCACTACCGCAAACAGATTGCCGTCGACACCACGCCACAAGGCGCGGCGATCAATCAGGCCCTCGGCCGCACCGCGTTGCTGGTGCGCCTGCACACTGGCAACTTCACCTTCGACGGGGTGAAAGAGGACGGCGCGGATCTGCGCTTTGTCGCCGCCGACGACAAGACCGTGCTCAACCACCAGATCGAAAGTTTCGACGCGCTGATGGGCATGGCGCTGATCTGGGTTGATGTGCCGAATGTCGAGGGCGGTCAGCGCCAGGACATCTGGATGTATTACGGCAATCAAAAGGCCCCGGCGACCGGCAACGGCCAACTGACTTTCGACCCGAATTACACCGCGCTCTATCACTTTGACGGCGCTACCGGCACCCCGGCGAAAGACACCACCGCTTACGGCAACACTGCGCAAAGTGCGACCGGAGCGGCGATTGACGGTGTAGTAGGGCGCGCGTTGCAGTTCAGCGGCCAGCCGTTGTTGCTGCCGGCCAGCCCTTCGTTGCAACACAATGCGGGCAGTGCGTTCACCTTCAGTGCGTGGTTGCGTCTGGATCAGGCCAGTGGCGAACAACTGATTCTCGCCCGTCGTGAAGGCGCCAACAACTTGCTGGTCGGTGCGAACCAGGGTGTGCCGTTTGTAGAGATCGATGGCCAACGTGCCGTTGCCACTCAAGCGCTGAATCCCGGCCAATGGCAACACGTTGCACTGACCGCTGAAGGCTCGAAAGTCACCCTGTTCATCAACGGTCGCGAAGCGGCCACGCTCGCTCAGGCGATGCCGGCCTTCAACTCGGTCATGGCCGTCGGCGCTGACGTGCACGAAGGCCCGTTCCAGCCGTTCGTGGGCGCCATCGATGAATTGCGCTTGTCGAAAGTGTCACGTCCGGCAGCGCTTTTGCTGGCCGACGCCACCTCGCAAGGTGCCGAGTCGAAACTGGTGGCTTACGGTGTCGACGAAGAACAGTCCGGTTTCGGTTTCGGCAGCCTCGGCTTCCTGCTCAACGCGGTGCCAATCGATGCCTGGGTGATCATCGCCGTGCTGGTGCTGATGATGTTCCAGTCCTGGATCATCATGCTGCGCAAGAACCGCAGCCTCAGCCGTGTGACCGCCGCCAACGAAGACTTCCGCGTGCAATTCGCCAAGGTCGGCACGCGTCTGGAGATGTTCGCCGACGACGCCCAACTCGCGCAGCGTCTGCAGCATTCGTCGCTGTGGCGCTTGTATCTGGTGGCGGTGAAAGAGATTCGCACCCGCCGCGAGCAGGGCGCCGATACTTCGTCGGTTTCCGCCGCCACCATTGAAGCCATCCGCTGCTCGATGGACGGCGTGCGCACCCGCGAAAACCAGCAACTCAGCTCGAAACTCTCGACCCTGTCCAACGCCATCGCCGGTGGCCCGTACATCGGCCTGCTCGGCACCGTGCTGGGGATCATGGTGGTGTTCCTCGGCACCGCAATGGCCGGCGACGTCAACATCAACGCCATCGCGCCGGGCATGGCCGCCGCGTTGCTCGCTACGGCGATGGGCCTGTTCGTCGCGATCCCCGCGCTGTTTGGCTACAACCGCCTGATCACCCGCAACAAGGAAGTCAGCGCCGACATGCGCGTGTTCGTCGACGAGTTCATCACCCGTCTGGCGGAGATGCACGGCGAGAGCCAGTTCAGTGAGGCGTCGCATCGCGGCCATCACGCCAACCACTCCGTACCGGCCTGAGGAGCACTGACATGGCGTCTGTAAATGCCTCCCACGACGATGACGAAGATGCCGCGGTGGACAGCATCAACATCACCCCGCTGGTCGACGTGCTGATGGTGGTGCTGGTGATGTTCATCCTCACCGCCACCGCGCAGGTCTCGGGAATCCAGATCAACCTGCCCAAGGCCAGCGCCTCGGTGTCGCTGTCCGAGGCCAAGACCAAGGCGATTTCGGTCAACGACGGCGGCCAGGTGTTCCTCGACGCTTACCCGGTGACCCTGGCCGAGCTGGAAGAGCGCCTGCGTATCGAGAAGGCGCAGAGCCCGGATTTCCCGGTGATCGTGCGCGGCGATGCGACCGTTCAATACCAGAAAGTCATCGAAGTGCTGGACCTGTTGCGCCGGCTCGAACTGTCCCAGGTCGGTCTTGTGACCGGCAAACCGAGTCAGGGCTGAGTCATGACCGCACAACTCCCGATCGAGCCGCTGCCGGTGAAAAAACCAGCGCTGCGTTATGCGAAATGGAGCGCCGGATTGCTCATCGGCACGCTCGCCGCGTGGTTCCTCTGGCAGTGGGCCAACGACATGAGCGGCATCCGCCGCGAAGCGCCGAAGGTGCCGACGATCATTCCATTGCCACCACCGCCACCTCCGCCGCCGGAAAAACCGCCGGAGCCGGAAACCCCGGTGGAAGAAAAAGTCGTCGAGCCGGAACCGACACCCGAGCCAGAAGAGGTCAAGCCTGAGGAAGAAGCGCCGCCATCACCGGCGGACGATCTGGCCAACCCGATGCAAATGGACGGTGATGCGCAATCCGGTAACGACGCTTTCAATATCGGCGCGGGCAAGGGCGGCGGCATGGCCGGAGCCGGCGGCGGGCGTTTGGGCACGGGGACATACAGCCAGTTTCTGGCGTTCACCTTCCAGCGTTTGCTGCGCGAGAACCCCGAGCTGCGCAACCTCGCGTTTTCGTTGCAGGCCGATGTCTGGCTGAGCAGCGTCGGTGAGATCACCCGCGTCGAGCTGATCAAGTCCAGCGGTAATCCCGAGATTGATACGCAAGTGTTGGCTGCGCTGCGTGGTGCGCCGTCCCTGAGCGAACGGCCTCCGGCCTCCATCACTTTGCCTGTGCGCCTGTCCCTGCAAGGGCGGCGTCCGGGTTAACCCCCACTTTTAAAGCTTTGGCAAAAGGAGTTGTGTGCAGATGATTTCCAACGTGAATCGATTGTCCCTGGCGGTCGGCATGGTCATCGCGACCCTGGTCGGTCAGGCCGCGGCAGCGCCTGCGCCCTCGGAGAACGCCACGATCAATCTGATCCGCTTGCTGGTCGAGCAGGGCATTCTGAAACAGGACAAGGCTGATGCGCTGATCGCTCAGGCGCAGAACGAAGCGGCGCAGGCTAAACAGGCTGCGGCATCCACCGCTGTGGCGGCGGGGCCAGTGGCGGCGCCGGGCGATGTCCGCGTGCAATACGTGCCGGCAGCGGTGCGCGACCAGATCCGCGATCAGGTCAAAGCCGAAGTCATGGCCACCGCCAAACAGGAAAACTGGGCCGCGCCCAACAGCTTCCCGGAATGGGCTGCGCGCATCAGTTTCGACGGCGACATTCGCTTGCGCAACGAATCGCGCTACTACTCGGACAGTAACAGCAACGAGATCGTCGACTTCGCCAAGCTCAACAATAACGGCCCGTACGACGTCAATCCAAACAGCAGCACCAATCTGCCGCCGCTGCTCAACACCCGCGAAGACCGCACCAATCAGTTCCGCATCCGTGCGCGGCTGGGCATGAAAGCCGAGATCTCGCCGCAATGGACCGCTGGCATTCGTATCGGCACCGGCTCGGACAATAATCCGGTGTCGACCACGCAAAGCCTCGGTGGTGGTTTCGCCAAGAAGGACATCTGGCTCGATCAGGGTTACCTGAACTGGAAGCCTACCGATGAGCTGACCTTGACCGGCGGCCGTTTCGCCAACCCGTTCATGTCCACCGACATGCTCTATTCCAACGACTTGAACTTCGACGGCGTGGCAGCGATTTTCGACCACAAACTCAATCGCGATTGGGGCGTGTTCGGCACCGTCGGCGCGTTCCCGGTGGATTACACCAACGACACTGCCAGCAGCAACGGCTTCGACAAGGAAGAAAGCGACAACAAGTGGCTGTACGGCGCGCAGATCGGCGCCAAGTGGGCGATCAACAGTAACAACCGCCTGAAAGGTGCGCTGGCTTACTACCGCTTCGACGACATTCAAGGCCAGCGTTCCAGCCCTTGCGAACCGTGGGCCGGCGCGCCGGGTTGCGACAGCGACGGCAGCCGCGCAGCGTTCATGCAGAAGGGCAACAGCGTGTTCCTGCTTCGCGACATCACGCCGAACCCGCTCAACCCGACTACCACGCCGCAGCCGCAATTCGTTGGCCTCGCTTCGGAATTCAACCTGCTGGATCTGAACGTGGTCTGGGATGCCGACCTGCCGGAAGACTTCAAGCTGCGCAGTCAGGGCAACTACATCCACAACCTCGCTTACGACGAAGGCGACATGCGCAAGCGTTCGGCCGGGCAGATCGTCAACAACCTCGACAGCAACGGCGACATCGAAAGCGGCGCCAATGCGTGGATGGTGCAATTCACCCTCGGCAGCGCGCTGGACCTGAAAAAGCAGGGCGACTGGAACATGTTCGCTGGCTACAAATACATCCAGCCCGACGCCTTGCCGGACGGCTTCAACGACTCGTCGTTCCACCTCGGCGGTACCAACGCCAAAGGTTATTTCATCGGCGGTAATTACGGTCTGGCGAAGAACGTTTACGCCACCGGTCGCTGGATGAGCACCGAAGCGGTGTACGGCGCGCCGTTCGACATCGACGTCTTGCAGCTTGAGATCAACACGCGCTTCTAAGGCGCCGGGAGAGGGTTATGAAAACGCGATTTGTGTTGCTCGGGCTCGGGCTGTTGATCGCCACTGGGGCCAGTGCCGAAGGCATGGAAGAACGCCTGCGCACGCAATTGCGCAGCACCACGCAACAGCTGCAAGCCCTGCAAAGTCAGCAGGCCCAGGCCAGCGCCGCGCAGCTGGCGGCGCAAAACGAAGCCAAGGCTGCGCAGGCGCAAATCAAGCAATTAAGCGCCGAACTGGCCAAGGCCAAAGGCGTTGCCGAGCAACTGGTTGGGCAGCAACAGAGCCTGCACAGCCAGGCGCAGGCACAAGTGGCAGCCAGCGCCGAGCAGATCGGCAAGTTCAAAAAGGCCTATGACGAGTTGTTGGTCATGGCCCGTGCCAAAGAGGCAGAACGGTCTAAGCTTCAAACGCAATTGGCTGAACGTGACACACAAGTGCAGCAATGTTCAGTCAAGAATCAGCAGATGTACGGCGTCGCCAAACAGATTCTCACTGCCTACGAAAACATCGACGTGGCCGAGGTGATGAAGATCCGCCAGCCCTTCGCGGGCAGCGCCCGGGTCAAGTTCGATGAACTGGCTCAGGGGTTCGGTGACGAGCTTTATAAGACTCAATTCGACGCGCCGCAAGCTGCGCTCTCGCACTGATTAAAAAGCCTGTTAAACAAGGAAGAAACAATGACTCAATTGATCACCCACGTATCACCAAAATCCCTGACCGAAGTCCTGCAAGGGGCGGGTTATCGCGTCAACGAAACCGAACAGAACGGCATTGTCCAGTTGCTCAGCGCCAGCCAAGGCATCGGCTACGCCGTGCGTTTCGGCAACCCGGCGGTGGAGCAGGGTAGCTACGTCGATTTCACTTTCAGCTGTGCGCTGCGGGTGCAGGGTGAGTTGCCACAGGGTGTGGCCGAGCAGTGGAACGCCAGCCGTCGCTTTGCGCGGTTGTCGTTGCAGGGCGAGTTTCTGGTGATGGAAATGGACGTGGTGGTGGCGGCGGGCGTGAGCAACGATCACCTGCGCGGTAACCTCGAATTGTGGGATCGCCTGCTGCAGGAGTTCATCGTTTATCTGCGTGACTTCACCCAGAACGGCAAAGCGCAGACCGCGAAAGTCGCCGTCGCCGAGCAAGAGGAAGTCGCGCTGTGAAAAAGCCTGCCATGGTGATCAGCGCTGCGGCAGTGGCGCTGTTGGTGGTGGCCGTGGCGCTGGTGGTGCGGCCGGGCAGTGACCCGGTCGCTGCCCAGCAATCGTCGCCGCTGGCGACGGTTGCTGCGGGGCCGGCGGTGGCGCGGTTGGGTAATCAGCAGGTAACCCCTGCGGAACTTCAGACGTTGCTCGCTACAGTCCCGGCAGAGACCCGTGAACAATTACGCGGCAATCGTGAAGCGCTGGAACGCTGGATTCGCACGCGTCTGGCCGAGAAAGCGGTGCTGGAGCAGGCTGATGCGCAGGGTTGGGCGCAGCGTCCGGAGGTGGCACGGCAAACCCGTGCGGCGACTGAGCAGATTGTCTTCCGTGATTACTTGCGTTCGGTCAGCCAGGTGCCGGCGGACTACCCGAGTGCGGCTGAATTGCAGCAGGCTTACGACGCAGGCAAAGCCAATTGGCAGACACCGGCGTTGTATCGGGTCAGTCAGATTTTTCTTGCGGTGAATGATCCGCAGAGTCTTGAGACCGTGCGCAAGCAAGCTACCGACCTGAGCAAGAAGGCTCAGGCGACGCCGGCAGAATTTGCCGCACTGGCGACTCAATATTCGCAGGATCGCGTCACCGCTGAACGTGGCGGTGATAGCGGCCTGCAACCGTTGCAGCAACTGGTGCCTGAAGTGCGAGGCGCCGTGACGCGGCTCAAGGTTGGCGCGGTATCTGACCCCGTTCAAAGCGCCGCCGGGTTCCACGTAATCAAACTCACCGAACAACAACCGACGCGCACCGCAACCCTTGATGAACTGCGCGATCAACTGACCCAGGCCCTGCGTGCACAGCGACAGGAGCAGATCGCTCAGGCGTATCTGGACGGCATGCTCAACACCGCGACGCTGAGCATCGACGGCGCCGAGCTCAACAAAGTCCTCGAGGAAAAACGCTGATTTCACCTACACCACAACCCCTGTGGGATTGGTGGACATTCATAAATACAAAGATCGACAGGGAGTCATCGATGTCATTCACCGAACCCGCAGGACGACCGGGCACCACTGATTACCACTGGCCACACGACCACAGCGAACCGTGGCTCGCACACGCCGCGACCATCGACGCCGACGTCGCCCAATACTTCCTGGTCAGCGCCCGTTGCGGCTGCTTCATGCAAGCGGCGCGCAGCCTCAACGTGCGCTCGACCTTGCTGCGCAAACAACTGGCGCTGCTTGAGCAAGAACTGCAACACACCCTGTTCAGCTTTCAGGGCAGCGCCTTGAGCCTGACCCGCGAAGGCCAGCAACTGCAGGCCAAGCTGATAGCGCTGGCCAACGAACGCAAACTCCCGGTGATCGAACAACCGCTGATTCGCCTCGCCGTCGCCGAATCCATCTTGCACGACATCCTCGGCCGCGACCTGATCGCACTGCTGCGTCGCAACGCCAGCGTGCGTCTGGAAATCATCGCCCTCGACAGTGAACTGTCGCTGCGTGCGGTCAGCGCCGACATTGTGCTGTGGCTGGCCAACGGTGAAACCCCACACCCCGGCCCGACCTTCGCCACCAGCGAACCACAAGCGCTGGCGCGCCTCGACTACCTGGCACACATCGCCAAACGCTACTCCCGCGTCACCGCCCGCCCGGATACCCCCGACGACCTCGCCGACTTCATGCTCGTGCAATGGCAGCATGATCGACAGATCGACAGTTTTCGCCCGTGGAATGAACTGGTCGAACAGCGCCTGGCCGGGGTGGTGCAGATGCAGTCCTATGAATTGATGCTGGAGATGATTCGTTGCAGCGCGTGCATTGGGTTGTTGCCAGCGTATATGAGCCGGTTTGACCGGGGCCTGATCGCACTGCCGGGGCTGTTCGAAGAGCCGATGCAATTGCAGGCATGGCTGGCCGTCAATGCTGATTCGCAGAAAGTGGCCGAAGTGCAGACCCTGACTGACCTTATTCACCACACCTTCGCCGAGCGCCAGGAGTGGTTCCAGCCGTGATGCTTTCTCCGTAGGAGTGAGCCTGCTCGCGATGACAATTTAAGAGTTGGCATTGATACCGGCTTACCAGAAAAAATGCCTACAATTCTCACAGTTCGTCTTCGGGCAGGCTCATGTTAACGGGTACCTTCATTCTCGCTATGTTTGGGCCGTAAAACTGATGGTATCTACGCTGACAGTCAATAGGTTGCCGCTGCCGGCGGAGGCTCCGTCAAGACTGAACTCTATTGTTTTAATGCCGGGTCGTTCGACGGCCACCTTCAGATAATCGGTATGTTCCAATGTCGGGATTTTTAACGTCTCCAGTAGAGTGGCTTGGTCGTCGTAAAATTTGACGGTAAATACTCCGTCAGGAGTGCCGTTTGAATACACGCTGTATCTCAGTTCAATGCGTGAACAAGGAACTTTTATTTCCATTGTTGCACTTAAAGATTCTTCAATGCGGCGTAAAAAATACAGGAAATGCTCTCTGGCATTATTAATAATCTTTAAATGACTTCTCGATTGCGCCGCTGAAGTGATCGTCATGTATTTGGTTTCAAGAGTGGTGACAGACCCTTGAGGATAATCTTCGAATTCCTCGGTAAAAGTTTGCGGGAGCTGGGTAAATGTTCTTGCGGGATAACTTTGCGAACCATCCGGAGTCTTGGCAGTAAAGCTGTGTGTGGACGGGGTCAGGCCTCCAATCGGCAAGCTCCATTCGCCGGTTGTTGTATCTGCGGTAGTCTTGCCTTTGGACAATTCTCCGTCCAACACCTCAATGCTTTGACCAGCGGAGGCTGTGCCTCTTATCATAAATGAAGTTTCTACCGTCATTCCTTCATGGGGGATTTCGATACCACTGCCCAAGCCTTTTATTGAAGTTAGCGTTGGTGAAGCATTTGTCGATCCATAAGTCGTCATGTTGAAGCTCCTGCATTGAGTGTGGACAGGAGCAATCAAAGCGCAAGCTTAAGAATTGCGCACCTGTCAGATCTGACAGGTGGCGACGAGCGGTCATTGGCGCGATCATTTGATCCAGAAAACGGAAAGCGTGGTCTGGCCTGTTTCCCCCTGTAGCGAGGGGCTTTCTCCCTCGGCACAGGTTCTTGCCTGTCTTCTCAGTCCGGCAAATCCAGATTATCCATCACCCGATTCACCGCCAGCTCGCCGAGCATGATCAGTTGCGCAATCCCCAGCAGCGTCCTGCGCTGCGATGCGGGGATGAGATGGGCGAAGTCATGGGCGATGGTTCTGGCTGAAGCGAGGGTTTCGCTGGCATCGGCCAGCAGTTCCTCGTTTTTGAAGTCGGCAGTAACGGCGTACATCCGGCGGGTTCTACGCGGTGGTGGGGTGGAGCCGGGTGGGCAGAGGTAGTGGTCGAGGGCGCGGTCGGCGGCTTCGTGGAGTTTTTTTGAATCGAGGGATTCGTAGGGGGAGGTGGCGTCAGTTTCGGGTGGGTTGGGTGTTGGTTTGATCATGGGTAAAGCCTCTAGAGTGGTGAAGCTGCCACCGTTCGCTGCTAACGAAGGAGGTGGCGGCTGTACGCGGGTTAGCAGACCAGGACTCTAGAACCCGGCGCACCGAAGTGCCCCACGCAAAGCCGCCATAACGGCAACCGACTTTGTGCGTCTAGAGTTAACCCAGGCTGCTAAACCCGATCACTGAAGTAATCAGCGACCGCAACACAATAGAACCCGACCCCAAAGCGCACAAGCCGGCGGATTCTGGCGTAGCTGTAGGCAATGGCGCAAGAGTTTGTAGCCTGGAAGGCGTGTCTGGAGGTGTCTTTTAAACACTTGAGTTTAAAAAGCAAGAGATCGAGCGATTGTCAGGGACTCTCGCCAGACAGGTCAGGCGCGGTTTAGAGTGATCGGCCACACATTGATCCAGGAAGGATCCGGCATGCCAGACCACAACCCCGCCATCCACCTCGAACGTTTCAACGAATCACATGTAGAGGCCGTCACCGCGCTGTACAACGATCCGGCCGTGGCGCGTCAGGTGTTGCAGATGCCGTTTCAGTCCGTCGAGGTCTGGCGTCAGCGAGTGATGGCGGATAACGAGCGGACGGTAAAACTGGTGGCGCTGCATCAAGGCGTGGTGATCGGCCATCTGGGTCTGGAACACTATTCGCGGATTCGCCGCAGCCACGCCGGCAGTTTCGGCATGGGCGTTGCGGTCGCGTGGCAGGGCAAAGGCGTGGGTTCGAAGCTGTTGGCGACGGCGCTGGATGTGGCCGACAACTGGATGAACCTGCACCGCGTCGAACTCACGGTCTATGCCGATAACGAAGCGGCCATCGGCCTCTACCGCAAATTCGGTTTCGAAGACGAAGGCCTGTTTCGCGACTACGCCGTGCGCGACGGGCAGTGGGTCGACACCCTGAGCATGGCCCGCCTGCGCAATCGCCCGAAAACCTGACTCAGTCGCCCAGCGCGAACGCCACCGCCGACTGTGCATGCAGTTCGGTGGTGTCGAGCAAGGGCAGGGCGCTGTGTTCGGGTTTGATCAACATACCGATTTCGGTGCAACCGAGGATGATCGCCTGAGCACCGCGAGCGGTGAGGGATTCAATCACCCGTTGATAGATTTGCCGCGACTGTTCGCTGATCACACCGACGCAGAGTTCGTCGTAGATGATCCGGTGCACGTCCTTGCGCTCGGCTTCGTCAGGCACCAATACCGTCAAACCTTTGGCAATCAAACGTTGTTTGAGAAAGTCCTGCTCCATGGTGAACGCCGTGCCGAGCAAACCAACCGTGCGCGCATCAATTTCCAACGCAGCCTGCGCGGCTGGTTCGGCAATGTGCAAAAACGGAATGCTGATCGCCGCCTGAATCTGCTCGGCGACCTTGTGCATGGTGTTGGTACACAGCACCACGCATTCGGCGCCGCCGGCTTCGAGCCGGCGCGCGGCGTCCACCAGAATCGCTGCCGCATCGTCCCAGCGCCCGGCGTGCTGGGCCTGTTCGACCGGGCCGAAGTCGACGCTGTACATCAATAACTGCGCCGAGCGCAACGGGCCTAGACGATCACGGACTTGCTGATTGATGAGTCGATAGTATTCGGCGCTGGATTCCCAGCTCATGCCGCCGATCAGGCCGATGGTGCGCATTGGATGTCCTCAGGCAAATGACAGTGTCGAGTGTTCAGGTCTGCCCGGAGTTTCCTTTTGTTCAGCGTCCGATGCCAGCAACAAGTGACTGTACTGCTGATCTTTCACGTAAGTGTCATGGTGCTTTATCGGGGCGTGTGCAGGTTAAACGTACGCCGGGGCTGGTATCTGCCACTATCCACCTTTGCAGGTCCTTTCCGAGGAACATCGCTATGGACGACGTACAACAACTGGGCGAGATGCTTCGCCATTACGCCGAGAGCGAAGCGCACAAGAAGCGACTGTTCGAGACGCAATCGGCTGCTTGGGCTACGCGGATTACTGCGCTGTTCGGCGAAATTCAGCAATGGCTGGAGCCGGTGCAGGCGCCGAATCTGCTGGAGGTGAGCCGCGAAGCGTATGTCGCGTTCGGGCCGAGCACTCCGGTGGAAACTTCGACGTTCAAGACGGAAAAACTGAGCATTGTGATTGCCGGCAAACCGGTGGAGTTTGTGCCAGATGTGATGGGCAGCGCGGGGCAGATTTCGCTGGCGGTGATGGGGCTGACGGCGGCGCGTTATGGCAGCATTTCGCTGGTGGGATTGGCGAATGGCGAGTGGCAGTGGCGCAAGACCAATGGGCTGAAGGATCCGGATACGTTTGTCTTTGATGCGAACTTTCTGGCGCAGCAGTTGCAGAGCTTGATTCCGCGCGAGCGCGGTTAAGATCAAGAGCTTACCCCCTCACCCCAGCCCTCTCCCCCAAGGGGGCGAGGGGAAAGGGAGCCGATTGGGGGATGGCCCAAACCTGAGTTCGACTCGATATTTCAGGTCGACGTAACCCGAACAAACAATTCGGTCAGTTCCCTCTCCCCAGGGGTGAAAGGGAGCCGATCTTCGTTGTGTTTGAGATTGCATTCACCCGAGATATTTCAGGTCGGTGTAACTCGAATAAACCACTCGGTCAGTCCCCTCTCACTCTGGGAGAGGGCTAGGGTGAGGGCAGCCCACCTGACACCCCTCACATATCGAGATTCACCCACCCCGGCTTCGCCACCTCCGGCGCCACCGCTTTCACGGTTTTGCCGGTGGCCAGCTCAACCCGCCGCGCCACCTCCGGATCATCGGCAAAAGGCACCATGCTCGCCTCATCCAGGCTGTCCGCCGTCTCCCGCCGCAAGCAGTACTCTACCGCCAGCCAAAGAAACACCACGCCCAACACATTGAAAAAAACATCCATCACGTTCGGCTCCCTGCCTCAGGCGATCTGCGCTTCACGGTGCGCCAGCGCCACGTCCGCAACCCGCACCGTGCGCCACACGTTGTAAGCCATCAGCAGCATCCCCGTGAGGAAGAACACCCCGCCGGCAAAGCGCACGATAAACCCTGGATGGCTGGCCTGCAGCGCTTCGACAAACGAATAGGTCAGCGTGCCGTCCTCGTTGATCGCCCGCCACATCAGGCCCTGGGTGATGCCGTTGACCCACATCGAGGCGATGTACAACACCGTGCCAATGGTCGCCAGCCAGAAGTGCAGGTTGATCAGCGGCGTGCTGTACATCTGCTCGCGGCCAAACACTTTCGGCACCATGTGATAGGTCGCGCCGAAGGTGATCATCGCCACCCAGCCCAACGCGCCGGCGTGGACATGGCCGATGGTCCAGTCGGTGTAGTGGGAGAGGGCGTTGACGGTTTTGATCGCCATCATCGGCCCTTCGAACGTCGACATGCCGTAGAACGCCAGCGACAGTACGAGGAAGCGCAGGATCGGGTCGGTGCGCAACTTATGCCAGGCGCCGGACAAGGTCATCATGCCGTTGATCATCCCGCCCCAGCTCGGCGCGAGCAGGATCAGCGACATGGCCATGCCTAGTGATTGTGCCCAGTCCGGCAGCGCGGTGTAGTGCAAATGGTGCGGGCCGGCCCAGATGTACAGGGTGATCAGCGCCCAGAAATGCACGATCGACAAACGATACGAATACACCGGCCGATTGACCTGCTTCGGCACGAAGTAATACATCATCCCGAGGAACCCGGTGGTGAGGAAAAAGCCCACCGCGTTGTGCCCGTACCACCACTGCACCATGGCGTCGGTGGCGCCGGAATACACCGGATACGACTTGAACCAGTCCACCGGAATTGACAGGTGATTGACCACATGAAGCATGGCGATCACCAGAATGAACGCACCGAAAAACCAGTTGCCGACGTAGATATGCTTGGTCTTGCGCTGCACCACGGTGGTGAAGAACACCACGGCGTAAGCGACCCAGACCACGGCCATCCACACCGCGCCGGAGAATTCGATCTCGGCGTATTCCTTGGTGGTGGTGTAGCCCAGCGGCAGGGTGATCAGCATGATCACGATCACCGATTGCCAGCCCCAGAAGGTGAATGCGGCGAGGGTGTCCGAGTACAGCCGCACCTGACAGGTGCGCTGCACCGCATAGTAACTGGCGGCGAATTGCGCGCTGCCGGCGAAACCGAAAATCACCAGGCTGGTGTGCAACGGGCGCAAGCGGCCGAAGGTGGTCCATGGCAGGTCCAGATTCATCTCTGGCCACACCAGTTGCGAGGCGATGAAAACACCCATCGCCATGCCCACCACACCCCAGAAAATCGTCGCGATAACGAATTGGCGGACGACCTTGTAGTTGTAAGCCTGTCCGATTGTTGCTGTGCTCATGGTCAGTTCATCCACGGTTGCAAAGTCTTGCCAGGCCACCCGGTCTGGCATGAGCTGCACTGTAGAAACCCCGCCAGAAACAAAACAGGCTCAGGAATCTTTCATTTATGCGGATCAGATTGAAGGGCTGACTGCGGCGTTCTGCCGCGTGCTGATATGGTTTTTATCGCCGCAGGTGAATCTGTAACGTGCTGCGCTGTTCGGCCATAGTCTGGGAAAATCCTGTGGGAGCGAGCTTGCTCGCGAATGCGGAGTGTCAGACAACAAATCCGTTGCCTGACACTCCGCATTCGCGAGCAAGCTCGCTCCCACAGTTTTGATCCGTGATCAATTCTGATGAGGTGTGCATGTATCAATACGATGATTACGACCGGGCGCTGGTGTTCGAGCGTGTTGCGCAGTTTCGCGATCAGGTCGAGCGCTTCTTGGCCGGGGAATTGAGCGAAGAAGAGTTTCTGCCGCTGCGCCTGCAAAACGGCCTGTACATGCAAAAGCACGCTTACATGCTGCGTGTGGCGATCCCCTACGGCACGCTGAGCGCCGAGCAGATGCGCACGCTGGCGAGCATCGCCAGCGACTACGATCGCGGTTACGGCCACTTCACCACGCGGCAGAACATGCAGTTCAACTGGATCGAGCTGGCCGAGGTGCCGGACATTCTCGAACGCTTGGCGCAGGTCAACATGCATGCAATCCAGACCTCCGGCAACTGTGTGCGCAACATCACCACCGAGGCGTTCGCCGGGGTCGCGGCGGACGAACTGATCGACCCGCGCCCGCTGGCTGAAATTCTGCGGCAGTGGTCGACGATCAACCCGGAATTCCTGTTTCTGCCGCGTAAATTCAAGATCGCCATTTGCTCGGCGAAGCAGGATCGCGCGGCGATCATGATGCATGACATCGGCTTGTATCTTTACCCCGGGCGCGATGGGCAGATGCTGCTGCGCGTGATTGTCGGCGGTGGTTTGGGGCGCACGCCAATTCTCGGTTTGCAGATCCGCGAGGGCTTGCCGTGGCAGCATTTGCTGTCCTATGTCGAAGCGGTTCTGCGGGTGTACAACCGTCACGGTCGACGCGACAACAAATACAAGGCGCGGATCAAGATTCTGGTCAAGGCGCTGGGCATCGAGGCGTTTGCCAAGGAAGTCGAGGAGGAATGGCAGCACCTCAAGGACGGCCCCGCACAGTTGACCGAGGCCGAATACCAACGGGTCACCAGCGCCTTCGTGCCGCCGGTTTATCACAGCCTGGCCGACACCGATCTGGACTTCGGTACTCGCCTGGCCGAAAGCCCGGCGTTCGCCCGTTGGGTCGCGCGCAATGTGCAGCCGCACAAAGTGCCGGGTTACACCAGCGTGGTGCTGTCGACCAAACCGGGCATGGCCTCACCGCCGGGGGATGTCACCGGCGTGCAGATGCTGGCGGTGGCCGATTGGTCGCAGCGTTTCGGTTTCGGCCAGATTCGTATTGCCCATGAGCAGAACATCGTCCTGCCCGATGTGCCGAAAACCGACCTCTATGCGCTTTGGCAACTGGCGTGCAAACACGATCTGGGCAGCGCCAACGTCGGCCTGCTCACCGACATCATTGCCTGCCCCGGTGGCGATTTCTGTGCATTGGCCAACGCCAAGTCGATTCCGGTCGCCCAGGCGATTCAGGCGCGTTTCGAAAATCTCGATTACCTGCATGATCTGGGCGATATCAGCCTGAACATCTCTGGCTGCATGAACGCCTGCGGTCACCACCACATTGGCAATATCGGCATCCTTGGCGTCGATAAGAACGGCAGCGAGTGGTACCAGATCACTCTCGGCGGCGCCCAAGGTAAAAACAGCGCACTGGGCAAAGTCATCGGCCCGTCGTTCAGCGCCGCCGAGGTGCCGCAGGTGATCGAGCGGATCATCGGCACCTTCGTGCGCTATCGCGAGCATGAGGAATTGTTCGTCGACACCGTAGCGCGGATCGGCTTTGAGCCGTTCAAGGAACGGGTCTATCCGAAGACGCTGGAGGCCACGGTATGAATAATCTGTTGCGGCTGGAGCAGGGCGTGGCGCGAATCGAGACGGACGATCCGTGGACGTTGGTGCGCGATCCGTCAATGCCGAGGCCTGACGGATTGCTGATGCTGCCGCTGGCACACTGGCTGAAATCGCCGTCAACCCACGCGGTATGGCTCGGCCCCGACGATGAGGTCGAAAGCCTGGTGCCGTGGCTGGGTTCGTTGCCGCTGATCGCGCTGGATTTTCCGAGTTTTCGCGACGGGCGTGCTTACAGTCAGGCGTATCTGCTGCGCAGTCGGTTCGGCTGGTCAGGGGAGTTGCGCGCGATTGGCGATGTGTTGCGTGATCAGCTCAGCCATATGCGCCAGTGCGGGTTCGACAGTTTTGCCGTGCGTGAGGACAAATCCGCCGAGGATGCGCTGAAGGGGTTGGCCGGGATGAGCGTGCTGTATGGGCGTTCGGTGATTGAACCGCGACCGCTTTTCCGTCGGCGCTAACCCTTTGCCCGGACAGGGGAAACCCTTAGGAACCTTACCGATTGGGCATTTTTCCTTGGGTCGATGGTGGCCTTTTGGTAGAGTCGCCCTCGCCAGCGGGTTTTCGGCTGGACGATGGAACCGAAGAAGGGAGTCTGATCAGTGAGTCCGGGCAAAAAAATCCTCGGCCTCACAGCGGTGCTTTTGATGCTGACGCTGTGGGCCAGTTACTTTTACGTATTCAAGGAAAACCGCGACGGCCAGCTCGGCGGTGTCGGCGAAAGCACCGCGTGGTGCGGCACACCGCCGTCCACGGAAGCGGCGCTGCTGGGCAAGGACCAACTGACCTTGCGCGTCACCAACAACCTGCGCGGTGAGTTCATGCTCAGCGGTTCGCTGGTGGTCTCCGAACGTACCTTCAACCGCTACGACCTCGCTCGCAACGAACTGCGCTTGCGTCTGGAACCGTTGCAATGGTCCTTCGGTGTCACGCCGATCTTCCTTGAGCAGGTCAAGGTGCAGCCGCTGAGCCGCAACCTGTCCGCCACCAACAAAAGTGCCTACGCCGAACTTGAACCGCGCCCGATCGGTGTGCAGGGGCAAGTCACCGAATTCCCTTTCGACACCTATCGCTACGGCTATAAACCGGTGCTCTACTACCTCAAGGGCAGCGAGCGCATTGACCTGCGTTTCAAGAACATCACCACGTTGATGGAGATGTCCAACACCTTTACGCCGATCCAGAAGTACAACCGCGTCGACTACATCAACGAGAAAACCTCGATGATTCGCGACGAGGATTACAAGGCCTACGGGCCGCACGAATGTGCGTTCAGCGTCGAGCGCAAAGGGTCATTCAAGGTTGTCGTGTTGTTGCTGCTGTTGGTGCTGTGCTTGCCGTTGCTGCTGGTGTTCTACCGTAATGAACCGGGTATCGACTTCCTCGCCACGCTGTTGGGCGCTGCGATCGTGCGGGTGTTGCTGATCGGGCCGGTGCAGGATTTTCAGCTGTACAACATCGATTTCCTGTTGGGTGCGGCGATTTTGCTGGTGGGGACGGTGTCGCTGATCAAGGCGATGCACATCAACAGCCGGCGGGAGATGGCCTTGCGCAGTGGTGAGACTTCGTCCTGGTGATCGGGTGAACCTTGAAAAGCCCCTCACCCTAACCCTCTCCCGGAGGGAGAGGGGACTGAATGGGGGATATTTGAGAGATACACCGACCTGAGCGATTGGCTTTGAATCCATATTCGACTCTATTTTTCAGGTCGATGTAACTCGCCAGACAACTCGGTCGGTCCCCTCTACCTCTGGGAGAGGGCTAGGGTGAGGGCAAGAGGATCTCCAGCCAATCACTTAAGCGCCGGATCCCCCATATTCATCTTCTTCCACCCCTGCAACAGCACCTGCGCCTTCGGCTCCTGCCCACTGTCGAGATACCACTGAATTAGCGACAACCGCGCATTGCGGTTCGCCGGTTGCACCTTGAGCAGCCCCTCCAGCACCGCGCACGCCTCATTGACCTTGCCACTCTCATGCAGCGCCACCGCCAGCACATAACCGTACTGCGCGTTCTGCGGCTCCAGTTGCGCGGCTTTCTTCAGTGGTGACATGGCCTCGGCCGCCTTTCCAGCGCGGATCAGCGACAAACCGCGAGTGTGTTGCAACAGCGCGGCATCCGGGTGTTGCTTGAGGCCGTCCTCCAGCAGTGTCTGCGCCTCTTGGCCACGACCATTGGCCTCCAGCCATTGCACCAGCGTCACCAGGGCCGGGTAGAAATCCGGGTCGCGTTTGAGTGCCGAGCGCAGCAGACCCTCGACTTCCGAAGCACGGCCACTGGCCTGGTACAACATCGCCAGATTCAGATTGGCTTCGGCACGTTCCAGCAGACTTTTCTGTACCGCTTCGTACTCGGCAATCGCCGCATCCCAATTGGCTTGCGCCGCGCGAAGTCCGTTATTGCGCGCCACACTCAACAAATCCCGCGCGGCGACGATGCGCACGGCTTTCACCGGATCGCCCAGTAGCGGCGCCAACAGAGGCGCACGCTCCGGTGGCGGCAGGAATGCACTGATTGCCCGTACCGCGCTTTCACGCACCTGCGGTGCCGGATTCTTCAGGTCCTGTGTCGCCAGCTTCAACGCCTGTTCGCTCGGGTACAGCGGCAACTCCGCGAGCAATGTCGCGCGCTGAATTGCCGGCAGATTACTGCGCTGCAACTGCTCATACAACGCATCCGCAGCGCCCGGCTGGCCATTGCGGATCAGCCACAAACTGTCGTCATAACGCGGTGCCTGAGGCGCGGTGGAAGCGCTCCACAACTTGAACTGCGCGGTGACCTTGTCGCCGGCCTTGCCTTGGTGACAGGTCAGGCAGGCGTCCGGCTTGCCGAGTTTCTGCGCCCGTTCCGGGTTGGGAATGCTGAAGCTATGGTCATGCCTGAAGTCATTGCCCATATAGAACTTGCCGGGCATGTGGCAATCGACGCACTGCGAGCCGGGCTGGCCCATGGTGTGGCGAGTGTGCTCGATGGAATCGTAGTTCTTCGCTTGCAAGCCTTTGCCATCAACGCCTTCGACCGAGGTCTTGCCGGCTGTGTTGTGGCATTGCAGGCACACCGCGTTGCCCGGGGCCTTCAGTTCGTTGCTGTGCGGGTTGTGACAGTTGCTGCAACGCACGCCCTTGTCGAACATTTTGCTTTGCAGGAACGAGCCATGTTCGAACACCTCATCCTTGATCTTGCCGTCCAGCGCATACAGTTCGCGGGTGAGGGTGCTCGGCAGGTAATCGTCCATCAGGCGTTTGCCGACGGTGTAGCCATCGCCCAGCGGTGCTCGACGGGCATGGCAACGGGCGCAGGTTTCGATTTCGACGGTGGCGTTTTTATCCTTGAGGTCGACGTCGAAACCCTGGTGGATCAGATCGCCTTTTTTCTGCGTCCATTCAAGGTGATTCGACGCCGGGCCGTGACACGCCTGGCAGCCGACACCGAGGCTGTTCCACTGACTGTTGAAGGTGTTGCTGGCCGCATCGAAATTGCGCTTGAACCCGGTGGTGTGGCACTCGACGCACATGAAATTGGCGTTCTGGCTCGGTTTGCTCCAGTGCAGCGGATTCTTGAAGTTCACGCCTTGGCCGGGGTAGAGATGAAACCAGCGGTTTTTCTCGGTATCCCACGCCACGCCGAGTGCCTGCAAACGACCTTCGCCGACCTCGATCAGGTATTGCTGCAACGGTGCGATGCCGAAGGTGTAGGCGACTTTGAAGTCGGCGTTCTTGCCGTCAATGCCGGGGGTGTTGACCCAGAATTCAGCGCCCTTGCGTGAGAAACGTGTGGTCTCGTTTTCGGCTTTGAAGACGACGTTGTTGAAGTCGCCGAGCATGGTTTCAGCGTTCGCCGGCTGCATCGCCAACTGGTGATGCGAACCCTGCCAATCCTTGACCTGTTCGGTGTGGCAGCCTTGGCACTGTTGCTCATCGACCATCGTTGCCGGTTTAGCGGCGATGACCGGTTGTGGCTTGGCCGGCGCGACGACGGGCGCGCTGGTCGGCACAGGTTTCACCGGTGCGGGAGCGGGGCTGAACAGAAACCAGCCAATGCCGGCGACTGCGGCCAGCAGCACGCCGATGGCAATCGGGAACAGATATTTTGAAATTGAAGATTGAGACGAATCAGGGTCAGGTTGTGCTGTTTTATTTTTATGCTTGGGCATTGCGACTTCCGTAGTCCAGGTGCATTTGCCATCTGGCGTGCGTTCAAGCTCGATGCAGCTTTGCCGGATGACCGGCGTCTGTCAAATGACGGTTGTGATCCGCCACGCAGCCTTGCGTGAATATTGTGCTTTGCAATCGCAATTACTGAGGTTTTAGCTATACCTGTAACTCCCCCGGCAAAGTTTTTGGCCTTCTGACAGGAGTTACAGCATGAAGCTAGCAGTGATGATGGGCACGCTGTGTATTGCCACCGTCGCAATGGTGGGTTGTTCCAGCAAAACCGTCGACCCGAAAGAGTACTCCGGCTTCCTCAAAGACTATAGCCAGCTCAAGGAGGCCAAATCACCGTCCGGTGCCGAGGTGATGCGCTGGATGGACCCGAAATTCGACATCAACAAATTCACCAGCGTTTACATCGAACCGAGCCAGCTTTATCCCAAGCCACAACCCACCGCGAAAATCCCGCAGCAAACCCTCAACGGCATCACCAGCTACTACGATCAGGCGCTCAAGCGTGAAATCGGCAAGTCGCTGCCTCTCGCCACTGGCCCAGGCCCGGGCGTGATCGTGGTGCGCCCGGCAATCACTGCCGTGAGCAGCAAGACCGAAGGCCTGCACGCTTATGAAGTGATCCCGATTGCACTGGTTGCTGCCGCAGTCAGCACCGCCAGCGGTATTCGCGATCAGGAAACCACGCTGGCCACCGAAGCGGTGTTCATGGATGGCGGCAGCAACAAAGTCGTGGCGCAAGTCGTGCGTAAAGGCACCGGCAAACCACTGGAAAATGACTCGCAAGTGATGAAAGCCGATGACGTCAAAAAGGTCATCGATGGCTGGGCGGTCGACATGCATCAGATGTATCTGAAGCTTAAGGCAGAGGCTAAATAATGCAGCGGGGCTGATGGCCCAATCGCGAGCAGGCTCACTCCTGCAAGGGTTCTGTTTTGGTCACAAGATGTGTGTCCACATGAACCTCCTGCAGGAGTGAGCCTGCACGCGATGGCGGTCTGTCAGAAACCGGATCACTGTCCGGTAAACCAGCGGAAATACGGATTCCCGCCATCCCAGCGCATCACCTCGCGCATATCCCGCCCCCACGCATCCCGGTCGCCGTCATAGGCGTGCAGGCTAGCCCGATAAAACTGCATCAGGCGCTGGCGATGGCTATCCATGCGCTCAATGAAAGCAGGATCGGCATTCACCAACGGCGGCGACTGATACAGGTCCAGCAGCGCCGGTAATACCCGTGTGATCTCCTTGCTGCGCACCCACGGCGCGTATTCGATACGTGGCTGATCGTCGGTTACCGCAGGCGCATCGGCGGCGAAGCGTTCAAGTCCGGCGCGATCCGTCACCCAGGTGGCGAGCAGCGCGGCGGCCGAGCCGATGCCGACATCCTGCAAGGTACTGCGCACGTTGTCCTGCTGGAAACGCGCGGTGATTTTCGCGGCGTCCAGTTGCATCGGCTGCATTGAGCCGACCAGCAGCATCTCGTGAAACTCGCTGGTCCACAGCGAGGCATACGGGAACACATCCAGGAAACTGCGCACCAGCGAACGTGAATCGTCGATGTTCTGTGTCGGTAACGGCAGCCATTGCGCGACGATGCCCTGTTGCTCCAGACGGCTGGCCGCCAACTGATAGAAATCCCGCGAATACAGATTGACCACGCCGGCCGCAGAGGGCGGTGGCGGTTCGAGGGTGATCAGGTCGTAGGTTTGCGCGCTGCGCAGCAGTTCCTGACGCCCGTCGCGCAGGCGCACATCAACGCCGGGATCGCTGGCGGCATTGAAGTTGCCCTTGAACAGCGGCGCGGCTTTGACCACCGATGGCAGCAACTCGGCCACCACCCGGTGTTCCAGCCCCGGATAGCGCAACATCGCGCCAGCCGTGATGCCAGTGCCAAAACCGATGACCAGCGTCGAGCGCGGTTCACCGTTGTGAATCAGCAGCGGCAACAGCGCCTGAATGCGCATGTATCGCAGGGAGGGCATGGCATCACCGGTATTCGACACACCTTGAATGTACAAACGGTGAAAGCTGTTTTCGCCGCGACCTTGAGCCACCACCGCCACGGTGCCGCCGCGACCCTCTTCGTAGAACGACAGCGTGCCGTTGCGTGCACCGGGCAACAGGCTGGCGAGTTTGTCGACCGGGGTGAACACGGCCAGGACAACCGAGACCAGACCGAGGGCGACCACCACCTGACGCCGGCCTTTCTTGACGTGATGACCTTTGCGCACGGCAAAGTAGCCGATGCCGGCAGCGATCATCGCCAGCAGGCCCAGCGTGCGCACCAGCCCCAATAGCGGGATTAGCAGGAAGCCGCAGAGCATCACCCCGACAATCCCGCCGAGGGTATTGAACGCCACTACCGCGCCGACATCACGGCCGACGCGTTCGTGGCCGACACTCAAACGCAACGCCAACGGAAACGCCGCACCGAGCAACAACGTCGGCACAAACACGATGCTCAACGCTGCCACGGCGAAGCGCGCACTCATGCCGGCCAGTTCATTGGCGCCCAGACTCAACAGCCACATTTCCGCCTGACTTTGCGCGATCACCAGCCAGCGCCCGAGCAGGGCGATTTCCAGCAGCGCGACCAGCCCGGCGCCTGCAATCAGCAGGCCGAACACGCCCCACGGATCACGGATGCGTTCGACCCGGCGCGCGAGCAGGGCGCTGCCGATAAACAGCCCGGTCAGATAGGTCGCCAGCACCACGGCAAATGCGTAGGTGCGGGTGCTCATGAATTGCACGATCGATTGCGACCAGACCACTTCATAGCCCAGCGCCACGCCACCGGCGATGGAGTACAGCCACAGCGCGGTGCGATCCGTGGCTTTCTCTGCATGATGTTTTGCAGCAGTTACAACCGGGGCCGGCCGTTGCCGGGCAAACCACAACGCACCGACAGCGGCCAGCAGATTGAGCATCGCCGCGAACAAGGCACTGCCACGCACGCCGAGGCTGGCAATCAACACGAACGCGGCGAGCAGGGTGCCGACAATCGCCCCTAAAGTGTTCGCCGCGTATAACTGGCCGCCGGCCTTGCCCGGGTCAGCGGCCAGCGAACGCACCAGCACTGGCAGGGTGCCGCCCATCAGCACCGCAGGAATGCCGACCAGCGCGAACGGCAACAGCCATGCAACCACCCCGACGTGCCCTTGCAGCCAGGCAAACGGACTGGCCGCTAGGCTCATGGTCACGGTCGCGCCGACGCCAAGAATTGCCACCAGCACTTCCAGTCCGGCATACAACAACACCGGTTGCTGCAAGCGATCGGCCCAGCGACCGAACAGCCAGCCACCGATCGCCAGCCCGGCGAAAAACGCGCTGATGCCGGTGGTGATCGCGTACACCTCGACCCCGACCACCAGTGACAGCTGCTTGATCCACAGCACTTGATAAACCAGCGCGGCGGCGCCGGAGATGCACAGGAGCAGGGCGGGGACGAGCAAGGCTGGGGAGGTGGTTTGTGTGACGGGTATGGCCGATGGCTTGCTGGCGATACGTGAGGACATGCGAAGGCCTTAATTCAAGAGTCACGGTGACTGGCTGATCGTTCCCACGCTCTGCGTGGGAATGCCTCACTGGACGCTCCGCGTCCGCTTCGGCAAAGGACGCGGAGCGTCCCGGGCTGCGTTCCCACGCAGAGCGTGGGAACGATCAATAAGGCCGCCCGCCGGTGAGGGCGAGCGGCAGTCCAGCGGTTTTACTGTGCAGCTTTCATTTTCTCAGCGATTTTCGCGTCTACCGCAGCACGGATCTGGTCGATGCTGAAGCTGGCCGGTTTCTGGCTCGGTGGGTAATCGACGAAGGTCTGCAGGAATGCGGCGGACTTCATCACCGCGACCTCGGTCAGATAAACGTTCTTGGTCGTCCAGTCCGAGTACTGGTCGGAAACGACGTCGGCACGTTCATACGGGTCCATGCGCAGGTTGAAAATCTTCGGCACGCGCAGGCATACAAATGGCTCGCTCCAGACTTTAAAGCCGCCGGGTTCACGCTGTTCGCAGAAGACCGCTTTCCAGTTGTCGTAACGCATCGACACCAGCACGCCATCGTCGTTGAAATAGTAGAACTCTTTGCGCTCACCCTTTGGTTGCTGGCCGGTCAGGTACGGCAGTTGGTTGTATCCGTCCAGATGCACCTTGTAGTTGGCGCCGCCGGACGTCGGTGCCCAACCTTTGAGCAACTTGTCTTTCACCCCTGCATCACCGGCAGCGGCGAGCAGTGTCGGGAACCAGTCCAGACCGGAGAACATCTCGTTGGAGACTTCACCCGGTTTGATCTTGCCTGGCCAGCGCACCATTGCCGGAACCCGGAACGCACCTTCCCAGTTCGAGTTTTTCTCGTTACGGAATGGTGTAGTTGCGGCGTCCGGCCAGGAGAACTGGTTCGGGCCGTTGTCGGTGGTGTAGACGACGATGGTGTTGTCGGTGATTTTCAGGTCATCGAGGGTTTTCAGCAGTTTGCCGACGTCGCCGTCGTGCTCGAGCATGCCGTCGGCGTACTCGTTGCCGGCCATGCCGCTCTGGCCCTTCATCGAATCACGCACATGGGTGAACAAGTGCATGCGCGTGGTGTTCATCCACACGAAGAACGGCTTGTCGGCCTTGGCCTGCTTCTCGATAAACGCTTGGGCTGCGGCGGTGGTTTCGTCGTCAATGGTTTCCATGCGCTTGGTGGTCAGCGCGCCGGTGTCTTCGATCTTGCCATCGGCGAAACTGTGGATCACGCCGCGCGGGGTAAAGGCCTTGGTGAACTCGGGGTTGTCCTTGGGCCAGTTCTCGCGTTCCGGTTCTTCTTCGGCGTTGAGGTGGTACAGGTTGCCGAAAAACTCGTCGAAACCGTGATTGGTCGGCAGATATTCGTCACGGTCACCGAGGTGGTTTTTGCCGAACTGGCCGGTGGCGTAACCTTGCGATTTCAACGCTTGAGCGATAGTGATGTCACGTTTCTGCAGGCCGACCGTTGCGCCCGGCAAGCCCACTTTCGAAAGGCCGGTGCGCAACGGCGTCTGGCCAGTGATGAACGAGGAGCGGCCGGCGGTGCAACTGTTCTCCGCATAGTAATCGGTGAACATCATGCCTTCTTTGGCGATACGGTCGATGTTCGGGGTCTTGTAGCCAACCACCCCCATCGAATAGGCGCTGATATTGGTCTGGCCGATGTCATCGCCGAAGATCACCAGAATGTTGGGTTTTTCAGCCGCTGTGGCCGTTGCCGACAGCGCCATGACCGAAGTCGCCACTAAGGCGAGCTTGGGTAGCCACTTGCGTATGCGAGTCATCTGACTTGCTCCTTTTCGCGGGGGTCGTTTATTGCGACTAACGTTTATTGCAGTCCTGCATCACGCTTTCTTATTGCACCTGCCCGGTTGCCGGCGATTCGAACGGGTAGATCCGGCGCCATTCGGACGCCATGTCGACCACGGTCCAACCACGGGAATTCGCTTCGTCGAGGGCCTTGTCGAGCCGGCCGATATCGGATTTTCGGTCGTACGCCCATTCGCGCTTGGCGTCGGTGTGGTGCACCAGTCCCATGAAGCGCTTGCCGGAACCGGCGGCCGTCCACTGCAGCATCTGCAGGTCGCCGTCGGAATTGCCGAAGGCGAGGATCGGCCGCTTACCGATCACCGCATCAATGCTTTCCGGTTTGCCCGGGCCGTCGTCGTTGTGCGCCAGTTTCGCTGTGCGCACGATCGAGGCCTGACCGTCCTTGTATTGGAATGAAGTGATGAACGTGGTGCCGATCACTTGTTCTGGCGGGATGCCGTAGACCTTCTCGGCGAAGGCGCGCATGAACCCGGTGTCGCCGCCGGAGACGATGTAGGTCTTGAAGTCCTGTTTGCGCAGGTAGTCGAGCATTTCCAGCATCGGCTGAAAAATCATTTCGGTGTACGGCTTGCCGGTTTTCGGATGCCGTGCCTGACTTAGCCAGGTCTTGGCGTAGTCATCGAAGGCTTCGATGGTCATGCCGGTGTGAGTCGCGCCAACAATTTTCAGCAGGCCATCCATGCCTGAGGCGGCCAAGGCCTTGTGATCGTTCTCGAGTACAGCTTTGAACGGTTGGGTGGTCTTCCATTCCGGGTGCTGTGCAGCGGTGCGCTTGACCTCGTCGAAGGCAAACAGCAATTCGAAATAGGCCGGTTGTTCACTCCACAACGTGCCGTCGTTGTCGAACACGGCGATACGGTCGCCCGGTTTGACGAAGTCCTTGCTGGTCTGGTCGGTCACGGTCTGCACGAATTCGATAATGCTCTTCTTCGCCGGGCCGTCATTCCACGACGGCAGCGGCTCGTTGGCCTGGGCCAGCAGCGGCAGGGCGAGACCAAACAACAGGGCCAGTGCGAAACGTTGGCGGTGCAGTAGCGCAGTCGTCATGGGAAATCCTTCTCGTGAACGGGGTTGAGCGGGCGCAGGGCCGAGGCCGGTTTCGCGTGTTGCTGTTCGGCCTGACTGTGAAGCGTAGTCAATGATTCGCGCAGTTGAACGAGTGTTTGCTCGGTACTCGGCTGGCGACCGTAAAGCCCGCGTAACAGTCCTTGCAGGCGCGGGCCGGCATTGACCAGTTTCAGCCCCAGGCGACTGCGCCGCAGCCACAGGTACAGCGCCGTCAATTGCGCCGGACTGGCTTGCAGTTGGGCAGTGATTTGTTGCCAGGCGAAATCAGCAGATTGCTGCCATGCCCGTTGCTGCGCTTGCCGGCGTGCATGCCACTGTTGCCTGGCGCGGATGAACGCAGGACGCAGCAGATAAGCGGCGGCAACGACAGCGCCAATCAGCGTTAGCCACAACAGCCAGCGGGTGGAGAAACGCAGATGATTCTGGCCCAGTTGCTTAAGGTCTTCGCTGATCGAAAATACCGGTTTGTAGGCAGTGCCAGCCGCTGCTTCGAAGGTCACCGCCGGCACTTGTGCGGTGCGCGATTGCCGAGTGCTGGCGTCCCACCATTTCACTTCAATGGCCGGCAGCGTATGCGAGCCGGCCTTGTCGATGCGGTAGGTGACGCTGTCGATGCGCTGACCGCCGAGGATGTCACCGCGACCGTCATCCAGCGCAGTGACTTGCGGGGTTTTGGTATAGCGGCTCAGACCGGGGATATCCCCGAGCGTTGGAATCGGCAGGGCCATCGCCAATGCGCCGTCCGCTTGCAGGGTCAGTTGGCGGGTGATGCTGTCACCGACTTTCAAGGGAGTCGCCGAGTTTGTGACGGTCTGGGTGAAGCGCAAACCGGTAGCCACCAACGGTGTTTCCCCGGGTTTGAAACCGGGCGGTTGTGCGGCGCTGAACTGCACCGGTTGGCTTTGCGCAGTGATTTCTGTCGTGGCTTGGCCGGGTGTCGCGCGCACGGTCAGAGAAGGGATATCAAACGTGCGCGCAACGTTCGGGGTGATCAGGTAGCTGTAGCGCAAACCGCTGAAGGCTTGGCCGTCGATGGTTTGGTTGAGGTGCTGCGCCTGACCGTCCGGCGGCATGACCAGCGCGCCGTCGAGTTTCAGGTCGGGCACGGTGGCGGCGCTGGTGAACCAGGTGTCGGTGAGCACGTCGAGCTGCAGTTCGACCAGGCCACCGACCATCGCGCCTTCGGCGGGTTGCAGGTGGGCCTGGACTTTGAGTTGCGGGTCGGCGGCAAAGGCATTGATGCTGAACAGGCTGAACAGCAGTAAGGTGCCGACGGTTGTGGCGACTGAATGGGCCTCTTCGCGAGCAGGCTCGCTCCCACATGGGTGTTGTGTACGGCGCGAATCCGCTGTGGGAGCGAGCCTGCTCGCGAAGGCCGCAATTCGGTTCATGGCCTGGCTCCCTGCTGATCCTGCAAGCTGAATTTCTGCTTGAGAAACTTCGCCGGCGAAGTGGTCAGGTTCTGCAACCACAAAGCATCGGACGCGGCCTGTTCGGTCTCGACCTTTTTGCTCTGGCCCTTGCCCGGTGCCTTGTCGAATTTCACCTCATCGGGTTTGGTCTCCGGGGCGTTTTTCTCGGCGCTTTCGGTGTCCTTGAGCAGCGCCTGCGCCAGGGCCAGATTGGCCGTGGCTTCGGGGAACTGCGGTTGCAGCTTCAAGGCCTGGGTATAGGCGGCGATGGCTTGATCAAACTTGAAGCGCCGAACGTAAATATTGCCCAGATAGAAATACGCCTGCGGCGTGTCGAGCCGCGCGAAGGTCGCCAGTGCGAGGTCGTAATCGGCCGCGTGATACGCCGCGACACCTTTCCAGTACGGGTCGACAAACAGCGCCGCTGCTTGCGGCAGATGCTCATGCTCGAACGCCCAGCGACCTTGCTGGTCGCGGGTGAAAAACGCATCGGTCAGCGCATTGGCCTGCGCCGGTGCCGCTGGCCAACCGAGGCCAATCGCCAATGCCAACGCGGGCATCCAGTTGACGCTCCAGCCCTTGCGCACATTGATCAGCGCCAACAGCAACAGCGGCCAGCACAGCCAATAGCCGGCGTCTTTCCAGTGCAGTTCGCGCTGCTCGGCGCTGGCACTCTGAAAGTGCTGTTGCGCGTGCAGTTCGATCCAGTCCAGATCATCGTCATTGAGCGTCAGGCTCCCTAGCGGCGCATCGACGGCGGAGGCCAGTTGCTTGATTGCCGCCTGATCGAAGCTACCCAGCGCCGGGCGTCCGTTGGCATCGGTGCGCGGCTGGCCGTTGGCGTCGTGGATGACGCCACCGTCCTCACTGCCGACCGCCAGTACCAGCACTTGCAACGGACTGTCGCCCACCCGTTTGTCGAGGCCGTCGAGTTGCGTAATGTCGGCGCCGTCGGTGATCAGCAGCAGACTGCCGGGGGTTTTTTCGGCGCTGAGCAAGCGTTTCGCCTGATCGATCACCGCGCCAACATCTTTCCCCGGTTTATCGATCAACCCGCTGCCCAACGCTTGAATGAAAGTGTCGAGCAGCGCTGGATCGTCGGTGGGCGGCAACACCAGATGCGCGCTGCCGGCGTAGGCGATCAGCGCAGTGCGGGCGCCGGCGCGGCGCTGGATCAGATCGTGCAGCTTGTGTTTCGCCGCTTCCAGTCGGCTCGGCTGCACATCGCTGGCGTCCATCGACGGCGACAGATCCACGGCAACAATCAGCGGCGCACGATTCTCGAGGAAGTCCGGTCGGTCCTGTTCCCAGGTCGGCCCGGCGGCTGCGACCGCAGCGAGGATCAACAGCGCGCACAGCAGATGCACCGGGCGCAGGCGCTGATGGTCCTGCGGCGTTACCAGAAGGTGTGGCAACAAGTGCTCAGCGATATTGCCGCGCAACCGTCGTTGCAGGTCGCGACCGCGCCGCCAGAGCAGCGGCAGCACGGCGCCGAAAAGCGCAAACAGCAACCACAGCGGGCGAAGGAAATGGAAGTCACTGAGGTTGATCTCCATCTCAGGCCTCCTGCCGCTGACGGGCAAACGCCAGGCGCACACGCAGTAGCGCGCCGAGGTGATACAGCGCCAACAGGGCAACCGCCGCGCCCAGCGGCCAGTAGAACAACTCGCGCTGCGGTTGATGGCTGAGGGTTTTCACTTGGTGCGGGGTGAGGCGATCGAGGGTGCTGTAGACCTGATCCAGGGCGGTGCGGTCTTCGGCGCGGAAGAACTGGCCGCCAGTTGTTTTGGCGATCTGTTCCAGCGCTGACAGATTGACCTTGGCCTCGCCAGACGCGCTGGGGTCGCCGATGCCGATGGTGTGAATGATCACGCCTTTGTTGGCGGCCATTTCAGCGGCGTGATCCGGGGTGATCGCACTGCTTGTGTCGTTGCCGTCGGTGAGCAGGATGAGGACTTTTTCCTGTTCGTGGGCCTTGTCCAACAGCTTTAGGCTCAAACCGATGGCATCACCGATCGCGGTATTCGGGCCGGCCATGCCGATGCCTGTGTCGGCCAGCAACAGCGAGAGGCTGGCGTGATCGAGGGTCAGCGGTGCCTGCGGATAGGCACCGTTGCCGAACACGATCAGGCCGAGGCGGTCGTCCTTGCGCTTGTCGATGAAGCCTTGCACCACTTCCTTGACGGCGGCGAGACGATTGATTTTTTCGCCGCTGGCGTTGGTGAAATCTTCGGTTTCCATCGACTGCGACAGGTCGATGGCGAGCATCAGGTCGCGTACCGGTTGTTGCCGTTCGATGGGTTTTTCAACGAACACCGGGCGCGCGGCGGCCAATAGAATCAAAGCCCAGACGAGGATGTTCAGCAGCAGTTGCCAGAGATTACGGCGACTGCCAACGATGCCCGGCGCCTCACCGACGGCCCGGCTCATCGCCGCAAAAAATGGTACGCGCACGGCGCTGCGGGCCTCGTTGTACGCGGGCAGGTAGCGGTAAACCAGCCAGGGCAGCGGCAGCAGGAGCAACAGCCACGGGTAATCAAGCTGCCACATGGTGATGCTCCATCCAGTATTGGCAGGTGTCGAACAGCGCCTGACGTTGCGGCGCAGGCAGGGCGCGCAAGGTTTCGTCGGGGGCGTAGGCGAGTTGTGCGAGTTGGTCGCTGAAGTCGGCCGGGAGCGGTTTTTTGCTGTGCTGCTGCAGAAAGTCTTGCCAATCCTCCCGCCCAAGTACCGCAGGACCCTGTGGGAGCGAGCCTGCTCGCGAAAGCGGTGTGTCAGGCGCCAAAGATATTGACTGTGCGGGCCTCTTCGCGAGCAGGCTCGCTCCCACATTGAGCGGGTTCCAGCTCGGGGATTGTGTCGGCATCGACAGCGCCACACGCTTGAGCAGCTCCGGCAATTCGCGCAAGGCATTGAGGTCATCACTGCGACCACGCAATTGCGCCAGACGCGCCAAGCCTTCACGTCGATAAGCGTCCCTGCGCCATTGCCAATAACGGCGGATACCAATCAGTAACGCGGCCAATATCAAAAGGGCGAGCAGCACCCACCAGCCCCAGGTCTGCGGCGCATAACTGATCGGTGCAGGCAGCCCCAACTCCTTGAGTTGCTCGATGCTTGGAACATTCGGATTCACCGCCGTGCCCCGGCACTTTTGCCCAGTTCCGCGCGCAGTTGTGCGTGGGCCTCTTCGGCAGTACTGAACATCATCAACGGCACCTGACTGCGGCGCAGCAGGGTGGCGACGTCCTGGAGCCGCCCGCTTAGAAAGTCCCCCAGCGGCTGATGCACGTTGCGTTTCTCGATGGCCAGTTCCACCTGCAACTCGCCTTGGGTGACCAGCAGGCGGCCATTGTTCGGCAGCTTCATCGCCAGCGGGTCGTAAACCTGCAGCGCAATCACATCGTTGTGCGCCGACAGTTGCCGCATCAGTTGCAGGGTATGTTCGCCAGCCCCGGCAAAGTCGCTGACGATGCAGATCAAATGATCATGCCCGGCCAGCGCGAGGCAGCGTTGCAGGACCTTGTCCAGTTGATCCTCGTCTTCAGCGTCGGGGCTGGCCGCGCTGAGTGCCTGATTCTGTTCGGCGATGCGGCTGAGCAAGGCTTCCACGCGTTTACGGCTGCGCAGCGGTGCGACGCTGTCGATGCGCTGATCGTTGAACACCAGCCCGCCGACCCGGTCGCCGGCGTTGAATACCATCCACGCCGCCAGTGCCGCGAGTTCGGCGCCGAGGGCCGATTTGAAACTGCGCTGCGAGCCGAAGAACATCGACATGCGCTGATCGACCACGATCAACGCCGGGCGGTCGCGCTCTTCGGTGAAGGTGCGCACCACCGGTTTGCCGGTGCGCAGCGAGGCGCGCCAGTCGAGGTGACGCAAGTCGTCGCCTGGCTGATAGCGGCGCAACTCATCGAAATTCAGGCCGCGTCCGCGCAGGCGCGAGGCATGGTTGCCGGCGAGGATGCTGTCGCGCGGCTGACGGGCGAGAAAACTCAGGTCACGGGCCTTGAACTCCAGCGCCATCAATTGCGCGAGAGAGACGTAGACCAGACCTTCGTCGTTCATGCCGGAATCGCCACTTTGTCGAGAATTCGGTCAAGTACCTGATCGGCATTCACACCGTCGGCCACGGCGTCGTAGCTCAATTGCAGACGATGGCGCAGCACCGGATGCACCACGGCGCGCACGTTGTCCGGCGAAACAAAGTCCTGACCCTGCAACCACGCATCGGCACGCGCACAACGATCCAGGCCGATGCCGCCGCGCGGGCTGGCGCCGATAGCGATCCAGCGCGCCAAGTCTTCGTCGTAATCGGCGGGGTGGCGGGTGGCGTTGATCAGGTCGATCAGATAACTGTCGATGGCCGGCGACACGTGTACCGCGCTGACTTCCTTGCGGGCGGCGAAGATTACGTCCTGCGCCAGGCTGAAACCTTTGGCCGGCGTGGTGCTCGCGCCTTGGGCGAACTCTTCGTTGCGCAGCAGGCGCAGCACCTGGCTTTCGTTTTCCGCGCTCGGGTAGTCGAGCAGCACCTTCATCAGAAAACGGTCCATCTGCGCTTCCGGCAGCGGATAAGTGCCTTCCTGTTCGATCGGGTTTTGCGTTGCCACCACGATGAACAGTTCCGGCAGCGCATGGCTGTTGCCGGCCACGGTGATCTGGCGTTCTTCCATGGCTTCAAGCAACGCGGCCTGGACTTTCGCCGGTGCGCGGTTGATCTCGTCGGCGAGAATCAAATTGCCGAACAGCGGCCCCGGCTGAAAACGGATTTCGTTTTTGCCTTCGACCTGATGCAGCACCTCGGCCCCGGTGATGTCCGAGGGCAGCAGGTCCGGAGTGAACTGGATGCGGCTCATCTTCGCGTCGAGGTGTTTGGCCAGCGCCTTGACCGTGCGCGTCTTGGCCAGCCCCGGCAGACTTTCCAGCAGCAAGTGACCGTTGGCCAGCAATCCTAGGAGGATCTGCCGGATCACTTGATCCTGGCCGAGCACCGCTTCGGCGATGCTGGCTTGCAGGGCATTGAGGTCGGTAAGCGCAGTCATGGGGGCAGTCCTTTGTGTCCGGTCTAGAAAAAGGCCAGGGTCAGGTTGACGCTGAAACCGTTGCCTTCAGGGCGGTTTTTGGTGTCGAACTCCGGCACCCAGCGCGCACTGACATTGGCTTGCGCATCGGCGAACTTGCCGGTCCAGCCCACGACCGGGCCGGCGCCTACAGAGCGCCCGCGATAACCGTTGAACGTGTCGGCGGTCTGGCCTTTGTCGTCGGTCAGTTGCTGGATATAACCGGCGGCGACCCCGGCGTTCCAGCCATTGCCAAAGCCATGGGTCCAGAGCGCATCGAGGCGGAAGATGTTGCCGTTGCGGTAATCGGTGGCGTCGTTTTCGGTGTAGCGCTCGAAAGCGCTCATGAGGCTGAACTCGCCACCCTTACCGTCGAGATGGGTGAACGCCACGGTCGGCATGAACGTGTAATTGTTCTGTCCGGGGTTGGCCAGACGGTCCTTGTTGTAGGCACCAGTGGGCACGTAGATCGGTAGCGAAAACGAGATGTGATTCAGCTCATCGAAGTGGTAGCCGGCGGCAATCGGCGTGATCAGGGCGTCGGCGAATTGTGTTCCCGAGTCGCTGTCACCCAGGGTGCGACCGCGCGGGCCGGTGATGCTGGCTTTGATGTCGGTGTATTGCACCGGCACGCCGATTGCCGAAGCGTAATTCCAAGGCCCTTTGCCGGTGTCCCAGACGTGGGTGAAGTTGCCCATGGTGTAGGAGACTTTCATGTCGATCCCGCCGCTGACCGCGCCGGAAATCGGTGCACCGTTACTGCCCTTGAGCGAGCCGTCGTACCAGATGCTGGTCAACGACATGACCCAGCCCGGCTCGGGCGGGACGATCCCGGCGTTGGAGAACACCTGCTGACCGGTGATCGGTCGACCCACGCCGCCCTCCGCTGCGTAAAGCAGAGGACTGCCGATCAGGCACAGCGCCAATAGCGGGCGCACAACGTTGGGCTTGATCATCAATCAATGACTCCGCTTATTGTTTTGAGTTGACCGGGATCAGTGGCGGCATTTTCCATTCGCCGCTGGCCACTTCCGGTTTTGGCAGATAAAGACGCAGGATCCCGTAGAACGGCCCGTTGGGCGCTGGCAGCCAGTTGGCCTGTTTGTCCTTGCCCGGGTTCTTGTGCTGCACATACAGGGTCAGGCCGCCGTCGGCATCCAGCGCAAGATCCGGCAGCATTCGCGAATTGATCAGGTAGCGATTCAGCGGGTTGGCCACCAGCAATTTGTTCTTGCCGTCATACATCGTCAGCGACCAGAACGCGTCGGCCGGGGGCAGGGCGCCCTTGTCGAAATGCAGGGTGTAATCGTGTTTCGAGGCGTCGGCTGGCTGGCCGTCCTTGTCGACGAAATAGCCGATGTAATTCGCTTCTTCAGCGGAGTTGCCGAATATGCCCATGTTGGCGCCGGCGTAGCGGTACAGGTAATTGCCCTTGAGGTGATCGCGGGTGCCGAAGAAATCCCCGCTGGTCACTTGATGGGTGTCGACCTTGTCCTTTTTGAACGCGGCAAATTCGGCTTTGGCATCGCTGATACCGTCTTCGAGCGCTTTGCGCTGCTCGGCTGAGAGTTTCTTCAGGTCGAACGGCTGGCCAGCGCCGATGCCGATTTTGCTGAAGCGTGCGAGCAGAGCCTTTTCGACGTCCTGCGGCGGCGTGAACGCCAGCATGAAATTCAGGTAACGAAACAGCTCCGGGGTTTCGCTCATGGTCGGCGTCGGTTTCGGCCAAGTCACTTTAGGTGCCGGCGCCGGAGCTTTCTGTTTGAGGTAGTGGCTGAGAGTTTCGACCTTGTAACCTTTCTGGATCTGTTTGACCTTGGCCAGGTCTTTCTCGTCGAACAATTGCGTGCGGTACAGCGCGTAGGTGATGTTGCTTTCGCTGCGCAGCAGGCGGTCGATGTTGACCGGTTGCTGACCTTGCCAATCCGGCCCGGCAATCATGAAATGCCCACCGTTGTTGCCGGTGCTGCGGGTGCCCAGATAGGCGAAGTTCTGCGTGTAGGCGTCGATCAGTTGCACCGAGTAATAACGGTGTTCTTCGATCGGCGGCAGGGTCAGGATCAGCGGCTCGGTGCGCAAGTCCATCCAGACGAAGGAGTAGGGCGTGTCGGCGTTGGGCGTGACAAACGCGGTGTCCTTGGCGGTGAAGGCTTTGGCAGTGTTGCCGATCTGGTTCAACGGCGACTTGTAGTTCGGGCTTTTGCTGTCGATGGCCTGGGTGTAGAGGGTTTTGTACATCTCCACCACCGGGAAGCCATACAGATAGGCTTCCTTGGCAATGCCCTGGGCTTCGTCAGGGCTGGCGCTGAAATCGGCCAGGACGCTGGTGCTCAGCGTAAGGGTCAGGCCGGTCAGCAACAGATTGCGTGTGTGCATGGTGCGTCCTTATTTATTGCGCGAGCGTGATGTCGTCGAGTTTCCAGCTCTTGTCGAAATACGCTTCAGTCGGCGCGTACAGACGGAAATAACTGAACCAGTGTTTGCCGGGCAGGGTTTGCACCCAGTTGCTTTCCAGGCCCTTGGGTGCGGTCGGGCCGAAGTACAGATCCACCGAACCGTCGGGGTTCTTCTGCAAATCCTGACGCGAAGAAAGGTCGGCCTTGCGCTGCGGATTGTCGATCAGGCCGCGGCTGGTGATGTCGTAAACAGTCATCGACCAGAATTGTTTGGCCGGCGGGTTGGCGCCAACGTGCAGGCGATAGCTCTTGCCACCGTCGAGCCAGTCACCCTTGGCGTCGGTGTAGGCGCCGAGGTAGGTCTGACCCAGCCCCGGCGTTTTGGAAACCATGCCCTTGGTGTTGGTGACCGCCTCGTAGAACCAGGCACTGCGTTCCCACAACTGGTCGTAATAGGCCACGCGTTGTGATGGCTCGGCGATGTTCAGCACCGTGTCCCAGTGCCGGTCGGGCCAATACTGAGCGTCAGGAAAACGCTTGGCGAAGGTGTTGGCCTTGGCAATCAGTTCGCCGACCTGCGCACCTTGCTCAAGGGCCTGACGTTGATGGGTATTGGGGTTGAAGGGTTTGTCCTTTTCGATACCGAGGCTGGCAAGCATCGCCATGTAGAACCGGTCACGCTCGTTGACCGGTTCTTTCTGAATGATCTGGTGCAGGCGTTCCCAGTAGGCGATGCCTTGAGGTTGCGTGCCGGACCAAGGTTTGCCTTGCGGCGAAAGCAGGCGAGTGTCGCCCGGCTTATTGCGTTGGGCGTACGGGTACATCTTGAACTTCTCGACCAGTGCCTTGCCCTTGGCCGGGTCCGGATCGAGCACACGGAAACCCACCAGCACGTTCATGGTTTCCGATTTCGCCAGGTAGTACCGGCCGGCATCTGCCGGTGGTTCGGCTCCGGGTGGCAGCACCAGGTATTTGCCGCCCTGACCCTTATCGGGGCCGGTCTGCCCCATGTCGATGATCGCCCGCTGCCAGAAATCACCGATGCCGCCAGCGGTCGGCCCCGGCGGCAACTCGATCACCAGTGGCCCGGTTTCACTCAGATCGACGAAGCCGAGAATGTAGGGGGTAGTGGCGTTGGCAGTGATCACCCCAAGCTTGTCTTCGTAGCTGTTGAGTACCATCAGATCGCCGCTGCGCGCGCCGAGCTTGTCGCGAAACTCTTCCTGCCACTGTGCATAAGACACCAGCGGCAAGGCCCACAGATAACTCTGGGTCGCCTGCTGGAAATCCAGTTCGGCGTACAGTTTGGCAATCGATTCATGGCTCGGCAGCTCGCCTTCCATAGCGATCTTGCCGATAGGGGTATCGAGGTCCTGGGCGCCGACGCCACAACTGACAAACATCATCATCAAACTGAAACCGGCGGCTTTGAGGGCTACGTGCATAGCGATTTCCTTACTTGCCAAACGTCACGTTGAGGCCGGCATAGAGGGTGAATTGCGGCAGGCCATCGCCCTTGCGATCAACCGTCCATTGCGGTTCGACGAAGGCGTTGAGGATGTTGCTGCCGGACTTCCAGGCCTTGCCCACACCCAGACCTATCGGGATGTAATGGGTGTCGTTTTTCAGGTCGAAGGTCCAGGTGCCGGTGGAGCGCAAATACCAGCCTTTTTCCAGGTTATGAATGATGAACGGTTGCATCGTGGCGCTCTCGACGTGGGCGCGGTCGTTGTCCCCGGCAAACGAGCTTTGGTATTGCACCAGTGCGCCAAGCAGACCGCGCGGCGAAGCGTCGATTGCTACCGCAGCCAGGCCGCCTTGCCATTTGCCGGTACCGAGTTCGTCCTGTTCAGCCGTCGGCGCCGTGATCAGCGGACCAATGCCCAACTGCACGCCGTCGGTTTTCAGAATGAAGATATCGAACAGGTTCAGATCGCCGATACCGGTGCTGTAACGGTTGTGCGGATCGGGGCGGGTGCTGATCGGCAGCGTGGCGCGAACCAGTTGCGGCACACCGATGAAATCGTTCGGGGCGATCGGCAGGGTGCCACGCAGCAACACGTCATTGGTGTGCGCGTTGCTGTCGTAGAGTTTCGGGGTGTAGTAGTCCTGCAGATTGGCGCCGGGCGCCACGTTCAACGGGTTGTTGCTTTTGTTGGAGTCCTCGGCGTTATCCGCCTGCGCGCCACACGCAGCCGCCAGCGAACTCGCCAGAAAAAGAGTCTTCCCCACTCGATTGAACATCATCCCCGATTCCCTGGTGGCCTATGGACAACTCGGCACATCTTGGCCGTTACGGCGTAATCCCTTTCTTATCAAGCCTGTAGGACACGTCTGAATGACGCTAGCAGCTAATCGGGAGTTAGCCAGCCGAATGGATTAATTCTTTGGTTTTGTGAGCAGGATCACGGTGATTTTGTGTACTCAAAGGCTGCTGCCCGTGTAGGAGCTGCCGAAGGTTGCGATCTTTTGATCTTGTTTGTAAGTTCAAGATCAAAAGATCGCAGCCTTCGGTAGCTCCTACCTATGCGTATTTCAATTCGGGATGTTTAAACGTTGTTTGGAATTTGCGGAACGTTCCCACAAGGTTTTCAGGTTGTCCGTCGGACGTCGGGTCTCTAGCCTGTGCTCGTCGCTGCCAAATCAGCGACCGGGACTGGAAACCCCGACGGGTATTAGTGGCGCGTACACGCCTTTCATAACGTATCCTTGCGCACTTCGAATGTGTGCAGTCCGTTATGGCGGCTGTGCGCGGGAGACCTTCGGGTCGACCGGGTCGCCGCTGCCCGGGTTTCCAACCTGCGTACAGCTGCCACCTCTTCGTCCGGAAACCGAATGCGGCAGCTCCAACTTTCCAGTGGAGTTCTACCATGAAAAAGCCAACACCCAACCCCCCAGAATCAGACGCCGACAGCACATCCCCCTACGCCTCAGTCGACAGTAAAAAACTTCACGAAGCCGCCGACCGCGCCCTCGACTACTACCTCAATCCCGCCGCCCGCATCATGTCCTGCGCCAACGAGCCGGAACCCATGTACCTCGCCAATCCCCGCTACAACACCGAATCCCTGCTCGCCAACGCCAGCGAAACCCTAGGCTCGGCCAGCGAAATGCTGATCAACTTCGCCGCCTCCCTGGAAACCTCGCAGCGCAAGACTGCACTGGGGATAGCACAGGTCGTCATGCTGGGTGAACTTGCGGTGAATCAAGCCTTGGATCACGTCGAGCTCAATGACTGATCTCTATTGAATGATCGTTCCCACGCGCAGCAAAGGAATGCCGCCCTTGACGCTCTGCGTCAAATTCGCAAGCTGAACGCAGAGCGTCCCTTGAAAGACGGTTGGGCATAACCGTGACAATTGCAGGAGCAAAGGCTTGATAAGGAAAATGGTTACAAACAGGCGGATTAGCCTATGGCTGGTGGCAGTTTTATCCGTCAATGCGGTTTTTTTGGCTTTTCTGATTTTTGGTGATATTGGGAAAGGGCGCGACAGGAAAATGATCAAAACCAAGGAGCCGTTGCTGATTGAAGGTCCAAATGGCGACGAGAACTACTATGTCCTGCCTTTGGGTACCACGCTTTATCACGATAAAAGCTTTCCTGAAGGGCATGACCGTTATGTGGTGTATCTCAACCATAAAGGCGCAATTGCACACGAAGAAGTAACCATGAGGCCTGAGTATGGCGGCTCATTAATCGATCCCCTCTGGCTGGCCAATGTTAATGAGGAAACCTTGAAAGACATTTTCAAACGTTTTCCGCTTTCCAAAGAAGATGTCGCCGCTGCGATCAAGGCCAATGAAATAACCAAGGATGATCTGGCCGACATCATCCGATCGATGCCCGACTGACGGTTTTGCAGGTGTCGAGTGAAACGAGGCTGTGATCTTTTGACTTTGCTTTTCAAGATCAAAAGATCGCAGCCTTCGGCAGCTCCTGCATGTGATATCCGGTTCAGCCGTTTTTCTTGGCCTGTTCGCGAACGCGCTCTTCCTGCTCCCGCGCTTCTGGGGTGAACTCGGCGCCGAAGTCTTCGGCAGAAAATATCTGGCGGATTTCGATTTCAGAATCGCCCGGCATCGGATTGGGGCAACGCTTGACCCATTCGATGGCTTCTTCCTTCGATTTCACTTCCCAAATCCAGTAGCCCGCCACCAGTTCTTTGGTCTCGATGAACGGCCCGTCGATGACCGAGCGTTTGTCCCCGGAGAAGCGTACGCGGGCGCCTTTGCTGCTCGGATGGAGGCCATCGCAATCGATCAGGATGCCGGCCTTGACCAGTTCTTCGTTGAAGTTGCCCATGGCGGTGATCAGCTCTTCGCTGGGCATGATGCCGGCTTCGGAATCGGCGCTGGCTTTGACAAGGATCATGAATCGCATGGCGGTTACTCCGTGGATTGTGGGGATTCGTTGTTTAGTCGAACGAGCCAGCGGTGAATCGACAGGGTCTCTAAATAAAAGACCGGTAACACCACAGAATCCAATGTGGGAGCGAGCCTGCTCGCGAAGAGGTCGTCACATTCAACATTTATGCTGACTGGTCCAACGCTTTCGCGAGCAGGCTCGCTCCCACAGGGGGAATTGCGCAGCTTTTGTATACAATTTTGCGCGCAGGCACCCAACAATTTAAAAACAGGGCATAGGTCGTCGGACAATTTCGTGGTTAACTTCCGCCTCTTGCATGCTTTCCAATCAAAACATCAGAAGGACTCAAGTCATGGCTCAAGTCACCCTTAAAGGCAATCCGGTTCAAGTCAACGGCCAGTTGCCACAAGCCGGTTCCAAGGCGCCAGCCTTTTCTCTGGTTGCCGGCAATCTGTCCGACGTCACCCTGCAAGACTTCGCCGGCAAGCGCAAAGTCCTGAACATTTTTCCAAGCGTCGACACCCCGACCTGCGCCACCTCCGTGCGCAAGTTCAACGCTCAGGCCAACGAAGTGGCAAACACCGTGGTGCTGTGCATCTCCGCTGACCTGCCGTTCGCTCAAGCGCGTTTCTGCGGCGCCGAAGGTCTGGAAAACGTCCAGAACCTGTCGACCCTGCGCGGTACCGAGTTCATCGAGAACTACGGCGTGGCCATTGCTGACGGCCCGCTGAAAGGCCTGACCGCTCGCGCCGTTGTGGTTCTGGACGAAAACGACAACGTCCTGCACAGCGAACTGGTCAAGGAAATCGCTGAAGAGCCTAACTACGAAGCGGCGCTGTCCGTTCTCAAGTAAGCGCTTTTACAATTGTTAACGGCCTGGCCCTGTCCAGGCCGTTTTCATTTGTGTATCAGTGTTTTGCCTCACACCTTGAAACGTAAGGTGTAAGTAAATTGCCGGTAAAGCTGCTTTGCTAATTCCCCATCAGTGCTTATCGTTCAGCCTCCCGTAAAAGAAGCCCACGCGCCCAATGGTTAATCACTCCATGCAATCGTCCCCCCGTAACTCCCGTCGCTGGCTGATCAGCTTGCTTGTCCTGTTGGTGATCGCTGTCCTGTGCTGGAAATTCTGGCCTGCCGGCTCGAGCCACAAGGAGGGCGCTGACAAGGCTGCGGCCGGGCACACCGGGCGGTCGGGGATGATGCGGCCGGGCTTCGGTGGCGGCAGCGGGCCGATTCCGGTGCGCGTGGCGCCGGCGGTCACCGGCGACTTCCCGTTGTATTACAAGGCGCTGGGCACGGTGACCGCGCTCAACACCATCAATGTGCGCAGCCGGGTGGGCGGCGAGCTGGTCAAGATCAATTTCGAAGAAGGCCAGATGGTCAAGGCCGGCGACCTATTGGCCGAGATCGACCCGCGTCCGTACCAGAACGCCTTGCTGCAGGCCGAAGGCACCTTGTTGCAGAATCAGGCGCAACTGAAGAATGCTCAGGTCGATGTCGAGCGTTATCGCGGTCTGTTCAAAGAGGACAGCATCGCCAAACAGACGCTGGACACCGCCGAAGCGCTGGTCGGTCAATATCTGGGCACGGTCAAGACCAATCAGGCCGCAGTCAACGACGCCAAGCTCAATCTCGAATTCACCAAGATCCGCGCGCCGATTGCCGGTCGCGTCGGTCTGCGGCAGGTCGACGTGGGTAACCTCGTCACCGCCAACGACACCACGTTCCTCGCGGTGATCACTCAGACGCAACCGATCAGCGTGGCTTTCACGCTGCCGGAAAACAGCCTCGAAACCGTGCTGACCCGTTACCGCAGCGGCGCCAAGCTACCGGCTGAAGCGTGGGATCGCGGTGATACCAAGCTGCAAGCCACCGGCGTACTGCAAAGCCTCGACAACCAGATCGACGTCGCCACCGGCACCCTGAAATTCAAGGCCCGTTACGAAAACCGCGATCAGGCGCTGTTCCCCAACCAGTTCGTCAACGTTCACCTGTTGGCTGACACGCTGAAAGGCGTGGTGCTGGCACCGTCGGCGGCTATCCAGTTCGGTACCAACGGCACCTTCGTCTATGCGTTGGATGGCGACAAGAAAGTCACCATTCGTCAACTGAAGATCGGCGCCAGTGATGGTGAAAACACTGTGGTCACTGAAGGCCTGACTGCCGGCGACCGTGTGGTGCTGGAAGGCACCGACCGCTTGAAGGAAGGCAGTGAAGTGGAAGTGGTCAACGACAGCAATCAAGTGCCGACCACGCCGACCGAACACCTGCAAGGCAAATCCGCCGCCAACGCGCCGGATGCTGCGGTGACTGACAAGGCCAAGAAGGGCGCATGAACATTTCGCGGCTGTTCATCCTCCGACCGGTAGCCACCACCCTGAGCATGCTGGCCATTGTCCTGGCCGGTCTGATTGCTTACCGCTTGCTGCCAGTTTCTGCACTGCCGCAGGTCGATTACCCGACCATCCGCGTCATGACCCTGTATCCCGGCGCCAGCCCGGATGTGATGACCAGTGCCGTGACCGCGCCGCTCGAGCGCCAGTTCGGGCAGATGCCAGGCCTGACGCAAATGGCCTCCACCAGCTCCGGCGGCGCGTCGGTGCTGACCTTGCGTTTCAGCCTCGACATCAACATGGACGTCGCTGAGCAGCAGGTGCAAGCCGCCATCAATGCTGCGACCAACCTGCTGCCGACCGATTTGCCGGCGCCACCTGTGTACAACAAGGTCAACCCGGCGGACACCCCGGTGCTGACTTTGGCCATCACCTCGAAAACCATGCTGCTGCCCAAACTCAATGATCTGGTCGATACGCGCATGGCGCAGAAGATCGCCCAGATCAGCGGCGTCGGCATGGTCAGCATTGCCGGCGGTCAGCGTCAGGCCGTGCGGATCAAGGTCAACCCGGAAGCGCTGGCGGCCAACAGCCTGAACCTGTCCGACGTGCGCACTTTGATCGGCGCCTCCAACGTCAATCAGCCGAAGGGCAACTTCGACGGCCCGACCCGGGTGTCGATGCTCGACGCCAACGACCAACTGACCTCACCCGAGGACTACGCCAACCTGATTCTTGCCTACAAAAACGGCGCGCCGTTGCGGCTCAAGGACGTGGCGGAAATCGTCGATGGCGCCGAAAACGAACGCCTCGCTGCGTGGGCCAACCAGAATCAGGCCGTATTGCTCAACATTCAGCGTCAGCCGGGTGCCAACGTCATCGAAGTGGTTGACCGCATCAAGGCATTACTGCCGAGCATCACCGATAACCTGCCGGCCGGCCTTGATGTCACTGTTCTGACTGACCGCACGCAAACCATCCGTGCATCGGTCACCGACGTACAACACGAATTGCTCATCGCCATCGCCCTGGTAGTGATGGTGACGTTCCTGTTCCTGCGCCGCGCCAGTGCGACGATCATTCCGTCGGTGGCCGTGCCGCTTTCCCTGATTGGCACCTTCGGCGTGATGTACCTGGCCGGGTTCTCGGTCAATAACCTGACCCTGATGGCGTTGACCATTGCTACCGGTTTCGTGGTCGACGATGCGATCGTCATGCTGGAAAACATTTCGCGCTTCATCGAGGAAGGCGATAGTCCGATGCAGGCCGCGCTCAAAGGCGCCAAGCAGATCGGCTTCACCTTGATCTCGCTGACGCTGTCGCTGATTGCGGTACTGATTCCGCTGCTGTTCATGGCCGATGTGGTCGGGCGGTTATTCCGCGAGTTCGCCATCACCCTGGCTGTGGCCATCCTGATTTCGCTGGTGGTCTCGCTGACCCTGACGCCGATGATGTGCGCGCGTCTGCTCAAGCGTGAGCCGGAAGAACACGAGCAGGGCCGTTTCTACCGTGCCAGCGGTGCTGTCATCGACTGGATGATTGCCGAATACGGTCGGATGCTGCGCTGGGTGCTCAAACACCAGCCGCTGACCTTGCTGGTCGCTATCGGCACACTGGCGTTGACCGTGTTCCTCTATATGGTCGTGCCGAAAGGCTTCTTCCCGGTGCAGGACACCGGGGTGATTCAGGGTATTTCCGAGGCGCCGCAGTCGATTTCCTTTGCCGCGATGGGTGAGCGTCAGCAGGAACTGGCGAAAATCATTCTGGAAGATCCGGCAGTGCAGAGCCTGTCGTCCTACATCGGTGTCGACGGCGATAACGCCACACTCAACAGCGGACGCTTGCTGATCAATCTCAAGCCCCATGGCGATCGCGATCTGAGCGCCACGGAAGTGATTGCGCGTCTGCAACCGCAACTGGACAAACTGGTCGGCATCCGCCTGTTCATGCAGCCGGTGCAGGACTTGACCATCGAAGACCGCGTCAGCCGCACTCAGTATCAGTTCAGCATGTCCTCGCCGGATTCCGAGCTGCTCAGTCAGTGGAGCGGCCGTCTGGTCGAAGCGCTGGCACAACGGCCGGAACTGACCGACGTTGCCAGTGATTTGCAGGACAAGGGCTTGCAGGTCTATCTGGTGATCGACCGCGATGCCGCCTCACGCCTTGGCGTTTCGGTGGCGAACATCACCGATGCGCTGTACGACGCCTTCGGCCAGCGGCAGATCTCGACCATTTACACCCAGGCCAGCCAGTACCGCGTGGTGCTGCAAGCCCAGGCCGGGGAGAAGATCGGTCCGCAGGCGCTGGACCAGATTCACGTCAAGACCACTGATGGCGCGCAGGTACGTCTGTCGAGTCTGGCCCACGTCGAAGAACGTCAGGCGCAGCTGGCGATCACCCACATCGGCCAGTTTCCGGCGGTGATGATGTCGTTCAACCTGGCCCCCGGTGTGGCGCTGGGGCATGCGGTCGACATCATTGAACAGGTGCAGCAGGACATCGGCATGCCGGTCGGCGTGCAGACCCAGTTCCAGGGCGCGGCGGAAGCCTTCCAGGCCTCGCTGTCGAGCACCTTGCTGCTGATTCTGGCGGCGGTGGTGACCATGTACATCGTGCTCGGCGTGCTCTACGAGAGCTACATTCACCCGATTACCATTCTTTCCACTTTGCCGTCGGCGGCGGTCGGCGCCTTGCTGGCGTTGCTGCTCAGTGGCAATGACCTGGGCATGATCGCGATCATCGGCATCATTCTGCTGATCGGTATCGTGAAAAAGAACGCGATCATGATGATCGACTTCGCCCTGGATGCTGAACGCAATCAAGGGATGGCGCCGCAGGAGGCAATTTATCAGGCGGCGCTGCTGCGCTTCCGGCCGATTTTGATGACCACGCTGGCGGCGCTGTTTGGTGCGGTGCCATTGATGCTTGCGACCGGTTCCGGGGCTGAACTGCGTCAGCCGCTGGGTCTGGTGATGGTTGGCGGTCTGCTGGTGAGTCAGGTGTTGACGCTGTTCACCACGCCAGTGATCTACCTGTATTTCGACCGCCTCGGTCGACGCTTTGGCAAGACCAATGCGGATGCCGAAGAGGTGTCGGTATGAAAGCAGCTGCAAGCTTCGAGCTACAAGCTGCAAGAAAAAAGCACATCCTGCGCATGTTTCTAGCTTGCAGCTTGCAGCTTGAAACTTGGAGCTGGCCGCTATGAATTTGTCCGGTCCTTTCATCAAGCGCCCCGTGGCGACGATGCTGCTGAGCCTGGCGATCATGCTGCTCGGCGGTGTCAGCTTCGGTCTGCTGCCGGTTTCGCCATTGCCGCAAATGGATTTCCCGGTGATCGTCGTGCAGGCGAGCCTGCCCGGCGCCAGCCCGGAGGTCATGGCGTCCACCGTGGCCACGCCGCTGGAGCGCTCGTTCGGCGCGATCGCTGGCGTCAACACCATGAGCAGTCGTTCCAGTCAGGGCTCGACCCGGGTCATTCTGCAATTTGATCTCGACCGCGACATCAACGGTGCCGCGCGGGAAGTGCAAGCGGCGATCAACGCTTCGCGCAACCTGTTGCCGAGCGGTATGCGCAGCATGCCGACCTACAAGAAGGTCAACCCGTCGCAAGCACCGATCATGGTGCTGTCGCTGACGTCCGATGTGCTGGAAAAAGGCCAGCTCTACGATTTGGCCTCGACCATTCTTTCGCAGAGCCTGTCGCAAGTGCAGGGCGTCGGTGAAGTGCAGATCGGCGGCAGTTCGCTGCCGGCCGTACGCATCGAGCTCGAACCGCAGGCGCTGAACCAGTACGGCGTGGCGCTCGACGATGTACGCAAGACCATCGCCGATGCCAACGTACGCCGGCCGAAAGGTTCGGTCGAGGACGGTCAGCGCTTGTGGCAGATCCAGGCCAATGACCAGTTGGAGAAAGCCAAGGATTACGAGTCACTGATCATCCACTATGCCGACGGTGCCGCACTGCGCCTCAAGGACGTGGCCAAGGTCAGTGACGGTGTCGAAGATCGCTACAACAGCGGCTTCTTCAACGATGACGCGGCCGTGCTGCTGGTGATCAACCGCCAGGCCGGCGCCAACATCATCGAGACGGTCAACGAGATCAAGGCGCAACTGCCGGCGCTGCAAGCGGTGTTGCCCGCCAGCGTGAAACTGAATCTGGCCATGGACCGTTCGCCGGTAATCAAGGCCACTCTGCATGAAGCCGAGATGACCTTGCTGATCGCCGTGGCGCTGGTGATTCTGGTGGTGTACCTGTTTCTCGGTAACTTCCGCGCCTCGCTGATTCCGACGTTGGCCGTGCCGGTGTCGCTGGTCGGTACCTTTGCGGTGATGTACCTCTACGGTTTCTCGCTGAACAACCTGTCGCTGATGGCGCTGATTCTGGCCACCGGTCTGGTCGTGGATGATGCCATTGTGGTGCTGGAGAACATTTCCCGGCACATCGACGAAGGCGTCAAACCGATGCAGGCCGCGTACCTCGGAGCCAAGGAAGTCGGTTTCACCTTGCTGTCGATGAACGTCTCGCTGGTCGCGGTGTTCCTGTCGATTCTGTTCATGGGCGGCATCGTCGAGAGCCTGTTCCGCGAGTTTTCCATCACGCTGGCTGCGGCCATCATCGTGTCGCTGGTGGTTTCGCTGACGTTGACGCCGATGCTTTGCGCCCGTTGGCTCAAACCGCACACACCGGGGCAGGAAAACCGCCTACAACGCTGGAGTCGCCGCACCAACGATTGGATGGTCGGCAAATATGCCACCAGCCTCGACTGGGTGTTGCGTCACCGGCGCCTGACCTTGCTCAGCCTGCTGATCACCGTCGCGGTCAACGTTGCGTTGTATGTCGTAGTACCGAAAACCTTTATGCCGCAGCAGGACACCGGCCAGCTGATCGGTTTCGTGCGCGGTGACGATGGTCTGTCGTTCAGCGTGATGCAGCCGAAAATGGAGATTTTCCGCCGCGCCGTGCTCAAGGACGAAGCGGTGGAAAGCGTGGCCGGGTTCATCGGTGGCACCAACGGCACCAATAACGCTTTTATGCTGGTGCGCCTGAAACCGATCAAGGATCGCCAGCTCAACGCGCAGAAAGTCATCGAGCGCATGCGCAAGGAAATGCCCAAGGTTCCCGGTGCGCAACTGATGCTGATGGCCGATCAGGACCTGCAATTTGGCGGCGGCCGCGAACAGACCACCTCGCAGTACAGCTACATTTTGCAAAGTGGTGATTTGAGCGAGTTGCGCAAGTGGTACCCGAAAGTGGTTGCCGCGTTAAGGGCATTGCCGGAACTCACGGCGATTGACGCCCGCGAAGGGGCGGGAGCCCAGCAAGTGACGCTGATTGTCGACCGCGATCAGGCCAAACGCCTGGGTGTCGACATGGACATGGTGACCGCGGTGCTGAACAACGCTTACAGCCAACGGCAGATTTCGACGATCTACGACAGCCTCAACCAGTATCAGGTGGTGATGGAGGTCAATCCGAAATATGCCCAGGACCCGGTGACGCTCAAGCAAGTGCAGGTGATCACCGCTGACGGTGCGCGGGTGCCGTTGTCGACGTTCGCCCATTATGAAAACAGCCTGGAAGACGATCGCGTCAGCCACGAAGGCCAGTTTGCCTCCGAGGACATTTCCTTCGACATGGCCGAAGGCGTGACGGTGGAGCAGGGCAGTGCCGCCATCGAGCGGGCGATTGCCAAGCTCGGCCTGCCGGAAGATGTCATTGCGAAAATGGCCGGTACCGCCGACGCCTTTGCCGCCACGCAGAAGAGCCAGCCGTTCATGATTCTGGGAGCGCTGCTGGCGGTGTATCTGGTATTGGGCGTGCTGTATGAAAGCTACATCCATCCGCTGACGATCCTGTCGACCCTGCCGTCGGCCGGTGTCGGCGCGTTGCTGTCGATCTATGCGCTGGGCGGCGAGTTCAGCCTGATCTCGTTGCTCGGGTTGTTCCTGCTGATTGGTGTGGTGAAGAAAAACGCTATTTTGATGATCGACCTCGCGCTGCAACTGGAACGCCATCAGGGCCTGTCGCCGCTGGAATCGATCCGCAGCGCCTGTCTGCAACGTCTGCGACCGATTCTGATGACGACCCTGGCGGCGATTCTCGGTGCCTTGCCGTTGCTGCTGGGCCGGGCCGAAGGCGCGGAAATGCGCCAGCCGCTGGGCCTGACGATCATCGGCGGGCTGATTTTCAGCCAGGTGCTGACGCTTTACACCACGCCTGTGGTTTACCTCTATCTCGACAAGCTGCGCCATCGATTCAACAAATGGCGTGGCGTGCGCACTGACGCCGCTCTGGAAACTCCGCTATGACTGACCGTTCGCTTTTCAATCTGGCCACCGTTCGCGGCTCGCGCTTGCTCAGCCTGTCGCTGTGCGTGGCGATGCTCAGTGCCTGCGCCGTCGGCCCGGACTACCAGCGCCCGCAGACTGCGGAAATCGCCCAGTACAAGGAGGCCGAAGGCTGGACTCAGGCCAACCCGAGCGACTCGCTGGCCCGTGGCGCCTGGTGGGAGTTGTATGGCGATCAGCAGCTCAACGGCTTGATCGAACGCCTGAACAATTCCAACCAGACGGTCGCGCAATCCGAAGCGCAGTATCGCCAGGCTCAGGCCTTGGTGCGCAGTGCCCGTGGCGCGTTTTATCCCAAAGTGGACTTAAGCCTGGGCAAGACTCGCTCCAGTCAGGGCACCGGCAGCAGCAGTTCCAGTCTGAGCAGTTCCTCCAGTGGCATCCGTGATACCTATAACGCTGAGCTGAGCGTCAGTTGGGAAGCCGATGTCTGGGGCAAATTGCGCCGTGGACTGGAAGCCGATGAGGCCAGCGCCCAGGCCAGTTTTGCCGATCTGGCGGCCATGCGCCTGAGCCAGCAATCGGAGCTGGTGCAGAACTACCTGCAACTGCGCGTTATCGACCAGCAGAAACGGCTGCTCGAAGCCACAGTCGCCGCCTACGAACGCTCGCTGAAAATGACCCAGAACCAATACCGCGCCGGGGTTTCCGGGCGCGATGCGGTAGCACAGGCGCAGACGCAACTGAAAAGCACCCAGGCCGATCTGGTCGACCTGATCTGGCAGCGCGCGCAATTTGAAAATGCGATTGCCGTGCTGACCGGACAAGCTCCGGCGGATTTCAACATTGCCGAAGTGCAGACCATCCCAAAGCTGCCGCAGGTGCCGTTGAGCCTGCCCTCGCAATTGCTCGAGCGGCGCCCGGACATCGCCTCTGCGGAGCGTTCGGTGATTGCCGCCAACGCCAACATCGGCGTGGCCAAAGCCGCGTATTACCCGGATCTGAGCCTGAGTCTGAGCGGTGGCTACAGCAGCAGCACCTCGCAGAATCTGGTCAGCCTGCCGAACCGCTTCTGGTCGGTGGGGCCGAAACTGGCGCTGCCGCTGTTCGACGGTGGCATACGTTCGGCCGAAGTCGACCGTACCGAGGCGGTGTATGACCAGACCGTGGCCAAGTACCGCCAGACCGTGCTCGACGGTTTCCGCGAGGTTGAAAATTATCTGGTGCAGCTCAAGGTGTACGAAGACGAAGCGGCGGTGCGCCAGGAAGCGCTGGATGCAGCCCGCGACTCCCTGCGCCTGACGGAAAACCAGTACAAGGCCGGTCTGATTGCTTATATCGATGTGGTGGTGGTGCAAGCCACAGCGCTGAGCAATGAGCGCAGCGTGCTGAATATTCTACAAAGTCGTTTGATTGCCAGTGTGCAATTGATTGCGGCGCTGGGCGGTGGCTGGGATGGGCAACTTGAAGTGAGCGACAGTGCCCAATCTTCGAAGTAACGTGCTTCTGTGTTGATCGTTCCCACGCTCCGCGTGGGAATGCAGCCCGGGACGCTCCGCGTCCCATCCCGAGCCGAACGCAGAGCGTCCGCTGAAGTATTCCCACGCATAGCGTGGGAACGATCGGGTAAAGCCGTGAACGCCGGGCCAGAGCCTTGTCGGATGATCGAACAAGCGTTTCATCGGGTTGATGGCCAATTGCTTACTTTGTCAGTGCGTTCTTCTGTGCAATCAGTACAATCGCCGCATTTGCCCGACCGAGAATGGACGCAATCCGCGTCGGGTGGCCACGAGAAATCCCATGCTCATCGGTAGTTATTCTTCCACCCTGGTTTTCATTTCGTTGTGCGTGGCGATACTCGCTTCCTACACCGCGCTCGACCTCACCGGTCGCATTGCCACGGCCAAGGGCCGCGCGGTGCATTTCTGGACCGCGGGTGGTGCGTTTGCCATGGGCATTGGTGTCTGGTCGATGCACTTCATCGGCATGCTCGCCTTCAAACTGCCGATCGATCTGGGCTATGACATCGTCCTGACCGCGCTGTCGTTGTTCATCGCCGTGTTGTCTTGCGGCTTCGCCTTATGGCTGGTCAGCCAGCCGAAACTGCCGATTCTGCAACTGGCGTTCGGCGCGCTGATCATGGGCGCTGGGATCAGTGCCATGCATTACACCGGCATGGCGGCGATGCGCATGACCCCGGGGATCGACTACGACCCGACGCTGTTCGGTGCTTCATTGCTGATTGCGGTCGGCGCGTCGGCGGCGGCACTGTGGATCGCCTTTCGCCTGCGTCAGCACTCGCCGTACGTGCGCCTGATTCGTGGCGGCGCGGCGATCATCATGGGCATCGCCATTGTCGGCATGCATTACACCGGCATGGCCGCCGCGCAGTTTCCTGATGGCAGTTTCTGCGGGGCCACCGTCAACGGCTTGAAGGGTAACGGCCTCGACAGCCTGGTGTTGATCACCACATTGGCGGTGCTGTCGATTGCCTTGCTCACCTCGATTCTCGACGCACGCCTCGAAGCGCGCACAGCCGATCTGGCGCACTCATTGACGGTGGCCAACCGCGAACTCACGCAACTGGCCCTGCACGACACCTTGACCGGTCTGCCGAATCGCATGTTGCTCGACGACCGGATCAATCAGGCGATGAAAAAGGTCCAGGAACAGGGCGGCTGTTTTGCGCTGATGTTCATCGATCTGGACGGTTTCAAACCCGTCAACGATGCTTTCGGGCATCACATGGGTGATCAGTTGTTGCGCGAAGTGGGCGTACGCCTGCGGGAAGACTTGCGCGGCCAGGACACACTGGCGCGGATCGGCGGCGATGAATTCGTCCTGCTCGTGCGACTGACTGAACCCAATGATGCGTTGGGTCTGGCGGCACGGCAGGTCGGGCTGATCGCGCAATCATTCCGCGTCGCCGAACATGACTTGCAGATCTCCGCCAGCGTCGGCATCGCTCTGTATCCGGGCAATGGCCAGAGCGCTCAGGAACTGCTGATGAACGCCGACGCGGCGATGTACCACGCCAAGGGTGGCGGCAAAAACGGTTACAGCTTCTTCGATGCGTCGATGAACAACAACGCGCGCAAGCAGTTGCAGTTGTTACAGGACCTGCGTGCGGCGCTTGAACACAGTCAGTTCAGCTTGCATTACCAGCCCAAGTTCGACGCCGCCAATGGCCGTCCGGTCGGGGCCGAAGCGCTGCTGCGCTGGCAACACCCGATCCACGGCATGCTGATGCCGGACAAGTTCATCGACCTGGCCGAGAAATCCGGTCTGATCATCCCGATCGGCGACTGGGTGCTCAACGAAGCCTGTCGGCAGATGCGCGAATGGTACGTGCTCGGTTACACCGATTGGCGTATCGCGGTGAATCTGTCGGCTTTGCAGTTTTGCCACGCCGGGCTGGTGCGCAGCGTCGCCAAGGCATTGGCCACTCACCACTTGCCGGCTAACAGCCTGACCCTGGAAATCACCGAAACCACGGCCATGAGCGATGCCGATGCGAGCATGACGGTGTTGCAGGAGTTGTCGGACATGGGCGTCGACCTGTCGATCGATGACTTCGGCACCGGTTATTCCAGTCTGATGTACCTCAAGCGCTTGCCGGCCAACGAGCTGAAGATTGATCGTGGTTTTGTGCGGGATCTGGAGCATGACAGCGACGACGCGGCAATTGTTTCGGCGATTGTCGCGTTGGGGCAGGCGCTCGGTTTGCGGATTGTCGCTGAAGGTGTTGAAACCGGGGTGCAGCAGAAGTTCTTGACGCAGTTGGGGTGTGATTCGCTGCAGGGTTATCTGTTGGGGCATCCGATGCCGGCGGATAAATTCATGCAGGATATTGCGCGTGGTGAGCGGGTGGCGGTGGTCTGATCGACCGCGTTATCGTTCTTCGCGAGCAGGCTCGCTCCCACATTTGGAATGCATAACCCCGTGGGAGCGAGCTTGCTCGCGAAGGCGTCGGGCCCGACGCAACAGACCTCATGCAAAACCCGTCAATGGCGGTTATTCTTGCCCCCGACTGTTACGTGTGCATTGGGGGAGAAAGGCCAGCATGGATAAAGTCATTGTGATCACCGGCGGCGGGCGCGGGATTGGCGCCGCTACGGCGCTGTTGGCTGCCGAGCAAGGCTATCGGATCTGCATCAACTACCAGTCGGATGAACAGGCCGCGCAAAGCGTGCTGGAGCAAGTCCGCGCATTGGGCGCACAAGCCATCGCCGTGCGCGCCGACGTCAGCATCGAAGACGAAGTGATCGCGCTGTTCCATCGGGTCGACACCGAGTTGGGCCGGGTCACCGCGCTGGTGAACAACGCCGGCACCGTCGGGCAAAAGTCGCGAGTCGACGAAATGTCCGAATTCCGCATCCTCAAAATCATGAAAACCAATGTCCTGGCGCCGATCCTCTGCGCCAAGCACGCGATCCTGCGCATGTCGCCCAAGCACGGCGGGCAGGGTGGCAGCATCGTCAACGTGTCGTCGGTGGCCGCGCGTCTCGGTTCGCCCAACGAATATGTCGATTACGCGGCCTCCAAAGGCGCACTCGACACCTTCACCATCGGTCTTTCAAAGGAAGTGGCGGGCGAGGGGATTCGCGTCAACGCGGTGCGCCCGGGTTACATCTATACCGATTTCCATGCCTTGAGCGGCGATCCGGATCGGGTCAGCAAGCTTGAGTCGGCGATTCCGATGGCCCGTGGCGGGCGCCCGGATGAGGTGGCGGAGGCGATTGTCTGGTTGTTGTCGGACAAGGCTTCGTATGCGACCGGGACGTTTGTTGATTTGGGGGGCGGGCGTTAAAAACTTCGAAGATGCATGGGAGGTTCCGGTCCGTTTGCGATCAAGCATCTCCCGTGTTGGTTTTGCGTGTAAAACACACCGAAAGGGCCCCGTCTCGGAGCCCGCTGTGGTTTAACAATCAGGTAACTAATTAATCGTCGGACTCAATCACAATATTGTCAAAAAATGCGCGGGTGGTCGGTTTTAGTTCGCCAGAATAAATGGGTCCAATATCAAAGCTGCCAGCCGTAGGCTTCGTCAGATCCACAGCAATGGAGTATCGATGCCAATCGATAGTCGGCGCAGGGGAGTTCACAGAAAAATTGTTATTTTTACCGGTGCTAACCCGAACGGCATTAAAACCTTCAGGGGGGTCAACAACACGCAGGTCGAAAGAAAGGATAACTTTCCTGTTCACATAATCTTTGAGTGTTCGCTGGTAACACTCAAGCTCCACGCCAGGTTCAAGGTTTTCCTTAGTGGCGAGGCACTTGCCTTTGCCCGTCGATTCATCATCTACCAAATCACATATTTGTATATGACCAATTTCTCCCCAGCCATTTCGTTCGCCATCATCAAAATTGGTTGAGTGCAGAATTTTTTTGTCAGACATTTTCAACGCTCCATGTATTTAAAATTGCCCCTGTATTCAGCCATTACCGATCAATGCTGTCACCTGTCAGAGTTGACAGGTTTTGTCCGAATAAATTGCCGTCCATCAGAAATGCATATAGCTGTATGCAATTAAAGCTTCGCAGGGCTGCTGGTGTTCAATTGCCAAATTAATATCGGCAGCCAAGAGTTCTCACAAACTTGCAAATGCGATAGTTGGGGGCTCAGCAACCTGTCAGAACGACCGCACAATCCGCCCCAACGTCTCCATGGCCTTTTCAGAGTCCTCAGTCCAAGGGCTGCCGTAATTCAACCGAATACAATTCCTGAACCGCTGCGTCGGCGAGAAAATCGGCCCCGGCGCGATGCTGATGCCTTGCGCCAGTGCCATCTGAAACAACTTCAGTGAATCCATCTGCGGTGGCAGCTCCAGCCACAAGAAGTAGCCCCCCGCCGGTTGGCTGACCCGGGTTTGTGCCGGGAAGTAACGGGCAATCGCCGCGAGCATCGCGCTCTGCTGCTCTTCCAGGGCGTAACGCAGTTTGCGCAGGTGCCGGTCATAACCACCGTGTTGCAGATAGTCGGCAATCGCCGCTTGCGCAGGCATCGAAGCACACAGCGAGGTCATCAGCTTCAGCCGTTCGATCTTCTGCGCGTAACGCCCGGCGGCGACCCAGCCGATGCGGTAGCCGGGGGCCAGGCTTTTAGCGAACGAGCCGCAGTGCATGACCAGACCTTCGGTGTCGAAGGCCTTGGCCGGTTTCGGTGCTTGCTGGCCGTAATAGAGTTCGGCGTAGACATCGTCTTCGATCAGCGGCACTTGATGACGGCGCAGCAGTTCGACCAATTCCTGCTTCTTTGCTTCGGGCATGGTCGCGCCCATCGGGTTCTGGAAGCTGGTCATGCACCAGCAGGCCTTGATCGGGTGACGTTCGAGGGTCTGCGCGAGGACGCCGAGGTCGATGCCGTCGCGTGGATGCACGGGAATTTCCACGGCTTTGAGTTTCAGCCGTTCCAGTACTTGCAGGCTGGCATAGAACGCCGGAGCTTCGATGGCCACCAGATCGCCGGGTTCGGTCACGGCTTGCAGGCACAGGTTCAGCGCTTCGAGGGCGCCGTTGGTGATCAGCAGCTCCTCCATCGGCAGCATGAGCCCGCCAACCATGTAGCGCAGGGCAATCTGCCGCCGCAGTTGCGGGTTGCCCGGCGACATGTCGGTGACGACCATGCGCGGATCCATCTCGCGGGCGGCGCTGGCCAGCGAGCGCGACAGGCGTTGCAGCGGGAACAGCGTCGGGCTGGGGAACGCTGAACCGAACGGCACGGTACTCGGGTCCTTGATCGATTCCAGCACCGAGAACACCAGTTCGCTGACGTCGACTTCGGTGGAATCGTTGACGTGGCTGCTGATCACTGGTTCCGAGAACGGGCTCGGCGCGTGGGTGTTGACGAAATAGCCGGAGCGCGGCCGCGCGCGGATCAGGCCGCGGCGTTCGAGCAGGTAATAGGCCTGGAACACCGTGGACGGGCTGACGCCGTACGTCTGGCTGGCATAGCGCACCGAAGGCACGCGCTGGCCGGGGCCGAGGACGCCGGAGCGGATCAGTTCAGCGATGTCGTCGGCGAATTTTTCGTAGCGTTTCATCGAGTACCTTGGTGCTGGTGTTATTGAGGTGTGTCAGGGAGCAAGCCCTCACCCTAACCCTCTCCCAGAGGGAGAGGGGACTGATCGGGGGATGCTTGTGAACTGCACCGACCTGAAATTGCTTCGCCGAATCCATAATCGACTCGACCTGAAAGTGCTTTGCTCGATCCATAATCGACTCGGCCTGAAAGTGCTTTGCTTAATCCATAATCGACTCGACCTGAAAGTGCTTTGCTCAATCCATAATCGACTCGGCCTGAAAGTGCTTTGCTCGATCCATAATCGACTCGGTCTGTCAGGTCGGCGTATAGCGACAGACACCTCGGTCGGCCCCCTCTACCCCTGGGAGAGGGCTGGGGTGAGGGAGCGGATTCTAAGGGATCAACGATTCATCGGCGCAACAAACCTGCTCTTCGCCACGCTGTAAACCTCAGGCTCATCGCTGTCGGCAATCTTGAAACTCAAGGTCTGCGAACTGCTGGCCGGGCGCTCCGTGGTCATCGCCACTGACACCGGCACATCGACAATCTCGCCCGGTGCCAGGCTCAACTCGGTCTTGCCTTGCAACTGGAAGCCGTCGGCGTCGACCAATGTCAGGTTGTAGTCCTGACGCTGCTGGGTCTTGTTGATGACCTTAAGGGTGTAGATGTTTTCGATCTGGCCCTGACCGTTCTCGCGAAACAGCCCGCGATCCTTGGTCACGTCCAGCGAGACCATTGGCCGCTCGATCAACGCCAGTGCCAATGCGCCGATCATCGCCACCAGCACCACGGTGTAGCCGATCAGGCGCGGCCGCAGCAGGTGGGTTTTGCCGCCCTGCAATTCACGCTCGGAACTGTAGCGGATCAAGCCGCGCGGGTAGTTCATTTTGTCCATGATCGAATCGCAGGCGTCGATGCACGCGGCGCAACCGATGCATTCCATCTGTAAACCGTCGCGGATGTCGATGCCGGTCGGGCAGACCTGCACGCACAACTGGCAGTCGATGCAATCACCCAGGCCGGCCTCGAGCGGTTTCACGTCGCGCTTACGCGGGCCACGGTTTTCGCCACGGGCCACGTCGTAGGAAATCGCCAGTGTGTCTTTGTCGAACATAACGCTCTGGAAGCGCGCATACGGGCACATGTGCATGCACACCGCTTCACGCAGCCAACCGGCGTTGATGTACGTGGCGGCAGTGAAGAACAGCACCCAGAACAGGCTGACGCCGCCGATTTGCAGGGTCAGCAGTTCTTCGGCCAGTGGCCGGATCGGCGTGAAGTAACCGACGAAGGTCAGGCCGGTCAGCACGCTGATCGCCAGCCACAAGGTGTGCTTGGCCGCACGCCGGGCCAGTTTGTTCAGGCTCCATGGCGCGGCTTGCAGTTTGATCCGTTGATTGCGTTCGCCCTCGGTGATCTTCTCGCACCACATGAAGATCCACGTCCACGAACTCTGCGGGCAGGTGTAACCGCACCAGACCCGGCCGGCAAACACGGTGATGGCGAACAGGCCGAACGCCGCGATGATCAGCAGTGCGGACAGCAGAATGAAATCCTGCGGCCAGAAGGTCGCGCCGAAGATGTGGAATTTGCTTTCGGAAAGATCCCAGAGCACCGCCTGACGTCCGCCCCAGTTCAGCCACACAGTGCCGAAAAACAGCACAAACAGAAATCCCGCACCACTCATGCGCAGGGTGCGGAACAGGCCGGTGAAGCTGCGGGTGTGGATCTGGTTGTCGCTGGACTTGGCGGTCGCCTTCATTGGGCGCGCGGGTATGCTTTTTATAGTGGGAGATGCTTCTACGGTTCGGACGGGGATTTGTTCGCTCATGGTTATTCGCTCATCAGCCTCCATCAGGCCAGAGCACTATGAGCGTCGATCTGTTTGCATAACAGACTCAGATATTTCAATAAAAAGCGGATCAGATGAGATTCTGCACAGCGCCTGCGACAACTTGAAGCAGCCCGCAGGCAAAGGCGCAAACGCCTATCGCAGGCGTTTGCGCGGGGTGTTGATCAAGGTCAGTCAAATCACCGAATCACTCTCGTCGGCTTTCAGGTGTTTGCGTCCGTCCTTGACGCCTGCGACGGTCAAGGCGTCAGCTTCAGCCTCGGTGATGTAAACGCGCCGGCCCTCTATATCCACGAACGACATGGATTTTTCGCTATCCGTCCGGACTTCCAAGGTGTCGCAGATACGAATTTCTTCGCCATGTTCGACGGTGAAAAAACACACTTTTTGCTCGGGGTTGGATTCATCGACTCGAAGGGGCATGGGGCAGTCCTTTTTTCGGGGGGTCTGCAAGGTTAGGGCGCACGCCGCGCCGATGGTTCTGCGCAACTGATTAATGGTCGCCGCTGTCCATCCTCTATAAGCCCAAAAACAAGGACTGCACGATGAACGCGTGGTGGCAAGAAGTGTGGGAGACCCTGCAAGCAGAATTCGCCGACGTTGGCGACGCTTCGCAATTGACGCGCATTACCGTGCGCCTGCTGATGGCGGCGGTACTTGGCGGAATTCTCGGGTTCGAACGTGAGCACAAAGGCAAGGCTGCCGGGGTGCGTACGCATATGTTGGTAGCGCTCGGCGCGGCACTGTTTGTGCTGGTTCCACAGACGTCGGGGGCCGAGTCGGATGCGATGAGTCGAGTGGTGCAAGGAGTGATTGCCGGGATCGGCTTTCTGGGTGCCGGCACTATCCTGAAAAACAAGGAAGGCGATGAAGGCCACGTCAAAGGCCTGACCACGGCTGCCGGTTTGTGGATGACGGCGGCCATTGGTGTAGCGACGGGGCTGGGCAAGGAAGCCACGGCGCTGCTCAGTACCTTTCTGGCACTGGGCATCTTCAGTGTGATGCCACGCATCGTAAAATTCTTCGAAAAAGAAGAAGAGAAGACTGATGACCACTGATCATTCCTGCGCCGGATGATCGTTCCCACGCTCTGGGTGAGAATGCCTCAATGGACGCTCCGCGTCCGCTTTGGGACGCGGAACGTCGTGGGCTGGATGCCCACGCGGAGCGTGAGAACGATCAATCAGACGATGACTGGCGGCATCGTGCTCGGCGGTTCTTCTTTCGGTGGTGGCGTCGTGCCCGGTGGTTCCTGCTCCGGAACCGGTTGCGGTTCGGTCTCGGGCAGCGTGGGTTTGTCGATGTTCGGATCGGGCGTTTCGGCCGGGATCGGGATGTTCATCTATTGACCTCCGTGTGGCACATGGCGTGAGAAGTGCTTAAGTGGATTGACCACCCTTCACGCAATTCGATCCGCTTTTCTGACACGGCAATTTCATCTGAACTTTTCCCGGCGCCGGTCGCTCGGAACCTAAGTGAGTTCATGTCGGGGCAGGTGCTTCGTTGTGAACACTGATCCGGCACAAGAGCGTCCTTGGGGCGTTAAGGAGAGATGCTCAATGACTGCTGAAAGACCTTCTGAACTGAGCTACAACCCGCACATGCCGCTGTCACAGGCGTTGCTGCTGCCGCGCATTGCCATTGAAAACACCATGCCGACCCTGGAGGGCGGGCAGTTCGCCGTGAAGTCGATTGCCGGCCGCGAAGTGGTGGTCACCAGCAAGGTGTTTGCCGACGGTCACGACAAACTCGCGGTGCGCATCCGCTGGCGCGAGGAAGGTGAAGAGACCTGGCAAAGCGAAGTCATGGCTGATCAGGGCAACAATGGCTGGCAAGGCCAGTTCCGCCCTGAACATCAGGGCCGCTACCTCTATTGCATCGAAGCATGGATCGATCACTTCGCCAGTTTTCAATATGAACTGGAGAAGAAACACAGCGCCGCCGTACCGGTGTCGCTGGAGCTGCAGGAAGGCCGCAGCATGGTGCAACAGGCCGCCGAACGCAGCGAAGGTCAGCTCAGCGAACAGCTTGCGGCCTTGCACCACGAATTGTCCGGGCTGCTCGAAACCGAGCAGGTCGCGCTGTTCCTGCACTCGCGCAGTGCGCAATTGATGGCTGAGGCCGATCACCGCGCCTACTTGAGCGTCAGTCCCGAGTTCCCCATGGACGTCGAGCGCGAACTGGCCGAGTTTGCCAGTTGGTACGAACTGTTTCCGCGCTCGATCACCGACGATCCGCACCGGCACGGCACCTTTAATGACGTGCACTCACGTTTGCCGATGATTCAGGACATGGGCTTCGACGTGCTGTACTTCACGCCGATCCACCCGATCGGTCGCGCCCATCGCAAGGGGCGCAACAATTCCCTGACCGCCGGCCCCGATGATCCGGGCAGCCCTTATGCCATCGGCAGTGAGGAGGGCGGTCACGAGGCGATTCACTCGCAACTGGGCACTCGTGAGGACTTCCGTCGACTGGTCGCGGCAGCTGCCGATCATGGGTTGGAAATCGCCCTCGACTTCGCCATCCAGTGTTCCCAGGACCACCCGTGGCTCAAGCAGCATCCGGGCTGGTTCAACTGGCGCCCCGACGGCACGATCAAATACGCCGAAAACCCGCCGAAGAAATATCAGGACATTGTCAACGTCGATTTCTATGCGCCGGACGCCATTCCAAGTCTGTGGGTCGAGTTGCGCGACATCGTCATCGGCTGGGTCGAGGAGGGCGTGAAAATCTTCCGCGTCGACAATCCGCACACCAAACCGCTGCCGTTCTGGCAATGGCTGATCGCCGATGTGCGCGCGCTGTACCCGGAAGTGATCTTTCTCGCCGAAGCCTTCACCACGCCAGCGATGATGGCGCGGCTGGGCAAGGTCGGGTACACCCAGAGCTATACCTATTTCACTTGGCGCAATACCAAGGCTGAGTTGGCGACGTATTTCACCGAACTGAACGAATCGCCGTGGCGCGAATGCTACCGGCCGAATTTCTTCGTCAATACGCCTGACATCAACCCGGCGTTTCTGCACGAATCCGGGCGCCCGGGCTTTTTGATCCGCGCGGCGCTGGCGACCATGGGCTCGGGGCTGTGGGGCATGTACTCCGGATTCGAACTGTGCGAGTCGGCGCCGGTGCCGGGCAAGGAGGAATACCTCGACTCGGAGAAGTACGAGATTCGCGTCCGCGATTTCACCGCGCCGGGCAACATCATTGCCGAGATCGCCCAGCTCAACCGGATCCGCCGACAGAACCCGGCGCTTCACACGCACTTGGGTCTGAAGATCTACAACGCCTGGAACGACAACATTCTGTTCTTCGGCAAGCGCAGCTTTGACGGCAGCAATTTCATTCTGGTGGCGGTCAGCCTCGATCCGCACAACGTGCAGGAGGCGAATTTCGAACTGCCGTTGTGGGAAATGGGCTTGCCCGACGATGCGACGACCCACGGCGAGGATTTGATGAACGGGCATCGCTGGGACTGGCATGGCAAATATCAGTTCATGCGCATTGACCCGGCGTATCAGCCGTTCGGCATCTGGCGAATCACCGCTACGTAATGATCGTTCCCACGCTCTGCGTGGGAACGCATCCCGGGACGCTCCGCGTCCCAGAAACGGACGCAGAGTGTCCATGGCGGCATTCCCACGCAGAGTGTGGGAACGATCATCGTGGGGCGCTTTTAAAGCATTCAACAGGAGTTTCACATGGCGAAGAAACCCAAGGCAGCCACCTTTATCAAAGACCCGCTCTGGTACAAGGACGCGGTGATCTATCAAGTTCACGTCAAATCGTTTTTCGACTCCAACAACGACGGGATCGGCGATTTTCCTGGCCTGATCGCCAAACTCGATTACATCGCCGACCTTGGCGTCAACACCATCTGGCTCTTGCCGTTCTATCCCTCGCCACGTCGCGACGACGGCTACGACATTGCCGAATACCGTGGCGTGCACAGCGATTACGGGACCATGGCCGACGCCAAGCGCTTTATCGCCGAGGCGCACAAGCGCGGTTTGCGAGTGATCACCGAACTGGTCATCAACCACACGTCCGATCAGCACCCGTGGTTCCAGCGTGCGCGTAAGGCCAAGCCAGGCTCGGCGGCGCGGGACTTCTATGTGTGGTCGGATGACGATCAGAAATACGACGGCACACGGATCATTTTTCTCGACACGGAAAAATCCAACTGGACCTGGGACCCGGTCGCCGGCCAATACTTCTGGCACCGTTTCTATTCGCACCAACCCGATCTGAATTTCGACAACCCGCAAGTGATGAAAGCCGTGCTGTCGGTGATGCGTTACTGGCTGGACATGGGCATCGACGGTCTGCGCCTCGACGCGATCCCGTACCTGATCGAGCGCGACGGCACCAACAATGAAAACCTGCCCGAGACCCACGATGTCCTCAAGCAGATCCGCGCTGAGATCGACGCCAACTATCCCGACCGCATGCTGCTCGCCGAGGCCAACCAATGGCCGGAAGACACGCAGCTGTATTTCGGCGACACCGATGCGGCCGGTCTCAATGGCGATGAGTGCCATATGGCGTTTCACTTCCCGTTGATGCCGCGCATGTACATGGCGCTGGCCCAGGAGGATCGCTTCCCGATCACCGATATTCTTCGGCAGACCCCGGAAATTCCCGCCAACTGTCAGTGGGCGATCTTCCTGCGCAACCACGATGAGCTGACGCTCGAGATGGTCACCGACAAAGAACGTGACTATCTATGGAATTACTACGCCGCAGACCGTCGCGCGCGGATCAACCTTGGTATTCGTCGGCGTCTGGCGCCGTTGATGGAACGTGATCGCCGCCGCATTGAGCTGCTCAACAGTCTGCTGCTGTCGATGCCAGGCACGCCGACCCTGTATTACGGCGATGAAATCGGCATGGGCGACAACATCTACCTCGGCGACCGCGACGGTGTGCGTACGCCAATGCAGTGGTCGATTGACCGTAACGGCGGCTTCTCCCGCGCCGATCCGGCGAGTCTGGTGCTGCCGCCGATCATGGACCCGCAGTACGGTTATCTGTCGGTCAACGTCGAAACCCAGTCCGGCGATCCCCATTCGCTGTTGAACTGGACCCGACGCTTGCTCGCGGTGCGCAAACAGTCCAAGGCGTTCGGCCGTGGCACGTTGAAAATGCTGTCGCCGAACAACCGCCGTGTACTGGCGTACACCCGCGAATTCACCGATGCCGATGGCAAGCACGAAATCATTCTGTGCGTGGCCAACGTCTCGCGCAGTGCGCAAGCGGTGGAGCTGGATCTGTCGGCCTACGTCGGCATGGTGCCGGTGGAGATGCTTGGCGGTAACGCTTTCCCGCCAATCGGCCAGTTGAATTTTCTCCTGACATTGGCGCCGTACGGCTTCTATTGGTTCGCCTTGGCGGCGGAGAACCAGATGCCGAGCTGGCACGTCGAACCGGCGCAGAGCCTGCCGGACTTCACCACGCTGGTGCTGAAAAAACGCATGGAAGAATTGCTCGAAGCGCCGTCGCGCACGACGCTGGAGCAAAACATTCTGCCGAGCTGGTTGCAGAATCGTCGCTGGTTCGCCGGCAAGGATGCGGCCATCGACAAAGTACATCTGGCCTATGGCGTGCGATTTGGTGATGCACAGCATCCGGTGCTGCTGAGCGAAATCGAAGTCACCAGCGGCGGGCAGACCAGTCGCTATCAACTGCCGTTCGGCTTTATTGCCGAAGATCAGGTCGGCCCGGCGTTGCCGCAGCAATTGGCCCTGTCCCGTGTACGCCGTGTGCGACAGGTCGGTCTGATCACTGACGCGTTCAGCCTCGAAGCGTTTATTCGTGCGGTGCTGCAAGGCATGCAGAACAACACCGTACTGGAGTCGGCGGAGGGGGAAATCCGCTTCGCACCGACGCTGCATCTGGAAAAACTCGGCCTCGGTGCCGAGTCGGAAGTGCGCTATCTGTCCGCCGAGCAATCGAACAGTTCGGTGGTGATCGGCAACAGCCTGGTGCTCAAGCTGATACGAAAAGTCGCTTCTGGCGTACACCCGGAACTGGAGATGAGCGCTTACCTGACCGAGGCCGGATTTGCCAATATCTCTCCGCTGCTCGGCTCGGTTATCCGCCGCGATGCCAAGGGCGAAGACAATCTGCTGATGATCGCCCAAGGTTATCTGAGCAATCAGGGCGACGCCTGGGAATGGACGCAGAACAACCTCGAACGGGCGCTGCGCGATGAGCTGGCCGACGCCATGTCCGAGCAGGAACAGCATTACAACGCCCTCGGTGAGCTGAAGGATTTTGCCGGGATGCTCGGTCAGCGCTTGGGTGAGATGCACAAGGTCCTTGCTGCACCGACCGACAATGCCGACTTCGCGCCGCAGGTGTCGACGGCCAAAGACATGCAGGCGACGGGCAAGGATGTCGTGGCCCAGGTCGAGCACGCTTTGAAACTGCTCAAGCAGCATCAGGGCGAACTCAATGCAGCGGATCAGAAACTGGTCAAACGCCTGATCGACGAGAAGAAAACCATCCTTGCCCACGTGCAGGATCTGGCGAAAAAAGCCGTCGGCGGTTTGCGCATTCGCGTCCATGGCGACTTGCATTTGGGCCAGGTATTGGTGATCAAGGGCGACGCCTATCTGATCGACTTCGAGGGCGAACCGGCGCGGCCATTGAGCGAACGCCGTGGCAAACACAGTCCGTACAAGGATGTCAGCGGCGTGTTGCGCTCGTTCGATTACGCGGCGGCGATGACCATCAACGTGCACAACGTTGACCACAGCGCCGAGTCTGAAACCGCGCGGCGTCTGGTTGCCGAGCGTTATCTGCGTGAGGCCCGTGAGGCATTTGTTCAGGCATATCGCCGCGCGGCAGCTAGTCTTGATCATGCTTGGCAAGATCCTGAAGGTGCCGACGCCGCGCTGGCGTTGTTCGGCCTGGAGAAGGCGGCCTATGAAGTGGCCTATGAAGCCGAAAATCGCCCCACGTGGCTGCCCGTGCCGTTGCACGGTTTGTATGGGTTATTGACGGGGCTTAAACCCTTTTCCGATCTTGGTGGAGAGTAGTCATGAGTTTCTCGAACAAGGAACAGGGTGCGGTCAAAGAAGCGTTGCTGCCCTCGGCAAAAGATATCGATGCCTTGGTCCGCGCTGAACATCACGACCCTTTTTCCATTCTTGGCCCGCACGGCGATGGCGCTGGCGGGCAGTTCATTCGCGCCTATCTACCCGGTGCGTTGAGCGTCGTGGTGCTGGACAAGGACAGCGGTGAAGAACGCGGTCCGCTTGAGCAAACCGAAACACCGGGGCTGTTTGTCGGCCATTTCGATCAGGCGCGGCCGTATCAGCTACGCACGCGCTGGGCCGGCGGCGAGCAGGTCGCCGAGGATCCGTATAGCTTCGGCCAGTTGCTCGGTGAAATGGATCTGTATCTGTTCGCCGAGGGCAATCACCGTGACCTCAGTGCCTGTCTTGGTGCGCAGTTGAAAACGGTGGATGGCGTCGACGGCGTGCGCTTCGCCGTGTGGGCGCCGAATGCCCGACGCGTGTCGGTGGTGGGGGATTTCAACGTCTGGGACGGCCGCCGTCATCCAATGCGCTTGCGTCATCCGTCCGGGGTGTGGGAGTTGTTCATTCCGCGCCTGCGAGCGGGCGAGTTGTACAAATATGAAATTCTAGGCGCCCACGGGATTCTGCCGCTCAAGGCTGATCCGATGGCGCTGGCCACCAGTCTGCCGCCGGACACCGCGTCGAAAGTCGCCGAGCCGCTGCAAATCGACTGGCAGGATCAGGACTGGATGAGCAGCCGCCGTGACCGCCAGAAACATTCTGCGCCGCTGTCGATCTATGAACTGCACGCCGGTTCGTGGCAGTGCGAACTGGATGATCTGGGTGAAGTGGCGCGCCAGTACACTTGGCCGGAATTGGCTGAACGGCTGATTCCTTACGTCAAGGAACTGGGTTTCACCCACATCGAACTGATGCCGATCATGGAGCACCCGTTTGGTGGTTCATGGGGGTATCAGTTGCTCTCGCAATTTGCGCCGAGTGCGCGCTATGGCTCGCCGGCGCAGTTTGCCGAATTCGTCGATGCCTGCCACCGGGCGGAGATTGGTGTGATTCTCGACTGGGTACCGGCGCATTTTCCGACCGATACCCATGGTCTGGCGCAGTTCGACGGCACCGCGCTGTACGAGTACGGCAACCCGCTGGAAGGCTTCCATCAGGATTGGGATACGCTGATCTACAACCTCGGCCGCACTGAAGTGCACGGCTACATGCTGGCGTCGGGGCTGCACTGGTTGAAGCATTTCCATGTCGACGGTTTGCGCGTTGATGCGGTGGCGTCGATGTTGTACCGCGACTATTCGCGCAAGGCCGGTGAATGGGTGCCGAACCGCCATGGCGGTCGGGAAAACCTGGAAGCGATCGACTTCCTGCGGCACTTGAATGATGTGGTTGAACTGGAAGCGCCGGGTGCGCTGGTCATTGCTGAAGAATCCACCGCGTGGCCGGGCGTCAGTCAGAGCACCCAGCAGGGCGGCCTCGGCTTTGCCTACAAATGGAACATGGGCTGGATGCACGATTCGCTGCATTACATTCAGCAGGATCCGGTGTACCGCGCCCATCATCACAACGAGTTGAGTTTTGGCCTGGTCTACGCCTGGTCCGAGCGCTTCATCCTGCCGATTTCCCACGATGAGGTGGTGCACGGCAAGCATTCGCTGATCGACAAAATGCCCGGCGATCGCTGGCAGAAATTCGCCAACCTGCGCGCTTATCTGAGCTTCATGTGGACCCATCCGGGCAAGAAGCTGCTGTTCATGGGCTGCGAGTTCGGCCAGTGGCGCGAGTGGAACCACGATCAGCAGCTGGACTGGTATCTGCTGCAGTACTCCGAGCACAAAGGCGTGCAGAAACTGGTGGGTGACCTTAATCGGCTGTACCGCGAGGAACCGGCGCTGCACGATCAGGACGATGCGCCGCAGGGTTTTCAGTGGTTGATCGGTGACGATGCAATCAACAGCGTTTATGCCTGGCTACGCTGGAGCAAGGACGGTAAACCGGTGCTGGTGGTAGCCAACTTTACGCCAGTGCCGCGTCAGGCCTATCGCGTGGGAGTGCCGTTTGCCGGGCGCTGGACTGAATTGCTCAACAGCGATGCCGACACCTATGCCGGGTCCAATTATGGCAATGGTGGCGGGGCGTTTACCGAGGAGGTGGCGAGCCATGGCCAGTCGTTGTCGCTGGAACTGAACCTGCCGCCGTTGGCGGTGTTGATCCTCAAACCGGAGGGTTGATCCGAGACCGTGTCGCTGCCTTCGCGAGCAGGCTCGCTCCCACAGGGGAAATACATTCCAAATGTGGGAGCGAGCCTGCTCGCGAAGGCGCCAGTTCAGACACCTTCAAAATCCGACTCACCGCTCACCAACGCATCCGCACCCCAAGGCTGCCAATAATCCCGTTCAAGTCATTGTCATCGACATCACTGCTGTAATCGGCACTGACATACAGACTCACCGCCGGCGTCACCCGCGCCACCAGACCCAGTCCCAACTCGACGGTGGAGGACTTGCGGCTGCTGCTGATCTTGTCGACCTGATCCAGCGTCACCGTGCTGCCGGTGTAGACGGTGTGCCACAGGTTGGTGCGCACGTAGGGTTCGACCGGCAACCCATTCAAATCGTAACTGCCTTTCAATCGTGCGCCGACGCGACCACTCCACGCCGTCAGATCAGTGGAAGAAGCATTGCCTGAACCCGCGTAAGGCGTGTCGAGCGTGATGCGTTGATTGATCAGTTGCGCCTGCGGTTCGACCACCCAGTTGTCACTCAGGCCAATCGGAAAACCGCCTTCCACCGAGAAGGTCATGGCGCTGCCTTCGGTGGCTTGCCGGGCGCCTTGGCCGTTGCGACTGAAACCGCTGACCCGGCCACCGCTGGCCGACAGGTCAACGTGCCAGCCTTGGGCACCGGTGAGGCTGTAGTAGGCGCCGAGGCTCTGGCCTTGCAGATTGAGAGTGTCACGGTTCGGGTCGGCCAAGGCGCGACTGGTGAGCACGCCGTTGCCATTGGCCTGAATCTGATTGACGCCGCCGATCAGGCCGATGGTCTGAGTATGCCCGCCACCTTGCACGGTCAACACGGCTGGGCCTTTGAAGTCGCCGCTGCCGGGCATCGCGTAGCCTGAGGACAGCACATCGGTTTGCGCCTGCCGGGCGCTTCTGCCGTACAACTCATCCCAGGCCGACGGTGCGAGGTCTTCGGTAATCAAGCGTGTGCCCTGCAGATCGGGCCGTGGGCTGAAGCGTTGCGGGCCGGGGGTGATGACGGTGGTGGGCAAGGTCATCACGGGCACATCCGCGCGATACCACGGGGTGGTTTCATCCGCCGCAGGACCGGCCTGCGCCTCCATGGATGAGCACAGCAAGATAGAGCTCGACACTGTGCAGAAAGTGATTTTGATCTCGTGTGGGGTTACGGAAATTTTCATGGAGGTCTACCTTGCAGGCGCTGCGGTATCTCGATGTGGCGTCTCTCCTACCCCGAACGAGGGGCGACCGAATGGAGCGGGGCGAACCGTGGCCGCTCGATTTCGCGAGTGTCCGAAGGCTCGTCCCGGGTGGTGATTCCGGGGGTAGTAAGGTAGAGATAAGAAGAGTCGAGCGTGCCCGTCAAGAAATTGAACGATGAGTGGTAGTGGTAAAACAGGATTTGCAAGCGTTTGTTTTTCTGCACATAACTAAGTGGTTGTTTGCATGGAAAAACGCAGCGAAAGCCCCGACTCAGAGGCATTCAGTTACCGACAGAAGGTCTGCCGGCACTGATGGGACACCAGGGTTGTGAAACTTCCGCGTATGGCATTGCTGTCACTATTGCGGCTAGAGATGCACCTCTACTGCCAGCGGCAGGTGATCGGACAAATGCGTCCACGGCTTGTTGCCGAGGATTTGCGGGTCATGGCTGCTGGCATTGCGCAGGTAGATCCGGTCCAGTCGCAGCAACGGAAACCGCGCCGGGTAAGTCTTGGCCGGGCGCCCGTGGTGACGCTCAAAGGCTTCGTGCAGGTAGTCCCGGCGGGCGAGGGCGGCGTTGCCCTGCAACTGCCAGTCGTTGAAGTCGCCCGCGATGATCACCGGGGCGTCGTCGGGCAGCGATTCGAGCAACTGGCAAAGCAGTTGCAACTGCAATTGCCGATGGCTTTCGAGCAGACTCAAGTGCACGCAGATCGCATGGACTTCGGCATGCCCCGGCACATCAAGCACGCAATGCAGCAGGCCACGGCGTTCGGGGCCGGTGATCGACACATCGAGGTTGCGGTACTCACGGATCGGATATTTCGACAGCAGCGCATTGCCGTGGTGGCCGTCGGGGTAGACGGCGTTGCGCCCGTAGGCGAAGTCGCTCCACATACTGTCGGCGAGAAACTCGTATTGCGAGGTTTGCGGCCATTCGTTGTAACGGCTCGAATGCCGCTCGTGTTCACCCACCACTTCTTGCAGAAACACCAGGTCGGCCGAGGTGCTGCGCACCGCTTCGCGCAGTTCCGGCAGGATGAAGCGCCGATTGAGCGCGGTGAAACCCTTGTGGGTGTTGACCGTCAGCACCCTTAAACGATGAATGACGGGCGCGTCGTCAACATGACGCTTGGGATCGCTGGACACGGTTACTCCTCTGAATCCTGAGTGCCTGTTCATGCGACTGACAAGCAGGGCTGGCAGTTCCTTGCGAATCATCAGGTCTGCGTTCCGGGCCGGGAGAACTGCCGTAGCGGCGACCCTCCAAGAGGCTCAGCGAACCAGTCGAACAACAATGTCATCGATTTGATAATCGTTGCCACCATCAGTCCCACCACCGCCTCCTCGATCCTGATGGCTTATTATTTGAATCGTGTGGTTCGTGCTCTGTGTCACCGAAAAGTTTCCTGTCTGGGAATACCACTGGCCGGTCCGGGGAACGCTGTACACCGGCAAGATTGCTTGGCCTGTTGAAAACCTGACGGAAAAAATAGGGGGAATGTTAGTCGGCTGAGGGCTGAGGTTTCGGACTCGATAACTGAATGTGTAGGTATGCCCGACCACAAATCGAAATGATTGACTGAATAGTAAGCCAGAGTGACCTGAAGCGCCGGGAGTGTCATTGTGAAACACACCACTGGTCACTCGCCCTTGATAACCTGCTGGCCCTTTGGTCCAGTTACCTGACGTGCCGTTCGTAAAATCGGTTACGGAATCCGTCCACCTCTCTGCAGTAAAGCTGCGCACTGCCGACTCCGGTTGTGCACCATAGAGCGCTTTGGCCTTGATAGGATGCGCGACCGGGCTCAATCCACTGATCACTCTGCTCCAGTCGCCATTGGCATTGACTGGCACGACTGGCGTCAGCGCTGTGTTGCCGTCGTAGATCTGTACGGTCTGGCCGGGACTGGCCTTGCCGGTGACGGTGACGCTGGCGTCGAAGGTCGTGCCGTTCGGTGCAACGGTGCCTTTGGAGTCGGTGATGTTGACGATGGTGGGGGTCACGGTTTGCGCGACGGTAAAGCTTCGCACCGCCGACTCCGGTTGCGCACCGTAGAGCGCTTTGGCCTTGATGGGGTGCGCGACCGGGCTCAATCCACTGATCACTCTGCTCCAGTCGCCATTGGCATTGACTGGCACGACTGGCGTCAGCGCTGTGTTGCCGTCGTAGAGCTGCACGGTCTGACCGGGACTGGCCTTGCCGATGACGGTGACGCTGGTGTCGAAGGTCGTGCCGTTCGGTGCAACGGTGCCTTTGGAGTCGGTGATGTTGACGATGGTGGGGGTCACGGTTTGCGCGACGGTAAAGCTGCGCACCGCCGACTCCGGTTGTGCACCATAGAGCGCTTTGGCCTTGATAGGATGCGCGACCGGGCTCAATCCACTGATCACTCTGCTCCAGTCGCCATTGGAATCGACTGGCACGACTGGCGTCAGCGCTGTGTTGCCGTCGTAGAGCTGTACGGTCTGGCCGGGACTGGCCTTGCCGGTGATGGTGACGCTGGTATCGAAGGTCGTGCCGTTCGGTGCAACGGTGCCCTTGGAGTCGGTGATGTTGACGATGGTGGGGGTCACGGTTTGCGCGACGGTAAAGCTGCGCACTGCCGACTCCGGTTGGGCACCGTAGAGCGCTTTGGCCTTGATAGGATGCGCGACCGGGCTCAATCCACTGATCACTCTGCTCCAGTCGCCATTGGCATCGACTGGCACGACTGGCGTCAGCGCTGTGTTGCCGTCGTAGAGCTGTACGGTCTGGCCGGGACTGGCCTTGCCGGTGATGGTGACGCTGGTATCGAAGGTCGTGCCGTTCGGTGCAACGGTGCCCTTGGAGTCGGTGATGTTGACGATGGTGGGGGTCACGGTTTGCGCGACGGTAAAGCTGCGCACTGCCGACTCCGGTTGCGCACCGTAGAGCGCTTTGGCCTTGATAGGATGCGCGACCGGGCTCAATCCGCTGATCACTCTGCTCCAGTCGCCATTGGAATCGACTGGCACGACTGGCGTCAGCGCTGTGTTGCCGTCGTAGAGTTGTACGGTCTGGCCGGGACTGGCCTTGCCGGTGATGGTGACGCTGGTATCGAAGGTAATCCCGTCGGGCGCGACTGTGCCTTTGGAGTCGGTGATGTCGGTGAGGGTGGGCGATATCCACCCAGCCACCCGTAAATCTAACGCTGCAGAGTATTCATTGCGCTGCGTGGCGGCCCGCCACACGGTATAGAGCACCCTCACGCTATTTCCGATATTGGCCGTCACGAATTTTCCGTCCACCGGAAAACGAACAGGTTGGCCTTCGGTCACGGTGGTGATGGGCAGCCAGTCACTGGTGCTGGCGAAGGGGTTGGGACTGCGCCAGTAATAGGTAAGAACATCCCCCTTCAGGGGCTTCGCCTCGCTGATCCACACATGCACCCTATCGAACACCTTGGACGGATCCAGCACATCCCCCGGCGGATCGGCCTCTTCCACTTCAGGGGCCGGCAGTGTCGCCCGAACCTTTTCAACTTTGGCCAGCAGCCGCTCGGACTCTCTGATGTCGAGGAGGCCAGGTGCATCGTTTGCGACCACGTAAGACAGGTCGAGCGTGCCGTTTTCAAGGACCTTGATGTGCTCGGCGTTGATGTCGAACGTGACCAGGCCTTCCTTGGCTTCGTTGTCGCTGACGATATGGGGAACCTCATGCGGATAGTCGTCGCCATCGGACTTGGTGCCAGACCATCTCAGGCAGATCAGGTCGCCATTTTTCATCGCGTAGCGTACATCGACCGTGGCGTAAGGCTCGTCCGGTTCGAGGGTATCGCCGAGCAGTTCGCGGATGCTCGGCTCGGGGAGGATGTTGACGTCGCCCACGACACTGGCAAAGGTACGCTTGGAAGAGAGTGGGTCACCCCCGTCCTTTTTGTAGAGAATATAAGACGCATCGGCGCGCCCTTGGGCGATGGCCCTGATCAACTCATAAGGCACTTCGATTTCCAGCACTGAAGGGATGTTGTCGATGTCGCGGGTTTTGCTGCAGATGAGCGGTTCAGCGTCACCCGGCGGCGTGCCGATGAAAGTCATTTTCACCTTGTCGCCCACGCCGAAGTACTGGCTGCTGACATGGATCTGGATCGTGACCGGCTGCTTGTTCAAATCCCTGATGGTAATGAAACCGTTGACGGCTTCCCTGATGATCGGTGCATCCAGTCGCCAGCCGCCCGCGTCCACGTCGATGTAGGTGCGTTTGGAGTGGCGGTCGGCCCAGTTCCAGACTTCGTCATTGATGTCGTATTTGATTTCCCGTTTGAGTCCGTCACCGGTGCCGAAAATGGCGTCCGGATCAATGAGGATCTCGATCGGCTGCTGGCCGTCGGCTTGCTCCTGCGTAATGCGGTGCGCCGGAAGCCGATAGTCGCCCAGCTGTAAACGCACCTTGTCGTTGCGCGTGCAATTCACGTAATGAGGGATGGTGGCCAGGACGCCTTTTTTGGCCCATTCGGCGTCTATCACGCCCTGTTCGACCAGCTCGGGCGGCAGTTGCACGATGTTCAACTCTGAGTGGCCGTCGGGCAAATGCGGTTCCTTGTCACGATTTCCCGGTTTGTAAAGCTTGACCCATATCCGCAAGCCCGGCGACGGTGGGTCGGCTTCGGTCTCGCCTGCGCGGGTCAGCACATAGTGGCAGTTTTCAAGCCACCCCGACTCGACCGGCGTTGGCAGATGAAAGAACACCCTTTGGTTGACTTCTTCGGCCTTCACGAAGCGCTCGAGTACTTTTGTGTTGTTGTAATAAATGTCGAGTTTGTCACCCTCGCTCATTGGGCTCAGGTAAGGATTGATGACGCATTGCAAGCCTTCAGGGTCTGTGGTGGCGACCTTGATGCTGATCCCGCCATCGCCGTCTTGCACCGGCTCGACCATCCCCGGAATCAGCAGGGGACGCAGCGCCAGTGTGTTATTGCCTTCCGTCAGGGGAGGGAAGCGGAAACGCTTGTGAGAAGGCATCAGGCAAGTCCTCTTGAAGAGAATTCAGGCGTTTTTTGATGACGGCCGCTGCAGTCGAATTCAGCGAGAATCAGGTGGATTCAGGCTTCGGGTAGGTGACGAACACTGCAATGCGCTCCGGTCAGGTGATGGAGTGATTGAACCTGTGTTTATGGGTTAGCGCACCTGTCAGATCTGACAGGTGCGCACTGAAAACCGACGAACGGCTTAAGAGGGCTGGCACGAATTTTTGGTGGTGGACGGCGAGAAATGCACCCGCGCCAGCAGGATGTCAGTCAGCCTTCACGCTGAAGATGCTGGCGCCTTCATCAACAAGCCCATAGGTATTGCGAGATGTACTCCCTGAACTCGTTGAGTTCAGACAAACACGATTTCGTAGGGCAAACGCATCCGCTCCAGGATCACCGGCGGCAACATCGGCGCAATGCCGATCGCCGGTTCGCCGTTGAGCTGGCTGGCGTAGGCATGGGTGGCGTGGCTCTTGCGCGCTACGGTCCAGGTATCGAGGCGCAGTTTGCGTGCGCGTTCCCATGGGATCAGTTGCTGGTCGCGTTCAGGCCAGTGCCAGGCCCAGACCGGTACATCGTGGAAGGTCGCGCCGGCCTGTTCCGCCGCTTGCGCACTGGCTCGACCCACCGCTTCATGGTCGTCGTTGCCATCGCCGCGCCAGGTGCTGAACACCACGTCGCCGGGACGCAGGTAGCGGCTGATGAATTCGGTCACCTGCGCTTGCTGCTCACAGAGGGCGTTGTCAGTGAAGCCGCCACGCACCCATTTCAGGCTGTGCATCGGCAGGCCGAGGCGGCGCAGGGCTTCGACGCTTTCCTGCGGGCGGAACACGCTCAGGCGTTTCTCCGACCATTGCCGTGAACCCGGATGGCTGGCACTGCCGTCGGTGATCGAGAGCAATTGCAGCGGATGGCCGAGGCTGGAAAGTAGTTGCAGCAGACCGCCGCAGGTAACCACTTCATCGCCCGGATGCGGCGCGATGACCACGGCGCGGGCACCGTCGGGCACCAGGCTGCGGGTATTGATGACGGGGATGTTGTCCAGTTGCGGAGCGCTGTTCCAGATTTGCGCCGGCGAACTGCTGTCGCTGAGGGATAACGGTTTCATGGTGTGACGTCCTTGTGTTGTTTGGCCCTCAGTCGTGCGTGTGGTGATGATTGCCAGACGCCTGCGACCCGTGAAGGCGGGTTGAATGCCTAGCGACGCTCCGAACCCTGGATTGCCGCGCAGCAGAGTATTGCTCATGAAGCGAAATTCGTCGCGTCACAGATCAATCTGATCCGCTTTTTTTTGCGCTATCTGTGCCAGATTTCGCAGGTAGTCACCAAAGCCACCGCGCGCACGGCTGTCGAATCGCGCACTGGTGAGCACTTGCGGGCGATGGCTCCAGGCGATGTTCGCGCCGTCGAGTTCCAGTTCCCGGACCAATTGCACATCCTCGTCGCAGGCCAGCGGTTTAAAGCCTCCGGCCCAGCGATAGGCGTCGGCACTGATGCCCAGATTGGCGCCGTGGATATGCCGATGGCCATCGCAGGCGCGGTAATCCCGGTGATAGCGGATTTGCGCCGCTTCATCGAACGACTCGTGCCAGCGTTCGACCGTGACGGTACCGCATACCGCGTCCGCGCCCAACCCCAGTTGCGCCACCAGCCAGTCGTCGGCCACGCGGCTGTCGGCATCCGAACAGGAGATCCAGCGCGCCCCGCGCTCCAGCAACAGTTGTGCGCCAGCGGCCCGAGCCTGGCCGACATTGCGTGCGTCGATGTGCAGGCTCAGCACCGGATAGCGGCTGACGATCTGTGCCGAGCGGTCGGTGCAGCTGTCGAGCACGACCAACACTTCAACCTTTTCCCCGGCCAGCAAACCGTGGCGGCTGGCGCGCATGGCCGCGTTCAGGCAGTCGTCGAGCAAGTCTTCTTCGTTGTGTGCCGGGATCAGAATGCCGATCATCGCAAGCCCTCCAGTGCCGCCACCGAGCGCGGCTCACGGCTCCACACCTCAAGAATGAAGTCCGCTTCCTGATGCAGGACCAGCCGTGGCAGGTGCAGATTTTCGTGAATCAGGTCATGAACCTGCCGTGCATTCAGCGGGCAGCCATCGATGGGCGGACGCCAGTGACAGGCGAGGAACTGGCCGTCGGCAGTCAGGCAATCACTGGCCCGACGGATCACTTCTGTCAGATCTTCACCATCGAGGTAGTAGCCGATCTCGCTAAATACGATCAGGTCGAATTTTTCTTCCGGCCAATCGCCGGGAAGACGGTTTTGTCGCACTTCGGCGTGATCGAACAGGCTCAGACGCGTGCGCGCCAGGGTCACCGCTGCGCTGGCCGTGTCACAGCACAACAACCGATCACAACGGCCGGCGAGTTCGGCGCTCAATTCGCCGTTGGCGCAGCCCGGCTCGAAGATTGCCCGATAGTGCGGCCGTGGCAGGGCGGCGAGGGTGATCGCGCGCTTGCGCTGCTCGTACCAGCGCTCACGGAAGGCCCACGGGTCGTCGTTGCCGGCAAACAGCCCGTCGAAATAGCGATCCTCGACACTCATAGAAACACCACTTCGAAGGGTTGCAGCAGGCGATCGAGCACATACGGCGCCAGCACCGGGCCAAGTCCGGCGTCAGGATCGCCTTCCAGTTGACTGGCGAAGGCGTACACCGCGTGGCGCTTGCGTGCGACTTGCGCTGGCGTCAGAACAATCTTGCGTGCCCGTTGCCACGGTACGAAGGCGTCTTCCGGGGTTGCCCAGTGCCAGGTCCACACCGGCAGTTCATGGCAACTCGCACTTACGCGACGGGCAGCCTCGGCGCTGGCGCGGCCGACGGCTTCGTGGTCGCAATGACCGTCCTCGCTCCACGTGGTGAAGAGCACATCATCGGGACGCAGATGACGCGCAATGAAATCAACCAGCTCCGCTTCCTGGGCCGCGACCTGGGTGTCGCTGAAGCCACCGCGCAGCCATTTCACCCGATGCATCGGCAAACCGAGGCGGCGCAGCGCTTCGGCTGATTCCTGCGGGCGCACCACGCTCAAACGTTCTACCGGCCAACGACTGGAACCGGGGTGACTGGCGCTGCCGTCAGTCACCGAAATCAATTGCAGAGGCCGGCCAGCGGCGGCGAGCAATTGCAGCAAACCGCCACAACCGAGCACTTCGTCGTCAGGGTGTGGCGCAACAATCACTGCCCGGGCGCCCGGAGGCACCAGACTGAGAATGTCGATGCTGTCCAGCTCCGCCAAGTGCCGCGAAGCCTGCCACTGATGCAGGCTGGTGCCTTGGCCGACAATCGGATTGGTTTTCATAATGCCCATACCTCACTGGATTGCCCGGCCATCAATTGCCCGAGGGCGGCCAGATCCCGTTCGGCATGACTCTGGCGCAGGAACACCGGCAGGTCGGCGCTGAGTCGGGCAAAGTGGCGATCCTTGCAAAACGGCCCCGCGCCGAGGGCGCGGCCGACCTCACGCATCACCTGTTCGGCCGATTGCTCGACCACCGCGCGGGCGCGACGAGCGAGCAATTCGGCGTTGTCCTCGGGATGGGCATCGATGTGCAAGGCGCTGAACCGCAACACATCTGCCGCTGCTTGCAAGGCACTGTCGACCGCGCCGAGATGGGCGAGGGCGTGGGGTTCCGGGCGTTGTGCACACTGCGCGCGCAATGCTTCGGCGATTTGCCGCGCAGCACCGTACCAGCACGCAGCAATACCGATTCCGCCCTGCCAGAAACCCGGGCGTTGCAGATAGTCGCCGGGGTTGCCGATGGCCTGCGCTTCGGCGCCGTCGAACAGCACCTCCACGCTGCCGGTGGCACCCATGCCCACGGCTTGCCAGCCTTGTTCGGTGACGGTCACGCCCGGTTGATCGAGGGCGACGGCGACCAACTGTTGCTGATCATCGGCATCCCACGCGGTGAGCAAGGCATGGCTGAGCACGGCGGCACCGGAGCACCACGCCTTGCGTCCATGCAGCGCAACCATGTGCCCGACCGGGCTGACTTTGACCCGTGCTTGCGGCGGTTCCGCGGCCCACATACCCCAAGTACTGCCCGGCGTCGGTGAGCCGCCCAGTTGCTCGATAATCGCCAGTGCGTCGGTATGGCCTTCGAACAGTTTGCACAAACCCAGGTCATGCCCGCCGACTTCCGCCAGCCGCTGAAAGCGCTCCAGCGTGCGGCCACTGCCCGGTAACGGCAAACGATCCAGCCCGGCCTCGACCAGCGCCCGCAGGCAATCGCCGAGGGCTAGGGTGTGCGGATAATCCGCTGGACGCCGGGCGAGATAGTTGTGCAGATCCATATCAATCTTCTTCATCACGTTGCAGTTCGAACAGCAGCAACGAGCGCCCGGTAACCGAGTATTCGTGGCCGAAATCGAAGCGTTCCTGCCCACGGATCGACGGCTGATTGGTGTCGATCATGCACGTCCAGAAACTGCCTTCCGGTACTTCCGGCAAGGTGAAATTGACGATGTCGTGATGGGCGTTGACCACCAGCAGCAAGGTCGCATCCGCACCTTTGCGGCGAATCCCGGTTTCCTGCGCGCGGCCGTCGAGCAACATCCCCAGGCAGCGGTTATGCGCGTCGTGCCAGTGCTCGGTGGTCATCTCGGTGGCGTCCGGCGCCAGCCAGGTGACGTCCTTGACGCCGATGTCTTCGTTGTACTCGCCGACCAGGAAGCGTCCGCGACGCAGGATCGGATAAGCCAGGCGCAGCTTGATCAGGCGCTTGACGAATTTCAGCAACGCCTTGCCGTCTTCGCTCAGGTCCCAGTTGACCCAACCGATCTCGCTGTCCTGGCAATAAGCGTTGTTGTTGCCGTCCTGGGTGCGGGCGAACTCATCGCCGGCGACGATCATCGGCGTGCCTTGGGCGAGCAGCAGGGTGGCGAAGAAATTGCGCATCTGCCGATGGCGCAGGGCATTGATTTCGGGATCGTCGGTCGGGCCTTCGACGCCGTGGTTCCACGACAGGTTGTTGTTGCTGCCGTCCTGATTGTTCTCGTCGTTGGCTTCATTGTGCTTGTCGTTGTACGAGACAAGGTCGTTGAGGGTGAAGCCGTCGTGGGCGGTGATGAAGTTCACCGAGGAATAAGGACGCCGTCCGCGCTGGTTGAACATCTCACCCGAGGCGGTCATGCGGCTGGCAAAGTCTGCAACCTGGCCGTCGTCGCCTTTCCAGAAGGCGCGGACGGTGTCGCGGAACTTGTCGTTCCATTCGACCCAGCCCGGCGGGAAATTGCCGACCTGATAGCCTCCGGGGCCGCAGTCCCACGGTTCGGCAATCATTTTCACCTGACGCAGCACCGGGTCCTGACGGCAAGCGACGAGGAAGCTGTGACGCTCATCGAAACCATCGTGGTAGCGGCCGAGAATGGTCGCCAGATCGAAGCGGAAGCCGTCGACGTGCATTTCGCTGGCCCAGTAACGCAACGAGTCGGTGACCATTTGCAGGACGCACGGATGACTCAGATCCAGCGTGTTGCCGGTGCCGGAGTCGTTGATGTAGAAGCGCTTGTCGTCGGGCATCAAGCGGTAGTACGAGGCGTTGTCGATGCCGCGCATCGACAGGGTCGGGCCTTGCTCGTTGCCCTCGGCGGTGTGGTTGTAGACCACGTCGAGAATCACTTCGAGGTTGGCTTCGTGCAGGTGCGCGACCATTTCCTTGAACTCGGCAATCTTGCCGCTGGCGAGGTAGCGCGGGTCCGGGGCGAAAAACGCGATGCTGTTGTAGCCCCAGTAGTTGGTCATGCCTTTGTGCAGCAAGTGCTGGTCGTTGACGAAGGCATGGATCGGCAACAGCTCTACCGACGAAACGCCGACGTTGCGAATGTGTTTGAGGACATCGTCATTCATCAAACCGGCAAAGGTGCCACGCACGTTTTCCGGCACCGACGGGTGACGCATGCTGATGCCGCGCACGTGGGTTTCATAAATGATGGTCTTGTCCCACGGCACGCTGACGCGATGGTCATTGCCCCAGGTGTGCGCCGGGTCGATGACCTTGCATTTGGGCACAAACGGCGCGCTGTCGCGTTCATCGAAGCTGAGGTCAGCGTCGGGATGGCCGATGGTGTAGCCGAACAGCGCTTCCGACCATTTCAGTTCGCCCACCAATTGCTTGGCGTACGGGTCGATCAGCAATTTGTTGTGGTTGAAGCGGTGACCGTTGGCCGGGTCATACGGGCCGTAGACGCGGTAGCCGTAGATCAGCCCCGGGTGCGCATCGGGCAGGTAGCCGTGGTAGATCTCGTCAGTGTATTCCGGCAGTTCGATGCGTTCGAGTTCGACTTCGCCGGTATCGTCGAAGATGCACAGTTCGACCTTGGTGGCGTTGGCGGAGAACAGGGCAAAGTTCACCCCCAGCCCGTCCCAGGTCGCACCGAGCGGGAAGGGCAGGCCTTCACGGATTCTCGACGGCTCGGCGTGCGCGGTGGGTTCGGCTTTCTTTGGACGGGTCATGATTGCTCCTGCAAATACGGGGGTAGTTCGGTTAACACTGTTTCCCCTGTGGGAGCGAGCAGGCTCGCTCCCACAGGGGGTTGGTGTGTTTCTTGAGGACGAGCGCGTCCTCGGTGGCGAGCGAACCCGCCACACGGTCATTCAGTTCAATAGTTCGGTTAGCGTCAGATCGCCGAAGGCTTTCGCGGCGCCTTGGGCTTTTTCTCGGCGGCTTTTTCGCCAGGGGGAATCACTTTCGCGGCGCTGGCCGGTTTGGCTTTCGCCGGCGGTTTCGGTTTGGCGGCCGGGGCCTTGGCCTCGGCGGTTTTGCCAGCGGCTTTGCTGCCAGCGGCTTTCGGTGGCTTCTTCGGTGCCAGCGCCTCAGCTTCGGCGAGCTTGCGTGCCATCTCCCAGTGGCGCGCCTCCTGACCATCAGGCTGACCTTCCGATTCCCAGATTTGATAGGCGAATTCGCGGATGCGTTTATCGTCGGTACTCATCGCAATGCTCCTGAACTGAACTCATGCTTGTGTTAAGTGTTGGATAAAGAGATTGACCGGGACATCCCCCAGCGCGTCGCTGATATTCAGCTCCCTGTTTTTTGTGACTGCGCTGCTTGAAAAAAGTCCCTTCAGGTTTGTGTCAGAGGCGGCGAACGGTAGAACCACCCGCGTATCGCCCCAGCGCAGCGCATCGACCTGAGGTACAGCACCGTTTTCCAGCAGGGTTGCGCAACGGACCGGCACGATCACGATGGCCTGCTTGCTCTCATGCTCACGGGCAAATGCGAGCACGTTGTGCGCCTGACTGCCGAGCACTTCCAGGGCCTGATAGCTGCCACGGCGAAACAGCTCGGCATGCTCGACGCGCAGGTTCAGCACTTCGGCAATCAAGGCTTGCTTGATGCGCCCGTCACGCCAGTTCGTCAGCAGTTCCGCAGGTGGCATTGGCTCCTGCAGGGCTTGCTCGCGAGCGGCGTAATCCACCGGCCGGCGATTGTCCGGATCGACCAGGCTGAAGTCCCAGAACTCGTTGCCCTGATACAGATCCGGCACCCCCGGCACGGTCATGCGCAGCAAGGTTTGCGCCAAGCCATTGAGCGCGCCGGCGGCGGCAATGCTGTTGACGGTCTTGCTCAGTGCGGCGCGCAGCAGTTCGCCTTCTTCGCCGGTGAGGAGTTTTTCGGTGAATGCCTGCGCGGCGTTTTCATAGCTTTCGTTCGGCGCGCTCCAACTGCTTTGCAGCTTGGCTTCACGCAGGGCTTTCTGCTGCCATTGCCAGATACGCTTGGCGTAGTCGGCGAACCCGCCCTGATCATCATCACGCAGGTGCAGCGGCCAACTGCCGAGCAACGCTTGATAGAGGATCAGTTCATCGCCGCTCGACGGCATCTGATCGTCCACCCGCACCGGGCGGGCGAGGGCGCGCCACAGTTCGATCTGTTCGGCGTACCAATGGCTGCGCTCACTGAGCACAGCCAAACGTGCGCGGGTGTCTTCGCCGCGCTTGTGATCGTGGGTCGCGGTGGCCAGCAAGTTTTCGGGGAATTCACTCAGCCGTTGCTGATTGACCGCATGAAAGTCGCTGAGCGGGGCGCTGAACTGTTCGGTGTTGTAGCCGACGTCATTGCGCGACAGCAGCACCGCCGAGCGATACAGCGCGGTGTCCTCCACGGCTTTGGCCGCTGCCGGTGAGGTCAGTTGCTGAAAGCGTACGCAGGCATGTTTGAGAATCTTGCGTGAACGCCCGCGCGGTTTGCGCCGCCACGGCGTGCCACCGAGCCAGGCGGCAACGCAATCGAGCACCGGCCAGTCGCCTTCGCCGAGGGTTTGCCGGGCACCGTCCATGGCGTGCTGGAAGAATTTCTCGTCCTGCGCCGAGCGGCCCATGGCGCTGATGTAAGTGCGATAGACCGGGAAATGCACGATCAGCGCCTGCAGCACCCGGCGGATCGCACCGAGAGTCAGGTCGCGGGTCATCAGGTCATCGCGGGCGACTTGCAGCAGGGCCTGGGCGACGCTTTCGCAATCGCTGGCCAGCGAGCCGTTGAGAATCTGCTGACGCGCCAGCTGTGCTTCTTCGATGAACGCGGCCGGGCGTTCGGTGCGCCGCTGCCAGAGGTCACCGAGCACGAATTCGCCGTCCGGGTCGTGTTGCAGCAGCGACAGCTGGTTCATGAACTCGTAACCGGTGGTGCCATCCACCGCCCAGTCGCGGTGCAGGGTTTCGCCGGCGCCGAGGATCTTCTCGACGTGGATCGGCAAGTGCCTGCCCGGCGCCAGCAGATCGACCCGGCGGCGCAGTTTGCGGCAGTAACCACGCGGGTCGGCGAGGCCGTCGATATGGTCGATGCGTAAACCGTCGACCAAGCCTTCGGCGATTAATTGAAAGATTTTGCCATGGGTGGCTTCGAACACCGCCGGACGCTCGACGCGCAGGCCGCCGAGTTCATTGATGTCGAAAAAGCGCCGCCAGTTGATGTCGTCCGCCGCCGTGCGCCAACTCGCCAGGCGATAGCTTTGACGTTCCAGCAACTGATGCAGTTTGTGGAAGCCTTCTTCGCTGGTTGAATCGTAGTGCAGCAGATTGTTCTCGATCGCTTCGAGGATCTGCGGATCAGTCGCTAACTGGCGCAGTTCTTCTTTCAGCGCAATCGCCAGTGAATGGGCATCGGTCTGGTAGCTGAGGGCGGTGAAACGATCGGCTAAAGGCTTCAACGCTTCCTCGGCCCTCAGCAGCTCACCGTAATCACTCGGGCAGATCGGGAAATGATGGTCGTAGTGCTCGACGTGGAAACCACCCGTCTGCGCGTTGAAGTGCAGCTTCAACGTGCCTTCCTGCAAGGCCACGCCGTAATCGCTGCCAAGAAACGGCAGCAGCAACTGGCCCTCCATCAACGGGTCCGGCGAGTGCCACTGAATGTCGAAGAACTCGCCGTACGGACTGAGTCGTCCCCATTCCAGCAGGTCGAGCCACCACGGGTTGTCGTTGCCGCCGACCGCCATGTGATTGGAGACGATGTCGAGGATCAGCCCCATGTTGTGTTCGCGCAGGGTGCTGACCAAACGCCGCAGTGCCGGCTCGCCGCCGAGCTCCGGATTGACCTGGGTCGGGTCGACCACGTCGTAACCGTGCATCGAGCCGGCCCGCGCCGCGAGCAGCGGTGAGGCGTAAATATGGCTGATGCCCAGCCGGGCGAAATACGGCACCAATGGCACGGCTTGTTCGAGGGTGAAGCCTTTATGAAATTGCAGGCGCAGGGTCGCGCGCAGGGGCTGGATAAGCGCTTGATTCATTGGTCACGCTCGGCAGCCTGAAGACGCGCGCAGGCGAGCAGTTCCAGACGTCGCGCCGCATCGGCGCCATCGAGCAGCGCTTCACTGGTGCCGGGCAAACGCCGTGACCAGTTCGGATGAGTGTCGATGGTGCCCGGAAGATTGGCCTGTTCGTTGATGCCCAGCGCATCTTCCAGCGGCAACAGCACCAGTGGCGCGCGGGTATGGCCCAGGAAACGCACAGCGGCGTCGACCACTTGATCGGCCTCGTGGGATTCCTCACGAAAGTTTTGCGGGTCTTGGCTCAACGCACTGCGCAGGCCTTCGCGTTCACGCTGGCGGTATTGGCGCCATTCGATTTCGCCGTTGGCATCGACAAAACCCAAGCGCGCGTTCCAGTCAATGTCGCGGCCATGCCACCAGCCGTTGAGCGTCGGCAGATCGTGGGTGCTGGTGGTCGCCAGTGCGTTGTCCGGCCAGTCGAGAATCGGTTTGAAATGCGTGTTGTCCTGTTCGAACAGCAGCACGCGCATACCGAGCATGGAACGGGCGATAAGTTTTTCGCGCAGGCCATCAGGCACGGTGCCGAGGTCTTCACCGAGCACAATCGCCTGGTGGCGATGGGATTCGAGAGTCAGCAGACGCAGCAAATCATCGACCGGGTAATACAGGTACGCGCCATCGGCCGGGACGGCGCCATTGGGGATCACCCACAAGCGTTGCAGGCCCATGACATGGTCGATGCGCAAGCCGCCGGCGTGGGCGAAGTTGGCGCGCAGCATGTCGATGAAGGCACGGAAACCGTTGCGGATCAGGCCTTCCGGCGAGAACGCGGAAATGCCCCAGCCTTGACCCGAGCGATTGAGAATGTCCGGCGGTGCGCCGACGGTCAGCGAGGCCAGCAGTTCATCCTGAAAACTCCAGGCCTGACTGCCGGCGCCATCGGCACCTACTGCCAGATCGGCGATCAGGCCAATGCCCATCCCTGCGCTGCGCGCGGCGGTTTGCGCGCGCTCCAGGCAACGGTGGATCAGCCATTGGCAGAAAGCGAAATAGCCGATGCGTTCGGCGTATTCCTCGGCAAATGCTTCCAGCGCCGCGCCGCGTGGGTCGTGCCAGTGTTCCGGCCATTGCCGCCAATCGAGGTTTTCGCCACGGGCGGCGCGCATTTCCTGAATCGCTTCGAAACGGCAGTGGTTTTCCAGCGCTTCACCACCGGCGTGGCGGAAACTGGCGAAATCCGGGTGCAACGGATGGTCACCGGCGATGAAACCTTCATACAACGCCTGCAAGAGTTTCTGCTTGGCGTCGGCGGCGCTCGGCCAGTCGATCAGGGGTAGATCTTCCAGTTGCGCAAACTGCTCGGCCAGGCCGGCCGCGTCGATCGCATCCCGCAAGGCGCGCTCGCCGAGAATCGCCCCGGGGGCGGCATACAGGGAATTGAGAAACAGTCGGCTGGAGGGCGAATAAGGACTGTAGCGCCCGGTATCGGCGCTGAACATGGCGTGCAGCGGGCTGATTGCCAAGGCATCGGCGCCGCGCTCACCTGCGACGCGAACGAGGTCTTCGAGCGCTTGGGTATCGCCGAAACCGCCGTCACCGGCGCGGCGCAGGGAATACAGCTGCGCACTCAAGCCCCACGCGCGGGGAATCGGATTATCCACCGCATCGCCGACGCTGAAGCAGCGCTCCGGGGCGACGGCCAGGGTGAAATATTGATCGGCGATGTGTACCTGTTGATAGCCCACCGGGATCAGCCCCGGCAATACCGCTTCGGAATCGAGTTTCAGGTTCAGCCGCGAGCCGTCTTCAAGGTGGACTTCACACGGCGTTTCCGGTGCAAAGTAGCGCGCCAGATCCACGCCGATGCCGACATCGGCGGTCAACAGCGGTGGCAAGTGGCGGTCTTGTTGAACGGCTTGCAGTTCCAGCAGGCTGGCGTCGATTTCCTGCGCGGTGCTCGCGGGGTGACCGAGACCAATCAAAACATTGCGCAGCACCGCCGGGGCGACTTTTTGCGGGCGGCCGTTGGCGTCGATCCAGTCGACGGCGAGGCCGGCTCGGCTGGCGAGAATTTCCAGTTGCGCATCGCTCATAGGCGCTCTCCATTCAGAGGTTGCAAAGGGGTTGCGGCCGTGAGGCTGACAAGCGCGCAATACGCGGGCAGTACGCCCGATTCCGACAGATCGACGGTGGGTGGCTGTTGAAACAACCACACGGCCTCGGTCTGTGGAGGGTTGACCACTGGCGTGTCGCTGAGGTTCAGGTCAATTCGCAGCTCGCTGCCATTGCCCAGACGCCAGCGTGCACTGACCGCGCCATAACCGAGCATATGGGCGCCGAGCGCTTGCGTGCCGGACAGATGGGGAATGATGTATTGATGGCGAAATTGCAGCAGCTTCTGGTACAGCGCGAGGGTTTCCTGCTGTTTTTCGCTGCCATGGCCGATCAACCTTGGCTGTGAGGCGTGGAAGGTTTTGTCGGCATTCGGGTCGGGAATCTGCTCGCGTTTATGCGGGTCGGTGAAGGCGCTGAAGGCGGCGAACTCATTGCGGCGACCCTCACGCACCAACTCGGCCAGTTCGCCGTGGTGACTGGTGAAAAACAGGAACGGCTGCTCGGCGGCGAATTCATCGCCCATGAACATCAGCGGAATCATCGGTGAGAGCAGCAACAACACGGTCGCTGCCTGCACGGCACGCGGATCGGCCAGATGATGCAAGCGTTCGCCGAACGCGCGATTGCCGATCTGATCGTGGTTCTGCAGGAACAGCACGAACGCGGTCGAAGGCAGATGTTCGCTGGGCTCGCCGCGTGGTTCGCCATGGCGGGTGATGTGACCCTGGAAGACGAAACCCTGACTCAGGCAACGCACCAACTGTTCGGTCGGTTGCAGGGCGTAATCGGCGTAGTACGCGTCGGTTTCGCCGGTCAGCAGCACGTGCAGGGCGTTATGGCCGTCGTCGTTCCACTGCGCGTCGTAGTCGTATTCGAGCAGGCTCGACTGGTTGAGTTCGTTTTCCACGGTCAGCCAGACATGCCGACTCGGGTCGATCTGTGCGCGGATGCGCCGGGCCATTTCCGTGAGGAAATCCGGGTCTTCGATGGCATGCACGGCATCCAGGCGCAGACCGTCGAAACGGTATTCGAGCAACCACATCAGGGCGTTTTCAATGAAAAATTCCCGCACTTCGTCGCGACGGAAATCGATCGCGGCGCCCCACGGCGTGTGTTTGTCCTCGCGGAAAAAGCCTTTCGCGTAACGATGCAGGTAATTGCCGTCAGGGCCGAAGTGGTTGTAGACCACGTCGAGAATCACCGCCAGACCGTGGCCGTGGGCGCTGTCGATCAGGTGTTTGAGTTGTTCCGGCGTGCCGTAGGAGGCTTGCGGCGCGTAGGGCAAAACGCCGTCGTAGCCCCAGTTGCGTTCGCCGGGAAACTGCGCCAGCGGCATCAGTTCGATGGCGGTGATGCCCAGGCCGGCGAGGCGCGCCAGGTGTTGTTCGACTTCAGCGAAGCCACCGAGCGCACCGACGTGCAACTCGTAGATCACCGCTTCGCTCCACGGCCGACCTTGCCAGGCACTGTGTCGCCATTGATAACTCAGCGGATCGACCACCACGCTGTGGCGGTCGAGGTCGCCATCCTGCGCTCTGGAGGCCGGGTCGGGCACCTCCAGTTCGCCGTCGATGTTGTAGCGGTAACGGGTGCCCGCCGGGCAACGGGCCTTGATCACAAACCAGCCGTCTGCCTGAGGCAGCATTGGCAGGGACTGGCCGTGTTCAAGTTCGACACTGACGTAGAAAGCATCCGGCGCCCATAGCGCGAACTGCGTGTGTTCGGCGTCCAGCATGATCGCGCCGTGGGGCCATGTTTCAGTAGACCGTAACGGCATCGTGGCAAACCTCCATGGTTACTTGTGGTGCGCTTTACCCAGTGCCTTGGCCACCAGTTGTTCGTAGAGTTCGGCGTAGGGTTCAACCGCTTTGCACCAGTTGAACGGCGCCGCCATCGCCCGGCAACGCATGGCATTGAGCAGTTCGGGGAAGGCGAACACCTTGAACGCGCGGCTCAGGGCTTCCTGATAACTTTCAGCGCTGGATTCATCGAAGAGGAAACCGGTGACACCGTTTTCAATGGTGTCGGCCAGCCCGCCGGTATTGCGCGCCACCGGCAGCGAGCCGAAGCGCTGGGCGTACATCTGGCTCAAACCGCAAGGCTCGTAACGCGATGGCATCAGCAGGAAATCGCTGCCGGCGAACATGCGGCGGGCGTCGGTTTCGTTGAAGCCGATGCGCACACCAATCTGCCCGGGGAAACGCAGCGCCAGTTCGCGCATGGCTTGTTCTTCTTCAGGTTCGCCGCGACCGATGATGGCGATCTGGCCGCCGTTCTGCACGATGTACTCGGACACCGCTATCGTCAGGTCCAGGCCTTTTTGATAGACCAGTCGCGAAACCACAGCGAACAGCGGGCCTTCGGAGTCATTCAATTCGAAGAGCTCGCGAACGTGTGCAGCGTTGACCGCTTTGCCTTCCCAATCACCGATGGCAAATGGCGCGAACAGGTGCGGATCGGTGGCAGCGTCCCAGCTCTCATCAATGCCGTTGGGGATGCCGCTGAGCAAGCCTTGCTGGGTCTTGGCGGCGAGAAAACCGTCGAGGCCGCAGCCGAAGTCCGGGGTAGTGATTTCCTGCGCGTAGGTGGCGCTGACCGTGGTGATATGGCTCGAATACGCCATGCCGGCCTTGAGGAATGACATCTTGCCGTAGAACTCCATGCCTTCCTGTTGCAGGGCATGGGTGGGAATCCCCAGTTCAGGGCAGGAGCCAAGACTGGTCACGCCTTGATAGGCGAGGTTGTGAATAGTGAACAGGGTCGGCGTGCGCTGCCCGCGCCAGTGCATGTAGGCGGGCGCGAGACCGGCCGGCCAGTCATGGGCGTGCACCAGATCCGGGCACCAGTGAATTTGTGCGAGGTTGGCGGCGATATCGGCAGCGGCCAGACCGAGGCGGGCGAAGCGAATGTGGTTGTCCGGCCAGTCGCGACCGTTGTTGGCGCCGTAGGGCGAGCCTTCGCGCTCGTAGAGCTCAGGGCAGATCAACACGTAGATGACCAGACCGTCGGGCATGTCCATACGGCCGATCTTGCACGGCGGCAGCGCTGCATGGCCGCCCAGTTCGCCGATGATGTGGATCGGGTTTTCGCTGTGCATCACCTGCGGGTAACCGGGGATCAACACGCGCACGTCGTGCAGATGGGCCATGGCCCGGGGCAGGGCAGCGGAGACATCTCCGAGGCCGCCGGTCTTGACCAGATCGGCGATTTCCGAGGTGACGAACAACACTTTTTTCTTGTTAGGGTTCTGGCTCGCTACCGGAGTCAGCGTTTTGGTGCCTGGGACGTTGATCTGTCGGCTGCCGGGAACACTGACGGTGCTCGATTCACCAACCGCCTGCTGAGCACGCTCTCCCTGAATATCCAATGCCGCACTGATCATATGAATCTCCCGTCTCGTTGATCTGATTCTTGTCTTGAACAAGCGATGTCCATGGCCAAGTCCTGTGGCCGGGCGCAAACGCGCCACGCATCGGTGAGCAAACGCTACCCAACACGCGCAAGCAGAATGGGTGAACAGGCCGTTGCAAGGATTGCACCAGTCGCTTTGGCCCTGTCTTTCTGATGACCCGTCGCCGCGCGCAAAAGTTTCGACTTTTTTTCGGCAATGTGACCGGTCGGTTTTACCCCGCGAAAGTCAGTCTAGGCCAGATCCTAGAGCGGGCCAGAGCAAATGGGTAAATTGTTCGACAATCGGTTTGCCGTTAACGGAAACCGTGCTCTGAAGGGGGAAACGCACCGACGAAGTGCAGGTTTTTCTGCGAGGGAGGGCCAAAACGGTGACTGGTCAGTCACGATTTTGTGCTAGCGAGGAGGGCGGTTGCACTGTTGTGGTGCGGGCAGTTTGTTGGTGGGGAGGCAGTGAGTGCCCCTTCGCGAGCAAGCTCGCTCCCACAGTGGATCTGCGCCGGGAACAGATTTTCTGCTCACTGAAGATCCCCTGTGGGAGCGAGCTTGCTCGCGAAGGCGGTGGTCGCTACACCAGCGCAATGATGGAAGTTCTCAGTTCAGCAGGCGAATCGGCTCCTCAGCCGCCCAAGCCTGAATATCCTCGATCATCTGCGAAAAGAACTGCTCATAGTTCTGCCGACTGACATAGCCCACATGCGGCGTCGCCAACACATTGTCCAGTGTGCGAAACGGGTGCATGGCCGGCAACGGCTCCTGCTCGAACACATCCAGCGCAGCTCCGGCAATCTGCTGTTTCTGCAAGGCCTTGATCAACGCCGCTTCATCGACAATCGGCCCGCGTGCGGTGTTGACCAGCAACGCCGTCGGCTTCATCCAGCCCAGCGCCTGGGCATCGACTAGCCCGCGACTGCGCTCGCTGAGCACCAGATGCACCGACAACACGTCTGCCTGCTCGAACAGTTGCTGCTTGTTCACGTAGGTCACGCCAGCCTGTTCAGCCCGTTCGGCCGTGAGGTTTTCGCTCCAGGCAATCACCCGCATGCCGAACACCTGGCCGAACTGCGCAACGCGCTGGCCAATACTGCCAAGACCGAGAATGCCGAGGGTCTTGCCGTGCAGGTCGCCACCCAGCCCTTGCTGCCACTGACCATTGCGCAGGGCATTGGCTTCATTCACCAGATTGCGTGTTGCCGCCATGATCAGCGCCCAGGTCAACTCCGGCGCGGCATGCTTGTAGCTGTCGGTGCCGCAGACCTTGATGCCCTGCTTTGCTGCCGCCTGCATGTCCAGCGCCGCGTTGCGCATGCCGCCGGTGACCAGCAACTTGAGATTGGGCAAACGCTTGAGCAAGTCCTCATCGAAACGCGTGCGCTCGCGCATCACGCATATCACCTGATAGCGGCCCAGACGTTCAGCGAGCGTGGCGTTGTCCGCCGGGTAATCGTGTTCGAACGTCACTTCACCGAGACTATCGAGCACTGACCAGTCGACCACATCGCGAGCCACGTCCTGCCAGTCATCAATCACTGCAATCTGCACCGCCATCAGCCTTACCTCATCAACGAACGGGATTGGATGTATTCAGCCAGTCGAGCAGGGCTTTGTGAAACTGCGCCGGTTCTTCCATTTGTGGGGCGTGGCCCATGCCGGGAAACTCCACCAGCGTCGACTGCGGGATCAGCTTGGCCACTTGTTTGCCGAGCACCTCATAGTGGCCGATTTTCGCTTTCACCTCAGGCGGCGCGAGGTCCTTGCCGATGGCCGTGGTGTCGGAGGTGCCGATCAGCAGCAGGGTCGGCATCTTCAGGTCTTTGAACTCGTAGTACACCGGTTGGGTGAAAATCATGTCGTAGATCAGCGCCGAGTTCCAAGCGACCTGAGTCTTGCCCGGGCCTTTGCTCAGGCCAGCGAGCATGTCTACCCAGCGGTCGAATTCCGGTTTCCAGCGGCCGTCGTAGTAAGTGGTGCGTTCGTAATCGCGAATGCCTTGGGCGCTGACCTTCAGTTCGCGCTGATACCACTGATCCACGGTGCGATAGGGCACGCCAAGGGCTTTCCAGTCTTCCAGACCGATCGGGTTGACCATCGCCAATTGCTCGACCTGCTCGGGGAACAGCAACGCGTAACGGGTGGCGAGCATGCCGCCGGTGGAGTGGCCGAGCAGCGTGGCCTTTTGAATGCCCAATGCTTTGAGCAATTGCTGCGTGTTGGTCGCCAGTTGCTGAAAGCTGTATTGATAGTTGTCAGGTTTGCTCGAGGTGCAGAAACCGATCTGATCCGGCGCGATCACCCGGTAACCGGACTCGCTCAATGCCTTGATCGAACTGTCCCAGGTCGCCGCGCAAAAGTTTTTGCCGTGCATCAGCACCACGGTGCGGCCATTGGCCTTGCCGTGGGCGGCGACGTCCATGTAACCCATCTGCAGGGATTTGCCCTGAGACTGGAAAGCAAAGTGTTTAAGCGTGTAAGGGTATTCGAAGCCTTGCAGCTCCGGGCCATAGGCCGGGCCTTCCGGCGCTGCCTCAACTGGCGTGGCAGCCTGAACGGACAGGGGCAGGGCGGCGCAGAGGAACAGGGAGGGGAGCCAACGGGAAAACGTGACAGACATAAGGTCAAACTCCGTTTGAAATCGGCCGATGCTGGAACGGCTGGATTATGGCGACGTTAAACACAGGCAACGCCCGCGCCCGAATGTTCAACCCAGCCAACCCAGCGTGAGCATGGCCAGCACAGCGTAACGTGCACCTTTGGCCAGTGTGACAATCAACAGGAAGCGCCCGAGTGGTTCGCGCATGACACCGGCAATCAGCGTCAGCGGGTCGCCAATGATCGGCAACCAGCTCAGCAACAATGACCAATGCCCGTAACGCTCATAGTGTTTGCGCGCCTTGGCCATGTGCGCGGGGCTGACCGGAAACCAGCGTCGATCCTGAAAGCGTTCGACGCCGCGCCCCAGCCACCAATTGACCAGCGAGCCAAGTACGTTGCCCAGCGTCGCCACCGCGAGCAGGCCCCACAGCCAGTAACGCTCGCTGACGATCAAGCCGACCAGCACTGCCTCGGACTGCAATGGCAGCAAGGTGGCTGCACCGAATGCGGCAATGAACAACCCGAAGTAAGCGGCGCCAATCAATGGGCCGGGTAATCCGCCACGACGACGTCAGCGCCATCCTTCTTCAGGCCAATGACCTGATAAGCATCGCTCATGCCGTCCATTTCCATGCCCGGCGACCCCATCGGCATACCCGGTGCGGCGACGCCGAGCAGGTCATCGCGCTTGCTCAGGGCCAAAACCTGTTCCGCCGGCACATGGCCTTCGACGAATTTGCCGTTGATGATTGCGGTGTGGCATGACGCCAGACGCGGCGGTACGCCATGTTGTTGCTTGAAGCTGCTCATGTCGCTTTCGACGTGGTCTTCGACCTTGAAACCGTTGGCTTCGAGGTGGCTGATCCATTTCTTGCAGCAACCGCAATTGGCGTCGCGGTGGACTTCGATAGGGATCAGATCGGCGGCTTGCGCCAGGGAAGAAATGAACAGGGCGCTCAGGGCGGCCAGACGCAGGTGGGTACGCATAGCGGATTCTCGGCTCGGGTGACGATCAAAAAGAACGCATTTTGACCGGTTTTTTCCGCCTGACATCAACGCAATGTTTCCAGTTGTTGCGAGACGGACTGGCAGGATGATCGTAGATCAAGGCTGACAGGTTGCTGAGCGCGAGATGACAAAATTGTCAGGTGGCAATTGTGTGAACGCCGTCAAACCTGTGGGAGCGAGCCTGCTCGCGAAGGCAGTGTGTCAGGCACTGGATGCAGTGAAGGACAGGACGCTTTCGCGAGCAGGCTCGCTCCCACAGGGGTTATCTGGTTGGCAGAAACCCCAGCAGAGATCAGCGCACTTTGAATCGGCCCATGATCGCGCTCACCCGGCTGTTGGCTTCGAGCAATTGGTGGGTATTCAGTTCGCTGGCTTTGCCACTCTGCACCAGTTCATCAACCATGTGGCGGATCTGCACCATGCTGCGGTTGATCTCTTCGGTCACCGCGCTTTGCTGCTCAGCGGCGGTGGCGATCTGGGTGCTCAGGCTGTTGATGTGGCTGACCGAACCGGCCATTTCATCCAGACCCGAGTTGACCCGGGCGGTGGCGTCGGCGGCCGACTGGCAGCTGGCCTGGGTGTTTTCCATGGCGCTGACCGACGAGCTCACGCCCTGCGTCAGACGCGTCAACATCTCGTTGATTTCCGAAGTGCTGGCCTGAGTGCGCGCGGCGAGGGCGCGGACTTCATCGGCAACCACGGCAAAACCGCGGCCCTGTTCACCGGCGCGTGCAGCTTCGATGGCGGCGTTGAGCGCCAACAGGTTGGTCTGCCCGGCAATCGCGCCGATCACCCCGAGAATCTCGGTGATGCGCTGGGCGTCCTGCTGCATGTTTTCAACTTTGTGTGTGGCACTGGCCACTTCATCGATCAGCGCCACGACGCTGTTGGTCGCTTCGCCCACCACCACGCGGGAGCGGTCGGCGTTTTCGTTGGCGCGCTGGGTGAACGCGGCGGTTTCGGCGGCATTCTGCGCCACGCTTTCTGCCGTCGAACTCATTTCGGTGATGGCGGTAACGGTCTGATCGGTTTCCGAGGCATGGCGCAACAGGATCTGGCTGGTGTGCGTCGAGGTGCGTTGCAGGTTGTCGAGGCTCGATGCCATGGCGCCGGTGGCCTGAGTGACTTCGCCGATCATGTTCTGCAGATAGGCAATAAAGGTGTTGATCGAGTGGCCGATGGCGCCGAGTTCATCTTCAGCGCGAATGGTGATGCGCCGGGTCAGGTCGGCATCGCCTCTGGACAGCAAGTCGATGTTGGCTTTCAACGCTTTCATGCGCTGCACCAACTGGCGAATCGCGTAGACCTGCAACAGCACCAGCAGGATCACCAACGGAATCTGCAACAGGCTCAAAGTGCTAAGGACATCATCACGTTGGGCGGTAAGCATTTTTGTCGGCAGAGCGGTGGCGAGGAACCATGGCGTGCCTTCGATCGGCCGCATGAAGAAAGTGCTGTCTTGCCCGTTGTTGTCGAACTCGATGCGCTGCGCCTGATCGCGGTTCTGCAACCCGGCTTTGACCTGGCTGGCGAAGGTCGACGTGCCCGCCAGCTCGCTGATGTTCTTCAGCACGATCGGACCACTGATGCGCGAACTGTTACTGATGACCTTGCCGTCGGCTTCAACGATGAGCATCTCGGCGTTGAGGTCTTTTTCCTTGCGCGCCACCAGATCGTTGAAGAAGCCGAGGGTGACGTCGATGGTCGACACGCCCCAGGCATTACCGTTTTTCTGGATGGCCATGGCGCAGTTGGTGCGTGGCTCGGCACTGGCGTCATCTTTATAGGCTGCTGCCCACGCGCACTGACCGCGTGGGGTGGCCATGCCGCCCTTGTACCAGCTCTGGTCGTAATAGTTGGGAGCTGCGTCGCTGTTCCAGAACGTGTTCACGGCCAGTTTGCCCGAGGCGTCGCGGTGCCAGAACGTACTGAATTTGTTGCGCCCGGCTTCACGCTGCCCCGGCAGCGGCCAGATACCGCCGCCAAATACCTTCAGCTCGCCGTACTGATCGACCAGACCTGGCAGCACCGCGTCGATGGCGGCGCTGTCGAGCAGCGGGATGGTCTGGGTGATGCTGCGCTGTTGCGCCTGCACTTTGTTCAACTCGCCCTGAATCTGCTCGGCGACTTCGGCGATGCGGTTGAGTACCACCTGTTCTTCAGTGTGACGCAGTTTGGGGGCGACCAATTGGCTGATGCCGACCACGGTCAACACCGACAACAGCAGGATGAACAGAACCAGAAACAGCGTGTAGCGAGCCGAAATAGTGCGGAATGCGGGCATGGAGACCGGTCCTTGAGCAGCGTTTCTTATTAGGGGGCAGGGGACAAAACAGTGCGGGTATCCACAACGTATCGTCGCTACGCCGCGAAGCTTTAGGTACTTGCGTTCTAAATAACCTGAGCTCCGATGACTGGTCGGTATCGGGTTCGATACACAAGCGCAGGTCATCAGCAGTGATCAGTCGAAAAAGCTATTTTCATTTCATTGTGATGACAGCTCTGGATCAAGGTTTGCGGGGCGTTGCGCTTTTGTATCGAGAATGTACAAGAATTGTAAAAAAGTGCAGAAAGAGGTTGGTGCCATCAGTTCGCCCGCCGATACTCGCGGCCATTAATGCCGTTCACACGGATATTTCAGGTCATTTCACAGGGAGTCTTTTCATGACGATCGGTATTGTCGGCGGCTGGCAGGCCAAGGCAGGACTACTGGTGCGCGATACTGGCGCAAAGAAACAAGTTTCCCAGAGCGTCAAGGTGCAGCAGATGCTCTCCCTGGTCGGCACTAACCCCACTGCGCTGAATACCGCGGAGATGGACAAACAGGGGTTGCGCAAGGCAATCAAGGGCTTCGATCCAACCAATGTTTCGGTAAAACAATTGGGCAATCTGAGCGAACTGCTGCGTGGTCGCGGGCTGATCTCCGATATCACGTCCATTACGTTGAAGAACGCCGGGGACAAGTTCGACCGTTTCGGGGTGACCAAGGATATCGATGCCAAATTCAACGCATTGGAATACTTCGCCACCCAACTCGATGCTATCCAGACCAACGGGCTCAATGGCAACGCCTACGGCAAGAGCCTGATCCCTGAGTTCAAGAAAGCGATTTACGTCCTGCAGAACCTCAAGACTTATGGCGATGGCAATGCTCCGAAGCCGGTCGACCAAGGCGTCAAAGCCAAAGCTTGAGGCTGAGCGTTGTAGCCCGCTCGATGCTTGAACGGGCTGCTTCGGTTCGCGTTTCAGGACAGCGGCGATGCCAGTGGGTGCCCGGCAATGGCCTGTTGCGCGTGTTCATGCAGGCGCTGGATGTGCGGGCAATGCAGTTCCAGCCTGCGTGGTTGATAGCCCTGATGAAACAACGCCAGCCACCCCGCGCAACGGTCGTTCGGGGTAATTCCGGTAAAGACGAAACCCAGCGCCGACAGGCTGTCCACGGCGTCGGCGAACCCTGTTGCGAGCCTTAGCCGAATCGAAATCATCCAGTGCCGGGGCAATCTTCGTAGCTGTTTAAGCAATCCGCCGTCGAGCTTTTTCAGCCTGACGTCATAACGCCCGGAACATTGCTCGACATGCAACGGCGGTCCCACCCAGGGCGCGTCCTTTTCCTGTGTTCCGTATACCTCGCACAAATGCTCCATGAAATCGCGACAACTGTCCGGCCATGGCAGCGCCGGGAGCGGGCGGCGGTAGCCGTCGATCGGGATGTAGCCGATGACGATGGACTCCGGTAGTGCTTCGCCAAATGGCGAGGGGACATAGTCGAGCAACAAACCGCTGCTGCAGAAGCCGAGTCTGGCCGCCATGCGTTGTGTGTAGGCGTGCTGCGTCACCTGTTTAATGCTCACGCCGTGGCAACCCAGTGCTTGTGCATGGATCAACAAGCGTGTGCCCAACTGCGTGGCGATGTTCTGTCCGCGGGTCGACGGATGGACCACGCTCAATGCCAGTTCCGCCGTGTGCGATCCGGTGTTTCTGCACAACGTGGCGTGGCCGAGGATTTTTTTGCCGGATTCCGCCACCAATGAATGCCAGCTGCCATCGCCGTGGTTCTGGTTGATCATCAACGGCAAATACACGTGTGGTTGCACGTAGTGGTCACCGTAGATTTCCCGGAACAGGCGACTGATAGCCCCAGCGTCGGAGCGGCGATAACTGCGCAGCGTCACGTTGTCCATGGACGTTGCTCCGGGCGGGCGGGATGGTAAATGCGCAGGTCGACGACTCGCTGACGCTTGCCGGAGCGCGGATGGCGGGTGAGTGCTTCGGGTGTGCAACGGGCAATCTGCAATTCGATTAACCGATCGGCACAGAGTTGCGTGATCAATGGATATCGCTCGATCAATTCACGCTGCAGGGTTGCGTCGGCGTGAGCCGTTTCAGGCTTCAGCGCATCGGGTACCCATTTCAGGCACAAGACATCGACATTGGCCGATTGACTGATGACCAGTTGCCAATCGTCGCTGGCGGTGGTGCGCCGGACAATGGCGTTGATGTCTTCGATCAGCAGGGTCAGAGTGCTCACTCGTACGCGTTGGCCGCTCATGCTGCGGCCCATCAAGGCAAATTTGCGCATCGGTGCCGTGGCCGGTTCTCGCCAGCAGGCGAGGTCGCCCACGGGGTAACGGATCAACGGCATAAGCCGGCGCGTCAGATTGGTCATCACCAACCGCCCGGTACGGTCGCATTCTTCAATCACTTCACCGGTATGCTCATCGATGATTTCCAGCACGCTGTGGCTGGCGAGCATGCGGTGTTCGCCCAAGGCGCAATCGCGGCTGGTGGCGCCGATGAACCCGGCATCAACACTGGCGTAGCCGATGGAGGCGACGCGTGCGTTGGGGAACACTCGGTGCAATAGCTGAAGTTGCCCGGCAAACAGACTTTCCCCGCCGTAAAGCACGGTTTCGACCTCGGTCAGGCATTGCCCCTGGCGCTCAAGCACGCCGGCGAACGTCAGCAGTTGCGCCGGTACGCCGGCCAGCACGTTGATCCGGTATTGGCGCACGGCTTCGGCCAGTTCTGCAGGTTCTACATCTCCGGTGAAGGGGTATTCGGTGATCCCCGCAGTTTCGTGCGCCAGTGCATCGTGGATAAAGATGAAGCTGGCATACAGATCACCGACAAAAAACAGATTCGCCACCCGGTCTGCGCGGTTGAGCTGGCTACTCAGATGCCTGCCAAAGTCACGCACAAGTGTCTGCCATTCTTCGCGGGTAAACACCGAAAGTTTACCGGCGCTGGTTGTTCCACCGGTCTTGAACACCAGTGCGTGTTCAATTGTTGAGGTCAGGACCGGCCATTGTTCGAAGTTCTCGCTGGCGGCCCAGTATTGTTGCGGAACGATCTCCGGAAGTTCATCCAGTGTGGTGATTGGCAATGCAGCGTTTTGCCAGTGAGTGGCGTAATACGTCGAATGTTCGCGGGCAAAGGCGAGCAACTTGTTCAGTTCAAATGTAGTGGTCATGTTGTTCTCTTGATTGTTCTGGAAGTGGCCGATGTTTGCTCTTTACCGGCGTGCGTCGATCACTGACGGGGTCTTTGCGCTGTGCCTGTTTTTGTGGAACTGCTGCACATCGCAGGTCTGCGCCTGCACGGTGAGAAGCCCGGTGCGCACCAGCATGGCCAGCGTCGAATAGCTCTCCAGCCGGTGGAGGATGTCCGCCGGGTCGCCGGGGCTTCGGATCAGCAGGCGTTCGAGGCCGTCAGGCGTGTGATCGAGGTACAACTGAAAGGGCGCTTGCACGTGCCGCGCGAGTTCGTTCTGGCAAATGAAATCGCTGCCAATGCGCAGCAGGCGGCCATGCCGTTGCAGCAGTTCGAAACGTGGCGAACTCAGCCCGCACGGACAGTCGCCGGGCAGCCAGCGCCCCGTGTCGCCGACTTCATAACGTTGTACGTGCTGGCCCTCGCGAGCTTTGGAAGTGAACAGTAAGCGACCCACTTCATCGCCAACGACAGGCGCGTCCTGCTCCAGTGCAACGATTTCCAGATGCTGGATGCTGTCCATCAGATGAAACACCCCATCGCCGGTCGCGGCGCAGGCATGCCCGAAGGGGCCCGCATCAACGCTGCCGTAGACTGCCGAGCGGATGTTGGCAACGCCGCAGCGAAGCAGGAGTTCACGACACTGATCACTGATGTGCTCACCGCCGAGAAAGACTTTTTCGATTGCGCCATAACGGCTCAGGCGCTGCTCTTCGTTGAGAAACAACCGATGCAGCGTGCTGGGCATGCCGATCAGTACGGTCACACGCTGTTCGATGATCAGTTGCGCAATATCGCTGTAATCATCGTCGGCCGGGGCACCCATTGGTAAATGGGTCGCGCCCAGCACTTCCAGGACTTTGGCAAAGCTGAAGAAACCACCGTACAAGCCGCCACTGAAGAACAGGTTCATCACTTTGTCGCGACTCGGATCGAGCCCGGCTGCAAACAGACCGTCGGCCGTCGCCCGCATTTGGCGTTGAAAATCGCGGTAACTGAATCCCGCCAGCGCCGGTGTGCCGCTGCTGCCGCCGGAGCGGAAAAACAGTTGTGCGGCCGCTGTCGTCGGGCGTGCGATGAACGCCGCTTTGTCGGTGATCGGCAGCCCCGCCAGCGTCAACGCGCACGGTGGTCGGTCGAGGGTCATGTGTGTCGGCAACTGCGTCGGCGCGACGCTGACCGACACTCGCCGGCTAAGGCGTTGCAGTGCGTAAACGCCATCGTGGGGTTCGCCTGCGTAGCCGTCATGAATCGCGTTGATCGGCGTAATCCGGCTGACGCCAGCCGCAATCAGCTGGCGCGACAGTTCACCGATCTGTGCTTCGCCGCACACCAGCGCGCAGCTTTGTAATACGTTGCGCCACGGCAACAAGGATTGCGCCAGGTCTGCGCGCGGCAGGGGCTTGAGCAGCAGCGTGCGAAACAGCGGGGAGGGCGCGAGCGACTGATCATGAGTCCAGATCACCCGCCAGCCCGGCGCACTCCAGACCTGCGCAGTCGTCCCGGAAAAGCTTTTGCGCAGATTTGCCATCTGCGCATGGGTAGTGATTTCGCAGGCTTCCTGAGTCGTTGGAATCAGCGCCGGCCATTGTCCGGCGCGGCGCTCGAAAGCCTTTGCCAGCGCCGACCCGATGTCGTCCAGAACCGCCGGTTCGTCGCTGTCGACCAGTAGCCATTGCGGGCTGGAACAGGCCTGCTGATCCAGTCGGCAGACCTCATCGGCGATTGCGTCCAGAGCCGCCGGCGAAGCCGCGTCCGGCGTCAGGTAGGCGAAACTGATGCGGTGTCCCCAGTCGATCCAGCGACATCCGGGCGGCAATTGTTCGCGGATAGCTCGCAGCGCGCTTTCGCCACCCCACGCCGATACACCATTGGCCAATTTGCACAAACGGCCAATCTGCGCCGTCGCCACTGGTAGAACAGCCACATGGTCGCGCAACTGACCGCTGGGGTCGCATTGCACCAGCGTGTGCAACAGGCGCGCGGTCAGGCCCTGGTCACTGCGGCTGGGGCGTAGCCAGTTGAGGTTGCCGGCCAACAGGCTTTCGAGCATGGCGCAGCACGCCAGCAGCGGCGCATTGGCCGGCGTGATGTGGACCACCAGGCCCAAGGGGCTCCAGCGCTCAAAACATGTCTGCCGATAATCGACGCGCCGCAGGGAGTCCGGCTGATCACCCAGTTCACGTTGAAGTTTGGTTTGCAAAGCGTGAGGCTGACAGAAGGCAATCAGTGCCTGGCGTTGCTCGTCATCCAGCGGCAATTCGGCGCTGCGCAGTTGCTGCGCAAAGTTGGCGGCGGCAGTCAGCACGGTGGCGCTGGGCAGTGGGGTACTCAGGTTTTTTGCTAACGTCTGCTGCAGCAGTGTCAGTGCGGTATCGAGATCGAACTCCGCGTGCAGTTCTCCGTTGATCAAATACATGTCAGTGCCTCCCCAGTAATTCGGACGCCGCCATCGCGCAACTCCTGCCGGCGGTTGTGCCTGCACGGCCATGCAACTCGAACCAGTCAGCGGCAAGACCGCAACCGCAAGTCGAACCGGGGTGCAACGTCGCCAGGTCGCTCATCACCACCGCATGCGCCGGGCTGGATGAAATGTAGGGCGAGACGAACCCCAGCAAGCCTTGCTGGCCGTAAGGCTGGACGGAGAAGTCCCGCGGATTGCGCACGTACGCTTTGGCGTAAACCGGGACGTGAAAATGATGGTGGGCACATTCGATGTAGGGCACGGCATGTTCGACCGCGCCATAACCGTCGCGACACTGCGACGTTTTAATGCCCAGTTGCCGGGCGATGCGTCCGTACAGTTGTTGTTTGGCAATTTCCTCGCTGGCTTGGTTTTTCCAGCCTCCGCCGAAAAACACCAGGGAGCCAGACGCAAGTGCCAGATCAGGCACGCCGGTGGCCTGCATCTGCTGCAAGGTCTGCCAGAGAAATGCCGGGAAACCGAAAATGCGCACGGGCAGGCCTTCTTCAGCGAACGATTGCAGGGCAGCGATGACCCCGAACACATCGAACTGGTGGCCATCGCCATTGCTGCGCAAGGCGTAAACAACCCGGTTGACCGGAGCAAAGCGGCAGAGAAATTGATCGGTGTAGGACGTTCCCAGGGTGATCGCACCTTGCGGCTCGTAGCTCAGCAACAGGTAGTTGCATGGCGTGTCCGCTGAACTCCAGCCGTAATGGCTAAAGATCCGCTCGACCATGAACTGAGCGCTGGACAGACTGCGCGGGTCATAGCGCATGCGGCTTTTCTGGCCACTGGTGCCGGACGATGTCAGTTCCAGGGCGTTGTTTGCTGTCGAGCTGAGCAACAGTTGCTGTTTGAAAAAATTGGCCAGAATCGGCGGTAATCGAGACCAGTCATCGAGACTGTCGAGGTCCTGCACGTCGAGACCGTTGGCGTTCAACCAATGTTCGTAGCCGGGGGTGTGCTGGCAATGAAACCGACTGATCTCGGCCATGGCCTGATCGAACAGGCCAGCAGGCACGGAGCCCGGGTAATAGGGGTGTGGCAACGCGCAAAGCGCATCGCCGGCGGGAAAGCGGTTCATTCAATATTCCTTTATTGGGCAGAGGCAGAGTCGGGATCGGGGGCGTGCAGCAATCGCTGCAGCAGAGGCAGGCACATCAGACCGCTGAAGGCGGCGCAGAGCGCGAAGAGTTCGAGACGGGCGCCACCGCCGATGGCAGCAATGAGCAAACCGCCGAGGCCCATCACCGCAATCGAGATCATGCCGACCAGCGCCGAAACCAGGCCTTTGCTGTCGTCACTGGCAAACAACGCCAGCCGATACAGCGCGGCATTGCTCATGCCCAGTCCAACCGCGTACAACGCCAGACTTGCGACCACCGGGCCCAGGCCCGCACCGGCCAGTGCGCAACCAATCAGTGCGACTAGCCCCAGACAAAAAGGCCAGAGCGCCAACCGAATCAGTTGAGGCAAGGCATGAGTGATCAGCAAATGGTCGAGGATCAGATTGCCGGCGATAACGGCAGAGAAAACCGGAATCTGCCACACGCCATATTCAAGGGGGGTCAGCCCCAGCAACTGGATCAACAGCAGCGGTGCCAGGCCGATCCAGGCGATCAGCGGCAGGCTCATCAGCCCCAGCGAGAGGCTGGCGGCGAGAAAACGGCGATTGCCGAACAACGCGCGGTAGCGCTGGCAGGTCTGGCGCCAGGAAAAGCGCACGACCGGTTGCCGCCGCCCATCGTGACGTGCGACGCCGATGGTTTCCGGCATCCAGGCGAAGAGACCCAGCCAGACCGCTGAAGCAGCAAGACCCAAGCCCAGAAACAGTTCGCGCCAGGACAGCCATTGCAACAACAGAATGCCCAATAGCGGCCCCACCAGTGGCGACAGCAAGGCGATATTGCCCAACAGCGCCATCAATCGCACCGCATCGGCCTCGCAGAATACTTCCTGAATGGCGGGATAACTGACCGCAACCACAAAACCCAGGCCCATGCCTTGCAGCAAGCGCAGCAGATTGAAGGCTGCAATGCTCTGGCTGGCGAAAGCACCGGCGCAGGCCACCGCAAACAATGCGCAACCGATCAATAACAGGCGCCGCCGTCCGCATTGATCGGACAGCGGCCCGATCAACCATTGCAGGCAGACGCCGCCAAGCAGATAGAGATTGAAAGCATTGGGAACATGCCGCACATCGGCCTGAAGTTCGCTGGTAACGTTGAGCATGGCCGGCATGATCAAGTCACTCGCCATATACGTCAGAAGTTCAAATGCGCTGATCGCCAAACAAAATCCGAGCACTTGTCGCGGCCCGATCTGAATCAGTGTTCTCTGCATAAACGTCCCTGTTAGTGAGTGGTAGGAAGTTGCCAGAGACTAGTTGCAGAGACTCGCGTGACCTATTGTTTTGCTGCGACATTAGATTTCAAATGCTTGCAACTTATTTAGTCAGTCCGGTTTGGGTATTTGCAGAGTTACAACTGCCAAGAAACGCACAGCGCAAAAAAAGCCCGCAGCAGGGCGGGCTTTGTTTGAAGTTTGATCGGGCTTGTAGATTTCCTGCTTCAATCCGTTAAATGACAAACAGGCAGGGCGAACAATCCGCTTCTATCGATGTTGGTAATAGCCAGGGCCACCCTGGTAGTGACGATGGTGATCGTCATGCCAGCCGCCGTGGGGGAAGATGATGCAGCCACTCAGGGTCAGCAGGGCAAGAACGGGAATCAGCCAGGTGATTCGACGCAGCATTTTGAAAATTCCTCATGGTTACGCCGTCATGAAGCCAAAACTCTTCATCGGCTGTAACATGAGACCCCGATTGCCGCCGCGCATCCCCGTAGAACGGTAAGTGCATGGCATGCAAGCGGATACAAACCGGATACATTTCAAAGTTTCAGGAAGCCGCAATGACCCACAAGCAACGCTTGATTTATTCGATTCTGATCGCCGTGTCGGTCCTGGCCATCATGCTCGGCCTGTCCTGGCTGCAGAACGCCGGGATGATCTCGGAGAAGACGTTCCAGTTCGTCGCCATCGGTGTGGCGGTGATCGTGGTGGTGATCAACGGCGTGATGCGCCGCAAGGTCAAGCCTTGACGGCGATTGCCGCACGCTTCAATCGTTGTTGAGGACTGCCGCAGCCTGTGGATGCAGGCTGTAGCTCTTGTCTTCATTGAAAGTGATGACACCTTCGGCGCACAGGCGCTTGAGCACCTCGCGCACACTGAGGAACGATAGCGGTATATCCAGATCCAGCAATTGGCTATGGACGCCGCGCACGCCCAGACGCCGCTCGCTTTGTGCGGCGACCAGCAGGGCATCAATGACTTTCAGACGAATCAGGCTGGTGCGCAGCCCGAAACTTTTCAGCAGCAACCGGATGCGTTCGTTACCGTGACGCTCGACGCGTTGCCCGAAATCGCTCGCGTGAGGGCTCATGGAAACTCCTTTGGGTGCCTGGCTACCGTCCGTTGGTAGTTGCGAGTTGTACATGCGATTACTCCTTTTCAGAGCCTGATCGGGGAGGTTTTTTTTGCTCTCTCTAAACAAGACGTATCAGCACGACAAATCATGAAAGAAAATATGTAGAAAATTTGTCGGGGGTTTGTCTTTTTCTTGTGATTGCGGGTTGAAATTGTGGTGGGCGTGGCGGCCTTTGGGCCGACCAGGCTCTTGGGGTTTTGGGTGAATATCCGTTGTTTTTGGGGTGGCGGCTGGCGGTTTCGCTCTTACAGCGACTCACTTTTCCAGACGCCGAAAAGTAAGCAAAAGGCTGGGCCCCGGCGTTCGGCCCCTCGCTGAGGCTCGGGGTTCCTTCGTTACGGGATCTATCCGGGGGCATCGCCTACGGTTTGCTTCGCTGCACCTCCTCTCGATGCATTTGGCTTCGCCAAACGGTCGCTTCGCTCCCACCCCCCGGATAAATCCCTCCACTCAGCCTGCCGAAGGGGCCAGCACGGCAAGATCAAGAGCTGCAGCCGAGCTAACGCTCATCCTGTTGAGTGGTGGGAAGCACAGGGGGCGGCTTTTGATTTTTGTTGGAGCTGCCCCTCACCCCAGCCCTCTCCCGAGGGAGAGGGAGCCGAATTGTGTGCTATTCAACGCCTGAGTTCGGCTCGGAATCTCACTTCGGCGCATGTCTCACAGTCACCGCGGTCAGTTCCTTCTCCCTCCGGGAGAGGGCTAGGGTGAGGGGCTTTTGATCTGCTTCGGTATTCGAATACGGCTCGGTATTCCACGTCGGCGCATGTCTCACAGTCACCGCGGTCAGTTCCCTCTCCCTCCGGGAGAGGGCCAGGGTGAGGGGCTTTTGATCTGCTTCGGTATTCGAATATGGCTCGGTATTCCACGTCGGCGCATGTCTCGCAATCACCGCGGTCAGTCCCCTCTCACTCCGGGAGAGGGCCAGGGTGCGGGGCTTTTGATCTGCTTCAGTATTCGAATACGGCTCGGTATTCCACGTCGGCGCATGTCTCACAGTCACCGCGGTCAGTTCCCTCTCCCTCCGGGAGAGGGCTAGGGTGAGGGGCTTTTGATCTGCTTCTGTATTCGAATACGGCTCGGTATTCCACGTCGGCGCATGTCTCGCAATCACCGCGGTCAGTTCCCTCTCCCTCCGGGAGAAGGCTAGGGTGAGGGGCTTTTGATCTGCTTCAGTATTTGAATATGACTCGGTATTCCACGTCGGCGCATGTCTCACAGTCACCGCGGTCAGTTCCCTCTCCCTCCGGGAGAGGGCCAGGGTGAGGGGCTTTTGATCTGCTTCTGTATTCGAGTACGGCTCGGTATTCCACGTCGGCGCATGTCTCGCAATCACCGCGGTCAGTTCCCTCTCACTCCGGGAGAAGGCTAGGGTGAGGGGCTTTTGATCTGCTTCAGTATTTGAATATGACTCGGTATTCCACGTCGGCGCATGTCTCACAGTCACCGCGGTCAGTTCCCTCTCACTCCGGGAGAGGGCTAGGGTGAGGGGCTTTTGATCTGCTTCAGTATTTGAATATGGCTCGGAATCTCACGTCGGCGCATGTCTCACAGTCACCGCGGTCAGTTCCTTCTCCCTCCGGGAGAGGGCTAGGGTGAGGGGCTTTTGATCTGCTTCAGTATTCGAATATGGCTCGGTATTCCACGTCGGCGCATGTCTCACAGTCACCGCGGTCAGTTCCCTCTCCCTCCGGGAGAGGGCTAGGGTGAGGGGCTTTTGATCTGCTTCGGTATTCGAATACGGCTCGGTATTCCACGTCGGCGCATGTCTCACAGTCACCGTGGTCAGTTCCCTCTCCCTCCGGGAGAGGGCTAGGGTGAGGGGCTTTTGATTCTGCGTTCGGGGAATTGCGCAGAGCGGTTAAATTTTTTTCTTTTGCTTCGTTTCTTCGACAGGCTCATTGCGCGTGGACGCGTGGGTGTTTCCAGAGCGGGTCCGCGCCAGCGCCTGATCCGCTCTTTGGCATGTCGATCAGGAGCGAGCGTGATTATTTCCAGACAGTTAACCGGACTGACCCTTGCCAGCGTGTTTTTCGGACTGAGTTGCTCAGCCCATGCGTTCAGCCCGGCCACGGATGTAAGCGCCGATATTCGCCGCACTGCCTTTGGCGTGCCGCATATTCGCGCGCAAGACGAGCGCGGGCTCGGTTTCGGCATCGGCTACGCCTATGCGCAGGACAACCTGTGTCTGCTGGCCAACGAGATCGTGACCGTCAACGGCCAGCGTTCACGTTACTTCGGCCCGGATCAGTTCACCGTCGAGCAACGTGAAAACCGCGTCAGCGACGTATTTTTTACCTGGCTCAACACACCCGAGGCGGTCAAGGCATTCTGGCAGGCGCAGCCTGCGCAGGTGCGTGATCTGGTCGAAGGTTATGCCGCCGGCTACAACCGCTATCTGGCCGAGCGTCGCCCGCAAGGCTTGCCGCAACAGTGTCAGGGCGAGTGGGTGCGAGACATCGCACCGGAAGATCTGGTGAAGCTGACCCGCCGTCTGTTGGTCGAAGGCGGGGTCGGTCAGTTTGCCGAGGCCTTGGCCGGTGCCACACCGCCGCAAGCAACAGCGCGGGTCGAACAAAAGGTGCAGGCTTATCAGTTGGCCGATGCCCGTCAGCAACGCTTTGCCCTGGACCGGGGCAGTAACGCGGTAGCGGTGGGTAGCGAGCGTTCGTTCAACGGTCGCGGGATGCTGCTGGCCAACCCGCATTTCCCTTGGGTCGGCGGCATGCGCTTCTATCAGATGCACCTGACCATTCCGGGCAAACTCGACGTCATGGGCGCCGCCTTGCCGGGCCTGCCGATGATCAATATCGGCTTCAACCAGCATCTGGCCTGGACGCACACGGTCGATTCGTCGAAGCACTTCACCTTGTATCGCCTGCAACTCGATCCGAAGGACTCCACACGTTATCTGCTCGATGGCAAGTCATTGCCACTGAACAAGCAGACCGTGACCGTGCAGGTAAAACAGGCGGACGGGCAGGTGGTGCCAGTCTCGCGTGATGTCTACAGCTCGCAGTTCGGGCCGATCGTGCAATGGCCGGGCAAGCTCGACTGGGACAATCAGTTCGCCTATAGCCTGCGCGATGCCAATATCGACAATGATCGGGTGCTGAACCAGTGGTACGCGATGAATCAGGCTTCCACCCTTTCGCAACTGCAGGATTCGGTACACAAGATTCAAGGCATTCCGTGGGTCAATACTTTGGCTGTCGATGACCAAGGCCAGACGCTGTACATGAACCTGTCGGTGGTGCCGAACGTCAACGCCGAGAAACTGGCCAAGTGCAGCGACCCGCGTATCGGCACACAAATGATTGTGCTGGATGGCTCCAGCAGCGCGTGCGCGTGGGACATTGACCCTGCAGCTGCGCAGAAGGGTATTTATGCTTCCAGCCAGTTGCCGCAACTGCTGCGCAAGGACTTCGTCCAGCACTCCAATGACTCGGCATGGCTGGCCAACCCGGCGCAACCGCTGACCGGTTTCTCGCCGCTGATCAGTCAGGAGGGGCAGCCACTGGGCCTGCGCTCCCGGTTTGCTCTGGATCGCCTGAGCACATTGAGCAAGAAAGGTCCGTTGGCAGTGAAGGATCTGCAGCAGATGGTGATGGACGATCAGGTGTATCTGGCGACTCAGGTGGTACCGGATCTGCTGAAGTTCTGTGGCTCTGACCTTGGCGCAGATACCCAGGCGCTGAAGCCGGTATGCACCAGCCTCAAGGCATGGGATGGTCGGGCCAATCTGGATTCAGGTCTGGGCCTGGTGCATTTCCAGAACATCATGCAGGCATTGCAGGCTTCGCCGGATGTCTGGCGCGTGGCGTTCGATCCCAAAGACGCTCAACACACTCCGCGTGGCCTGGCATTCGAGCAACCTGCGGTGGCCAAGGCGCTGCGTGAGGCCATGTTGGCGTCGGTCGAGTTGAGCACAAAAATGGGCCTGAAGCCGCAAACCCGCTGGGGTGATATTCAAGTCGTCAGCAGTGGCGGGCAACAAACGCCGATTCATGGTGGCCCGGGCACTCTGGGCATCTACAACGCCATCCAGAGCGTGCCACGTGAAGACGGCAAACTCGAAGTGGTCAGTGGCACCAGCTATCTGCAGGTCGTGACCTTCGATGACAAGGGTCCGCACGCTCAAGGCCTGCTGGCATTCTCGTTGTCGAGCGATCCGGCATCGAAATATTCGCGGGATCAGACCGAGGCGTTTTCGAAGAAGCAGTGGAGTGTGCTGCCGTTTACCGAACAGCAGATTCAGGCTGACCCGCAATATCAGGTACAGACCGTGCGCGAAACAGTGGACAAGGCGGGGAAAGTCGCCGCTCAGTAAAGTCGAGCGTTAATCGTTTCGAGCCAGAAGGCTGCATCCTGCAAGGAGTGCGGCCTTCAGCTTTTTGGCGGCTGTTGCGGTATCGAGTTGATCACCGGGTTACCAGCCTTGTTACGGGTCAGGTAGACAGGCAGCACCTTGGGCAGGCTGTTGGCCAGGTTGTTCAGCTCTTTGATGTTGTAGATGCCGCCCACACGAATGGAACCCGTGCTGGTGTCGGCCAGCTCCAACGGATTGCTCAGATAACGGTTGATCAGTGGTAGTGCTTCGTTCAACGCCAGGTTGTCCAGCACCAGTTTGCCGTTGCGCCAGGTCAGTGACGTGTCGCCAGGGTAGGTCTCGCTGATCTGCGGCATGTAGTCGCCCTGCTTGTAACGTGCCTGCATCGAGGGGCCGAGGCGCAAGCCGTCGCCGGGCAGTGAGCGATTGCTGGTGACCAGCACCGAACCTTCGATCAGGTTCACGCGCACTTGATCCTGATACATCCACACGTTGAAACGCGTACCCGTCACCCGAATCCTGCCTTCGCCTGCGCGGACGACAAACGGGTGGGCCATGTCGTGGCTGACTGTGAAGAACGCTTCACCTTTTTTCAGGGTGACACGGCGTTCGTCCTTGTAATTGCTGAAGGTCAGATCGGTGTTGAGGTTCAGTTCAAGTTGACTGCCATCGCTCAGCGTGACCTGGCGGACACTATCGGTGGCGGCGAAATGCTGATAGCTGTCGGGCAGCCAGCCCAGATTCCAGCCGGTATACGCTGCCAGCGGCAATGCGAGCGCACAGACACCTGCAACGACTGCGAATTGACGCCACGCGCGTGAAGGCTGACGCGCGGGTATGACCGCAGCAGATTCCGGGCGTGGCAAGTGTTCAGCCACATCCCAGATTTCCAGCATGGCTTCATACTCGAACGCATGCAGTGGATGAGCATCGTGCCATTGCTGGAATGCGCGACGTTCTTCGTCCGTGCAGTCGGCGGCGTGCAGACGCATGCACCAATGCGCGGCGGCATCGGTGATCGCATCGTATTCTGCTTCCGAGAGGGTGTCTTGGGTCATTGACTCGTCCTGATTTCGCACATTCTAACCTTGTCGGGAAGTTACCGAGAACAACCGTCATGGCATTTACCCATCAAAGTGGAACTTATTTTTCGCTCAGGCGCCCAAAAAGCAGGACGACAATGACCACTATCCACAAATGGAGTGAAAAAATGATCAAAAAGACATTCGCAGCCTTAATCGCCACTGCCGCTTTGTTCAGTGCGGGCGCCGCGTTGGCAGATAAACCGGGTGCTGGTTGAGTAACCATCGAAAAAGCCATCGAAATCGTTAAAACCAAGGCCGGTTATGTCGAGGTCTATGAGATCGAGGCCGATAACAACGGCTATTGGAAAGGTGAGGGGCGCAAGGCTGACGGCGTTGTTTACGAGTTCCGCATCGACGGCGCGTCGGGCAATGTTTTGCGGGATCAGAAGGATTGATGACGCTGTAAACACGCAGTGAGCTTATGAAAAATGCGCCGGCTTAAACCCGGCGCATTTTTTCGATAATCACGGCAACGTTTGCAGGGTTTGCGCCTGACTTGACGCTGGAGCCGGCAGGGCGATCGGCACCTGTGGCGGATCCAGTTGCCTGCCCATTTCGCTGATGAGCAGTGCGATCGAATCGGCATTGGCCAGTATCACGTCAATACGTGCGTCATTGGCGAGCGGATGGCGAATTGCTTTACGAGCCTCTGCAAGGTTTGCGGTTTTGGTCAGGCTGAGTAGTTTTTTGTAGGCCTTGGCGTGCTCAGGCAACTGGTCAAGATCCACCCACACCCCAGTATTGTTCTTTTCGACGAATAGTCGTGAAGGGTCAGCGGAGCGGGACAAGGATTTACGATAGCGTTCCAGGCTCGCTTTGAGCAGATGCCCATCCGGGACGGTGATGTCGATAAGGTCAGGGAATGGACTCATTGACTCTACGGGGACAAAGTCTTCGGTGTCGCAGATCAAATGCGACAGTTCGTGGAGCAGTGTGACTGCGCGGGCGTGGGAATCCACATTGAATCTGGGAGGCAAAAAAGCGGTATAGGTATCCAGTCTCGGGTTGAAAAAATGTTCGGTAAAGTGGATGACCCTTCGCGTGTCTTCCTTGAATACAAAGGCAACCGTATCGTCATCGTAACGCTCGTTGTGGCCAACGAAAAAGCGGTCGGTATAGAGCAAGTCATCTTTTGGGTCAGTCAGTTCCCGGCAGATCGGCAGGATCACCTTCTCGATTTTCGTCAGGAACATGGGCGTCACCTGCGAGATGTCGAAAAAATCTCTGAGAACCGTTTCCACGCGAGAGCCCCCCAGGTTATCGCGATGGACGACAAAGTTATGCAGGCAATTCAGCGCGTAGGTTCTTGCCCGGGCGACAGCTTGCTGTAACACGAAGGCTCTGGCGGGATATTGGCGATGGATCTGCGCCATCCCTCGGGCCTGGATATGCATCAGAATCGAACAGTGTTGCTCAACTCGGGTTTGCAGCTGATTGCGCCGCTTTGATCGGCAGCGATGCACGGGCTGGCCGGGGCGGGCAAGCACCAGTCGTGAGTTTTTCTTCTCCAGGGCCGGCCCTCGGCCCCCGTCTTTTTTGCGCAAGTACCAGGTTTTTTCGGCCTCCATGACCGGATAGACCTTGCCGGCAATCGCCGCATACTGGCGCGCACCCGATGCATCCATATAAACAAGTTTCGGCGGCTCAAGCTTGAGGCTCTCGAGTGCGGTGGTGGTCTCATAAGGCTGCAAGTTGACGCGAGAGGGCGTGAGCGGTGGCACTTTTGACCAGCGAACAACGGCTTTGTCCGTCGTGTTCACGCCAGTGTTGGCAACCTTTGGTCCAGGTGTTGGCGTATCGGTGGCAAATTCGGCTGTTTGCGCTTCTGCCTCCGTTTCCCACGACAGACGACCCAGGCTAAACAGCGATATCGCTCCGGCAATAAAGGTTTTCAGAGCGTTGGCCCAATGGTGATCCTGAAGACCTTCGGCGGATTCCTTGAAGTCCTTGTAGCTTTTCCAAAGAAAGAACAAAGAGGCGAGTTTGCCGGACAAGAGGTGAGGCACCAGACGGACACCGCGACTGAACAAAGATTTCGCGGTTTCCCAGTCGGATTGGGCATTGATCTGCTGCTGGCAGCTGAGTAATCGCGGCAAAAGACTGAGCGTGTCCTTGTGAAAATGCTCCAGCACATTGCCATTGATGGCTGTGCTGTGAAGTTTGATTTCACTGGCTTTGCCAATCGTGGTTTTCAACAGGTTCTTGAGAACGGCCTGTTGCTCGGTGGGCAGGCGTCGCAGGATCAGATCCTGGAAATGCCCAGGTGTATTGAGGGCGTCCACCAACTGCGCTTCATTTTCGAATTCGCGAAAAACATATCGGGAGTAGGGGGCGTAGAGCACCCGTGGCCCTGAGTGTCCTGCGCCAGGCCCGATGACATAGAGGCCGAGGGCGTCGACCGCATCACTGCCTTCGGTCTTGAGCAACGATAGCGGGCCTGCAATGGCGTGCGCTCCCTTGACGGTGGCACGCGCTATTGCGTCCGGCATGTCCAGAACCTGACAAATGTAGTCGTATCCGGTCTCTGACAGTTGCTGTTGCAGCTTCAGCGAGTGCGCGTGCTGCATCAATTGCCAGGGCAGCTGACGCAGAAAACGTTCTTTGCTGGTGCGTGCGGATTCATTGCTGCCTGATAGTGCCTCAGTCACTTTCTCAACATAGGTGGTGGTGATATTGAGCGATGACAACAATCGCTGTACCGCAGACTGATCAAAGTCTGTCGGCAACGCTGTGGTTGCTTTCGAGGCGACTTTGAACCCGGTGCCTTGCACGATGTTGTAGTGATGCAAAGCAAAATCAAGCAGGTTGCAGGGCGGGCCGGCAAGCGTCAGATTCGGAGTGATCTGGATATCCTGCGGCATGAGTCCGTTGTTCGGAAATCGGGCGTCGAGCAGTGTCTTCAGCGTCTGGTCAACGTGAGTGGCCAAAGCAGGGACTGCCTCGAGAAAATCCTTGCCATCGATAAAACTGCGGCGGACCTCATCCAGCAGTGCGAGTTGTGTGCGTTGTTCCGTGACTGGGGCCATGCGTAACCAGTCGGGAAAGTCCCGCTGGCGGACGAAGGCGCGCGCGAGTTCGATAGCCCGGCGCAAGTTCGTATCGATGACGGTGTTTTTCGTTTGATTGAGATAATTCGAGAGGATGTCCTTGTCCGTGATACACGCGCGTAAAGCCTCGCAATGGGCCAGGAAATGCTCAATGGCCGATTGCATGCGATCGTTCAACACGTCGCCTTCAATCAAATGGAAGGTGCCCAGCGTGTATTGCTGGTCCAGTTGATATTGCTTCACAGGCAGGTTTTCCAGCAGCGTCCGACATTGGTCATTGTCATCGAGGCGCCGTTGCAATTGCTTCTGCGCAATGGCGATATCGTCGAACGATTCCAGGCCAATGGCCGGCGTCCACAGGATGGCGCGCCCGGAATGCTCGACGTCCATGCCTCCGCGCTCGGTCAATAGAACGCAATGAGCGAGTGGCAGCACAACGCTTTGGCCGGCGCAGGTGAGAGAGAGCGACCAGGCATCCGGCCGGAACCCATTGAGTGACTGGCGATCCATGCGGGTTGCGTGTTTTGCATCGAACACTGTATCAACTATTTTTTGCTCGGCCGCCAGCCAGGAATCGCTGAGGTTTCTTATGTGCGCCTCCCCGCGCACCCCCTCCTCGAAAGCCTGCGCCAGTTTCCATCGAATGCCTTCGAGAAAGGCGCGCTGATCGGTGCTGCTCGTGGTCGGCTGATCTTTGAAGTGGCTGGAGAGATTGTCCAGGGTTCGTTCGAGGTCTGTCGCCAGGTGAGCCGCCTTGTCGGCCTGCACGAGTGAGGACGGCGGAGCGCTGGTAAACATCGGGCGCGTACTCCACCGCTCGTTGACGTCGAGCTTGAGCAGACGCTCGTGAATCATTGAGCGGATATCCAGCGCTTTATCGAAAAGCGCGTGGATGTCGATCGTGCGCTCGCTTTGGCGAAACAGCTGCAAGGCGAATTCAACGTTCTGGCGCTGTTTGGTGAGGATCGCTTCAAACAGCGTCGCGATGATTTCGCCGCCGATGTTCTCTCCTGAAACCTGAGCGTTGGCGAAACCCAGGTAGCGATTGCGCTCCTCCAGATTCATGAGCCCGTACAACTCGTCCTCATGTCCCGCAGCATTGAGTTTGGCCGTCAGCGTTTGTTTGAGGTCGGCGTAGTTCGTGAGGACTTGCAAGCCTTGCGTGGGGGTGTAGAGGTAGGCCTTGTCATGGTTGATCATCAGCGAGCCGGCCAACTCGACATAAGCGGTTTCCTCGCGCAGACATACCGTTTCGAAGTTCGGCCGCCGGATACCCACGTTCGGCTCTCGAATCAAGCTGTGCAGGGCGTCGAACTCGGTGGCCGAGAGGATTTCCGTTTCGCGCTTGATCATCAAATCGGCACGTACCTGATCCTGCAGCGTCTGGCTGAAGAAGGTGCGTCTGGACGAGCCTTCAAATGCGGCGGTATTCCAATAGACCTCAAGTTGTCGAAACAGCAACATGGTCAGTTTTCCCGACGCGGATTTGATCGCTTTTACCCACGCGTCCCGGTCAGCATCCAGGGGCGGACGGGTCGGGTGGGAGAATTCTGCTGTATGGCCGCGGGGCCAGCCTTGGCGGCGGAAATACAGCAGGAGCGCTTCACTTAGCGACAATGAATCGACCCGACGTCGGGTATCCCCTGAATGGGACGTGGTGTCGGTGAACAAACTGACGCGGGTGAGCGATTGCGGCAAACCGTTAAAGTGCGGTTCGAGCAGTTCGTCGAGAATCTTTTCCAGCAGTGTTGTCAGCGAAGGCAGGCGTTTCAGTTCATCCAGCAGATCGCGGGCGCAGGCGTCGCGGGATTCGCTGATCGAGGCTGTTTGATCGTCAAACACATCGCCCTTGATCGTTTCGCGGGTCAGGGTAATACCACGTTTCTCTACCAGCTCTTTACGTAGCGAAACGGTGAGAAAGGCGAACAGATCATCGGTTTCCTCAGCGTTGTCCAGGCGTGTCTGCAAGGCGTCTGTCAGGGCCTTGTGATCGCTGTATTTTTTCAGACCGTCGTAGGGGGTGTATAAAAACACGCCGTTGTCATCCGGCCCGGTGCCGAGAATAAAACTGCCGGCCAGCGGTACGGCGAGTTGCTTGTCGGCGTTAAGCAGAATGCGTTCGGCGAGCATGGGTGGGGTTTGTTCGCTGCGCAGGGCGTGGGTCGCCAGTTGCACATGGGCGAGCCAGCTGAAATCTTTACTGTTGAGGCCGTGTGTACGACTCAACTCGTCATGCCGGCCTGTGGATTTGAGTATGTCGGGAAACAGCAGCGGGCTGGACATCTTCGCAACTCTGAACGGGGCGCCTTGGGCGGGGAGTTCAAGAGTAGGAGCGCAAGTCGCCGCGCAGGCGGTACATAGTTACCGCACATGCCGAGTGGAAATGTGCCATGGGTCAATGTCGGTCATCACCCATCCAAGGGTTGACAGCCGACAGCTCCGCCATGGTTAATCGGTGGGCAAGTCGTCCGTACGCTGTTGTTCCCTCCAATAATCATTCTGGAGCTTCAGATGTCTGCGCCACACGATCCTGTGTCTTCTGCTGTCTCGTCCTCGTTGTCTCTCGAAGCGCTGACGCACCTGCTTGAAACGATCTTTCTTCGCCACGGCACCTCTGCCGAAGTCGCGCAAGTGCTGGCCGCCAACTGCGCCGGCGCCGAGCGCGATGGTGCTCACAGCCACGGCGTGTTCCGCATTCCCGGGTATGTCTCGACCCTGAAAAGCGGCTGGGTCAACGGTCACGCGGTGCCGCAAGTCGAAGATGTCGCCTCCGGGTTTGTCCGTGTCGATGCCGGCAATGGTTTCGCTCAACCGGCGCTGGCCGCCGCCAGAGCGTTATTGGTCGAGAAGGCGCGTAGCGCGGGGATTGCCGTGTTGGCGATTCGCAACTCGCATCACTTCGCCGCGCTGTGGCCGGATGTCGAGCCTTTCGCCGATGAAGGTCTGGTGGCGCTGAGTGTGGTCAACAGCATGACCTGCGTGGTGCCCCACGGCGCCGACCGGCCACTGTTCGGCACCAACCCGATTGCGTTCGCCGCACCACGGGCCGGCGCTGCGCCGATTGTCTTCGACCTGGCCACCAGCGCGATTGCTCATGGCGATGTGCAGATCGCCGCGCGCAAAGGTGAGCGGCTGCCTGCCGGGATAGGCGTGGACAGCCTCGGTCAGCCGACTCAGGATCCCAAGGCGATTCTTGAGGGCGGAGCGCTGTTGCCGTTTGGCGGGCATAAAGGCTCGGCGCTGTCGATGATGGTTGAGCTGTTGGCCGCAGCGCTGACGGGGGGCAACTTCTCCTTTGAGTTCGACTGGTCCAATCATCCCGGGGCGAAAACGCCGTGGACCGGGCAGTTGCTGATCGTCATCGACCCCCGCAAGGCTGCCGGGCAAAGTTTTGCCGAGCGCAGTGGCGAGTTGGTTCGGCAGATGCACGGTGTCGGGCTCAAGCGTCTGCCGGGGGATCGTCGGCATTGGCAGCGCAGTAAGTCGTTGGCTGAGGGTATTGTGGTTGATGCGCAGACATTGGCGCAGTTGCGTGAGTTGGCGGGGGAGTGATCAAAGATCAAAAGCCCCTCACCCTAGCCCTCCCGAAACGTCGGACCGCCCAGAGGGAGAGGGGACTGACCGGGGTGAATGGGGGGATATGCGCCGACGTGAAAGATCGAGCTCAGCTCAGGTTTTGAAAGCGCCAAAACTGATTCAAAACTGGTAAAAACATGCAGGCATAAAAAAGGCGAACCCAGTGGGTTCGCCTTTTTTATGCGTGTCTGACTCAGCGACGGCCGAGCAGCAAACCGACCACCAGACCGAATCCGGCGGAGATCGCTACGGTCTGCCATGGATGACCGCCGATGTAGCTTTCGGTGGCATCGACCGCCGGCTTGGTGCGATCACGCACGCTCGATACCGAGTCCAGCGCCTGCTGCAGTTTCAGGGCGATTTGTCCGCGCAGCGTTTCCGCTTCTTCGCCGACCAGTGACGCGCTGCTCTTGAGCAGTTTGTCGGACTCTTCAATCAGAGCCTGAAGTTCGCTGAAGGCCTGATCCTTGATTTGATCTTCGGCGGCTTGCACGGCGGATTTGCGGGCCATTGGGTGACTCCTTGCAGTTGAATGGACAGTGATCAATGGAGTGTGGCGCTGAGCAAAAAGTTGCACTGAATTTAGGCCAGAAAGAAAAACCTGCGCGGGAGATTTCCGTCGAGCGTGTAAGATGTCGCCATTTTACGCAGCAGGATAATTCCCCATGAGTTTCAATCTGGCCGACAAATCCCTCGCAGAGCGCGCTGCGCTGGAAGACGAGAAATCCCGTCTGTTCGAACTCTGGCAGAACAATCTGGGCAAAGCCAAAGGCGAAGCCGCGCGTTTGTTCGGTGAGCGCGCCAAGCGCAAAGGCAAATGGGCCGAGTGGGTCCGCGCCGAACTGGACGGCATGTCGCCGCCGGAGTTCGCCAACATGGTGCGCAGTGAAGTCAATCGCCTGATGGCCGCCAATAAGTAAAGTCTCAGGTGAACGTTGCGGCAATCGCCTCGCGCACTTTGATCACCACTGGGTCGATCTGCGTGCTGGTGCGCCAGCCCAGTTCGATCGGGTAACGCGGCAATTTCAGTGGGCAGGGCAACAGCGCCAAACCGCTGAGTGTCGCGATACTCTCGGCGGCATGCGCCGGAATCGTCGCCACCGCCCGACTGCCCTTGAGCAGATACGGCAGCGCGGCAAAATGCGTGGTCGAGGCGCACACCCGTCGACTCAGGCCCAGCGCCGCCAAACCTTCATCGGTAATCCCGATAAAACCGCCGGACGACACCAGAATGTGCTCGCGGGCGACGAACTCCTCAAGATCGATCTGCTGCTGGCCGGCGGCAAGGCTCGCCGGATCAACCAGACACGCATAACCCCCTTCGCCCAACACCTGACGGCTGAGCAGGCGTTCGGCAAAGCCACCTGCCGTGATTGCCAAGTCGATGCTGCGCTCCATCAGGTCACGCGCGACGATCTGGCTGTGGGTCTGACGGAATATCAAGCGAAGCTGCGGCGCACAGTGGGCAACTTCCTCGATCAGGCGGCGACCGTAGGCGATCTCGAAGTCATCCGACAGTCCCACCGTCACCGAGCGGCCGTCGTACTGATTCGCCGCCGGGTCGACCATCGCCAGGCTTTGCCGACATTTGTTCAGTGCCTCGCTGACCACCGGTTTCAATTGATTGGCTTTGAGCGTCGGTGCCAGTCCGCGCCCGGTGCGCACGAACAACTGATCGCCGTAGACCTCGCGCAACCGGCGCAGCGCCGCACTGACCGCCGATTGTGTGACCCCTAGTCGCAATGCCGCGCGGCTGGCGCTGGACTCTTCATGCAGGGCTTCGAAGACTTTCAGCAGATTGAGGTCGACGGTGGCGATATTCATTTGGTTCATATCATTCAGCAGTGAGCGGGGCTTTATTCATGATCGCGTGGCGCCGCAGAATCAGCAACATCCGAACCTGATGGAGTCACCGCAATGGCCAAATCAATTGTTGCTGCACTGCAAATCGGCGCTTTGCCCGAAGGCAAAGACGCGACCCTGGAACAGATTCTCAGTTGGGAAGGCGCAATCACCGAGGCTGGCGCAGCGCTGGTGGTAATGCCGGAAGCGCTGCTGGGCGGCTATCCAAAAGGTGAGGGTTTTGGCACGCAGCTCGGGTATCGCCTGCCGGAAGGGCGCGAAGCCTACGCCCGTTATTTTGCCAACGCGATCGATGTGCCGGGCGTCGAGACGCAAGCGCTGGCCGGTCTGTCGGCGCGCACTGGGGCCAATCTGGTGATCGGCGTGATCGAACGCTCCGGCAGCACGTTGTATTGCACCGCGCTGTATTTCGATCCGCAGAGCGGACTTGTCGGCAAACATCGCAAACTGATGCCCACCGGCACCGAACGGCTGATCTGGGGCAAGGGCGACGGTTCGACCTTGCCGGTGTTCGACACGCAGGTCGGCAAACTCGGCGCGGTGGTGTGCTGGGAAAACATGATGCCGCTGCTGCGCACGGCGATGTACGCCAAGGGCATTGAAGTCTGGTGCGCACCGACCGTCGATGAGCGCGAGATGTGGCAGGTCAGCATGCGTCATATCGCCCATGAGGGCCGCTGCTTTGTGGTCAGTGCGTGTCAGGTGCAGGCATCGCCTCAGGCGCTGGGCGTCGAGATTGCCAACTGGCCGGCGGATCGGCCGCTGATTGCCGGTGGCAGCGTGATTGTCGGGCCGATGGGGGATGTGCTGGCGGGCCCGTTGCGCGGTGAGGCGGGGTTGCTGACGGCTGAAATCGACACCGATGAACTGGTGCGGGCACGGTATGACTACGATGTGGTCGGTCACTATGCGCGGCCGGATGTGTTTGAGCTGTCAGTGGATGAACGCGCCAAGCCCGGGGTGCGCTTCAACACATAACCCACTGGCTGACACAAAACCTGTAGGAGTGAGCCTGCTCGCGATAGCAATCTGTCAGTTAACGATTATGGTGTCTGGCAGACCGCTATCGCGAGCAGGCTCACTCCTACAGTGGACCGGAGGTGTGTCTGCGAGGTCAGTGGCGTTGCTGCCATTCTTCCCGAGTGATTTCCCAAAGCTCCCGTGGGAAACGCCCACCGACGAAATCGCCTTCATCTGTCCGGATCAAGCGCATCCCCGCGCGCTCCGAGAGCTTTCGCGAGCCAATGTTCGGCGCCGCTTTCGGCACGCGCATCACCGGGCGTTGCAGAACGTTGAACCAGTAATCGGTCACCACCGCGCAGGCTTCCGTCATCAAACCCTGACCTTGCCACGCCGGCGCCAGCCAGAAACCGCGGTGGTTGTCCGTTTGATCCATCAGGCTGATCTTGCCGATCAATTGTTCCGGTGCCGATTTCAGGCGAATCGTCCAAGGCCATTCCTTGCCCGCCGCGACCGCCGGCAAGACAATGTCGCGCAGATAGGCGAGGGCACCGCCCTCCGGGTACGGCCATGGCACGGCCGCGTTCAGATAACGCACCACGTCCCAATGCGCAAATTCGCGTTGCACGGCTTCGGCATCGGCCAGTTGCAATGGGCGCAGAATCAGTCGTTCGGTGTACAGCGTCGGTATGTCTTCCATAAACCTGCAGCTTCCATGAATGTCTTTAAGGAACGAAGCAGGCTAACGCATTTTTACCAGGTCGCGGCAGTGGCTTTGGGCAGGCTGAGCTTGCCGCTGTCGACGAAACGCATGGTGCCGAACAAACCGCCGGCGAGTTTGCCGCGCAGCACGTAAGGCAGGTTGTCGAGGGTTTGCGACTGGCTCAGGCCGAGCGTCTGGCGCAGCACCGAGAACGCCGAGATACTGACGGGGACTGTGACGATGCTCTCGGAAAAACGCGGGATCGAGCCGCTTTGATCACTGACACCGGAGGCCAGCGAATGGCCGTTGACCTCAAGGTCCAAAGCGATGCCGTTGTAGTCGATGGCCGTCTCATTGGGGTTCTGTACGCGCAACTTGATGGCGAAACGTACTTCCAGATCCTGACTCGGCAACGGTTCGAGGCCGACCACGTTGATGTTCACCGGATCACGGTTGGGGAACAGCGCGCAGGCGCTGAGGGACAGCAGCAGTAACGACAGAATGACGGCGTGCAAGCGGCGCATAAACAGTCTCTCAACAAAAAAGGGCTGAACCGCTATCGGTTCAGCCCTTTCATTTAGAGGCCAGACGTTAGCGGTTCAACTGTGCGACAGTCGCCGCTGGGGCAGGTTCACCTTTGGCCGGCATGTCCGGGTTTTCCATGACCTGAAGAATAGAAGCTTCCGGGTCGAAATCGTCTTCTTCCAGCTCGATGAATTCTTCCGGCAGGAAGATATTCAGCACGATAGCGCACAACGCGCCAACGGTGATCGGCGATTCGAAGATGTTGCGCAGCGCTTGCGGTAGTTCGCGCAACACTTCCGGCACCGCCGCGATGCCCAGGCCCATGCCTAGCGAAATCGCCACGATCAGCATGTTGCGTCGATGCAGGCCGGCCTCGGCGAGGATCTTGATTCCGGCCACCGCCACAGTGCCGAACATCACCAGTTCAGCGCCGCCGAGTACCGGTTTCGGCATCAGTTGCAGCACCGCACCAATCATCGGGAACAGGCCGAGGAGCACCAGCAAACCGGCAATGAAGAAAGCCACGTAACGGCTGGCCACGCCGGTGAGTTGAATCACGCCGTTGTTCTGCGCAAAGGTCACCATCGGCATGCTGTTGAACACCGCCGCCATCGCCGAGTTGAGACCGTCGGCGAGCAGGCCGGACTTGATCCGGCGGATGTACAGCGGGCCTTTGACCGGTTGCCGGGAGATCATCGAGTTGGCGGTCAGATCACCGGCAGCCTCCAGCGGCGATACAAGGAAAATCACCGCCACCGGCACGAACGCTACCCAGTCGAAATTGAAACCGTACTTGAACGGCACCGGCACGCTGACCAGCGGCACCTCAGGCATCGAGGCGAAATCTACCGTGCCCATCAGCCAGGCGACCACGTAGCCCAGCGTCAGGCCGATAACGATCGCGCCCAGGCGCAGAAACGGCACGTCGACGCGGTTCAGCACGACGATAGTGCCGATCACCAACGCTGCGAGGAAGATATGGCTGGCCGCGCCCAGATCAGGCGCGCCGAAACCGCCGGCGATGTCGGTCATCGCTACTTTGATCAGCGACAGGCCCATCAGCGTGATGATGGTGCCAGTGACCACCGGGGTGATCAGCATGCGCAGTTTGCCGATGAACTGGCTCAGCACCACCTCAATGAACGCGGCAAAAAAGCACACACCGAAGATCGTCGAGAGGATCTCATCGGTGCCGCCACCGCGTGCCTTGACCATGAACCCGGCGCTGAGAATCACGCTGATAAAGGAAAAACTGGTGCCTTGCAGGCACAGCAATCCGGAACCGACCGGACCAAAGCGCTTGGCTTGCACAAAGGTGCCGAGCCCGGACACGAACAGCGCCATACTGATCAGGTAGGGGATTTCACTTTGCAGACCGAGGGCGCCGCCCATGATCAGCGTGGGGGTGATGATGCCGACGAAGCTCGCCAACACGTGTTGCAGTGCGGCAAATACGGTGGCGGTCAGGTGCGGACGGTCGTTGAGGCCGTAGATCAGGTCGTTGTTGCGCGGGGCTTTTACAGAGGCGGTCATGGTGTTTTGCGCGCCGGGAGGCGGGGCCGGGTCAGAAAATGGAGGCGCAGGATGCCGGAAGAGGGCGGCGAGGGCAACGAGCAATAACTGCCTGAAAGGTCAGGTTTTTCAGGCGTTGGGCGCTAAAACGATTCATGCAAATGCGCTGAGCAGATCCTCTTCGAAGGCTTTTTGCGCATCTCCCGGCACCTGCGCCCGATGCCGGGCCAGATGAAACGCCACGTCAAAGCTCAGTTCGCCCTCACGCACCGGCCGCAGCAAACCCTTGGCCTGCCAGCCCCGGGCATAGTGATCCGGCAGATAACCCACATGTTTACCCGACAGAATAAACGTCAGCGTACCCTCAACCTGTTCCGACCGCGCCGAGCAGACCTTGCCCTGAAACGGCTCGTCACTGCGCAAAAAACGGTAGGGGTGATCGACCCGGTCGCACGCCTGTAAAGCGGCATCGCTGGGCGCCTCATCGGTGAACAACGGATTTCCCGGGGCACAATACAAATGCTGGGTTTCGCTGAACAACTGGCGATAGTCGAAGGCACTTTGCACTTGCGAGAAATAGCCGATTGCCAGATCCAGCCGCTGTTGCAACAGCAGGCGTTCCATTTCGCCTGGCATGGCCGTGATCAGTTCGATGCGCACCGATTCATCGCGCTCGCGAAAGCGCCGGATCGCCTCGGCCACGCGTTGTAATACAGATTGATCGACTGACTCGGAAATCCCCAGACGCACCTCACCGATCAAGCGCCCGGCGACGCCGTTGGACTGATGGCGAAAGGTTTCGATCGATTCAAACAACGTACGCACCGCGATCAGCAACTGCTCGCCCTTGGGCGTAACACTGAAGCCCCCCTTGCCACGGCTGCACAAACGGTAGCCGAGGCGGGTTTCCAGTTTGGCCATTTGCTGGCTGATGCTCGATTGGCTCAGGCCCAGATCACCTTGGGCCGCACTGAAACCACCGCACTCGACCACCCGCACAAACAGGCGCAACAGCTGCAAATCAACGTCGTGCAGTTGACCCAACATCACATTACTCCCGGATAAAGTCAGGATAATTATTCGGCTATTTTTCTAATGTATCCGACGGCGCATCCTGCAACCACTTCCCCCGGTCAGGTGTTCGTCATGGCTCCCGTGTTCAAGCTGTGTTTTCCCGCGCTGCTGTTGTCCGTGGCTCTTCAGGTTCAGGCCGAGGACAAGACGCTCAATCTCTACAGTTGGGCCGATTACGTGCCGCCGCCGACCCTGCAACGGTTTGAGCAGGAAACCGGTATTCATGTGCGTTACGACACCTTTGATACTTCCGAGGTGCTGGAAACCAAATTGCTCACCGGTGGCAGTGGCTACGACGTAGTGGTGCCATCGTCCAGCGTTCTGGCGCGGGGACTGGCGGCCGGCGCGTTGAAGGAAATCCCTCACGAGGGCCTCAAGGGCTACGCCAATCTTGATCCGGATTTGCTGGAGAAAATGGCGGCGGTCGACCCCGGCAATCGTTACGGCGTGCCGTACACCTGGGGCACGCTGGGTCTGGGCATGAACGTCGAGGCGGTGAAGCAAAGGCTGCCCGATGTGCCGCTGAACAGCCTCGATCTGCTGTTCAAGCCCGAATACGCCAGCAAGCTCAAGGACTGCGGCATCGCGATTCTCGATTCGCCGCAGGAGGTCATCGGACTGGCCCTGCATTACTTGGGTAAAGATCCCTACAGCACCGACAAGAATGATCTGGCTGCCGCCGGGGCGTTGTTGCAGAAACTCCAGCCGTCGGTGCTCTACGTCGCGACCGGTCGGCAGATCAATGATCTGGCCAGCGGCAACGTGTGCCTCGCGCTGACCTATAACGGCGATGCGAGCATGGCCGCTGATCAGGCACGCAAGGCCAATAAACCGTTTGAAGTGGCGTACCGCATTCCCAAGGAAGGCACGCTGGTGTGGCAGGACAATCTGGCCATCCCCAAAGATGCGCCGCACCCCGAGGCCGCGCGGGCGTTTATCGAATTCATGCTGCGCCCGGACTCAGTGGCCGAACTGACCAACACGCTGTTTTTCGCCACCGCCAACCAGGCCGCGACGCCATTGGTGGATGAGGCCGTACGTCACGATCCCGACATCTATCCGCCGAGCGAGGTGCGTGCGCGGCTCTACGCCGATCGCAGCATGAGCCTCAAGGACATGCGCCAGCGCACGCGTCTGTGGACCACTTTCCGTAGCCATCAATAACAACAGGAGCACCACGATGGATGTGCCCATGCAAAATGATCAGGCGATCACACGTGACAGCCTTTACGGCACCGCTGCCGAAAGTACTTACGCCGGCATCACCAGTTTCATGCGCCGGCGCTACAGCCGTGATCTGCGCGGCGTCGATGTCGCGGTCAGCGGCGTACCGTTCGACACCGCCACCAGCAACCGTCCTGGCGCCCGTTTCGGGCCACGGGGGATTCGCGCCGCCTCCGCCGGGATCGCCTGGGAGCGCCACTGGCCGTGGACGTTCGACCCGTTCGACCATTTGGCGGTGATTGATTACGGTGACTGCGACTTCGATTACGGCGCGCCCCACAGCATTCCCGAAAGCATCGAAGCCCACGCCGAGCAGATTCTCAACGCGGGCAGCGCGATGCTGACGTTTGGCGGCGACCACTTCATCAGCTATCCGCTGCTCAAGGCCCACGCGCGCAAACACGGCACGTTGTCGCTGATTCACTTCGATGCGCACAGCGACACTTGGCCGGACGAAGAGGGCAAACGGGTCGATCACGGCACGATGTTCTGGCATGCGGCGCGGGAAGGTCTGGTCGATCCGGCGCGTTCGGTGCAGATCGGCTTGCGCACGACCAATGACGATCACATGGGCTTTCAGGTGCTGGATGCCCGGCAGGTGCATCGCAGGGGTTGCGAAGCGATTGTCGAAGCGATCCGCGCACGGGTGGGCGATAACCCGGTGTACCTGACGTTCGATATTGATTGCCTGGATCCGGCGTTTGCACCGGGCACCGGTACGCCGGTGTGCGGCGGCTTGAGCACCGTGCAAGCGCTGGAAATTCTTGGCGGTTTGCGCGGGATCAATCTGGTCGGCATGGACGTGGTGGAAGTCGCCCCGGCCTACGATCACGCCGAGGTCACCTCGCTGGCCGCCGCGACATTGGCCATGGAAATGCTCTGCCTCTACGCCGCCCGACACAAAGTCGATCTCTAAACCCGCCGGCAATGATCGTTCCCACGCTCTGCGTGGGAATGCAGCCTGGGACGCTCCGCGTCCCCTCCACGGCCGAACGCGGAGCGTCCGTTGAGGCATTCCCACGCGGGAGCGTGGGAACGATTATCCCGTGGAGACGCGAGCCGGTTCAGGCCACCGGGATGATCGGCAGGTCCAACGTTTGCGGGCCGGTAAAGCGAGGTGTGGCACTGGCGATCGTCTCGTGCGGGACACCGGCCGGCACGCTGCTGCTGTCTTGCAGCCGAGCCATGTGCTGTTCGCTCAGTTGCACCTCGAGTGCGCCGAGGGTGGCGTCGAGCTGTTCGCGGGTGCGCGAGCCGAGGATCGGAATCAGCGCGGTAGTCGAGCGTCGGGCTTTTTCGCGAAGCCAGGCGATGGCGACGTGGGTTGGGCTGGCGTCGATTTCTTTGGCGACGGCCAGCAACGTATCGAGCAGGGCGGTTTCGCGGGCGCTTTTTTCCGCATGCACCAACATGCCGAGTTTGCTCGCACGGTTGTTGTCATCCCCGCCGCGATACTTGCCCGTGAGGAACCCGCCGGCCAACGGAGACCACAGCGTCGCTGCGAGTCCCAGCGCTTCAGCCATCGGCAACAGTTCGCGCTCGGCAGTGCGCTCGGCGAGGCTGTACTCAACCTGAATCGCTGCAATCGGTGCGAAGCCACGCAGTTCCGCCAGTACATCGGCGCGGGAAACGCGCCATGCCGGGAAGTTCGACAGCCCGGCATAGTGAATCTTGCCGGCGCGCACCAGGTCATCAAAACCGCGCAGGATTTCTTCCATGGGCGTCACGCCATCGGTGACGTGGGCCCAGAACAGATCGATGTGATCGGTGTTCAGACGCTTGAGGCTTTCCTCAACCGCGCGAACCATGTTTTTCCGGCTGTTGCCGGTGTGGGAAATGCCGTCGGCCGGGGTCGTGCCCATGCTGTATTTGGTGGCAATCACCAGGCGATCACGCTCCGGGGCGATGAATTCACTGAGCATCGATTCCGACTGTCCGCCCTGATAACCATTGGCGGTATCAATGAAATTGCCGCCGGCATCGAGGAAGCCATCAAAGATACGCTTGGCTTCGTCACGTTCGGCGCCGTGACCCCAGCCGGTGCCAAAATTGCCGGCGCCCAGTGCCAATTCAGAAACACGCAGGCCGGTTTTGCGACCAAAAACCTTGTAATGCATGGCGATGCCCTCGATAGAAAATTGTCTGCTTGAAACATTATGCTCGAAATATTTGGCCAATATGATGTTGATAATATTCAGTGTCAAGACGTTTGCCGCTCAGCGGTCATGCCCGCCATTAGCGTCTTCCGGCTCCTGCCGTTTTCTGACACCAGGCTCTGCTAAGCTCCGGCATCTTTTCCCTGCCGAGCCTGCCCATCGTGTCGCGTACCACTCGTCTTTTGACTTTGCTGCAAGTACTGCGCGGCAAGAAGCGCCCGGTGACGGCGGCGACTCTGGCCGCCGAGCTGGAAGTGTCCGAGCGCACGCTCTACCGCGACATCGCTGAACTGACCGCCCTCGGCGCGCCGATCCATGGCGAGGCGGGGATCGGTTATGTGCTGCGCAGCGGCCTGTTTCTGCCGCCGCTGATGCTCAACGCCGACGAGACCGAAGCCATCGTTCTCGGTTTGCGCTACGTCGATCAGCGTGGCGACGAAGTCCTCGGCAAAGCAGCGGCGGATGCGCTAGCGAAAATCGCCGCCGTGCTCGATCCGCAGGCCCAGGAAGCGCTGCGCAATCCGACCGTGATGCCGGGCCCGCCGGGCTATGGTTTTCCGCAGAACGCCGTGCCGTTGAACGTGTTTCGCCACGCCATCCGCGACCAGGCCAAACTGCACATTGATTACGCCGACGCGCAACAGGTGCCCAGTCAGCGCCTGATCTGGCCCTTGGCGCTGGGCTTTCTCAATGAGGTGCGAATCATCGTTGCGTGGTGCGAATTGCGCAGCGCCTACCGCACCTTTCGCACCGACCGGATCAGCGCTGCCGGGCGTCAGGGCGACAGCTATCCGGGACGGCGCAGCGACCTGTTGCGCACCTGGCGCGAGCAGATGCAACTGGACGAGAGCGGACGTTTCACTCCTGACAAAAACTGACGCAACGCTGTTTTAGGATGCTCGCAGAACCAAACAAAAGGAGCTGCAACCATGTCCCATCCCGTCTCTGCACTGGCCCCGGCGATCGCTGCGTATATCGATGCGGCGAATGCACGCGATACGTCGCGGGTCGCCAGTTTTTTTGCCGAGGATGCCAACGTGTTCGACGAAGGCCAGCATCAGGTCGGCCCGCAAGCCATCGCGCAATGGATGCAAGACACCGGGCAACGCTATCAGCCCCGGGTCGAAGTGCTGGACGTCCAGCAGCGCACCGGCAAGGTGCTGGTGCACGGGCTGATTTCCGGAACCTTTCCCGGCAGCCCGGCGCAATTGCGCTACACGTTCCGCTTGAACGCGCAGGGGAAAATCGCCCGACTGGATATTTCCCTGTAACCATCGTGGCATACTGCCGCGCATGACTTTCGACTCCCCCCTCAGCGCCTGGCAGCACGCCGTGCAACACAAGGGCTTCATCCAGGATGAAGCCCAGGAACACGCGGTCTGGGCGCTGCAAAAATGCCACGAAGCCTTGCACGCCGGTGCCCGTTCGATCACCGGCGTTTATCTGTGGGGGCCGGTCGGGCGCGGCAAGACCTGGTTGATGGATCAGTTCTATCAGAGCCTGCGGGTGCCGGCGCGACGCCAACACTTTCATCACTTTATGGGCTGGGTACATCAGCGCTCATTTCAGTTGAGCGGGATTGCCGATCCGTTGCGCGCGCTGGCCAAAGAGCTGGCGGCCGAGGTGCGGGTGTTGTGCTTCGATGAGCTGTTCGTCAACGACATCGGTGACGCGATCATTCTCGGACGGTTGTTTCAGGTGATGTTCGACGAAGGCGTGGTGATCGTGTGCACGTCCAATCTGCCGCCGGATGATCTGTACGCCGATGGCTTCAACCGCGACCGGTTTGTACCGGCCATTGCCGCGATCAAAATGCACATGCAGGTGGTTGCGGTGAATGGCGCCGAGGATCACCGTTTGCATCCGGGGGCAGGCCTGCAGCGCTACTTTGTCGCTACCGCTGCGGTTAGCGCGCTGGAGGAAGTCTTTCAGGCATTGACCGTCGGGCAAGCGGTCAGCGCCGAACCGGTGGTGGTCGGCCATCGTGTATTGAACGTGGTGCAGGCCAGTGAAACGGTGTTGTGGTGCCGCTACGCGGATCTCTGCGAGCAACCGTTCGCGGCCATGGATTTCATCGCGCTGTGCGACCGCTACACAGCTATTCTGTTGAGCGAGGTGCCCAACCTGAGCGCACAGAAGCGCGAAGGGCGCATCGCGCGCGGCACCGAAGATGGCGCGCAGCGGGTGGTGGCCGGTGACCGCGAGCTGCCGCAATTGTCGGTTCACGACGATGGCGTGCGGCGTTTCATTGCGCTGGTCGACGAGTGCTACGACCGCAAGGTGCCGCTGTACATCGAGGCCCAAGTCTCCATGGACGCTTTGTACACCGAGGGTTATCTGGAATTTCCGTTCCGCCGCACCCTCAGTCGCTTGCAGGAGATGCAGCTGCAGCGTTTTACCGAAGCTTGAGCGAAGAGGGCGCCGACATGAGCCAACCGCTATCCCATCATTTGCTGACCATGGCTTACCAGAATGGCTGGGCCAATCATCGCTTGGCCAAGGCCTGGAAGCAGCTCGGCGCGGCAGACCTGGCGGCGCCTCGGGTGAGTTTCTTCCCGAGTATTCGTTTGACCCTCAATCACATCCTCACCTGCGACTGGTTTTACGTCGATGCACTGGAGCGCGAATTGCGCGGGGCCGAGCCGCATCCTGACTGCTATGTGTTTTTCAACGTCGACGAACCGTTCACAGACAGTCTGCAACTGCGCGAAGAGCAGGCTCACGTTGATCGACGGCTGATTGCGTATTGCGAGCAACTGCGCGATGCCGATCTGACCCGGATCGTCACCATCGCCCGTGATACGCCGCAGCACGACAGTCGTCTGCGTATGCTTTCGCACCTCTTTGAACATCAGATTCATCACCGTGGCCAGGTGCACGCGATGCTCAGCGATACCACGGTGACGCCGCCGCAACTGGATGAGTTTTTCTGTGTCGGCGAAAGTGAGCTGCGCGCTGCAGATTTTGCCGAACTTGGCTGGACCGAGGAATTGATCTGGGGACACTGACAGAGCAAAAGATTGTCGGCCGGTCCACACTCGCGCTAAGGTCAGACAGCCTTTCAGTGCGCACTTTGCGCGCCGGGGCTTTTGTATGTTCGGGGATGGAAATGGATTCCGCAGAGATTCTTGTGCTTCAAGCCATCTACAGCAATCCAACGCACGCCGAGGCCATCGGTATCGTGCTCAATCATTACGCAGAAGATCCTATGGGCGGCGGTCATTCGCTCGACCCGGAACTGCTGCGCCGACTGCCCGAAGAACTGGCCCGTCGCCCGCATGCGTTCAGCGTGCTGGCCTTTGTCGGTGGTGAGCCGGCGGGGCTGGTGAACTGCTTTGAAGGGTTTTCCACGTTTGCCTGCAAGCCGCTGGTTAACGTGCATGACGTGGCGGTGGTGGACCGGTTTCGCGGTCTCGGCCTGAGCCAGAAGATGCTGCAGAAGGTCGAGGAAATTTCTCGCCAGCGCGGTTGCTGCAAGATCACCCTCGAAGTGCTGGAAGGCAATGCTGTGGCGCAAGGTTCCTACCGCAAGTTCGGCTTCGCGCCGGGCATGTTTGACCCGGATCACGGGCGCATGCTGTTCTGGATCAAAAATCTGCAGGCCTGAAAGCCCCTCACCCTAACCCTCTCCCAAAGGGAGAGGGGACTGACCGAGGTGTTTTGGCGAGGTACGCCGACCTGAAACATCGAGCCGAACTCAGGTTTTGAAAAACATACAAAACAGCTCCTGTGCCTTGGGGGGACTGACCGAGGTGTTTGGGCGAGGTACGCCGACCTGAAATATCGAGCCGAACTTGGGTTTTGAAAAACATACAAAACAGCTCCTGTGCCTTGGGGGACTGACCGAGGTGTTTGGGCGAGGTACGCCGACCTGAAACATCGAGCCGAACTCAGGTTTTGAAAAACATACAAAACAGGTCCTGTGCCTTGGGGGGACTGACCGAGGTGTTTGGGCGAGGTACGCCGACCTGAAACATCGAGCCGAGCTCAGGTTTTGAAAAACATACAAAACAGCTCCTGTGCCTTGGGGGGACTGACCGAGGTGTTTGGGCGAGGTACGCCGACCTGAAATATCGAGCCGAACTCAGGTTTTGAAAAACATACAAAGCAGCTCCTGTGCCTTGGGGGGACTGACCGAGGTGTTTGGGCGAGGTACGCCGACCTGAAATATCGAGCCGAACTCAGGTTTTGAAAAACATACAAAACAGCTCCCTCTCCCTCGGGAGAGGGCTGGGGTGAGGGGCGAATTCACCACTAGTCAAAAGCCGGACACCCAATCCTGACTAATCAACAGAATGAGCACAAAAAAAAGGCGCCCCAATCAGGGCGCCAAACTGTCTTCTCCCGGGCCAGAGCGGAGCCACGGAAGGTCCATCGGTTGCTCGCTAATTCTCAGTCGCGATAGGACTCGGTCACCTGCGCCGTCTGATCGGCGGGAACGCGAATTTCTTTCGCGTTGGCGTCGCTCTTCTGCTCGCTCTGGGCGTGGTGGACCGGGAAGTTGTCGTAGTAATAGCGCATGCGCTCAGCGCCGCCTTCGGCAAAGACGCTGGCAGAACCCAGGGCAAACAGCCCGGCAAGGATTGCGGTAGTGATTTTCATGGTGCCTCCTACTGAACAAGTGGGAGCCGTTCGTCCATGAAGCAGATCTCGGAAGTGAGTCTGGGTGGCATGAATTAACACGGGGTTAACGCCCGTACAGTGTAGGTTTTGCAAGGTGTTGCGGGGCAATATCAGACAGACGCGGCGCACATCAAGCGAATGTGCGCCGTGCCCGAGGGGCGGGGGTCAGAGCTTCCAGTCGAGACTCAGGGTGACGGTGCGCGGGTCACCCCAATACACACCGTTATAGAAGCCGACGTTGTCGTAATACTTCTTGTCGAACAGGTTGTTGACGTTCAGTGACGCCGACAGGTGTCGGTCGAACTCGTAGCGCGACATCAGGTTGACCACGGTGTAAGCGCTCTGGGCGATTCGCGCTTCTTCGGTGTCACCGCCAACCGGCCGGCTCGAGGTGCCATACACATCGCTTTGCCAGTTCACCGCACCGCCCACGGTCAGCGCCTGCCATTCACCCGGCAAACGGTACGCGGTGGAGACGCGCAACAGGTTCATCGGCTGATTGGTGTTGGTGCGCGCGCTTTCGCCGTTGACCGAGTGGGTATAGGTGTAACCGGCGGTCATGTTCCAGCCCTGGAGGATTTCACCGGACACTTCCGCTTCAAAGCCGTTGACCTTATTGCCCTTGCCGCCGGATTTGTAGAACTGCTCGCGGGTCACCGGATCCGCCGGTACCGAGTTATCGAGTTCGGCGACGTTATCCTGCTTGCTCCAGAACACCGCCGTGGACAGGTTCAGGCGTTCCTCGAGCAGGCTGCCCTTGATGCCCACTTCATAGTTTTTGCCGACCACCGGGTCGATGTATTTGCGATTCTTGTCGCGGTTGCCCTGGGGCTTGAAGATGTCGGTGTAACTCACGTACGCCGTGTATTCCGGGGTCAGGTCGTACAGCAGCCCGGCGTAAGGCGTCCAGACGTCGTTCTGTTTCTGGCTGGTGTAATCGACCCCTGTCAGCTGCCGATTGGCGTTGTAACTGTTGCTGGTACTGGACGCTTCCCAGCTGCCGTATCGGCTGCCGAGCACCGCGTGCAGCTCATCGGTCAGGCTCAGGCGCGTGGCGATGTAGCCGGCTTTCTGCCGGGTATCGTCCTTGGACCCGGTGAGGTCGGTGACGGTGTCGCTGAATTTGGCGATGTCGCCCATGTATTTCCAATCGCGGATGGTCCCGTAGTCCTTGGGGCGCGCACCGGCAATGGTGTACGGGGAATTCGAACGGCGCTCGGCTTCACCGTAACCGAACATCATTTCGTGCTCACGGCCCAGCAGCGAGTAGGGGCCGGAGACATTGAAGTCATACGCCTGCATTTTCTGCGTACCGATCATGTGCGAGGTGTAGGCGATCATGCCGCTGCGGTCAGCCGCGGGAAAACCGGCACCACCGTAATAGACCTTGCCGTCGGTATTGCTCTCGCGATGGGTGTACGCCGCTTTCAGGCGCCAGCCGCCGGCCAGTTGCTGATCGAGGGTGGCGAACGCGGTCTTGTCTTGCAGCGGCCAGGAACTCCACGACGTCGCCATGTTGGTCGAGCGGCCTAGACCGGCCTTGCTGCCATCGGCATTCCAGTAGGGCACGGTGCCCCAGGATGAACCTTGCACATGCTTGTTCTGATAGTCGTAACCGACCGCCAGCACGGTGGAATCGGTCAGGTCCGCCTCAAGCACGCCATAACCGACCTCCCGTTGCAGCGCGTATTTGTCTTTGATCGACTGGTTGTCGCGATACGCCAACACCGTGCGCCCGCGAAGGCGGCCGTCGAACGCCAGCGGCCCGCCGACGTCGACGTAGCTGTAGTAATTGTCGTAGCTGCCGCCACTGACCCCGGCCAGCGCCTGCCACTGCGCGGTCGGACGCTTGCGCACCATGTTGATCGTTGCCGACGGATCACCCGCACCCGTGGTCAGCCCGGTGGCACCGCGCACCACCTCGATCCGGTCGTAAATGATCGTGTCGGAATCGGATTTCATGCGATCGAAGGTGTTGAGCATCCCGTCGATCTGGAAGTTGTTGATCGCATAGCCACGCGACGAATAGCTGACCCGATCCGAATCAAGATGCTGCACCACCACACCGGTGGTCTGGCGCATGGCCTCGGACAATGTACCGAGTTTGAAATCATCCATCTGCTGACGGGTGATCACCGACACCGATTGCGGGGTTTCCTTGATCGACAGATTCAGCCGCGTCGCCGCGCTCATCGCGCCAGTGGTGTAGGACTCGGTGTTCTCGGTGGTGGTGCCCAAGCCTTGCGCGCTGACGTTGGTCGCGGCCAGTTCAAGTGCCGTGTTTGCGGGCAGCGGCGGTTTTTCGGCTTCGATTTCAGCCAGCAGATCGGCGCTGAATGCAGCGCTGCACAGGCCGAGGGTGAGGGTCATGGAACGGGTAATGGGCGCGAACATCGCAGCCGACTCCTTGTCTTCGAGGGAAAAATTCCGTTTGTTCAAAGACGAGGGGTACGGCTGGGATTTAGTGTCAAACGAGAAATATTGTTATTTGAAGGTGTTTCAGAGGTCTGACTCGACCTCGCTTGAAAAGCAAAAGATCGCAGCCTTCGGCAGTTCCTACAGAGATCGGTGTAGGAGCTGCCGAAGGCTGCGATCTTTTGATCTTGCCGCTATCAGACCCGCAAACGAATCTGCCGGCCCAACACGTCCATCACGTCACAGCCATCACGCAGCAACATCGCAGCCGCGTGGGCCAGTTGCTGCACATCGGCACCTTTGGCGGAGGAGATATCCAGGCTGGCCAGACTTTCCATCATCTGCGTCACCGCGAGAAAACGACTGGCCGCGCTGCTGTGCAAGACATCGAGCGGGGCTTCGGTGGAGACGAGCAACACGGGGATGCTGTCTTCGTTGTGGGTCATAGAAATGTGCGGACTCATGCTTCACCTCCGGCCTGCGCGGCGTGCAGCCCGGCGACGGAGGCCAGTATCAATGCGCGGGCGGTGGCGAGCATTTGCTGGCTGGCCCAGTGCAGTGAACCGCTGTGTTCCGGGCGGGTCGCGGTGGGGGCTTGGTGGGCGAGGGCTTCGGCGCAGTTCAGGTAAACGGAAGCGTGTTCGAGGGCGTAGTGTGCCTGTCCTGACGCCCACCCGACACAAGCTGCGTGAAGCGGTCCGAACAATCAACCGGCTGTTTGAGGAACTGGAGTTGGAGAACCATCCCGACAAAACCTTTTGTAGCGCGCATTGAACGGGGCTTCACTTTCTTGCGAAAGCGTTACCCCGCGCAATAACCCCCGCCGTGTTAAAAATCTCATCATCGAAAAACGGCCAGCTTGAGGAGCAAGCCTCGAACGACATCCCGCGAAGGAGGTGTTTGGAGTGGACTACCGGTTTTCGTATCAACGCCCTTGGTATACATCGGGGGGGGTTAGGGATCTATGTGGTTGGTGGGCATAGTGCCCTTTGGGCGGTAGGCCATGGCAATAAAGAGGTGACCATGTTGGCCATCCCTAACACGCATGCCGGGGGTTTTGGGGTCGGCCTCCCATTGGGCGGTTTGCCCGGTGGGTGAGATTACCCCGGGTACAAATTGGGCGAGGGCCCATGTATGCGGCTCGGTGGTTCCTGGCTTCTGGAACCCATAGGTTATCGCGATGATCAGGGCCTGTTGTATAGGGTCGTCTTCCACTGAAAACAATTGCGCTCCGTTCCGGGTCGCCCATCCTCTGGCGTAGGAGTAGTTAAAGAATGTTTCTTCGCTCACAATAAGCTCATACACGTGTTCGCATGTCACCTGATATTTGACGGTCTGTCCTTTCGTGTCCCGCGCGCTGATCATTGCTGTTCCGATTCCTGTCGAGACCACGTAGCCGGTTGTTGCATCAACGGAGGCGACGTTGGGGTTCGAGGTGAGATATTCGTACGGTGGATAGCCGCCCTGTGCTGCTCGGGATTGTTGCGCGTTGTCGGGTAAGTACGCCGTTGCTTCAAAGGGGGGAGCAAATGGTGCGGGTGCGGGGTACAAGTGGACTCCATCAAGCATCATGGGGGTAGTGTCTATCTCCAGTGACCTGGAGGCATTAATGGTGTAAGTTTTTATCGGAAAATCAACCGCCGTATCAGCATTCGCAACCTTGTCATAGTTCAACTTGAACGCAATCTTAAGCGGACTTCCATCCTCAAGTTCCTGCAACCAAGCAACCTGCGCCGCCGTCACCAACCCCTCCGCCTGTTGATGCACTTCACCTGCCCAAAACACTTTCTCTACAGCCTCACCGTTCTGGTCAGTCCCGTCGTAACGCAGCCAGATATTTTGATTCAAAGCCTGCAACATCCATTTTTCGATCCTCAGTTGCGCACCTTCCTCCAATTGGGTCACATTTAGTTCATCGCCCACCGCGCCATCAATAGTTGGCGTTGGCAAATTCTTGTCGCCATCAGCAATCGGCAACACAGTCAGAGATAACTCCTCCGAGTCCTGCGGCACACCATTGCGAATGACGGTGTAAATCACCCTGACTGTTTTACCCAGGTTGAACGCAACCTGCGAATTGGGCAGCGGGACTTCCAAATCCTCCTGTGCAGTTACATCTATCGGGCCTTCAGTTTTGCTGCCTTCACCCGGCGTACCTGTCCACGTCACGCTCACCTGTGTACCGATCATGTCCGGATAAGCCCGGACAATAGCAGTCAAGGTATCTTTGGCGGCGATGGGTTGCAGGATGCTGTTAGGTGCTTCTTTGATCTCGGGATCTTTCAGATCCAGCGCCACGCCGACACTGAACTTCAACGGCTCGGCATAACTCGTCCCGCCCGCCACGCGTTTGATCTCGTACCGGGCGACCACCGTGCCGCCTTCATTGCCCTTGATCACCGCGGCCGGGATGGGGAACGGCACTCGCTCACCGGCGGTGAATTCGCTCAGCTTGATCGAGTCGGGGTATTGGCCGGTGATCGAGCCGGTCCAGAACATGAACACTTCATCGTCTTTGACTGTTTCCGTGTACGGCACGGTCAGGGTGGTGCCGGCGGTGTCGGCTGGCAGAACGCCGTCCACCACGCCGTCCACTTCAGGTTGCGGCAGTTCCAGGCGTGCTTCGCCGACGCGCAGGATGTCGCTGTGGATCGACTCGCGGATGGCGCGGGAGGCCTCGAATGGGTCCAGCTTGGCGAATACCGCATCCGCGATCAGTTGCTGGTAATAGAACTCCGCTGTGCCGCCGTTGACCGGGGTCAGGTGTTTGCCATCGATGTTGTAAGACAACGGCTCGGCCGCGACGATGTCGTTGCGGGTGATGGGGCGGGTTGGCAGTTCAGGCAGGTACGGTTTGAGGCCTGGCGTGGTGCCCAGCATGACCGGTTGGAGGACCTGGCCTTCGACGAAGGATTTATCGAATGGAATTTCCAGGCGTATCTGGGCCAGTGTGGGGTCGAGTGCACCGGAATCCTCATCCAGCACTTCCGGCGCGGCCAGCCGCTGGACTTCGCCAATGGCGCGGATGAATTGGCTTTTGGATTTCAGGTCGGCGGAGCTGTCGGCTTTTTTCAGGCGGTAAGACAAGGTGATCTGCGACTTGGCCAACTGGTGCAGCACGGCGTTGGGAGCCTTGATTTCAATAACGCTCGGCACGCTGGTCAAAGCAGTGCCTTCTACTTCCCGATCAATCGGCGCACCTTCGACCGGCGTGCCCTTGATCCTGATGAACGGGATGTCGCCGATTTTGAAATTGCTCGTGTCGGTGGCGATGATTTGCACGGTGCCGTCGGCGTCGCCCAGTTTGTCGACGTCCAGCACATTGTTTACTGTTTCCTTGAGCAACGGCGCGCCCAGCCGGGTCGCATCAACGGCCACCACCACACGCTGTTCGGGGCTCCAGTCCTCGGAGCGGTTGAAGACCTTGTCGTACACCTCGAACACCACGGCCACGCCGGGAAACTCTGCATCACCGGCGTCGCGGATGGTCTTTTCGTCGATGGTCACGGTGATCGGTGTCTTGCCTTCGGCCTGCTCCTGGGTCAGCGGCTCGCTGAGCACGTAGATCCCGCCCCAACTTACGCGACAAACATCGCCGACCGCAGCGTTGGGATAGGGCGGTTTGTCATCGGCCTCGCCAATGCGGATCTCCACGCCATCGGCCACGTTGTCCTTGTCGATGCTGCCGTCAAGAATGTCCTGCGCAATGATCATGATCAGCTTGGAATGCCCGCCATCACCGTTGTCATCATGGCCGCCCGGGCGCGTCAGCTTGACCACCACCAGCATGACTTCGGACGATTCAGCCACGCCACCCAACGGCTTGACGGAATAGGACACCGCGAACTGGCCGTCGACCATGTGCCGCGGAGGCACGAACTCGCGCAGTTTTGTGTTGACCTCGTCCTTGACGACGGTCTTGCTCAACACTTCTATGCCGGTGTTCCAATAAACTTTCAACTCGTCGCCAGGCGCCATGTTCCTCCACGGCCCCGCCAGGCACAGCAGGCCGTGAAGCGGAAAGTTGCCCAGCGCGGCGGCGATGTTGATGCCCCAGATATCGGGATCCCTCGACACCGGTTCTTTGCTGCGACCGGGGATGTTGAGTTCCTCAAGTAACAGGGGTTTGTTGGGGCTGGACATGGCGAGGACTCCGTGGCGGGAAGTGACGGAGTGATTGAACGGTTAAACGGGGGATTGCGCACCTGTCAGATCTGACAGGTGCGGGCTTGAATCCGACGGGTGGTAATGTTGGGAGAGGTCGATTCGAAGCTGAAAAACCTTAGAGATTGGTCGTCACCACGCGCTGCGTGGGAATGCGGCCCGGGACGCCCGCGTCGCTTTCAAAGCCGAACGCGGAGCGTCCGTGGAGGCGTTCCCACGCGGGAGCGTGGGAACGATCACCAAAGATCGCAGCCTTCGGCAGCGCCTACACCAATCTATGCAGGAACTGCCGAAGGCTGCGATCTTTTGATCTTGCCGCTATCAGACCCGCAAACGAATCTGCCGGCCCAACACGTCCATCACGTCACAGCCATCACGCAGCAACATCGCAGCCGCGTGGGCCAATTGCTGCAAATCGGCACCTTTGGCGGAGGAGATATCCAGGCTGGCCAGACTCTCCATCATCTGCGTCACCGCGAGAAAACGACTGGCCGCGCTGCTGTGCAGGACATCCAGCGGGGCTTCGGTGGAGACCAGCAACACAGGGATGCTGTCTTCGTTGTGGGTCATCGAAATGTGCGCACTCATGCTTCACCTTCGGCCTGCGCGGCGTGCAGCCCGGCGACGGAGGCCAGTATCAATGCGCGGGCGGTGGCGAGCATTTGCTGGCTGGCCCAGTGCAGTGAACCGCTGTGTTCCGGTCGGGTCGCGGTCGGGGCTTGGTGGGCGAGGGCTTCGGCGCAGTTGAGGTAAACGGAAGCGTGTTCTAGGGCGTCGAGGAGGGGGATGTCGGCTTGGACGGTGAAGAGGTGGTGGGCGACGTGGTCGCAAGGGGCGAAGGGGGTGGATTTTGTGGTTGGATCGGTCATGTGTAACTCCTAGGAAATGAAGTCGCCACGTGATCGCCGTCAAACGATTTGGGTGGCAACTGTACGCGGGTTGACGGACCGGTCCTAGGAACCCGGCGCACTCGAAAGCGCCCCACGCACAGCTGCCATAGAAGCTATGCAAGGACCTAGGAATACTTCGGGCCGTCAAACCCGATCACGAATGAGTCGTGACAGGCGCGAGGATAGGGAGTGAGGGCAGGGCAGTCAACCGCTGCAGTCTCCGGGAGTTTGACGGGATTCTTTGTAGGGACAACGCCATATACTCTTACAATTTCCTACAGCAAAAAAGATCGCAGCCTGCGGCAGTTTCTACACTGAATCATTTAGGAGTTATTACAGTTGCGATCTTTTTATCCAAAATAAACGGTAATGTGGCCTGGCCCTAGCAGCCACTTTTACGCTTAAGGGTATAAGTTTTCGGCGTTAATTAAACCAACGTATTTCATCAAGATAGAAGCCTAGGTTGTTGTCGTATCCGCACTCTATGGTGAAGTAAGAAATATACTGACCTGGTAATGCCTCATATTTGACCGTATAAACTTGTGGGTATGCGTGGGGGATATATTGGCTATGTATCTCTCCACTCTCATCGTAGTATCTGACTCGATGTGCATTGTGCGCATTGATATCTGCCACGGTGAATGAAACCTTGGTAGAAAGTCCGTCCCAGCTGAATTTCATGTGGCTTCTGTTAAGGCATAGCAATGTTAATTCCCCCATGTTATACTTATGCGCAGGCCCTGTTAGCGAGGGTTTGTAGGTAGTGGGGTTTGCTAAAAGGTCGAATGTCAGCCCGCTTTTAAAGCTGACAGATGCACCCACATAAAACTGCTGACTGGTTTCGGACTCCCAGTTTTCGTAACCCGATGTCAGAATCACTTTTTTTAGAATGTATTTGCGCAGGGGGAAATTCACCGCCGTATTGACGTTCAACTGCTTGGCGAAGTTTACCTTGAAGGTAATCGTCAGCTGACTTCCATCTTTGAGTCCCCGCAACCAAGGAACCTGAGCCGCCGTTACTAACCCCTCTACCTGCTGATGCGCTTCAGCTGCCCAGAACACTTTTTCTACAGCGTTACCGTTATTGTCAGTTCCGTGGTAGCAAAGCCAGATGCACTGGCCCACAGCCTGCAACATCCATTTTTCGATTCGCAGTTGCGCATCTTCCTCTAATTGCATTACATCCAACTCATCGCCCACGGCACCATCAATGCTTGGCGTCGGCAAGTTCTCGTCGCCATCAACAATTGGCAACACAGTCAGGGATAATTCCTCCGAGTCCTGCGGCACACCATTGCGAATGACGGTGTAAATCACCCCGACTGTTTTACCCAGGTTGAACGCAACCAGCGAATTGGGCAGCGGGACTTCCAAATCCTGATGTGCAGTTACATCTATCGGGCCTTCAGTTTTGCTGCCTTCACCCGGCGTACCTGTCCACGTCACGCTCACCTGTGTACCGATCATGTCCGGATAAGCCCGGACAATAGCAGTCAGGGTATCTTTGGCGGCGATGGGTTGCAGGATGTTGTTAGGTGCTTCTTTGATCTCGGGATCTTTAAGATCCAACGCCACCCCAATCCGCAGTTTCAACTCCTGCGAATGCCCCAACGTTTCTCCCCCTCGCTCAATCCTGTAATCCGCCACCACCGTGCCGTTGCGGTTGGCAGTCACGAATGCCTTGCCCACCGTGAACTTCACCGGTTTGCCCATCGTGGCCGGGATCATGTCCAGATAATCACTGGTGCTGCCGCCGGTGGCCGAGCCGCGCCAGCGGTAGGTCACGCGGTCCTTGTCCTGGGTGCCGAGGAAGGGCGCCACCAGCGTTGCGCCTATCGGTGGCACCTTGTCCGGATCCAGCACGTCATTGGCGTCTGCTCCTTCGACTTCCGGGCGATCAAAGATCGGCTTCGGCACGCCCACCTGCATGATGAACGGCAGCGATTCGCGCACGCTCAGCAGCAGGTTGTCTCTGTTGGTGACGACGTAGTAGACCTTGACGCTCAAGCCATCGAAACGCTGGATTTCGGTCTGGCTCACGTTGCGCAAGACGGGCTCGCCATCCGCGATGTTGCCGACCTGGCGTGGGTCCTCGTAGTAGACGGTATCGCCGCCAGGCACCTGCGCTTCCCAGATCAGGTTCAGCAGATCACTGCCGTTGCGGCCGACGTACGACGGAATACGCACCGTCGCCCATGGCGTATCGACTGGCAACGTCCCGCCCGGCGCCTCGTCAACCGTAGGCGCAAGCAGTTGGCTGATGTCGCCGACGACGCTGACGCTGGCGTTTTTCGAGGGGATGTCGGACGCATTCTCGCGGCGCCGGACAAAGCCCACCGATGCACTGCCCTTGGCGATGGCGCGCACGGCTTCGTTGGGGATGATGAAGTCGAGCTGAAAGGGCACGAACTCCACCGTTTTCGATAACGGGCCAACGATGATTTGCGGGCCTTGCGCGGGGGTGCCGGTCCAGGTCAGGACCACTTCATCGTTCACGGCAAAGTCTTTAGCCGTCGTGTACACGCGAACGATGACGTCGTCGTCACCCAGTGTGTCGAGGTCCACGCGATCGGTCGGCTGGCCTTTGACCAGCACCAGCGGTGGGTCGAGGCGGTCACCGTTCATGTCCACCAGCACCCGTTTTAGGGCCGACCACGGTGCGCGCTCGTCCGGGTAGTTGCCGCAGCGGTCGACCACCTGAAACGCCACGGCCACCGCGGAGCCATCGCCGGCGGCTTTGATCAGGTCGTAATCGAAAGTGATGTAGATGGGGTATTGATCTGGATCACGCGCTTGATCCGGGGTGACGAGATGAACCACTTTGTGACTGCCCCAACGGGCGTGGATGCGGTCGTATTCAGTCAGGTTGCGGTAGGTGAAGATGCGCATCGTCACCACGTCGGTTTCCGAAAAGTCCTGGTCGACTTCGTAGCGGTCGAGGGAAAAATTCAGGTCGGAGTGGCCGTCATCGCCGGGGATGTCATCGTATCCACCGGGGCGGGTGAATTTGACCAGCAGCTTCAAGCGGGGGGTGGATTCTTCGTCAGGAATGTTCTTGCCGGTGACCTTGTAGAACACGTCGATGACTTCACCATCGACCACAAAATCCTTGGGCAAGGTAAAGGCCACATCCCGATTGAGCTCGGACTCGTGCTCAAGGGTCTTGCTCCACACTGCATCATTAGGGTTGTTCCAGAAGAATTCGACATGCTGCTGGAGTTCCATTTTTAGCCAGGCGGGGATGACCACTTGCAAACCGTTTTCCACCGCACGAATGGGGATACCTCCGTCGTAGCCATCCTCGGGGTCAAGGCTGGATGAGGCGGGGAAATGCAAGCGCTTCAAGGCATAAATTTCTGAGTCGGACATGCGGGCGTGCTCCGTCGGGAAGGTGACGGAATGATTGAAAGCGCATTGACGCGATTGCGCACCTGTCAGATCTGACAGGTGCGGGCTTGAATCCGACGGGTGGTATGTTAGAAGAGGTCGAGTCGAAGCCGAAAAAGCCTTGGAGATTGTGCTGCGCTTCCATCCGACGGTCGCCTTTTGATGTTGCGGCTATCAGCGCGCAAATTCCCGTGTTTTGTCAGAAGCCCAACGGGTACTGAATCACCACGTAAATCCGGTCAATGTCATCGCCAGCCTGAGCCTCATTGGCCCGGTGCGATACATGCGAGACCTGCACTGACAGGTCCTTCGCCGCGCCCGACTGGACGATGTATTTCAAGTCGATATCGCGTTCCCAGTGTTTACCGCCATCACCTTGCTGCGGCTGGTAACTGCCGCTTTGCGCGTCGAACGGGTTATACGCGCCGCCCTGCGGTGCGTGGGTGCCGTCGATGTGGCTGCCGCTGACGTAGCGGGTCATGAAGCTCAGGCCGGGGACACCGAATGCACCGAGGTCGAGGTCGTAGCGCGCCTGCCAGGAGCGTTCGTTGGCGCCGTTGAAGTCGGCGTATTTGATCGAGTTGGCGAGGTAGATCGAGTCGCCACCGACGAAGTCGAACGGCGTGTCGCCATTGATCCGTTGCCAGCCAAGCATCACCGCATGGGGGCCGAAGGCGTATTTGCCGGACAGGCTGAACGCGGTGTTGTCGATGGCGCCGGCCAGCGCGCGGCCGGTGTCGCGGGTGTGATAGAGGTTAGCGTCGAGCAGTACGCCAGATTGCTTGAAGTGCAGATTGCCGTAGTACTGGTGCCAGGTGTCGTTGAGGTCTGATGCGTACAGCGCGCCGCCGACGGGACTGCCGCTGAACAGATCGGCGCCAACAAAACTGATCCCGCCGGCCTCGGTATTGGCGCCGTAGCCGTAGAAATCGCCTTTGCCCGATGAGCTGTCCTGATTCTTGAACGCGGTGAAATGCCCGGCCATTAGATTGACCTGGTCGAACTCGGCGCTGTTGAGCAGAAAACCCGTGGCGTACTCCGGTTGCAGGCGTTTGTCGGAGGTGTCGAACACCGGGGTTTCGACGGTCATTTCCCCGAAGGCGAGGGTAGTACGCGAGGCTTTCAACTTGAGCGCGCCGCCTGCGCTGGAGTAATCGTTTTCGCTGCGGCCATCGCTGTCGACCGGCAGCAAACCGGTCCCGGAATGGCCCTTGCCACCGTCCAGTTTCAGCCCGACGAAGGCGTGGGCATCGATGCCGAAGCCGACCGTGCCGGATGTGAAACCGGATGAGAAGGTGCCGATAAAGCCTTGAGCCCATTCCTGTTTGTAGTTTTTCCCAGAGGGTGAGGGTGAGCGGTAGTCGTTGCTCAGATAGAAGTTGCGGCTGAGCACTTCGCTTTTGGCGTCGTCGAAAAAACCGCTGGCGTGGGCGGTTGGGTTCAGACCGCAGAGCAGCGCGAGGAGGGTGAGACGCGAAGGGACGCGGTCGATCATGGTCGGTGGCCAGCGGCAATTAAGATGGCTGGGATGATCGAGTGTTTGCTGACCAAGGGATTGAGTGGATGTGCTCAATGAGCGGCATCAAACGAAACCCTGTGGGAGCGAGCTTGCTCGCGAAGGCGGTATATCAGTCAACATTTATGCCGGCTGACACACCGCATTCCCAGCGGTTTGACCGCGTTACGCCAGCGGCGGCGTGCGTGGCGGGATCTGGCGTTTGCTGCCGGTCGATTCGAACGCGGCGGCGAGGCGCAGCAGGCTCGAGTCGTCATAGGCGCGGCCAGCGAAGGTCAGGCCGACTGGCATGCCGATGTCGGCCATGACGCCCATCGGTACGGTGACGGTCGGCACGCCGAGGTGACGGATCGCGAGGTTGCCGTTGGCCACCCAAATGCCGTTGCTCCAGGCGATGTCGGCCGATTCCGGATTCACATCGGCGTCCGCCGGGCCGACATCGGCGACCGTCGGGAACAGCACGGCATCGAGGCCCAATTTGTCCATCCAGTCTTCGAGGTCGATACGCCGTGTCTGCTCCAGGCCACGCAGGCCGTCGGGCACGGTGCTGATTTCATTCCACGGCGTGATGCCACGCTCGGCCATGCGCACGTATTCGTCCATGCCGGCAGCCAGATCGCCTTCACGGTTGGGCAGGGTGCCCGGGTCGTGGGGGAAGATTTTCGGCCCGTCAACGTCAACCAGCCGATTGAGTTTCGGGTCACCGTTGGCTTGCAGGAAATCGTCGAACGCCCACGCGGTCAGGTCCCACAGTTCATGGTGGAGGAACTCTTTGGAGACCAGACCCCGGGTGAACACGGTCGGCGCGCCGGGGCGGTCGCCTTCGCAATTGGAGACCAGCGGGAAATCGGTTTCGATGACTTCGGCCCCGGCGGCTTCGAGGGCCTGACGCGCTTGCTTCCACAGGTCGATCACCGAGGCGCGGGTGTTGATGCGCTGGCCGGTCGGGCCACCGATGCCCGGTGCTTCGCTGGTGCCGGCTTCAGGGTCGGCATTGATGAACATGCGCGGCACGGCGAAACGTTTGCCAGCCAAGGCTTTCGCGTCGGCTGCCAGATCGGCGTAAGCGGCGGGGCGCACCTCGGTGACGCTGGGGATCGGTACCCACGGTTGCAGGCGCCAGAGGTCGCCACGGGTGTCCGGGTCTTCGGCGACGACGATGTCGAGGACTTCCAGCAGATCGGCCATGGTCCGTGCGTAAGGCACGACCACGTCCATGGTCGGGGTCAACGGCCAGTTGCCGCGCACCGAGATCACCCCGCGCGATGGCGTGTAGGCGCACAAACCATTGTTTGACGCCGGGCCACGTCCGCTCGACCAGGTTTCTTCAGCCAGACCGAACGCGGCGAAACTCGCGGCAGTGGCGGTGCCGGCACCGTTCGACGAGCCGGAAGCAAACGGCGCGGTCAGGTAATTGGCGTTGTAAGGACTTTCGGCGCGACCGTAGACGCCGCGTTGCATGCCGCCATTGGCCATCGGCGGCATGTTGGTCTTGCCCAGGCAAATCGCCCCGGCGGCGCGCAGGCGTTCGATGGTGAAGGCATCGCGATAAGCGACCAGATCGGCGAAGGCCGGGCTGCCGGACGCAGCGGTCAGGCCTTTGACCAGATAGCTGTCTTTGGCGGTGTAAGGAATGCCGTCGAGCGGGCCGAGGGTTTGGCCTTTGGCACGGCGAGCATCGGACGCCCGCGCTTCGTTCAACGCTTCAGGGTTGCGCACGACCACGGCATTCAGCGCCGTTGGAGTGTCGGCGCCGTCGTAGGCATCGATACGGGCCAGATAGGCCTGAACCAACTCGACTGCGGTGGTCTGCCCGGTTTCCAGCGCGGCGCGCAGTTGGGCAATGGAAACTTCGGTGACTTCGATCATGCGGCCACCGCTGTTTGAATTTGGGTGTTTTTCTTGGAAGAGGTGTTCATAGCGGTTCTCGTTGCACGGCTTTACGCGACAAGGTTAAGACTGGCGCCTATTTAACACCAAGCGGCGCGCGGAGTAATCGGCGGCATTGGTCTCTCACCGATTTTCTCTCCGGCTGGCCCCTTCGCGAGCAGGCTCGCTCCCACAGGGATCGCATTTCAAACAGGCATCCAGGCTGCCAAAGTGGAATGCATTCCAAACGTGGGAGCGAGCTTGCTCGCGAAGGCGTCAGTCCGGCCAACCCTTCACTTCAGCCGATCACAACACGCCGTACTCCCGCGCCGTGCGATCCACCGCAATCCGCGTCTTGTCGATCAACTCATCCAGCTCCGCGCGCGTGGCCACCAGCGCCGGTGCCATGATCATCCGCCCCAATGTCGAACGAATGATCAGCCCTTCCTCAAAGCCGATCGTACGGCAACGCCAGGCAATGTCGTTTTCATTGGCAAAGCGCTTGCGGCTGGCCTTGTCTTCAGCGAACTGCAACGCCGCCACCAGGCCAACGCCCTGAATCTCACCCACCAACGGGTGGTTGCCGAATACTTCGCGCAGGCAGTTCTGCAGGTACGGGCCGGTGTCGGTTTTCACCTGAGTCACCACACCCTCATCGCGCAAGGCCTTGAGGTTGGCAATCGCCACGGCGGCCGCCACCGGGTGGCCGGAGTAGGTCAGGCCGTGGGCGAACACGCCGCCTTTTTCCACCAGTGCCTCGGCCATGCGCCGCGACAGAATCAGACCGCCCATGGGGATGTAACCGGAGGTCAGGCCCTTGGCGATCGACAGCGTGTCCGGCTCAAAACCGAACGTCTGATGGGCGAACCATTCACCGGTGCGACCGAAACCGCCAATCACTTCGTCCGCACACAGCAACACATCGTATTGACGGCAGATACGCTGAATCTCCGGCCAGTACGTCGCCGGCGGAATGATCATGCCGCCCGCACCCTGAAACGGTTCGGCGACGAACGCGGCGACCTTGTCGGCGCCCAGTTCGAGAATCTTTTCTTCCAGTTGCCGCGCGGCTTGCAGGCCGAATTCTTCCGGGCTGAGGTTGCCTTCGTGGGCGAACCAGTACGGCTCATCGATGTGCGCGACATCGGGAATGCTGCCGCCCATCTCATGCATGAACTTCATCCCGCCGAGCGCCGTCGCGGCGAGGGTCGAGCCGTGGTAGCCGTTCCAGCGGCCGATCATGATTTTCTTCTCGGGCTTGCCCATGACCTGCCAGAACTTGCGCACGGTACGGATCAGCACTTCGTTGGCTTCGGAGCCGGAGTTGGTGTAGATCGCGTGGCTGTAGTGATTGGGCAGCAGGCTGAAGAGCAGCTCGGAGAGTTCGATCACTGCCGGGTGAGTGGTGTGGAAGAACATGTTGTAGTAGGGCAGTTGTTCCAGTTGTTTCGTCGCCGCTGCCGCCAAATCCTTACGGCCGTAGCCGAGGTTGGTGCACCACAAGCCGGACATGCCGTCCAGATATCGATTGCCGTCGTTATCCCACAACGCCAGGCGATCGCCGCTGACCATTACCCGCGGGCCTTCCTCGTTGAGGGCCTTCTGATCAACGAACGCGTGGATGTGGTGGGCAGCGTCAGAGGCCTGGTAATCGCGGGTACTGCGGGTCGAATCGAATTCGGCGGACATGGCGGATCTCCGGGAAATTAAGCGGGTGGGTGCGTTCATTTCAACGCTGCACGGACAAAGTTTTGTCACCTAAAAATATTTTTGTAAAGAAAATATTTGTCGATGAAAAAAGACATACGTAGGCTGACGGCCACTGGCAAGGATCAACAGAGGCAACATGAGCGGACTCAGAGAGCGGCAGAAGGAACAGCGCCGGCAGGTGATTGCCGAGGCGGCGCTTGAGTTGTTCAAGCGCAACGGTTTCGCGGCCACCACACTGGATCAGATCGCCGTGCAGGCAGGCGTTTCCGCGCCGACGGTGGTGAATTATTTCGGCGGCAAGCAGGAAATTCTGCTGGCCTTGCTCAAACAACCCGACGAGCAAGCCATGCGCGAAGCGCGGGCGAATCTCGACGAAAACAGTGATCCGCTGGAGTCGCTGTGCGAATTCGAAGGGCTGATGACCGATTACCAGCTAGCCGCGATGCCGGCTTCGTTGTGGCGGGAACTGGCGCCGTTTCTGTTGACGGGTGAATTGGCGCAGGCCTTGAGTCCATGGAATGCCGCTGTAATTGAAGAAACCAAGGCTTTGCTTGAGCATTTTCAGCGGTTGGGCAAGGTCCGCGAATCAGTTGATATCGACGTGGCTGCGACGCTCTTCAATCAGTACGCGAACATGTCATTCGTTCGCCTGGCGACCGAGGTGATGCCCGATCGGGACGCTTATGCCCGGCATATGCGGAGTGTGTTGAATCTGATTTGCCAGGGTATTTGCGTGGAAGTATGACGAGCCATTGATTTTTGATCGAGCTACTCAGGTCCAAAGAAACCAAAGTGTCTGAGTAACAGCATGCCTATCGCCAAACAACCTAAAAACCTGTCATTTATGACAGGTCAAAATCATCATCCGATCCTTGAATATGCAGGCACTGTAGCAGTGCTGCTGCGATAACTTTGCCCTCATTCAAGGAGACTTAAAATGGGTGTTACTGTAGAAGTGATTCAACCCGGCGACGGCGTTATATACCCGAAGCGTGGACAAACGGTCGAAATTCATTACACCGGTACTTTGACAAATGGTACGAAGTTCGACTCAAGTAAGGACAGAGGTCAACCCTCTAAATTCAGAATTGGTGAAGGACAGGTCATTAAAGGCTGGGACGAGGGTATTGCTGAAATGAGTCTAGGAGAACGCAGCAGGCTGACAATTACTCCTGATTACGGCTATGGAGCAAAGGGCCACGGCGGTGTCATCCCGCCTAATTCGAAACTTTTCTTCGACGTTGAACTTCTGGATATCCAGTAATGGCTAGCTCATAACCAAGTATGAGACCACTGCTTGAGCCATCCAGACAAACCAGGCATTGCCAAACACCTTTTGAAAAACAGCTATGCCTGGCTCGCCGAGTCCTTTTCTCGCTAGAGCGCGCCCCTATGTGACTCAAAACCGCCAGGTCACGCCTCCGCCAACAATATGCAACGCGCTGTTGGGATAACTCCCCGACAGCGTCTGCCCGTTGCGCTTGGTCTGCTGCACGTCCATATCACCCAGCCACACCAGTGTGTAATTGAGGTTGATGTCGGTGTCCTCCGCCAGTTTGTAACTCAGCCCGGTCGCCAGTCGCCACGTCTCGTTCATCGGGTTGTCGACGGTGCGGTCCTTGTCCTTTACGGCAGAGCTGTCGTAGCCCACGCCCATGTTCCAGCGCAGTTTCGGGCTGATCTGGTTTTGCGCGCCGATCGACAAGTGCCATGTGTCCTGATATTTGCGGTCGACCGAGCGTGACACATCGCCAGCGGCACTATCCACCGACACGCCGATGTCAGCAAAGTCGCTCCAGTCCTGCCAGTTCACCGAACTGAGCAGCGTCCATTGTTCGTTCAGCTGATGGGCGATGCTCAGGGTCGCGGTCTGCGGGATGTTCATGTCGATTTCAAGTTCGTCGACGTCCAGCCTCGACAGCGCCAGATTGAGCAGCGGATTGCGGATGCCATGCACGGAAGGCGAGTCTTTGAACTCCAGTTTGACCTTGCTGGTGTAGGCCAGACCGACGGTGGTGCGCTCGTTCACCTGATAGCGCAGGCCGAGGTTGATGCCAGTGCCGATGTCGGTGTCCTTGTACTGCAACTTGCCATCTTCCTGAAACGGCGTGCCCGGCAGGAAGGCGTTATTGTCGATCGCCATTTTTGTGTAGTAGTAGCCGTAGACCAGACGCGGGCCGATGCCCATCGACAGGTCATCGGTGATCTTGTAAGCGAAGGTCGGCTGCATCGAGATGCCGATCAGCGACGATTCCTGGCTGAAGTAGCGGCCGGCCCAGTCATCGTCATATTTCACGCTCAGGCCGAAGTTGCCGTACATGCCAAAGCCGATACTGGCGCGATCATTGATCTCATGACTGATAAAAAAACTGGTGCCCGGCAGGATCGGCAGGGGATTGCCGCCCTCGTTGCCGGAGAAGTCATTGTCGCTGTCGCGATCAAAACCCAGGCCTCCGAGTATGGCCTGACCGGTCAAGCTGATTTGCGTGCCCTTGAGCGCGGCAATGCCGGCCGGGTTACTCATCAACACGCTCGGGTCGGTGGCCAGCGCGGCGGAACCGGCATTGGCCAGACCTGCGCCTTCCTGACCTGCTTCATACAGATCGATACCGCCGGCCTCTGCCTGACCGGCAATGCCGGCCAACGCCAGAACTATCAGTGAATACGTCGATCTCATCCGAAACCTCCTTATAAGCAGGGATGTGCATCAGGTTTAGCCTTGAATCGGGCAACACACCAGTCACGGACCTTATTCAACGGCTTCCAATTGCGGCGTGCTCTTGAAGCGCAACACGTAATCCCCAAATGTAGGCATTGATGCCGCTAGCATGGGCGCGCGCCGCACGCCCGGCGGCGATCGCCCCTCCGTCCTCGTGGTGGTCCATCAAAAGCGATTGACGTTGCGAACTCGTTCCAGTCAACTGTTTCCAAAGATGAGATGGAAGGGAGTTGAGGAAGGAGGGAGCGGGTTTTAACTAACGCTGGAAGCAAATTGACCAACGTGGTAACTAACGTCTGTGCTTGCGGGGAATACCTTAAATAAACCGCAAGCGCCGCAGCGATCGATCAGCAGACGAGTAAAATCAGAAAAGATATTATTTTAAGAGTGCACATCATCGGAACAAGGATCATGTTGTAAATGGAGAAACCAAAAGGTGCTGGTGTAATTGATCTCTTTAACCCTCCCTATGAAGTTTGGGAACATCGCAAGCCGACCTATAAAGAGAAAATCGCTTTAGCTTACTCTCATGGCGTTTGGCAGGATGATTCGGACAAAGCCTTGGTTATTTGTGTTGCTAATTACCTGCAAGCCGTAAAGTATTTGATTGAATGCCCGTCACGGCGTGAACTGTTCGATTTTATAAGCTGCGCACTGGATGAGGATGAATTTTATTCAGCTCTCCGTTCAATAATGCCAAAAGAAACACCGCCAGCACTTTTTAACTACCAGAATTCTTACTCGACCCATGATGCGGTCAGTGTGAATCGGGAAATTTCAGAAGTGGGCGCGTACGCACCGGTTGGCCAATACTTTATCCATGGAGGTGCTTGGGCGAACGATGAAAGCTTTAAATCTGTCAGGCCATTTTCTACAACTTTCTGCCCTCAGATTGCATTCTTGAATGCAGAGTGGAAGGGCAAAGCATATGATGTCGGAAGAGTGGATTTTGTCATCGTTAAAGTTTCCTCTCCGTTTGCCAAGTGCTTTTTGTTTGACAGGTTTGGTGAAAAAGGGCATGAGTGTGAAGTCGTATTTAAGTCCGGCTTAACATATAAGACCGTGGGTAAAGAGTGTTTGGGGCACGTGTTGGTTCGGAAGCGGACAAGCAAAGGTGAGGATCTAAGCAAAAGTGTTCCCGCTTACGCAGTTGAAGTGGAAATGTATTGAGTCGAAATAAATCAGGTCTTTCGAATGAGGTTCGAGATTAGTGTTGTTTTGAAGATTGCTTTGAATCTTGGGTTTTCTGATTTGCTGTGATGTTGGCATTGACATGTTAGTGTGAAAATCCTGCGAGGTGTTTTTGACAACTGGTTCAACAGAGTGCGAGCCGCCCTCAAGGCGGCCAACGAATAATGGCCAAGGTAAAAACTGACCTCGCATAAATCAAACGTGCTAGCCAGTCGTCTTTATTGTTTTTTACGTCGAGTGGAACGCTGTGGCTTTTTGAAATATTTGGATTGCGTTATCTGTTTTGTATGATCCTGTTGCTTGATCGCCCTGTCGCACACCACCAAGGATTCCATGATGGATACGCAAGTGTTTCTAATACAATTTTCGAGGGCGTTGTTCAGACGAAGATAGCCTGAACTCTTGAAGTCACTTTCTATCAACTCAAGGTGGTGGATGAATGAGAGAGTGACTTCAGGAACGTTGAAATCCTTGAATGCGCCGATGATGCCTTCTAGCTTCTCATGCCAGATTTTTTGGGCGTTAAAGCTGAGCTTGCCGCCACTGTGGATAAGGCGATTTCTAATGAAGTTAAGCAATTCCCATACGCTGGATAGTATTTCTATGTTGAGATAGAACTCACTTCGTGTCGCCAGCTCCTGAGTGAATTTCTCGGTAATTTTTTTATGGCTAAGAATTTCGCTCAGGCAGACTGAAATCAAACCCCAGCTAGTGATTTTATCCGTTCTTTCTTGTCTTCCAAAAATCTCGAAATGAATTCGTTGAAGCGTGTCCTCTAATAGCGCAAAGTAGCTTATGAAAGCTGATGCATTTAATCCTGATAAGGCTAGTTCGCGATTGGAGATATTATAGGCTTTTGCTTTTTCGATAAATAATTCGCTTACAAAGGTCCTGTCTTCGCTGCACTGGATCATCTCGGGTTGGTCCGATAGAGCACGGCCGGTGTAAACTGCAAATCGTTGACGCTTCAAATTAGCATTGACCGGAATTTCTTCTATGGTTTGGTCAATCATGCCGTCGAGCTCATCCTTGTCGCCTTCTAGCCCGCTCGGTGTTAATGCGCCTTGCGAAAGAAGCACCGGAACTGATATCAGTGTGTATTGACTGAGGAATGCTTTGTAATATTGCGGGTCATCTTTTTTTGTTGGTAATACATCGCAGAAAAAACTGGTCAACGGGAGCATAAACTTCCTTATCGGCTTGCTGGAAACCACGATAGGCCTGCACATTAGAAATCGACACTGGGTATCGACCTTTGCCAAAGGCGCATCAGCATATCGGCATCAACCGCCCATTATTTAATGAACTGCAGAGTCTCAAGAAAGTCACCCCGTACCATGCACCGTAATTTTCTCTTCCCGCAGGTATTTCGTTCCCGGTAGCAGGCTGCCTTGAAGTTGTTTCGTGTTCTTGTGCGGGCGACGGTGTTTGATCGGGAAGAGTGCTGGGTAAATACGACGACTGCAAGAATGTGTTCTAGTCTGAACTCACTGACGATTCTCGGCATCGGGAGAAGCCGTAATGGAAGACAAACCACTGATAGCGTTTCACAGTTCCAGAGCTTTGCTGGACGTGCTCATACGCGCCGGTCTGATTACCGTGCTGGTGCTGTTCTGTTTCGACATCTTCCATCCGTTCCTCAATGTGATGCTGTGGGCGCTGATTCTGGCCATCACCTTGTATCCGTTGAATCAGAAGCTCGGCGCCAGACTCGGCAACCGCTACGGCTGGGCAGCGATCGTGCTGGTGCTGCTCGGGCTGTTGATTCTGATGGTGCCGCTGAGTCTGCTCGGCGCTTCCGTGGCTGACTCGGTGAAAGTCGGCATGCACACGCTGGAGGCGGGCTCGTTCGAGATTCCGCCGCCACCAGCCAGCGTCGAAACCTGGCCGCTGATCGGTGCGCCGCTCTTTGGCATCTGGCAGCACGCTTCGCAGGATCTGAGCTGGGCCTTCAAGGAGCTGGCACCGCACCTGAGCAGTTGGGGCAAAGTGCTGTTGCATCAGGCCGCCGGTGTCGGCGCGGGGATCGTGGTGTTTGTCGTCGCGTTGATTGTCGCCGGTTTGATCATGAAAAACGGCGAAAGCGGTCATCGCACCGCCGTCGCCATCACCACACGGATTTCCGGCCCGGTGCGCGGCCCGCAAATCGCCGAACTGTGCACCTCGACCATCCGTGCGGTGGCGCAAGGCGTGGTCGGGATCGCTTTCATTCAGATGCTGTTGATCGGCGTGGCGCTGGTGATCATGGGCATTCCGGCGGCGGGCATTCTGGCCTTGATGGTGTTGCTGCTCGGCATCATGCAGTTGCCGGTGCTGCTGATTACCATACCGGTGGTGATCTATGTCTTTGCCCACGACGGCGTCAGTGCCGGCACCGTCATTTTTACCGTTTGGATGATCGTTGCCGGGCTCTCCGACAACGTGCTCAAACCGATGCTGCTGGGGCGCGGCGTCGCCGTGCCAATGCCGGTGGTGCTGATCGGCGCGTTGGGCGGGATGGTCACCAGCGGCATCATTGGCCTGTTCACCGGGCCGGTGATTCTGGCGGTTGGCTATGAATTGTTTATCGGCTGGGTGTATCAACCCGCCGATGTCAGCCGTGTTGTCGAAGACACGCCAACGGAAAATCTGCCGTGACACTTATCGCTGCGAGGGAATCTGACAACCGTTCATCGCTCAACTACGCTGGCTTACGTATCCCTCACTGACACTTGGGCGTAAGGAAGCAGGCGCATGCAAAGCAGGCTGCTGGCGGTTTGGATAGTGGTGTTTGCGGCGCTCTGGAGCGGGCTCGGCTGGGCGGTCGATGACCCGGCAAAACCGGCCGACGAAGCGGTCGAGCTGAAGGTCGCCAACCGCACCATCATGCTGTTTCGCGCGACCATTCTGGGGGAGGCACCGGCTTCGCGGGTCAAGCGCGCGAAGATGGTCATCAGCGAGGCGCTGGACGAAGACACCGCGCTGAACATCACCACTGATTCGATCCAGAACAGCTACATGGTGCTGATCGGTGACAAGCGCGCCTTCATCGTCGCACCCAAGGACATCGACAGCCTCGAATACTCATCGGTGCAACAGGCCGCCGAAGGCGCGGCGGAAAAACTGCGCCAGGTGGTCACTGAAACCCGTGAAGCGCGCAACCTGCAGATGATCCTGCGCTCACTGGGGCTGGCCGCCGTGGCCACGCTGATTTACGTCGCGTTGCTGTGGTGTCTGGCGTATCTGCGCCGCAAATTGCTGGCAAAACTTCCCGCACTGATGGATCGCCACACCCAGGCGCTGAAGGTCGGGCGGGTGCAACTGATCGACTCGAATTTCCTCTATCCCTTGGTCAGCCGTTTGCTGCTGTTGCTGCGCTGGCTGCTGATTTTGCTGCTGACGTACGAGTGGCTGGGTTTTGTCCTGTCGCGGTTTCCCTACACGCGGCCATGGGGCGAAAGCCTCAACAACTACCTGTTCGAACTGGCCGGCTATTTGCTGCAAGGCATAGTCGATGCGATTCCGGGACTGGGCGTGGCGCTGGCGATTTTCTTTATTGCCCGAGGCGTCACCGCGTTCACCCGGCGTATCCTGCGGCGCATGGCTATGCCGGGCACATTCAGCTGGCTCAATCACGAAACCCTGCAACCGACCCAGCGTCTGACGGCGCTGGCGATCTGGCTGTTTGCCTTGGCGATGGCCTATCCGTATCTACCGGGTGCCGGCACCGACGCCTTCAAAGGTTTGTCGGTGCTGATCGGTCTGATGATTTCCCTCGGTGCGACCAGCGTGGTCGGGCAGGCGGCGGCCGGTTTGATCCTCACCTACACGCGCACTTTGCGCCCCGGCGAGTTTGTGAAAATCGGCGATTACGAAGGTACGGTCACCGAGCTGGGCATGTTCACCACACGGATTCGCACCGGCCTGGGTGAAGTGCTGACGCTGCCCAATTCGATGATTACCGGCACTGTCACCAAAAACTACTCGCGCACCGTGCAAGGCCCCGGTTACGTCGTCGATACGGTGGTGACCATCGGCTACGACACGCCATGGCGTCAGGTCGAGGCGATGTTGCTGGAAGCGGCGAAACGCACGCCGGGCGTGCTGGAGGATCCGCCGGCACAGGTGTTCCAGACCGCGTTGTCGGATTTTTATCCCGAATACCGACTGGTCGCCCAGGCCATCCCGAGTCAGCCACGTCCGCGCGCAGTGTTGCTGAGCATGCTCCACGCCAATATTCAGGATGTGTTCAACGAGTACGGCGTGCAGATCATGTCGCCGCACTATCTGGGCGATCCGCAACAAGACAAGTGGGTACCAAGGGACAAGTGGTACACCGCGCCTGCGCAAGAACCGAAGGATCAGTGACCGCCGCTCAAAGGGAGTTCGTTCCATGCTCGAATTCATCCTGCACGCCTTGCGTACCGACCCGGAAATTGCCGTGTTCCTGGCGATTGCCCTGGGCGTGTTTATCGGGCGGATTCGTATTGGCAGTTTTCACCTCGGTTCGGTGGCCGGCGCGTTGTTGATGGGCTTGCTGATCGGGCAGATCGGCCTGGAAGTGCCGGCGGGTTTGAAGTCGGTGTTTTTCGTGATGTTCATCTATGCCGTCGGTTTCAAGAGCGGGCCGGAGTTTTTCGGCAGCCTCAATCGCGGCACGCTGAAACTGGTGGTGCTCTCGGTGGTGCTGTGCGCCACGGCGTTGGGGGCGATTCTGCTGATGTACTCGGTGTTCGATTTCGATGCCGGGTTCACCGCTGGCCTAGGCGCCGGCGCGTTGACCGACACGGCGATCATGGGCACTGCGACCAGCGCGATCAATCAACTGACAATCGATGCCGCGGCCAAGGCGCAACTCAACAGCCACATGGCGATTGCTTACGCGATTACCTATCTGTTCGGCACCATCGGCTTGATCGTGTTTGTCGGCAGCATCGCGCCGAAACTGCTCGGCGTGAACCTGCGCGAATCGGCGCGGGAACTGGAGCTGGAACTGGGCATCGCCAAGGAAGAAGAGGCGATCACCGTGCCGTACACGCGGATGGTGGTGCGCGCTCACCAGGTCGCGGAAAACGGTCAGGCCGCCGGGTTGCGCATCATCGATCTGGAAAAACCCCACGAATCGCTGACCGTCGAGCGGGTGATGCGTGCCGGGACAGTCATCGAACGCGACGAAGACTTCGTGCTGATGGCGGGCGACGTCATCGGTGTTTACGCCTTGCGCGATGCGGTGGGCAACCTCAGCCACTGGGTCGGGCCGGAGATCGATCATCCCGAAGCCTTGTCGTTTCCGACCCGTCAGGTGGACATCGTCCTGACCTCAGCGGAATTCGCTGGCAAAACCATCCACCAAGCCAAAACGCGCTTGGCCACTGACCGGCGCCTGGGCTGCTTCGTCAACAACATCAGCCGTCAGGGCTATGACTTGCCGCTGCTGCCCAACACCGTTTTGCGTCGCGGCGATGTGATTTCGCTGACCGGGCGCACCGCCAGTGTCGAAGCCATGGCCAAACGTCTGGGCCGGATTCGCAAAAACAACTACAAAAGCGATATCGCCATGCACACCCTGGGCATGGTGCTCGGTTCGTTGCTGGGGTTGTTGTCGACCCACATCGGCATGATTCCAGTGGAGCTGGGGATCGGCGGCGGGGTGCTGGTCGCCGCGCTGGTGATTGGCTGGTATAACTCGCGTCACCCGGAAATCGGCGCGTTGCCGCCAGCGGCGCAATGGGCGTTTTCCGAGTTCGGCCTGACCGCGTTTGGCGCGGTGGTCGGTTTGCTCGCCGGGCCAGCAGCGTTTGCCGCGATGAAGGAGCAAGGCCTGGCGCTGTTGCTGTCCGGCGCGGTGGTGACGATTCTGCCGCCACTGGTGGCGTTGTACTTCGGCCGCTATGTGCTGCGCCTGCACCCGATGATTCTGTTTGGCGCCTTGGCTGGTGCGCAGACGGAAGCGGCGTCGATGAACAAGATCATCGAACAGTCGGGGAGTAACACCCCGGTGATCGGCTTCACGGTGTGCTATGCGATTTCCAACGTATTGCTGGCGGTGTGCGGGCCGATCATCGTGTTTGTCGTCGCCGGCTAAACCCGGTTGTCAAAAGCCGCTTTCGCGCATGAATACCGCGAGCACATGGGTCGCGCCGTCACCGAGCAGACTGCGCCGCTGGCCCTCGATCTTCAGATGCCCTCGGGTCTCGCGCAGGGTCGGTAACGGCTCATCGAGCTGAATCAACACCTGAAACAACGCGTTGCTTGGAATCAATGAGTGCTCGGCATTCGTGGTCGGCACAGGCCCACCGAAGCGCGACGACAGCATGCGGTGCGACAACTGGCTGGCGCGGGTGCTACCGATCTGCACTACGCGACCGCCCAGCGGCGTGGTCTGACCATCCGGGTAGAAGCGCACACGATCACCGGTGACCATGCGATGCACCTGATCCTGTGCAACATACGCGTCGACCTGCCAACTGCGCGGATCGATCAGCATGCCCAGCGATTCCTGACGGCCAACCCATTGTCCGGTTTTCCAGTCAGGATTGACGTCCAGCCAGACCCCGGCAAACGGCGTTTGCAGGTTGAGCCGGGCGATTTCCGAGCGCGCGGCGCGGGCCTCTTCGAACTGCACGTTGAGGCGCTGGCGGGTCACGGCGTCTTCGGCCAGACCGCCGGGGTCGGCGATCAGCCCGGACAGTCTCGCTTCGTAACTGCGGGCATTGGCTTCGCTGGATTGCAGGCGTGAGGCGATGTCCGGCTCATCCAGGGTGATCAGGGTTTCCCCAGCCTTGACCGGGCCCTCGGAGTGAATCGATTGCAGGCGTGCCGGGTAGGGCGCATACACGCGCAACTGGTGCTCGGCACGGGCCACGCCAACTGCATCGATCTGCGTACGCCAAGGCATCGCCAAGCCCACCAGAACCGCCAGCAGTACGACATAGAACGCCACTTTGCGCCGGCTCGGAATCGCCGCGCGGCTTTTCCACCAGTGGCCCAACTCGCGCATCACGGGCAGGGCGATAAACCATGACAGTTCGACCATGAACAGGAAAATCCCCAAGACCTTGAAGAAAAACAGATAGACCGCCAGCGCGATCCCCAGAAACAGCACCAGCCGATAAATCCAGGTGATGATCGCGAAGGTCACCAGCAAACGCCGCTGGCCCGTCGGGAACGTCTCTGGCCAGTCTTCCTGCAAGCCCAGCAGATTGCGCCGCAACGTGACCCGTGCGAGGGCCGAGGCGCGTTCGTGCAGATTGGGGAAATCCAGCAGGTCGGACAGGATGAAGTAGCCGTCGAAGCGCATGAACGGGCTGGCATTCAGCGCCAGTGACAGCAACCAGCTGGTGGTCGCCAGATACAGCAATGCATTGCGCAACGCGCCCGGATCACACAACGCCCAGCCCAACGTCGACAGTCCGGCCAGCGACAACTCGGTCACGATCCCCGCTGAAGCGATCGCCAGCCGTTGCCGCGAGCGGCTGAGTTTCCAGCTCTCGCCGGTGTCGGTGTAGAGCATCGGCCACATCACCACGAATGCGATACCCATGTGCCCGACGCGCAAACCCAGGCGCGTCGCGACCAAGGCATGGCCGAGTTCATGCAGGGTTTTCGCGACGATCAGCGCCAAGGCAAAACTGAACAGGCCTTCGGTGGAAAACGACTCGACCACAGCGCTGGTGAACACGTCCCACTGCTGCAACACCAGAATGATCCCGAGCAGGCTGAGGCTCAGTACGATTATCCCGGTGAGCGGATGAAAGACCCAGCCCAGCGCTCGCGCCAGAGCCTGCAACGGCTGTTGCGGACGCAGCAACGGAATGCGGAAAAACAGGTAATGGTGCAGCCACCAGCGCCAGGTCAGCCAACTGCCTTGCTCGCTTTTATCCTTCAAACGTTCCAGCGCGGCGGGGCCGGCGCGCAGCAATTGATGGTGTTCGAGAAACTGGCGGAAATCGAGAACTTGCTCGACGTCCGGTTTCAGCGCTGTGCCTTCGGCAATTTGCTCGCTGATAACCCGTGGCGACTGACCCCAGCGCAGCAGGCACTCGAATTCCAGCCAGCCGATACGGTAGAAACGGTTGATCACCGTGTCCTGAATCACCCATGCCGGTTCGCCGTTGCTGCCATGGGCCGCTTCGCTCAGACGCAAGTCTTCACGCAGCGGCGGCACGGGCAGGTCGGCCGGGTCGAGCATTACCAGCCACTCCACGCACGCAGCGTCGCCAAGGGTCGGCGCAGCAGGTAATAACCGAGCATCACCCGCCCGCCGTAGATTTTCGCCGTGCCATGCAGGCCGAGGCGCGCGTGTTCCGGGGCGCCGTCGATGCTGGCGAGCAGGCGATAAGCGACCACTCCTTCATCGCTGGGGCGCGCCTGATAACTGGTTTCCAGAATCTTGCCCTTGAGCGGGGTCAGTGGGTACGCGGTGAGGAACAGCGTCACTTCAGCGCCCGGTTCCAGGGCAATCGCGTCGGCCACGGCGAGTTGAATGAGCATGGCCGGTTGCGACGGGTCAGCCACTTGCATGATGCGTTCGCCAGTCACGACCGGTTTGCCCAGCCAGTCGTTGGGATCGCTGAACACCGCGACGCCGCCCCGTGGCGACAGCACTTGCGTGCGTTTGAGTTGCGCCTGCACCGCCGCCAGTTCCGCCCGACGTTGCTGCGCGCGCCCGGCGAGCAAGGTCAGTTCGCTTTTGCTTTGCGGATTATCGAACGCCCGTTGGCTGGCCGCCTGCAACTCGGCATCGGCCACCGCGACCTCTTTGCCGAGCACTTCGGCGCGGCTGCGCAGGGTGGTTTCATCCAGCGAAAACAGCGGCGCGCCGGCCTCGACCGGTTGATTGGGCCGCACCTGAATTTTTTCGATCACGCCATCGATCGGCGAGCTGATGATCTGCGCCTGGCGCGAGACGATTTCTGTCGGCGCCAGTGCGCTTTGACGTACCGGCAATAACAGCAGGGCGCCAAACACAAGCGCCGCGAGCAGCAGTTGCTTGCGATTGGGCCGCCAGCGACTGAAACGCTTGCGCCGGGTCAACGCTGACCAGCAATACGCCCAGGTCGCGACCAAACCTTTGAGGTGTTGCCACAACACCGGTGGCGGTTCTTGCTCCAGCAAGATGATCAACAGGCCAAGTCGTTGATTGTCGCGATCCTGCAGCGGTATGCACCACAGCCCCGACGGCCACCATTCGTTCCAGCCTTCGGCAATGTCCGCTGGCGGCGCGGCGTTTTCCTGAGCGATCCACACCGGTTCTGCGTCGGGCACTTGTGCCGCGACCCAGCGACTGGCGCGGCGCAGCCAGACCAGATACGGCGAATCTTCGCTGGGCCGCGACAGGCCGGAGACGTTGAGCAGTTCCAATGAGGATTCACGCTGGGCAAACACCAGCGCCTGATGAAATGGCAGCAACGGGTATAAATCGTTGGCCATGCTGAACGCCAGACTGTTCAGCGAGTCGGCGGCCATGGCTTTATCCCGCAATGCATCGAGTTCGAGCAGCAGGTGAGGGTGCGGCAACGACTCGTTCATGGTCATGGGCGAGCGGCTTGTTCGAATTGCGCCGTGCCGCTCATGCCGGCCATCAGGTCGGGGTATTTGTTGTTGAGTTGCGCTTCCAGCTCAACGGTCTGCGCCACCGCATCGACCCGCGAATTGATGGCGCTGACATGGGCCGGGTAGGTCTTGCCGGTTTCGTGGATGCTGACTTGCAACGGTAAGCCGGGTTTAAGGTCTTTGAGCAGATTGGAGGGCACGTTCAGACGTACTTTCAACGCGCCGTCACTGACCAGATCGAACAGCGGCGTGCCGGCCGAAACGGTTTGGTAAGGCTTGACGTAAACCTTGGCCACACGCCCGGAAAACGGCGCGAGCACCTGGCAATAGCTGCTTTGCGCCGCACCCATGGCCCGCGCGCCATCCGCTTTTTGCACTTCAGTATTGGCCATCGACACTTCGATATCGCCAACCGCGTTGAGCTGACGCAGTTGCTGTTTCGCTTGCAGGTTCTGTTTGGCCATGGCCAGTTCCGCCGCCGCGACTTTCGAGCGCGCTTCGGCTTCATTGCAGTTGAAGCGGGCGAGCAGTTCAGACTTGCTGACCTGCTCGCCGAATCCGGCTTTCAATTCACCCAGGGTGCCGGCCATCTGGCTGGAGAGGGTGGTTTCCAGTTCGGCGGCGAGCAACACACGAATCGCACTGGCGCTTTCCAGAGCGGGGGCCGAGGGGCTGTCTTCGGCGTGGACGGGCAGGATCAGACTGGCCAACAACAGGGCCCCGAAACGGGACTCAAGGGCGATTTTGCGCATTCGGCGTTCCTTGCGAAGTGGCGAGCAGGCGTTGTTGTTCTTGTTCATTCAAGGTGCGCTGGATTTCCCGGGACAGGGTCTTGATGTCATGTTGCGAGATTTCCTTGGGCAGCACGTCGAGACCCACCGAGTTGTACATCCGCCCCCACGCGGCTTGAGCACTGGAGAACGCCGCTTCACGCTGATAACGCGAAAGCAGATAACGGCCCTCGGAGCGGATCACTTCCAGTTCCGAGCCCAGCGCGCCGGTTTTCGCCGCTTGCGCATAGTCGAGCAGGCTGCGATCGACGCGCAGGCTGTCCTCGGCGAATTCCACTTCCTGCCGGGCCAGTTGATAGCGCAGGGTGCCGACCCGTACCTGGGTGAGAATCGCCATCGACAGCGCCACGCGGCGGGTATCGTCGGTTTCGCCCTGGGATTTCTCTGCAGCGTTCAACGACGGCAATTGCAGCAGACGAATGAGGTTCATCGACACTTGCAGACCGGTGCTCATCCAGTCGTTGTTATAGAGGTATTTGTTGGAGTCGTATTTGTAGCCGAAATCGACGCTGACGTTCGGCCACAGCTGCGCCTTGGCGATTTCCAGATCCTTTTGATTGACGCGTTTGCGATACCACTCTTCCATGATTTCCGGACGGTTTTCCAGCGACAGCTGTTCCAGCCGCGCCATGCTCTGACGCACTTCCGGCAGCGGCGGGTCAGGCATGTCAGCGAGGATCATTTTCGAGCCCGGTGGCAACGACATCAGCGCCGACAGCTCGGCCTGAGCGAACTCCAGATCCTGGCGGCGCACGGTCAACAGGTAGATCGAGTCGAGCAGCGCGCGCTGATAGGCGAGGATTTCCTGACGCGGCAGCAAACCACGGGTTTCCGCTTCGCGGGCCGAGGTCAGCGCGGTGTGGGTACGCATCAGCAGTTTGTCGACTTCAGGCATCAGGCGCTGGGCGCCGAGCGCCCGCCAGTAGGCATTGCGCACGTCCTGCAGAACGTTTTGCGCGACTTTGCGCCGGCGCTCTTCGGCCATGAGGATCTGGTCGGATTTCTGTTGGGTGCGGTAATAAGCCACGCCGAAATCCAGCAGGCTCCAGCTCAAACCAAGACCGTAGACTTCGCGATAGCGTTCTTCGGAGGTCGAGGGACGCAAGCTGACCTGGCGGTCTTCGATGCCGATCGAGGTGCCGCCGGAATCGTTGTCACGCCCGGCGTACCCGGCCGAGGCGACCAGACGCGGCAGCATTTCATGACTTGAGACGTCGCGCAGATCCGAGGCCAGCGCGCTTTCCATCAGTTTGAGGCGGTAGTCGAGGTTGTATTTCAGCGCCCGTGCGGCGGCCTCGTAAAAGGTGATCGGTGCGGTGACCGGCTCCTGACCGGAATACATGCGTGACTGGTCGGCAATGATGCGCTGACGGTTTTCTTCGTCGGTCGAGGGTTTCGGTTCCGTTGACGAACATGCACTGAGCAACAGTGCAGAAGCGATGGCGGTACTGAGAAGCCGGGTCGCATGTATACGCATATTCATTCCTTTGCATTCTTCGAATTTTTCGTCAGGTCGGCAGCTTTACCGTGGCGTGCGCCGCTGCGCTGCATCACGCAATTGCGCGCTGAAGCCCTTGCCCCGTGGTTTTTCCTGTTGTTTTTCAGCGTGTGCCGGGCTGTGCGTCAGGTCGGCCGGGTTCAAGGTGAACAGCGATGGATCGCTCAACAAGCCATCGGCACTCAGCCCGGTACGGCCCTGACGCCCCTGAATCCACAGCAGGTCCAGTTCGCTTTCGAGGCGGCTGGTGCGCACCGCTTGCTGGACGAATTGCCCCGGCACCAGGCCCAGACCATTGCCGAGCGAATCACTGCTGAACTCACCGACTGCCGCCAGGCGCAGGTTGCTGCCATCGACGCCCCAGGCCGACAGCTCGGAGATTTCCGCCACACGCTCGACCACTGGCGTGACGAAGACCGCCGGTTGCGGATCGGGGATGAGGAAGTTGCGGTTGACGGTGTTCGGGTCACGCTCGAAGTTGTTGCCACCCGGTGCCGGTATGAACGGCGTGGCGATGTCGAGGGTGATCACCAGTTCGGCCTGATCGCTGGCGCCGGCACGGTCGTTGATGGTGTAGGTGAACACGTCGCGCAGAATCTGCCCGAGACCGGCGGCAGCGAGGACGGCGGGGTTGTTCTGGTCGATGGTGTAGGTGTAGCTGCCGTCGGCGTTCAACACCAGGGTGCCGTAGAGGCCGATGATTGGCTGGCCGATCACCCCGGCCGTGCCGCCATCGGCTTCGGCACCGGTGCGAATGCCGACCACGACGAGGCCGTCATTGGCATCGACGTCGCCATCGTTGGGCAATACGTTGCCGGTGGTTTGCGGGGCAGGGGACTGGTCGCTGGCAAACCCGCTGTCGTTTTGCGCGACCGGCGCGTCGTTAGCGCCCTGAATCACCACGGTCAGACGTGCGTCCGACGTCGCCCCGGCCGTGTCCACCATGCGATAGGTAAAGGTTTCGCTGAGGGTTTCGCCCGCCGTGCGCAGGGCCTGGACCACGGGATTGTTGTTGTCGATGACGTAGGTGTAGCTGCCATCGGCATTCAGCGTCAGTTGCCCGTAGAGGCCGATCAACACTTGTCCGGCGCCGGCGGACTGGCCAGCCTGATTGCTGACGCTTTGCACCTGCTTGCTTTCGCCATTGGCGACGCTGTCGACGTCGCTGTCGTTGTCCAGCACGTTGCCCGTGGCATTGCTGCCCGGCGTGCCGTTGTTGACGCCGCCAGCCTCGATCGCCGTGGCGCTGTCATCGGCGGCGACCGGCGTGTCGTTGCGGCCATCGACGGTGATGCGCAACTCGGCGGTACTGGTATCACCCCAACGGTCGACGATGGTGTAGGTGAACACTTCGTTGAGCGTCTGGCCGCTTTGGCGCAAGGCTTGTACGGCAGCGAGATTGTTGTCGACGGTGTAGGTGTAGCTGCCGTCGGCGTTGATCAGCAAGTCACCGTACAACCCGCGCAATGACGTGCCGACGCTGCCGACCGTGCCGATAGCGTTGACGGTGCCGGTATGAATGCCGATCACCGACAACGGATCGCTTTCGGCATCGGTGTCGTTGGCGAGGACGTTGCCGCCGGGGTTGAACCCCGGTTGATTGTTGTTGCTGCCCCCGGCCTCGACGGCGGTGGCCGTGTCGGCATTGGCCACCGGCGCGATGTTGCGGCCACGAATGATGATGTGGATTTCCGCCAGATCGTTTTGCCCGCCACGGTCGCTGACTTGATAGGTGAAGCGCTCGTTGAGAAATTGCAGCGGCCCCAACGCCAGCACCGCCGCATTGCTCGAGTCGAGGTTATAGGTATAGCTGCCATCGGCGCCGATGATCAGTTGGCCATAGAGGCCGTTGATCAGCGTGCCATTGCTGTTGTCGGTACCTGCGGTGACCCCGGCCAGACTGCCGCCAGCATCTTCAGTGCCGAACCGGATACCGGTGACGCTCTTGCTGTCACCCTGGTCGACGTCGGTGTCATTGGGCAGCACGTTACCGCTCGGGTTGACGCCGTTGCCCTTGCCGTTATCGGCCACGGCGAGCGCGGTGTCATTGGCCGCGACCGGCGCATCCCAGGCACCGTCGATGCGGATGCTCAGTTGCGCGGTGTCGTTGGCCCCGGCGATATCACGCAGGCGGTAGGTGAACGTTTCCACCAGCGAATCGCCGACTTTCAACGCCTGCACGGCCGCGAGATTGTTGTTGATTACGTAGCTGTAAGTGCCGTTGGCATTGATCGTCAAGGTGCCGTACAAACCATTGAAGGTCTGTGTGAGACCAACGTTGGTAAAGGTGCCGCCAGCCGCTTCGCTGCCCGTGCGGATCCCGGTAACAAGCTTGACGTCATTGGCATCGACGTCATTGTCGTTGGTCAGCACATTGCCGCTCGGATTGACCCCCGCAGTGCCGTTGAACGTGCCGCCGGCTTCAACCGCGACGGCAATGTCATCGCTGGCGATCGGGTTGTCGTTGGCCCCGCGAATCGTGATGGTCAGGGTGGCGCTGCTGGTGGCACCGGCGAGGTCGCGGATCTGGTAGGTGAAGGTTTCCGTCAGGGTGTCGGCGTTGCTGCGCAGTGCCTGGACCTGCGGATTGAGATTGTCGACCAGATAGCTGTAGCTGCCGTCGGCGTTCAGGGTCAGCCGACCATAGTTGCCATTGAAAGCGCTGCCGATCAGACCCACCGATGAGCCCTGATTGACACCGATCACGCTGAGTACCTCGCCGTTGCCATCGACATCCGCGTCGTTGCTCAGCACGTTGCCGCTCGGATTAATGCCCGGCGTGGCGTTGTTCTGGCCTCCGGCTTCGACAGCGGTGTTGCTGTCGTTTTGCGCGACCGGTGTGTCGTTGCGTCCTTGAATGCTGATGTTCAGCGTAGCGCGATCGGTGGCACCGGCCGCGTCGATCACTTCATAGCTGAAGGCGTCGAGCAGTGTGTTGCCAGCGCGCAAGGCTTGCACCGCCGCCATGCTGTTGTCGAGTCGATAGCTGTAGCTGCCGTCGGCGTTTAGAGTCAACCAGCCATAAGTGCCGCGCAACTCGGTGCCGAGGGTCCCGGCCGTGCCGGTTCCGGCTTCGCTGCCAGTGCGCACCGAAGCCACCGCGCGGGTTTCGCCATAGTCGTAGCCCGGCAGGTCGCCAGGGACTTCACCGCCGTCGACATCGCTGTCGTTGTCCAGCACGTTGCCTGTCGGGTCCTGACCGGGCTGGCTGTTGTTCAAGCCACCGGCCTCAATCGCCACGCCTGAGTCGTCACTGGCCAACGGGTTGTCGTTCTGCCCGCGAATCAGCACGATGATTTCGGCCGTGTCGGTTTGCGGAGTCGCGCCGACGCCATCGCTGACGGTGTAGGTGAAGCGTTCCAAAAGCAGATCCGCGCTGCGCCGCAGCGCCTGAACGTCAGGGTTGCTGTTGTCGACTTCATAGACGTAGCTGCCGTCGGGGAAAATCGTCAGTGTGCCGTACAGCCCGGCAATCACCGTGCCGCCGAGATTCACCGCGATCGGCGTGCCCGGATCGCCGCTCGCGCCGGACTTGATCAGCGTCACCGTCAGCGGGTCGCCATCGGGATCGGTGTCGTTGGCCGTGACGTCGCCCGAGGGGTTGACGCCCGGCGTCAGGTTGTTGATCCCGCCGGCTTCAGTGGCCACCGCAACGACGTTTTGCGCCACGGGCGGATCGTTGACGCCGTGCACGGTAATCACCAGTTGCGCGGTATCGGTGAGGCCGGTGGTGTCGGTCACGCGGTAGGTGAAGAACTCGGTCAATGTCTGCCCTGGCGCCAAGGCCTGGACCGCCGCATTGGTGCTGTCGACGTCGTAGAAAAAAGAGCCATCGGCACCGATGCGCAAGGTGCCGTAGAGACCAGCCACCACGGTGCCATTGGCGGAGGTGGTGCCGGTGGCAACGCCGCTGAGCACGTCGACGGCCGGGTTGTAGGTGGCTTCGCTTTTGTTGATCACGCCGTTGACCAGCAACTGGCTGCTCGGCTGGTCATTGGCATCGACGTCCTGATCGACGCCGTTGCCGCCGGGTTGATTGATCGGCCCGGGGCGGCTGGGGAACTGAATCACGTTGCCGCTCGGATTGCTTTCCGAGGCTGCGCCATTGCTCGACGCGGCTTGTGCCGACGCCGCGTCATCGCTGGCCACCGGGTTGTCGTTGGCGCCTTGAATGACGATGCGCAGTTGCGCGACATCATCGAGCCCGCCGGTATCGGTCAGCCGATAGCTGAAGAATTCGACCAGTTGTTGCCCGGCGCTCAACCGCTGAACCGTGGCATTGCTGTTGTTGACCACGTAGCTGTAAGTGCCGTCGGGATTGATGGTCAAGGTGCCGTAGAGCCCGGCAATCGCCGTGGCGCCGCTGACAGCGGTGAAGTTTCCGGTGCCGGCTTCGGCCACCGGACGAATGCCGGTGACGGTGCGGGTTTCGCCGTTGATGGTGCTGTCGACATCCTGATCATTGGTCAGCACATTGCCGGTAGCGTCACTGCCCGGTGTGCCGTTGTTGACACCGCCGGCCTCGATGGCCACGCCGTCGTCGTCGATACCTTGCGGCGTGTCGTTGGCGCCCTGAATGGTCACGCTCAATGTGGCGGTCGAGGTCGCGCCGGCGAGGTCGGCGAGCACGTAATTGAAGTCATCGCGCAGGGTCTGGCCTGACAGGCGCAGCGCCTGCACGGCAGCGTTGTTGTTATCGACGACATATTGATAGGAACCGTTGCTGCCAATCACCAATTGACCGTACAGACCATTGATGACCGTCACGCCGAGCACCGGCGTCTGAATGCCGGCACCCGGGCCGACCGAGACCACGTGCAGTTGATCGGCGTTGGTGGCGATGTCGACGTCAGTGTCGTTGCTCAGCACGTTGCCGCGCGGATCGATACCGGCCGAGGCGTTGTTGGTGCCGCCAGCCTCCAGGGCCGTGGCACTGTCGTTGACGCCGACCGGGTTGTCGTTGACGGCGGCGAGGATGATTTGCAGGGTGTCAGTGTCGGTCAGCGCATCGCTGGCGGTGCCGGGAATACCGTCGCCGTCGGCATCGCCGTAGTTGCCACGGTCATTGCTGAGCACAGTGAGCGTGTCGGTGCCATTGAAGTTGGCATTGCCCAGATAGCGCAGGCTGGCCAGCGCGGTATTGATGTCGGCGAGGTTGCCGGTCAGGGTCAGGTTCGCGGTGTTGGCACCGCTGACCGTCACCCCGGGCACGCTTGCGCCAAGGAACAGCGTGCCGTGAGTGACCGTAAGAATGACGCTGATCGCCCGGTCGTTGATGTTCGGATCACGGCCGGCATCGACATCGGCGACACTGATGCCGCCGATATTGAGCACCACATCTTCCTGACCATTTTGCGTGCCGGGGAGGGTGTTGACCGGGGCGTCGTTCTGTTCGACATAACCGGCATTGGCGCTTTGTGTGTCGGCATCGCCCAGGGTAATGGTGATCTGGCCGAGGGTGCCGGCATCGCTGTCGACCCGTACGCGCAAATCTCCGATCGGTTGCGGATAACTGATCCGTCCCGCCGGCACATCGATGCGGAACACACCCAGTGGCAACACGCCGAAACGGTATTGGCCGTTGGCATCAGTGGTGGTAGTGAATTGCAGATTGTCGGCGGTGGTATCGAGGCGGCCGTCGGCGCCGGCCCAGGTCAGGGTCACGGTTTGCCCGGCCAATCCGGCTCCGTCGGGTGTGGCACTGGCGTTCGGGCTGGCGGTGTCGTTCCACAAGGTGCCGGTGATCACGCCGAGCCCGGCGGTGTCGCGCAAGATGTACTGGTTCGGGCCGACCGTGCTGCCGGTGCGCTCGCCCGTGGTGCTGCCATCGACCCCGACGCTGTTGCCGCCCCAACTGGTGAAGTCTTCGGGCAGGCTGCTCCAGGTCAGTGTCGCGTTGCTGCTGGCGACGATCGTCGAGTTCGGCAGGTCGACCGAGTAGCGCACCTGGATCTGCGCGCCGACATCCAGTTGATCGAAATTGACGCTCAAACCGCCGCTGGTGCTGAAGCTGATTCCCGCCGGCAGGTTGCCCGGGCCGTAACTCACGCCGTTGATGCTGACGCTGAGCAGGGTGTAATTGCTGCCGCCGGCAAAGCCGTCGCTGACGCGCGCATCGAACGCCGGCAGGCCGCCGTTCTGGGTAAAACTCAGTTGCACCGTGGCGTTGCCAACGGCACCGCTCGGGTTCGGGTTGAAATTGATGATCTGCTTGTCGAGGCCGCTGAAGCTCGGTTCAACCACCCGTTCGAACACAGTGTCACTGACCGCACGCCCGGCACCGTTGACGATTTCCTTCGCGGTCACCGCCAGTTGCGCGCCGGCAGTGTTGGCGGCGATGTTGGTCACGCGCACGTTGAACTCGATCGAGATGCCTTCCAGATCGTCGTCATCACCATTGCCGTTGACCACGTTGCCGAGATTGAACGTCACCACTTGGCTGCCATCGGGGTTGGTGATGACGGTCAGCCGGCTCGGATCGAAGATGCCTTGCGGCGCCAGACCCGAAAGGTCCGAGGTGATCGGCAGGGCTTCAGGGCTGTTTTCGTTGCCGTTGATATTGAGCGTGCCGCCAACGATCAGGTTGGCATCGCTGCTCAGCCCGCCATTGGAAATGAAGGCGATGCGCAGGGCATTGACCAGCGCATCCGGGGAAATGAACTGCAAGCCGTTGGCCAGGGTGATCTGCACTTGATAGTTGGGGTTGTTGCCCTCGGGCACCAGCACCACCACGCGGTAGCGAATCACTTCGCCGACGGTGACTTGTTCGACGGTGGCGGTGGTCGGGTTCGGCGCTGCCGTGTCCGGCAGACCACCGACACGGGAGATTTCGATGGCCTGAGCCACAGGAATCAGCAAAGTCGACAGGTTGCGGTAATCGTTGAGGGTGCCGCCATTGAGCGTGCCGTCGACACCGGTTCGTTCGCCGGCATTGCCGCCGTCGAGGCTGGTCCATTGCACGCTGGCAACGTTGGCGATATTCGACAGAGCAGCGGCGCTGGCGTTGACGATGCCGCGCAGTTGCAAAACGATGCTGCCGCCCTTGGCGATATCGATATTGGCGCCGCTGGCGGTACGCAACTGGCCGCCGACGATTTCGAAGGCAACCCCACCGTTGTTGGTCGCACCGTTCTGATACAACACACCCACCAGCGTGACGTTGCTGAGCTGGGTGGGCAGGGTGTCGAGAATGCTGATGTCGAACGCGCTGAAGTCGGTGCTGCCATTGCCGTTAGTGATGGTGATATTGAAGGTCACCGTGTCGCCCTGGTCATAACCGCCCAGGCCTGAGGTGGAGGTGATCACTTGATTGATCTGCAGGGTCGGCTCGCGCACGGTTACCGTCGGCTGGCCGCCGCTCAGGGCAACGTTGCGATCCTGCGCGACCGCACCGTTCGGCGTGTCGCCATCCGGGTCGTTGTAAACCAACTGCGCATTGTTTTGCAGCGAAACGTTGGCCTGGTTGGCAATCACGTTGTTGGCCACCAGTTGCAGACGTATCACGAAGGTGTTGTTGCCGGTCTGGTTGTCCGCCGACACGCTGGAAACGCTGAAGGTCCAGCGCCCATCGACACCGTCGCCGCCCAACGCCCCGCCAATCCCGGCAAAACCGCTGACCAGCACGCTGCCGGCGAAATCGGCGCCGAGCGCGCCACTGCCGGCGCGGGTTGTGATGATTTGATAGCCGAGGCCGCCGTTGAAACTGGTGTCCAGACGCATGCCCGGTGGAATCAGGTCTTCGATGCGCAGGTTTTGCGTGGTGCCTTCCGGCAGAGTGATGACGATGTCGTAACGCATGCTTTCGCCGACCACCAGATCGCTGCCTGTGGTGTGGCCGGCGCTGGAGTCGCCATTGTCCAGTGTGCCGTCGGCAAAGACTTTGCTGATCACCGGCGCGGCAATCTGCTGGCTGGCCAGATCGGTGAGGTCGGTCGGGGTGAAGTCGCTGCCGCCATTGACGCTGGCGTAGTTGCTCAGGGTCGCGGTGGATTGCAGGCTGCGACTGGCCTCGATGGTCGCACTGACCACGACGTCATAGCTGATCACCACGACATTAGCGCCGCTGGTATCGGCCGCCGTGCCGCTGCGCCCGGCCAGCAAACTGGCCTGGCCGCCGGCGTCGAGGAAGGTGATCTGGTTGCCGCTGACGCTGTAGTCCGTGCCGAGCACCAGCAAGGTGCCGTCACCGCGATAAATCTGCAGATTGGCCGCCGCCAGACTGCCGCCGACAAAACTCAAGCCGGAGGGCAGGGTGATGCTGGTGCTGACGTCAAACGCGCCACCGCCACCGCTGTTTTCAATCGCTGTGACCAAGCGTAAACGGTCGGCGCCGTCGATGTTGCTGATGTTGCCGTCCACCGCCGATAGATCGGTGACGCTGCCATTGAACGGCTTGCCCGTACTGCCCGGCGGATTCCAGCTGCCACTGGTACCGGTCACCGTGCCATTGGAGCCGGAGACCACGCCGTGCTTGATGTTGAGCACCGGCTCGGCGACGGAAACGATCGCGACAACGTCGGAGGAAATCAGCGTGCGGTCGGTGAGGGTGGTCTGTTGGCTCGATTGTGCGAGGACGTCGAGCGAGCGTTGGTCGGCAAACGGTTGGTCGCCGACCCGGACCGTGAAGCGAATGACGATGCGGCTGCCGGTGGTGGTGTTGGTGGCAAAGCTGCCGAAATCGAATACCACCGAGTTGCCGTTGGCGCTGGTCACACTGACCACGCCACCGGCGTTGGTATTGCCCGGACCAAGCTCCCACTGGCCAATGTCACTGCCCGAGCCCCAGGTAATCCCGCTGACGTTGAACAACGGCAGCGGCAGGTAGGCAGTGAGTTTGAATTGCTCGTAATCACCGGTGATCAGGTCGTAGCTCAGCTCGAAGGTCACTTCATCGCCAGGGCGCAACTCGCCATTGCCGGGCGGGGCGCCGTTATTGACCTCGACCAGACTGATGTCGACATTGCTGGTCGGGATGACGCTGGTGGTGGTGGAACCGTCGGTTTCGCTCTCGCCCGTCAGGTTGAAGCGATCGACCAGCAGCGTGCCGTCTACGGTGGCGGTGTTGCCCAGTTCGTCACCTTCGTTGATGTCCGGATGCGGATTGCCTGAAGGCGGCTTGTAAGTCTGGCCGACGATGGCCGAATAGCTCAGCACCGCAACCACGGCGCCCTGCAACGTGTCGTCGAAAGCCAGATCACCGTTAAGCCAACCGCGGATATTGTTGAACGCAGTGCGCAGCGACTGGGCAATGTCAAACACCATTGAGGTGCTGCCATCGGCGTTGTTCACCACGCTGGTGACCAGGGTGATGGTCTGCGCGACGCCGTTGAGGGTCACCGTGAGAGTCGGCGTGCCGCTGAGGGTCTGGCCGTCGCTGAGTTGATCGCGGATGACCAGTTGGCCTTCGTTGAAGAAGTCCTTGCCGAAGGCGAAGTAGTCGGAAATCGCCAGGTTCAGGCTGTACTGCAAGGTGTCGCCGGGGCTGATGCCGCTATGGCCGATGTCGTTCTGCATCGTCGCGGTTTTCAGCAGCGTGATCGACTTGGCGATGAATTGCGTGCCCTGGCCGGTGCCGCTGAAATCAATGGTGGTGTTCGGTGCGGTCAGGTCACGCGGGTCGAGTGGCACCCATTGCCCCGAAGCTGTCGGCGGGCCAAGGGTCACGGTGACGGCATCGCCGGTGACCGGATTGATCACCGGTTGGCCGTTGGCATCGACTTCCGGCACGTAGAACGCAACCACGGTGTCGGTCTTGCCGGAAAGGCTATCGTAGGCGACGGTGAACGAGTTGATGTAGACGTCATTGGCCGCGATCAGCACGGCGATTTGCGCAGGATTGGTCACCACCGTGCCGTCGTGCAGGGTGATCGAGGTCAGCCGGCCGCCGGCGCCGGGGGTGATTGAATTGACTTGAATATTGTCTGGTAGCGGTTGGGTGACGACGACGTTGGTCAGCGTCTGCCCCGGTGCCGGTGTCGCCGACAGGGTCAGCGTGCGCACGTAGTTGGGGCCGGTGGCGGTTTCGCCTTCCGGGGTGTTGATGGTTTCGCTGACGGTGATCACCGTCGGGTGTACGACGAAGGCAGCGGTGCCGGCCTGAATCAGGCTCGGGTCATTGGTCGGGTTGTCCAGCGCGTCGTTGCCGAATTCGAAGCCGCCACTGGCGCGAATGGTCAGGTCGGGCGAGCCGTTGGAAAACGCCGTGTCGGCCAGGTTGCTCAGGCTGGCGGTGATTTGCACGCCGATCACCGGTTGCTGGTTGGTGACGCTGGCGAACGGCAGTTCAATGACCACCAGTTTGTCGCCGGCGCGCATGCCGTAGGTGGCGGCGTTGATGATCAGGAAGTTGCCGTTGGCGTCTTTGGCCAGTGGATGTGTGGCGTTGCCGCTTGCGTCGAACGTCACCACGTGGCTGATCAGGTTTTGCCCCAGATACGTGGCCGAGATGAAATTGACACCGTCGTCGCCATCCTTGCCGGTGACCGGCATCGCTAGGTTGATAAATGGCGCGTAGCCGACTTGGGTCGAGGTGTTGCTGAAGTTCACGGTGAAGGTGAAACGATCGCCGAGCAGCACATCGCTGCCGCCGGTGGCCACCGTGGCGGTTGGCGCGGCATCAGCCAGCAAACCATCGAAATGGGCCATGGCGAGGCTGCTGATGGCGATGTTTTTGTCGAGGTCGCCGACCCGGGTTTCCAGGGCCCAGTCGCCGCCGGCCTTGCTGCTGCCGGTGTCATTGCTGGAGGCGCCGACATCGGCGCCGGTCCAGCGCGCCAGCTCGCTGACCAGGGTTTGCCCGGCTGCACCGGCGCCGACATCGCAGCCGTACAACTGAATGTCTGCGCCTTGGCTCAGATTGTTGCGCCATTGTTCAAGGGTCTTGCCCAGCGAGTCGATGTTGTCCGAGCTGACCGTGCGGTTGCCCAGGGTGAATTGCCCGGAGGCGCCGTGGGACATGATCTGGATCGAGTCGACCTTGCCCAGTTGCGCCAGCGCTGCCGAGATTGCCGCCAGACCGTCTTCGCCGACATTCACCACGATCGCGGTGACATTGGCCGGCAACTGCGCGACCAGTTGCTCGCGGTTTTCAATGCGGCTGTCGATGACCAGCAGGCTGCGTGCCGCTGATGGCTGCTCAGTGGCGGCGCGGCCTTCGGTGGGTGTGGCGTGGGGAACTTGCGCATCCACCGCAGCGGGCGGCGCAGAGGGGTCGGTGTGATGTTGCTCCACGGTCGCTGAAGCGGCGGCGCCGTCGAACAGAATTCGTGGCTCCAAAGCCAATGCCTGACGCTGCGGACGCAGATGCGCACCGCCGAATCCACCTCGTGAACCTTGCATGACCGGCCCTCATACTGCCTGCTGAATCCTTCCATTGAGCGCCGACGCCAAGCGACGGACAAATTCAGCGTAGGCCGTTTCTTACGGTTTTCCAGCGAACTTCAGTGGCTTGCGACAAGGTGGGATAACAGCCTATGGCCATCAATGCGCGGTGTTCCCGCGCACATTGGCGCACAGCAATAGTGAGGTCTAGGCTGGTCAGTCAGTCGCCCTTGCGGCGCAACGCCCAACGCAGGGACAGGAGCGCAACCGATGAAAGCCCCAGCCAGTATTGTCTGCCTGATGTTCACGTTGCTGCTCGCGCCGGCCGCCCGCGCCGACGATCCGCCCGCCACACCGGCCGCCGAGGCCAGCGACGACACGCCGTTGATCAACCCGCAAGTGGTCGACAAGCTCATCGACATGGGCAATTACCTGCGCAGCCTGCCGAAATTCCAGGTCGATGCCCAAGTCTCGCGGGACACGGTTCTGGAGTCCGGGCAGAAGATCAAGACCGAGTCTGCGAACACCCTGAAGGTGGTAGGCCACGATCGTTTGTATGCGAAAAGCGAAGGCGATGTGCGCACCCGCGAATTCTTTTACAACGGCAAGAAGCTCACCCAGTACTCGCCGTACCTGAAGTACTACACCACCGTCGATGCACCGGCCACCGTGGCGGAAACCCTGCACAAGGTCGAGAACTTCTACGGGGTGCAGGTGCCGATGGAGGATCTTTTTCTCTTTGGCAGCGATCAGGCGCAGATCGATGCCTTGAAAGCTGCGCTCTACGTGGGGCCGTCGGTCATCAAGGGCCAGCTCTGCGACCATTTGGCGTTTCGCCAGGAAGGTATCGACTGGCAATTGTGGCTGACCCGTTCCGACAAACCCTTGCCGTGCAAACTGGTGATCACCACCACCGACGAGAAGAGCTTTCCCGAGTACAGCGCGGTGTACCAGTGGAACCTCAAACCGACGATCCCGGATACGCAGTTCACCTTCAAACCGGGCAAGGGCGATGTGGCGATTGCGTTTAAGAAAGCCAGCGATCAGGGGGGGCAGTGACATGAACAAGTCGATGACGTGGAGTCTGTTGTTGTCGCTGGTCACCGCAACGCTGCTGACCGCCGGTTATGTCACCGAAGCCGATGCCCGGGGGCAACGCGCTCAGGGACATGCCCGCGCCCACGTCAACCGCGCGCCGGCGCCGAATGCGCAACGGGCGCAGCGGATCAATGCGCCGCAACGCGCCAATCACGTGAATGCCGGTAATCGGGTCAACTCGGGCAATCGGGTCAATGCCGGCAACCGCACCTATGTCAACAACAGCCATCGCAACGTCAATATCAACAATCACCGCGATGTCGACATTGATGTCGACGGTCATGGCCGTTATGGCTACGACGACAACTACCATCCGATCGCGACCGCAGCGGCGGTGACGGCAACTGTCGCAGTCACGGCGGCGGTGGTCGGCTCGATTTTCACCCCGGCGCAAATGCCCAGCAGTTGTGTGCAGGTGATTCAGTACAACGTCGCCTACATGCAATGCGGCTCGACCTGGTACCAGCCGCAGTATCAGGGCAGCGATGTCACGTATGTGGTGGTCAACGCGCCTTGATCAAGCTTTCGGCACCCAGGGTTGCATCTGCGCGAGCATGCCACGGCCGCCGCGTCGCAACCCGGTGGCCAGGGTCAGCCACGACAGATCGGTAACGATGACATGGGCGGCGGGCACTAACCGCACTTCACCCGCGGTGCCGCCGGCCGGTCCACCGTCGGGCATGAAAATCGTCAGCCAGTCATCCACGCTCTCGACGATCAGGCACAGCCGAAAGCCTTCGCCCTCGGCAATGATCCCAACCTTGGAACCGTCCTCGTTTTCCAATCCGGCAAACCGCGCGGTGGTGTCCTTGAACAACTGATAACCCGGCAGGTTGCTCAGCAGTTTGTCCTCGGTGGCTTCCATGGCCCGCGCCGCCGCCGAGGTGCGCGCGAGCAACCCGGCGAGAAAACACAAAACGATCAGGCCCAACAACGTCGCCACACTCACCAGCGTCACGCCCGCGACGTCGTAGCCCTTGAACATCGGCAACAGCTTTTCGACCGGCCCGCGCAGCAGGTGGATGGCTTTTTCGATCAGCACGACAATCAGCACCAACGGCAGGATGAACAGCAGGCCGCCGATCACGGTGGTCTTGATGAACTTGTACATGACGGCTCCTTGAATGACGTGCGATCGGATTCAAGGCTAGCTGATCTGTGTCCACCTGCCGTAACGCCAGAGCGCCGGAACGAGCGAGCGGTATCAGCGGCGCCAACTGCCCAAGGGCAATTCGACCTCGCGCTCGGCGGCAGCCAAGGCTTTTTCCAATCCGGACTTGTCCAGCGGCGCGCAGTAGGCCGGTTTTGCCCGCTCGAATCGCCAGCTGTCATCGAGGCCTCCGGCGTCGACCGCATCAAAACCGAGGTCATCCAGCAAACCCGCGACCAACGCCTTGGCCTGCGCGTCATCCGCTGCGATGGGCAGGGCGCGCCGCTCGCTGGAATCATGCGGGCGGCCATCCGTAAGCAAGTCCGCTGCGAGAATGGCGTTGAACACCTTAACCACCGTGGCACCGCGCAAATGCTCGGCGACCAATCGGCTGGTGGTGCTCTGGAACGTGTCGAGCGCAGCGATGTGGCCGTCGCGATCCGGGTAATAGTTGTTGGCATCAAGCACGGTTTTGCCCTCGAACCAGGCTGGCGGCAGGCTCGGGATGTGTTCGTAGGGTATGGCCAGCAACACCACGTCGGCAAACTGTGTGGCCTGTTCGGCTGTGCCGATCTGGCAGCCAGTGATGCCGGCGAGCACGCTGCTCATGGTCTGCGGGCCGCGCGAATTGCTGAGCATTACTTCGTGCCCGGCGGCGAGGGCGATTTGCGCGACGGCGCGCCCGATGAAGCCGGCGCCAACGATTCCAATGCGCATGGTGTGTTCCTCTGTCAGGTGGGGAGCCACTATGATGATTCCTGACCAGGTGCAGATAAATCGCACTCTGTTACTTACTTTCGCTAACAGGAGTTTCGAATGGATCGGCTGACCAGCATGGCGGCTTTCGTTTTGGCCGCCGAAGCCGGCTCGTATGCCAGCGCCGCGCAACGCCTGGACATGTCAGCGCAAATGGTCGCCAAGCATGTGGCCGCCCTTGAGCAGCGGCTCGGCGCACGGTTGCTCAACCGCACCACACGCCGGCAAAGCCTGACCGAGCTGGGCCAAGCCTATTACGAGCGCTGCAAGCACATCGTCAGTGAGGCTGAAGCCGCTGATTCACTGGCGCAAGTCATGAACGACACACCGCGCGGCAAGCTCAGGGTCAGCGCGCCGGTGAGCTTTGGCTCCTACAGTCTGATGCCGTTCGTGACCGCGTTCTTGCGCGAGTTTCCGGAAGTGGAAATCGACTTGCACTTGACCGACCGCGCCGTAGATCTGGTGGAGGAGGGTTTTGAGGTGGCTTTCCGGATCGGCCCGCTGGCGACGGCCAGTCTGACCGCGAGGCCATTGGCTGCGTATCGATTGATCGTCTGCGCGGCGCCACGCTATCTGGCCGAACACGGCACGCCGCAAGTGCCCGCCGATCTGCAACAGCATGAGTGCCTGGGCTATGCCTATTGGTCCCGGCCTGCCGACCATGAGTGGTCATTTTTCAATGGCGCCGAGGTCGAGCGCGTGCCGGTCAGCAGTCGCTTGCATGTCAACGAGAGCAAGGCGTTGTTGTCAGCGGCGGTCGATGGTTTCGGGATTGTGCTGGGGCCTGCCGATTTTCTAGAACCGGCGTTGCGCAGAGGGGAGTTGGTCCGGTTGCTGGAGGGATTCGAGGCGCCGAGCAGACATATGCATCTGCTGTACACGGCGCATCGACAGAAGACGGCTAAAGTTCGCCAGTTCATCGATGCCGCAGTCAGCCGATTTGGCTGACCGGGCGATTTGAATGAATAACGTGGCTTAGTTAATTCGCGGATGTTGCTGCACCAATTCTTTGCGTTTGGCTTCCAGCGCAGCGATTTCGGCGTCGATGTCTTCGATTTTCTGCTCGATATTGTCGTGGTGTTCCTGCAGCAGTTCCTTGGCTTCTTCAAGGTCGGACGCGGCCGGCGCGGCACCCCGCAGGGGCTTGTTGGCGGTTTCCTTCATGGTCACGCCGGTAATCAGGCCGACCACGGCGATGACCATCAGGTAATACGCCGGCATGTACAGATCGTTGGTGCTTTCGACCAGCCAGGCGACCACGGTCGGGGTCAGGCCGGCGATCAATACCGAGACGTTGAACGCAGCGGCCAATGCGCTGTAGCGAATGTGCGTGGGGAACATCGCCGGCAGGGTCGAGGCCATGACGCCGATAAAGAAGTTCAGCAACACGGCCAGCATCAACAGGCCGGCGAAGATCAAACCGATCGTACCGCTGTTGATCAGCATGAACGCCGGAATCGCCAGAATGAACAAACCGATGCTGCCGACGACGATGAAAGGTTTGCGGCCAATCTTGTCGCTGATAAAGCCGATTGCCGGCTGCACAAACAACATGCCGACCATGATCGCGATGATGATCAGCACGCCACGGTTTTCGCTGTAGTGCAGGTTGTGCGACAGGTAGCTCGGCATGTAGGTGAGCAGCATGTAGTAGGTGACGTTGGTCACCGCCACCACGCCGATGCAGGTCATCAGGCTGCGCCAGTGTTTGGTCGCGACCTCTTTGAAGGAGACTTTCGGGCCGCCGGCGAGGCCTTCGCGATCGCCTTGCTCAAGCTTTTCGACGTGCTGCTGAAAGGCCGGGGTTTCTTCCAGGGCGTGACGCAAGTAGAGACCGATCATGCCCAGCGGCAAGGCGAGGAAGAACGGCAGACGCCAGCCCCATTCCTCGAACTTGGCTTCGCCCAGCGTCGTCGAGATCAGCACCACCACACCGGCACCGAGGACGAAACCGGCAATCGAGCCGAAATCCAGCCAGCTGCCGAGGAAACCACGCTTGCGGTCCGGCGCGTATTCAGCGACGAAGATCGATGCGCCAGTGTATTCACCGCCCACCGAAAAGCCCTGCGCCATTTTTGCCAGCAACAGCAGAATCGGCGCCCAGATGCCGATCGAGGCATAGGAGGGGATCAGGCCGATGGCAAAGGTGCTGAGCGACATGATCACGATGGTCGCGGCAAGGACTTTCTGTCGCCCGTACTTGTCGCCCAACGCGCCGAAGAACAAGCCGCCCAGCGGCCGGATCAAAAATGGCACCGAGAAGGTCGCCAGTGCGGCGATCATCTGCGTGCCGGGATCGGCGCCGGGGAAGAACACTTTGCCGAGCACATAGGCGACGAAGCCATAGACACCAAAGTCGAACCATTCCATGGCATTGCCCAGTGCGGCGGCGGTGATCGCCTTGCGCATCTTGGCATCGTCGACAATGGTGATGTCGTTCAGGCCGATCGGCTTGACGGTTTTCTTGCGTGATTTCATCCGGGTCTTCTCTTTGCTGATCCATCGTGCCGCGTAGATGCCATCTATTTGATGGCGCGCACTCTTTGGCTCAGATACATGAAGACACGAAATAATTCACTGCGCGCTGCTTTTTTTCCCTGCGCACCTGTGCAGGAGCTGCCGAGGGCTGCGATCTTGATCGTTCCCACGCTCTGCGTGGGAATGCAGCCGGGGACGCTCCGCGTCCCAACAAGATCGCAACCTCCGGCAACTCCTATAGGGGAATGCGGTTACCGGCGCAGGGTTGCGTAGGATTTACCGAGGTCGCTGGCCCAGCCATCCAGCACCACTTTGACGTCGTCGGCAGTCAGCACTTGCTTGTCGTTTTCCAGCGGCACGCCGGTGCCTTTGCGCACCACTTCGGCAATCACTTCGCCAGTCGAACCATCCTCGAACGACACTTCGGTGGCGACTTCACTGTCCTGATCGCGGATGCCGGTCGCCGTGCTCACACCAGCAGCGACGAGGGTCACCGGCAGCCACTCATAAAAACGCAAACCCTGCGTGCTGGTCGCCACTTGCGTGATGGCGGGGCGCACCACCAGGGTGTTCGGCCCCGGTTGATTGACCAGCCGCAGCACCTTGCTCAATTCCAGCCGCAGCGCCGCGTCGTAATAGTCGGTGACCCCGGCCAGTGTGCTCAAAGGAATTCGCGGCGTCGGCTCGGCGCTCGGGTAAAACTGGCTTGGCGCCAGATACACCTGAGTGTACCGACCCCGGGCGAGGGCCGGGCTGACCCACGCCAACACCGGCTGACCGGACGGCGACACACGCTCGGTCAACACGCTGTAGTCATGCAGAAAGCCGCTGTGTTCGACCGTGTTACTGCTGCAGGCGGACAGGCTCAGGGTGGCAGCAAGGGTCAGCGACAGCGAACGAATACTTGCCATCAACGGGTTTCCTTGTGCTGTTGCGTGGCGATGCTGTCCGAGCATTCGATGTGCAACTGGCCGTGGCTCATGATCCATTGAATGAGGTCGGCCGCAGCGATGCTGTGGACGTATTCCACCCAGTGCGCATTGGTCGGGCTGAACTGCTCGAAGTAGCGGCGCAGAACGATCCGGCTTTGGTCGCTGGAAACGCTCAGACACGACTCCTGAAACACAATGGGTGTATCGGGGCCAAGCGCGGCGGTGCGCTGGCTGAGGATCAAGGGACGATTGCTGTTACGTCCCTCGGCGCAATGGTTGTCGTTCAATAGCTTCATGCGAACCCCCTGGATTGGAATGGCCGCAGAATGCCCGCGCGGTTTTGCCAGAGAATGTCCGGTTGATGTCTGTGGCGTAGAAATGTTGCTCGATTGAAATAAATGACCCGGGCGGCGAAATGGCTTTAGATTGGCGTTTTTTCGCCGCATGGATCCGGAACTGTGAGCAGACTGCTGTTCGTCGACGACGACGTGGAAATTCTCGCGCTGCTGAAGAAATTCTTTGTGCAGCACGCCTATGAAGTCGACGTGGCGCCGCACGGCGAGGCCATGTGGGCGGCGATCGCGCAGAACCGTCCGGACACGATCATTCTTGATCTGATGATGCCCGGCGAAAGCGGCCTGAGCCTGTGCCAGAAGGTGCGTGCGCAACTGGGTATTCCGATCATCATGCTCACGGCCATGGCCGAGTTGAGTGATCGCATTGTCGGCCTGGAGCTGGGCGCCGACGATTACCTGACCAAACCGTTCGCCCCGCAGGAATTGCTCGCCCGGGTACGCGCCTTGCAGCGTCGCGCCGGCGAACAGCGCAGTCCGGTCGAGCCAGCGCGCCCGGTGATCGCCTTCGCCGGTTGGCATCTGGACATCACCTGTCGCGAACTGCGTTCACCGGAAAACGTGATGATTCCGCTGTCCGGCGGCGAATTCGATTTGCTCGTGGTGTTCCTCGATCATCCGCAGCGCATTCTCACCCGCGAGCAGTTGATCGACCTGACCCACGGCCATGGCCATGACGCCTTCGACCGCAGCATCGATGTGCAGGTCAGCCGCCTGCGCCGCAAGATCGAGCCGGACAGCAAGCGACCGGATCTGATTCGTACGGTGCGCAATGGCGGTTATCTGTTCACCGCCAAGGTCAGCCGCTCGTGATCCGCCGGCTATTTCGCGCCGACACCCTGCGCCGGCACATCGCCCTGACCATCGTGGCGGCGATGATTGCTTCATTGGCATTGAATGCGCTGTTCGTGCAAGTCGCCGGCATCTGGGCGCGGCCACCGATCGAACGCACCGGCCTGCTCGAGCAGATCGCCGCAACCTCGCGGGTGATCGAGGCGGCCCCGGCCAACCTGCGCCCGCAACTCGCCGCAGCCGCAAGCAGCGCCATGTTGCACGTGTCGTGGCAAGCACAACGCGCGGACTTCGACTTGCCCAGTGACGGGTTTCGCCTGCCAGCGAGCAGGGTGCCGGTGCTGCAGCAACTGCTAGGCAAGGATCGAAAAATCGAGGTGTTCAGCCCAGGCGACTGGCCAGACGGCAGTCCCCAGGCGCATTACGCCGCCGTCGTGCAATTGGTCGATGGCAGCTGGTTGTCATTTATTCCGCCGGAGCGCAGTTGGGGCCTGGAATTTGGCGCGCGTATCGTCATCGTCATTGCGCTGGGGCTGATTGCCACGTTGCTGGTAGCCTGGGTCGCGACGCGCCAACTGGCCAACCCTTTGCAGCGTTTCGCCAGCGCAGCAAAACGTTTCGGCACCGATCTGCGCGCACCGCCAATCAAGATCGAAGGCCCCCACGAAATTCGCCAGGCAATCATCGCCTTCAACACCATGCAAGCGCAGATCCAGCACTTCATCGCCGAGCGCACGCACATGCTGGCGTCGATCTCCCATGATTTACGTGCGCCGCTGACCCGCATGCGCTTGCGCAGCGAGTTCATGGAAGACCTCGATCATCAGGGCAAACTGATTCGCGATGTTGAGGAGATGCAATCGATGATCAACGCTGCGTTGGCGTTTTTCCGCGAGGACACCCATCGTGAGCAGACCACAGCATTTGATCTGTCGGAGCTGCTGCAGACCATCGTCGATGACTACCGCGATCAGCACATCAATGTCGATTTCGATGGTCCGGCGCATCTGGTTTATGAAGGTCGACCGCTGGGGATCAAACGGGTAATCGTCAATCTGCTGGAGAATGCGCTGAAGTACGCGCAGCATCCGGGCATTGCATTGACGTGCGATGAGTACTCAATCTGCATTGAGGTCAGCGACGACGGTCCGGGGATTCCCGAGGCAGCCCTTGCGCAGGTTTTCGATCCATTCTTTCGCCTTGAAGCCTCGCGCAATCGCGACACTGGGGGAGTTGGTCTGGGGCTTTCGGCGGCGCGGGCGATTGTGCGCGAGCAGGGCGGAGAACTGACGTTGAGCAATCGTGGCGGCCACGGGTTACTGGCACGGGTCGAGTTGCCGCGTAACGGATAGTTGCTGGTGTGAAATTTATTCTGTAGATTTTCATGAAATTATAAAAAGATAATTTCACGAGGTCGCGAATGTTTCAGCAGTCCAGCCAGCACGTCGACAGCTATTACGCCCACAGTTGCGCCGATATTCTGCGCAACCGCGCTGTGCTAGAAGGCCAACATGACGCCGACGTGGTGATCATCGGCGGCGGTTTCAGTGGCCTGCACACCGCGTTGCGCCTGGCTTTGGCGGGTAAACGTGTGATCGTGCTGGAAGCCAGTCGCGTGGCGTGGGCGGCCTCGGGGCGTAACGGCGGGCAGGCGATTCTCGGTTGGTCATGTGACATGCCGCCGCTGGAAGCAGCGCTCGGTCATGAACGGGCCAAACGGCTTTGGGATGGCATGCGCTGGGCCGCCGCCGAGTTGCGCGAATTGCCCGGCCGGCATGGTTTCGATTGCGACTATCGGCCCGGGCATTTGTGGACCTCGGTGATGCCGCGCCGGGTCAGCCTGCTCAGCGAATGGCAACACGAGGCCAGCCACAAATGGGGCCACGATGTTTTGCAGTTCATTCCACGCGAACAACTGCCGGAATGGGTGGCTACTGATCGCTATCAGGCCGGGCTTTACGACCCTGAAGGCGCGCACCTCAATCCATTGAAACTGGCCCTGGGCCTCGCCGCCGCCATTGAGCGTGCCGGCGGACGTATTCACGAACAGAGCAAAGCGTTGAGTTATCAGGAGCAGGGCGACGGTTTCCGGGTCGACACCGAGCGCGGTTCGGTGCGCGCCGATGTGCTGGTGCTGGCCTGCAACGCTTATCTCGATGAACTCGACCCGCAGCTGTCCAGCTGCATTCTGCCGGTGGGCACGTACCAAGTGGCGACCGCTCCGCTCACGCATGAGTTGGCCACTGCGCTGTTGCCGCGCAATGTCTGCGTGACCGACAACCAGTTCGTTCTCGATTACTTCCGCCGCACGCCGGATAACCGTTTGTTGTTCGGCGGCGGTTGCACCTATCTGGGCGGCATGCCCAAAGACATTGCGGCGGCAACGCGGCCATTTCTTGAGCGGGTGTTCCCGCAGCTCAAAGGTGTCGACATCGATTTTGCCTGGGGCGGGCATATCGATTTGACGATCAAGCGCACGCCGGACGTTGGCGGCGAGGGCAACCGTTATTGGCTGCAAGGCTACTCGGGCCACGGCGTCCTGCCGACACTGGCCGCCGCGCGCGCGGTGTCTGATGCGATTCTTGGCGATGCCGATGAACTGGCGCTGTATCAGGGCTTGAGCAATGGCAGCTTCCCCGGTGGCAAGCATTTCGCAGCACCACTGGAGGCCATCGGCAAGGCCTGGTATCGGCTGCGCGACAGCATTTGATGAGACTTTGACCATGAACAAGCAAGAAGAAATCGCCGCGCTGGCGATCCTCATCCACGACCTGCGCAAGCACAAGAAGTGGACCCTGAAGGAACTAGCCGACAAGATCGGCCGGTCGGTCGGCTTCCTGTCGCAGGTCGAGCGCGGTCTGTCGCGGCCCACCGTAGCGGATCTGACCGCAATCAGCGAAACCTTTGGCGTGCCGACCACCTATTTCTACAGTTTGCCCAAGCCAAAAGAGCTGCCGTGGGTGACGCGCCCGGACGAGCGCCGCACGTTGTATTACGCCAATGGCATCACCGACATTCTGGTGTCGCCGCAGATCCGCGCCTCGTTCTCCATGCTCGAAAGCCATCTCGAGCCTGGCGCGAGCAGCGGTGATCGCCATTTGACCGACAGCTCGGAGCAGGGCGGTTATGTCCTCGAAGGCGAATTAACGCTGTGGCTTGGCGACGAAGAGGAACCGACGACGTTGAAGGCCGGCGACAGCTTTCAGTTCGACAGTCACACCCGCTGCCGTTACGGCAACCTCACCGAGCAGCTGACCCGCGTGCTCTGGGTCTACACCTGATCACAACAAAGGATGAACACGATGGACGCTGTCTGCGCTGACCTGCTCGCCGAAGTGCGTGCCTTTCGCCAACGCTACCCCGAGGTGCGTTATGTTGACCTGATTTGCCTGGACATTCCCGGGCACTTCTATGGCAAGCGTTATCCAATCGACATGCTCGAAAAAGTCGCCGCCGGCAGCGTGCTGAAACTGCCGCAGAACTGCGTGTTGCTGGGCGTGCAGGGTGGGTTGTTTCCGATTGGCGATTATTGCTTCAACGACGGCGACCCGGATGCCGTGCGCCGTCTGGTGCCGGGCACACTGAAACCGGTGAGCTGGGAAGCGCAGCCGCTGGGGCAGATGCTGATCACTTCGGACGGCACCGAAAAACCGATCGAATTCGAACCCCGTGAAGTCCTCGCGCAGGTGCTCAAGCGTCTGGCGCGCAAAGGCATTCATCCGGTGGTGGCATTCGAGCTCGAGTTCTATCTGTTCGATAAAAAGCTGCGCGACGGTCTGCCGCAATTTCCCCGCGACGACCTGACCGACGATGCCGATGATCAACCGAACCTGCACATCGAGCGTCTCTCACGCTTCGCACCGGTGCTGGATGACATGGTCGAAGCCACCCGGGCGCAGGGTATTGATGCCACGGTGATCACCGCAGAACTCGGCCCCGGTCAGTTTGAAATCAACTTCGGCCATCTCGACGATGGCTTGCGTGCGGCGGATTGGGCCGCGTTGTTCTGCCGCAGCACGCGCGGGGTGGCGCTCAAGCATGGTTATCGCGCCAGTTTCATGGCCAAGCCGTACTTGCAGCATCCGGGCAGCGGCATGCATGTGCATGTCAGTTTGTACGACGCTGATGGCAAAAATCTGCTGGCGGCGAATGATCAGCAGCCGCTACGCCACGCGGTGGCCGGGTGCCTGGAATTGCTGCCGCACAGCATGCCGATCTTCGCGCCAAACCAGAACTCGATGCGCCGTTTGGGCGGCACGGTGAATACCGCGACCAAGGCCAGTTGGGGCTTTGAGGATCGTGATGCGTGCTTGCGGATTCCCGAGTCGGACGTGAAGAACTTGCGGGTTGAATATCGCTTGGCGGGCGCGGATGCCAATCCGTATCTGGTGCTGGCGTCGATTCTGGTGGGATTGGAGCATGGGCTGGAATCGGGCAAAGAACCCATTGCGCCGCTGAATGAAGACCGCAGCAGCGGGATTGATTTTCCAAAGGAGATGTTCGAGGCCGTGCGCGCGATGCAGCATCAACCGCAATTGCGTGAGGGCTTGGGCGCAGAGTTTGTGGATGTGTATTGCGAGAATAAACGGCAGGATCATTTGGCGTTTATGCAGGAGATTGGGGCGCGGGAGTATCGGTGGTATTTGTGAGTGACGGGATCGTCACGGGGGCGTCAACCAGTGGCGACGTTTGCAGTATCAGTCGATCGTTCGTGGACCCATTGCAATCAGTTGTGTATCTTCCAGCGAACCTCAACCTTGCCTCGATAACACCTTTTGGAAGGGATTTCCGGCGTCATTTGCGATAGGAGTCGCGCTATGTTTTCAAAAAACAAACTGATCGGCATTACCGTGATGGTTTTTATCATCACGGTCTGGGCGTTGGTATGGCCGATATCGAAAGCACTTCCTAACGGTGTTTTTAGCGAGCCCGTAGGATCGATTTATAACGGGCTCAATGTTCTGTTTACTGCGCTTGCTTTCGGCGGAGTTATTATCACGTTGCTCTTCCAGGCTGAAGAAGCCAAACATTCAAGGCGTGAGGAAATAGAGCGTTCCATCTTCGATTTATTTCAAACGTTCACCACTCCCGAGTTTCAAAAGGTCAAGAACGGCGCATTTCGTGCGCTGCTCGCCGGCGTCAAAGATGAGTCGTATGCGCGCTTTCTGGCGAGTCGGCTATTCGCCGTTGACCAGTTGGCGTTCCCAGCCTCCGTCATTCCGGTATTGCGCGTGCTCGATGAGTCGAAGCAGAACCTCAATGATACCCAGATAGAGCAAGCGGACCGCGCTGATCGACTGATGCTTGACGACGTACTTAACTTTTTTGCCTTATTGGCACAGCGTAAATCGTCGTCGATGGTCATCAAACACTGTGATTTTGCCTACGATTGGTGGCGGCCGACCTTATGGCTGGTGGCTTTACTGCAGCAGGAACACTTCGAAAAGTCTAAAGAAATACCGGTGTATTGCAGAAATCGCAAGATTTCAGAGACGCTTGTCGTACTCGACGAAATCTATGGGCACACCGCGCTAAATACGCCGAATGAAATACGTCAGTATGTTGATACGCATCCCAAGATCGTGATGTTTCGCAAAGATCTTTAAGGCCTGGGCAGTCAGTGTCATACGGATTGAACAGAGTGTCTGCGGTCGACCGATTATGTTCCTCTGTGAGGGTCGGAATCGAGCCGAAGTGGACACCTCAAAACTTCAGCTCATTACACATTCGTTGCAAAAATTCGTCGCCTGCTGCGCTTTCAGAATGCAAATGATGCCCTAACCAGATATCCCAACCTGCAGCGAGCGTCAGATCCGGGCGCTCGAAGTGTGGAAAGATTGTCTGGTCCAGGCCGGCCACGACTGCGCCGACACGCCGAAATCCCCAGACATTCACCAGTTTGCGCTCCAGCGCCTTCCAGTCGGCATCAGACAAGTCGCCTAATTCAATCATCAGATGGCCATTTGCGGCTTGGAAGGTATTCATGGATTGGCGCCCGGGCGTGGAATATTGGATGGGGAGCACACAGTGATACAGGCCACTGACGTGCTTGTCAGCACTCTTGGGGCGTAGCGAGCCAAAGCGGGAAGTGTTCCAATTACGCAATTTCCCGACACTGACAGACAGGTAATCAGCAATGACCGATACGACCGATGATGCATTCTACGATCGCGCCGATGCGCATATAAACCTGTCGAACGAGCAGCTGAAAGTGTTCGAAAACCTTGGCAAAGTCAGCGCGTCGATGATGTTCGGCACCACTCGATTCAACGCCTGGGTGAGCGCGCGCAGTTTCAAGTCGGGCGAAGAAATGGCACAGGCTCGCGAAGCGATGTTGAAGTATTTCTGTGAGCAGTACCGGATGATGCTTGAGGATAACCTTGACGACCACATCAACAATTTCAGCCAGTACATGACCGCGAAAAACGTTTGACGGGTAGGGCGGGTCCTCAATCGATGAGGCACAGCCTGATCTCAATGATCATGATCGAAGGAGCGTTTGCAGTGAGCTGTCAAACCAGTGATATCGTGCCCGTCCACTGTTTGCACACCAATCACTGATTGCGCCCCACCCGCACGCTTGGTTTTTCAAACGCCAACTGGTAGCGTGCGCCACCTCGCTGTATTACCCGATCCTTGTCGTCATTTTGCCGGTCACTGGCAGACGTAAACGAGTCCCCGCTGCCCACTCGAGGGCGCCGACGCAGGATGCATCGGGCGATGCACAGTCATTCGCAAATGGAGTTCACAATGACGCAAAACAGTACCGTGCTGTCCGGCATCCAGCTGGATCAATTGATGGATCGTCTTGAGGTCGAGCATGAGGAACACGGTGCCGACTATCTGCTGGACCAGTTGCGCGCCCAGCCGCTCAGGGCGGCCTCGCTCGAGTCGATTGACCGTCTGCACGGGCTGTGGGTCAACGCCGGTGATGCTGACAGGGCCAAAGCGGTATTGGCCGACGACGGAAAGGCGCTGATCGAGATTACGCCTGACGACGCGCGCAACGAGCTCAAGGTCAATCTGCTGATTTACCAGCTGCGACTGGGCAACTACCTCAAAGACGAGCAGGGCCTGTTGCTGACGCTCGATACCCTCCAGCATTTGACCCACGAGCCGCTGCCGTTCGATATCGAGCAGTACCGACGCTACCGCATTTTCGATGATCTGCAGCACGCCACCGTCGACGTCGCCCTCAAGGCTATCGAGGTGCGTCACACCTTGGCCCAGGTCAACCCGGCCCGTCACGCCCTGCGGGCCTGGGACGATGCTGATCAGTACCGGCGCCGGGCGCGGGTGCTGGCCAACCATGAACGTGAGGAAGAGGCGCGCGAAGCCGCGCTGGCGGCAATTGCCGCATTGCGCACCGCCGGCGAAGAGCAGGACGTCGACGCTAACGACTGGCTGTGGCTGGGCAATGCGCTGATCGAAATCGTGCCATTGCGTCTGGCGATGTTCGAGCAACCGGTGGTGCGCTTGATCGCCGAATTGTCGCTGCCCCAGCGCCGGGAATGGGAAGTGCGTCTGGCGCGTCTGGCCGCACGCTCCCTGCAGGCTCAGGGCAACCTGGCCGGCGCATTGGCAATCTGTGAAGTGGCAACCCTGAGCCTGGAATCCAGCGGCGGTGACAACTTCGTTGATTTCCATCTGCCTTGGCTGCTGGAAAACGGCCAGATCGAAGAGGCCGGGCAACGTGCGTTCATGGAAATCTATGAAATGCGCGGCGAACTGTGGCCGGGCACGGCCTATTGGGTCCACGATCGCCTGCTCGATGCTGAGGATCAGTCCGCGTGGTGGCCGTTGTGCGTAATGCGTGCCTGTGACGATCAAACGGTGCTGGAGCAGTTCCTTTCCGGCCTGCCGTGGCGTGACGAGTCGACACCGTCGCTGGGCCCGTTGCTCGATGCTCTGCATGCTGCGCGCAATGACCTTGAACAAATCGACAACGTCTTCGACCAAGCGCTGGCAGAGGCCGAACGCCGCGCGCCGAACCACCCATGGATCACCCGCCTGATGGCGGTGCGCGAACATCAGGCCGGGCGCATCGACGCCAACACCCAACTGACAATGCTGCGCGAGGCCGTCTCGGCCGGCGCTATGCAGGACAACCGCAGCGTCTTCAGCCTGTTCAGTGCCCACGCCGATGTGCACGGCATTGCCGATGCCCTGCGCCAGCCGTTGCCGCCCATGGCCGCTGGCATGTACTACTACCAGTTCGCGAATGCCCTCGAGGACCTGGTCGAAACGCATGTCGAGGATCTCACGAGCGAGGAGGCCGAGCCGACCTGGTGGCGGCTGCGCGAAGTCCAAAAGCTTGCCTATGAACTCGGCCAGGCCCGTATGGAACAATGCTTCGCCAGCGGCCGCGGACATCGCTTCGATGCCTGCGCGCACCTGTACTCGATGCTGTGCAACAACCTCGCGATCAATTACCGCTGCTACAACGAACAACTCGTTGAGCAGGCCCTTGAGTTGCATACCCGCGGCATCGCCGCCAGCTCGTTCGCCGAACATTATCAAGGCATCCTCCGCAACCGCATCGAGCTGAAGGATAACCAGGGCATCGCCGACGCCGCCGAACAGCTTTGGCACTACGCGGCCGACTACGGCTATAGCCGTCACGATCCAGAAGAATACATACAGGACGTCACCCGCGCCCTGTACTGGCTGGACCGCGAACGCGAGATTCCGGTCTGGCTGGAGCGCATTCTCAAATGGCAGGAAGAGCGCGAAATCAGCGACAAAGAGCTGGAGTATTCGCCGCTGTTCGCACGGATGAAAATTGCCTTTTACCTCTCGTACTGCCTGCCGGAGGCGGCCACCAGCCTGTGGTTGCGTTACGCGCAGCTCATCAACCAAGGCGACGAACCAACCCTGCTGGGCTGTGCCGGTGATGTGCTCAAGGGGCTCGGGCGCAAGGAAGAGGCCGTGGCCTATTACCAGCGCGCGATCCTGCGCAGTGATCCGAACAGCCAGGTGGATCAGGGCAACAATGAAAAGTTTCGCCAGTTCATCGCCGAACTGCAGGCGCCGGCAAAATCGGCCGGCAAGGCCTGGTGGCAGATATGGAAGTGACACCTGCGCAGCGCCAGTCCGGTTACGCCCCGCGCAACGCACTCAATGCCGATCAACTCAAGCGCGGCATTGCCGAGCGCAGTGAGGCTCGCGGAGATGCGCCAGAGGTGAGCAAATGGTTGCTCAACCATTTCTATCGTCATCTGGTCGGTAACTTCGAACCTGCGCGGCGCATCCTGACGTTGGAGCAGGCTGTCGAGGCATTGGGCGCCGAGCCGCCGTCCTGGGTGGCCAAACATTTAAGCGACGCCGGCAAAGCTTCGCAGCAGGCGTTCGCGCCGCTGGTCTGGGTCGATCCGCAGCAAGCGCCGCTGCTGGCCGAGGAGACCTTGCTGGTGGAGTTCCTGACCTCGCGTCAGGGCACCGCGCTGGCCGGCAAGCTTGACCGGATCAACTGCCCGCAGGCACTGGCACTGTGGCAAAAGGAGCATGCGCAAATGGCTGCGCGGGTCGAGCAGGGCTGGTGTCAGAGCCAGCCTGAGGCGTTGCTAACGCGAGTGACCACCGCTGAGCACGTATTGCAGGAGTTGCGGCCCGAGAGTGCTTCGCTGCGTGCGGAAATGGCCTTTGAAAGTTACGTGATGCGCCACTGCCTGGGCCAGTTCGCCGATCGCCGCGCCTTGACCGGCGGCTACGGTGAACGCTACGCCGAAGCGGTGGAAGAGCAGCGCATGCGCGTGTTCAGTCTGCGCGACGGCCAAGGCCAGCCGCACATTACTATCAGCCTGATCGTCCAGGACGACGGTACGTTGACTGTCGAGCAGGTCAAGGGCAAGCAGAACCGGCCGCCGGTCGAGCGTTATTACCCGGACCTGCTGCAGTGTCTGAATGCCCTGGACACCGACGAGCAGACGCCCGCCGACTGCATCGCAGTCGGCATTGTGCGCACAGACGCGGGCTGGCTGCGCATCGAAGAGGTCAGCGACCCGACCGCCCAGACTCGGCTGGTGGCCCGCTATCCGCAATTGTACGAGCGCCTCGATGCGCCTTCGGCCATGGTCGAATGGCTGGTGGCCGGGCGTCAGCCGCAGCAGTTCTTGCAGGTGGCCCCGCAAGCGGTATCGGTCAGATACGCCACCCGGCATGTTTTCAGCAAGCGCATTGAGCATCAGCCGAATGACCCGCAGTACCTGACCGAAGGTGTGCCGTGGCCGGATATGTCCTCGCCGCTGGTAGAGGAAATCCAGGCCTGGCAGGCGCGGGCAAGGTAAGGAAACCGACATGTTTTTGCTTATCACAGTGGTTGTTTCAGGCTGGTTGTTGTGGCGAGCGTTCAGACCTCGCGGCGCCTCATTGTTCAGCCAGCGCAAACACTGGTCGCTACTGCTGGCCCGGCCCATGGTCGATGCGATGGCCGTCGAGGGTTTCTACTCGCCAGCGTGCGATCACTTCACCGAGCAATCGCGGACGATCCTGCGGGCAGCGTTGCTGCACCAGGCCGGGATCCGCAGCAACAGCAATGACGAGGCGGTGCGGGCGCACTTCAGTGCGACGCTCGATCAGCAGTGGTTTGGCCTCGATTTGCAGGCGCTGACAGCCACCGATGACCCGCGTGCGGCCATGGCTTTTGCCTGCGTGCGGGTGGCGTTTCTGGTCCGGTGTGCGCTACTGATGCGTTGGCTCGAGCCTGACCTCGCCTGGCGCGTGCTGCTGCTCAATGCGCAGCGGGCGCAGGACTGTTTCGACAGTTGGGAAGATTTCGGCAAGGCCTATCAGTCGGGGCGCAAGCAATGGGTCGCGACGTTTCGCGTCGACTCGCTGGGCGAAGCGTTTGACGAGCCGCAACTGCGTCAGTTGCTGGCGCCCGGCGGTGGGGCTTGGGCTGACGTAACCTGGCGAACGCCAGCAGCGTTGAGCCCGGTTCTGGCGAGGTAGCCCCTACTCCTTCAATGACATCGGCCTGTCCCCGCCCGGCGGCAGGCCAAACAGCTTGCGCACGCCGTTAAGAAACGCCCCATAAGGTCGCCCCAGCACGAGCATCATCAAGGCCGCGCCAAGCGTGCCACGCAGCAGGCCGGCTCCTGATGCACCACTGAAGGCAATAATCGCCGCATAGATCGGCACCTGAAAACTGACGAGGGCAACACTGTCCCAGAGCACTCTGGACAACCGACCCTCACTGGCTCGCGTCATCACCCAATCCCGCCATAGGCCGTAAGGCCGCGCGACCGGAATCATCAGTGCCGCGCCCAGCAGGCGCGCATGCAGAACCTGATCCCAGGTCATGCCGCCAACGAAACGTTCATTGATGATGCCGGTGGTGGTGAAAAACAGGATCAGGGCTGTGGTGTCTGCGATAAATGCAGTCCGACGCGTTGGCTGTTGCAGGCGTTGCGGCACCTCAATTCTCCTTTCATGGCTTCAGCTTTCCTCAGCTAAACGCCGGCGCTTCATCGTGCTGTGACAGCGGCTGCACCGCGAGGTGCGGTGATTCGCCGAAGTACTCGATCAGCAGATCCGTGAGCACGCGGATCTTGCGCGCGGGATGCGGGCCTGGTGCGCGGAGGAGGTAGGCACCGGCCGGGGGCGGTGGATGGTTGGTCATGATCGGCACGAGTGCACCCGAGGCGATGTGTTCGTGGGTGAGGCAATCGGGCAAGTAGGCGACGCCGAGGCCGGCAGTCGCGGCTGCGGCGAGGGCGGTGCCGTTGTCAGCCTTGAAGCGTCCTTGCGGGCGCACCGTGATGATCTTGTCAGCCTCCATGAATTGCCAGGCTTCGGTGCCTTGCATGAGCGCCTGATGGGCGTGCAGTTCGTCCGGGGTTTCGGGTGCGCCATGCGCTTTGATGTAGTCGGGGCTTGCGACGAGCTTGGTATAGACCGGGCCGATACGCCTTGCGATCAAATTGGAGTCCTGCAGGTAACCCACGCGAATGGCGCAATCGTAGCCTTCGGTAATCAGGTCAACGAAGCGATCGCTGTAGCAGGTCTGCATGTGCAACTGAGGGTGACGGCGCGCCATTTCCGCCAGCACCGGGGCGAAGTGCGTCGGCCCGAACGACAACGGCACTGCTACGCGCAAGCGACCGCGAAGGGCGCCGGCGGGCAGAATGGTTTCCTTGGCGATGTCGATTTCGCTGCAGACTCGGGCGGCGTAATCGCGGAACGTCGCGCCGGCCTCGGTGAGCGATGCCCCGCGCGTCGAGCGTGCCAGCAGTTGCACGCCGAGTTCCGCTTCAAGCCGGGCCAGCCGGCGGCTGACGATTGACTTCGAAACCCCGAGCCGCAGCGCCGCCTGTGAAATGCCCCCGGCATCCGCCACGTCGACGAAGGTTTGCAGTTCTTCGATATCCATTTTCGCGTTCCCCTTGGCGCGACACAGTTCGCCTCGGGATGCTACTACTGCCGCGAATAGGGGAACAGCACAATGGGTTTTCCAGGCACGGCGTCACTCGCGTGCGTTCTGGATCACAAACCGCACGGGCTCCGGCCGTTTACCGACGTGCGTTACCCAGACAAAAGGACCTGCAAATGGCAAGCGAAGCAATCCGCAACCCCCACACCGATCAACTCCTGACGCCCGAGAATTCGGCGTTGATCGTCATCGACTATCAACCGGTTCAGGTGTCCTCGATCCGCTCGATGCCACGGGATGAACTGGTCTTCAACATCACCAGTGTCGCTAAGGCAGCGGTCAACTACGACCTGCCGATCATCCACTCGACCGTCAATGTCGCGACCGGCCGCAACAAACCACCGATTCAAGAGTTGCAAGCGGTGCTCGGCCATCTGCCCACCTATGACCGCACGTCGATCAACAGTTGGGAAGACACCGAGTTCAAGCAGGCAGTCAAAGCGCTCGGGCGCAAGAAACTGATCATGACTGCGCTGTGGACCGAAGCCTGCCTGACCTTCCCGGTACTTGACGCGATTCAGGAAGGCTACGAGGTTTATGTGCCAGTCGATGCGGTGGGCGGCACGTCGCTGGCCGCGCATGAGGCGGCGTTGCGCCGAATGGAACAGGCGGGGGCGAAGCTGATCAGCCGCGTGCAGATGTACTGCGAACTGCAGCGCGACTGGGCGCGAGACGTGAGCGTGCCGGGCTTTATGGGCGTGTTCGAAAACTTCGACGGCTTCAATGCTGAAAAGGCGCTGGAAGTGGCGGGCAACAAGGCCTGATTAACAGGCCGTCGCTGAAGGTGGCGCTGGCGACAACCGGCGCTGCCTTCATTGGCCCTGTTTCGACGCCTGAAAATAATCTGAACCGCTCTGAGACCTGCTCGCCTAATGATTAGCTTGTGGTCAATCGCACAGGCGCGGTGCCAATACCGGCACACTCCGAGAGGTGGTCAACGTGGCTAAAGACGAAAAGAAAAACAAAGACAAAGGTGACGCTTCGAAAGCCAGCAAGGATTTGAAAGACAAAAAGTCATCACCTGAGAAGAAATCAGCGGCGGCTTCGGCGCTTTCGAAGTCCTCCGACAAGGACAAGAAAGACAAGAAAAAAGACGCCGAGCCCAAGAAGTCTGCGAAAAAAGCGGACAGCAAGCCTGAGAAGGCCAAGGATTCAAAGAAGGCTGATAAGCCGGCCAAAAAGAAAAAATGACCTCTGCGGTGCCATTCATCCCTTGGCTGGCACCCGCGACGTCGCATCGTCTCTGACGATAAGTTCGGAATATCCGTACTTGAGCAGGAGAGCCAGCATGGAAATTGATGAAAAAGCGCCGGGCAACATCTCTCAGCAGCATGTCACCCGCACCACTGACAATGAGACAGGCCATGATCCGCGGCGCGATGATCCTGAAGTGCCGCTGCCGGCAGACGACGAAGCGCCGGTCGATGAAGACATGAGCGATGTGGATGCCAATAACTCGGTTTCGAGTGAACATCCGGAGCCTAGATAATCAAAAGGCCATAAAAAAACCCGGCGTTCAAACCGGGTTTTTTTATGGCCTGCCATTTGGCAATCAGAGCGCCGCTTTCACCTGTAAACCAAATACCAGCGCATTGTCGATGTCCTGCCCGGAAAACGCGCCCGGCTCGATGATGTACTGCATATTCGGCCGCAGGGTCAGCCAAGGCGTGGCCTGATAACCGTAACCGAGTTCGATCAATTGCTCGGCGCTGTCCAGGTTCGGAAACGCGGTGCCATTGTTCAATGCCGCGTCCTGCTGCACATCGCGGCTACGCGAGTTCGGCACGGCGCGGCCATAACCCAAAGCGACGGTGTCACGCGGGCGACCTTCGAACGGTTTGTACAAAACCACGCCGGCGCCATACCACTTGCTGAACGGCGAAGCCGCTTCGCTGGCCGCCGAGTATTGGCCGAAGGCGTGCAGGCTGCGGCCTTCGGAAGTTGGCGAGTTCCAGACCGCCTGATCGATCAGCAGGTAATGCCCGCCGCGACCGGACACTTCGTCGTCGCTGCCGATGCGTTTTACATCAGAGCTGTCGTAGTAGTAGCCGAGCTTGTATTCGCCGGGCAGTTCACCCGCGTGCTTGTACACCAGCTCGATGGGCACCACGGTGCCGGTGGTGTGTTTCGGCCCGAGGTGCCAGGCACGGCTGGAGTTGCCGTTACTTTCCGGGTCGACGTTGAACGCCGCCACGCGCAATTGCCAAGAGGACGACAGGTCGTATTTCACCCGCACACCCAAATGCGCGTTGGGATAGTTGGTCCAGCCGCTGCCACCGGACATGTTCAGCGGATGGCCGCAGAAACCGGCGTTCATGAAGTTGCACAGAATGCCGCTGTCGAGGCCGCCGAGGTCGTTGCCCATGGCCATGTAGCCGAGTTTCACATTGAGCGCCGGGGTGAACAGGCTGCGCTCGTAACTCAGTTCGGTTAGACGCGTGTAGAGGCCACCGTAGTTTTCCTGGATCGGCAAACGGTTGCCGACGAGGTCTTCCGAAGCGCTGTTGCCGCGGCGGTCGTTGATGGTCAACTGGACCTTGCCGGCATTGTCGACGCCGTACAGTTTGCTCAGGTCGAACTGCACGCCGAGCTTGATGTTCTGCGAGTAACGCGCCGAGCGGTGCAGGCCGCCATCAGCGTTGTAAGCCATTTCACCGCTGTAGTCGCCGGTGAACTTGATGCCTTGTGCATCCATCTGGTCACGCAAGCCACCCCAGTCACCGGTGAGGGTGCTGCGGGTCAACAGATCGGAATCGTTGTCGGCCAGCGCGGGGAGGGCAGTGGTGCACGCGACGCCCAGCAACAGGCCTTTGAACAGGTCGGAACGGGAAAAACCAACAGCCGATAACATGTAAATCTTCCTGCAGAAAACTTGAGCAATAGGGGAAAAGCAGCGCGGCACCCGAAGGTGCCGCGCTTTACGTGAACACCGTGGTTTACGGCAGGGCGTAAGCCATCACGTAGTCGCCGCGATCGGTCGACTGACGCGCACCACCGGCGGTGATGACGATGTATTGCTTGCCGGTTTTCGGCGAAACATAGGTCATCGGGCCGCCCTGGCTGCCGACCGGCAGACGTGCTTTCCAGACTTCTTCACCGTTGCCGCTGTTGAAGGCGCGCAGGTAGAAGTCCTGGGTGCCGGCGATGAAGATCAAGCCACCTTGGGTCGACAGGGTGCCGCCGAGGGTTGGCAGACCGATCTTGATCGGCAGGTGCATGCGGATGCCCAGCGGACCGGTGTCTTCAACGGTGCCGACCGGAACCTGCCAGGCGACTTTCTGGGTCTTCATGTCGATCGCGGTCAGCGTACCGAATGGCGGCGCCTGGCACGGAATGCCGGCCACCGACAGGAAGCGGTTTTTGTTCACGGCGTAAGGCGTGCCTTTCAGCGGCACGGCGCCCATGCCGGTGTTCAGTGCTTCGCCACCGCCAGCCGCCTGGCCTTTGTTCTGCGACGGAATCATCTGAATCCACAGACCCAGACGCATGTCGTTGACGAAGATAAAGCCGTGCACCGGGTCAGTGGAAATGCTGCCCCAGTTCATGCCACCCAGCGAACCCGGGAAGCTCAGCGATTTATCGGTGCCCGGCGCGGTGTACAGGCCGTCGTAGCGCATGCCTTTGAAGTCGATGCGGCAGAGCAACTGATCGTACGGAGTAGCGCCCCACATGTCCGATTCGGTCAGGTGCTGAGCACCGATTTCTGGCATGCCCACCGATTTTGGCTGGGTTGGCGAGTACGGTTCGTTCGGGATGTTCGCCGCTTTCACCGGGACTTCTTTAACGTCAGTCAGCGGTTTGCCGGTGGCGCGGTCGAGCACGTAGATCTGCCCGGCCTTGGTGCCGATGACCAGCGCCGGAACGGTTTTACCGTCCTTGGTGAAGTCGATCAGGCTCGGCTGCATCGGCAGGTCGAAGTCCCAGAGGTCGTTGTGTACGGTCTGGAACACCCAGCGCTCTGCACCGCTGGTAGCGTCGAGCGCGAGGATCGATGCGCCGTAGGTGTGATCGAGTTTGCTGCGCTCGACACCATAGATGTCGGTGGACGAGCTGCCCATCGGCAGGAAAACGGTGTTGGTTGCCGGGTCATAGGACATCGGCGCCCAGCTGTTCGGCGTGCTACGCACATAAGTGCTGCCGTCGGCCGGAGCCTTTTTATCCTGCGGGTTACCCGGGTCGAACGCCCAGCGCATGGCGCCAGTCATCACGTCGAAACCACGGATCACGCCGCCGGGCATGTCGGCTTGCACGTTGTCAGCCACGCGTCCGCCGACCACCACGGTGGTGCCGGCCATCAACGGCGCGGACGACAACTGATAGTAGCTGTCCGGTACATCACCCAGACCGGCCTTCAGATCGACTTGGCCGCTGTTGCCGAAACCCTGGCAGAACTCGCCGGTGTCCGCATCGACTGCGATCAGATGGGCATCAATGGTGTTGGTCAGCAGACGACGCTGGCAATTGGCGGCCGGCGCAGGTTTGGCTTCGATGATCGACGAGTTGCTCGGCTGAGCAATCGCTTTGGTGGCGTCGAAATAAGCCATGCCACGGCAACGCTGCCAGACTTTCGACTGGGCGTTGATCGCGTTCTTCCACAGCTCTTTACCGGTGTCGGCATCGAGGGCGATCAGGTTGTTGTGCGGGGTGCAGATGAACACCTTGTTGCCGACCTGCAGCGGGGTGAGTTGGTCTTCGGCGCCGTTGCCATCGCTCTCGGCGACGTCACCGGTGTGGTAGGTCCACGCGACTTTCAGCTTGTCGACGTTGTTGCGGTTGATCTGGTCCAGCGCGGCGAAGCGGCTGCCACCTTCGGTATTACCGTAGTGGGCCCAGTCTTTCTGCGCCTTGTCCGGCTCAACCGGGGTCAGGCCCGGGCCAGTGCCGGTTGCTGCCACGGTTGGATGGGCGACAAACATATTGCCGGCCGCCACAACCACGCCGACCGCCAACACCGCCGCCACGGCGTAAGCACCGCGACCGGCAACGCCGCCGTTGGCACGCTTGAGCAGCGGATAAACCAGCGCCACGACCAGACCGATCACACTGAACATGAACAGGCGCGAGAACACCGGCCAGAACACCAGGCCTGCATCGCTCACCGCCCAGATCGCGGTGCCCACCAGGAACGCGGCGAACAACCACGCACCGGCCAGCTTGAAGCGCGCGATCAGCAGACCGGAAACAGCCATGACCAAGCCACCCACCAGGAAGTACCACGAGCCTCCCAGGCTGACTAACTTCACGCCGCCCGCAGCCAGCGCCAAGCCGAGCAGGGCGATGACAACGCCCAGCCCGATCAGAATGAATTTTGATATGCCCGAGAGGCGTTGACTCTGCTTCACGTTGAGTGTCCCGTTGAAATGAGGCGCGCATTATATAGTTAGGTAACTACCTAGTTAAAACACAAATTTCAACGTGAAGCGTAGTTCGAGGATTTGACTCGCGCACAAGGAGGCCCGGATGTGGAAATGTCTGTCAAAAAGCGCACAAAAATCGCTGTTCTGCCAGATTGATTGTGAGTTGTGACAGATATCGACTGCCGTGCCTTCTGGCTTAAATGATTTGCGCCGGGTTGTAAATGCGACGAATAACCGCCCGTCAGCCTGACCCAGAGCGGTCAGTGGGCGCATCGAGCTATATGGATATGCTTTTTTAATCTTGGAATTCGCCACGCTTTACCGCTCAACTGGCGCCTTTTTGATAGGTGGCTATTTATGTCCGAGCGATGTGAGGTTGTGGTTCTTGGCCTGGGCGCAATGGGTACCGCCACGGTTTATCAGTTGGCGAAGGCGGGAGTGAATGTTGTCGGTATTGATCGTCATCACCCACCGCACAACCTCGGTTCCAGCCACGGCGATACGCGCATTACCCGGCTTTCGGTCGGGGAGGGCGCGCAATACGTGCCCATCGTGCGCAATTCCCATCGCATCTGGCGTGAGCTTGAGGCGCTGACCGGAGAATCACTGTTTGAACAATCGGGTCTGCTGGTGCTGACGTCGAGCGCCGAATTCGACCCTCAAGATCAGAGCGACTTCACCTTGCGTACCATTGGCCTGGCCCAGACCTACGGCATCGAGCACGAAGTCCTGTCCGCCGAACATATTCGCCAGCGCTTCCCGCAATTCGCCAACGTGCACGACTCGGCCATCGGCTATTTCGAACCGGGTGGCGGTTTCGTGCGCCCCGAGCGCTGCATCGATGTGCAGCTCAAACTGGCCGAGCAACACGGTGCGACGCTTTATAAGGGCGAGACCGTTACCGCTATCAGCTCGAACGAAGAGGGGGTCACGGTCACGACCAACCAGCGCACGTTACGGGCCGACAAACTGGTGATCAGCGCGGGCAACTGGAACGGCGAGTGGCTCAGCGAGCCCTATGAGAACTTGCTGAGTGTTTACCGACAAAAGCTGTTCTGGTTCGAACTGGAAGAGAATGCCGGACTGGTCGGCCACTCACCGACGTTCATCTTCACCCACGGTCGCGGCGACGACAAAATCAACTACGGCTTTCCCGCGCTACCCGGCGAAAGCAGTATGAAAATCGCCACCGCGCAATACCACACCTCAACAACAGCGCAGGCCATCGACCGCACGGTTTCAGCGGCCGAAGCGCAGGACATGTACGAGCACCAGGTGCAAGACCGCATCGCTGGCGTGACCTCAAAAGTGCTCAAGTCTGCGGTTTGCGCGTACACCGTGACGCCAGACCGGCATTTCATCATCGACGAGCATCCGTCGCTGCAGCACACCCTGTTCGTTTCAGCCTGCTCCGGTCACGGCTTCAAGCATTCCGCTGCGCTGGGCGAAGCATTTGCCCAATGGTGCACGCGCGGCTCGAGCGACCTGGATCTGTCCTCTTTCTCCCTGAAACGCTTCGAAGGAAAACTATCGTGAAACGCGTCGCGCTCTCCGTAGCACTGCTGGTCGCCGCCATGGGCAATGCCAATGCCGAAACCCTGAAAATCGCCGTGGTGCCTGTGCCCCATGCCGAGATTCTGGAGTTCTTGAAGCCGGAACTGGCCAAGGAAGGGGTCACGCTGGACGTCAAAGTGTTCTCTGACTACATCCAACCCGACCGGCAGACGGATGAAGGCTTGCTCGACGCCAATTACTTCCAGAGCAAACCGTATTACGAGGCCTACAAAAAAGACCGCCCGAGCAGCGATCAAGTGCCGGTCGTGGCCGTGCACATCGAACCGTTCGGTGCCTATTCGAAGAAGATCAAATCCATCAGCGAACTCAAGGATGGCGCCACCATCGCCATTCCCAACGACCCGACCAACTCCGGCCGTGCGCTGCTGCTGATCGCCAAGCAAGGCCTGATCACCCTGAAGGATCCCGACAACATCATGGCGACGCGCCTGGATATCGTCAGCAACCCCAAGCATCTGAAGTTCCAGGAACTCGAAGCGGCCATGTTGCCGCGGGTGTTGAACCAGGTTGATCTGGCGTTGATCAACGCCAACTACGCGCTGGAAGCCAAACTGGTGCCGCACAAAGACGCGCTGTTTATCGAAAGTTCGGAGTCGCCGTACGCCAATTACCTGTACGTGCGTCGCGACAAGGCCAACGCGCCGGCGGTGCAGAAACTTGGCGCATTGCTTAACTCGCCGCAAGTGAAACAGTTCATTCTTGAGCGTTATCACGGTGATGTGGTGCCGGCGTTCTGATTGACTCGGGAGCCGTCAGAAACCCTGACGGTTCCCCGCCCCCTTAAGCGTTCTCTTCAATCCGACGCACGTCACCCAGAGAATCACGCTGCATCGACTGCAGGTTTTTCTCGATGGTTTCGCACAGGGCTTCCATCTGAATCTGGTGTTCGCTGTGGCGAAACGGGCTTTGCAGATCGGTGCCGATGCGTTCGATGGCCAGCAGCATAAACCCCACCACGGTCGAGGCCAGCGGCGTGAACCAGCCCAACGATTCCACCAGGCCGATCGGCACGATCAGGCAGAACAGCGAAATAAACAGCCGCGGAAAATACACATAAGGGTAGGGCAGCGGCGTATTCGCGATCCGCTCCATACCGCCCTGGCTGTTGGACAGATCCACCAATGTCGACTCCAGCCGCGCCAGGCGAATGCTGTCCAGGCGCCCGGCCTTGTATTCCCGCGCGAGCAAAGTCGCGGAACCGGTGAGGATGTCATTGGCAAAGTTATTGGTCGTGCCACTGCGCGCGAATTCATCGGCGGGAATGAACGCGCGGACTTCCTCAGGGCAAGGCTGGCCTTGCAGGTGCGCGGCTAGGCAATTTACATAGGCCACATGCCGGCGCAACAGGGTCGATTTGACCGGATTCACTTCGCTGCCGGAGTCGTCCAGCAGCGTCAGCACCTGCCGAGCGAAGCTGCGTGAATTGTTGATCATCGACCCCCACAACGTTCGCGCTTCCCACCAGCGGTTGTAAGCGCTGCTGTTTCGAAAACTGATCAGCACGATCAATGCCGAACCCAATAACGTCAGGGGCATCAAGGGCAGATTCAGCTTGGCGTTGAGGAAGAGCATGAAATCGACGGTGACGGCGATGTCCCAGAGCAGCAGCCAGAACAACGCCCAGCCGACATAGCCCAGAGTCTTGATGATCAAACGGTATTTTCTGACGATGGCAGCTTTCAAACGGAAACCTCGTGGCGAGCGGTAAGCGTTAACGCTTTAGCTCGGACGGTGTTTCGGGGGGAAGGTTCGCTGGTTGACCTCGGGTGCAGCAGGTATTCGTCAATGCTGTTGCCCCCATTAATCGCAGCTATGCTATCGCGCGCAGGTCTCAGCTTTATTTCATCCTTTTGTAAACGATGGCAAATGTACTGGGCGTGTTTCCTCCGAGTGGTTTCATTAGCGGGACTGCCACGGCTCCGAGCACTCGACATCATGGGCGTGATTTGAAAAGGAAGTCGCTATGTTGGTGATCCGCAAGGCACAAATGGATTCTTTTCGGCAAGAGCGAATGCGATTGGCCATTCGTGATTTAGCCAACTATATCCGCGGCACCTCCGCTGATTTAGTCAGGGAATGGACTACGACCGAACTAGAAGCAGGCTTAGTGGTGGCTCGTGATAAAGCAGCCCAGTGCGCCATCACCGACGCCCTCTCTGTGGCGCAATACTTTGTAGCGATGGTGACCTACTCAGCTGACTTCGATCAGCATCCCACTGTGCGGAAAATCCTGATCGAAAACTCAGGTGCACCCGACCATGGTATTCACGCAGTGTGGCAAGGACTTACAAATGCCGACTGGATGGCAGTGACTGCGACAGGCTCGGCTCCGTTACTGCCTGGAAGAGGTGCGTATGCTGAAACCGATCACTAAAGAGCAGTGGCGCTTGCCAGATTTCTCAACTGAAATAGTTGGTCGTTGCAATTATTCGCAAAATAGCGCGAGCATCACGCATCTGAGTATCAGTCAAGATATTGAGAATGCACCCCATAGTGGATATGTTGACGAACATGACGAAATTTTGTGCGAAGCCCTTGGGCGGTACCACGTTATATACGCCCGGGAATCGTATCTCACTGTCAGCTGGGGGATTACTGGTTACGAATTTGTTGAAGCTGCTGATCTGCAAATTTTCGAGAAAGGTACGAAGAAGCTGGTTTTTTCAATGAATATTGCCACCGCATCCGGCGTTGCACAGAAAATTGCCCCGCCGGAACTTTTGATCGGAGAGAAGTCTTTCACTCATTCTCAAGGTCCTTATATGATGCGGCTGCGTATTACTCAGGTTGCCGCAGATACGTGCATTGAAAATTCTGCTCGACGTCTGTATTTCGATGTTCTGCCGATTATTGTGATCGGTGCTGGTATTGCAGGAATTCGCGCAGCAGAAATGCTGTTGAAAAATAATTCGAAAGAATCTGTTGTGATACTTGAGGCTCACGACTACGTCGGAGGTCGAGCCCGAAGTGAACTGTTTGCCGGTGAAAGTGTAGATTTGGGTTGCCAGTTTTTGCAGGACAGCAACGTGAATCCACTTGTAGATTTGGCTTCTGAATTCAAGCCGTTTCATCACGATCAAGTTCAGTTTGTGCGGGTGTTTGTGGAGGGCGTTGAGGAAGTTGTCACGGAGACTACAACGTGTTGGTTGGAGGCTGAGGAAGCCGGTACCGTTTGGGAGGAAGTTCCGTCTGCTGATGACATGGGCGGTGATGAAGAGCAAAAGTCTGGTGAAAAACAGCAGCAGCAAGACGATGTTCCTGCGCTCCAAAGACCTGTCCCTTCGGGTAACGATAGCTACAGAAAGACCATTGGTGAAGTTGTAACTTTTAACTTGGCGAATGGTGATGGGAACAAAGTGCTTAATCCCGAACTAATGAAGCTTGCTACATCGTTGAGCGCGGAGTTGGATGAGGGTGTAGAAGCTGAATTCTTTACAAAATACGAGCCGGAGGATTTGCTTGATCGCGACAAAGAACCGGACGGAACCAATAAGATGCTGCCGGCGGGAATGGGGGGGTTTATCACCAAGTACTTCGAAGGCCTGAGACAGGACTATTCGAAAAATCTCACGATTTATACAAGTCATGCAGTGGATTTTTTGGAGTTTCGCTCGGGCTCGGCAAAAGTCTGCACCGATGAAGGGGAGGTTGTCGGTTGTGGTGTGGTACTAACGGTATCAACGGAAGTTGTCAATCAGAAAAGAATAGAGTTTAAGCCTCAGCTGGATGAAAGCTTGAGAGATCATTTTAAGAAAATTCCGATGGGACATCTCAAGAAATTTTTCTTGCGCGCAAAACAACATTCGGTTGTTGCGGTACTGTTTGAGGCGCTCTTGGATGAGGAACAATTGGAAAGTAGCGATGTATTACAAACAGATCCTTTTCTGATAACAGTGATCAACGGTATCTCGTGGAAATTTCTTTATCGAGTTCGAGGAGGCATTATTGTCGGATTCATTGGTGGAGCGAATGCCAAGAGTTGGGATGTTCGTTCTGATCAAGAGGTCAAGCTAGAGGCATTAACGGCACTGCGGGGTGCTTTTGTAGTGAAATCTGAGACGGTAAAAAAGGCGCATAAAAATCTTGGCAAAAACAAAGCGCCAAATGACGCCAATTCTCTGAGCGCCAAAACACTGGAAAAAATTGCAGGAATACTTGCGAAAGACGAGAAATATTATCAGCTGAGCTAAAACGATATAAACGAAAGTCTAATAGATGATTTTAGAACCAGTAAATGGAGCGAAGATCCTTGGGTGCTAGGTTCATATTCCTACACAAGCCCTGGAGGAGGAGTCGAAGCTCGCAGGAAACTGAGTGAAGCAGTCGTGTCAGACCTCATGGTCTTCGGTGGTGAGGCGATGCGTCGACATACAGACGAGTACGCGACGGCACATGGCGCCTGGCTGAGTGGAGAGGCCGCCGCTGCCCTGTTGCTTAAAACAATACGGCCAAAATGAGACCACCAAAGGTCTGAGGGGTTTATTGGTTGACGGCTTGACGCTCAGTGTATGACAGGAACTTTCAACTATGCTCTGCGCATCTTCCATGGAAGGATGCTTATCGCAATGAGCAAAATCCCAAGCGTCTACGTTTCGTTGTATTTCATCTTTCTGTCCGGGTGCGCTACGGATCCGACGCAAGATGACTGGCTGAAGAAAAATACTGCCTATGAGCTCAAGAGCAGCTATTTCGAGCCCGCTCATATGGCTTATCTGTTTCGCAACGAACGAGAGGGGGCCGGGAGGAGAGCACCTCCAAACCTCGGCTTGGCATTGGCCGGAGGAGGAACCAAAGCTTCCGGTTTTGCGATGGGAGTGCTTCAAGGCATGCACACCACGGGGCTGATGAAAAACGTCGATATCCTGTCCACTGTTTCCGGAGGCGGTTACGCCGGCTACTGGTACTACTCGCGACTGGTTCTGGATACAGGGGACGAATTCAGAGCCCCTGGAAAATTTGACGTTGCGCAGCTGAATCCATTTTTTGCGGATTGCCTCCCTTTCCGATACTACGAAATGTTTAAAGGGGTTGCGCTGAGTATTGAGCGATGCCCGCAGAAAAACCTCACCAATTATGACCCTAAGGTTCCTGTCACTGCGCCAGGCGCAAAGTATCTCAACGATCCCTATCGATACCAGAACTACATACGGGCCTATCAAGATCTCTTCAGCACCGGGCGCAATATGTTCGGCGCTCGCGCATTCAATTACGACACCACTGACGAGGATGGCAGCATCAACAACGAGATCGTGGAAAACTCGGTCCTGTTGCTCGCCTCAGCCGTCATCAATGTCATTCCCAACATTGTCTTCGATTGGCAATGGAATGTGTCATCAACTCAGCGTGCGTATGCCAAAGGCATAGCGCGTACTTATGGGGCCAGTCCGCCGCTCTGTGAGGACGGTGGGTGTGTGAAGCCACTGTTCAAGGACGGAAAAATACGCCGTGAAGGTGATATCAAGCAGGCGCGTCAACTCACCTTCAACGACATTCGGCGAACATACGAAGAGAAGGGCGCTCCGATGTGGATCATCAATACCACCGCAGGAGAGGATCGCTCCGTTCTCGATATTGGTGGGCAATCCGATTTGCGCTTTACGTCGTTTGAATTCACGCCGTATGGATTCGGCTCAGGCTTGTACGGTTACCGAAAAGGTCAACTCGAAGGCATCACACCGACAGAAGCGGTTGTTTCGTCGGCGGCCTTTTTTGATGACCAACAAAAAGGTCAGATGAGTGTTCCCTGGAGAAACTTCGCAGCAGCCGGCATGAAGGTGTCGACTTTGAACTGGGGGAGTTCATACCGAAATCCGAACGTGCAGGACTTTGCCTATTTTGGTCATATGGCCCAGCCTTTCCCGCTTTATTACGTTGACCGTCTAAAGGCCCCCAAAGACTCTGCATTCATACACCTTTCTGATGGCGGTCAGTCTGAAAACCTTGGCGCTTACGCATTGATCCGACGTGGCGTGCCCAACATTATTATCTCCGATCATGCAGAGGATCGCGGGGGCAACATGCATGATGTCTGTCGCCTGAAAACTCAAATACGTGAGCAAGGCCTTTCGCTTCGGCTGCCAGGGCTTCAAGACTTCGATAAGTTCTGCATGGAAGAGGGTGAGTCCACGCACGGGTACGATATCTATAACTGGCGTCACCCTGTTCTGCTGGGGTGCATTGTCGATAGCCCGACTGATGGCGATGCTTGTATCGAGCCGAGTGCGGAAGAAAAGGCCAAAGGAAAATACTTCGCCAGACTGTTCGTTATAAAACCTGCGATAGGCAGCGAGGCGGTCGTTCGCTCATTGCGTGATATCTCAGAGGCTTGTTCAAAAGACATGGTCCATTGCGCTAAGGCGCTGAGTGATGCCTGCACCAAACCAGCTTCAGATGTAGAGAGCCCGATGTGGGCAAACGCCGAGCCTGCCTCCTGCGAAATGTATGGATTCATGCGAAAAAACGGACCGGGCACTTCAGGCATGGCCAAAGATGATTGCCCACACTTTCCGCAATACGGCACGGTTGCGATGACCGTGGACTCTTCACCATGGATGTATGGAGCAATGCGGGATTTGGCGGCTTACTACACGGGGCGTGTCGGGGCGCTGTTCGATGCGCAGGGCAAGGTTGATCTGCATTTGTTCAATACAGAATTGGCCGATCAGACCAAAAGGCCGGTGGAGCTTGTGCGGGCTAATAAAGGATCGCTGTTGTTCACTCCCAAGGCCGGGATCAAGGGGCAATGCAGTTGAGTCATGGCTCGGCAACTGATGAGACTCCGAGCGATGAAGCTACTGGCGATCAGGGCATGCTTCTGTCGAGCGCTTTGGCCCTGGCAATTGAAAATGCTGGCGGCAGGCTGGCGCCATTCTTCACCGCCAGAATCTCCGCCATCACACTAACGGCAATTTCCGCAGGCGTCTTGCTACCAATGTAGAGGCCGATCGGCCCATGCAGGCGCTCAAGTGACGCCTCGGTTTCACCAAAATGCTCGATCAGGCGTTCGCGGCGCAGTTGGCTGTTGCGTCGCGAGCCGATGGCGCCGATGTAGAACGCCGGGCTGTGCAGCGCTTCCAGCAATGCCAGATCATCGAGTTTGGGGTCATGACTCAAGGCGACGATGCAGGTGCGCAGATCCACCGAGAAGTCGCGCACCACGTCATCCGGCATGCCGACAATCCGCTCCACGCCATCCACCGCCCACGTATCTATGTACTCGGGACGCGGATCGCACACCGCCACTTTGAAACCGTTGAACAGCGCCATGGTCGCCAGATACTCGGCCAGCGCGCCGGCCCCGATCATCAGCATCCGATAGCCCGGCCCCAGGGTGTTGAGCATCTGCACGCCATCGAAACTGAACTGTTCCGGCTTTTTGGTCGGTTCGAGCATCACTTGTCCAGAATCCAACGTCAGACGACGACGAACCAATTGCCCGGTGTCCAACTGCAACAGCAGTTCATCAAGCGACGGCCACGCCGGGTTGAACTCAAGGATCAGTTCAAGCGTGCCACCGCACGGCAGGCCAAAGCGATGCGCCTCATCAGCGCTGACGCCATAGCGCACCACGTGCGGTGCGCTGTCGCTAAAAGCGCTGCCGCCATGGGCGGTGGTATAGCGATGGATCAGATCGTCTTCGATGCAGCCGCCGGACACGCTGCCCACCACGCGACCATCGTCACGCAAAGCCATCATCGACCCCGTCGGACGCGGCGAAGAACCCCAGGTGCGCGCTACCGTGGCGAGCAACACACGCTCGCCGGCGGCAAGCCAGTCCCGCGCCGTGCGCAAGACCAGCAAGTCGATGCTTTCCATCAGATTCTCCCCTCAGCGCATCTGCAGAATGATCGGACTGCTGCTGGCCGGATCGGTGTGTTCCCGCAACTTGCTCACCGACTGCGCATCGACAGCACCGCCCTGATTGCCCCAAGTGCTGCGCATGAAGGTCAGCACTTCAGCGATCTGCTGATCTGACAGCTGCTCGCGGAAGGCCGGCATGCGATAAGCGTCCGGCACGCCAGCCGCCACGACACGCTGCGAACCATTGAGGGTGATGTTGATCGCCGAGGCGCTTTCCTTGGCCAGTGCAGAAGTCGCGCCGGCCAGCGGCGGCATCCATTGCGATTGGCCCTTGCCGTCCAGACCATGGCAGGAAGCACAGCGCGTCACGTAGGTATGAGCACCGGGCGAGTCCAGACGTTGCGTTGCCGACACCGCTTGATACTGCCACGGTGCGCCATCCCGTTCGCGATCTCCGGCAAGCGACTTCAGGTAGTGGGCAATCGCGGTCAGATCTTCATCGCTCATGAACTGCGTCGAGTTGTTGAACGCTTCGGTCATCGAGCCGTAAACCACCGCGTGTTGATTGCGACCGGTCTTGAGGAACTGCACGATCTCCGCCTCACTCCAGCGGCCCAGGCCGGTGTTGTGATCATCGCGCAGGCTTGGTGCATACCAGCCATCGAGCAACGCACCAGCGAGGTACGGCTTACCGGTCTCATCAAGTGCCTTCTCGTTGAACGCCAGGCCGCGCGGCGTGTGGCAACTGCCGCAGTGTCCGGCACCCTGGACGAGATAAGCGCCACGGTTCCACTGTTCATCCTGCGCCGGTTTGGCCGCATACGGTTCGGCGTCGACAAACACGCCGTTCCACAGTGCGATCGGCCAGCGCAGGTTCAGCGGAAACGGAATCGCACTCGGGATATTCGCCTGTTTCACCGGCGCCACACCTTTCATGAAGAACGCATACAACGCACGCACGTCATCGTCACTGAGCTTGGCGTAGGACGGGTAGGGCATCGCCGGGTACAAACGGCGACTGTCGGGAGCGACGCCGTGGCGCACCGCCCGGTCGAAGTCCGCCAGGCTGTAATGGCCGATGCCGGTGTCCGTGTCCGGGGTGATATTGGTCGCATGGATCGCACCCAGCGGCGTGGCCATTTCCAGGCCGCCGGCGAACGGTGCGCCGCCCGGCACGCTGTGGCAGGCCACGCAATCGCTGAGCCGGGCGACGTATTCGCCTCGCGCGACCAGCGCCGGATCGATATCGGCCACGGCGATCTGATGGGTTTCAAGGCGCGAGACGGGCTCGCGGGTGACATACCAGGCCAGCAGGCCTGCCGCGACCAGGCACGGCACCGCCAGCCAGCCAGCGGTTCTTGCGAATCGGCTGTTATTCATGGACGCTCCGGCGCTGATCAAGTGAAGGTGTGTCGGCTCATGGGCAGGCTGCGCACCCGCTGACCGGTTAGCGCTGCCACCGCGTTAGCGACGGCGGGCGCGACCGCAGGCAACGGCGGTTCACCGATGCCGCCCATTTTTTCCCCACTCTCGACCACACGCACATGGACCCGAGCCATCCGCGCAGGCGGCAGGATCGGATACAAGTCGTAGTTACGCGCCCGGGGTTTGCCATCGACCCACACGGCTTCTTCCACCAGGGTTTGCGACAATCCCAACGCCACGGCGCCATTGACCTGAGCCTCGACAATCGCCGGGTTGACGATGCTGCCCGGATCAATTGCCTGCCAGATGTCGTGCACCTTGACCTGACCGTTCTCGATGGACACCTCGGCGATCACCGCCGTCTCGGTACCGAACGGCGAAGCCATAGCCACGCCGCGCGCACGTTTGCTGCCGTCCTCGGCGGTAAACGGCCCGCGCTTCCAGCCGCCCGACAGTTCACCCACCGCTTGCAGCAGCGTGGTCAAACGCTTGTTGTCGCGCAGCAAATGCAGCCGCAAGTCGAACGGGTCCTTGCCGCCCTTGTCGGCCAGTTCATCGAGGAACGATTCATAGAAGAAGTCGTTGAGGGAATTGCCCACCGAACGCCAGTAACCGAGCATCGCTGGACCTTTGACGTAGATCTGCGCGATGCGTTTGTTGGGGATCGCATAGGTTTTGCCTGACAACCCTTCAAGCGCCGTCGGGTCGAGTTTCTCTCCTTGCTTGCCGGCGAGGGCTTCGGTCGGGCCTTCGGTGGCGCTGATCGCTTCGATTGCCAGCGGCCAGCCGTCGTTGTCCAGCGCGCCACGGAAATTCACTGCGGCAACAGGACGGAGCACGTCACGCAGGAACTCTTCCTCGCGACTCCAGATCAGTTTGACCGGACGGCCAACCGCTTTCGCCAGCGCGATTGCCTGAGGGTAGGGACTGGCCGAGTCGTAGAGAAAATGCCGGCCGAAGAACCCGCCCAGCAGCGGCGAATGCAAGGTGATGCGCGAGAGACCGAGGCCCGTGCGTTTGGCAATGTCGGCGCGGAACATGTCCGGCGCCTGATTCGGCAACCAGACTTCCAGCGAACCGTCCGGGTTGAATCGGGCCAGTGCTGACGGCGGCTCCAGTTGGCCGTGGTTCAGGTACTGATTGTGGTAAGTGGCGTCGATCCGCGTCTTGGTTTCCTTGAGAATTGCCGCAACGTCGCCTTCGTTTTCATCATCTTTGGCCGGGCCTTTGTCTTCCGCGAGTCGTTTGAACCAGGCGTCGCTGGAAAAGTCAGCGGGCATCGGCCGCACTGTGCTCTCGGCGGTTGGTTCTTGCCAGTCGACCTGGATCGCCTCGACCGCACGTTTGGCGTGCCACCAACGCTCGGCGACCACCGCCACGGCACCCGGCAAACGATGCACGGAATGCACGCCTTTCATCGCCTTGACCTGCTCTTCGTTGCGCAAAGTGCCAACAGTCATGCCCAGGCGCGGGGCATGTTGAACGGCCGCATGGAGCATGTCATCGACCTTCAGATCGATGCTGTACAGCGCCTTGCCCGTGGACTTGTCGTAAGCATCGAGGCGCTTCACCGGTTTGCCGATCCAGCGGAACTGACTCGGATCACGCAGCTTCACAGAGGCCGGATCAGGAACCGGCAGATCCATCGCGCGCTCGGCCAGTTCACCGTAGGCCAGCGAGCGGCCCGACTTGGCGTGCACCACTTTGCCAGGCTCGGTCGTCAATTCATTCACCGGCACGCCAAGTTGCTGCGCGCCTGCCTGCAATAACATGGCGCGGGCGAGGGCGCCGAGGCGGCGCATGACCGGGTAACTCATGCGCACCGACATGCTGCCGCCGGTGATGCGCATGCCGTTTTCCAACACCACATAGGCTTCGCCGGGCGGCGCCGCTTCAACCAGAAAGGTCGCCGGGTCGGCATCGAGTTCTTCACCGACAATCTGCGCCATCGCGGTGAAGGTGCCTTGTCCGCCTTCCATGAACGGGCAGAGCAGGCGCACGCGGTTGTCCGGGCGGATCTCGAGAAACGCTGGCACCTGCGTGCCGCGCTCGGCCGTCGCAGAAGCGGCAGCTTGCACGCGCGTCACACCCAGCGGCAGACCGAAGCCGAGGACCAGCGCGCCGACGGCAGTGCCGGTGAGAAAACGTCTGCGCGATACATTGATCGGCTCGTGCAGATCCAGCACCGAGGCTTGCTGTGAAGGGTCGATTCGAACGTTCATCATGCGTCTCCCTTGCCGGCCAGCTCATGCACGGCGGCATGAATCGCGTTGTAAGTGCCGCAGCGGCACAGATTGACCATCGCCGCCTCGATCTGCGCATCACTCGGTTTGGGGTTTTGTTTGAGCAGCGCGGTGGCGGCCATCACCTGCCCGGACTGGCAGTAGCCACACTGGGCGACTTGCAGATCGACCCAGGTCGAAACCACCCGTTTACCCACGTCATCGTTTTCGATGGCCTCAATGGTGGTGACCTCGCGACCGACCACACCCGCCACCGGCGTGACGCACGAACGCACCACATTGCCGTCCACCAGCACCGAGCAGGCGCCGCATTGCGCCAGTCCGCAGCCGTACTTGGTCCCGGTCATGCCCAGATCATCGCGGATCACCCACAGCAAGGGCGTATCGGCGTCGGCATCGACCTGATAGGTCTTCTGGTTGATTCGTAGTTCCATGATTCACCCGCTGATCATCGGTTGACGTGCATTGTTATGAGCGGTGACACGCGGCGAGGCGCATCACCGTGAAGCTGTTTATTCGTTCAATTCGCTACTGTGCCGAGGGCTTCTGCTTCAAATGTCTGCCCGCGCAGGAGGGCGATGTCACGACTCGGCGCGGTGCCGAACAGGCGGCCATATTCGCGACTGAACTGCGAAGGGCTTTCATAGCCGACGGCAAACGCCGCCCGCGACACGTCGAGGCGCTCGACCAGCATCAGCCGCCGCGCTTCGTTGAGCCGCAGCCATTTCTGGTACTGCAGCGGACTCATGCCGGTGAGCTGGCGGAAATGATGGTGAAAGGTCGGCGCGCTCATCTGTACCCGCGCGGCGAGATCGTCGATGCGCAGGGCATCTGCGTAGTTGAGCTTGAGCCAGTCAATCGCCTTGGCGATGCGATAACCCTGACCATCGACGGCCGTGATCTGCCGCAGCCGTGCGCCTTGGTCGGTGTGCAGCAGCCGATAGTGGATTTCGCGCAAAATCAGCGGCGCCAGCACCGGGATCGCCTCGGGTTCGTCGAGCAATGCCAGCAGGCGATCAAGCGCGCCCGCCAACGTCGACGACAGGCTGCCAATCGCGGCGCCCGTGCCCGTTGCTGGCTGCCGCTTGGCCGGCAAGCCGCTCTTGGTGATGACCTCGGCGAGCATGCTCACATCCAGTTTCAGCACGAGGCCGACACAGGGCTGCTGGGGACTGGCAAGCATGACTTCGGAGTTGGCGGGCAGATCCAGTGAGGTCACCAGAAACCGCGAAGGGTCATAGCTGTAACCCTCACCACCGACCCACAAGCGCTTTTCGCCGCGACCGACGAGAATCAGGCTCGGTTCGATCATGCACACCACGGGCGGCGCCGGTTGGTCGCGACGAAACAGCGACAAGCCGGGTATGGCCGTGGCGAAGTCACCCGGTGCGCTCACGCGCGGGTCGATGTGCAATGCCAAAGGCGATTGCTGCGGCAGAGGGGTAGGGATCATGTCGGGTCACTCCTGTTGACCGAACTCTAATGCGCGCGCGAGACGTTTCCTATCCATCACCCTGCATCGCCAGAGGATCAGGCAAGCATTCAAGAGGAATGCACTAGGGAAGGGCCGGATTGACCGGGAGAATGTGTCTGTCTGTTACAGGGGCAGTGCTCGCAAGAGCGACAAACTGCTTGCCCCTGCGCATCACACCCCTACGTTTTTTCGCACCACAGGTAGTTCCCATGACCTTTCCTTCTACAGATCCTTCTAAAAGAACAGGCGGCTGGAGCGCCGTGCTGGCCATGTCGCTGGCCGCATTCGCTTTGGTTGCTTCAGAGTTCATGCCGGTCAGCCTGCTGACGCCGATTGCGGCAGACCTGCACATCACCGAAGGCCAGGCCGGGCAGGGGATTTCCGTGTCCGGTGCCTTTGCCTTGATCACCAGCCTGTTGATCGCCTCGGTCGCCGCGCGCATCGAACGCAAGAAATTGCTGCTGGGCCTGACCTTGCTGATGATCGTCTCCGGCACGGTCGTCGCGGTCGCGCCGGGTTACCCGTCATTCATGTTTGGACGTGCGTTGATCGGGATAGCGATTGGTGGTTTCTGGTCATTGTCGGCGGCGACTGCGATGCGCCTTGTGAAGCCTGAACAGGTTTCGCGAGCGCTGGCCATCGTCAACGGCGGTAACGCGCTGGCCACGGTAATCGCCGCGCCGGCAGGGAGTTTTCTTGGCTCGTTGATCGGTTGGCGCGGGGCATTCTTCTGCGTGGTTCCGGTCGCCGTGCTGGCCGCCGTGTGGCTGCTGACCAGCCTGCCGTCCTTCAAGGCCGAGCGCCAGGCCGGTAGCGGCAACGTTCTGCGCCTGATGACGCAATTGCCAGTGGCCTTGGGCATGGTCGCCGTCAGCGTTTTTTTCATGGGCCAATTCATGCTGTTCACCTATCTGCGGCCCTTCCTTGAAGGCGTGACGGGCGTCAGTGTTTCAACGTTGTCCTTGATGCTGCTGGGGTTGGGACTGGCCGGTTTTATCGGCACCTTTCTAATCGAACGGTTTATGGGCCGAGGCCTCTACCGCACGTTGACCGTCATCCCGCTGATCATGGCGGCCATCGCGCTGGCGTTGGTCAGCTTCGGCAAATCACCGGAGCTGACCGCCGTGTTGCTCGGCCTCTGGGGACTGGTCGCCACCGCCGCACCGGTCGGCTGGTGGACATGGCTGGCGCAAACGCTGCCGGATGATGCGGAGGCTGGAGGTGGCTTGCTCGTGGCGATTGTCCAGCTGGCGATCGCCGGAGGCGCGATCATTGGTGGTCTGGCTTTTGATCTGAGTGGTTATAAAGCTACGTTCGAGCTTAGTGCCGCTGTCCTGGTTGTCGCGTCGGTGTTGGCGTGGATGGCGGGGCGCAATGCCACGGAGGTTCATCTTGTCGAGGCGAATGCGGCTGCTTGAGGGGAGCAGCCGTTTCGCGTACCACTAACCTCCGCAGGCTCACGTCAGGTGGCCGTGGTCGGCGCTATTTCTTCAGTTGCTCATAAGACTTGACCATGTCCCGTGCCCAGACATCGAGCACCGCTTTGAAGTCATTGGCCTGCAGAACTTGCGCGGAGTTGTCGAGATCAGCGCCGGCGCCCTTGCGCACCACTTCGGCGACCAGTTTGTTGTCACTTCCATCGAGAAACGCGGCTTCGGTCGCCAGGCTGGTGTCCTGATCACGAATGCCGGTGGCGGCGCTGACGCCAGCGGCCACCAGTGCAATCGGGATCACTTCATACGGACGCAGCCCCTTGGTCTTGGCACTGGCCGCGGTGATCGCCGGACGTACCACCAGCACGCCCGGCCCTGGGCCGCTGGCGAGCGGAAGCGCGCTGGAAAAGGCATTTTTCAAGGTCTGATCGTAGTACTGAGTGATGCCATTGAGGGTCTTTTGCGGGATTTTCGCGGTAGGCTGCGGCTTGGGGAAGAGCTGACTGGGTTCGACGTAAACGCTGGTGAATTTGCTGACATCGACTTTCGGATCAATCCAGCGCATGACGGCTGCACCCGAAGGAGATTTCTCCTCTTTCAGGACGCTGTAGTCGCCGAGAAATCCAGAGTACTGCTCAGGGTCGACGTACTTGCTGGCACAGCCGGAAAGGACCAAAGACAGCACACACAACGGTACAGCGAGTGTCTTGAATTGCATAAGAACGCTCCATTGTCGAAATACTGGTGTGACGCTGGTCTGCGGCGGCGTTTTGAACCGCTACCGCAGACCGACATCAACTGACTCGGTCGTTACGGCGTGACGATGTTGAACCAGAAATCGAAGTCATCCATGTACGACACCAACTCTTCGAGCTTGCCCTGCGTGCCGTCGACTTTGATATCACCCTTGGCCAAGGCGTCCTTCAAAGTGGTTTCTTTCAGGACGATTTTGTTCAAGGTGTCGCGAGTCAGGGACACTTTGGCATCAGCGTCTTTGCCTTCAACGCCTTCAGTGTGGTTGAGAACGCCGTTCTCCATTTCCACCGAGTATTTTTGCTTCAGGTCAGTGAAATCGAAGTTGAGCGACAAACGCTTGCCATCCGCTTTCGGACCATTGAGGCGCATGGCCAGGAAATCGAAGAACAGATCGAGATCCATGGCGCGAACAGTGTCCGGACTGGCCGTGTCCGGAGTAGGCAGTTTCCTCACGCCATCGCGCAGTTCCTGTGCACCTGTGAGGTAGAAATTGCGCCATGGGCCGCTTTCGGCCTGGTAACCCAATTGCTCAAGCGCATCGGCCTGCAGGTTTTTCGCCGCCTGGTTGCTCGGGTTGGCAAACACCACATGATTGACCACTTCGGCGACCCAGCGGAATTCGCCTTTATCCATGTACTCCTTGGCCTTCTTGAGTACGGCGTCTTCGCCGCCCATCATTTCCACGTAATGCTTGGCGCCTTCCTCCGGCGGCAATTCATTCAATGTGGCCGGGTTGCCGGTAAACCAGCCCAGGTACAGCACATAGGTGGCTTTGACGTTATGGTTCACCGAGCCGTAATAGCCACGGTTGGAGAACTTGTTGGCGATCGCCTTGGGCAGTTTGAACTGTTCGGCGATCTCCACCATCGTGTAACCCTTGTTGATCATCCGCAGGGTTTCATCGTTGATGTAGCGGTACATGTCGCGCTGGGACGACAATTGCTCACGCACTTCCTTGTTGCCCCAGACTGGCCAGTGGTGCATGGCGTACATCACCTGGACATCGTCACCCCACAGTTTCAGCGCTTCGTTGAGGTACTTGGACCATGGAAGCGGTTCGCGGATCTTCGCGCCGCGCAGCGAGTAGGTGTTGTGCAGGGTATGGGTGGAGTCTTCAGCGGTGTTGAGCGCCTTTTTCTCCTTGATGTAATAGAGCATTTCCGCCGGTGCTTCACTGCCGGGCGCATACAGGAATTGATAGGTCAGGCCGTCGATGACGTGGGTTTCACCGGTGGTCTTGATGATGTCGGTCGGCGGTATCAGTGTCACGGTGCCGGCCGACGTGGTGGTGCCCAGGCCTGCGCCTAACTGACCAGTCGCCGAAGGAGGTAGCAGGTTGCCGTACATGTAGCTGGCCCGACGGCTCATGGCGGTACCGGCCATGACGTTTTCGGCTACGGCGTGCTCGACGAAGCCCAGAGGGGCGTAAACCTTGACCTTTCCGGCCTTTACATCGTCTTCGTTGATCACCCCACGTACGCCGCCATAGTGATCGACGTGACTGTGGGTATAGATCACCGCGACCACGGGTTTTTTCGGCCGGTGCTGATAGTAAAGATCGAGGGCTGCCTTCGCGGTTTCGGTGGAAATCAATGGGTCAAAGATGGTGATGCCGTCCTTTCCCTCAACGATGGTCATGTTCGAAAGATCGTAGTTACGCACCTGATAGATGCCATCGGTGACTTCGAATAAACCAGAAATATTGATCAGTTGAGACTGACGCCACAGGCTGGGGTTGGTGGTGTCCGGTGCAGCCTCACCTTCCTTGATAAAGGCATACTTGGCAGGGTCCCAAATGACATTGCCCGAGCCGCCTTTGATGACTGTCGATGGCAACGGCGCAATAAAGCCTTTGTGCGCCAGTTCAAACGAGGTCTTGTCATTGAACGGCAGCTCATTGAGCAACGCATTGTTCGCCGCCTTGGTGGCTTCCGAGGCAGGCTTTGGCTTTTCCGCGTCAGCCGCGAAGGCTTGTGAAGCCAATCCAATAGCTGCCACCAACGAAAAAGCGGCGCCAGCCAGTTTCAAGGAACGCCATTCCCCACGGGATTGGCGTTGCACTGTCGAGTCAGTTTCCCGGACCATCTTCTACGCTCCTTCATAGTAGGAATGCGCTAAGCCTAAAGCGCAAAAACAAGCCCACTTGAAGGTAGTAGGAATTCGCAGTTGGCCAGGAAAATCATCGACCGCTTTCAGAAATCAAGTGAAACAAATTTTAACGTAAGCGATGACAAGCTGAGAATTTCAATGGGTGGAAAACTTTCAGGCTCACGCACTGAAAAAATAGAAATGCTATGAAGGTCAACGAGTTATAAATTAGTTGTACAGGTCGAATGATTTCGTCACGCATTGCGACTTAATCGATGACTGCATTCCCGAGCATTGCGGTTACATGCCTTCATGAGGCGACGAGCGGTAATTGCGCTGAACAGTTATTCACTACCAAGACGGTCGCAAATGGCCATGCATACGAAATTTTCCGGTGCCCGCGATTAAGCGGGCACCGCTTCCTATATGGGAAAAAGGCTTACACGCTTGCTTACCACTTGTAACTCACTTTGGCGGTAATCTCGCGACCCGGGTTGTAGAAGTTCGCTGTGCCGGAACCGACCACATGCTGCTCATCCAGCAGGTTGCTGAGGTTCACCGCAAGGTCGGTGCCCTTGGCGATCTTGTAGTTGAAGGCGGCGTCGAACAGCGTGGTGCCATCGCTTTTGCCGGAGTTGGCGGCATCGAAGTAATACGAGCCGACATAGCGCGCACCCAAGCCAACGCTGACATCAGTCGCGGGCACGTCGTAATAGCTCCAGAGCGAAGCGGAATGCTTGGGTGCCGTGGCGAACTCATTACCCTTCAGGGAACTTCCGTCGAACAACGCACCGCGCAGTACCTCGGATTCCATATAGGAATAACCACCGATCAGGCTGAGGTTCTGCGTCACTTGCGCTTTCGCCTCCAGGTCGAGGCCTCGCGCCCGCGACTCGCCCACGGTCTGTTGCTCAATGATGCCGCTTGGTAGCACCACAGCGATGGTGACGTTTTCCTGGGTCAGGTCATAAACGGCTGCGGAGAACAGTGCATCCATTCCCATCGGCGCATACTTCACGCCTATCTCGTACTGCCTGCCCGTCTGCGGTGTGACGCCAACCTGCGGCGGCGAGACGGATTCCACCATGCTCACATAAGTGGACACCTCGTCGTTGACGATATAGGTCAACGCACCTCGGTAGGAGGTTTCGGAGAAGGTGTCTTTCTCAGTGGATTCCAGGCCTTTGCTGGTCAGGTCCATCGAGTCGTTGCGCACACCGCCGGTGATGATGAAACGCTCGTAGAACGACAGATTCTGCTGCAGGAATACGGCCTTGGTGGTCGCGTCTCGCTTGTTCACGGCATACGGCGCGATTGAGCGTGAAACCCCAGTAAACACGGGGTTTGCAATATCAATCGAGGTCGTCGGGGCGTAGACCGAGCTTTCCTTGGTGGTTGAATCAAGGTACTCCACGCCCACCAGGCTGCTGCTGTCGATGTTCTCGAAGCGGGCATCGTATTGCAGCATCAGATTGCCGTTGAACTGGTCGGCTTCGCTGTCCGTTCCAAACTGATAGCGGTCAACGGTGGTACCGACACGTGCGGCGCTGTCGCTGAGGTAAACGTAGCCAAAATCATCGGTCAACTTGCTGTAACGCAGATTGCTGCGCAGTACGAAGCCGTTGTCGAAGTCATGGGTGACGTTACCGCTGAGGCTAGTGCGCTCGACATCGTGAAAGTTGTAGCTGGGCTCACCATAAAACTTGCTGCGGTCGTATTCCTTGTCCAGCGGATAACCGCCACTGTTGGGCGAACTTTCGGTTTTCAGGTAGTCCAGAATCATCGTCGCCGACGTGTAATCCGTCGGTGCCCAGGTCAGGCCCCCCATAAACAACTGGTTATCGTCCTGCGAGTGATCGTACTCGCGGTCGCTGTTTTGGCCTTTGGCAGTAAAGCGGCCAGCCAGGGTTTTCTCGTCGTTCAGCGCATCCCCCACGTCGATGCCTGTCTCGACATGGTCAAACGAACCGTAGGTCACATAGCCTTGGCCGAACTGCTCGAAGCGCGGCTGTTTGGTCACGAAGTTTACCGAGCCGCCAGGGTCCGCCGGGCCAAACAGGGTGGAGTTGGCGCCACGCAGAATCTCGATGCGCTCATAAGCGAATGGATCTTCGCGTACGCCGCGCATCGAACTCAGGGTCAAGCCGTCACGGTAGGTGGTGGCCTGGAAGCCGCGGATCTGGAAATAGTCGTTGCGGTCATCCGTACCGTAGAAGTCAGTGATCACACCGGGCGTGTATTGCAGCGCTTCTTCTGTGGTGCTGACGCTGCGTTGCTCCATTTCCTTGTTGGTAACAACTGATACCGATGCCGGTGTGTTGAGAATGCTGGTGGCCACTTTTCCGCCAACCCAGAGTTCCTTGGCGACCACCGAGTTGGCGTCGTCGTCGGCACTGACCCTGACCTTGGCATTGATGATGAGGGGCGCAAGGCGGTAGTCCTCGACATCCGTTGCGTCGAGTTCCAGCGGGCCGGCGGTCTGTGCTTGAGGGACCAGCAGATAAGCATTCGGGCCTTGCTGTTCGATCTGCAATTGGCTCCCCTGCAGCAACGATGACAGCGCTGCCGACGTATCGAGCGAGCCATTCACGCCAGCGGTGGTGCGGTTCGCCACACTCGACGCGTCGAAGGAAAGACTGATGCCGGCCTCGCGCGCAAAGCGATCAAGCGCCGGCGCCAGTGGGCCGGCAGCGATGTTCCATTGCTTGACTTGATTGCTGTGGTCAGCGCTCGACGTTTGCGCCAGCGACGGCAATGCGTAGCTGCTGACGATCAAACCCAACATCGCACCCTGCAAGGCACGATTTAATGGATGGCGCTGTGAAACCGGGGACGAACTCATTTTCTCGCTCCAAGAAAGGACATCGACAGACTGGCCTGTATTCCGGCCTTCCTTAGAGGTCGAACGATAATGAGAAACCACCTCATTATTTTTCAGGTGATTTTAATGGGCTCAGGCAGCAGCGGTCACGGTTACCCAGTAACGGGTTCGGTAATCGATGTGCAAGCGCAGTGACTGCGCGATCAAAGCCAGGACCTGATCGTTGTCGGCGAGCTGAAAGGTGCCGGAAACGCGGCGATCCGCGACCTCTTCGGCGCAGCGCAATACCCCGGGGCGATAACGCGACAACTCCACGATGAAATCCTTGAGGCGCATATTGCGCGCACTGATCACGCCGTCACCCCAGCTCCACAGATCGAGGCCGTTGTCGCTGAACGTTCGGACGCCACTTGATGTGAACAGCAGCTGATTGCCTGCCTGGACGCTGCGGCTCGCAGGACTTTGACTGGCGCCGGGGAACACTGTGACTGATCCTTCCTGCGCTGCGACCAGAGTGCCTTCGTCAAGCTCGCGTGCCAGAAAGCGGGAACTCTGGGCGCGCATGATCCCGTCACGTGATTGCACCCAGAACGGTCGCGCTTGCGGCGATTGTTGATCGGCGCCGACATTCACGATGATTTCACCCCGTCGCAGGATGATCAGGCGTCGCTCGGCGTCGAAATCGCTGTCGACGGCGCTGTCGCTATTGAGTTGGATGAGGCTGCCATCATCGAGTTGGAAGCGCCGTCGCTCGCCGGTGCTGCTGCGCTGCTGCGCAAGCATGGCGGGTACGGGTGTGTAATCCCGGCCAAGCCAGGCTGCCGTGCCAACGGTCGCCAATATGCCCAGTAGCTTCAGGCTGTCCCGCCGCCGCATTCCCTGATGGCTGCCATCAAGGGTTTGGCGCGCCAGTTGAGCGGGTACGCCGGCAAATTCATCCCCAAGCGTTTCCACACGCTGCCACGCCAACACATGCTCTGGGCGCTGCTGCAGCCAGTGCTCAAAAGAGTGCTGTGTTTTTACGTCCGCTTGATTGAAGCGCAGGCGCACCAGCCATTGGATCGCTTGCTCGACAATGGCCGGATCCAGCGCCTGCGGCTCAGGCCTCGACATAACGCAAGCGATAGCAGTGTTGCAGGGCCGTGGCCAGGTCGCGCTCAATCGTCGCCCGGGAAACACCGAGCTTTTCGGCGATTTGCGCGCACGTCAGACCGTCGAGTCGGGCGAGTAAAAACGCCTGACGAACCCTTGGTTTAAGCAAACTGAGCATGCGGTCTATGCGCTCCAGCGCATCAAGAATCAGCAACCGGCTTTCTTCCGAGGGAACCTCGTATTGAGGCAACAACGTGACGCTTTCCAGGTAGGCACGCTCGAGTTCGCGACGACGATACTGATCAATCATCAGTCCGCGGGCGATACTGCTCAAATAGGCACGTGGTTCGCGCAAGGGGCTGGACTGACGGGATTTAAGCAGGCGTACGAAAGTGTCCTGCGCCAAATCTGCTGCGTTATCGCGACATCCAATGCGTCGGATCAGCCAGCCGTGTAACCACGAATGGTGGGTGCGATAGAGCAGCCCCAGATCTGCAGTACCTAGCGTTTCATCGCTGCGCATCGAATCCCCGGAAAGTACATGATTGATAATTAATCGCATTCTACTCAGGCGACAGGCCTTAGGCAAATACGAGGCGTTCAGCGTTCGCATTGGCGCGAATGGCGTCACTCTGTAGGGACTGCGGGTAAAAGAATGCATCCAGCGTCTGGACGATTTGAACGCTAACCACCGGGCACTTTTTCGTACAGAACCTGGCCAGCAGAATACTGCTCAGTGCGCCAATGACGGTTGGGTAGCGACCGAGACAGTGAAGACCACGACAAACAGCACGACGATTCCCCAGAACAACACCATGACTGTCACCATGAAGACCTTAAGGCCTTGATAAAGCCTGCGCAGCCAATGGCCTTCGGGTTTTGCTTCAGAGCGGCTTCTGAGTACGCCTTTCAAATAGAAACCGAGGAGCGCCAATAGCGCGCCATCTATCGCCAGTGCAGGCAGGCCGGCTATGGGGAAAATGCTTTCCCACCGATAGAAAGAAGACCGGCTCAGAAAGACCACATAACAAGTCAGGCTGCCGTAGGGCAGGGCTCTCCACCATTTACCGGCCAGCGCGCCGACCATCAGGCACATGATCACCATGAACGGGCTGAGGAGAATATGGAGCATCCATTCCAGTACGTTGGGCAAGTAGTCCGGGGAATGGATGCTGCGCCAGAGGTATTCCAACATTGTTCGGGTTCCTGCCTTCCATGAAGTAAGTGCTGCTGCGGTGCTTCCGTGCTGCTGCACGCTATCGGCATGTTTTCGGGTTACATAAGGGCTGTTGGCATTTCGTCATCCTCTAGCGGCCGCTCGCGCCACGGTCATCAACCTTCGCTCTACCACGCTCTGTTTATCTCTGTTGATCCCCCGATAAGAAAAACCGATACCTGCTTAAGGATTTCCCAGAGGCGGGCGGTATACCTGCGGCTTTACAGTCACCTTCATCGTTCAGCGTGGACGGTCTACTTACAGGCCTTGTCCGTCGGGACCTCTACAAAAACAAGAAGGTGAGAGCATGACGAGTGAAACGGTCGATATCAAAGCGTGGATCGACAACCGAAAAGTGGTGCCGTACCAGTGGCTGATTATGGGTTTATGTTTTTTCATAGTGCTTTTCGATGGCTTCGACGTCGCGGTGATGGGGTTTATTGCGCCCTCGCTGATTCAAGAGTGGGGGCTTTCGAAAGCGGCGTTTGGCCCGGTGATGAGCGCGGGCATGATTGGGCTGGCGATCGGCTCGCTGACCGCTGGCCCTTACGCCGACCGAATCGGCCGCAAAAAGGTGCTACTGACGGCAGTGACTGGCTTCAGCGTGCTAAGCCTTGCATGCGCCTTTGCACGTAATCCCTACGAGCTGGCGGCCTTGCGTCTGCTGACCGGTGTGGCGCTGGGCGCAGCGTTGCCAAACACCACCACACTGCTTTCCGAGTATTTGCCGGAACGCAATCGGTCACTGTTCATCACGATCATGTTCACCGGATTCAATATGGGGTCGGGGTTGGGCGGATTTCTCGCTGCGTGGTTGATTCCCCATCACGGCTGGCAGTCGGTGTTGCTCGCCGGCGGGATTCTGCCGATGTTGCTGCTGCCCTTGATGTGGCTGTTGCTGCCTGAGTCGGCGCGTTTTCTCGCCGCACGCAACGCGCCCGCCAGCCAGATTGCCAAGGTGCTGAACAAGCTGGGGGGCACGTTCAGCGCAGAGACGAAATTCGTCATTGCCGAACCGCAGGCTCAGCAAAAAGCACCGCTGCGCTTGCTCTTCACCGATCACTATCGTTTCGGCACTCTCGCCTTGTGGGCAACTTACTTCATGGGGTTGCTGGTGATCTACCTGACCATGGGCTGGATGCCGACCTTGCTGCGTGAAGGTGGGTTGTCCATCGAACGGGCCGCGACCATCACCGGACTGTTCCAGATTGGCGGTACTGTCGGCGCCATCGTGGTTGGGTGGGCGATGGACCGGCGAAATCCGAACGCGGTGATCGCCACGTCTTACGCTCTGGGTGGTGCTTTCATTCTGCTGCTGGGCGCCTTCAGCCTTGAATCGAGCGTGTTGGCATTCGGCGTGGTGGCGGCAGGTTTCTGTATGAGCGGCGCGCAAACCGGCCTCAATGCTTTCGCGCCCGGTTACTACTCGACGGACTGTCGCGCCACGGGCGTCAGCTGGATTCTGGGTATCGGCCGCTTCGGGGCTATCTTTGGTTCACTCATCGGTGGCGCGGTGCTCAGCCTAGGGCTGGGGTTGCCGCTGCTGTTTGCCCTGTTGAGCGTGCCTGCCTTTATCGCTGCACTGGCGATTCTGGCTAACGGTCATGCACGGCGCCGAGTCAGTCGGGCCTTGCTGGCGCATTAATCTTTTCAACAAAGGAACTCGTTATGGCACGCATCATTGGTGGCCTCGCTGTATCTCACACCCCGACCATCGGCTTTGCGGTCGATCACGACAAGCAGCATGAGGCCGCCTGGGCGCCGATCTTCCGTGGTTTTGAGCCGATCAAGGCGTGGCTGAAGGAGCAGCAACCGGATGTGCTGTTCTATATCTTCAATGATCACGTGACGTCGTTTTTCTTTGATCACTATGGTGCATTTTCCCTCGGTGTCGATGAGCGTTACGAAGTCGCCGATGAGGGCGGTAATCCACGCGAGTTACCGGGGATCGCTGGCCATGCGGCGCTGTCGCGGCACATCGGAGAGAGCCTGGTGGCGGATGAATTCGACATGAGTTTCTTCCGTGACAAGCCGCTCGACCATGGCTTCTTCTCGCCGATGTCGGCGCTGTTGCCGTGCGAGCCGGACTGGCCGGTGGAGATCGTGCCGCTGCAGGTTGGCGTGTTGCAGTTCCCGGTGCCGAGTGCGCGGCGCTGCTACAAGTTGGGCCAAGCGCTGCGCCGGGCGATTGAAAGCTACCCCGAGGACTTGAAAGTGGCCATCGTCGCGACCGGCGGCGTTTCCCACCAGGTGCACGGCGAGCGCTGTGGTTTCAACAACCCGGAGTGGGACCAGCAGTTCATTGATCTGTTGGTCAACGATCCCGAGCGCCTGACCGAAATGACCCATGCCGAGTACGCCGCGCTGGGGGGCATGGAAGGTTCGGAAGTGATCACTTGGCTGATCATGCGCGGCGCGCTGTCGGCCACGGTGAAAAACCTGCACCAGGATTACTACCTGCCGTCGATGACCGGCATTGCCACACTGCTGCTGGAAAACCAGGATCGACCCGTTCCCGTCGACGTCGTTGCGCGGCACTTGCAGCACATGCAGCATCAGTTGGCAGGTATCGAGAAGCTCGACGGCACCTATCCATTCACCCTGGAACGCAGCGCCAAGGGTTATCGGTTGAACAAGTTTTTGCACCGCATGATTGAACCGCATTGGCGTCAGCGTTTCCTCGACCAACCCGAAGCGCTGTTCGATGAAGCAGGGCTGAGCGATGAAGAGCGGGATCTACTGCGCCGCCGCGACTGGCGCGGATTGATTCACTACGGGGCGATTTTTTTCGTGCTGGAAAAACTCGCTGCCGTGGTCGGGGTGCCGAATCTGCAGATCTACGCGGCGATGCGCGGAGAAAGCCTGGAGGCGTTCATGAAAACCCGTAATCAGCAGGTGCTCTATTCGGTAGCGGGCAAGGCCCCACGCTAACGACACGGCGTCATCGGCGGCTCGTTCCGGGCCGCTTCGCAACCCCCTTGAATGACTTCACTGCGCCCGGCTCAGCGGGGCTATCACCGACGGTAAGGAATGGGGGCGCGAATCCGAGTTGGGCTACACGCTGCAAAGCGGTGCGTTGAAGAACCTCAACCTGCGCTGGCGCAACTCGAGCATTCGCCGCGATTACAGCAGCAATGAGTTCGACGAGAATCGCTTGATCATCAGCTATCCGTTGAGCCTGCTTTAACCGCTTCATTGGCCTGAGTTCGGATTACCTGGCGGATCATTTCCATCAACGCCTGCGCCACCGGTGAGTGCAGGCAGCCGCTGCGGTAGGTCAGGCCGATGGCTCTGGCGGTCTTTTTCAATTCCAGCGGCAAAATGCACAACTCGCCGGACGCGATCTCCTGTTCCAGTTGATGCGCTGAAACGGCCGCGAGCATGTCCGAGCGTAACAACAGCCCGCGAATGATCGCCATGTCGGCGCTTTCCACCACCGGGGAAGGCGCCGGAATGCCGAAACCGGCGAAGCATTCCTCGAGCATCGTCCGCGCCGGTGAGCCGGCGCGAGGCAATACCCAGCGCGCGTTGCCCAGATGATTCTGCAAATCGCCGTTGCCGCAGAGCGGATGATCACGCCGCGCAAGCACGACCATTTCTTCCGTCAGCAGTGACTCGCCGAGGAGGTCGCTGGCATAGGTCGATGAGCGCAGCGCACCGAAAATGAAATCCACATCACCGGCGCGCAATTCAGTCGCCAGCAGGTCGAAGGGACTCTCATTGGTGATCACTTGAATACCCGGGTGCTCGGCCATCAGACGCACGATGGCTTCGGGCAGGATGCGCGTGCGGCCAAGGGGCAGTGCACCGACATGGACTACGCCGTGCAAGGCACCGCGAAGGGCGGTGATGTCGCTGTCGATATGGCGCAGTTCGTTCAGCGCCCGGCGGATTGCAAACAGGATGTCATGACTCGCGCGGGTCGGCTGCAAACCGCGCGGCGTGCGCTCGAACAGCGATTGGCCGCAGCCGTTTTCGAGGACTTTCAGCGTCGAACTGACCGCAGGCTGACTCAGCCCCAGCAGGTTGGCCACTGTCTGCATGTGCTGGGTTTCACAGAGTTTGACGAACACTTGCAGGCGTCGTGCCTGGAACAGATAAAGCGGTTCAATCGCGGCTTTTTCACCTTGGCCGAGCGATGTCGGCACGCTCCCAAGCTCCGCCAATACCCTTCGCGCACGGGGTAGCAAGCGTTCACCGAAATCGGTCAGGCGCATACCGTTGGCGTGGCGCTCGAACAGCACTACGCCCAGCCGTTCTTCGAATTCGGAAATGGAGCGGGTGACCACCGATTGCGCCCGGTACAGCGCGACTGACGCCTTGGAGACGCTGCCGTGATCAGCCACGCGGACGAAGGCGCGCACGTGCATCAGGCTCGGCAGTTCAAGGTTTTCCATGGGCTAGGGCTCTGCGGGTCGGCGAATTCGACGACTATGCCGCCGCTGTTTTCGAGTGGCAATAAAAAAAACGCATACCTCGAACACTCGAACGCATTACTCCGTCGGCGGGGTGCGATGCGATGCTCTTTCGCAACGCAAGAGGAGAATCCGCAATGATCGATTCAACCAAAAACGCGCTGGTTGTCAGCGCCCACTCAGCCGATTTTGTCTGGCGTGCCGGTGGCGCCATCGCCCTGCATGCCCAGCAGGGTTACCACGTTCACATCGTCTGCCTGTCGTTTGGCGAGCGCGGCGAATCCGCCAAGTTGTGGCGCAAGGGCGAGATGAGCGAAGACAAGGTCAAAGCCGCACGTCGCGAAGAGGCTCAGGCCGCCGCCGACATTCTCGGGGCCAGTGTCGAGTTCTTCGATATCGGCGATTACCCGATGCGCGCCGACAAGGAAACCTTGTTCCGTCTAGCCGATGTTTTTCGCCGGGTGCAACCGGAGTTCGTTCTCAGTCACTCGCTCAAGGACCCGTACAACTACGATCACCCGCTGGCCATGAACCTCACGCAGGAGGCGCGCATCATCGCCCAGGCCGAAGGCTATAAACCGGGTGAGAAAATCGTCGGCGCACCGCCGGTCTACAGTTTCGAGCCACACCAGCCTGAGCAATGCGAATGGCGCCCCGATGTGCTGCTCGACATCACCGATGTCTGGGACAAGAAGTACGCGGCCATCCAGTGCATGGCAGGTCAGGAGCATTTGTGGGAGTACTACACGCGCGTCGCCCTGCAACGCGGTGTGCAAGCCAAACGTAATGTCGGGATCACCTCAACCCGCAACATCGTCTATGGCGAGGGTTACCAGAGTATTTTCCCGCGTGTCACGGAGAATCTGGGATGAGCGAACATATCGGCAAGACTGGCGTTGTCGTGCGCAATATTCAGCGCGCAGAAGCAGCGCTAATCGATGAGTTGAAACGCTTCGGCGTGGCGACCATTCATGAAGCGCAGGGTCGCAAAGGCCTGTTCGCGAGTTCGATCAGACCCATTCAGCAGGGCACAGTGATCAGTGGTTCAGCCGTCACGGTGCTGGTTGCGCCGGGTGACAACTGGATGTTCCATGTGGCCGTCGAACAATGCCGGCCCGGCGATATTCTGGTGGTCGCGCCGAGTTCACCGTGCACCGACGGCTACTTCGGCGACCTGCTGGCCACCTCGCTCAAGGCCCACGGCGTTCGGGCGCTGGTAATTGATGCGGGCGTGCGCGACACCCACACCCTGCGCGAAATGGGCTTCCCGGTCTGGTCCCGCGCCATCAGCGCGCAAGGCACAATTAAAGAAACCCTGGGCTCGGTCAACCTGCCGCTGGTGTGCGGTGGGCAACTGGTACACCCGGGTGATGTGGTGGTTGCTGATGACGATGGTGTGGTGGTCGTGCGACGCACCGAGCTGCAGCAAATCGTCGAAGCCAGTCGCGCCCGGGCCGACCTGGAGGAACAGAAGGCCCTGCGCCTGGCCAAGGGTGAACTGGGTCTGGATATCTACAACATGCGCACGCGCCTGGCGGAAAAGGGTTTGCGTTACGTCGACAGCCTTGAAGAGCTAGGAGACTGAGCATGGCGCAGACTCGCATTCCCTGTCTGTTGATGCGGGGCGGCACTTCGAAAGGCGCTTACTTTCTAGCCGACGATTTACCGCACGAGCCCGCGCTGCGAGACCGCGTGCTGCTGGCGGTGATGGGCTCGCCGGATGCGCGGCAGATCGACGGCATTGGCGGCGCTGATTCGCTGACCAGCAAAGTGGCGATCATCAGAGCGTCAAGCCGCGCTGATGCAGATGTCGATTACCTTTTCGCCCAGGTGCTGGTGGATGAGCCGCGCGTCGATTACGGTCAGAACTGCGGAAACATCCTTGCCGGTGTCGGTCCGTTCGCCATCGAGCGCGGGTTGGTGGCGGCGACAGTCGACGTCACCCCAGTGCGGATCTACATGGAAAACACCGGACAGATCGCCATCGCCCATGTACCAACGTCTGATGGTGAGGTGCGCTACGACGGCGACGCGCGTATCGACGGCGTGCCGGGGCAGGCCGCGCCATTGATTGTCGAATTCAAGGATATCGCTGGCGCCAGTTGCGGCGCCATGTTGCCGACCAGCAACGCCCGGGACGTAATCGACGGCGTTGAAGTGACCTGCATCGATAACGGCATGCCCGTGGTGCTGATCAACGCGCAAGAGCTTGGTTGCAGTGGCTATGAGAGTCCCGCGCAACTCGACGTCAATGCTTCACTGAAACAGCGTCTGGAGTCCATCCGTCTGCAAGCGGGGCGGCGCATGAACCTGGGCGATGTGAGCCAGCGCAACGTGCCGAAAATGTGCCTGATTGCACCACCGCAGGTAGGTGGGGCCATCACCACACGCAGTTTCATTCCCCATCGTTGCCACACCAGCATCGGCGTGTTCGGCGCGGTCAGCGTGGCCGCCGCCTGCCTGATCAAAGGCAGTGTGGCGGCGGTCATGGCGATTATGGAGGAGGGCGACGTGAAACGCCTGTCGATCGAACATCCGACGGGCGAGTTCACTGTGGAGTTGCGCTTGCAGGACGAGCGATTGGTCGGGTGCGGACTGATGCGCACGGCTCGGTTGCTGTTTGATGGCCTCGTCTGCATTCCATCAGCGGTCTGGAGTGGTAAAGCCGTTGGTCAATCAGGAGAGTGCTTCTCGCAAGTACGCGTAAAGAGCTGAAAAATGCGCAAGCGATCCACTCATGTGGAGCAGGTCGCGCGTCCCCCAGAAACGACAAAGCCCTGAATAGTCAGGGCTTTGTTGTATCCAGTGGAAGCTCGGCGGGTGAGTCGCTTTGATCTTCTTCAAGCTTATTGCGCAGTTGGTTTAGAAGCTGGTCAGTGGTCTGGATAGCATCAACGTCCAGACCCTGTGAAAGCTCGTTGATCGATCGCCACCTTCTTTCGGCCTGCGCCTGAGCGGCCGACTGCTGCGGGTTGCACCTCACAGACAGTAAGCTGAATACTTGCTTCCGTTTGTTTTAAAAGCTGGGGCGAAATCTTCCAATCGTGATTGTCTGCTACCGGCAATAGCGGTCATCTTGGCTTAGCATTATCTGGAATGACTTGGGTTTCGATATCAAATCTGTCCAATAGCGCGGCGCCGTCAGTGACACCTGCAATTTGATCGATCGCAGCGATTTTTTAGGATGCGCCATCGAGCGCAAAGTCAGCATTGGTGTAAACAGCCTCCGCCTCGTTATGAAGTGCATAGGCAATATGCGCCGCCAAGCGAACATTCGTCGGGGCGTCTACAAAGCTACCCAGATAATCAACAAGTAAAGTCTTAATCTCTAGCATTCATTTCTCTGGCAGGCTTCATCGACACGGCGCCCTCATGGTTCGTCGTCCCAATAATCAAGTGTAGTCCCGGGCCGCTGCACAGCGGTGAACGCACGCGCTCCATTGATTGTGACCATCGCCTGATATTTGCCGGAGTCCGGGTATTGGCAGACCTCGGGGGTTTCTCGGGTGCCAATGGACAGGTACTTCAGCGGCGCATCCGAGGTGTTGATGATCTGATGTGGATACTCGGGGCCGGCAGGAATGAAGATGACGTCGCCGCTTCGGATCGGCAACATTTCACCCGCCACGCGCAGGGTGCCAACCCCTTCCAGGATGACGAACATCTCTTCCTGAGCATAATGAAAGTGGTAGGGGCAAGAACGCTTGCCTGGCGCGACGATGTCCACCGACGCACCGAGTTTCTGCGCGACGGTGTCAGTGCCGAGGCGCGCGCCATGGCTCTCGTAAAGAGGGTCGCGGCGCTCGTATTGCAGCGGCACATCATTGAAATTGCGAATCATGCGCGCAGCTAAAGCACAGGGGTCATTGCTCATTAATCACTCCCGAAAGTATCTGTACGGGCATCCCGCCTGTCGCCCAAACGAACGGTATTACTGTTGGCGCGGACATAATAATTATCAAATTCACCGCTTTCGATAAATACGAAACCATGGCGGATATAAAAGCGATTTGATGCGCTTTCTTTGAGAGCGCCAACTTTAATAGGGCGTCCGATCTCATCCGCCTCTCTGAAAATCCGAGTGAGAACTTCGGTGCCTATCCCTGCTCCTTGAGCGCTAGGTATCACATACAAGTGGTCGAGCAGGAGTTCGCTCTGATGGTCTTTGAGAACGACAAAACCGACCATATCGCCTGATACTTCTATGCGGCGCGTGCTGCTAGCGTCGAAACCACTATGAAACCGTTCCCGCGCGCGATCAGGATCAAATCGCCCAAGCCGCTCTAGGCTTTCGCGCATGGCCTCAATCCGAATGGCTATCAGATCTTCTAGATCGCAGTTTGAAGCACGGCGTAAAACGACAGCAGATTTTTGATCAGGGGAAGGTGACATAACAAGCGCTCCAGGCATGGCCGGTGACTCATTATAGAGAGCGTGAGTCGCATAACCAGTCACGCCGGCCCATGCCCGCTACCAGCACGTTCTGTCTCAGCCATACATGTACAAAAGGTCGTCGATCAGCCCTAGGTCCTGCTGCGTGTACTGGGCCTTGTTGTAGCGTCTCATGCCCTCAAGCACACCCCTGATCGGAACTTGCCGCGAAGGATCCTGAACAATTTCGATCAGACGGTCGTAATCGGGATCTTTTCCCTTGAGGTATTTTTCAATCATTTCTTTAAGCGCTACGCGCGCCTCTGGATCGGATAGCACTGTCACTTCTCCCGCAAGATCGTGAATTCATCTTCCAACTCAGCGCAGACATCGCACGGGATGGTGTTGGATAATATTCCGCGCAGGCGGATTGAAGATCAGCCTGTCGGGAATATACAAGCACGGTATTCAGATGTCTGTTTTTGACTGCTTTGGTCCCCGAAGCTGCCCTTGATGTCTGTTTGTTGTCGTCATAGGCTACGGGCATTCATGGAGGATCTGACTGATGGCACGCGTGGGTTTGATACTGACACCCGGTTTTGCGGACTGGGAATATGCTTTCATTGCTGGTACGGCGTCCCCGTTTTACGGGGTCGACGTCAGGTTTTTTGCTCCCACTACGGGGCAGTTTCGTTCGCAGGGCGGATTGGCTGTAACGGTCGATAGCAGCTTGCAAAAATGTCTGGACTGGAAGCCGGACGTTGTCGTCGTCATTGGAGGAATGATCTGGGAAAGTTCAGAAGCACCGGATCTTCGAGACTTTCTCCATGCCAGTCGTTCAAGTGGAGCAACCATTGCCGGTATCTGTGGCGGCACGCTGGCACTTGCGAGAGCCGGGCTTCTAGACACGGTTGCTCATACCTCGAACAGCGCTGACTTCTTACAGAATGCCGTCAGTTATGAGGGCTCCACGCTTTACCGAAGCAGCTCGATGGCGGTGATGGCAGACCGCATCATTACTGCTCCAGGCACCGCCCCCGTTAGCTTCACCTGCGCAGTGTTTGAAGGCGCCGGGTTATCTCCGGAGAGCATTTCTCAGTTCAGGTCAATGTTGGCAGCGGAACATGGGTGATCGCGTCGTCCCGGCATGTCGGGCACATTCTCAGGAGACATTTCATCGACTCATGACTGCCGCCAGTTTCGGATGGTTTTTTGCGTAATACAGCTCTGACTCAGCGTCATCTTCGAGGAAGTGCCATATCTTTTTTGATCGCATGGAATATATGACGATAACCAGAAATACCCCGAGATAAAGCCACATCAAACTGGTTGCGCCGGATCTGGACATGATGGCGCCCGTCATCATGAATGACACCGAGCCGCCTAGCTGACTGATCACTAATGTGGATGCCATCAGTCGCACGCGTACGCCGGAGGGGATCGACATGACCCTCTTGTCCATTCCGACCATCGTAATGCAAGCACTCGCCGCCCCGACGAAAAACAGGCAAGTACTCAACTGCCAGATTTCGTCGGTTTGTGTCGCTGCACAGAGTGCAAACGTTAATAAGGCCCAACATCCAAGATACTTGTTGCGCTGATTTTGCTTTTTGGTAATCAGCGGGCTTAAAAAGAATAAACCTGCAACGGCTCCAGCAGCGAACACTGCATTGAACAAACCCACGCTACCTTCAGCTAGACCGCGGGTGTGTATGAGCGCTGGAACCAGCATCGGTACGGTCGCTGTTACGGTCAGACCCAGTAGTAATCCGGAAAAGGTCAAAAATTGTTCTGGCGGTAGAACGCATTTGAGTTTAAGCCCCAAAAACATGTCGTTAATGAGATCGCTTGATGTTTTTTTGCGTTGCAGGGTAGGGGCTGCACTAACCGGTAGCGCCATGGCAAAGACGACTGTTACCAGTGCGACTATCGGAGAAAAACGCAGCGAAATTTCCATCGAGAAAACAGCAATCACAATACCCGCCAACAAAGGCCCGGCGACCCGGCCTACGGTGACAACAATCCGCCGGACACGAAATGCCGCTTCCGTACGATGTTTCTCAACGGTTTCCCCAGGATAGATGCCCAAAAGCGGCTGAATCACCCCAAATGCTGATACGGCAATGACATCGATCAGTATCAAGGCTTCGAGCGAGTACCAGTTCGAGGCAAAAAAGTAGCGCAATACGCTCGCCAACAGAATCGTAAAACAGCCCACCTTGAGCGCCGCACTGCGGCGCATCGACTCAACACGCGGCGCGAGACACAACATGGAAATGATCGCCGCGAGCGCGAGCGCTGTTTCGTATGCAGCCAACTCCATCAGGCTTCCCCGCTGCACGATAATCAGAGGTAACGTGGTATTCCAACAGCCGAGGTAGATCCACAGTAACAAGTCCAGGCAAAGGTACTTTCGAAATGTACTCAATGGGTGATTTCCTTGCTCTGCACCTTGTGTTTGGGATGTCCGCGATGCAACTGCGCAAATCAGCTTATGCCTGCGCCTACATCCGGTGATGTTCCAGCAAGAAGTCGACGAACAACCGCACCCGCGCCGGCATCGCCGCGCCGCCGACGAACACCGCATGAATCGGTTCCTGGTCCCCGGGGTTGCAGGTTTCCAGCAGCGCAATCAGGTCGCCGCGCTGCAGATCCTCGCTCACGCTGAACTCCCCGATACGGGCAATGCCGGCGCCCATTCGCGCGAATTGTGCCAGCGCTTCACCACTGCTGCATTCGATGTTGCCGCTGACCTTCAGGGAAAACTCTTTGCCATCGCGGATAAACGGCCAGTTGGGTTCGGCACGCCGGAAGTTGAAGCGCAGGCAGTTGTGTTGGAGCAGGTCTTCCGGTTCCTGCGGGACGCCGTGGCGCTGCAAATACTCGGGCGATGCCACCACGACCTGGCCGGTGGTGCCAATCCTGCGTGCGGTCAGCGGGCTGTCGGGCAGATGGCCGAAGCGCACCGCGACGTCGGCTTGCCCGCCAAGAATGTCGACCACTTCGTCGCCGAGGGTAAGGTCGACGACGATGTTCGGGTAACGCGCGCTGAAGGCTGCGACCAATGGAACGATGGCCAGCCTCCCATGGCCAAGAGCGGCACTGACCCGCAATCGCCCTCGGGGCACGCCTTGGTCGGCGATGGCGTCTTCGACCTCGTCCATATCAGCGAGGATCCGCCGGGCGCCGCGCAGGAACGCTTCGCCCTCGGCGGTGAAGGTGATCGCTCGGGTAGTGCGCAACAGCAGGCGGGTGCCAAGCCGTTGCTCGGTGCGCGCGATGATCCGACTGACTGCCGAGGGCGTCAGACCCAGTGCACGCGCGGCGGCCGACAAGCTGCCTTCCTGCGCGACGGTGGTGAACACGCTCATTTCACCTGACCTGCCGTTGAAATCCACTTGTGCCTCCTGCGCAAAGGTGATTGCCAAAAATGCTATCTACCGCCTGAAAAGACAGGATCGTAGCATTGGCGGCATAGATAAGGAGCTTTCCATGCGTATCAATCCACCACTTGTTGCACTCGCCATCGGTGCCTTCGGCATCGGCGTTACAGAATTCGCCCCCATGGGCATGTTGCCGGGTATCGCTGCGGATCTGGGCGTTTCCATTCCCGCTGCCGGTTTGCTGGTCAGTGCTTATGCGCTGGGCGTATTGCTCGGCGCACCGCTGATGACCCTGACCACCGGCAGGATTCCCCGGCGCTATCTGCTGATCGGGCTTATGGCGATTTTCACCCTCGGTAATCTGATGTCAGCGTTGGCCACCGATTACTACAGTCTCATGGTCGCCAGGGTCGTGACTTCACTGAACCACGGTGCGTTTTTTGGCGTTGGCTCAGTCGTTGCTGCCACCCTGGTCGCGCCGGAAAAACGTGCCGGGGCGGTTGCGGCGATGTTTATGGGCCTGACACTGGCGACCATCGGCGGTGTGCCGCTGGCTGCCTGGTTTGGCGAACTGTTCGGCTGGCGCACGGCTTTCTGGGGCATTACCGGCCTGGGCGTGGTGACCATGGCCGCGTTGTGGTTCGCCTTGCCCAATGTGCGGGCGCCGCAAAGCGTCGGTGTCATGGCGGAAATCCGCGTATTGGGGCGCGGCCCGGTGCTGGCCGCGCTGGCCCTGACCGTCGTCGGCTCGAGTGCAATGTTCACCGTCTTCACCTACATCGCGCCGATCCTCAGCAGCGAGACCCATGCGTCCACCGCCTTCATCACCGCCATGCTGATGCTTTACGGTGTCGGGTTGACGCTGGGCAACATGTGGGGCGGCAAGGCCGCTGATCGCTCGATCGATCGCACCCTGATCGTCTCGCTGAGCGTGCTGATTGTCGTGTTGTTGGCGTTCACCGTACTGATGCGCTGGCCGCTGCCGGCGGCCGTGGCCATTCTGATCTGGGGTATTGCCAGCTTCGCCCTGGTGCCGCCGCTGCAGATGCGCGTCATGGAAGCGGCCAAGGACGCGCCCAATCTGGCCTCGGCGGTGAACATCGGCGCCTTCAACTTCGGCAATGCGATTGGCGCGGCGCTGGGCGGTGCGGTGATCAGCAGCGGCCTGGGTTATCCGGCGATCTCCTTGGCCGGCGCGGCAATGGCGGGCCTGGGACTGCTGATGGTTTTGGGGTTTGCGTGGCGTTCCAGAACGGTTGAAGCGGCAGTGGTGTGACAAGCTCGCGGTCAGCCTGAAACAACCGAGCTGGCGTAACGACAAAAGCTCTTGATCGAGGCCCGCTCTGGCGAGCCTCTTGGTCCCCACGTCAAAGTGTGGTGATCTGCCCATTGCGATCCAGTTCATACACCTTGTTGCCCTGCAATTTCTCCTTCAGCCACCGCTCGGCTTTACCCAGCGGCCGTTGCCGCGCCCAGAGCAAATCCACACCAATCTGCCAGTCCGTATGCGGATACGCCGAGAGCTGCAGTTCCATCAGCTCACCCTTGGCCAGTTCACGTTGAATGAGCTGGCGGGGCAGGGTGGCCCAGCCGAGTCCGGCGCGGACCATTTCCAATAACGCCAGATAGCTTTCCGCCTGCCACAACTGGGTCGAACGCAGGTATTCGCTGCTCGGTAGCTTGCTTGCGTGGGCGCTGAAGGCCAGGCGCCGATGGATGTGCAGGTCGTCGAATGTGACGTTGTCGAGTTGCGCCAATGCGTGCTCGGGATGGCAGACGTGCAGCATGATCAGTTTGCCCAGTTGCTGGAACGCCAGCTCCTTGGGGTAACCGGGCTGTGAGAACGCCACACCGAGTACCGCTTCGCCGCTGCTGACCAGTTCGCTGACGTCGCCGTACACCGGGTGGCGGATGATCAGGTCGACGAAGGGGAACGCGGCTTCGAAGGCTTTGAGCACCGGCATGATCGGGCCGTACGGCGTTTCAATGGCGAGCGTCAGGCTGGTTTCGACGTGGTCCGAAAGGCAATCGGCGTGGGCTTCGAAGGTCATGCAGCGTTCGAGCACGGCTTCGGCCTGCACCAGCAATTTGTGGCCGCTGGCGGTGAGGGCAGGGCTGCGGTTGCTGCGGTCGAACAGGTCGACGCCAAGGTCGGTTTCGAGGTTGGCAATCGCCGCGCTGATGGTCGATTGAGTCTTGCCCAGTTTGCGCCCGGCGGCAGAAAACGATCCGCTTTTGACCACTTGGACGAACATTAGCAGTTGATCGAGTGAGAAGCGCAAGCGGTGAACTCCCGGTTCGAAAATGAAGGTTTGCAGCGGCCAACGAAAGCCTGATTGTGCCATCGAAAAAAGCGATGGTTGCTAATTTGTTTCATCGTAATAAACGTTCAACCATGGCCCCGCGTCAAACGATCTCCGGGGCGGCTCTGACTTCAAACGCCCCTGAGCATGCCCGCGATCTCAACAGATGCCGCACCTTCAGGAGCGTGTGAAATGACCCCACAACGCATTCATCCGGTGGACGAGGTTTTGCCACTGCGACAGTTGTTCACGTTTGGCTTGCAGCATGTTCTGGTGATGTACGCGGGAGCGGTGGCGGTGCCGCTGATTCTTGGTAGCGCGATGGGACTGACCTCGGCGCAGGTGGTGTTGCTGATCAACGCTAACCTGTTGACCTCGGGTGTAGCGACGTTGATTCAAACCCTAGGCTTCTGGAAATTCGGCGCGCGGCTGCCGCTGATTCAGGGCTGCTCGTTCATTGCTCTGGCGCCGATGATAATGATCGGCAAGGAGTTCGGCCTCAGCCAGATTTTCGGCGCGGTAATCGCGGCGGGCTTTATTACCATTGCCCTAGCGCCGGTGTTCAGCCGCTTGTTGCGGTTTTTTCCGCCGGTGGTGATTGGCAGTCTGATCACCATTATCGGCATCTCGCTGATGCCGGCAGCGGCGATCTGGCTGGGCGGCGGCAATCCCGACTCGGCGGATTTTGGCAATCCCGCGAACTTGTTGCTGGGCCTGGCCACGGTCAGCGTGACGCTGGTGATCTATGCCAAATGCAAGGGCTTCCTCGGCAACCTCAGCGTGTTGATCGGCCTGTTCGTCGGCAGCCTGATCGCAGCGGCTTGCGGTATGACTCACTTCAATCGGGTCAGCGAAGCCGCCTGGTTTGAGCTGAGTGCGCCGATGGCATTCGGCGCGCCGGAGTTCGCGCCTGTGCCGATTCTGATCATGACCCTGGCGATGCTGGTGATCATGGCCGAGACCACCGGCAACTGCCTGGCGATCGGTAAATTGACCGGCAAACCGACCACGCAACAAACCCTCGGTAACGCGTTTCGCGCCGACGGCTTGTCGACCATGCTCGGTGGTTTGTTCAACAGCTTTCCTTACAACGCCTTCACCCAGAACACCGGTTTGATTGCGCTCTCCAACGTGAAAAGCCGTTTCGTCGTGGCTGCGGCCGGGGCAATCATGGTGCTGATGGGCCTGTTCCCAAAACTCGGCGCGTTGATCGCCGCGGTGCCGACGCCAGTGCTCGGTGGCTGCGCGATCGTGATGTTCGGCATGACCACGGTGGCAGGGATTCAGGAACTGTCGCGGGTGCAATTCGAGGGCACGCGCAACGGCATCATCGTCGCCGTATCGGTAAGTGTCGGCGTGCTGCCGATGTCCTTTCCGGCGCTGTTCGAGCACGTCGGCCCGACTCTGAAACTGGTGCTCGACAGCGGGATTTTCCTCGGTGCGATCACCGCCATCGTCCTCAACATCCTGCTCAACAACGATAAAAAATCCGCAACCATCGGCGCTGAACTGGCCGACTGACTGTTTGTTTTCCACTGCCCAGGAGTTACCCATGAATCAATTCACTCAGCTCATCCCGGCCGGCGTCAGCGAGCTTGATCTGACCTTGCTGCGCCAGACCATCGCCTTGTCCGAGGCATCGAAACAACGCGGTCGCCATCCGTTCGCGGCATTGGTGGCCGATCGCAACGGCAAGGTGATTGTCGAAGCGGGGAATAACTCGATGCCGCCGGAAGGTGATCCGACTCAGCATGCGGAGTTGGTGGCGGCCGCCGCAGCGGCAAAGTTGCTGTCGCCGCAAGAGCTGGAACTTTGCACGCTGTACACCAGCGCCGAACCTTGCTGCATGTGCGCCGGCGCGGTGTATTGGACCGGAATAGGGCGGGTGGTTTATGCCTTGTCGGAGCATGCGTTGCTGGGGTTGACGGGTGACCACCCGGAAAACCCGACGTTCTCGCTGCCGTGCCGAGAGGTGTTCGCCAAGGGGCAGCGCAAGGTCAGTGTGTTGGGGCCGATGCTGGAGGGGGAGGCGGCTGAACCGCATGAAGGATTCTGGTCTTAAAGAGGCATCACTTTCTCAACGGAAAAAAGGTGCCCGTCACAGGCACCTTTTCGGTTTTATCTAAAGATCAGCGGCACTAAACCAGGTCATCAGGCTGCATCGTCAAAATGATTTTCCCGACGTTTGCGGAAGACTCCATCCGGCGATGCGCATCGGCGGCCTGTGACAGCGCAAACGTGCTATCGACAACCGGCTCAAGGCTGCCGGCACCCTCGAAGCGATCAAGCCAGTGCTCGCGAAAACGCTTGATCATGGCGTGCTTCTCCGGTTGCGTGCGCGACTTCATCACCGTGCCGATGATTTGCAAGTGGCGGTAAAGAATGTCCTCCAGCGCCACCGTGACGTTGCCGCCACCGCCGAGAATCCCCACCTGAATCAAGCGGCCGCCGCGTGCAAGGGACGCGATGTTGCGGGCGAAGTAGGGCTCACCGATAAAATCGATGATTACATCGACGCCGCGACCCTGGGTTTTGTCGGCGATCACCTCAGCGAAATCCTGGGTCTTGTAGTCGATCGCCACGTCAGCGCCCAAATGCTCGACACGCGCCAGCTTGCTACCTTCGGTTGTCGCATACACCGTGGCGCCGGTGGCGTAAGCCAACTGCACCGCAGCAGACCCGACGCCGCCGGCGGCCGCGTGAATCAGCACCGAATCGCCAGCCTTGAGCCGAGCCAGATGCATCATCGCTTCATGGGCTGTGACGAAGACCTCGGGTATGGCTGCCGCGTGTACATAGTCAAGCTGCGCGGGGATGTGCATGGCCATGCGGTAGTCGATGCGGGCCAGCTCGGCGTAGGCACCGCCGCCGACCACGCCCATGACTCGATCTCCGACCTCGAACCCGGTCACCGCGCTACCTTTGCCGATCACTTCGCCGGCGATTTCCAGGCCGATGATCAGCGAGTCGCCGAAATTCGGATGGCCGTACCCACCGGTTCGATGCGTCAGATCCGCACGGTTCACCCCGGCGGCATAGACACGTACCAGCAGGTCGTCAGGCCGCACTTCAGGATTGGCGACCTCGACAAGCTCGAGGACGTCTGGCGCACCAAATTCTCTGATGTTGATGGCTTTCATTCAGTTGTGCTCCGTTTCGCTGAACGTGGCGTTGGCGATAGCCGATGCGGTGATGGCGCCAGGGAAGCCCACGTAGAAAGCCAGGTGCGTGATCGCTGCCGCCAGTTCGTCTTGGGTTACACCGTTGCCAGCCGCGCGGCGTAAGTGAGCAGGCAACTCTTCCGAGTGACCAGCGGCAATCAATGCCGCCACGGTGATCAGGCTACGGTCGCGAGGGGACAGCGCCGGGTCACTCCAGATCTGCGGATAAAGCGTCGAGTCGACGAATTGCGACAGCTTTGGCGTGAACGCGCGCGCGGCTTCCCGAGGACTGCTGAAATTGAGCTTGGACATGGGCGAGTTACTTAAACCTGGCTGATGAATTTGTGGGTGAGATAGTGCTCGATGCCTTCAATGCCACCTTCGGAGCCGTGACCGCTTTCTTTCATGCCGCCGAACGGGAGCTCGGTCGCGACGATGCGATATTGGTTGATGCCGATCATCCCGGCCTCCAATCCGTCTGCGACGTCAATGGCCGTGCGCGCGCTGGAGGTGAACGCGTAGGCCGAGAGTCCGTAGGGCAGGCGGTTGGCTTCTTGCAGTCCATCGGCCAGTTCATCGAACGGCATCAGCACGGCGATGGGGCCAAAGGGTTCTTCGTGCATGACGCGGGCGTTCATCGGCACATCGGCCAGAACCGTGGGTTGGAAGAAGTAGCCTTCGCCAGACAAGGCTTCACCACCGGCCAATACCCGAGCGCCTTTTTCAACGGCATCGGCGACCAGTTCTTCCATTTTTGCCAATTGCCTTGGGTTGGCCAGCGGTCCGACTTGGGTGTCCGGATGCAGGCCGTCACCGATTCTCAGGGCTTGGGTCGCAGCGACAAAGTGATCGACAAAGGCTTGATAGGCACCACGCTGGATCAGAAAACGAGTGGATGAAATGCACACCTGCCCGGTGCCGCGAAAGCGGTTGGCAACGCCTTCGATAGCGGCTTTTTCAATGTCGGCATCTTCGAATACCAGCACCGGTCCGTGCCCACCCAGTTCAAGGGTGATGGGCTTCACGCCTTCAGCAGCTCGTGCAGACAGCAGGCGACCGATGGGCACCGAACCGGTGAAGGTCACTTTGCGAATGATCGGCGAGGCGATCAGATGGCTGGAGACTTGATCCGGTACGCCGAAGACCACTTGCAACACACCCTTGGGTAATCCTGCATCGTCGAGTGCACGCGCCAGGGCCAGCGCTGTAGAGGGACTTTCTTCACCGGGTTTGAGAATGACGCTGCAACCGGCGGCCAGCGCTGCCGAGAGCTTGCGTGCCGGGGTGATGGCCGGGAAATTCCAAGGTGTGAATGCGGCCACTGGGCCGATGGCCTGGCGCTTAACCAGTTGCAATACGCCTGGCCGGTTAGCCGGGACCACACGGCCATCGATACGCCGTGCGCTTTCGGCGAACCATTCGAAATACTCCGCCGCACGGGTCACTTCATCCAGGCTTTCGCCCAGCGGTTTGCCTTCCTCCAGGGTCATCTGCGCGGCAATCTGTGGTGCACGCTCGAGGATCAGGTCGGCGGCACGCTTGAGGATTTTCGCGCGTTTGTCAGGCACAGTCTGGCGCCATTGCTCGAAGCTTAGGCGTGTCACTTCAAGGGCGTGGTCAAGATCGCTCGCGGTGGCGAGTGGGACGCGGCCGATTTCCCGGCCAGTAGCCGGGTTAACAACGGCGGCAGTATCGCGCCCTTCGGCACTGATCCATTCACCACCGATGAAAAGATAAAGCGGGTCGTAGGAGGTTTTCATGATGTGCCCTTCAGTTGGTTGTCAGAGATTCGTAAGAAACCCGGCGCCTGTTCAGGCGGCCTGTGCAACCAAGTCTATGGAAGGAGGGCCCATTGATTTAGACGGGCCAAAGGGAATCATTGTTGTCGCCAGAGGTAATATCGAGCGGCGAGCCGAACGTGTAGCATCCGGAAAAAATGCGCGTTATCACGGGTGAGCGTGAGATCTACAGGAAGGTCGCGATGGATAAGCTTTCGAACATGTCGGTGTACATAAAGGTTGTCGAGATGGGCAGTTTCACGGCCGTGGCCAATCATCTGGACTCAACGGTCGGTAACGTATCGCGTGCTGTCTCTGCGCTGGAAAACGTGCTCGATGCGCGTCTGTTGCAACGCTCGACCCGACGCCTGTCGGTCACCGATGCCGGGCGACGGTTTTATGAGCGCTGCACGAAAATCCTCGCTGATCTGGAGAGTGCCGAAGCCGAAGCCAGCAATGCCGCGCTGGAGCCGCGGGGAACACTGCGGGTGCATTGCGTCCCCGGACTGGCCCGGCATCTTGTCACCGGGGCGGTGCTGGGATACCGCCAGCAATTCCCGGAAGTGACCGTGGACTTATTGCTCTCGCAACGCATGCCAAACCTGTTGGAAGATCAACTGGACGTCTCGATTCTGATCGCCCGCGCGCTCCCCGATTCGGCGTATGTCAGCCAGAAGATCGGTGTCAGCCATTGTGTGTTGGTGGCGTCGCCAGACTACTTGGCCCGGCATGCGGCTCCCGAGACGCCAGAAGACCTGCGTGATCACCAGTGTCTGCTGTTGGGCACCGTCGACTATGTGCGGGATGAGTGGCAACTCAAGAGCAAGGCGGGGGACGCGACATTTGTCCCGACTGGGCCAAGTTTCAGCGTTAACGATATGGATGCGATGGCACATGCCATTCGAGAGGGCGCGGGGATTGGCTTGCTGGCCGGGTTCACGGCCATCGATGATTTGCGTTCCGGCAAGCTAGTGCGGGTTTTGCCTGACTACCATACCTATGAGCGCAACGTGTATGCCGTCTATACCTCTCGACAGTTCGTCGATGCAAAAATCACCCGGTTTATTGAAACGCTGAAAGATCGGGTTGGCAGTCAACTGGCCGCGACGGCCAAAGAACTTGTCGATTGAAACGCTGCGGAGCAAAAAGGTATTTGCGCCTCGATGAGACCACTCTCCGAGGCGCAATGATCGGCGAACAGCTGACTTAGCCCTGGCTGCAACGGCCCATGACGTTGTAGGCCAGTACGTGGCGTTTGCCTTGCGAATCCTGGTAGGTCATGTGCGTCGGTACCACTGCGCAAACATCCGGCACCGGTTCTTCAGAGATGACCTTGGCGACATCCAGATGGGTACCGTAGCGATATTGCTCGACCTGTTTAGTCGTTGCAGAACCGTCCTGCGCTGCTACCACAGAGCTGAAGCCCAAGAGTGCGACGATGATCATTGCCGTTTTCATGATGTGAATTCCTAAAGTAAGTGTGATGTTGCTGGCAGGACGAACTTTAGGCTTGAGGGTTTTGCGCAAACAGACGCGAATCCGGGAAAGACTTTTATCAATTCCGAACACAATCTTGCGGTATCTGACGCTAGAGCGCATCGCATGGTCCGGCGAGACGGGACAGCAACCGGGCTTGAATACCGCGCATCCTCAGATGCGCGGCAGGCTATCGTTTCGACACTCTCGAAACTGTCGCGAAACGAACCGCGCTTTTACAACGCAAACGTAGTTCCGCGAGTGTTCACAAACAGCGAATAGATCGAGTGACTGCTGGCCATGAACAACCGATTGCCTTCGCGTCCCCCAAAGCACAAATTCGGGCAACGTTCTGGCAGCGAGATGTGCCCGATCGCCTTGCCCTGCGGATTGAAAACGCGCACGCCGTCGAGTTTTTCCAGGTCAGCCTTGGGATCACCGTTGCCGCCCCAGCCGCACCACAGGTTGCCCGCTTCGTCGCATTTGATGCCGTCGATGGCGGCATAGTCCAGCCCTTCGATGTGCTTTCGGCGTTCGCCGAGTGTGCCGTCGTCCTTCACCGCAATCGCCCAGATCAGGCGATTGGGCTTGGCGCGTCCTTCGACGACGTACAGGGTCTTCTCATCGGGCGAAAAGCACAGGCCGTTGGGGCCGTTGAGATCATCGATGACCCGAGTGACTTTTTTGCTCTCGCCGTCGATGCGGTAAACGGCGTGGGGTTGGCTCGGGGTGATCTTGTGGCCTTCGTAATTGTTGCCGGTCTGGAAGGGTGGGTCGGTGAACCAGATCGATCCGTCACTTTTGCAGACGATGTCGTTGGGCGAGTTGAAGGGCTTGCCGTCGAAGCTGTCGGCCAGCACGGTGATCATGCCGTTGGCTTCGGTGCGCGTGATGCGCCGGCCCTCGCTGGTGGTGGTGGAGCCTTCACAGACAATCAGCCGCCCTTGGCGATCCCGGCACATGCCGTTGGAAAAGTTCGAATGTTCGCGGTACACGCTGAAGGTGTCGGTTATTTCATCCCAGCGCATGATGCGATTATTGGGGATGTCGCTGACCAGCAAATAGCGGCCATCACCGACCCAGACCGGTCCTTCGGCCCAGCGCATGCCGGTGGCAAGTTTTTCAATACTGGCGTTGAAAATACGCAGCTCGAGAAAGCTGTCGTCGAGGATGTGAATCAGCGGATCCGGGTAGCGCTGACTCAAGGGTTCGGCGGCCTCGGCGATCCGCGTCAGTGCGGTGCTGCCGACGGTGGCGAGCGTGGCGGAAACGGCGAGGGACTTTTTCAGGAAGCTGCGGCGGGTGTTGCCTTGCGCTTGGTTGAGGCTGTCAGGCTTGGTGGACAGGCGTGAGTCCATGTAGCGATCTCCGTGGTTTTATTTTTTTTCGAGGAGACGTAGTAATACCTTGTGATAGGACATCGTACAAGTTGTACGTTGTGCTGCGCCATTGGGCGTAGGTAGCGGTGGAAGCCAGTGAGCATCATGGCCTCCACCGTAGAATTGGCATGCGATAACTTCGTGTCCTGCGGGCAAGGACAGCTTTTAGTCAACCATCACCTCATCCAGCGCCTGCTCCAGCAGGCTGACCGTGCGCTCGATATTCTGCAGCTTCTCCAGTCCGAACAGCCCGAGGCGGAAGGTCTGGAAGTCTGCCGGTTCATCGCATTGCAACGGCACGCCGGCGGCGATCTGCAGGCCGTGATTGGCAAATTTCCTGCCGCTCTTGATGTCGGCATCATCGGTGTAGCTCACCACCACGCCGGGAGCCTGAAAGCCTGGCGCGGCCACGCTTTTAAAGCCTTTGCCGGTCAACAACGCACGCACCCGATCGCCCAGCGCCTGTTGCTCGTCGCGGATCTTGTCGAAACCGTAGGCTTGCGTCTCTTTCATCACGTCGTTGAACCGCGCGAGGGAATCGCTGGGCATGGTCGCGTGATAGGCATGTCCGCCCTGTTCGTAGGCCTGCATGATCTGCAGCCACTTTTTCAGGTCGCAGGCGAAGCTGCTGCTTTGCGTGTGTTCGATTCGCTCGAGGGCCAGAGCACTGAACATCACCAGGGCGCAGCAAGGGGAGGCGCTCCAGCCTTTCTGCGGGGCACTGATCAGCAGGTCGACAGCGCATTTGTGCATGTCCACCCAAATCGCGCCGGAGGCGATGCAGTCCAGCACGAACAGGCCGCCCACCGCATGCACGGCGTCGCCGACGGCCCGCAGGTAGTCGTCGGGCAGGAGGATCCCTGACGAGGTTTCAACGTGGGGCGCGAAGACCACTTTCGGCCTCTGCGCGGCAATGGCTGCCAGCACTTCGTCCAGCGGTGGCGGGGCGTAGGCTGCCTGGCGACCCGTGTCAACCGGCCGGGCTTTGAGCACCGTGGTAGCCGCCGGGATGTTGCCCATCTCAAGGATCTGGCTCCAGCGATAACTGAACCAGCCATTTCGTATCACCAGGCATTGCTGGCCGGTGGCGAACTGCCGCGCCACCGCTTCCATGCCGAACGTGCCGCTGCCCGGAACCACCGCCACCGCTTCGGCGTTGTAAACCTGTTTAAGGGTGTTGGAAATGTTCTTCATCACGCCTTGAAAGGACTGCGACATGTGGTTCAGCGAGCGGTCGGTGTAGACCACTGAGTACTCGACCAATCCCTCGGGATCGATGCTCGGATAGAGCTTTGACATGGTGACTCCTTTGGCAGAGGGGTAAACATCTTTGGCAAGCAAGTGTAGGCAAAGGGCAGGGATCAGCTCATTGAAATGCGCAAATGAGGTTAGAGTGCTCAGCAATGTCTCTATCGTTGCGTGAACCATGAAGCTGCCGCTGTTTATTTCTCTGGATGGGCCCAAGGGTACCGGCAAAACCACACTGCTGGAGGCTGTGACCGCCGCACTGCGGGCAAACAACCAGAAAGTCATTCGGCTGTGCGAGAGAAAAAGCGACCCGTACCGCGGTGAAACCATGGCCCTCGTCAACCAGCTCGCTAGACATCCCTCGCGGGAGTTGGAGTGGGCGGTGTGTCAGCGCCTTGCCGATAGCCGTCGCTGGATTTCCCGAGAAGTGCTGCCCAAACAGCCGTTGGACAGCATCATCCTGATCGATCGCTGGTATCCGTCAGATGCCGCATTTCGCCATAGCGTGCCGTTTGCCGAGATTCTGCAGTTGAACATGCAGCGAGGCGTGCGCGTGCCGGACCTGCATGTCGGCGTCGTCACCGCACCGGATATTTCATGGGCGCGGGCAACGGCCCGATCGCGAGGCCTAGGCGGCACGGTGATTCAGAAACACGCCGAGCACGTCACCTGTAGCGAGATGTTCGAGCAGGCGGTTGCCGATCACGGCTGGGTGTTGTGCCGTAACGAAGGAACCATCGAAGCCGCAACGACTCAGGTAGTTGCAGAGATCTACAAAGTGCTTGGCTGATTGTCGCTGCGCAGGCGCTGGTTGAATTTGAATTTCAGGTTTCTCTGATCTGAGCTAACTGTACTGACGGATCACACGCCACCCATGCTCACAAACCTCTGGTATGTCGTTCTCCCATCGTCACAGCTGACTGATGGACTGATGCCGGTTCAACTGCTCGGACAACCTTTCGTGGCGTTCCGCGATGACGCGGGCGTCGCACACGTGCTGTCGGATATTTGCGTGCATCGCGGCGGCTCACTCTCAGCCGGCAGCAAAGTGGGCAACAGCGTGCAGTGTCCCTATCACGGCTGGCAGTTTGGCGCTGATGGTGTGTGCACACTAATACCAGCGCAGCCCGACCTGCGGATTCCCGCCAAGGCGCGCGTCGATGCGTACCCGACGTTGGAGCGCTATGGTTGGATCTGGGCGTTTTTAGGTGATCTGCCGGAGTCTGAGCGTCCACCGTTGCCCGCGCTCGACTGGATCGACGATCCCGCCATCCGCGTGGTTTCGGGCCACTTTGACTGGCAGGCCAGTTGGGACCGGATTATCGAAAACGGCCTGGACTTCGCCCATGCACCGTTTGTCCATGGTTCAACCTTCGGCGATCCGGATCATCCCGAGATTGAATCATTCGAAGTCGACAGCGATGCGTGGAGCGGCAGCGCGCGAATGCTCATGCGCAGGCCGGCGCGTAAAGGGTTGCTGAGGCGCAAATCCTCCACCGAGTTTGTCAGTGTGGTCACCGTTCCGGGTTTTCATTTGTCCGGGCCGTGTACGACGCTTGAGCTTGAGTTGCCCAACGGCTGGCGGATCTACATCGTCTCCGCGCATGTGCCGATTGATGCCAATCGCACGCGCACCTGGTGGATGATGGGCAGAACGTTCCTGCGCACCCGACTGCTGGATCGCCGGTTTATTGCGAGCAATATCCGTATCTTCGAACAAGATCATGCCGTGCTGAAAAACGTCCGGCCGGAGCGTGTGCCGGACTCTTTTCAGCAGGAGGTTTCGCTGAAATCTGACGCGCTGCAGATTGCCTTTCGCCGAGACGTGCAGGCGCTGGAGCAGCGCGGCTGGCGCATTGATGAAGAGCGTCTTGCGCGAACGTTTACCGGACGCAAGGCCTGCGCAATACCCAGCCCTGAACGTCGTCAGATTCGCGCCTGGGCGATCGAGCCGATTCCGCTCGTGGACATCACACACGAATCTGAATAGAGGTGCGAGCCAGTCTGCGCTTGGCACAGACTGGCGCAACCCTTAGCGCGTCTCGCACTGCGGCGAAGGCTCGCCGCTCAACGCATCGACCATCGGCGGATGCTCCTGCACCGCCTGACGCAAGTCTTCGGTCACCCGCAGTTCCGCGCCCGTTGGCGAGAACGTTGCTGCCGCTGCGAACGGCGCAGGATTGGCCGGAACCGGGCGTTTGCCACGGCGCCACAGGAAGAAGGTGACCATGCACAGATTGACCAGCGCAAATACCCAGAACAGACCATTGGCGCCGAACGAGTTCATCACCGGCGAGATCATCATTGGACTGATTGCCGAGCCCAGCGAGTTGATCAGCAGCAAACCCTGAATCATCGGCACCAAGGCTTCGGCCGGGGCACGGTCGGCGGCGTGGCTGACGGCAACCGGGTACAGCGCAAACACACCGCCGCCGAGCAGAAACAACATCACCGCGAGCATCGTCGAGGACAACGGCACCAGGACGATCACCAGCGACAATACGGTGCACGCCACTGTCAGAATCGTCAGCACTTGCAAGCGATCCTTGCGATCGGACCAACGCCCGACCGGGTATTGCAGGAGCATCGCTCCGAGAATCGTCCAGGCCATCATGCTGCCGACTTCACCGACATTCAGACCGCTGCGCTGCAGATACAGCGGCAACAAGGTGTAAATCGCGGCGATGGTCACACCCGAGCCGAAACAGCCGACCAGCCCGGTCGGCGTCACGCCCAGCAGTTGCCGTGGCTTGAGCGGCTCGACCTGATCGAGCAGCGGCGACACGCGCGGCAGGATCACGATCGGCAACACCGACAACGAGGCAAGCATGCCGGCGACCATGAACGGTGCGCTGTCGCTGAGCCCGGTGATCTTGCCCAACGTTGCCTGGCCCAGCACACCGGCGCCGTACAAGACGATCATGTACAACGCGAGTAAGCGCCCGCGAATCTTCGCGTCGCCCGCCAGCAGCAGCCAGCTTTCGATCACCAGAAACACACCGACCGTGGCCCAGCCGTTGATCAGGCGCAGGGCGAACCAGCCCCAGGTGTCATAGAACAATCCCTGCAGCAAGATAGTCACGGCGATCAGCGAGGCGAAACTGCCATAGGCGCGGATATGGCCGATGCGCAGAATCAAGCGGTCATTGAACACGGCGCCCAGGGTCAGACCGATGAAATAGGCCGATGAAACGACGCCGATCATCGTCGCTGATGCGCCGGCAGCGTCGAGTCGAAGGGTGGTCAGCGACGACAGAAAGCCGTTGCCCAGCGCAACAATGAACAGCCCGAGCAGGGGCGCCAGCGCCATGGCCAGCAAACGCGGAGACATAAAAACCTCTAGAGATCGAACAGCGCAACGTGCGCCTCTGCGCATGCGATTGCCAAGCCGGGGTGTGTGATGCGGGCGCCCGCCAGACGGGCAGGACGGTTGGATACGTTTCGGTCACCAGATCCGGCGACTGCAAGAGCGCGCGGATTCTAAGGCTTGTGCGGAATTTTCCAATGGCTGTTTGCTGCGACCGTTGGACGCAGGTCAATCAAGGCTGAGTCATAACGACAGCTCATCCTTTGCAGGGCAAAAATGTTCCTTTATTGATGCTCTTGCGCTGGTTAGCCTGTGCGGTCGAGTTGCCATTTTGTGCCAGGAGTCATGATGCTGATCAAAGGTGAGCGGGCCGCCACAGCGTGTGGTTTGGTGGCGATCGTTTTATGGAGTACCGCCGCCGGATTGATCAGGGGCGTCAGCGAGCACTTCGGCCCGCTGGGGGGCGCTGCGCTGATCTATTCGCTGGGCGCCTTGCTGTTGCTGGTGTTCCTCGGCCGTCCGCGGATTCGTTCGACTTCCAGGCTCTATCTGCTGCTCGGCAGCGCATTGTTCGTCGCTTATGAGGTGTGCCTGTCGTTGGCATTGGGTTTCGCCAGTGATCGCCATCAAGCCATTGAACTGGGCGTGGTCAATTATCTGTGGCCGTGCCTGACCGTGGTGCTGGCGATCGTCATGAACGGGCAGAAAACCAGCTGGTTCATCATTCCGGGCTCCGCACTGGCGATTTTCGGCATCTTGTGGGTGGTCAGTGGCGAGGGGTTGTCGCTGCCGGGAATTGTGCGCAATGTTCAGTCCAACCCGTTGAGCTACAGCCTGGCATTGACCTGTGCGATCACCTTTGCGCTGTATTGCAATGTCACGCGTCGCTATGCCGGCGGGCAGAATCTGGTGGTGCTGTTTTTCGTATTGACGTCCGTCGTGCTGTGGGGGAAGTGGTACGTGAGCCAGGAACAGATACCGCCATTTACTTGGGAAAATTCCCTGGAGCTGCTGGCAGCCGGAATCGCCATGGCCGGCGGTTACGCGCTGTGGAACATCGGCATTCTGCGGGGAAACCTGACCTTGCTGGCGACCGCGTCCTACTCCGCGCCGGTGCTGTCATCGGCGTTCGCCGCGCTGTGGCTGGGCGTCAGTTTGCAGATGCAGTTCTGGCAGGGCGCCGTGCTGGTGACGGTGGGCTCGCTACTGTGTTGGCAGGCGACCCGGCAGCACAAGATTTCCCAAGCAACTCCGATCGAGGTCAGCGTGGGCGAAAACCCTCACTGAAAGAGGCCTTAGCGGGCTCCCTTGCCTGATGCTAAATTGCGGCTGTCACAAGTCTCCCGCAATTGAGTCTCGACAGGCTCAGAGAAATTCAGTGTTGATGCTCTTTTATGTGCAAAAGAAGCTGGCCGAAGCAGGCCAGAAAAACGCCAGTGCAATGGCTGATCAATAGTGGGGACTGAAATTTAGAATGCGCCGCTTAATAGCTCATGGATGTGTTGTTGTCAGTGTTGCGATGCTGTGTTCAGGATGTACCTCCTATGCGACCGTGCCGACAATCAACGAACACACTGGTACCGCAACACAGGAAATCATCTCCAGCTTCAGTTACGAAATAGACTCTCCCTGGAAAAACAGTCGCCTTGGCAAAGACGCCTATGCGCTGACAAAGAACATGATGCCAAATGCACAGGATCTCAGCTCCAGACCTACCGCCTCAAGCCCCCCTGCACTGGAAATAAAAATCTCGGAATTTTCATTGGGTGGCGCTTGCACACAAGAGTATTTGACAGGTTTGAGTTTTGGTTTGATTCCGAGCTGGTGCACAAGGCCAGACCTGTTCAAGTTTGATTTCATCCTGAATAAAGAAAACGGCATTTGCAGGCAAAAAACCTATTCAGTAAACGCCACAACGGTTTCACATCTCGTGGTGATTCCATTTGCACTGTCGCAGCCCGACAATCGACCACTGACCCTTTATCAGGCTTCGCTAAAAGATTTCCTTCAAGCAGATCAATGTTCCAAAGGCTTGTGACCAGCGCATCAGGCTTTCAAAAATCTCGCGGCGTAGCTGACGAACAACAGCAGAATAACCAAGCCACCCAATGCGACCACCAGCGTACTGAGGTGCGCAACCATGCCGATAAACGCCGGCCCCATGAGAATGCCGGCGTAGCCCATGGAGATGATCGCCGGAATCGCGGTGCGCTGCGGCATGCGCTGTTGCCGACCCGCCGCCGTAAACAGCACCGGGACTATGTTCGAGCATCCGATACCGACCAAGGCATAGCCCAGCAATGCCACCTGCCAACTATCGAATGCTAGCGAAACCAACATACCGGCCGCCGCGCAGATCCCGCCCAGCGCCACCACGCGAATGCCGCCCAGTCGGCTGACGATGGCGTCTCCGGTCAGGCGTCCGAGCGTCATCGCCGCCGCGAAGCTGGCATAACCCAAACCGGCGTAGCTGGGTTCCATTGCGCGTTGCGAGGCGAGGAAAACCGCGCTCCAGTCGAGCATGGCGCCTTCCGTCAGGAAAACAATGAAACACAGGCTGCCCAACAGCAGCACGATCCCCCGTGGCAGCGCCAACATCGGGCCGCCTCTTTCCGTGCCATAGGTCAGTAAACCTGGCGCAGCTTTGTACAGCGCAGCGAGGATGATCGCCACCAGACACAGCACAGACAACAGCGGATCCAGCCCCAGGCTGAGCATCGCCGTCATGGCCCCGGCACCGGCGATGCCGCCGACACTGTAGAGCCCGTGGAAACCGGATTGCAGGGTTTCGCCGCTGTTCTTTTCAACGATGATCGACTGGATATTGATCGCGCAATCGAGCATGCCCATGCTGGCGCCGAACCCCAGTACCGCAAGGGCCAGACCCGGCAGCCAGGCGAGATGGCTCAGAATTGGCAGCACTGCACACAACGCGACAGTTGAGCAGATGATCACCGGGCGGCAGCCAAAACGTGCGGTCAGGTAACCGGCAAACGGCATGGCGACGATCGAGCCGATACCAAATCCCAGCAACAACAGGCCCAGTCCGCCGTCGTCCAGTCCGGTACGCGCTTTCACCAACGGAACGAGCGGCGCCCAGGCCGACATCACGATGCCGGTGATCAGGAATATGATGCGGGTCGACACGCGTTCGCCGTAGTTTGCATAAGTCGCCACGGATGATGTCGAGGTGTTCATTGAGGCGGACATCCTTATCGGTGTCTCCCGGCTTTTTTCGGCTACCAGCCGGAACAACAGCTTATCGAGACGAAAGAGTCCCTCCAGCATCCGTCGGGATGCTGGAAGGGAGGAGGGTTGGAGCGCGTGAGGAGAACGCCGATCAGCCAACAGACTTCAATGGAATGGGGCCTTTGAGCCGATCCATCATGGTCGCGCAGTACCAGTCATCGAACTGGCAAACGCCGGTCTCGGCCGTTTCCGAATAAGGACCCGGCTCATACGAAGGCGAGGTCACGCCACGCTGAGTGCCCTCGACCAGCGTGCGGTCCTGATCGTTGGTGGCAATCCAGACTTTGGTCAGGCGCTCGATATCGTAATCAGCGCCTTCCACTGCGCTGTCGGGTACCAGCCATTTGGTCGTGACCAAGGTTTCGGTGGCGCTGATCGGCAGCACGCGGAAGCTCAACGCATGGTCACCGAGGAAATGGTTCCAGGTGGAGGGGTAGTGGAAGTACAACAGCGCGCCGATGTCCGCTTCAGTTGTCTTGTCCAGACGGCCGGCAACGGCCGGTTTGCCATCCATGGTGTAGCTGACGGCACCGGATGACAGCGGAATACGGGTCATGCGGAACTGACCATTGATATCCATCACCAAACGGCTTGGCAACCCGGCGCTCTCGCACTTGGCCCAGTAGGCCGATAGCTCTGGATCATCTTCGCCACTGACGCCGCCCACCGAAAGGTTATCGACGAACGAGTGCAGCAGCTCCGGGTGCGAGCCGTCGCAGTGATAGCACTCGCGATTGTTTTCGAAGACCAGTTTCCAGTTGCCTTTCTCGATGATGTTCGACTCGAACGCCACTTTGCAGTTTTCAAGATAGTGCGGCGCTACAAAGGGGCTGACGGCTTTGCGGAAACCCTCGAAGTCCGGGGCCTTGGCGGCCACGCAGACATAAATGTAGGTATCGACGATCTCGCAGTGAGCGCTTTTCAGGCTGTATTGGGATTTGTCGAAATCCTGGCCCATGTTGCCGGCGAACAACAGGTTGCCATCCAGCTCATACGTCCACTTGTGATACGGGCACACCATCTTCGCCACTTTGCCGTGATCGGCCTCGCAGATTTTTGCGCCACGGTGACGGCAGGCGTTATGGAACGCCCGAACTTCGCCGTCTTTGCCGCGTACCACTGCAACGGGATAGTCCCCGATCTGCAGGGTGAAATACTGCCCCGGTTTGGTGATTTCAAAGGTGTGGCCGGCGAAGATCCAGTCCTTGTGCCAGATCTGCTCAAGATCCTGGCGGTAAACGCTTTCACTGCTGTAAAGAGCGCCGGGCAGCGAGTGCCAGGGTTTACGTTGTGCGATCAGGTCAAAAACGCTTTCTTTATTGTTCATTTTTATCCTCCCATAGGCGACATGGGTCTCAGCCTATATGGCCCAGGACAGACGTCACAAACGACATTTGCTGTGGGCAATTCATGCGTTGGCGTTATCGATGGGGCCTGACTGGAGTGGCGGAACGGCGTGAAAAATCCCTTCCAGGGCAGTAATGGCACAGGGTGATTGCGCAATGTGTTGGATCGCCGCTTTCACCTCAGCGCTGCGCTCCACACCAAGACCGCTGGCGAACAGATCAAATTTCTGACTCAGCTCTTCAGCGCTGAGGGCTGTTTCGGGATCGCCCCGCGCGGCGGTGACCGGACTCACCAGCACAGCACCGTTTTTCAGAGTGATGGTCAGTCGGGAGAGGATTTCGTCGGGGAAGCGGGCGGAGATATCGGCGGCTTCGACCACTTCGATACGGCGGCTCAGTGCCAGAATATCTTCGGCATAAATCGCCGCTCCGGTGACTTCCTCCGGACCGACCTTGCCTCTGACGATCAGTGCGGCCAGCGGAAAGGCCAGGGCGTACTGCGCCTGGTCGGCATCATTCGGTGTATGGCCCTGCAAACACATCGACTCGTAGAACGTTTCGACGCGAACGGTTTCAATCGAGTCGGCATCGAGCTGAGGGTTTTCCCGCTGCAGTTCGAGCATAGCGGTCAGCGCCGGTTGCGCCCAGCGGCAGACTGGCCAGGGTTTGAAGTACTGGCTGTCGATCTCCCAGCGTGCACCGATGTCGCTCCAGTATTCGGCGACGGTAACGTCTTCAACCGTTTCTGCCGGTGCACCGGTAATGCCTTCCCGGGCCATGAACAGTGCGTTCAAACCCGCAAATGCACCCGCACCGTGGGCGTCGCGCAGCATGGTCGGCGCGTGTATCAGGCGCATCATCGGGCAGCGTGCGCTGAAGTACTCGGCGATGCCCAAGGCGTGGCGAAATGTCGGCTCATCAAAGTCCAGCAAGCGCGCGCCAGCGCAGACAACACCCAGCGCGGAAAAACCACCCGATGCGTGATAAGTCGGTGAGGTCGCCATCAATGCGGAACCGGCCCGCAGCGCCGTTTCATAACCGATGCACAACGCGGTCAGCAGTTCATGGCCGCTGATCGACTGGCCTTGATGATGCAGCGCATCGGCGAGGGCCAGCACCGCAGGAACAACCGTGGCACCGGCATGCCCCTTGGATTTGAAGTGGCCCTCATGGGCGTCGAGGCTGTCAGCGCTGAACCCTCCGGCCCAGGCTGCGCCGAGCACGTTGACACGCTGCCCGGCAAAGATCAGGCGACTGCTGTAAGCGCCCGCCGGGTAATGCCGTTCGGCAAAACGCCGCATCGCGATACTGGTGTCATTGCTGGCCGCGCCGGCCATGACGCCGACGATATCCAGCAGACTGTCCTGCACAATTGCACGGGTCTTGAGCGGGGCATCGAGGAAATCAAAGTCGCGACAGAATTCGAAGAGTGACATTCAACAATCCCTTCCTGTGAGTTGAGCCGGGCCGATCATGGCCGGCGCAGCTCAACAATGAGCCAGGGGGAGGGTGCCGCTCTAGCAACATTTTCGGCGGGCTATTGATAACCAAATCAGCCGACGCCTGTGCGGACTGAATTAGCGGCGGGGAAACTTCGCCAGAATCCATTCGCGAAAACGCCGCAACTCGTCTTCGTTTTCAGAGCTTTCGCGACAGCTCAGGTAGTGCCAGCTGTTACGCAATTGCACCTGTTGCTCGATCGGTCGCACCAGCAGGCCTTGCTGCACCAATCCCGTGACCAAGTGATTCCAGCCCAGCGCAATGCCCTGATGGGTCAGGACCATGCTGATCAGCAGGTTGTAGTCGTTGGCATTAAAGATTTGCGGGCTGTTCGGCGGACGGTCATCGATATCGATGGCCTGAAATGCCAGCCACACCCCCCAGTCGACATGCTCGGCGACTTGCGAGCGACCGTAAGGGCTGAGGTTGAGCAATGCCGAATCGCGCACGCCTTCGATCGTCGCAATCTCCGGGTGCTTTTCCAGGTACTGCGGGGTGCAGACCGGGTAAATCACGTCGTGGCACAACGGGTAGCTTCTATAACCGTCACGGATGCGCGAAATCTTGGTGATGAAGATGTCGGGCTGCACACCGGGTTCCATGGTCAAAAAGTTCTGCGTGGTGATCAGGTTGAGTTCGATATCCGGGCACTGCGCGAAGAACTCCTGCAGATGATTCGACAGCCACAGCGCGGAAAATGCTGGCGAGCAACAGACGGTGAGGACCTTCTTGGTCGACTGGCTGCTGCGGATGCGTTCGGCAGCCTGGGCGATGTTGACGAACGAAAGTTGCGCGGCATCGAAGAACACCGCGCCGGCCGCCGTCAGCTCCACCGCCCGGCCGACGCGGGTAAACAGTTGCGCGCCCAGATAACTTTCCAGTTCACGAATCTGCCGGCTGATCGCGGCTTGGGAAACGCACAGCGCCTCCGCCGCGCGGGTAAAGCTTTCGTATTTGGCCGCGGCCACAAATGCCTTCACAGCCCTCAAGGACGGCATTTTCAGCAGGATGGTGTCAGGGTCGACATGCTTGCTCATTCGTACACTCTCCTAACCATACAGCTCCCCAACGAAGCGCGAGGAGGGTAACGGAACCGTGCGGGGAGGGCTACGCGAGCGTCGCTGTGGGGATAGACCCGGTCGCTCATGGTGCTGACGCGGCACTCGGCAATGGCTGTCGTCGCAACCGATAACCCGACGTTATCGAATTGCCCCTGTAAATGTAGTTGGATTAAGCGAGGTGATGCTAATAGATTTGAAACATCCCTTTTTCCTGGGACCTCAAAAATAATAAAAGGAAGCCCGTCGTGAAGACATCTATTCATTACCGCTGCCGCTTACAATTATTTTTGCTCGTTTGCCTGTCGCTTAATGCGAAAGATGCACGATGCGAAGGAGGCAAGGTATGACAAGTTCCGACGAGATCATCTGCGTAAAGAATGTTTTCAAAGTCTTCGGTACGCAGCCAGCACTTGCCATGAAAATGGTTAAAGAAGGCGCATCAAAAGCAGAAGTATTCAAAAAGACCGGTCAGGCGATTGGTGTGTTTGATGCCAACTTCTCTGTTCGCCGTGGTGAGATTTTCGTGATCATGGGTTTGTCCGGCTCGGGCAAATCGACCATGGTCAGATTGTTCAACCGGTTGATCGAACCAACCTCCGGCCAGATCTTTCTCAACGGCAAGGAAATTACCGGTCTGGGCGACAAGGATTTGTTGCAAGTTCGCCGCAAAGACATGGGCATGGTCTTCCAGTCGTTTGCTTTGATGCCGCACATGAGCGTCATCGACAACGTCAGCTTCGGCCTGGAAATAAGCGGTGTCAGCGAGAAAGAACGCTATTGCCGCGCGATGGGCGCACTGGAGCAGGTCGGGCTTTCAGGGCAGGAGCTGAGCTTTCCTCACCAACTCTCCGGCGGCATGCAACAACGCGTCGGTCTGGCCCGCGCCCTGGCCAACGATCCCGCCATTCTGCTGATGGACGAAGCCTTCTCGGCACTCGATCCGATGATTCGCAGCGAAATGCAGGGCGAGCTGATCAAGCTCCAGGCCGAGCAGGATCGCACCATCATCTTCATCTCCCACGATATAGAAGAAGCGGTTCGCATCGGTCACCGCATTGCGATCATGGAAGGCGGGCGCGTGGTGCAGATCGGCACGCCGCGTGAACTCCTGTGCAACCCGGTGAATAAATATGTTCGCGATTTCTTTAATGGCTTCGACACCAGTCGGATTCTGAAAGCGGGTGATATCGCGCAACAGGATTGCAATGTCGCTTATATACCGGGCGGGCAAACGCCGATTAAAGCCGAAGCGTCTCTTCGAGATATCTTTCATATTGTCGCTGCCTCGGCAACGCCTATGCCGGTGGTGGATGAAGTCGGACTTTATAAAGGTTCGATTTCGCAAGGCCATCTTCTGAGCTGCCTGTGTAACAGCTGAACTGCGAATAATCAGCATTGATATGCCGTTTCTGAGTGCGAGGTAGCATCATGTCAGACTTCAACTTTTTAGATCCCTTTCAAAGTCTAAATATCCCTTTGGGATCGTGGGTGGAAACCGCCCTTAAATATCTGGTGCATAACTTCAGAGAAGTGTTTCGCTCGATCCGTTGGCCGGTCGATCAAGTGCTCGACGGTGTGCAGTGGGGACTGCTGTCGGTTCCCCCCACGGTATTCATCATCATCGCCGGACTGATCAGTTGGCAGATTGGCGGCAAGCGCATTGCCATCTTCAGTGTTGCAACGCTCACCGGACTTGGACTGATCGGTGTGTGGAGCGATGCGATGGTCACATTGGCCCTGGTGCTGACATCGCTGCTGTTCTGCGCAGTCATCGGCATTCCGCTGGGCATCCTGTGTGCACGCAGTGATCGCACGGAAATGATCATCCGCCCGGTGCTGGACGCCATGCAAACGCTCCCGGCGTTCGTCTATCTGGTGCCGGTGGTCATGCTCTTTGGTATCGGCAACGTACCCGGTGTGATCGTCACCATCATCTTTTCCGTCGCGCCACTGGTGCGGCTGACCAACCTTGGTATTCGTCAGGTTCCGGCCGACAAGGTCGAAGCCGCCCGCGCGTTCGGCTGCACGGCTACGCAAATGCTGATGAAGGTGCAGCTGCCGTTGGCGGCGCCAACGATGATGGCCGGTCTCAATCAGACATTGATGTTGTCGCTGTCGATGGTGGTGGTCGCCTCGATGATCTCGGTGGGCGGTCTGGGTTTGATGGTGTTGAGCGGCATCGGTCGCCTCGACATGGGCCTGGCCAGCGTCGGCGGCGCCGGGCTGGTGCTGCTCGCGGTATTCCTTGATCGGCTGACCCAAGCAATGGGTGAGCGCAGCAGCGATCTGGCTAGCGGTCAGCGCTGGTATGAAAGCGGCCCTGTGGGTCTGGTCATGAAACTAAAGAAAAAGAAGAACGTTGTACGTCCAGTGACGAATTAAGTTGGCCTGCTCACCCATTAAAAAACTCCAAGCGTGGTGAAACATGAAACTGACAAATCTCAAGAAAAGCGTGGTTGCGAGCCTGGTGGCTTCAGTGTTTGGCGCCTTGTTGTGCTCGGCGGTTTACGCGGCCGACGCCAACAAACCGGGTGCCGGCGTTTCGATTACGCCGATCTTCCCGACCATCGCCGAAGAGCGCTTTCGCGGTGAAGTCGTGATCGCTGGCCTCAAGGAGTTGGGCTACGACGTCAAACAGCCAAAAGAAGTCGACTACCCGGCGATGTTTCTCGCGCTGTCTTACGGCGACGCGGACTTCACCGTGCATGAATGGGAACACCTGCACCAGGCGTTTTATGAAAAGGCCGGCGGCGATGACGTGATGGTTAAGGTCGGGCAAATCATGAAGGGCGTGCTGCAGGGCTACATGATCGACAAGAAGACCGCCGAGGCTTATCAGATCAAGGATCTGTCGGACCTGAAGAAACCCGAAATCGCCAAACTCTTCGACAGCAACGGTGACGGCAAGGCTGACCTGACAGGCTGCAACCCAGGCTGGGGCTGCGAGATTATGGTTGAACACCACATGAAAGCCTATGGTCTGGGGCCAACCGTGGTCGACAACCGCGGCTCGTACTTCGCGTTGATGGCGGACACCATTGCGCGCTTCCAGCAAGGCAAACCGGTGCTGTTCTTTACCTGGGTTCCGCAGTGGATCGCCAGTGTTCTGGTAGAGGGGCGTGACGTGGTCTGGCTGCCGGTGCCGTTCACCTCGCTGCCGGATGGCAAGGAAAGCAAGGACACTTTCCATGATGGCAAGAACCTCGGTTTCCCGGTGGACACGGTCAATGCCGTGATGAACAAAGAGTTCGCCGAGAAAAACCCGGTGGCGCGCAAATTCCTCTCTGAAGTCAGCATCCCTACGGCCGCTGAAAGTGCGCAAAACCTGCGCATGCAGAACGGTGAAAAGTCGCTGGCCGACATCAAGCGGCATGCCGCGGAATGGATCAAGGCCAACCAGCAAGCCTATGACGGCTGGTTGAGTGACGCGCGGGCGGCAGCGAAGTAATCGGTTCGACCACGGTTTGGCGGCGGGCCGTGCCGGTCGCTAAACCAACGGGTTGTCGTTTCAAGTGAAGGTGAGCGGGTGACGCAACATGGAAACTTTCCAGAGTCCGTTGAAACAACAGAACATTGGATTTCGCCAATCCACAGTTATGTCGGGCCATGAACGTGTGGTGCGGGTGGCGTTCATCCTGCTCGATCATTTTTCGTTGACGACGCTTTCAACGGCGATGGATGCCTTGGCCACTGGAAACCTGATCAACGCTGAGACGATTTACACGGTATCGACCTACTCACTTCAGGGCGGGCTGGTTGAAAGTGATATTGGCGTGTCGCTGGCTTCGCAAAGGTTGGTCGCAGAAGGCTTCAATCATGATGCGGTGATTGTGGTCGGTGGCCAGCGCGTGCGGCTTGCCGCGCAGCCGTTGCTGCGCCGGGTGCTGAAAAAGTCCGCCAGTAAAGGGATCGTTGCCGGTTGCTGGAATGCCGCGTTTTATCTGGCCGATGCCGGTTTGCTGGAGGCTTGCGAGTTCGCCTGTCACAGCGACAGCGGCGGCCTGATCCATGAGTATTTCCCGCAGTTGAAAGTATCGACTCGCGAGTTTATTTGCGCGCAGCGCCGGGCCACTTGCGCCAACGCTCATTCGGCGCTGGATATGACCCTGGCGATCATGCAGGAACTGGGTGCGCGCAACGATGCGGCACTGGTTGATGAAATAAAACGCGTTCACCAACCCGGACAAACTCAACCGAAGTTTGCGGCAAACGCCGACAGCCTTCGCTGCTCTTCGATTCCGAAGCCGTTGAATATCGCGCTCGACTTGATGGAAAAAAACATTGAGGAACCGCTGGAAATCGATGCAATCGCCAGCCACGTCGGCGTGTCACGCCGGCAACTGGAAAGAAGGTTCGCCCGCTATCTGAATGCGGCACCGAATCGCTATTACCTGGAACTGCGTTTGACTCGGGCTCGGCAATTGATTGTGCAGAGTGATCGCTCGTTGACGGATGTCGCACTGGCTACCGGTTTTGTCAGTTATCCGCACTTCTATAAACGCTTCAAGGACCTGTTCGGCTTACCGCCCATGACCTTCAGGGATTATTACTACGCCAACGACCATGCCAACAGCGGACGTTATGCCGTGGCGGCCAGTTTTTAAAACAAACAGTCAATCGTCACTGTTTGCGCAAGTGCCAGTTTTGCAAGTTTCCGGATCAACGCCACTGCGTGCGTTTGCTTTGTGCCGCGTGCGTTTTGCAACTTCAACGATTAACGGTTCAACACTATGAAAGTCAGTTCATTACCCGCCGATGATGATAGTTGTGGCTGGTTTCATTTGAGCAAGCCACGCAGTCCCGAGCCGGCTCACCGCGGGCACCGTTCCGCCCGCTGGGTGATCATCGGTGCCGGTTTCACGGGGCTGGCGTGTGCGCGGCAACTGGCGCTCAACTTTCCCGATGACGAAGTGGTGCTTATCGAAGCGCAGGAAGTCGGACTGGGGCCGTCGGGGCGCAATGCCGGTTTTGCCATTGATCTTCCCCATGACATTGGCGCTGAGGATTACATCGGTGACATCGCGCTGGCTCGGACCAGTTTGAAACTCAATCTGGCCGGCCAATCGATACTTCGCGAGCTGGTCGATCAATACCGCATCGACTGTCAGATGAAAGCCTGCGGCAAATATCAGGCGGCGGTAGAAAACCGCGGCATCGCCGTACTCGATGCCTATCGCCGGGGCTTGGAAAAACTCGATCAGCCTTTTCAAATGATCGATGCCGATGAGTTGCCCGAACACTTGGGCACGCGGTTTTACCGCAAAGCGTTGTTCACGCCGGGCGCAGTGTTGCTGCAACCGTCCGGACTGGTGAAAGGCCTGGCCAACCATCTGCCGTCGAACGTCACGCTGTATGAGCGCACGCCGATTCTGGAAGTGGAATACGGCGCCAAGACGCTGCTCAAACACGCCCACGGCAGCATCACTGCCGACAAGCTGATTCTGGCGAACAACTCGTTCGGTATGCGTTTCGGCTTCCTGCAAGGGCGCATGTTGCCGATCTACACCTACGCCAGCATCACCCGGCCGCTGACCGAGGAAGAACAGGCGCGCCTCGGCGGTAAACCGTTCTGGGGCGCCATTCCGGCGGATCCGTTCGGTACCACAGTGCGCCGTACCCCGGACAACCGTTTGCTGATTCGCAACAGTTTCACCTTCAACCCCGATGGCCGCAGTAACAGCAAGTACAACGAGCGTTTCGTGCGTCGGCACAAGGCTTCATTCGATCAGCGTTTCCCGATGTTGCCGGACGTGACGTTCGACTACACCTGGGGCGGCGCCTTGGCCATGTCGCGCAACCACAACGGTTTTTTCGGCGAACTGGCGCCCAACGTTTACGGCGCGCTGGGCTGCAACGGTCTGGGCGTCACGCGTGGAACCGTGACCGGCAAGTTGCTCGCTGACTGGCTGGCGGGGCAGCGTGAGCCACTGATTGATTTCCTGTTGCAGGCGCCGGGGCCCAACAGCAACCCGCCAGAACCGTTCCTTTCGCTTGGGGTGAACATGAACCTCAAGTGGGGGCAGTACCGCGCCGGGAGAGAAAGTTGAGGGTCGCTGAAGCCTCGTCGCTCTGCTGCCGTCCCGAAGGCTTGCGCCGCCAATAACCACGGTCTGCCCGGCATGCCGTCGGGCGCACGGATTGAACATTGAACCACTGGAGAAAACGCTATGAACTTTGACGGAATTTTTACCCCTGCCATTACCCCGTTGTCCGCTGATGGCCAGATCGACTATTCGGCGTTCTCCGACGTGCTCGAATATCTGATCGAGTCCAAGGTTCACGGCATCGTTATTGGCGGCTCCACCGGCGAGTATTACGCGCACACCGCCGAGGAGCGCGTGGCCGTCGCCGAGCGCGCCAACGACGTGATCCGTGGGCGTTTGCCTCTGGTCATCGGCACTGGCGGCATTCGTACCGAAGACTCGGTGTACTTCGCCGAAAAGGCCAAGTCGCTCGAAGCGGACGCCATCCTCGTCGGTTCGCCACCGTATGCGTTGCCGACGCAGAAGGAAATTGCTGCTCACGTGCTCGCCGTGGACAAGGCCGCCGGGCTGCCGATCATGCTTTACAACTACCCGTCGCGGATGGGCGTGGCGATGGGCGACGAGTTTTTCGAAGCGATTGCCGGCTGCAAGAACATCGCCGCTATCAAGGAAAGTTCGGGCGAAATGAGTCGTCTGCACCGTCTGGCTCACGCCCATCCGTCGATCCAGTTGTCCTGTGGCTGGGATGATCAGGCCCTGGAGTTTTTCGCCTGGGGCGCGCGAAGCTGGGTATGCGCCGGCTCGAACTTCATCCCGCGCGAACACATTGCGCTCTACGAAGCCTGTGTACTGGAGAAGAACTTCGATAAGGGACGGCGGATCATGTCAGCGATGTTGCCGTTGATGGATTTCCTCGAGAGCGGCAAGTTCGTGCAGTCGATCAAACATGGCAGCGAACTTAGCGGCCTGCGTGCCGGCGGGGTCCGGGCGCCACTGCAAGCGCTGGAGCCTTCCGAGAAGCAAGCGCTGGAAAGCGTGATCAAAACCCTTCAGAAAAACGTCGCGCGTATCGTCGAGGAGGCTTGAAATGGCAGACCTGCTGAGTAAAGAGCAATACCTCGAACTGGCTGCGAAGCTCGAATTTCGCAATCAAGCGTTCATCAACGGCCAGTTTTGCGCCTCGCGTTCAGGCAAGACATTCACCACGACCAACCCGGCCACCGAACAGGTATTGACCGAGATTGCCGCGTGCAATGCCGACGACGTCGATACCGCCGTTGCAGCGGCCAAGGAAGCCTTCGCCGACGCACGCTGGCATTCACTGGCGCCGTCCGCACGCAAATCGGTATTGCTGCGCTTTGCCCAGTTGCTGGAAGACAACGCCCACGAACTGGCGGTGCTCGAAAGCCTGGACAGTGGCAAGCCGATTCGTGAATGCCAGAACATCGACGTACCGGAAACGATTCACACGTTGCGTTGGCACGCTGAGCTGATCGACAAGATCTACGATGCTACGGCGCCGGTCGGCTCGGGTGCGGTGACCATGGTGGTGCGCGAACCGATCGGGGTTGTCGGCCTGGTGCTGCCCTGGAATTTCCCGCTGCTGATGCTCGCCTGGAAAATCGGCCCGTCGCTGGCCGCAGGTTGCTCGATCGTGGTCAAACCGGCCAAGGAAACCACCTTGAGCACTTTGCGCGTCGCCGAACTGGCGCATCAGGCGGGGATTCCCGCCGGTGTCTTCAACGTCGTGCCTGGGGGCGGGAAAGAGGCGGGCGAGCCACTCGGGCGTCACCCGGACGTGGCCATGGTCAGCTTCACCGGTTCAACTGACACCGGGCGACTGTTCCTCAAGTATTCCAGCGAATCGAACCTCAAACGCATCGTGCTGGAATGTGGCGGCAAGAACCCGGCCGTGGTGATGAATGATGTCGAAGACATCGACCTCGTCGCTCAGCACGTGGTGAACGGCGCGTTCTGGAACATGGGGGAAAACTGCTCGGCCTCATCGAGGCTGATCGTGCACGCCGACGTCAAGGATGAACTGTTGCAGCGTGTGCAGGTGCATCTGGGCGACTGGAAAATGGGCGACCCACTCGATCCTGAGAACCGCTTGGGCTCGATGATCAGCAAGGCGCATTTCGAGAAAGTCCGTTCCTACCTTGACGTTGCCCGCGACGAAAACCTCAGCGTGTTGGTAGGCGGAAACACCCGCGACGACATCTTCGTCGAGCCCACCATCGTTGACGATGTGAGTCGCGATAGCCGTTTGTTCCAGGAAGAGATCTTCGGCCCGGTGCTGAGCGTCACCACGTTCCAGACCGTTGACGAAGCCATTGAGCTGGCCAACGACACGGCCTACGGCCTGGCGGCATCGGCTTACACCGGCAACCTGCGCCATGCCCTGAAACTCTCACGCGGGATTCGCGCCGGGATTGTCACCGTGAACTGCTTCGGCGAGGGCGATGCCTCTACGCCATTCGGCGGCTACAAGGAGTCGGGGTTCGGCGGGCGCGACAAGTCGATCTGGGCGCACGACCAATACACTGAAATCAAGACCATCTGGATTGACGCTTCCTAATAGCGCCTTGACGCAAGAAACTACATCGCCCCGACCACTCGATTGAGTGGCGGGGCGATTGCCCCATACCGTTATCCAATCCATGAGCTGGATTGGTGGGTAGACGCATCAGCAGAAAGCTTTCAGTCATCCGCTTTTCGTCAGACATTTTGAACCTAACCCGAAATCGGTCGCTCAACCGGGAAATGTTCGGGGTGGGCGAAATGAACGCGTTCAAGAATCAACTGACACTCGCACAAGAAACCAGATTACTCGCGTTGGCGGCCTGGCAACGCGCACTGGAAAACCTTGAACTGCGCATGGACTGCCCAGACGCCTATCACGATGAACTGCTGCGCCAATCGGATGAAATGGATCGCTTGGGCATACTCAGCTGGGACGAGTGGCGCGACCTGCGCAGAGAAGCAGACGTCGCCTACCTGCGCGCAGTCGCTGGAGACGATTACCATTGAGGTCATGTACGGTCGTTATCTGGATCCGCTGAAAAGATCGACTCAACAAAACAGGAGATTTCCATGCCCGAGCCGTTGACCTCATCAGGCGCGCCACCTCGCTCCTGGTTCGCCCGTTTCTCAGGATCCGGGTGGGGCGGACGCATCTTCTGGTCAATTCTGATCGGGGTGACAGTCTTCCTGCTGATCAGCGGGTATGGCGCCTTCGTCGGGGCCAATAAACAGAATCTGTACTTCGCCTTTATCGGTGGCATGACCGGCTTCGCTGCCACGGCAATGGGCGCTGTCGTAGCGATCGCGTTGCGCGATATCGCCGCCCGAACCCAAGACATCATGCTCGGCTTCGCTGCCGGAATGATGCTGGCGGCCAGTTCGTTTTCGCTGATTCTGCCTGGCATAGAAGCGGCTCAGGCGCTTTGCGGTAACCCGTTGCTTGCAGCCTGCGTCGTCGTTGCAGGATTGGGATTGGGCGTTGCACTGATGGTCGGCCTTGATCGTTTCGTGCCTCACGAACACGAGAAAAGCGGACGCCGGGGGCCGGATGCGCAGCGCATCAATCGTGTCTGGTTGTTCGTGCTGGCAATCACACTGCATAACCTGCCGGAAGGCATGGCGATTGGCGTGAGCTTCGCCAACGGCGATATGAAGGTGGGACTGCCGCTGACCACTGCCATCGCCATTCAAGACATTCCCGAAGGTCTGGCAGTCGCCCTGGCATTACGCGTAACCGGCATCTCCGCACTGCGCGCAGCGCTGATTGCGGTGGGTTCGGGGTTGATGGAACCCATTGGCGCCATTGTCGGACTGGGTATTTCCAGCAGCTTTGCGTTGGGATATCCCATAGCGCTCGGTCTGGCAGCCGGTGCGATGATTTTTGTGGTCTCCCATGAGGTCATTCCCGAGACCCATCGCAACGGGCATGAGACCCCGGCCACCTTGGGACTGATGCTCGGCTTTGGGGTGATGATGTTTCTCGACACTGCTTTGGGTTAATCACGAACCTGACCACTGGAGAGAAACCCTCACGCACTGGCTTTAACCTCAGCCTTGACCACTGATTTACGATAAGTCAGCAAAACGATGCCCGTGACCACGATCACGCCACCGAGAATCTGTCCGTTGCTGAGCATCTGGTCCAGCACGATCCAACCCATCAGCAGCGTTGCCAATGGCTCGATGTTCATGACCGGCGCATTGCGCGGCATGTCGAGTCGAGGCACAGAAATGAACAGGACGATAAAACCTGTGCCGTACAACACCACCAGCGTGGCGAGGGCCAGCCATCCGGTCGAGGTGGCGGGCAGGTTCAGTCCGCCAGGGAGGGCGCCCGTCAGCCCTGCGAGGTTGACGCTGCTAAACACGATGAAAATGGTCAGCAGACTGCGCACCGAGCCACGTACCTGAGACAATTTGTGGTCGGTGATCCACAGCGCGCAGGCGAACACGCTGGCGGCGCAGAACGCGAGCGCGACGCCCGTCAGCCATTGCGCACTGACGTCTGTCGTGGTCGAAAGACGCCCGGGCACGTCCAGCACAAACACCAGACCCAATAGAATCAAGCCCATTAACGTCGCAGTGCGTGCGCTCGGTCGCTGGCCCCCCAGCGCCCAGGTGAGCAATGCCAGCAGAATAGGGAATACGTTCGCCACCAGCAGGGCCAGCGCCACCGGCACCCGTGCGACAGCAGAGTAAAGGCACAGACTCTGCGCAGTGATCAGCAACCCGAGCAATAGTTGCCAGCGCCACGCACCCGCCGGCAAGCGCGGGCTTTGTCTTTGCCACAGCACCAGAATGGCGAGCACCAGCAAGGTCCCGCCGGAACGCATCAAAATCGCCAGCAACACACCCGCACCATCATCAAAAGCGACTCGCGCCGCCACATGATTGCCGGCAAACGCACAGCCCATGCACAACAGGATGATCACAGCCAGATAACGAGGGTAGGGCGGCGGAACGGTTTGCGTAGCGGTAGGGCGAGGCATGGCAGATCTCAAGAGTGATAGCCGCTCAAGGCGACCCGGTTTTTATTATGTTGTCGTACAACTAACCGGTTTGTACCGTATCTGACGGCGACGGGCAAGAGAACTATGCACTGTAAACACGGGTCTGCAGCACGCTACGCCCGGCTTTCAGCGCCTTGAGAAATAAAAGAGATCGTATGACTTTGCGGCGCGACAAATCAGCTCTGGCCAGGTACGGAGGGGCGAAACCCCCACGGCTTAACGTCGCCCGGTCCGCGTACTCACATCCACCCATACGGCCAACACCAAAATGCTGCCCTTGACGATCATCTGCCAGTAACTGTCGACGTCGAGCATCGACATGCCGTTATCCAGACTGGTGATGACCAGCGCGCCGAGGAGGGCGCCGTAGACCGTGCCGGAACCGCCGCGCATCGAGGTGCCGCCGATAAAGCACGCGGCGATGGCATCGAGTTCGCCCATGCTGCCGGCCGAAGGCGAACCGGCGGCGAGGCGCGCGGTGTTGACCACGCCGGCGAGGGCGCACATCACGCCCATGATCCCGAAGATCCACAGCTTAACCGCCTGCACATTGATCCCGGACAGACGCGTCGCTTCCATGTTGCTGCCCACGGCATAGACGCGGCGGCCGAACACGGTCTGGCTGGTGACGTAGCTGAACACGCCCAGCAGAATCAGCAGCAACAACACCGGCACGGGAATGCCGTCGTAGCTGTTCAGCGTCTGGACGAAGCCGGCGAGCACGGCGCCGATCACCAACACGCGGATAACATCACGCACCAACGAATGTGCCGCGAGGCCGTGCAGGGCGCGATTGCGCCGTTGTTTCCAGGTCAGGAACACGGTCAGCGCAAACAACAGAATGCCCAGACCGGTGCCAATCGCATGGGGCAAGTAACCCTGGCCAATGTAAACCAGCTCTGGCGATACCGGCGCGATCGTCGTGCCGCCGGTAACCCCGAGCAAAATCCCGCGAAAAGCCAGCATGCCGCCCAGGCCGACGATGAAAGAGGGTATGCGCAGATAAGCCGCCATGTAGCCGTTGGCGAGGCCGATCATCAGGCCACACAGGGCGACCAGACTCAGGTTCGCCAGCAGCGGAATGTGGTAGACCACATCAAGAATCGCCGCAAGACCACCGAGCAGGCCGAGTAATGAACCGACTGACAAATCGATCTCGCCGCTGATGATCACCAGCACCATGCCGCAGGCAAGAATGCCGGTAATCGACATTTGCCGCAGCAGATTGGACAGGTTGCGCGGGGTCAGGAATCCGCCCTCGGTCTGCCAGCTGAAAAACAGCCAGATCAGCACCACGGCAAACACCAGCGCGAGCATTTTGTAGCGGGTGAACAGTTGTTTGACCTGATTCATTTACGCGGATTTCCGATCATTATTGTTATGGCTGCCAGGCTGGCTGAGGGCGGCGGCGAGTACCTGTTCCTGCGTCAGTTCATGATTGATGAAGTCGCCGCGCAACTGGCCTTCGCCGATCACCAGCACGCGATCGGATACGCCGAGCACTTCGGCCAACTCCGACGAAACCATGATGATCGACACGCCGGCGGCGGCCAGTGCGCCCATCAATTTGTAGATTTCATATTTGGCGCCGACATCCACGCCTCGGGTCGGCTCGTCGAGAATCAGCACTCGGGGCTTGGCCAGCAGCATCTTCGCCAGCACGGCTTTTTGCTGATTGCCCCCCGACAGGCTGGTGATCGGCAGGAAAGGGCTGGCGGTCTTAAGGTGCAGGCGCGAGATTTCCTGACCGATGCAGCCCAGTTCGGCTTCGGCATCGATGCGGGTCAGTTTCGAATAGTTGTCCAGCACGGCGAGGGTGATGTTCTGGCCGACGCCCAGGTCTGGAATGATGCCTTGGCGTTTGCGGTCCTCCGGCACCAGACACAGGCCGGCGCGAATTGATTTGAGCGGTGTGCGCGTGTCGATGGGTTGCCCGTCCAGCCAGACTTCGCCCTCATGGCGACCGGGATAAGCGCCGAACAGCGCGGTCACCAGTTCAGTGCGGCCGGCACCGACCAGCCCGGCGATGCCGAGGATTTCGCCGCGTTTGAGCACGAAGGAAATATCGTCGACCCGTTTGCGCTTGGGGTTGTCGACGTCGTAGCAGGTGATGTGCCGAGCCTCGAAAATCACTTCGCCGATGTCATGTGGTTCGGCGGGGTAGAGGTTGCTCATTTCCCGCCCGACCATCTGCGTGATGATCTGCGCAATGTCCATGTCGGCCATGGCGGTGGTAGCGATGTGTTTGCCGTCGCGGATCACCGAAATGGTGTCGCACACAGCGGCCACTTCATCGAGCTTGTGCGAGATGTAGACGCAGGCAACGCCTTTGGCTTTGAGGTCGCGGATGATGTCCAGCAACACCTCGATTTCCGAACGGCTCAAGGCTGATGAAGGCTCGTCGAGGATCAGCAGGCGGGCCTTTTTGTTCAGGGCCTTGGCGATCTCCACCAGTTGTTGATAGCCGCCGCCGTACTGCGAAACTGGCAGCGATACGTTCATGTCGGGGACTTTCAATTCGCGCATCAGCGCTTCGGCGCGGTGGATCATCGCCGGGTAATTCATGCGTCCGCCGGGCAGCGTCAATTCATGACCCATGAAAATGTTTTCGGCCACCGACAGATCGGGCACCAGCGTCAGTTCCTGGTGAATGATGACGATACCGGCGGCTTCCGTTTCGCTGATCGATTGCGCCCTGAGCGGTTGCCCGTCCCAGAGGATTTCACCGTCCCAGGTGCCATGGGGGTAGACCGCCGAAAGGATCTTCATCAGCGTGGACTTGCCGGCACCATTCTCGCCGCACAGGCCAACGCACTCGCCGGGTCTGACCTTGATGTCGATGCCGTTGAGCGCTTTGACACCGCCGAAGGTTTTGACGATGCCGTTCATTTGCAGCAGATAGTCGGACATGGACAGGACTCGTATAACAAGGACTCACACACCACGAAACCTGTGGGAGCGAGCTTGCTCGCGAAAGCGGTGGTTCAGCTGGCATCGATACTGAATGTGCTGCCGTCTTCGCGAGCAAGCTCGCTCCCACAAGGGTTTTCGCATCACCGCAGAGTTGTGATGGGATCACTTCCCGGCAATTTGCGCCTTGGTGTAGAAGCCGTCCTGTTCGAGCAGGTCGATGTTGTCCTTGGTCAGCGGGGTGGGCGTGAGCAGGATGGTGTCGACTTTTTTGCTGCCGTTGTCGTACTGCGAGCTGAAGGCGGGTTTTTCGTTGCGCGCCAGTTGCACCGAGAGCTTGGCCGCTTCGGTGGCAATCAGTTTCAGCGGTTTGTACACGGTCATGGTTTGCGTGCCGGCGATCACACGTTTGACTGCGGCAAGGTCAGCGTCCTGCCCTGAAATCGGCACCTTGCCGGCCAGTTGTTGCGCTGCCAGTGCCTGGATCGCGCCTCCGGCCGTAGCGTCGTTGGAGGCGACGATGCCGTCGATTTTGTTGTCATTACGGGTCAGCGCGTTTTCAACAATGCTCAGCGCCTCCGTCGGGTTCCATTCCTTCACCCACTGCTGGCCGACGATCTTGATCTCGCCCTTGTCGATGGCCGGTTGCAGCACTTTCATCTGGCCTTCACGCAGAATCTTGGCGTTGTTGTCGGTGGGCGCACCACCGAGCAGAAAGTAATTGCCCTTGGGCGCGGCATTCAGCACGCCGCTGGCCTGCATCTCGCCGACCTTTTCGTTATCGAAGGAAATGTAGGCGTCGACATCGGCGTTGAGGATCAGACGATCATAGGAGACGACTTTGATCCCGGCTTTCTTCGCTTCGGCCACCGCGTTGGTCAGCACCGTGGCGTTGAACGGCACGATGACGATGACATCGACGCCCCGGGAAATCAGGTTTTCGATCTGCGAAATCTGCTTCTGCTCGTTGGCATCCGCCGACTGCACGAAGACCTTGGCGTCCATTTTTTCTGCCGCCGCGACGAAATAATCACGGTCACGCGACCAGCGTTCCAGACGCAGGTCATCAATGGAAAAACCGATTTTCGGGTGGGCAGCGTCAGCCATCACCGGCAGTGACAACAGCGCCAGGGCAGTTGCCAGTAGCGTGCGTTTTACGTTCTTCATGTGGGGCGTCCTTTTATTGTTGTTGGAAAGACACGGCCTGACGATGATTATCGGGCTGGTAAAACTGTAGAGAATCCGCAGACGCCGCAGGCACAGATTTGTCGTAGAAATGTCACCGCGTCGATGCGCCCGCAGACCTCTCTGTGTGATCAGCGATAGATAAACCGGTTGACGATGTTCTCGAGCCTTTCCTGGCGGCCGCTGACGGCTTGCGGGTTCAACTCGTTGGTGAACGCGTGCTCGGCCAGCGATTCAAGGTTGAAGTCACCGGCCATCACCGCCTGCCCGAACGGCTGCTGCCAACCGGCGTAGCGTTGATCCTTGAGCCGTTGCAACTCATCGTTCTGGACCATGGCCGCTGCGCGTTCCAGAGACAGCGCGAGAACGTCCATGGCGCCGACGTGGCCATGGAACAGATCGATCTGATCGAGGCTCTGGCGGCGAACCTTGGAGTCGAAGTTGAAACCGCCATTCTTGAAGCCGCCGGCCTTGAGAATTTCATAGGTGGCGAGGGTCATTTCTTCGACGCTGTTGGGGAATTGGTCGGTGTCCCAGCCGTTTTGCGGATCGCCACGGTTGGCGTCGATGCTGCCGAAAATCCCCAGGGAGACGGCCGTCGCGATCTCGTGATGGAAACTATGCCCAGCCAGGGTCGCGTGGTTGGCCTCGATGTTGACCTTGATTTCGTGCTCCAGCCCGTACTGCTGGAGAAAGCCGAACACGGTGGCACTGTCGTAATCGTATTGGTGCTTGGTCGGCTCCTGCGGTTTGGGCTCGATCAGCAGGTCGCCGGTAAAACCGATCTTGTGCTTGTGCTCGACCACCATGCGCATGAAGCGGCCCAGCTGTTCGCGTTCACGTTTCAAGTCCGTGTTGAGCAGGGTTTCGTAGCCTTCGCGGCCGCCCCACAACACGTAGTTGGCGCCTTTCAGGCGATGGGTCGCGTTCATGGCGCTGAACACCTGAGCAGCGGCGCAGGCGAACACTTCCGGGTCCGGATTGCTCGCGGCACCTGCCGCGAAACGCGGGTTGCTGAAGCAATTGGCCGTGCCCCACAGCAGATTGATTCCGCTTTGCTCCTGGTGTTGCTCGAGGTGATCAACCATTTGCGCGAAGTGGTTGCGATACTCCTTCAGAGAGCTGCCTTCCGGAGCGACATCGGTGTCATGGAAGCAGTAATAGTCGATACCCAGTTTGGAGAAGAATTCGAAGGCGGCTGCCGCTTTACCGATGGCCATTTCCATCGGATCGCCGGCGTGTTGCCATGGGCGCTTGAACGTCCCCGCGCCGAACACATCGGAACCGAGCCAGACGAACGTGTGCCAGTAACAGGCAGCCATGCGCAGGTGTTCGCGCATGGGTTTGCCGAGGATCAGTTTGTCGGCGTCGTAGTGACGAAAGGAGAGGGGAGAATCGCTATCCGGGCCTTCGTAGCGAATCTGCTCGACATCGGGAAAATACTGCATGGACCTTGTCCTTGTTGTTCTTGGCGGTGTCTCGATACTAGCAACGGCCCTGCGCCTGCTGATTATGAAAAACATCAACACGGGGTGCGATTTTGCGTATTGAGCTTCTTCGGCCACGCGCCTAGTCTGTGCCAATCGCCTCTGTGACAAGGGGTTTGGGACAAGTATAAAAACAATGAAAACCGTACCGCCTGTTCACCGCATCGCCCTGTTGTTCAACGGCAGCAAGATCTACGACCGTGGGATCATCAGTGGTATCGGCAACTACCTCAGCAGCACTCGCGCTTCTTGGGACTTGTTCCTGGAAGAGGATTTTCTCTGTCGCCTGAAAGGCATCGAGCGCTGGCAGGGTGACGGGATCATTGCCGACTTCGACGACCCGCTGATTGGCGAGGCACTGGCCGATATCCAGATGCCGGTAGTAGCAGTAGGGGGCTCGTACGAGGATAAACGCGCCTATCCGAAAGCGATTCCCTACGTCGCTACCGATAACAACGCGCTGATCAACCTGGCTTATACGCACTTGATCGAAGCAGGACTGCAACGTTTTGCCTGCTTCAGCCTGCCGGAAGCGCAGGCCAATCGTTGGGCACAGGAGCGCGAAAAAGCTTTTCGCAAACTGATGAAGCGCGATGGCCTGCACGGCGAAATCTATCGCGGCATGGGCACCAGCGCACCGCTGTGGGACAGCGCCGTCGAACAACTGATCGCCTGGCTGCAAAGCTTGCCCAAGCCCATTGGCATCATCGCCGTCAGCGACGCCCGCGCGCGCCAGTTGCTGCAAGCCTGCCTGACCGCCGGGATTGCCGTGCCGGAGCAGGTGGCATTGATTGGCATCGACAACGACCCGCTGACGCGCAGTTTGACTCGAGTGCCTCTGAGTTCGGTGATACAGGGCACGGAAACCATGGGCCGTACCGCCGCGCAACTGCTGCACCAGATGCTGCACGGCATGCCTTCCACCGGTACACAGATCCTGATTCCGCCGGATGCGGTCAACGTGCAGGTGTCGAGCTTGCACCAGCTTTTGGGCAATCCCTACGTCATGCAAGCGCTGCTGTTCATCCGTCAATACGCTTGCCAGGGCATCAAAACGGCGCAGGTGGCGGCGTATGTCGGTGTGTCGCGTTCATCACTCGAAGCGCATTTCCGCACCGAGCGAGGCTGTAGCGTGCATGACGAGATTTTGCGTTTCAAACTGGCAGCGGCTACCAGCGGTTTGAAAAATGCTGATTCGGTGATTGCCGACGTTGCGCGCAGTTGTGGGTTTAAGTCTGCGCAGTATTTGCACACGGTGTTTCGACGGGAGTTTGGTTGTACTCCTCGGGAGTACCAACAAGATCGGAAATAGCGGGCGACGATGGCCGATTCGGGTACGAAGTTCAGGTAGGGCAGGAACGAGGTAATGAAATGCGAGTATCCAACTCGAGCGATCACTGAACCAACCGTTGCGTATTTTAACTGTCGAGTGCGCTGTGGCGCTTTGATATCATTGCGTGGCATTACATCGACAACGATGTGATTGGTCGTAAATCGGGCACATGCAACGATGCAGATTTGACGTTCAGTTTGTTTAATTTCAATGACTGGCAATGAGGCTGTAGTGCAAAAAAGTAAAACATGGAAGCGCGTCAATACTTACCAACAATGCCCACAACTGGGCTATTTACTCGATGCATGGGTTGCTGCGGTCGAGCGCTACACGGGGCACTTTCCTGATAACCCTTGGAGCTACAACGAACGCGCCATTCTCAGCACATTGGCCGGTGCTGCCTGGACGATGGATGGATGGGTCGCACTGGAAGAGTTCGCCACATCAAAACGTTTAAGGAAACTGGAGGCGGGCGTCGATCACGGCGACAAGCTCAGAAAGGGGCGTTGCGACTTGTTCGTCAACTCACCTGAAGCGAGCTTCGTCTTCGAAGCGAAACAGGCCAACCAGCCGATCGGAGGCCGATCCGATGGTTTTTCATACGCCTACAACGCGATGGGTGCCGCCTGGGACGATATTGGTGATGTGCAGGTCGGAGAGGCAGATTACCGCTTTGCTGCGACTTTTGTGGTACCGATGATTCCGCTCGGTGAGATTATCCCTGAGGGAGGCAAGCAAGGTGATATCTGCGCCAAGAAAGTCGAAGGTTTCCTGAAACCATGGCTCGAAAAGACAATGGGGTGCTTGGGCAAAGACGCGAAGTATCAGGATTTCGCGTTCGTTTTCCCTAATCTGGGCGACAAAAACTATGTCCAGCGAGGCCGGTATTACCCTGGCGTCGTCTTGGTGTTGAAAGAACGTCGGCGCGCAACCTCTCGAAGTGCTGCGTAGGCCAGTCATATCGTGAGGATATCTGGCGCGGCGATGTGCTTGCAGCGACGTTCACCGCCCAGCTTTCCGAACTATTGAAAACTGTTGATTCGCTCTTGGAGATCTTTAGCGATACCTTCTAGCCCTGGGTAAATGAAAGCATGTGTTATTCCGTAAAGCGCAAGCTCCCGCTTCATGTTCATCCTGGCCTCAAAAGGAATGCTGTACTTGGTAATCCGTCCCCATTTCAATGGTTCAAACGGATTCTGTTGAATTGAGAAAAGCCCGCCTTGAGAAGAAATTCTCGGCGTCACATGACTTGCGAAGAATAGTCCGTCGCTTTCGAACGGCTGTGAGGCAAAAGTATCGAGTGGCGGGTGCTTGACCCGCATGACATAGAATGCGGCTGAGCCATTGAATTTTTCGGTACTCAACTGTTCTCTTTTCAGCCAGTCGGCATCAATCATTTCGCCCACTGCAAAATACAGCGCAACAAGTGGGTTTGTCGTCCAATCCAATAATCGTGTCGGCAGACCATGATGCTGCGCCAGCGCCAGCCAGTCCCATTCCGAATCAGGCACGTCGCTGAGGAAAGGTCTGGCCGCAGCCTTGAAGCGCTGTAATGCTTCGCGCTCATTCACAATGCTTACCGGATATCGCGGGAGGCGGGATCCTTCAGCACACTGATTACGTAGCGATGACGCTCTCGGGAGTCATTGCACAGCGAGTATTGTCGGGTGAGGCCGCCGGCAATATGGATGTCGATGTGAGCACCGGCATTGAATGGTGGTAACGGCCGGCCGTCTGCTGCGCACAGCTCAAAACTGCAAATACCTTCGGCCTCAACGACTTTGCGGGTGACGTTGACTTGAAGCATGACTTCTCCCTCCACATTGAAGTGGCTGCTGAAAAACGAACGGCAAAAAAGGGTGCGAGCGGGTGACGAATCAGCCAGGCGCGAAGAAGCAGGAGGAGTGGCTAATCATGGGCGCCAGGGAAGGGCACGGTTGGCGAGGGTTCATAAGCAAGACCTGTTAATTATTTTTTTGAGGTTGTGCTACGGCGTATCATGCGGCGCATTGTCCGCAATGCCAGGCTGAGTGAATCCTCAGATAATTTAGTTGCGGTGTCAACCAAATTGCAGGATCTTCGATCTACGGTGTTTTCTCGATGGCTACCGATACACAACTGAACCTGTCGCGTTATGTACCTGGTCTGGTGACATTCCTGGCGAACAAACTCGCCACCGGGGCTTCCCAGTGTTATCGCAAACACTTCGGCATCGGCGTTGTTGAATGGCGGATGCTTTCAATGCTCGCCGTTGAATCCGACATCACCGCCAATCGAATCTGTCAGGCGATCGGTCTCGACAAGAGCGCTGTCAGTCGTTCATTGCAAACGCTGGAAGCAGCGGGGCGGATCACCAGTCAGCTGGATCCCAAGGACGCGCGGCGTTACACCGTGCGATTGACGGCCAGCGGCAAGGAATTGCATGACCGCGTGCTCAAAGTTGCACTTGAGCGAGAGTCGCGCCTGCTCAGCGGACTGACCCCGGCTGAGGTCGACACGTTGGTTGACTTGCTTGGGCGCCTGCATCTGCAAGTGCCCAATGTGAACAGCTACGACCCAAGTGATGAGTGAATCATGGTTGGGTTTTGGCGCGATCTGTAGGTTGAAATCCACCGTGAAGCAGGGCTAGTCGGATTCTCTAAATGGACGGTCCGGCAAGGATGGAAGTGGGCCTACTCCTACTTAACTCTCAAACTCGTCCTACATTTTTTTGGTCATGTCTTTGCTAGCGTTGCAGCCGCGTTCGCTGGGTGCACGACAGCAAAGCATTTCGACTGAGACAGAAAGGGCAGGAGATAGGAGTGAAGGATCACTTGAACACTTCAGAGATCAAAGATGCTAAGGGTTATGAATCGCTGCGCACGCGGCTGGATAATCTGGGCAGTTCGATTGAGTTTTTAATCATGGACATCGCTACCCATGTCCCAGTGGATGAGACCCTGCATAGGCGGGTGTTTTCCGCACTCTATGATCGGATCATGGCTGATCAGCGCAAGTGGCACGAAAAGGTCGCACAAGCTCTACATCCAGCTGCATACCCAGAGCTCATCGTCCACTGGGATGTTGGAAGTGAGTCTGGTCATGCATTGAGTCCGAATGTGGTCCACGGGCTCCTTCAGACTCAGTGCATGCCCAATACATCACCGTCGCTCTACGAAGAGTTTTGCCATTCGTTGTACTTGGGGGAGCAAAGGACCGAGAGCGCTAAGATTCAGTCGCTTTTCTCGGACTGGGTAGACGGACTGGGGATCAGAGATCAGAGCAGTGTTGTTGTCTTCAATTGGACGACGAGGACAGACGCATTTCGCCGAGGGTCACCGCTTCTAGGCCGTCGATGTTTGACAATATGGAATCCAGTGCGCAGAACATTGGCCGCATTAGCCATCTGTTCGACAATGCATGAGTAGGTCATTGTGTGTTCCTTGAACACAATCTGAAACGCACAAAAGACGCCGGATCCTGCATGTATTTCCTCTAACGGCACGAGACTTTCCATAACTGATCGAGTCGGGTGGTGAAGCTCTGACTCATCATTTCTCTACGCATTGCCCAGGCTGGGTTGGCCGGGACACTTGCCGTGCGAAGTGTTCCTCTACCCCAGCGTTGATTGATCTGATCCAGAACGGTCATGACCTTAGTGGCATCTGCGGGTTGAGAAACCGCGAAAAGGTCGTCGGTGTACTCGCCAGGCTGACAGAGGTCGAGCAATAGGACTTCAGCTTTGCTGTAATTGAAGCCTGGGCGGAACAGATGATCGAGCGCGTCAACGGCCGATTTCGTCAGCAATCTCACATCGTCTGAGGGGTAGGGCAGGTCGACCACGACACCGTTGGCATATTTGGCTTCCTCCGGGTTAAACATACCGGTTCGAATGCTCACCCGGATCTTCTTGCATAGCGAATGCTGGGCTCGTAATTTCTCTGCGGCTCGCTGCATGTAGGTGGCCACAGCTTCCTTGATTGGAGGAAGATCTTTGAGGCGTTGACCGAACATCCGACTACAGCAAATTTCCTGCTTCGGTGGATCAGGCTCGTCCAGTTCCAAACAGGGCGTGCCAGCGAGTTCTCGTGCAGTTTTCTCTATCACCACACTGAATTTCTTTCGTAGCGTCCACGGATCTGTCTTGGCAAGGTCCATGGCAGTTCTTATACCCATACCCTCCAAGTGCAATTTCATCCGTCGACCGACGCCCCATACTTCAGCAACGTCGGTATTGCGCAGCACCCAGTCGCGCTTGGCTGAATCGAAAATGTTAACCACGCCCCCGGTCTGGGCCTGTAAGCGTTTAGCTGTGTGATTGGCTAGCTTTGCCAAGGTTTTGGTGTGCGCAATTCCTACGCCCACAGGGATGCCGGTGCAGCGCATGACCTGGCTACGGATCTGCCGTCCAAGCGAATCAAGTTGTTCAATACCAGAGAGGTCGGCAAAGGCCTCGTCAATGCTGTAGACCTCAACAGCAGGCACCAAGGACTCGATGACGGTCATCACCCGTTCGCTCATGTCGCCGTAAAGTGCGTAATTGGATGAGAAGGGTACGATCCCGTGTTGGCGGAGTTTGTGTTTGATCTGGAAGTAGGGCTCACCCATTTTTACGAAAGGCTTAGCGTCGTAACTACGGGCAATGACGCATCCGTCATTGTTGGAAAGTACGACGATCGGCACCTTGGCCAAGTCTGGGCGGAATACCCGCTCGCAACTGGCGTAGAAGCTGTTGCAGTCGATGAGAGCGAAGACGGCAGGGACATTAGACATGGCTGCGCACGCTACCGGTGATGACGCCCCAAATGGTCAGTTCGTCGCTTTCGAGGACATAGCGCGGTGGAAATTTCGGGTTCTCGGACAGCAAAATCACTTCTTTGCCGCGCAGGCACAGGCGCTTGCACAAGGGGTCATTGTTCAGCAGCGCGACGACGATATTTCCGTGAGCAGGTTCGATCGAGCGATCAACGATGGCCAGATCGCCTTCAAAAATTCCGGCGCCTTGCATGCTGTCCCCAGAGATGGAAACAAGGTAAACATGCGGTGCGCGGATATTTAGGACCTCATCCAGCGAGATGTGGGCTTCAATGTGGTCTGCAGCGGGCGAGGGAAATCCGGCAGGTACACTGGATAGACAGAGGGGCAGTTTGCGACCGCCCACAGCGATGGGGCCTAGGATTGAAAAACTCATGACGCACGACTTCCGATACTGTACGAATGTACAGTTAACGTTTTTGGCCTGATTTGGTCAATTTGAGTTCAGAAAAATCTGACAGTCGGGAGTGAGCACGGCAGATTGGCAGTGGTTCTGGACTGCATCTGCAATACTTATCTTGCTCTTGGCTTCAAAGTTTTAGGTACGCAAGGGCAAAGGGTGGGAGACCGGCGAACAGGTGCGTGTCAGGCGCGAATCGTGAGGTCAATGCTGCTCGGCCGACCGCCTGACAGGTGGCTGTTATCGTGCGTAATGCCGTCAGAGAGTCGGCATTGGCTAAAGAAAAGGAGCCAGATTTATTTTCTATACCCTGAAAATAAATCTGTCTTCTTTTTGCTGGACCATTTGCTAGATCTTCGCCGGTCAATATCAAAAGAGCCATGTGGCCAGGAAATTAGGGGTGATTCACCACGGATCCGAGCCTGGAAAATTACCCCTAAAACCGAATGGATACTTTGTTTTGTGGTTTTCTAAAAATTAAACTCGGCGCTGACTATTCCGTCGTCATCTTTTGAGTTGGGTTCATCATTGTCAGGTATGAGGTGCTCGAAAAAATGAGTAAAAGATGGTGCAATTAGAAATAGTGAAGATGCATCATCTTTTGCTTCGTGATACCAGTAATATACTTCTTGTGTGTTTTTGCTAATGCAAAATTGATCTCCTCCACCTGACTCACCAAAAGTGTAGAAATCACCGCGTATTTGGTTCGAGTACATTTCATTTTTGTAGTAGATGTTGTTTGAGTCCGGCGCCAGTCCGTATATTACATCTAAGAATACGAAGCCATCTTTATCGCCGATAGGCATCTTTTTAGGGGTTTTGAATTTTGCCCCATTGGAAAAGACAATGGCTGTCTTGAATTTGTCAAGAAGCTTATCCAGGCTTTCTGGCATTTTAATATCGTCTTGCAAACTATTGCGGGGCGGTTCTGTCTCGAAAGACATCGACTCGGCGCCGAGTTCGTTTAAAATCTTGTCATGTGACATAACTAATTCCTCATGTCCGAAGCAGAGCCGATATGGGGGATGTTTCCATGAAGGTCTGTTGGTATTAACTGAATGGTCTCTTTGTCAAGATGGTGTGGCGTGAGCCCCGCTTTTCGTAAGAGTAGTCTAGCAGCATTGGCACTTCTGAGGCCTCGATCCTCTTTTAGTCTTTCATATACTTTTTTGAAGTCTTGATCTGTTCCATCTAGTACGCCGGGTTTGAATTTGACAGTACCTTTGGACCACTGTGAAAAGTCAGGACGACCATTGACGAAAGGAATAGGCTCCCCTTTGGTTACTTCGTTGACCTCAGGAATGTCAGAGTACCAAGGGCTTTCCCCCGGCTTTCCCTTACCGTCGGGCCCCCAGCGACCTTGGTTCCTTGGGAGTCGGGTGCGGGAGGATTTGCCTTCTGGTGCTCCTGGGCACTCGTCTAAACCTAACGGGTCTACCCAGCCTGTTGGGTTATGGACATATTTATAATTATTCAGCCCCCCCGCCAACTTGATCGGGTCCGGGGTCAAAAAACGCCCAGTGTTCGGATTGTAGTAACGATGGCGATTGTAATGTAGACCTGTCTCGGCATCGAAATACTGACCCTGGAACCGTAAAGGGTTATCGATTTCACTGACTTCCAATGCTGCGAGGTTGCCGTAAGCTCGGAACTTGGCCGACCACATGATTTCGCCGCTGTAATCGGTGAGCTCCTGCGGGGTACCGAGATGGTCGAGTTGGTAATAGAACGGTGTAGCCCTGAGCGGGCCTTCGCCGTCGAGCATCGCCAATGGGCGGAAGGTGCCCGGTTCGTAGATGTAGCTGCGATAGCGGTTTTCAGCGCTTTCCGCGATGAGGCGTTCGCCTTGCCACAGGAACTCGGTGGTGTGGCCGTCGACGGTTTTCTCAATACGACGGCCGAAGGCGTCGTACTTGTACGTCGCGAAGCTACCACCTGGCAGGCTTACACCGATCAACCGGTGTTGGCAGTCGTAGCGATATTCGGTGACCAGTTTTTGCCCGGTACCACGGCCTTCACGGCTCAGGTTGCCGTAGGCGTCGTACTCATAGTGACGATCACCCTGCATCAGCAGGCGGTTGCCTTTGACATTGGCGAGGTTGGCCGCGGGTAGATCGTTCTGACCGAGAAGGTTGCCTGCAGGATCATGTGCAAAGCTTTCCGGCATCGCGCCACGGACGCTGATGAGGCGATCGAGCGGATCATAGTGATAGCTGCGGCTACCTTTGCGACTGTCGTCAATACCGGCCAGGTTGCCGTTGGCGTCGTAGGCATAGCGACGCTGAAACAGATTTTGGTTCCGCTGGCTGACGCTGTGCGCTTGCAGGCGTCCCTGTTCGTCGTACTGGTATTGGCTGAGCAGCAAGCCCTGTTGGCGCTGTTGTTCGCGACCGGCGCTGAACTGGTGGGAGGTCAGGCGTGAGCCGTTGAGGTCGATGCTGCTGAGTTGCCCGCCGGGTTGGCGACGATAATCGAGTTTGCTGCCGTCAGGCAGGCGGCAGTGTTTGAGCTGTCCGACGCTGTCGTATTCGTAGCGCAGGGTGCCCCAGCCTTGGTGTTCTTCGATGAGGCGGTCTTGCAGGTCGTACTTGTAGGCGAGCGGCCAATGGCCGTCGTCGACGTTTACGAGTCGCCCGAGGGCGTCGTAGCTGTAGTGGATTGCCTCGCCATCGGCCAAGGTTTTCACCATTAGTCGGCCAGCAGCGTCACGCTGATATTCAGTGACCAGTTCGCTGCCGTCGTCGCCGAACTCGGTTTTCTTCAGCAGTTGGCCGTTGAGGTCGTACTCATAGGCTGTACGACGACCGTCGAAGCCGGTTTCCTGCTGGATCAGCCCGTTCGAATAGTAATCCAGCTTATAGTGTTCGCCTCGTTCGTTTTCGATGTCGGAAAGCAACAGGCGGGCGTTGTCGTAGCGATAACGCAGTTGACTGCCGTCCGGGTTGATGCAACGGCTGACCAAGTGCAGGTTATCGGCGTATTCGTATCGGGTGATGCGACCCATCTCGTCGCGTTCGGCGGTTACTTTGCCGTAAGCGTTGTAACTGAAGGCGCGGGTCGCGCCGCCGGGAAGATTGATCTGCGCCAAGCGGTCGGCGGCGTCCCATTGGTACTGGGTGATGGCACCGCTTTCGTCCTGCTGAATGACCTGTCGTCCGAAGGCATCGTAGCGGTACTTGCGCTGGCCACCATCGGGTAGGCGTTCTTCAAGCAATTGCCCGAGGCCGTTCCAGGCGAGTTGATGGCGGCTACCGTCGGGATGTGTGACTTCCAGCAAGCGGCCCTGGCGGTCGTAGCGGTAGTGAGTCTCGTTGCCGTCGGGATCAGTCTGTTGGGTGATATCACCCTGGAGGTTACGCTGGTATTTCCAAGTGGCTTCCCCTCGACGGACTACTCGTATCAAACCGTTGTGATACTGGTAGGTAGTCGGTTGATCTTCGGGGGGAATGATTGCAACCAGGCGTCCTGCTTCTTCGTATTGATATTCGGTGACGGCACCAAGCGGGTCTTTTTCAGCGGTCAATCGGCCTTTTTCATCGTAGGCTTTTTGCGTTTGCGCGCCGTCCGGCCCGGTCTGGCTAACTAGTCGGGCGTTTTTGTCGTGTACGTATATCTGCTCACTACCATCGGAGTTGATGGCGGTGACGGTACCTTCGTCGTCCCACATAAAACGCGTATCGATCTGCGTAATATTGGACCACTGACGAATGCATCGGGCCGTCTTGCCTTCGCGCTCCCACTCCCAGTGAAAGATTGCGCCACCGGCCAGTTGGCGTTGCTGGATAACATGCTGATCGTCATAGCGATAGCGCTCGATTTCGCCTGCCGAGTTGGTGGCACTGACCAGTTGGTTATGCTCGTTATACTCGTAGTTGACCAGTGTCTTAACCGTCAGCCACGGGTCTTGGCGTGCACCTCGTTCGTCGTACTCGGCCCGTCGTTGCTGATAGTCCAGAGCAACAATATGCCGATCTTCATAGCGTAAAAACAATGAACGCCCGGCACCATTATCAATGCGCTGTATGCGATCAACCAGGTCATAACTAATATGCAGTTGATTGTCGTAGGCATCGCTAATGGTGGTCAGGCGCCCGGCGCGGAAATGATAAAAGCATGCGTTTTGTCCGGCCTGAGCCAGGATCAGTTCGCTTGGCGCATCTCCCAGGAAAATCGCCGCCTCGGCGAGGCTATTGATGATAGCCGGACGCTGTTCGTTCGGCAGCGGGAACTGGGTCTGACGATTTTCGTTGTCAGTCCACAGCACGCCTTCATCGTTAATTTGTAGACTATGTGATAGTGAATGGCTCCAGCCGTAGCCTAAACGGCTATCGATCTCCACCGCACTGGTGCGGTACAGGCGTGTCCATTCCAACGGTAGCAGACCGTCCAGTTTGCCATCGGCGATAGTCAGGAGTTCCTCGCCGGTGACCATCGAGATGGGGTCGCCCTCACAGCGGGTGTTCTTCGTGCATTGTGCTGCTTGCCCTGCCGGATTCTCGGACTGCTTGGGTACATCCTTAATCTGTTCTTCTTTGACCAGTAGGCTTTGAGGTTCTGTTTTCTTCCGGGCAAACACCGAGGCGTTCGGCTCCTTCAGTGTGGGAGTGTCGACAGTCTTGGGCAGAGGTACAGGGCCACCGCCAGCATCCAAGGGGCTGATGGAGAGGGGGGCCTTTTTGCTCGCGTTCAGCGGAGCATCTTTAGCCTTGAGCATCACAGGTTTAGATAGCTGTGTATGGGCCGGAAGACTGTGCTTGGTACTGGCCGTCATCAGTTGCTCAGCCAGATCCTCAAGGTGTTTGGTGGCTCCCCCGGGCTTCATTTTACTAAGGGCCTTTGTGCCCAGGCGTACGGCCAGGCCGGCGCCGCCGGTTAGGCAAATGCCGATGACCACGTTGATCAGGAATTCGACGCCGATACTTGCGATCACGTTGACGATCACTTGCGGCGGCAGCATGCCTACCCAGGCGACAATCGCCGAGATATAGATGAACATTAGTGGTTCATCGTTGAGTATCAACAAGGCTGAGGCAATAGCTTCTTTGGAAGTGGAATAGAGCTTTTCGAGTTCAAGTTCTGACAAGTAGTCACGAAGCTTTTTGGCGTTGCCTATCGGGTCGGCTAGAAGTCCTACAAGGTCTTTCAAATCATCCCATAGACTGAGCAACGCCTGCTCGAAGCTATCGAGGGCCTCTTGAAGCAAAATCATCACGCGATCCGACCGATCTGCCGCGGAGTAGGCGCTCCATGGCGCTTGGAATTTGCTCGCCCACTCGTTTTTCAACCAGCCGTCGAGATCGCTGATCACACCTTTATAGGAACCATAAAGCGCTTTGACATCAGTTTCAGAGACATCTGGAAAAAAGGTGATGCGATATTGTTTTCCAGGCATGCAGTTTTCGATGGTTTCTATACCGCTGGGGCCAATCACTTTATTGATCGGTGCTCCCACCACGGAGTAGCCAATCAGTGCTTTTTCGACCTGTTCGACGCGCACCGGGGTATTACCGATGGGCACGTAGCGTGCAGTCTCGAATGCATGGATTAGCGTAAATTTGCCGTCCTTAGGACACACGGCAAAGGTCTCGACGGCCCCTGTCCTGGTCCTGCGCTGAGTAACGCTTACTTCGTTGCCGACCTTGAATTTTTGGTCAACGTCCATAACCCAGCGTGTCCAGAAGCCATCCGCCCAATTTTTGTAGTCACTCAGGCAATTATTGAAGTCTTTGAGGATCAGGTTGACGTCGGGTGCTTTGGCGTCCAGTACCTGAAGAACCAAGGTTCCCAGTGGGCTGCTAATCATGCGTTGACTTCCTTTGTCAGCTGGGCGGCGAGGCGCTCTGCCATATCTTCTGTATTCGGTTGATGTCGGACGAAGCGTTCGACTTTGCGGTGCAGGTTGTTTTCAGGAAAGGCGAAATAAAGCTCGGGGCAATCTTCACGCAGCCACTGCATCAGGTTGTCAATTACGGTGGATGGATTCTCCTTATTCAACCCATCCAACAGCTCCTTCGGCACCTCCCACCACGGCCAATCTTTCACTTTCGGCACAACCCTCGTCCCAACCTCCAGCGACTGCCCGTTAATCAGATACCGCTCAAACATCGGCAGTACTTCCCCAGCCTTCTCCCCCAGTCCATGCAGAATCGGATAGATATGCCGCCCATCCCAAAACCGGAAAAACACCTCGGTCCCGTCCGGCATCTTCACCTGCGTCAGACTGCGCAGATGCTCGAACACTTCATTCGGCTCGGAACGCGACACCGCCAACCATCCCCAATCGAGAGCATCGGTTTCAGCGTTCCACGGCAGGAACGCCGAGTTCGGTTTGAGTTCGGTGACGTAGGGCATCACCGGTTGCCAGGTGGAGTAGGGCGTGCCGCCCCAGATCGGGATGAGCTGGGCGGTGGGTTCGGTGAGATACAGGTTTTTCAGCGCGTCGGAATCACTCGCCGCACTAATAACCAGATACAAACGCTCACCAGTCTGCAACGGCTGTTGCGCCAGCCATTCCTTGGGCGTAATTCGATCAGATGGCACAGGCACCTGCCTTGCATTTTTCGCATTCTTCGCAGAACGGCGCGTTACGTTTGAGGGTGTTGATCTGGGCCGGGGTCAGGACCTGGCCGGCCTTGTCGGCGTCGGCCTGTTTCAGGATGCCGGGCATCAACGGGGCGGCGCCGGTGCCGCTGCCGGGACTTCCGCCGGAGTTCATATTGATCACCGGGCCGCTCAGGGTCACGCCGCCGGCGTCGATCTTGATGAAGCTGCCGCCGCCGATCAGGGTCAGCTCTGCGCCGGCTTCCATTACCACTTTCATGCCGCTGCTGAGGTGGATTTCTTGCCCGGCGTCGATGAACTGGCCGGTGCCGATCTTGATGTGCTGATTGACGCCGACGGTCAGGTGGTCGTTGGCGCGGGTTTCGACTTTGCGGTCGGCGTAGACGGTGTGGTGTTCTTCGGCCTTGAACTCGCTGTAGCTGTTCTTTTCGACGGTGTCGTGGCGTTCGTTGCCGACGCGGATTTTCTGGTCGTGCTCGACGTTTTCGTCCCAGTCGCGCTGGGCGTGCAGGTAGATCTGTTCCTGGCCTTTTTTGTCTTCGATGCGCAGTTCGTTGTAGCCGCCACCGCCCATGGAACTCAGGGTCTTGAAGGTGCTGCGGGTCTTGTTCGCCGGCAGTGGATAGGGGACGGTGTTTTCCTTGTGGTACAGGCAGCCGCTGATCAGCGGTTGATCGGGGTCGCCTTCAAGGAAGGTGACCAGCACTTCCATGCCGATACGCGGGATGGCGATGCCGCCGTACTGGGCGCCGGCCCAGGCGCTGGAGACGCGCAGCCAGCAGCTGGTTTTGTCGTCGGCCTGGCCTTCGCGGTCCCAGTGGAATTGCACTTTGACGCGGCCGTACTCGTCGCAATGGATCTCTTCGCCTTTCGGGCCCGTGACCACGGCACTTTGGCTGCCGAGGATGCGCGGTTTCGGATGGCGCAGGGGCGGGCGGTTGGGCACGTCCCACGGCGTGGCCTGGAAGCGGTTGCGGTAGCCTTGATGGAAGTCGTCTTTGAGTGCGGTGGTGTCGCTGGTTACCGACTCTTCGAGGACTTGCGGTTGCTTGCCTTCGTGGAGGACTTCCGTCAGCAACCAGAGGTCGTTCCATTTGGCTTTCGGGTGCGCGGTCAGGGCGAGGAAGTGACCACTGACCAGCAATGGCTGATCGCTTTTGCCTTCGGCGAGCTGGAAGTCGCTGCGATGGCGTTCGAGGGCGCGTTTGGCCAGGTGTTTGCCGCGCTCGCGGTCGATGAAGCGACCGGGGTAATCGTAGTCTTCAAGGTCGGGCAGGGCGTCGCCACGGTTCTCGCTTTCGAGTGTGAGGCGTGGTTTTTCGAAGTCGTAATCGCGGCGGGTGGTGCGGCTGGTACGGGTTTCCAGGCGCAGGTCGAAACGCTTGATCACCGGGTCGCTGGCGACCATGCCGGAATCTTGCTGATAGGCCACAGGTTTGAGTTTCGGGAACACCGTCTGGTCATCGCCGAATACCAGTTTGTGCGCCGTCGCCGTGTGTTCGAAGTGGTAATGGATACCTTCTTCCTCGCACAGGCGCTGGATGAAATGCAGGTCCGATTCATCGTATTGCACGCAGTAGATGCGCTCGGGATAAATCGAGCCGGTCTTGAATTCGTAGGCGTTGCTTTGAATACCGTGTTCTTCGAGGACCTTGCCGATGATTTTCGGCACACTGAGGTTCTGGAAGATGCGCTGGTTGACGCGATGCGCCAGGTACGCCAGTTGCGGGCGCAGGGTCACTGAATAACGGGTCAGGCGTTTGCCGGAATCGCCTTGCGCGGCGCGGTAGATCTGGCCGTGGATGCCGCTGCCGTCGGGCGACAACTGCAGGAAGGCCGGTTTGTGCAGCAGGGTTTCGAGGTCCAGCGACGGCTGCTCACTGACCAGCTCCACCTCGAAGACAAAAGGCTGGCTGATGGCTTCCCGACCGGTGAGGGTAAACACCTGAAAATCGGCGGAAAGCCCTTCGATGGTCAGGGCAAAGTGAGTTTCATTGGCCGGCGCGAACATCCCTTGTTCCTCGTGCTGTACAGCGGCGTGAGTTGACGACCGCAAAACGGCTCAACTTACGCGAAATTCTGGAGGGCGAAAACAACATCGACCAGCAGAGCTGGCCGATGCTTGTAACGATCAGCCGTAATTAAACGACTGGAGCACGCCAGTCATCGGAACCCGAAGTACCGGATACTTCGTGGGTCCAGGTGATTTTGCGGTAGGTGAACTGCACTTCTTCCAGGTGGGTGAAGTGCGAGTTGCCTGGATCCTGGCAGTTGTGCATTTTGTTGTTGATGGCGACGATGATCGCGTCTTCCAGTTTGGTGGTGTAGTAGTGCTCTTGGGTGCCTTGAGCAGAAGTACGGAACCACTGGATAACGATTTCGCTCATGCGCTCGCCGGAGGTCAGAGCAGCTTGCAGCAGAGGCGAAGCCTTGTCGTAGACCTTGGTGATCACGACTGGCTTGTGAACGCGCTGACCGGTTGGCTGACCGGATTGTGGGTCACGCGGGATGATCACGTCGTGGCTGAAAGCCTGAACCATAACCTGGTCTTCGTGGCCTTCCTGGTAGGTGTTGCCTACGGAGTCAGCGGTGAAAGCGCCTGCAGTGATCAGGCCTTGTTTTTCGCCGGTAACCGACATGTACGCTGGTGTTGCCATGGGGTGCTCTCCTTGCGGAATAATTTAAGGTGCCCGGGAGGCGAAATCGCCCGGTGGGTGCCTGACTGTTATCAAGGAGCGTGCCAACAATTGTGGCAGCCATACGGGCCGGGGTGTTTGACTGATTTTCCAGGCGCTTGTGCGAAATAAAGCGCTCGCTCAAGGCAAAAGTGCGCAAGAAGTTGCGCAGCACTGCGCAACTTCTTGCGCACTTGGCTGCAGGCCTTGTACGACGTGGCTCTCAGCGGTTTTGTCAGGCTTTTTTACAAAACAAGTGCGCAACTTCTTGCGAATAATGGCTAATTGACATTGCCGTTGGTTTCGGCCACAACTTACATAGTTCGACCTGATGTGAGTGACCTACCTAAACCAGTGGAACAACTGGGTCTAAGTGAGCCTGATGACTATAAAAAGCCTGAAATTTAGCGGTCCTGAAAAAACCATTCTTGATTCGATCATGCCTGGCGGGAAGAACTGGGCCAGCCACCAAGGCTCTTGCTTGAACACCTGCTCTTACTTCCTTCGATGCAAAGGCGCAGGACCTGCGCAGAAAGTTTGTTCCTCGAAGTGGCAAGACGCCCCGTTGAATGAGGAGAGCGTGAATGTGTTCATTCATGTTCTCGGCTCGTTCGATTATTACGACCAAGGAGATTTTGCCGGAGGAAGTGAAACTGCGGAAATGATCTCCAGATTGCAGACCATGTTCATCAGCGAGAGAGATGACCTTCGAGAAAACTCGAGCTTCGCCGAAGGATCCAAGGCGATGAAAACTCACCTACACACGGAACGAAAAGGGCGTGTGGGATATGAGTTAAAGCTTCAGCGAATGAGTCAGGAACATAGGCTCAGTTGTGCTGCTTGCGATGCCGATTTCTTCGCTCTGTTGGGGATGAAGGCGACACGCGTCATTGAGTGTCATCACCAGCTGCCGCTTTCCCATGAGGATCACACGGGGGAGACGGATCCAGACGATCTTGTGCTTCTGTGTGCCAATTGTCATCGCATCGCTCACACTGACGACAAGCTCTTACGCGTTGAAGCGCTTCGTGATTTCATCCGTTCGTGAGCCCCCGCACCGATTCGGCTTTGCGTTCACCCATCGGGAATGTGCAGCAGGCTTAAACTCTGCCATGGCACACGTTTCCAATTTGCATCCAAGAGGTGGAGGGGGCCAGAAGCGTTCCCCCTCAACAAGGTTCAGGACGCAAATCTGGACGAACACAATCCGCTTGCTGGGGCTTGAGTGTGATTCGCGGCTGCAAAGCTAGCGTGCCATCGGGTTGCAGTTTCAAGGCAGATGCCGCGGTTCTTCCCAACTCCCGGTACGCCCAAAACATATAGGAACTGCTGCTGAAACCTGCCCCTGGAGTGGTCAGTTGAGGGAAAAACAGATACTGATCCTTCGGCCGTATCGTATTGGTGTTGTGGCCATAGTAAGCAGTCACGATACAACTGACCGGATATTCAAGTGTTTCGCATTTTTTGTCATTGAATGCACGTCTTACTGCCTGCTGGTCCCAACCCAGTTTAATCAGCCAAATGCGGCTCGGTGGTAGGCCGCTCTCCGGCGGCCAGATGACTTGTCCGGGCACCACGGGATTCAACCAGGCAGATGTGTTGTACCCCAGTAATTTTGAGTGTGGATTGCCAATCGCACCCTCGCACACTGTGTCGAGTTGCGTCAGTTCACTTGAGAACTTCAAGGTGACTTTTTCTTTCGCCAGCATGCTGCGCAGAGCGCAGAGATCCGCCATGCGTCCTTCAACATCGGCAGCAGCATCTACCACGATCACGTCGCGTGCTCCTCGACGCAGCAAACTGTAGACCCCTAGGTTCTCTGAGTGACCACCATCGCTGAGGTGAAAGCGTTTCGGCGAATCTTGAAACGGGTTCTTTACCGTCTCGCCCCATTCGGCTAATGGAAACATGAAGTTGCGCGGGGAGAGGGATTGCGCGTACTTCTCACCAGCGCCTTGTGCATCCAGCGCTGCGGCCGAGGCGCGAACTGAAGTGCCGAGATCAGCAATGCTGGGCACCCTACCGCGCAGGTATCCGGTGAGCTCTGAACCTTGACCAAAAGGTGTGATTTCGAAGATCCGACTTTGGTCAGTGCCAGCACCCCGTGGGGCATTGCTGGCATTCAAAATCCACAGGGGAATCTTGCCTGTTGATTTGTCCTCGTACAGTACCCTCAGTTGCTGCCATGTGGCTTTGGCGGGGTCCAGATGCCAGCCTGATGTTTGCGGTTTGCCGGTATCGTTCGTGTAGCTGAAGTCCTGATAAGGGCTGGTTCGGGGGTTGGGGTTTAGCGCCCAAGCTCGTTCGATACCGTACTGGTAGGCAGAAGGGACGTCCCCGGTTTTGATGAGAGGTGAGAAGAATACTTCGCCTACACTGGTGATCGCTAGGCGGATCGTTTCCCACCACGGGGCGCCTTGAGCATTGCCAGTAGGAATAGTCTCTGAATATCTGAATACGTCCGGCCAACGCGAGAGGTGAACCTGGCGTCTGTATGGGTCGCCTTCCCGAAAGTGCCTATTCTGCGTGCATTGCTCCATGGTCTTGAATCCATCGGTGCCCTGGCCTGCGAGCTCCAATGCTTTTCGTATTTGCTGCTTAGTCTTGAAGCTGTCTTCGCCGGCGGTGGGTGGCTCCTGCCACCACAGTGGGACGCAATCGTTGAACATGTCGCTGTATGACGTGCCTGCTCTTCGCGCCTCTAAACGTTGGGTGTAATACCACAGCGCGGTATAGCTTCCTCCCGAAACGGTGGACATGGCGTCGAGCTGGGCGAGAACACCGCTGTCATTCAATCCTTGGAGAACGCCATGCGCAAACATCGCTGCGCGCGTTCCACCTCCAGAGAGGGAGAGTCCCACGGCGATTGGGGCGCCGGACTGAGGTTCGGTCGCGTAGTCAGCACTTAAGGTTTTTGCCGTGATCTGCGCCAGCGGACGCAGAGGTTTGACGCCTGGAGCTTGTCCCTTTCGACCTTCGTCCCACTTCTCGGGAATGGTGCTGCAGTTAGCAAGTACACCGACGAGGCCAAGCACTAGAAAATGCCCGGCGAAAGTGGCTACAGTCCTTGTCATGATCTCAGATCCTGGGTAAGTGCCGCGATCGGGTGGCGCAGCAGCTGAAGTATAGCTGCGAGTAGTCACATACACGTTGGCTTGATCAGGATGGATTGGTGGGGAACAAATCCCCGGCCATTTCTTGAAAAACATATTCCGAAATGACGCTTTGTCGTACGTAAGAACGACCTTAGACTTGCCGCCTTTTGAAAGGCCAACCAAGTGCAAGGAATGCTAAAAGTAAGACTGCTCTCACTGCTCCTCATCCCGTTGATAGGTGCCTGCACAGCACCGCGGATGCTAGATACCGCCACTACATCTGAGCGACTCAAGCCGTCGTCGGGTGATGCGACTGACAACTGCTTGGTTGGGTGTCCAACGGGCGGTAGCGAGATGACCTTGTATCGTCAGGCCTATACCCTGAACAACAACGGAACCACCAAGTTCGCGAACTGGGTGGCTTACAAGATTACGAAAACAACACCCGCCAGTGGGCGACCTCGTAATTGGAAGACCGATCCAGACGTACCCTCAAGTGAAACACTCACCCCCAGCGACTATAACGGGGCAAGCGCTGCTTTGAAGATCGATCGCGGGCATCAGGCGAACTTGGCGTCCTTGGGCGGGACGTCTGATTGGCAGGCGCTCAATTACCTGACGAACATCACTCCGCAGAAGGCGGATCTCAATCAGGGCGCGTGGGCTCGGCTTGAGGACCAGGAACGCAATCTCAGCAAAGCCGCAGATGTTGATGCGGTTTATGTGGCCACCGGCCCGCTTTATGAACGAGCGATTGGTTCGCTGCCTGGCACCACGAAGGCACACATAATTCCAAGTGGTTACTGGAAGGTCATCTTCATTGGTAGTACGCCTGCTACCGGTCTCTACGCCGCGTTCATCATGGACCAGAGTACCCCTCGTGCGGCCAATTTTTGTGATTACCAGGCCACCGTTACGGAGGTCGAGAGGCGTTCCGGATTGAATCTGTGGAGCGGATTGCCTTCAGATGTACAGGCGAACTTGAAGGTGAGGAGAGGGCTTCTGCCATCAAGAATAGGTTGTGAAGTCTCTCAACAGACTTCCGCCAGGTAGAGAGTCACGAACTGATAAAGGATAGGTGTGGATCTTCGATCCACACTGCTCCGGGCCGAGCCACCCAGCAGTATTACTGGCTGGCCGGCAATGGGTTCTTTATAGCTGGTGATCGTATCGAGCTATTTTCAACATGCCATAAACGTAGTTCAGTTTTTCTTCCGTTGGCTCGTCGTTGCGCAGCCATCGAACCTTGATGTCTAGATACTGTGCCCACTCAATCCCTTTCTTGAATCTGCGTCGACTGTCGTTCTTGGCGGCCACTTCGATGAATTGATTTACTAGGTCGTACTGATACTTGCCGGCACGGTATTTGGCGTACTCAAACGCGACCTGATAGTGGTCTAGGGCTGCTACGAATTCACCTTGGCGGTAGTGGTAGACCGCCCGTAGCCAAGGTGCCATCCAGCATAGGTGGTCTTCAAGGCCAAGCGAGTTAATGCGCTCAGCGTATTCGTCGATGGTCGACCAGTGAGTGCATGGGTCATGCTTGAGGGTGAAGCCCTGGTTTAGCATGTCGAAAAAACCCTCAGGCGGGCTCAATAGTAGCGTGCGCTCATAGAGGTCCATGCGGGTGCATACTGCAAAGCGACCGTATTCGATGGTCAGTGCAGCGATGATTTCATCCGGGATTGGGGTGCCAACATTTGCACTTTCAATCTGCTGCAGCGTATCTGCTACGTGATCAACTTTTGCATCGAAAAAGCCCCAGAAATCACTACACGCATGTTGCCATGTCACCCAAGCCATCTCAGGCGACGCTTGTCTTTGCATCACCGGGTGTATCTCGGTTTTGAATTCGTTGACGTCCTCCGCTATCCATCGCGAGTAGTCTCGGAATTGATTGCAAACATCCTCCAGATACTTAACGTCGTACGCTTGGGAAATCAGCTCTGCGATGTAGCTCGTTACCCTGGCCAACACCAGGCTTGTCAGAACGCTCGCTTGAACGGGAGGAGGAATCTCTCGTCCGCACTCAGCGAGCGTGTTGAAGGAGTTTGTGAAGTTCTTTATCAGTGCAGGAAGGGCCGGAGGCGAGGGGTTTCTGATCCAGTTGATGGCATTATCAAGGTTGTGCTGAAGCGCGTAATCATCGGAGGCTGCGTTCTTTCCAGGATAATGAAACTGCGTCTGCGAAATGCCACAGCGAGCGTAAGCCCAACGCATGACTTTAGCCAAAGGCATCGTCATCTCGCCGGCGCTGGTTATCGACGGTAGATACCAGAATTCGTCCTTGGGCGTTTCCAGTTGAAAGTCCGCGATTTTGTGCCGCAGCAGGCTCTGGTTCAGCGAGATCACTAGCAGTGGGACTGCCTTGATCGAGATAAAGTATCGAAGGGTCTGGGCCTTGCTCAGAAATGTCCCTTCAGTACGGACGACTTGGTTGTAGCCGTAATGCAGGTCAGACAGTGGATCACCTATGGCTTGCATCATTCGTGTACTGGGTAGGTAACCCATTAGCATGCCGCCGAGCAGTCGGACAGCTTCGCCAAAGTTCGAAGCCAAGTGACCTTCCTCTTTGGCAAGTCGCTCCAACTGCTTCTGAATGTTTTTTTTGGCTGTTTCATCGAATTCATCACGATCCGCCTCCTTGCGAGGAAGCACGCCAAACGCATCGAAAGCGAGCCTGATCAACTCTCCCTGACTTGCGAAACAAACTTTTGAGCTCATATTGAATCCTCAATCCCCCGGTCGAAACCGGGGGCGCCGTCCTAGCGTTGGTTAGGGTTCAACTGCTTGCCACGGTTACCGTGAACATGGGCATTCGTCGGGTTTGTACCCGTAGTTCCGCGGTTGTTGTTCAGAGCGTCAGATCTATCGTTACGCTGCTGGCGTACTGAATCGGCTGGCGTGCTTTTTTTGGACATGTGATTCTCCGAATGAGTAGGTAGGGCAGTTGAATGCTATCCACTGGATTCGGATGATGATCTAGGAAAATTGGCGACGAACTTTTCTGGAGATGATTGGGAGGTTCCCACAGCCTTCATTGTTCGATGGATATATCGATCAGCGCCAACGTCATCTTGATGAAGTCTTCATTTCGGTCGATCGCTGCGAGGGCTTCTCGGACATTCTCCGCAGTGTCTGATGAACCTTGCTGCTCAACCCAATTCGACAACTCCATGATGGCTGCCTCCAGTGCGAGTTGGTTCTCGTGGATCTTGGAGAGAAGCGGTGCCATCAAGTCTGAATTCGGCATATTTGACTCCGTCCGGATTGAAGGCGGTTAGGCCATATTCACATCGAGAAAAAGCCCTACCGTGACGTAGGGCACTTTCGAGCGTTATTTCCCGAGTTTTTTGCGTACATCATCGACCATCGGGCCAACTGCTTTAACTGCGGTCTTGAGCTGGTCAACGGTGACACCGAACTCCTTGGACCAATACTTCAACTCCCATTCTTCGGAAGTGTTCACTCGTTTTCTGTCTTGCGGCCCGCGGTTGTGCAGATCATCAGCCATGTCGATCTCCTTGGTTGTAATTGGGGGTTCTCAGAAGGCTTGAGCATAGGTCATAACTGAGGTTTGGAGGCGCGATATGGGTACGGTAGGAGCGACCGGCCGCAACGGGGGAGCCCCTTTGATAAGGGTGCAGAAGGAGTGACGCAAGTGCTCTGCTGAGACTGCTGACGATCTATGGATGGCGGTTGCCGAGCGCCTGCTAACTAGGATTATTTGTTTAGTGTCAGGCGAGAAGGGGGGGAGTAGGGATCAACGTATAAGAACTTAACGCTTGTGGGGCTCAGACGGATAGGTAGAGCGATTTGAATATGGAGCTACTTTTGATGGGAACCAATCTGTTAGATTTGATTTCAATTTAGTTGTGATCTCTACCCACCCACGAGGTTTCCATGTCCAGACTCGCAGAATTTCGCCAGCTCGAAAAACATCTCGCTGAACAGTTGCAGGCACTGGAGGCATTGAAGGGGGATGCCGGCCTAAAGAAGGAAATTGAGTTCGAAACGAAGATTCGTGATTTGCTGGCCAAGTACGGCTTTAGCCTCAAGGACGTCATCAACATTTTGGATCCCCAAACGGGTGGCCGCGCTTCAGCGGCTCCTGCCAAAAAGGGCAGTCGTAAGGCGCGTCAGGTCAAAGTCTATAAAAATCCGCACAGCGGAGAGACGATCGAAACAAAAGGCGGCAATCATCGGGGGCTGAAGGCTTGGAAGGAGCAGTATGGCTCTGACACAGTGGAATCATGGCTCAGCAAGTAGTGAGTCGCCAGCTATTAAAGAGCCCTTGCGGGCTCTTTTTTGCTTATGTCCAGGCTTCCGATTTCTGAGGGGTAGGGCATGTAAACGTCAGAACACAGTGGTTCTTGTTGCCACTTTTTAGGCGGCAACCAACAATATTTCCTTGGAGTTTGAAGCCTGTTTAAGGAGTCCTGGATGTTGGATTTCGATACTCATGACATCGGCTTGGTAAGTTAGTGCCGGCATCATTTTCTTGCCGAGCTGCAGGAAGTTAGTCAGATCCGTGAGGTGTGACTGGGTGACCCGCGCTGCCAGACGGCGATCGCTATTTAATACTTCGATGCGCCTCTCGTTTAGGTTTCGAAGATCGCTCCCGAGCTGCGTTAAGCATTCTTGGCTAAACCTAGGTGCACCTGATTTCATCTGTACGTGCGCCAGCATGAGGCCTAGGTTGACCAGGCGATCCTGAAGTAGCGAAATCTCGTTCAAACGGTCGATGTTGCTGGCTGCTTTGGGGGCGTGCTTTTCCAGCACCAGCTTGGTGAACTGATACTCCTTATGGAAAGGTGCTATCAGTGCTCTCAGCTGTTGAACATCTTCCTGCTCGCAGAATTGCCGGGCGGTGAGGAGCAAGGCACGGAACTGGGCTTCATCGATCAGTATATTGCGTTCATGACCTTCGCGGACCAAATTCCATGTTTGCTCGATGGCAACCGACTGCGCCTGGATTTGATCGCTGATCTTGTTCAGCTTTTTGCAGACGATCACGAACCCTGCCGTAGTGACTGCCAGGTTCAGGCCGGAAAGGAGTAGGTTCGCTGATTGCAATCCTTGGAGCACGTTCATGCTCTGCTGTAGTTGGCCCATTCCTCCTTGCAGCGATTCGAGCCCACTCGTCAAAGTGGACTGAAGGTTTTGAAGACTTTGTTGGGTTTGTAGGGCGTCCTCCGGGAAAAGGAGGTGGCCGACGATACGCCCGCCTTTCGAGCTTCCAGCAGCATGTCGGACGACGCCGCCAAATAGCTCGTATTCTCCACTTTGGAGTTTGGCCAACAATCCAGGAATATCGGGCAGGGAGCGCAGAAGCGCTTCGACGTTTATAGACATGCGCGTAGTTTCTCCACATAGGCTGCGAAATCAGCTTCAAGTCGAATGCGGCGGATCTTGGCCACTTGGAGCACCGCCGGCACGGTAATGCGAAACGCGGGTGCTGTTGACTGATAGATCGTGGCGCTAGCAACGCCAATGGCCAGCGGAGCCGCGACCAATGCAGCTAGTCGACCACCGATAGCGCCCGCGACTCCTGCGGCACCTCCGGTTGCTACGAAGCCAGCAGCGGTACCGCCGGCTGCAGCCAAGGTGCTTACGACCTGTCCAATGTAGTTCGTCAGAGCTGTGCCGTTCAGCCCCTCTATTGACGCACTCTCTCCAATGTATTTGTGAACGGCCTGGCGGATGACGATTTCTTCTATTGCATAGATGTCATCTGTTGCATTGGGTTTCCCATCAAGCTTTTTCGCGACATCACTTGCCAGCTCCAGATATTCCACACTGTCTGATCTGAATAGGTTGGCGATGCTGTTGCTGCCGAATGCCCGGATCTCGCTCTCCAAAACATCGGGGATCAACTGAAGCTTTCCCTGTGCTTGGCGATTCAGGATGACCTTTTTAATCGAGCTGTCGAGAGCGATTCTACCCTTGCCGTTATCTGTAATCAGATCCGCCAAGACCTCCAGGTCTTCCGACGATGCATTTGAGAGCAGGTCGGTTAAAGACCGCTCGCGTGGCACTACAAACTCCATGTATCCCCCTTTGGTGCTCTGTTAACACTGCGTACGTTACGGTGCTTGCGAAAATGCTTGAGCAACGCTTCGCTGGTGAGGCTTCTGAAAGGTCGGCCTTAAGCATGGACAATCTGATGGCACTTTGTACATATCTTCCACTACTATTGTCTGATAACAGGAATTTTCCGAACGCTCATCAGGACTCACGGAATGGATACCGGCACCGAACAGGAAGCCCGGCGTAACAGCGCCGGTTTCGTCCCTTTTTTCGTTATATCTAGGCACTTGATCTATACAGAGTGTATTGGATTCAACGCAGTCACTCGTCCACTCGCGCAATCTTGCCGCATTGACCTCACGGCCGGGCCGCTAGCGCTGTGAACCATGAGTCTGCGATCAATTTAAACGCGAGGTGCGATGTTTGAACGATTTAATGACTGGCAAGAGCACCAAAACTTTGGAAGTTTCGGCTAATACAAAGCCAGCTAATCAACCAATACGTAACCGCGTAAAAGCACGGGTACTTCAACCCTCTGTTGAAGAAAACGACTACGTGCCACCTGACTTCAGTGGAAGCCGGCAGACACGCATTGGCTCGAGCATCATTGAGCAGTTTGTTGCTGGGCATGATGCAAGCGACGTACTTCGTGAACTCGTCCAAAACGAATATGACGGCGGCGGGGAGTCACTGACGCTTAAATTCGGCAGCAATTCGCTTGAGGTAGTCGGTACCGGACGAAATATTGATCGCAAAGGGTGGGAGCGTCTTTCGGTAATTGTCGGAACTGGCAATGTCATCGGTAGCAAGCAAGCAGAGGTTGTAGCGCCTAAAGAAAACGGCATCGGTTCTAAGAACTTTGGCTTACGCTCGTTATTTCGCTTTGGTGATGAAATACACGTTCGTTCTGGTGGTCAGGTCGCGTTGTTAGATCTTCAGACACAGGAAACAGGTCGAGAACGGGACCTTGCTTCGTCGCGGAAGAAAGGTGTTCGTGTACATGTACCATATCGACATAAATCGACCGAGAGGCTGGAGGCTTTTACCGTCGAGCGTGAGGAGCACGCCCTTGACCTGATGGCCGCAGGCCTACCAGACACGCTAGTGAAACTAGCGCTCAGCGGAAAAAAAAGAGGGCTGCGCGAGGTCAATGTTCGATCGGTCCGTACAGGCCGAGAACTCTTATGGAAGCAGGATGCGAAGCGGGAGCGCACTTCAGCTGCGCGCATCACTATGATAAAGAGGTCAGGAAGACTCGTTGACGAAGGCAGGCAGCGAATCGCCTTCCAAGAAGACGAATTTTCGCGGGCGATTGAAATTCCGATTAGATTCTTAGGTCGGCATTTCCCAGCCTATTACAGTCAGTCAGGAGGTAAGTTGAGTCTTGCTGTATCACTTCCGATCACTCGTCGGCGAATCGATCTCCGACAACACGGCCATCTTTACTACCCGTTGAAAGCACCTGCGTCTGCCACTGGCTGCGTCGTCAGCATCAGTGCTCCATTCGAACTCAACACAGATCGAAGTGCCATCACCGACCATGAGTGGAACGACTGGCTGATCGATGAGGCTGTCGAGCTGACGATTGAGCTCCTTAAGAATGATTGGTTCAGTCGATATGGTGCGGAGGCATTTAAGGCGTTGATCACCAGCGTTAACTTCGGTTCGACACGATTCTCAAAAAAACTACTTCATCGGCTTGCGACGGACGCTTGTTGGCCCACGGGCGATCCGTCCAATCCATACCTCGTACGTGCAGCAGAAATTGTACTTCCCACCGACATCGAGCTACATGGTTTTCTCAGTGCTGATCGCTACCTTGCACCTAAACTTTCAGGTGATGAGACTTTGTCCAAGTTGGCGGCGGAGTGCGGTGCTAAGCGATTCACTATTTCATCGTTGGTAAGGTTGCGATGCGCGGGGAATGATTCAAAGAGACTTGAAACGAAGGTTGGTGACGACGTCGATTATCAATTCCTGGATTACCATGGAGCCCAAACCGACGTCGGCATGCAGAAACGCCAAGCTTCGGCGCTGTCCGCTTATCCTCGAAAATTAAATAAGCTTAACAAGGCTGACTTGGCTAATACGGCATCGACTCTTAACGCCGTCGGCGAACTCTTACCCGCTGTTCGGCTCATGATCGTAAGTCCAGAGCTTTGGGACGATTGTCCTGAACCATTGGCCAACCGGCTCCACCCTGAACTCATTCAATACAAATCCATTTCAAATTTCTGCCGTGTTTTCGACGAAGAACAGTGGTTGATTGACGCCGCTGGCCGCGCTTCCTCTGCGGCGGGCGATGATCGGGAGCGTGAAACTCTTTATAAGAAGCTGCTAACTAGCAACAAGCCCATCAGCCGACTTGCTCTATCGGCGCTACGGAACAATCCTGTTGTCAAGAATCAACGTGGCCAATGGGTCTCACCGTCAGCCATGGTGCACCTCAGTAAGGCCTTGGCCAAAGACCTTAACCTGGCGATAGACGCACCATCAAATGAAATGCTGAAGGCGGCAGGATTGATCACCCGCTTGCGGATCCGTAACTCGCTAAACGGTTCGGATCTAGTTCGATACGCTCGCGCGGTTTCGGAACGTCCCGAAATAGCGGAACGATTTGAAAAGTTACTCGCTGATAATCTCAATTTGCTACTACCTGCGATCATCGATGTGCTGCGGGACATCCCTTGCCTGATGTCGCGGGCGGGGCAGCTCTCCGCCCCGTGTATGCTGCACCTCGACACGAAAGCCAATCGACTATGTATTGATGAAGACTGCCTGATTGTCGGAGGGCGTAACGAGCTTCTCTATCGAAAGCTTAAGCTCTCTGTCATACCGGGTTCGGAAACTTTAATCGAGCTCATCGAACGTCGAGCGCAGGAGCGATTGGCCCCTCATCGGCCGGATCTGATATATCCGGCACTTGTCGAAGCCATTAAGCGTGAACGACGCAGCAGGTCTGAATTTAATAGCAAGCCGATTTGCTGGGTGCTCGGCAGTTATTATCCGCCCTCTGAGATTCTCGTTGGTCCCAGGATGGGAACCCCGCTAAGCGAAGTATTTCCTGTTTACAACCATGCCGATGTAGTCGGAAGTGCTTATCTTGCGCTTGGTGCGGTGAGCCAACCTAATGACTCCCACTGGTCACGCTTCTTCGAGCACGTAGGAACCGTATGGGCAAAGGATTCACCTGTAACATCAGATAGACGGGCAATTCTTTTGGAAGCCTACCGGCTGCGCAGGCATTTTGGATTACCACCGGGGCTTGAGGATGTTCGCTGCTTAATCGACGATCAAGCGCGATTCTTCTCTCTTCGAGAGTTGCGTGCGGAAAAGCTTTTAGAACCAGACTTTCCTGCGCTTGAACAAGCGCTTCGAAAAGCCAATAGTGCTACCGGGGTCGTTGACAGTTCAGACCACGTCCGTGCATTTTTTTCAGGGCTTGGCATTCGTCCACTTTCAGCAATCGCTGGTACAAGCGAGTCGGTACCCGGTCTGGCCGGTCGACCTCCGTTTTGGTTCAAACCCAAGCAAGCCGAGCGTGTTATTGCCATTCTTCACCGGCCGCTTTTTGCGCATGCACTGTATGAAGTTGCCTATAGAAACCGGCATGGTCATAAAAGTTTCTACCCTGCATCGCTATCGATGATTAAACGAAACCTCCTCAGCATCCGAGAGGTTGTTTTTTTTTCAAGCATGGAACGTCGATACAGCGTCGCTGGGACGAGTGTTGTGGTTCCAGCGCAGGTAGCTGTTAGTGAAACGCAGATATGTGTCGTTGCGCCGAAGAATAAAAATAGATTTCAGCTGTTGCTGGCTGAGGCGCTTGCAGAGATTGCCGGGGCGACCAGCGTTGCAACGATGCGCGGCATCGCCAATGCATTTCTTCCGTTACTTCTCTGCGCCACGCTTGAAGACTTAAGAGATTACCTAGAGCAGATGGGACTTTCTAACTTCCGATCATTCTCTGCGAATCTCGAGGAGTCAGATGTTGAAAGTGACGAAGACGAGGACGAGGACGAGGATTTCGAAGAGCTTGCATTGCGGCAGGTCTTCGACAACCTGAATACGTCAGGTTCTAGTAGTAGTGAGGTAGTCGAGCCTACTGAGGAGGTGGCGCCACGCATAAATCATGCTCCACCACTACTTCCGCCTTTGGTATCTCCATTCTCATTACCAAATCTCGAAGACGTTTCGCTGACGGTTGCGCCGACCCTGGGAGTAGAAATAGAAACACGCGAAGATGGCGTTCGTGGTGGTGGCGGAGGAACCACGGGCGTCTGGCTGCCGCCCACGCCTGCAGAAAATGAGCGCGCTATCCATGTGGGGCGACGCGGCGAGGAGCTGGTTTACCGCATGGAACTCCAGAGAGTGCGGGAGATGGGGTATGAGAATCCTGAGCAATACGTCATATGGACATCGCATGACGAGCCGGGCGCCGACCATGACATTCGCTCAATTGACGCTAATGGGCAACAGAGGTGGCTCGAAGTGAAATCTACTACAGGTGTCGATGGCCGTTTTGACTGGCCCCGCAGGGAGTTTGAAAAAGCGTTCCGTGAGCGCGACCGCTACGAGTTGTGGCGTGTTTATCGCGTCGCAGATAAACAGCCCGTGGCAAAGTGCTTTCCCAATCCTTCGCGCATGCTTGGATCGCGGCAAATCACACTTGAGCTCGGGATGTTGCGGGCTAATATTGAGAAGCTGGCGTGAGTCGGATTCTAGGAGCGCGACTCAAGGAGAGGGATGTCATGAGAGCTAAAGTCGCTGCGCTTTTGTGTTGTTTGGGGTTAGCGGTAGCCTCTGCAGCACAGGCTGAATGTCACGGCGAAGGGGAGTACGTGGTCTGCTCGGATGTCGAGACAGATGACGACGGCGATGTTCACGCAAAATCCTGGGATACCCAAGGCAACAGTTATCAGATCGATACCGAGACTAGGCCATATCTGAATGGGCACGAGACGCAGTCCTCTGACAGCGATGGCAACAGCTATTCAATCAGATCTTGGACTGATAGCAGCGGTTCTCACTCTGAAGACAGTGAAGGAAATATCTGCACGATTACGCCGACTGGGCAGATGATAGGTTGCGGGGAGTAATGCTATTGAGTGATGAGCCTCATCGCAACGACGAGGCCCGTCACTGGCACAGCTCAGAGCTTCAAAAGTAAGCTTTCAGATAGCTTGGTTGAGCGTTCAAACATGCTCCGGATACCAATAGCTGTTTTCAGTTTGGATTACACCAGGCAGGTATCCATACCTCTCTCTCAGTACTCGTTGCAGATTCACCGTATCTGCTCCCGAGCGTATCTTGAATCATCGCGACGTAGGCTTCAAAGGTAGGATGCTTGCGCCAATACTTGCCATGAATCGCAGCTGAAAGCGATCGATCAAACCAGCCGCGTAAAAGCATCAGAACGCCCTCGGCCCTGACCTCCACGGACTGATCAGATTCAGCCTGCGCTCGTCCATTACGTTTCATGAGCTCCCGTTGGACGAAGTTACCGGGTTGGTAGCCCAGCGCTACGCAAGCCTCGTGAAATTGCTCATGGATTTTGCGATGTGAGTGAAGATCCGCCTTGATGTCTGGAGCAAAAGTGAACTCACAGTAGGCACATTTGCTGACTCGGTCAGCATCCTCCGAAGGATGGACATGAAGCATGACCCACCTGTCGTACAGACATTGCGCTTCATGATAGTCCCGGACACCCAAATACTGCGTGGCTGCTTTGTCCAGCCGTTGGCCTAGTTTCAGAGTGGGGTAGGTGCTTTCAAGCTGTTTGGCCTGACGTTTGACCTGCTTGATATGGATAGAAGTAACTTGCATTACAGCTCCCGGAAGGGCTGTGCCTGGCGTCCACTACGAGGTCACCTGATTGGGGGTCAGGTTAGGTGTTTCGACCAATCACGATAGTGCAATTGCTTCGCCTATGTGGACGGCTGGTACCTACCGGATACCTTAAGGGCTGGAGAGTAGCATTCGGGAATAGGCGAATCAATTGATCAAAAATATCACCGTGTGTCTCCACGATCCGTGCCTGAATGATCGCTCAATGGCTTTGAATTGTGACCAAAATTGGAGGGGTGTGTGATAATGGCTCAATGGTGGCGCGTCGAGCGCTAATGTGGGAATCAGAATGGACTGAGCCTGCGGATTTGGATGACACCAGCATACGCTTATTGCGGATGCTGGCAGAGCAGGATAGCTAGATGACTCAAGAGGCGTTTTGTAGTTTTGGTTGGGTGAAGTGGCTGGGAGCCAGTTGTGCTTCGATTGATATCGCTTCCAATGGATTGATTGCGGTTGATTGGGCCGGCCAACCAACCACACTTACGGTGGCGGGGATGCCCAAACCACCTGAGTTGAATCGATGGCTGGTGCTGTCGCGTTTGAAGTTGAGTGCAGCCACGGGACCGGTAGTCGCAATCGGATGGGGCGTTAAAAAACCCTACCAGTTATGGCGTGCGGCACTGCGTGAGTGGTACGCCGACCGCATTCAATCAGTCACAAGTTCTTTGAACGCTTTCTTCGAAAGCGTGCGCAAAACTGGCTACTGTCGCCGCTCGCAATGGGAGCGCCTTCACGCCGAGTTAGTAAGACAATCCGCTCAGTGGCCTGCGCTACCAGATAGAGGGCTGGGCGTACTCTCAAGAGAAGAACGCAAGATCCTCACTCGTGCTTGGTCTTGGGTCAAGAATGGTGAGGTGTGCCTGCGCCGTTGGCGTGCACACTATGTTAAGACCAGTCTGAGCAAATACGCGGACCTTTTTGACCAAGTCGAGGCGATGCCACTGACACCTAAGCAGCGTCTGGCATGCATTATCGATGAAGACAACAATTTGGTCTTAGCGGGAGCAGGTACTGGAAAGACCAGCACGACGATAGGGCGAGTCGCTTTCCTTGTCAAAAGTGGTCAAGCACGTCCGGATGAGATCCTGCTCCTGGCATACGGAAACGACGCTGCGAAGGAAATGCGGGAGCGATTGGAGTCGCGCCTGGGCGTGAAAGGTGTAGAGGCGCTCACGTTTCATTCCTTGGGCAAATCGATATTGCAACATCCCTCCCTGTCCCCAATGGCTGACGATGAGGCGGCTCGCAAACGATTCGTACAATTGGCATTCGAGGAACTGCAAAATGAGCCAGATTACCGCAAGCAAATCCTTCACTATTTTGATCACTACCTTTACCCCATCAAGAATCCGTTCGACTTTGCATCCTTAGGCGAATACTTCCGCTATCTGGCAGAGCATGAGGTTCGCACGCTTAAGGGCGAGCGCGTCAAAAGCATGGCCGAATGTCGAATCGCAAATTTCCTGTTCAAGATGGGCGTCGAATATCGATATGAACCCGCGTACAAGGTGTCAACTCGAACGCCGGAGCGTCGCCAGTACCATCCTGATTTTTACCTTCCCGATTGCGATATTTACATCGAGCACTTCGGTGTCGATCGAAGAGGTCATACCGCGCCATATATCAATCGAGCGACTTATCAGAACGCTATGGAATGGAAGCGGCAACTGCACAAACAGCATCAGACCCGCTTGATCGAAACCTACCATTACGAGCAGCAAGCAGGCGTACTGCTCAAGGTGCTAGAGGAGCGCCTAGTCGCAGCCGGCGTAGCGTTTGAACCAATGCCCGAGGAGGCTCAGTTGGAGACGCTCCGTGAGTTTGGCGTCGTATCAGCGTTAGCCGAGCTCTTGGAGGAATTACTGACGTGCTTTAAAGCCGCGGATTTGTCGACGGTAGAGCTTGAGGCGCGCGTCAATACAGCGCCCGATCCAGATCAAATGCGCGCAGCATTGAAGCTTTTGGAGCCGATTTACCAAAAGTATCAGGCGGAGCTGGATAGCAATCAACAGATCGATTTTGATGACATGATCGTACGTGCGATTGAGCGAGTCGAAGAGGGTGGTTACACACCGCCTTGGCGCTTCATTCTCGTTGATGAATTTCAAGACACTTCAAATCCAAGGGCGCGTCTGGTCAGAGGACTTCGGCGCCTCCAGCCGGATGGATCGTTGTTCTGTGTGGGTGATGACTGGCAGTCGATCTATCGCTTCACAGGTAGCGACATCACCCTGACATCTGCATTCGACAAGTTCTTTGGTGCGACGGCGACCAGCGCACTGGATAAGACCTTCCGCTTCAACGATCGCATCAGTGAGGTCGCCAGCCGTTTCGTCATGCGTAACCCCGCGCAGCTCTTTAAGAGGATGTCCACCCATGTTGAAGAGGCGGATCCCGCAGTCTCATTGTTTCGTACGGAGCTGAAAGATGAGCAGGCATTGGACCAGGTTATGGCTCGTATTGATGCTCGAGCCGGTGCAGGCGCAAGTGTCTATATTCTGGCCAGGTTTTCCTTTGGGCTCCCGGACAAGAACAAGTTGGATCAGTTGGCGAGGCTGTATCCGAGGCTCATGATTCGCGTGGATAGCATTCACTCCTCCAAAGGCCAAGAGGCCGATTTTGTGGTGTTGCTTGGAAACAAATCAGGAAAGTTCGGCTTGCCCTCAGAGAAAATGTCCCATCCTCTGGTGGATGCGCTGCTGCCCCCGCGGGAAAGCTTCACTCATGCAGAAGAACTACGCTTGTTCTACGTGGCGCTTACTCGGGCTAAACAACGGGTCTATCTCGTCGCCGGTGAGAACAAAGTGTCCAGCTTCGTCAAGGAGCTGCTTGACGATGAATACGACCTTGAACTCAATGAGTTTGGCACTCCGGCCCCGATTGTTGAGGGGCCGCCTTGCCCTGTATGCGAAGCCGGTGAGCTAAGGTTGCGTAAACAGACTAGGAGGGATGAGTATTTTTACTTTTGCTCACTTTCTCCGCATTGCACGCACACTGAATCGGCGTGCCCAGATTGCCGCTCGCCAATGCATCAGCGTGGGCTGTACTTGATTTGTGCGCAGAACTGCGGTGGTTGGATTGCATTGTGCAAAAAATCGGGAGGTCGAATGGTTTGGCAGCAAACGGATAGACCTTTCTGGGGCTGCTCTGACTACCGAGGGACGGAGCCTGGCTCTTGCACGCACAAAGAACCGCGCATTAATCCGCCTCAAGGCTGCAAGGCGAGGGCGGTGACTCAGTAGCGTTGACAGGCAGCGGGGAAAGCACCCGCTGCACCTTGGCGATAATGCATGGGGTAACACGCGATCACGTTGCCGATGGGGGACGGATAACAGCGTCAGATGTCATGGAGACGACCAAAATGTATTGGCTGGGACCTTTCGAATACAAGTCCAAGAAAGAGCTATTGGATCGATTTAAAAGCTATTTGCAGCGTGCTCAAACTGGTGAGATTCGCGACCGACACGCAATCAAACATCTGCATTTGCTGATCACGATGCATCCTGATGCGCCAAGGAAAATCGGCGTGGGTGTTGACCATTTCAAGATCAAAAGAAACGTGTTGGGTGCTGGGCGAGGTTTTTGGCTTGTTCGTAGCGACGGGAGCGAAGACAGCTTTTCTTACGAGCAATGCATTACCGGTGTCCCGCAGTCACCTCATGGCAAGGTTTGTGAAGCCTTGCGATTTGCAGTGCGACCACAAATGCGTGCTTTTCGTGATGCTATAGGTTTGCCGGTTCAGTGTGCAGGAAGTGGTGTTGAGATCACTGATCGTAAAGATCTGCATATCGATCACAAGACACCCTTCTGGATATTGCTAGAGCGCTTCAGCCATGACATGCATGTCGACTTGAGTACCCTGGTGACGAGAGGGAATGGTGAGACATTGGAGCTCGTTGATAAAGACGTCGCACGCGCGTTTGAAGAGTATCACCAATGCCATGCTGACCTGCAGCCTACGTTAAAAGAGGTGAATGTCGCGAAGGGTGGTCGCATTGCGTTTCGCTGATAGCCAAGTTTAGATTAAAGGGAAAATAGTTTGGATATCGCAGATGTAATAAAAATCGCTTCGGGTAGTGGTGTGATCGCAGCATTGATGACTTCAGGAATAGGCTGGATTAAAGAGAAGTGGCAGCGTGAGGAGCAGCGTCGACTTGAGGCCGAGATTGAGGCAATTCATTTAATCTAGAAACTCGATGCACTTGCTGCGCAGTGTGCGCGTAATTTTTGAGAGTTTCACCGACAGTGGGGCGAGATAAGGTCCGGCGAGTCTGCTGTGCGGTTTAACGGTTGCATGCAGCCCGTGCTGGTAATTGATCCGAGCGGGCTCTCGAAAATCGATAGAGCATTAGCCTGCAGAATTGCATGGATAGAAAATGACATTAGGCTCGGAAGCGATGGTATCCGCGCTCGCTGGTAAGTCTATCTCGATTCAGATGATGCTATGGAGGCGGACGCAAATCTGGTTGGCTATTTTGGGTATGAAGCATTGCAAATATCGAAGGCCTTGATCCAATTATCACCTGAGCCATACAGGCGCTCAATGGGGTATCCCAAGAATAGAAGAGCAGTTGCGAGAGTGTTCCGAGAAAACAAGGAAATTCTTCGCCGATAATGATTGAATTGATGTTGAGGAAATCGAGATATTTTGAGGAAGTTTTCTAGTCGCAGCATTTCTCGATTTCGTATCACTTAACGAAGGTTATTGTCGTGTCAATCGGTTTTGACGTTGCATTTCACGAGCTACAAAGGGAAATCGCCGTGAGAGCCAGTTCAATTTGATATCTTCATCCCAGAATGCTTCTATATATTCTTCTCTAACATCAATACAGTCTTTGTCATTTAGTCTGAGCTCATTAATAGTGTGCTGAACGGTTTTCGCAACTGAGGCATCTAATCCGGGGCGAGGTATCACTTGAAATCCTACAAATTCGAGTTCGAACCACTCATCTTCAACGCTGATAGGGTCGAGGAGGTCTTTCACTCCTTTTCTTGAGTTCATTAAAGAGCATACTAGTCTGTAATTAGTCCACTCGTAGGCGGACTGCCAATCTTCAGTCTTCGCCATGCAATGATCTACAGAGGGAGCCCCAGTTACTTTCTCAATGTAGAAGGCCATGTAAGCGCAAAGACGGCCATAAGCATCAAGTAGATCGGGGATGATCTCAGTCCAGTAAGATGGAAAATCGGAGCCCTTAATATCCTCACGCAGGTCTGCAATTTTATTGAATTTTTTCCCGTGGGTACGCTCGACTTCTTCTCCAACCATCTCACTCAGCGCACGTAATCCAGGGGTTCTGACTTTTGCATCAAAGTCTGCAGGTTCTGGAGCAAGTTCAACTTTTATCATTCTTCAGCCAAAGCCTCATCGCGAAAGCTACTCCAGCGAACCCAGAAACGATCTACGTCGCTGAGCGATCCCCGCAAGGCGTCATCCACAGCCTTGATGTTTGTTTTATCTTTGCGTGTAAATTTTTTGTTACTCGGTGAATTCAGTTCGCGTAGAATTTTATGAGCTGATAAAAGAGCTCGTTCAGCTTCAAGAGATCGAGGTTCTCTTAGGTTGAAAATGTCTGAGGAAAGCCAGCCATTGACATCACCTTTGCGACTGAAAGGAATATTTCGAACGCTGACCTTTTCACCTGTTAGATCAAAATCCAAAATACAATCCGCTTTCACGTCATATAGAGGTTCTAAAGATGTTAGAACAAGTGGAGAGTGGGTGGCTGCCAATACTTGGACAGGAATTTTTTTATCGTTTGTTAACACTCCCATTACCTTTAAAAGTGCCGGAACAATGCGTCTCTGCCACTGTGGATGAAGGTGGCATTCAATTTCGTCAATTAGAAGTATGATCTCGCGAGCCTGCCTGACGCCGTACTTTTTTGAGGCCATGACATGTTCCCGCCATGTCCACACAAGTAAATATGCAAGCGCACATACTCGACGCATTCCTGCAGAGGCGAGAGGGAGAGGCACCTGCTGTCCATAGGGCATTATTAGTGATGGGACCTCTTGCACATCATCTCCAATACGCATTGGCTCTCCTGGAAGGAGTCTTTCTGACTCACTCGGAGACAGCACTTCCAATACCTTTATAAGATCTTCAAAGGCAGGTTTTCTTCCGCTTTGCCAGAGTACCCAGTCCTGTATCAGACCTACACAATGCGTCACGCCTTTAGTATCTACTAGGCCTTGCCAAACTTGATCAGGACTAAAGTCAAAACTCTTAGGGGGGGCACGACCATCCTCTTCGTCATTCTTCCAGTAATTTCGAGCGGGGTCCCATACGGAAAAACTACCATCCACCCCAGCATAGATAACGACGCCGGGAATGGAAGGGCGTCCCTGTTTCAATGGCCACGATTGTGTTCTACGAACAAATTTACTGCTGTCTGTGAGGTCACCTGCAGAGGATTTTGTGTAGGTAAAGCCAATAGAAGGCTCGTTAGCCTCTTCATTTGGAACAGCCTTAATTCCTCTAGCCCACGTTCTGGTCAGTACCCACCAAGCCGTATCCAGAACGAAGCTTTTGCCTAGCCCATTATCACCGGTCAAGAAATTGAGGCGAGAAGTAAACTCGAGAGTTAACTCCGGAGTCGGTCCAACACCTTTCAAATCCAGTTTTTTGAGCATGCCGCCTCTTCATTTAGCTGATATTCATATGGCTGATATTGCACAGATTTCACGAAAGCAATCCTTTCAGCCCCAAGTCGTAGCTGAAGGCGTCGATGGTCGATCAAGCCTTTATCTAATCATACCGCAAGGCGGTTTGAACTGCCTGCTTGCTGGGTATTATCGACAGCCCTTAGAGAGGATTATGGTCGGGGACGATTCGGTTACCGCACAGCAAGAGAGCAAGATCACTCGGATCATCGATGACTACAATCTCAAGGAGCTAAGAATTTAGGAGCGAAATCAGACCAGAGTGCTAGGGCCGCTTGGTGCTATCTCGGTAAGAAGGGGTTACAACGGTCGCAGCACCCAGACGCGGCACCAGCATTTTCCAGTTGTCAGTGACCGAAGCGGCAGCGACCTAAATGAGGACTGCCGCGATGCTGAGACTAAAAAGGCCATAGTTCAAACCTGATCTGTACTGATCGCCAATGTAAGAAGCCGCGAATCCGAAGGGTATCGCTGCAGAAACGAAGAGCAACGCTTACTAGTAGGTGAAACCACGTTGACGCTAAGGGTGATGGTGACTTGTAGCAATGTGGCAGCATAGGACTTGAACAGATCGAACAGATACTTCAACGGAACATCCTTGTCATTTTTGAGTGGCGCTATGCCACTATGCCGATGACAATCAGAAAAGCTATCTGGCGTCTTGAAGGATTAAACGTCAATGAAACTCACCACCGGGTGGTTGAAGCCGCCTTCTGCGAGTAAAGGGATCGATCACCTAGGCACGCAGGCGCCCTGTGGAATGATCTATGGCCAGTTGCTGCCAAGCATCACCAACGTGACCGATCGGGCGCGTTATTACTCTTTCTATCCCTGTCTGGTTTGGTCATACGACCAGCGCTATTCGAAAGAAAACCCAGCGCATTTTGTTGAGTATTTCCGGCGTGCAGATTGCTTGTTCACGCTGATTGCCGAGCGACACTCCCAAGTCGATGATCAAGATGATGAGCGACATGGCATCGCGATGGTTGGTCGCAACAAGCTCGTTACAGCATTGACTCGCTTGGAGGCTGGGGGAGTCCTGCTTTTATCTCAGTACGCAACGACCGATTCCATGGAGGACCGGTACTTTGTGAGTAGGTTGGGAGGGCTTTCTCAGTACTACGCAGGCACCTTGGCCAATCTGCTGATCATGCAGTCGTCTACAACCTCATGGACTAGGTACAGCACAGAATACGGCAGTCTATTAGCGCAAGACTTCGACACCAACGTTGCAGGAACGCTTTTCTGGGAGAAGATTGAAGGTGACGAGATCACGCTGGCGGATCTGGATGAACTCAGTGGTTTTTGCGCTTGTAACTGGACTTGCCCCTACAAAACCGGACACCAACTCCCCGTTAAATTGATGCCGCCGCCAAGCGCCTGAACTCCCTCGGTGAGCGGTAGTTCAAGGCGCTGTGCGGATGCTGCTCGTTGTAGTGCTCGAAGGCAATTGCCAGGTTACGCAACGCTGTTTCTCGATCCGGCTTGGGCATGTGCGCCACGTAATCTCGTTTAATCGTCTTCACGAAGCTCTCGGCCATGCCGTTGCTCTGCGGGCTGCGCACAGGGGTGGTTACCGGCTGCAAGCCGATCTGTCGAGCAAACAGGCGTGTCTGTTCGGCGGTGTACGCCGAGCCGTTGTCGCTTAGCCATTGCACTGGCGTGGTGGGCAGTTGATCACCAAAACGCTTCTCCACGCTTTCCAGCATCAAGTCGCGGATGTCATCGCCGCTGTACCCGGTCGGACTTGCCACCCAGCCGATGGCTTCGCGATCACAGCAATCGAGGGCGAAGGTCACGCTCAGTTTGGCGCCGTCCTCGCATCGAAACTCAAAACCGTCCGAGCACCAACGTGTATCGCTGGTTTCCACCGCAATACGGCCTTCGTGCCGACGCGGCACGCCGGGTTGTTTGATCCTGCGTTCAAGCAGCAAGTTGTGATCACGCATCACCCGGTAAACCCGTTTCACGTTGATCGCCGGCAGCGACCGCTTTTCACGTGCACGACGCAGCAGTCCCCAGACGCGGCGGTATCCATAGCTGGGCAGTTCGCTGACCTCTTGCTGGATCTCAGCGACCAGCTCTACATCGTTCACAGGCCTGCTTCGCCGCACTTTGGGCGATACCAATTGCTTGATTCGAACCGTTAATTGCGAGCGCGCCACACCGAGACATTCGCTGACCAGCTTCACTGGTCGTCCCCCGGCAACAAGGGTGAGTGCGCAATCCATTTTCGCGACCGGGCGATCTCCACGGCCTCTTTGAGGATTTCTGCTTCCATCGTCTTCTTGCCCAGCATCCGTTGCAGTTCACGGATCTGTTTAAGCGCATCGCTCAGCTCGGACGCTGGCACCACCGCTTCACCGGCACTGACTGCCGACAAGCTGCCGTCCTGATACAGCTTGCGCCACAGGAACAGCTGATTGGCATTGATGCCGTTGCGCCGAGCGACCACCGACACACTTTGCCCTGGCTCAAGGCTCTCGCGAACCATGGCCAGTTTTTGCTCTGGGCTCCAGCGGCGCCGCCGCTCCTGGCCCAAAAGCTCCCCACTCTTATCGTTGCTGTTAGTCATAAACATAACCGTTTGCCTATCCCTTATCGTAAGGGGGAAACGGTGTTCTGTCTTTCATGGGGCTCGTTCATTCCCATACTGGGCCAACTGATCCCTACATGCCTGGTTTTCACGCTGAATATAAAAGTGGTGTCATTGATCTAGCGATTCCCACCTGCCCCCTCCAATTGAATCACCTTAGGCCAGCCTTTCGAGTCATCGTGTGCCAACCGCTTAGGCAGTTACGATGCAAGGTATGTGGCTACGTTGTTAAGCTACGTCTCATTGGCTGGTTAACATCGCTCCTTCGGGCAAGGCCCAGCTCACGATGGCTTCTTAAGCTGCGTTGATGTGCCCGGCATTCTCACCAATCGCCCACAGAGCGCCGCGAACGTTGTCCTCAACCTCAGCGTTCCACTGCGATTCTACATGGAGCGTTAACTCTATCAATGACGCCTCTAGGGCTAGCTGCTTTTTGATACATCCTTCCAGGACATCTGACAGCAAGTATTAACTTCTATTTTTCGACCACTATTTGGATAACACGGCAGAGAGACCCGAAACCAAGCTGCATAATTCGCTTGCAAAAATACTGCTACAACCTGCAGGACGTGATCAATGTGCTACCCCCGAGCCGATCGCTGCGAACCCGCTGTCCAATCTAACTCTGTGCGCCGCAAGCCCCGCTAGGTCAAGACGTACTCGCTGTCAGATGTGCTGGAAAGGATTTATCAGAATCAGCTCGCCCTAGAGGCGGCGTTGATAGAGTTAACGCTCCATGTGGAAGACCAGGGAAACGCTGAGGTTGGAGATAACATTCGCGACGGACGCTTACCGTACACGGTGCCTGGGGTAAAGATTACGTAGTGTTGCAATGGCAAAAGATCATCAATCTGCTAATACATAGTAGGCCAAAGTCATGTGGCTGTGAGGCGTTCTCCAAGGGGTGGGGTATGAAGAGAGTTTGTGCAAGTGGAATCATCGCCTTTCAGCTAGCAGGATGCTCTGTAATTGGAGGCCCTGGCAGTGCAATTGGCTGGAATGACGCGATACCCCCGGTGGGAAGTGGCGTAGGCCGATTGGTCGAGCGTAACAACGGATACAAGTCTCTCGGCCCTGCTGCCTTTCCTGTAGGCCCTGATCAGATTGAGGTACTGGACACTTACGGAGCGGTAACCGTAGAGGAGGAAGCGAAGTTCAAAGGAAGGACGGAAGCCGTCTTCACCAAGATCACTGCGAACGCTGGACTTGAGAGATCTTCTTCGAATTTGAGCACATCCACAGGTTGGAGGGTGCTCCAGCTGAAAGACTTTTCCACAGCGGTGGTGGGTAAAGAATTTGCATACAAATGCCTCACCGCTGAGGAATTTAGTTACGAGGGTGGTAAAGCTGTAAACGCCGGCGCTGGAGTGGATACAACCGTGGTTGCCAAGGCTTTCGGGGTTGCGGCAGGAGCAGTCCAACTGGACGGTGGCGTAGATAATCAGACGAAGATCACCATCGAAAATCCCAACGTTTGTCTCTCATTTGTCTCGGCAAAGCTGGTCAGGGAGCGAAGCTGGTGGACTAAGTCTGACAGCTGGATTCCATTTCTCCGAGGGAAAGAGAAAAAGTTTGACTTGGCTATTGATAAGCCAGGTGCGAAGGCTAGCCCGGACTTCGGGAGCCGTGCGGTTAATACCAAACCAGGGTATCAATTGGCGGCTGGGTCGCTCAATGGAGAGGCGATCCTTAAGGTACTCATCGATAACCACGAAACTGATCAGGATATTCCCCCCAAGATCCTCAAAGAGACCTATCCAGGCGTGTGGAGCAAAACGTTTCCAGTCCACACGTTCCATATCGAAGATGACATCTACGCCGTTATGTCAGTAGACGTGACTGCCAGACGTACCGATCAGAATACGATCGAGGTTGAGTCTGCCTCGTTGAGCTCTCCTGAATACAGACTGATCCGCAACTGATCTTCTGATGAACGTGGTTGTTGTTGGTTAAGAGCAGCTAACAATTGGGAGCTAACCCTTGGATATCAGACACATTCTTTGGCTCGGAATCCTTGTCAGTTGGTCAGCGCACTCACAGCCTGGCGATGGCGGCAACACCATTGATCGAGACTCTTTTTTTAAGAACTGCGAAAGTATGGCAACTGACAAGGTTAGCTTCAGAGCGCTAGACCGGGACGTAATGGAGCGATTTGCACTACGAAGCACGGCATTCAGTGGACAGGCCAGAAAAAACATAAATCTCATTTTTGATGAGATCGAGAATGTTGCTCCGAAGCCCCTGGATCTTAAGCAAGTCGCCTACGTGCTGGGCACAGCGTACCGAGAAAGCCACGGATCAATGTCCCCAGCGACAAAAGAAAAACTCTGGTGCCTCTCAGATGAGTCCTGCGAGAAACAGAATCGCAAGCTAAAAGAGTACGCTCGCATTGACCGTCAGACTGGTCACAATTATGTGGGGAGGGGGTACGTCCAGCTCACATGGGCAGACAACTACAAAAGATTTGGGCAGATTTTGAAGCTCGAACCGAGCACTTTGTTGTACACAGACCCTGACCTAGCACTGAAGCCCGAGTACGCCTCGAGAATCCTAGTATCGGGGATGTACAAGGGCCTATTCACTCGTCATAAGCTCGGTGACTACTTCAATCAGCTATCTGAGGACTGGTACACGGCGAGGAAAATTGTTAACCCAAAGTCGCCGCGAAAGGCAGTTACTGCAGGGTATGCAATGCTGTTTTACGGATGTTTGGGAGGTGTGCCGAAATTCCCGGTCTCTGCTGGCAATACCTTAGTTGGGCCGTGGCATTAGCCGAGTGTCTTGTCGCCTACCCAGCACACGCTTGATCGAGGCAGCTCTTGCTCCATGACTGATTGCGGCAGCCATAAATTGCGTGGGTGGCCCATTTGAGATTCGGTATGCATCGCACGAGTAGACACGGCAATCTGACGATATTTGCTTGGCTTCAACCGAGAACTCGATTCAATAACCGTTCCTGGTATTGGTCAGGCTTTCAGGAGCGCGATGTGCCTCGATTCTGCGGCGATGGGGCTCGTCAAAACCAGATCTCAGATAGTAGAGCTAGAGAAGCCTTTCCTGCATGTCAGTACCATGGGTTACGGCGGCCTCTACAGTCTTTCCAAGTCAAAAAAATGGGCTATTTCTTGGAGGGACTCAGACCCTGCTGCCGGTAGGGGAGGGCAGCGTGAAAGTGGGCTTGGCGAATATATTCTTGCTGACCTAGCAGGTGATCTCGTATCCGCGCATGGAAAGATGCAAAGGCCCAATAATGGATCTGTCGCAGACAATGGTTCATTCAGTCTTGAGGACTGGCACTTTGGAGATACGCTGTCAGAAACCTTCAACGTCTTCGGCAACACTGGCAACCCCATCGTGACCAAAGAGTTGACGGCGAACATACTCGACAGCGGTATCTCTAGGAATGGCATGCTTGCCTATCGCGCGACAGCCAATAGCAAGACCGAACACAGTTACAAAATTTTCCTGTTTGACCTAGAGACCGTTGAGGAACTGATTTGCGTTACCCCTAAAAGCGGAGGGATGGAAAGCTACGCATTTGACGAGGATAAGAAGCTACTGATTGCGGACGTGAAGGGAGTCGGTAAATTCAGGTATGACAGGGACGGTAACTTTGTCGACGCTGGTAACCTGGACGAGGCCAATCTTGGCTCATCAGATTACAGTCGAGTCATCCGCGCGGCTGAAAAAATACTGGAGGAGCCAGGAGTCTCCCAAGCACGTGCTCGAGAAGTTCTTGATGCAGTGATTCGAGCTCGTTCGCTTGGAGCTGATGCCAACCCTGCATGGAGGCCAAATGCTCTCAAAGTGCAAGGTCTCGCGCATGAGATGTTGGACGATCCGCATGATGCCATTAAGGTTTATGAGGAGGCGATCGTTTTGAACCCCAAAATAGGGGTAAAGCGGATACTGGATGCTTTGAAGAAAAAGTTGCAGGACGGCTGTGATTTCGCGAAAAGGACTCCCCTAAAATAGCTGGAGTCCCATGCTGATCAGTCAGCGCGTGCTGATATCTTTCAGATAGCAGCCGAGATCTTGGAAAGCCGATGCGTGTAAAATCTCGGCAACTTTGGCTGACTTTCTCTCTGCTTTTGGTAGGAAAACCGCACATTGTTCAGTGTATGGACGTGGGAGATCCTTCCAGTAGTAGGTTGCCTTGAAGCTCTGCATAGCTCTGTGAAATCCCATTTGATGAGTGTGATGAGACGACATCACGAAGATTTCGAAATCTCGAGTGAGGCTCTCCAAAGCCACTCGATTGATGCCGTGAACCCGGTACCTTCCGCTTAGAGGTACCTCAGTGTTGAGGCGTTTCGCGATGTACTTAGATGCAGCAAAATGATGGGAGCCACCGCTATTCATCAAGAAAACTCGCCCATCCCACGAAAAAGTCTGAAAAAAATCATGATCCACACGACTTATGATTCGGATTTCATCCCAGGCCAAGTTTTCGGCTAGTTTCTCTGGGGTGATCTCATCAATCATCTCTTTCGAGTTTTTCTCCACCATCGCATCCATGCTTTTGAACAAGTGGAGCTCTGACTTGGAAGCCGAAAAGCCATCTACGTCCTGAATGTCGCATTCCCATCTCTCCACCTCTCGAGTCGTGCCAAGGTTGAGTAGGTCATCACGGCGTACTGACACGCCTCCATAATTACGATGAGCGCCAAGGCAGTAGCCAAATCCGTTGAGGCTGCCCTTACATGGCCGGCTCCGTTCATAAGATAGGTTGCCGAACTCATGCCATTTCACGACTTCTTCGCTGGAGATACCTTTTTCGTATTCGACCAAAGGCTTGTTGAGACCCGGTTCATTGGTAATCAGTTTTATCAAGGAGGAGGGGTGTCCAAATTCTTCTTGGATAGCACCTACAACGAATTGAGCTGCCGCTTTGATCATGAGGTTTTCCTTTGTGATGGGACTTCGTTTATTAGAATGCAGTCATTGGTAAAGCAATGCACCTCAACCCAGTGTCAGAAACGACATAGCTCTACAGTTCTGATAGGAGAAACCTCCATGAACTCTCATCAAATAGATTTGATAGCGCCGGCAAGAGTCATAGTCGGCTTCGCTTTTGCGAGGTCGACCTATTAGTTGCGGCAGCTATGTGAGTTCCCAGTAACCTTCCTCTCGCTTGTTGATGCCTGCGCGCTGGTCAGGCCTGTGCCTGTGCCTGACGACGTAAAACAAATCACGGATTACCTTGGACACACTAGCTATGTAGCTATGACCTAAGCCGAACATGTCCTTGCCAGCAGCAGATACGTCTACGGTGGCCAAGGAGCTCATAACCAGTGCCCGGGGATAGCTGTGAACGAATCTAGATGCTGCAATCGCTCTATCATTCCGGGAAGCGTAGAGAGTTACTTGCTCAAAGGTATCGAAGACCTGCCCGAATTGTCTGAACCGGCTGGCGTCAACATCTGGCGCCGCAAGAATGATTTGGTGGATAGGCGTAGTGCCAGGCTTGTGCTTCCAATTTTCTAGAACCGCCAGGAGCGCTCTGCTACCCATGCTATGTGCGACGATGTGTAAGGCTGACAATCCAAGCTGCTCTGTTACATCCCTCAAATACTGTCTGAGATTGCTTGCTGACCACTCTACCGTTGCTTCATCAGCGGGATAGCCACCCGGCGTACCAAGTGACGCCCACGAGAAACACAGCATCAGGCCCGGGAATCTCAAGTCGTGACAGAGTTGGGCTGCGCGCCACAGCGCGGCATCGAAGCCAACGTTATAACCATGGATGAATAGGAGGCCTTCATTCTTGGAGGGATTCTGACCTATTCCCTGGTGGCTCAGATACTCCTTGGCGCTTGTGAACCATGTATCCAAAGCCAAGAGCTCATTGCTGTGGACGACAATGTGTTTGTTAGGATTGCCCTTTGTCTGGGCGGGCCACAACCACGGTCGTTCAAGCTTGCCCTCATGGTGGATATCAGGGATAGAAACCTCAGCGACGCCATAAGCGATCGTGTCTTTGTAGTGGTCTATGAAACCGGTCACCCATTTAGGCGAGAATGCTCGCCATATAAAGGTGTCTGGGCTACGTGACGGCTCAAGAGTCGCAGCGAGCCATCAGTCATTACCTGATGCACAGGTAAAACTAGATTCGACCGCACCAATTCAACGATGGACTGGCGCAGGCTTAGTCCGAGAAAAAACTTAACGTCGTGTCTGGGATTAGTTGACCACTAAAGGTGCTCGCTAAGGTTAGGTGCTCATGTCTTACAGTGATTGGGAAAGAAATAGGGTGTGGCTGCGTGCCAAGGCCAAACATGCAAGATGCCTCTCGACTGAAGAAGAGAAGTATTTAGATCGCGAGCTGGCGATCAAGCTCCGCGAAAGGATGGAGTATGAAGCCTCGGTTCGATGGTGGCAGTTGTTCGGGGTTGAGGGACATCGCTTGGATTGCATTGAGGCAGAGGCCCAGTTCATCGGCCACTTGGACGACATTTTTAAATGCCCGCCCGCGAGCCAGTTTCTTGCCCCGACCGAGACGAAGCGGCGACTTCACCATGCTTATCATTTCAGTCGGCGGGGGATCTATCATGGCGTTGAATATATGGCGCCTCCCACGACACGTCTGCTTGAGCTCATGCTGTATGGGTATTTCCCATGGGGACATACCTGGATCTACCTAGACAGGAGATCAGAGCTGAGCTCCGACGGGTATAAGAAACCTAAGCAGTGGCTCGCGCTTCCCCGAGGAGAGACGCCTCGAGATAGGCTCGGCATTACCATCGAGATCAGCTTATCTGGCCTCACGCCGATCCGTTCGCAATCACCGGCGACACTGTTCAGTAGCTTGAGGCCGTCGGAGAAAGAGAACTTGGCAAGGGAATATGGTGCGGAAGGATCTCATGAGCACTGGCTCGAGCAGATTGCGGAAAGTCTGTTCGCTGAAAGAGGTCGTCGAGCGAGAATCAGGATCAGCTATGCAGGCGAGTCAGAGGGGGATCACCTTACTCTTGCTGAGTTGATTGCAGAGGGAGGCCGCATTCCAGGTAAAAAAGTGATCATGCACGACGGGAATTATCTCAACTGTGAGCCAGGCAATCTCGTGACACGCTCAAGCCGGGGTCGGACAATGAGTTGTAGAACCTGCCGCCGCCCCACAACAAGAGACCAATCTGAGCTTACTAAGGACTCCGCCGGTTCAAGTCTTCGCGTCTGCCATTCCTGCCTACGATGGATGACTAGAATCTCTGAGTAGAATAGTTCTATCAGGGGCTTGCGCAAAATGAGCACTTAAATCAATATAAACCCTATGATGTGGTATCTGCATCAGCAAGACATAGAGACCGGCTTTTCGCCGGTTTTTTTGTGTCTTGGTTTTCTCCTTTCGCCGCATCCCGCGGCTGTTTCATCCCTAAATTTACGTGTACATGGCTAGATCACGATCGTTTCTTCGTGAGGCCTACGCACGCCTATCGAAAATGGGTGGAGACCCCTGATATGAAAAATTCGATCCAAGTTGAGTACCAAAACAAGACCATCGTTTTCAGCATGAGCGGATGGTTGAACGCCAGCCATGTGGCTGAGCTTTACTCGGCTTCGATAGACAGCTGGCTGAGATCATATGAGACGAAGGAGTACCTAACTGATGTTGCTACGGTACTGGGTGTCGAAGGGCCTCAAGAGCTCATCCAAATCAGCGCGGAAAGCATCTGGCTGCACCCGAAGGTAGCGGTGGAATTTGCCAGGGATATTGATCGTAAGCTTGCTCGTTGGTGTGACATAGCCATCGATAAGATTGCGCATGGTAAATTTTCGATGAAAAAGCGTTTCGACGCTGCGTGTAAGGTCTTGGAGGAGAGTCGATGTGAGGCAAGCGAGCACGGTAGGGGGCTGAGAAAGTGGAGCTTAGAGAAGCGCGGGCTTGAATATCATGTGGCTCACCTTAAAGAACAGATGCAGCTTTCGTTGGGGCTTGATAACCCCAGCTGAAATCGACGAACGAAAGCCCGCCTAGTGCGGGCTTCGTCGTTTCTGGGGCAGGCCAAATTATGATCAGGAACGATTCGTCCCAGTCGCCTGGCTCTGAGCCTGAGCTCTCATCGCTGCACTGCTCAAGCTCAGCGCAGGCTCAAAAGGCTGCAGGTTCATCAGGTTTGCATCGAGACAGCTTTTTCTAGGCAGTGCTCTGGCCTAGATAAGCCTCATCACTGTTTTCGCCGGTAGCAGCACTCTCAATTTTGGATCAGCTCAGCCGAAACAGCGGTGAACTGTCCGCGCCCTTAAGGGAATATATGAAACGAGTCGAACGGGATTTCATCACATTGTTTAATTGTCTGTGGTACCGGGATTTCCCGGTGTCTGAGGCGCATGCCCTGGCAGGACGTGCCGACTGGACAATCCATCTTGGACTGGTCATAAGACAGTGCGCCACGCTACTTGGAGCTAGGGCCCTGTTTGAGCAAGGAGGACGTACAGACGCGGTAATCCGCTACAGCGACACAGATACGCTTTCGTTTGTGGAGTGGGAGTGGAAGCGAGCTCATACCGATATCAATGAGTTCTCCAAACTGCTTCAAAAGACCGATGGGGCCGTTTTCCAGACCTTCATTGGCTACAGCAAAGTTGCTGATCTCAAGATGACGACAGATCAGATCTGCGAGCACTGGCAGACCGCAAGCAAGTCGCTGGTAGCTTTCCTGATCACCTATGAGATGGTCGGCAGAAACCGGCGTTTCAAGGAACTGCAGACCTACATGTTCGCCAAGGGCAAATACAAAAAAATCCGCACTCAGCCTGCTTTACCCTGGGAAGTTAACCGAATTAAGGCAGATAGCGATTCTGAGGAGGCGGCATGACTAGCCGACGTGGTGGTTTTAACACGGTGGAGAGCCACCGTTTCTCCACTGTTTCTGAGTCGACAATGATAACGTGCTTTGCGGGCGGGCTCAGAGCGCCGCGAGTAAACGTTCGAGCAGCTCACGCTCCCAGACAGTCAATAGGTCGATAACATCAGTTCCGTCGCGTTGCCAGAGTCCTGTTGCACCGCGTCGTCGGTCAAAGCTCAGAAGGCCCGGTGGCGCTAGCTTCCACGCTTCGAAGGAGGTATCTCCTCCGAGATGCCAATCGGCCCGATTTATTCTCCCGCACTATCAACACTTTATGACTATGCTCGTTGAGATATAGGCCCTCTGAGGGCGCTAATCCTTAGATTGGGAGCATACTGACTTGTTAACGATAGAGCACTTCAACAGAGCTATTGATGATATCGCCGCGCACGGAGACAACGATACTCTTCCCTTCGACGTAGATTGTCGTTTTGTAGCTGAGTCTAAAGATCCCCTAATAAGCGTGGCTGAAAAAATTGCGGCAGCCTTAGTGAGGGGAGGTAAAGAGTTTGCGGTACATAAATTCAACGAAATATCTTTCTTTTCAGAGCGCCTGTTAACTCCTGCTGGGCCTACTGGATTTAGAGTAACCACAAAGATACACCCTTTCTGGAATTTTTATTTTAATGCTCTAGGTGTTGCTATAGCTCAACGTCATGAGCCGCAACGAAGTGAGCGTGCCCACTCTTACAGGTTCTCCGATAAGGGGCCAGGCTTATTTGATGCGAGTCAAAGCTGGCGAAATTTCAAGGAGCGGACACTTGAAGATTGTCTCTCGGCTCCTGCAACTGCGGTCGTTGTGCAAACGGATATTTCTAGCTTCTATGAACATATATATCATCACCGAATTCAAAATTTTATTGATGAACTGTTTCCTGATTCTCCTACCATTTCTGCACAAATAGATCGTATGCTGAGCAGCTTCGCTTCAGGCCGGTCATTCGGATTGCCGGTAGGTGGACAGTGCTCTAGGGTTTTAGCCGAGCTCTTAATGTCGAAGATTGACCAGCGGCTCACGGATGAGGGAGTTGTATGGCGGCGATATGTCGACGACTTTGTACTGGTGGCTGAAAGCCAAAGCTCTGCTTATAGAGTATTAGCCGTTCTATCGCATGCTTTAGCGGATTATGGTCTCTCACTAAACAAAACCAAGACAAGCTTCTTAGCTGTTCCTCATTACGTAGACCTTGTGAAGGTGCAGCTAGGTGGAGATGATGAACACTCTAATGCTCTCCGGGCAATAGATTTGCGATTCGATCCGTATTCTGATACCGCCGAGGCTGACTACGAGGAGCTCAAAGCAGCTGTACAGCACTTGGATGTGATGAGACTTGTAGGTGGGGAGCTGGAGAAGTCGCAACCTGATAATTTTATCGTCACTCAAGTAAGTAGAACATTGAGATTGCTGGCTCCGTCGGTTGCGTTAGAAGTTTGTACAGCCCTATTGACGGGGGTTAATATGCATTCCTTTCGTGCATCGTTTTCAAAAATTTTGAGGGGCGTTTCCCAGCTTAGAGATGAGCCAGAATACGCCTCGATTCACGAAGCTGTTGATAGTCTTTTAGACTCATTACCACTACATTCGAGTCATTTACTTTCTGTAGACAGTAACTGCTTGCATTACTTACGGGCTCTCAGGTTTCGCCGTACAGATGCTCGTGCTAAATATGTGGCCAGCCTTTACGCATCTGGGCACACAGAGACTGTCGGTCGAGCCTGTATTGACTGTTGGCGAAGCTGGAAAGACAGAGATCGATTTATAGCGTTGCGTTCGCGCTGGACAACATTTGGAGCAGGGGAGCAGAGAATGGTGTGGCTTGCCGCTACAGAGTTTGGGGATGATGGCGCCTATATGAGAAAGCAATTGCGAGCGTCAGTATTGAGTGCATGGGGGCTAGGGTTTGATAGCAGAGGAACAGATCAATTCGCATCTGCTTACGTTAGGTGGTGTGAACAATGAACGGCACTCGGATGGGTGGAGATCCTCGTACAGTTGCGCGGGAAATTTCAGGGGTTTTTGAAACTATCTTTCCACACCTCATCCCTAGGGTTGTAAACTACATTAATCGTTTAAGCGTTAAAATTCCGGCATTCGAAATAATTGATCTTAAGCTTTTATCTGAAAGCAACCTTCAAAAATCTATGCTTTTTGAGATAGCATCTGCGGTCGCTGAAAGTAGTTTGGTTTCCGGTTGTTTGCCGAATTGGGATGTCCTGTTGTTGAATGCGGTTGCTAAACAACGGTTCCACTATGATGCCGAAATACCTTTGATTTTGGCAGAGGGCGATAAGATCGTCGCTAAAGTGACGGGGGAAAATTTAGTCAGAGGTTTGGCAAGCTTGGCGGGTTCGAAATCTCTGCCGCTTTCGGATGTGGTGATTGCTCCAAAAATCCCAGGATATGGTTGGATATCATCTGGTGTCGGGGATTTCGCAGTTGGAGACTGTTTGGTTGAGGTAAAATGTTCTGCTAAAAATTTTTCCTCTGCGGATTATCGGCAGGTACTTATGTACTGGCTTATGAGTTATCTGCACGCCATCGAAACAAATTCTACTGAGTGGAAGTCATGCGTGTTGATTAATCCAAGAGTCAATAAAATGGTGACAATTAATTTTGATGAAATAGTTCGGTTAGTATCTCCAGGAGGGTCAAAGCTTCAGCTAGTAGAGAAATTTCGCGCCTCGATTGAGGTGGGGCTTAGTAGATTTTGAACGTGCCTCCCTGGATATGATAGTAGCAATTAAAAGCATCCTGACCACCGGAAATCCGAGACGATTCACGGGCGATGAGAGGAGAGGTTGTGTTCAAATTATTCTGCGCTCGAGTCATCGCTTGCCCGGCTAAGCGGCGGTGTGCAGAGAATGGAGAGATCGCTCCTTCTGGCCAATGGGCCGGGCTCACATAATCAGCCGAGCATTTCCTTAATGATGGATGCAACGTTCCTGGCATCGTCGATTCCTCGGTGATAAGTACCCTGCCATTCCAGGCCCAACGACTCTACCGGTTGCTTAAGTGATTTAGGTCGATCGTCGTATAAGCCGGCATGCCATTTCCTGGCATTGAAATGTGGCAGGCCCTCGAGCAGGGAAGGGCATGCAGCAAAGTCTGCATCGCGCTGAAGCTGTCTTGCATCATAGTCACCCCACGACGCCCAAGCCGCGTTGGGATATTGCGCAATAACGCTCCTAGCTCCTGACCAACCTCCATATAAATTCCTGCACCATCTACGTCCGCTTGCTGAATCGATGTGAGCTGGAAGGGACTGGGCGAATGGGTAAGATGAAGATCAGGCTAAAGAAAAGCGGCGAACGACGCTTGTGGAGCTGTATACCCGTCATGAATTCATCTACGGCGATTGAGTAATTTAAGCCCCTTCCTCCTATATCTCATGCGACTAACCCAAGCCCAACCGTAGCCGGAACATACCACCCAAATATTGCGCTCAGCCACTGAGACATCAAACCAAAAATCTCGAAGCCAATCCCAGCACAGGACAAATAAATCCACCTCCGTAATCCTTCTCTTAGGTGGTACAACCGTGTGCCGAGTGGAACGGGATGCCATGCTCCCCGAGGGTTACACCTAGCCATCCATCCGATGCAGCATTCGGCGCAAGAGCAAAAAACTACATAGCAGTGAGCAAGCCGTCACACTTTCTTCGCTGCCGCTACTCGTTGCTCTGACAATGACACTACGACCGAGCTCCGGTTTGGCACTGATTTAGTTCAACCTAGTCAGCGCCGTCGTGGCAGACGATCCCGTCGTGAAGGAGCAGGATGATGAGGATGAGGGGATACATAGCTCCAAGGGCGATTGTCCGAAATAGACGCGCGAGTACGCGACCATCCTGGTTAACCCTGCGCACAGGCTGCTGCCCACGAACCTGCAAAATCCCCACTATGAGTATAATGATCTAGTCGCGAGGCTATAGATATGGCTTGCAGGTCGCCCTATCTAAAAGCTATCGCAGAACACCGCACTCACTCAATCAGAAGCCTGGCAACTGCAGAGGAATGCCCAGCGCCAAGCTATCCTTAGATTGCAGCTTCGATGACCATAAAATATTTCATAGATCGAAAAGGCTAATGACAAGAGAATTTACGGGTAGAGCGACATTCAATGGATATGCGCTCGAGTTACTTTGCGGAAAGATACTCAAGGCGAACGGTTGGAACATCGAAACTTCTGATGCAGGCGAATATTCCGGATTTGATATCGTCGCAAATGAAACAGGAGCGCATTCCAGGGTAGCATTTGAGATAAAGTTTACGCGAAATTCAAGTTACCCAACTTCCGCCTTGCGCATTTCGGCAAGCAGGCTCATGGAAGGGGCTAGTTTGGCCGGAATCAACAAGGCTGTGTTAGTCATTGCCACTGATGTCCACCAAAAAATTAAAAATAAGATTCAGGAAGAATTTAAAGTTCAAATTATAGATATAAATGAACTATTGACTCTGGCAAGCGCTGACTTAGAACTGCTAGTGAGCTTAGTGAAACTATGCGAAGTGGATCTTTCTGATCGCCCGATTGACAAAAGTATCAGTAGACTCATAAATCCGGAAAGTTTCTCAAAGGAGGTTGTTCTTGGTATTCAAAAAGCGAACGGGAGTCGCGGACACGAACTCATCGACAAGCTCAAAGCTGTTCCTTATGGAAGAGATGGTTGCTATGACTACGAAGACATAGCCAGCGAGATACTGAAATATCTTTTCGATGAAAATTTGACGGGCTGGCATCCGCAGGCAAAGACTACAGATGCCTTACATCGATACGACCTTGTATGTCGCGTGATTGACTCGACTACAATCTGGAAATTTGTTGCTAGAGATCTCGACTCAAGGTACGTCCTTTTTGAATTCAAGAACTATTCAGAGAAGATATCTCAAGGTCAGGTCTACTCAACTGAGAAATATCTTCTAGACAAAGCTAAGCGTAAGGTCTGCTTCTTAATCTCTAGACACGGCCCGTCAGATAATGCTTTTGTGGCATGTCAAGGCGCTATGAGGGAGCACGGCAAGTTGATCATATGCCTAGACGATGGCGACATGGTACGGCTCATTGAAAGCCGTATGCTGGGCAATGACCCCAATGAGATTGTATTTGAGAAAATAGACCGCTTTTTAATGGAGCTACCTCGCTGACGTATTGCTTGATATAGCTGCTCTCCGGATGGCAGGGCAGCTCAAATCTTCGAGCGCATGAACATGGGTTGAGCACGATTCGCCAAGAGACTGCGATTGCTAGTATTCCTCTACTGAAAATGGGGGCTCGGCCGGTTTATCTTCTAGGCATCTAAAGTCTCGAGGGTTGCTAATACAGATCAAGCCTACAGCTGACATCACTAACCTCGGTGAGCGTGAGCGGGGATAAATCACGGCTTCTCCAACTGTACGCTAGCCCGGGCGGCGAGCCCTCCGAACGATATGCTGGAGTCGACATATCGCAATGCCGACTTCATGTTCTTCCAGCCCACATATCCCATCAACCCCTTGATGTCCCAGCCGTTCGCAGAGGCCCAGGTCGCAAAGCCTCGCCGCATCGAGTGGCTGCTATACAGCTCCGCTGGCAATCCTGCATCTTTGAAAATGCGGCGGAGCACGGGGATCAGACTATGCGGTTGCATGGCTTTGCCTGACAGATTGCCCCAGCGATCAATTCGCTGGAACACCGGGCCTTTCGCGACCCCGGCAACTGTAATCCAGTTGATGTAGGCCTCCACGGGGCAGAGCATGGCGAGTGCCGGCGTTTGGAACGTTGTTCCTTCATGCTGACGGTCACCCTTTGTATAGGGCAGAAAGAAGGTAATGCATTCACCGCTTACGGCTTGGGTGTCTTCCACCGTTAGCCTGGCTAACTCGTCGCCTCGAAAGCCACGCCAGAACCCGATCAAAATGATCGCCACTGACCGACGGTGACGTACCAGCGATTTGTAATCTCCGCGTTCAAGGGCGACTGCAGCTTCCCTTTCAAGCCATGTGACCGCTTGCTCCAGGTGCTTCAGCAGTAGCGGGGCGGCCTGTTTAACCTTTGCAGGGTGTACGACCCTGATGCCTTTGATCATTTGGCGAACGTCAGGCGCCTTGGTCGGATCAGGGAAACTCTGAGTTATGTGCCATTGCGCAAGAGCTGCCAGACGCTGCTTCAGCGTATTGATGGAGAGCTTGTCGGCGTACTCCGCCAGGTAGCGAACGACGCCTCCGCCTGTCGTGGGCAGGTACCCACCCCAAGTCACCTCGAAGTGCTCGATCGCCGCCCGGTAGCTTTTTCGGGGGTTTTCCCGGGTGCCAACGCTTCAATAATCTCAACGTCGTATCACTTGCTACGCAGTTTGGAGTATCCGATTCGGCAATGACGTTGCGACTCAAGGAGCTTGGTCTAGTACGCTGGCCGTAGCTTGGCGCTTGAAAGTAGGCGCTAGGTATCGATCGGAGTGCAAAAGAGTGGCAGGGCGATAAAGAAATGTACGCTCAAGCACCGCCCGACCATGCGTCATAAACTCCCCGTGAGATGCAGATCAATCAATCTTGCCGACCATCCTCGACCAGCAGTTCCAACGCCCTCATGCGCAATCGGATCGCTGTCTTCGAAACGTTAAAATATTCGCTCAGGGAATTGCACACAGCATGAAACTGGATGACGTTCTCCCGCTGACTGTCCAGGTACAGATGGCCGTGACCACGGTTTCGGATGCCAAGATGCTGTAGTAACAACCCAAACGCAGCCTGAAAGTCCTCTTTAGGCATCAAAAGACATGAAGCGAACGTATTTGCTTGCCACTCCAACCGCTCGACTTCCCCTTTAGGGATGGTGATGAGCTGGCTCTGGTCAATGTCCTGTGCTCGGATGGCCTCTCGTGTCATGTAGCGCTTATGACCTAGAAAGTGATGCCCCAACTCATGGGCGAGTGTGAATCGGGCCAAGTGGGATTGGCTATCTGCCGCGAAGATTTTGATCTCAAGCGGGGTGAACGTGATAGTGCCGAGAGCTGAGCCCGAGTCCTCAATGAAGCTCACGGACAGTCCACTGACATCAGCTTCCCTGGACACTAGCTTGGTTAGATCGACCTCTCCCCGGATGTATGAAATGGATTTCAAAGCCTGCTGCGCCAAGCGATCTATTCTGTCCCGCGAAATGAACGCGACCCTAGGTGTTGCGATAAGCGTGGGCTGACGAATCAGACTCAGGCTCTCTTTAAAAGCACTCTCCAAGTCGAGGCCTTTCCAGATGCCTTCCCAGCCATCCGTAAAGCCGGCAGGAGTTACGGCATAGGCGCTATAAACGGTAGGCCGAAAATCCGTTTGAGTTAGGGCGTATTCAATCTCTGCACGCTTACGGGCTCTAGCGCTACGCGCCCCGGTTAGCTGGGCGCGAGGAAGCTCCCATCGAAACTCAGATTGATCGAAGTAACGCAAGACACCGAAGCCTCGGTTCCTGGCAATGTTGAACGTGCCGGACTGAAACGCACTGGCGGACGCAAAAATACCCTTGGCATTGAAGCCGGCCACTTGACGTATCTTTGAACCAAACTCTTCGATGTCCCCCACAGGCACTTTGCCGCTGTAGTTCTTACATTCGATGAGCACAAGCAACGATGGGGTTTCGAAACCAGGCAGGAATACTTCGACAGAAATGTCAAAAATGATGAAGTCTTCTCGGTCACGCGAGTAGTAACCCTTCTTCCTGTAAATTTTGCAGCACTCAGGTCGGAACGCATAGAAGCGACCTTCATTGATCTCACGAGACAGGAACTCAAAGACCTGCTCCTCGAATCGGTCGCCCTTGGCATAGGTGCTGAGCGCTTCAATTTCCATATGTGGGGCAGGCTCCTGTTAACGGGTCAGAAAGTCAGTCGTACGTGAATAGATGGTGCTCAAGCAGCTTAGGTTTTAGAGGAGAAGCGTGTACTGCATGCTTCGCGTCACACAATTCGCCTTTTTTCCGCTGAAACTAGCCGAGCATTAAAGATATGCTGCCGAGAAGAAACATCAGGATGATGCCTACGAGGTTGACCAAAAAGCTCAGCCCTCGATGCCCTCCGTAAAGCGCTCGCAACCCTTCATTACTATTTCGGGTCGTCAGGTGCAGCAGTCCGCCCAAAGCACAAAGAACGGCTAAGTGAAACAACGGTTCGGTCAAGTTACTGGCGTCCGGCGCATAGGTAGGTTTTCCCGCACCGACCCACCATTTGATCGCTTGAAATAGGCCAAACCCGTATATCGCAAGCCACATCCCCCATCCCGACGTATTGACGACAAAGAAAAGGCAATGCGGCATGCTGATAGTGGGAAACCATCTCCTCAGCAGCCGGATCGCAGCACAGTGGAATCCCCAGCGTAGAACACTAACGCTATACAGCAATATTACGGTCGAAGCAGTGACCAACACCCAAGTCATATTTTTGAGGCGACCGAGGATCGTAAATGCCTCGGCAACCGACACTCCAGACCCAGCAGAGTTTCCATAAGCCCACTCTAAAATCAGGCCGGCTAAAGCTGCCCACACACCTGCAACAACCAAAGGCAATCCCCAGAGCCCCTGGAGCCGCAAATGGATCGGTCTATTGGTAGAGCTAAAGTCCAAGGGTTTTACAACGACTGGAGTAATCAGAAGCAGGGCATATCTACTAGCCTTATGGTCGCGAACCTTAGACCAAGCAAACTTTAAAACGGACGGCGACATCGTTACCTCTCGGAGGGGAACAGTGGCTGAGCTGCTCGCGCAGCGCATTATCAGGCGTTCTCGACTGCCCGGTAATCAAGTAGAGGCAAGGAGGGCGTACCAGAATATGGCTGAGTCGACAACGAAGCAGTTCGCTTATAGCATCATGCAGAGCGGCCATCAAAACGCCATCTAGCGGAACCTCTGCCAAGGAACGTCGAACGTGATCACCAAAATCCGTATCCATGGGTACCGTATCTACAAAGAGTTCGTGCTGAGACCTAACCCGAACGCGAACATCCTGGTCGGTGACAATGACGCCGGCAAGTCCACGCTGATGGAGGCAATTTCGCTGGCGCTTAACGGGCGGATCGGTGGGAGAGGGATCCTAGAGGAGCTCAACCCTCACTGGTTCAACACCGAGATGGTGGCTGAGTTTCTTGCCCTCAGGAATGCGGAGAAAAAACCTAAACTCCCAGAAATCCTGATTGAGCAATACCTGAAAAACACACGTGATCTCCAGGTATTGCTAGGCGCCGTTAACGCGGACGTTCCCACGAACGCTTGTCCTGGAATCGTTCTGTCTATTGTTCCCAATGAGGAGTATCAGAACGAGTTGGATTAATGGCTAAAAACGCCATCTGCGCTGCTTCCCGTCGAATATTACACCTATGAATGGCGCTCCTTCGCTGATAGAGAGCTCATACGGCGACCACGGGCACTCTCTGTGGGCACCATTGATTCTCGCACAGTCAAATCCGCCGCCGGCGTTGACTACCATCTTCGCCAGATCCTGAGCGACCACTTGGAAACATCCGAGAAAGCACAGATCTCGCTGGACTACCGCGGTATCAAAGCATCTATGACGGATGGTGCGCTGGCGCCGGTGAACAAGCGACTTTCCGGACTGGACGCTGCGCTGCAGTCAGAGCCCATGGGGCTAGCAATGGATCAGACGTCTCGTACGTCTTGGGAAAGCGTCGTAACTCCACATGTCGACGGACTCCCATTCGCGATGGCAGGCCAGGGGCAACAGCCGGCTATCAAGATCTCGCTCGCAATGAAGCGACATTCCTCGAAGGCGAACATCGTATTGATCGAGGAACCTGAAAACCATCTATCTCACACCAGCCTGACGACCCTACTCAATCGAATCGAAGACCTCGCGACGGAAGAGCAGCAGCTTTTTATTTCGACTCACAGCACCTATGTATTGAACCGTCTCGGCCTCGACGCATTGCTGCTTCTTCATCGCAACAGCGCTTTCAAAATGACAGAACTTAGTCCAGACACAGTGAGCTATTTTCAGAAGCTGCCTGGTTACGACACCCTCCGCTTGGTACTTGCGAAAAAAGTCGTCTTGGTCGAGGGGCCATCCGACGAAATCATTTTTGAACGCGTCTACAAAGATTGCTTCGGCGCACGACCAATGGCCCACGGGATAGATGTCATCAGCATGCGTGGGCTGGCACTGGCGCGATGCCTTGAGCTTTGCGCAGCGATCAACAAGCCGGTAGCTGTGATGCGTGACAACGACGGCGTTGACCCGGGTATCTTACGAGCACCGGTTCTAAAGTGGTTAGACGTGAAACGCAGAGAGCTGTTCATCGGCGCCGTCGCTGACGGTAACACGCTCGAGCCCCAGCTTATTACCGCGAATGGCGAACCTCAGTTGCGCAAAATGCTCGGGATCACTGCGGCAGCAAGCCTTGTAACCTCGATGGCGCGCGAGAAAACGGAAGGAGCAATTCGACTCGCTGAGTCGGCTGAGGTGCTCAGCCCACCTGCGTATATGAAGGCTGCGGCGGAGTTCATCCACCATGCCTAACCTTCTGACATTGGCCGTCGCTGGTGGTAGAAAAACTCAGGGACTGGTCGATCACTGCAATGCGCTACCTACCGAACGACGTGTGCTCGTTGTCACGTTCACCCAGACCAATCAGCAGGAACTGATCCATCGCCTCGGCTCCCAAGCCGGCGATCGCCACAACATCGAAGTTCTGGGCTGGTACACATTCTTGCTTCGCCACTTTGCAAAACCGTTCCTGCCATTCAAATTCCCAGGGGAGCGGGTAGGGGGCTTCAACTTCGAGGGCCGTCCCATCATGTTCGCGAAGGACAGGCAAAGGTTTATGGACGGTAGTAACCAGATCTACGCTTGCGAACTCGGCCGCCTCGCGCGGGAGCTTATGGCGGCCACCCCAGCGTTGATACGCAGACTTGAGTGCCTCTACGACGAAATTCTGATCGACGAGGTACAAGATCTCAGTGGCTACGATTGGGAAATCGTCCATGAATTACTTGAGTCGCGGATCGACGTCCGCATGGTTGGTGACGTGCGCCAAGCGGTGCTCTCAACAAACCCTCGGGGACAGAAAAATAAACAATATGGGTATGCAGGTGCACTTGAATGGTTCCTTGCACGCGAAAAGGGAGGGCTGCTTAGCATTGAGTATGCGACCACTTCTTACCGCTGCCGAGCTGAGGTCGGGACATTCTCTGATTCCATTTTTGATGCGTCATGGGGCTTTCCAGAAACAACGTCAGAGAACCACGTAGCGTCTGAGCATGATGGTGTGTACTTGCTGCACTCCAAGCATGTCGACCAATACGTTGAGCGGTACCGGCCTCAATGCCTACGCAGCACTATAGCTTCTGGCAAAGAGTTCCCGTTGGACTTCATGAATTTCAAAGTGTCGAAAGGCGCCACATTCCAGCGTGTGCTAATCATGCCTACGGCGCCAATAAAGTCCTTCATTCAGAAACAGATCTATTTGGAATCAACATCAGCGGCTGCCTTTTATGTTGCAGCTACTCGGGCCAAGCAAAGCCTGGCGATCATCATCGATAAACCTTGGAGTTCGAAACTGCCGGTTTGGGCGCCGTAACTGAGAGCAGCAGGGCGCCTGCGAGGGGGCAAACTTTAATTCTAGGCAACAACCTATATTGTCTCTGGCGCAATCACTATATGGGGTTACCTCAGGGACTGATTAGCTAGGCGCGGCGTTTAGGGTCGCAAGGGCTGACAGGGCAAGTCCCCCGGCTCTTATGCTGTAAGAGCATTGCACTGTCAGCTCAACCAGCCTTCGCTAGGCAATATCGCGGACAGTCCTTGGCATGTGAGCTTCATGTTCACCAACCAGCGATACCAATAACAATCGTCATGGAGATAGAGCAATGGAAGGGCCTAAGCAAACCTCGCAGGACATGTGGAATGGGGAGGACGTGCTTGAGCCCAGCTTCATCACCACTCGCCGGCCGTTGGAAAGCGGCTTTTGCGTTGACCTGTATCTTCAGGTCTTCGAAAAAGTCTCCATGGACAAATGGCGGTCACTGCCCGAAGACAGATGGCATCACCTAGCAACGATCGAGCCTGGCTGGATTACGATGTATCCCATCTACACCAACCCACACACTCAGCGCTATCGGAGCCCTAAGAACGGAAACGTGGGTTGCATCCTGTACAGCCATCAGTCGACGCGCGACTTTCCAGACACTCCGGATGATGCCGTGCTCTACATCGACGTAAGTCTCCCTCGCAAACTGTTTGATTCCTGTGATGAAGGGCTAGGGCTTGTTAAACAGCTCACCCCGCTCTGGCGAGGCTTACGATTCGCTCCTGGTTTAAAAACCCTAGTCATATCGGATGATAGTGACACCTCGATCACAGACGACATTGTCTTTGTGAGTGAGGCGAGGGTGGATGAATGCCGTAGAACATGCATGCGGATTACCCGGGCCCGAAAAAAGAGTGAGACGTCAGCCCAGTTGCACTGGGTGATGAGCCAGGTGTTTCCGACGCTGATGCCCAACGTGGTGTTCGAAGGCAGCCGCCCTGTGCTGGCGAGCGATACAACAGCTCGTAGAGTCAACAACTCGATTGCACAAGCCGCTGTGAGAGCCCGGCGTCACCAGCTTAGGGAGGTAAAGGTCGGCGTTGAGATGCTGGCCAAAGAAGCGCCTCGCGAACTTTTCGACCTGCGAGCGGAAATCGAGAGGGTCACTCTGGCTGTGATGATCGAAAAGTTCGAGAACATGCTTGGCCAGAACCTCAGCGAGGCACACTGGCAGCAGTTCTTCGAAGCCAACCTGTTCATCCTAGGAATGGTGTTCGCGCGCCCAGTAGCGCTTCTGCACACTCAGTTCCATGCCCGGGGATCCATGTTGAATGGAGCTGGCGCTCACATCGGCGACCTGCTTTTCTCGCAGGGACGCGAGCTGGCCATCGTGGAGATCAAGAAGCCTTCCACCTCACTCGTGCAAAGCCGGCCGTATCGCAATCGCGATGTATTCGGCCCTCATCTGCAGCTTAGTGGAGCGATTACTCAGGTACTGCATCAGCAAGGCCTGATGCGCTCCAACTGGCTGTCACACCTGCAAGACCCGACGATGCGAGACTTGCAACCAGACACAGCGAGGTGCGTCGTCATTGCAGGTACCAAGCCAACCGAAGAGGGCCGCCGGCGCAGCTTCGAGATCTTTCGCAACGCCTGTAAGGACGTCGAGGTCGTCACCTTCGACGAGTTGCTTGGTAAGCTGCGGATGCTGGCTCAGCATCTGGTACCCGTAGATCCAGTCGACATCCCAGACATTTTCTGAAGAGCAGGCCGCGTGAGATCTCGAATGAAGATACACAGCGAGGGAACGCCGCGGCCTATCAGATACCTGCCTGCATTTCTGCACATCGGCACGTCTGGAGCTAAAGACGTTTACCCACGATCGCGTAAACCTAGGCGCTTGATTGAATGTGCACGTTCCTGATCGTGTGAGTGATAGTACGTGTTTTGAGTCGTTGCCAGGTTGGAATGCCGAAGATCACTCTGCAAGTCTTTGGCGTTCCGAAACGGTGCATCAAACGTCGCCGAAGTATGGCGCAGCCAGTGCGAGGAGGCTGCCCGCAGGCTGTCCATCTCATAAGCTTCACGGCCTTCAGTGCGCATGCGGTTCAGGGCGTTGTCAAACACCGCCTGGAGGAGGGCGCGCACTTGTCGATCGGAGAGGCCAGATCGACCAGACAGGGTGGTGATCAGCGGCGTCTTCTCTTGATACTCTGGCAATGGCGACAGCCCCAAGAATCGACGGTAGCGCGTGAGGTAGCAGGTGACGTAATCGTCTCGCACGGCGATCTTGGCAGATTTATTGCCCTTACCAATGACATGGAACCACCAGTTACCTTCTTGGTCACGGCGGAAGTCGCCCATTGTCGGTTTCCAGTTACTGCGACCTGCAATATCCGAAATCCGGAGATACATACTGAACATCGTAATCAAGATAAACAACGTACGCTCATGTTTATCAGGCTCAGCGGCTGCCATAACCTCAGCGGTATCCAATACATAGTCCCATTGTAGTGGCGTCAGTGCACGGGTAACTGTACCTTCATCAGGAGTGGTACTGTATTGATTCTTTTTGGTGACTTTACGGAACGGATTAGTCCCCGCCAGTTCTTCCTCAATCAAGTACTCATAAAAACCGCTGCAAATTTTGAAGACATTGCCCATAGACCCCTTGGACGAATGATACTCCTGAGCCGCTTGGTCGCCGGAATTAACTAAATCATCCCGGAATTGTTTCGGCGTCTTTTGCGTAAACGGCCTCCATTTGGTATTCATAACAACAGGGTGTGCCAGTGCAGTCTCTGAGTTGTCATTATCCAGAAAGCGATTGCGGATAATGGGCCCAACCCAACTAGCCGGCGGATTCTTACAAAACTCCAAAAACGCCTCAGCATCAAGACGTTTAAGCTGCGTGATCGGCTTTTTAAGAACATTCAAAGACCATAGTAAAAGACGCTCGACTTGGCAGCGATAGGTACTAAATGTCAGGGTGTTCTCCGCATAATGCCGCAGATAGGCGCGTGCGGCCAAGTACCCGTCGATGGCCAGAAGCTCTTTATCGAAAGTCTCCAGATAGTCATTGACGCTGCGTATAGATGACCGACCCACAGTAAAATCCTGATCGATAAAATCATCATGGGATTCAAATAGCGGGTGGGTGAAAATGGTCATACAAGCAACAGCCCAGCACGAATGAACGGTCTGACGAGAAACTTCCTATTCTGACTGTTCTAGGAAGTTTCAATCCTCCCTTCCCAATTCAGCGCCTCTTCAGACCGACATTACAGTTAATCGGAAACCCGATACTACCTCCATCTTTACAGTCCCGCAATATCCACCATCTATCTGGCAGATCGCCCATCTTGCTTGACACGCTTCAGATTGTTTCTTATGCGCACGCGAGCATTCATTTCTATGTCGATTTTTGCAACCGCGAGATCGCATCAATAAAAACATTCGTCGGCGCGCCGCGCGCCGACAATTAAAGCAATATGTTTACCAGCTCCCCATAAACAAATAGCCAATAATGACTGGGTACTTAAGCCGCGAATAAGGGGCAGCAAAGCAAGGCAATTTTATCCATATATTGAGTGACCCGTTCCACGATCGGATTTTGTCCTTAATACGTGAATGAAATCCTCCATTCGGATTTTGTCCTTAATTCGACCAAATAGATGAATGCCCCGTCGGTAGGGGCTTCGCCTGGTCAGGCAGCGTCCAAGCGTTGCGGTTTTTGTCCTGAATTCGTCAAACGAGCGCTTCGGGACAGGTCGTAAATCAAGACAACCCAGATTTCCGTGGGAGTGCTTCCACGGCAGCTGAACGTTTAAGAAAAATGCTGAAAGCCCCGAAAACAGCGGCTTGTCAGCTTGTGAAAACCATTTGAACGCCTTAAAGGAATCCCAACGGTCTCCAGACATTTTTCGTTTTTTGTCCTAGATTCTCAAAGTAGGCCGGCGACTCGGTTTTTGTCCTCAATCCTCAAAAAACGGCTAAACGCCCCGGTTCCACGGGGTTTCGAGGGCCCAGAAACGTCGCGTACGCCCGACAGGTGTGTCCGTAATAACGCAAGCGTGGAAGAAACGCCCCATACAACCGTTTGAACTTGACTCGTTATAAATCAATGAGTTACAGGAACACGATCAGTCAGCCTGTGTCCAGAATTCGTAAAAAAGTGAGTTTTTTTGAGGGTGGTGAAATTGGCTGAACACCTTTATTTTCGGGGCTTACAGCGCAGCGATGACTCGTTTTGTCCACGATTCGCAACGGTCACAGGTGCATGTAAGTGGACATGCTGCTAGGGCGCATAGCCGTAATATATGATTTAACATAATATACATTACACGTAACAAGATGTTTCGAGATTAGCCTCGTTGCCCACGAGATTTCATTGTCCTGCACAGCCTCAAAATGGCTTTCCCTTCAATCTGATAATCCTTTGAATCTGCATCGCTCAATCCTCACCCCACGTCAGCTTTTCAATCAGCGCTCGATGCTGTGGAAACGTCGTCGTGAGTTTCTCGCGACTGCCCATCTCCATGTCAGCGAAATCAAATCCTGGCGAAACCGCTTCACTGATCAATCCAAATCCGTTTACGCCGTCCAGCAATCGAGATGCTTTACAGATGCCGCCCGGTACGTGCAATTGCAGATGCTGTCCTGCCAGAACGTCGTTGCCCATGACGACTGTCTGCATTGATCCGTCAGGATGGATCAGGCTGTATTCGATGGCGTCGCCCAAATGGAAATAATGCAGGATGTCAGACTGGTTTAAATGAAACTGGCCCATCGGTGATTGCTTGGTCAGCAGATAGTAGATCGACGTCATCAGGTAACGCGGGCCTGCAGCGGTTTCGAGCCAGTCGCGATGGTCAGCCTGATAGGTTCTGCGAAAATAGCCGCCTTCGAGGTGAGGCTCTAGATTCAACGCATTGATCACGTCTTGTGCGCTAGGTTTGCCTTGAATCACCGCCCGCTCCATTGATTGGATGATGGCTTTTTGATAGCTCAACTAAACGACCATTTAGTTGAGTTGTAAAAACGGGCTTGCAGATCCCTGGTAACAACCCTGCGTCTGATCCGCCGCTTCGATACAGGGATGCCCGGCTGGGCAGTCCCTGCTTCCGGGCTCAGCGACGCAATAGACGATTGACCAACAGCACCACAGCCGCGCCAATGGCGAGTGCGGCAACGGGTTTCTCTTTAGCGAACTTCGAGACGCTGTCGAGTGTATCGCCATAGGTTTTGGTCAGTTGGCCCGCAGCCTGGCGTCCAGCCCCCTCCGCTTCCAGTGCCGAATCACCGATCAGTCTACCAACTGCGCTCTGCGCCTTGCCGGCCAGCTTTTCTGCTACACCTTCTACCTGTTCGCTTTTCATGATTGATCAACCCTGCGTGTGTGATTGGGGAGTGCCGACAGCCCTACCCGCGTGGCTATCAGCACGACATTAGGGGCGCACGCCTGATGATTAGTTCAAAGATGATGAGCTGCAGATGCTGTCTCCGATGGTTTTCCCCTTGCCAGTAGAACCCCTCCCAGTCAAAGGGGTCTGCTCTTGCATCACTCTCGGGAATCGATCCAATGTCCACGCAACGCAGCCTTGTCATACTCGCTCGGGGAGGCTACGCCGCTCGTGGTGTGCTTTATCTGATCATCGGTATCTTTGCATTGCTGGCCGCCCATGATTCGACAAAACCCAAGGACAGCCACCGCAGCCTCGAGGCCTTGCTGGCTCAGCCGTTCGGCTATTTTCTGGTTGGGATTGTCGTAGCCGGCCTGCTCGCTTTTGCCGCTTGGCGGTTCCTGCAAGCGATCCGCGATGTCGACCATCACGGTAATAACTTCAAAGGTTTGGTGATTCGCGCCGGTCTGTTCGCCGGCGGCCTGGTCAACGGTGCTCTGGCATTGTTTGCCTTGGGCTTGCTGGTCAGCGGCATTAAAAGCTCGGGTAATTCCGGCGGGCAAACCAAAGACTGGCTGGCGCATTTTTTGTCTTGGGATTACTCGAATTTATTGGTGTACCTGATCGCGCTCGTTCCGCTGGGTGTTGGCATTGCTCACATCATCAAAGGCTGGAAGGCCTCATTCGAGCAATATTTCGAGGCCGACGAAGAGGTCATGCGTTACGTCCGTCCGGTGTCTCGATTTGGTCTGATCGCCCGTGGCGTCGTATTTATTGAAATTGCCGTGCTGCTGGCCGTCAGCGGTTCCGCTTATAAAGCCATGGACCCACCGGGTATGAAGGAAGCCCTCGACGCCCTGCAGAATCTGCCAGCGGGATGGCTGATATTGATGGTGATGGCCGCGGGGCTGATTGCGTTCTCGGTCTACAGTTTTTCTGAAGCGTGCTGGCGCAAGATCAATATGGATGTGCCGGGCGTCTCGAGGCAGTAGAGCGCTGCGCCTTTCTCTCGAAGCTTGTCCAGCCCGGCGGTAGTGTGACTGCCCACGCTCGGTGAGCAGTACATTCAGTCAGAAATCCACCGTGGCTGACAGCAGATACGTCCTCGGTGTCGACAACGTCAAACCCGGCTCACTGTCATCCGACGCCCCGGCCGAACTCCAGTAGCGTTTATCCAGCACGTTCTCGATATTCCCGCGCAAGGTGATGGTCTTGTCGTCAACCTTGAAGGCATAGCGCGTGCCCACATCGAAGCGCTCCCACGAGTCGATTTCCTTGTCGTTGGACTGATCCAGATACTGCGAACTCGAATAGATGCCCCGCGTTGTCAGCGTCAGCCCCTGCACCGTCGGCACGTCCCACTCAGCGCCGAGATTGACGTTGTATTTCGGCGTCGCCGGCGCACGGTTGCCGTCGAAGGTGCCGTTGGTGGTCTTGGTCAATTCGCTGTCGATGTACATCACACCGCCAAGCAAACGCAAGCCTTTGAGCGGTTCACCGAACACGCTCAGCTCCACGCCATTGTTCTCGCGCTTGCCATTGGGGCCAAACACCCGCGTGGTCGCATTGGTTTCATAGGCTGGCTGCTTGATGCGGAATACTGCAGCCGTCAACGCATACGCGCCGGCGTCGTACTTGGCGCCGACTTCAACCTGACGGCTGATGAATGGCGGGAAGATTTCGTCCTCGTTCACCGAGGTCGACGGCGCGATCTTGCCCTGACTCAGGCCTTCCATGTAGTTGGCGTACAACGACAGTTTGTCGGTCGCCTTGAACAGAATGCCGCCCGATGGCGAAACCTTTTCCTCGTCGTAAGCGGTGTCGCCTTTGATGTCATCGCTCCAGTCATCGACTTTCACCCGCTGCCAGCGAGCGCCGAGGGTCAGCAGCAATCGATCGTCGAAAAAGCCCAGGGTGTCGGACAGCGCTACGCCGCTGAAGCGGTTTTCGGTGTAGACCTTGGCGTCATAGCGCGTTGGTGTGCCAGGCTTTGGGATTTCGACAGGGTCATACAGATTGCTGCGACCGGCCGCATAACGCGCGCCGCCGTTCTCGAAATCCATATAAAAGTAGCTGGCCGCCAGATTGACTTCATGGCTGACCGACCCCGTATGGAACCAGTTTCGAACGCCGGCCGTGGCGGTACGGACATTTTCATCGCGAGTGAAATCACGCGGTTGCACACTGAAGTCGCCGGCATCGTTGGTCACGGAAACCGCATGCCGAAGGAAGTCGTGATTGCTTTTCCGTGCACCGACGCCGCCATACACCATCACCGAATCACTGACGTCGAACTCAGCGTTGAGCGTGCCGAAAGTGTCCTCGGTCTTCGCCTGGCTCCACGGTTGCGCGTAGTTGCGATGCACGCTATTCGCGCTCGGAACCTTGGCATTGGCCGCGACCTGCACACGTTCCTGCGGTGCATCGGTATCGCGTTCGGTGTGGCCAATATCGGTCGAAAGTCGCAAGCGCTCACCGCGAAAATCCAGGCCGAGCACAGCCATGTCGCGGTCGACACTTTGATGATCCCACTCAGTGTCACCGGACTGTTTGACGCCGTTGAAACGCAGACCGAACTGGTTGTCCTCACCGAAACGACGGCCGACATCCACGGCACCACCGACTTGATTATTCGACGCGTAATTGGCGGTCAACGAGGTGATCGGCTTATCGGTAGCGCGTTTTGGCACCACGTTGATCCCCCCGCCCACACTGCCCCGCGGCGAAATCCCGTTAATGAGTTGGCTCGGGCCTTTGAGGATGTCGACGCGATCGGCCATTTCCATGTCGATCGTGTAGGTCGGCAGAACACCGTACAGGCCGTTATAGGCCACATCGCTGTTGAACAGGCTGAACCCACGGATGGTGAATTGCTCGTAACGTCCGCCGGCCGGGTTGGTTGCACGAACCGAAGGGTCGCTGGCGATCAGATCGCCAAGCGTGCGCGCCTGTTGGTTTTTCACCGTTTCACTGGTGTAGGTGGTCATGCTGAACGGGGTTTCCATGAAGTCTTTCGACCCCAGCAAACCCTGCGAACCACGACGCGCCACTTGGCCACCGGCAAATACATCGGCACCCGTCGAATCGCTCGCGCCGAGGATCGAAGTCGGCGCCAGTTGCAGGCTGCTGCCCTCCGGCGCAGGAATCAGGGTGAAAGCGTGATCGCCCAGCGGCTGCAGTTGCAAGCCAGAACCCAGCAACAACCGGGTGAACCCCTCCTCCACGCCAAATTCGCCCGACAAACCACTACTGTTGCGCCCGCTGACCAGCGCTGGATCCACCGACAGATTGACCCCAGCCAAACCGGCAAACCGCGTCAACGCTGCACTCAGGCTACCGGCCGGCACCTGATAACTACGCCGGGCGTCTTCGGCCCAACTGGACTGGATCAACACCGGGCTGGCACTCAGGCTCAGCAGGAGGCTCAACTGCAACAACGGACGCGAACGACTTGGGAATACTGCGGGCATTGGAAGAAGCTCTCGATTTTGTTCACTTACCTGCAATGACCGGTGAGGCGAAAAAAAGGGACAGGCTTCAGCCAACATTTTGCCGAGGAGTAAGGGAAACCCAGAACCGGGTGCGGGTGTGGACTTCGATCGGCAGGCTCGCCGCCAGCAGTGCGAGGATTTGATCGGTATTATCGAGGCGGAAACTACCGGTGATGCGCAACGCTTCCAACGCCGGATCCCAGCGCAACAGCCCGGAACGATAGCGACTCAGCTCACGCAGGAAATCCCCCAACGGCTGGTTCTGCGCCATCAACACACCGTCACGCCAACCCGGCATTTTGGCGTCGAACAGCGCGATCGGTCCGACGCCGGAGGCCTGCAAATTGACCTGTTGCCCGGCGTTCAACTGCAGCGCCGGGCCGTACAACGGCTGCAATTGCACCGAGCCGCTGACCACCGACACTTGGCAATCACGCTCGTTGAGGCGCACGCAGATTTCGCTGCGGCTGACGATGATCCGACCGTACGCAGCGTTGACCGTCAACGCCGTGCTGCCGGGGACGTTGAGCGCCATCTCGCCACGCACCAGGGTCAACTGATGGCTGGCCAGATCGACGTTTACCGCACTGGCGGTGTTCAGTTGCAAGGTGCTGCCGTCAGCCAATCGTGTTCGGGTGTGCTCGCCAGTGCCAGTCTGTAAATCGGCGCGCCAGACGTCGAGCGGCAACTGACGACTGATCAACCACGCCGTCGGCACCAGCACCGCCAGACCCAGCGCTCGCTTCAGTGCTGCACGCCGCGCCAGATCCGGGCGATCCAGCGTGGCCATGGCCAATTCCGTCGGAAGACTGGAAAAGCGCTGACGCAACAATTGAATCTTTTGCCAGGCGTTTTCATGGCGGCTATCGCTGTCGCGCCAATGCTTCAGTCCCACGTGATCGGCTTCACTGGCCTCGCCGGATTCGAGCAATGCCAACCACTGTGCGGCGGCACGCGCCACATCACGCGCTTCGGTATTGGGAGCGACACGCATCATAGATCCAACATCAAACAATGCTCGTAAGCCATTGCCATATAACGTTTTATGCTACGTTCCGAGACCTGTAAACGTTCGGCGATTTCACGGTAACCGAGGCCTTCGAGCTGACTCAAGAGAAAGGCACGACGCACCGCTCGCGGCAAACCATCAAGCAGTTCATCCAGCGCTTGCAGGGTTTCCAGCAGCAGCCAGCGCTGCTCCGGCGACGGCACGCACTCCTCCGGCAGCTGCGCCAAGGCTTCGAGGTAGGCTTTTTCCAGACTGCGGCGGGTGTAGAAATTGCTCAGCAGACGCTTGCCGACGGTCAGCAAATACGCGCGCGGCTCGCGCATGTCGGCGATCGGTTGCGCACTGCAGAGTACGCGCAGGAAGGTGTCCTGGCTCAGGTCCGCCGCATCCCACGCGTTGCCCATGCGCCGCCGCAGCCAGGTTTCCAGCCAGCCTCGGTGATCGCGATACAGTTCGTGCAGGTGCTGCGGCGATGGCGTCGCTGCTTCTGTCATCTCAAGAGTCCTGCGCGAAGTCAGTTTCAAATGAGAGTGATTCTATTTAACTTGAGCGCCGACACAAAGCCTTTTTATCCGCAGCCGCGTTTATGAGCGCTTCAGCGTCTCGCTCGGCAACTCCTTGAACAACGCCCGGTAACTGCTGGAAAACCTTCCCAAATGCCAGAACGACCAGTGCATGGCCACCTCGGCAACCGTCGTTTCCGTGGGCCGGCGCTTGAGCAATTCGCGGTGTGCGCTGTTCAATCGGCGCAGGCGCAGCCAGTGGCTCGGGGTCATCCCGGTGTAGGCCTTGAACGCCTGCTGCAATTGCCGCAACGGCACCCCTGCCACGTGCGAAAGCTCAAGCAGATTGACGGTGTCTTCCGGCGAATCGGCTGCCCACTCCCCGACCCGTTTCATGATCATCCGTTCTTCGGTGCGCCGCTGTATTCCTCCGCGATCGAGGCTGGTGTGAGCGTTGTCCAGAATGAACAAACAGTCTTCGAGCAGCTGCTTTGTCAGCGAATCTTTATCAAGCGGATCAACAGCTTGCGACAACTTCGTGAGAATCGAGCTTAACCAGCGACTGAACAGAGCGTTCTGCCCGCAATTGAGTTGCGTCATGAACAACCCTTCCAGTTTGGCCACATTCAGCCCGTGCTGGCGGACAAACTCCGGGCCGAAGACCACGGCGATTTCCTGGTAGTTCTCCGGGGTAATCCAGATGTTGCGGCTCTCTTCATTGAGCAGATACAGCGCGTTGTCGCTGCGATCAAAACAGAACGCCAAGGCACCCGATGGCGCGCTGAAATTCTGCTCGACCCGGGTGTTCATCTGCTCTTCATAGACCTCGACGCCCTGCAGATCCAGATAGCGGATCTGCCCGGCAAAATGCCCCGGCGACATCTGTTGGTAATGCTGTACCCAGCCCGGCGTGGCACGGACTTGTTCGGCGACATCGGCGGTGTTGAACGCTTGGACTTGTAGCGGATTACACGTTGTCATGGGGTGACCTTGCGCACTCTTTTGGTGCGCTTTGGTGCTGCTTAAAGTGGATAGATGGAACCGCAAGGCTCGCCCAAGATAGTCGTCAACGCGCCACAGGGGAAGGGGCGGAAGATGAAACCCGCCCTCCCCGGCGTCTATAAAACCAATAACGAGGTCTTTATGAATGCCCCTTTCGATCAGCTGTTCACGTGGCTGAAAGATCACAAGATTACCGAAGTCGAATGTGTGGTCAGCGACCTGACCGGCATTGCCCGCGGCAAGATCGCACCGACCAACAAGTTCCTGCATGAGCGAGGCATGCGCCTGCCGGAAAGTGTGCTGCTGCAAACGGTAACCGGGGATTTTGTCGACGATGACATCTACTACGACCTGCTCGATCCTGCCGATATCGACATGGTCTGCAAGCCAGTGGCTGACGCGGTCTACGTGATTCCATGGGCGATCGAACCGACCGCCATTGTTATCCACGACACCTTCGACAAGTTCGGCAACCCGATCGAACTGTCGCCGCGCAACGTGCTGAAGAAAGTCTTGCAGCTCTACACCGACAAGGGCTGGAAGCCGATTGTTGCGCCGGAAATGGAGTTCTACCTGACCCAACGCTGCGAAGACCCGGACTTGCCACTCAAGGCACCGCTGGGCCGTTCGGGCCGTGCGGAAAGTGGCCGGCAGTCGTTCTCAATCGATGCCGCCAATGAATTCGACCCGCTGTTCGAAGACGTCTACGACTGGTGCGAACTGCAAGGTCTGGACCTCGACACACTGATCCACGAAGACGGCCCGGCGCAGATGGAAATCAACTTCCGTCATGGCGACGCACTGGATCTGGCGGACCAGATCACTGTGTTCAAACGCACCATGCGGGAGGCCGCACTCAAGCACAACGTCGCCGCGACGTTCATGGCCAAACCGATCGGCGATGAGCCGGGCAGCGCCATGCATATTCACCAGAGCGTGGTGGAGATCGCCACCGGCAAGCCGATCTTCGCCAATGCTGACGGGGCAATGAGCGAACTGTTCCTGCACTACATCGGTGGTTTGCAGAAATACATTCCGAAAGTGCTGCCGATGTTCGCGCCCAACGTGAACTCGTTCCGCCGCTTCCTGCCGGACACCTCGGCACCGGTCAACGTCGAATGGGGCGAAGAAAACCGCACCGTGGGTTTGCGTGTGCCGACCTCCAGTCCGGAAGCGATGCGCGTGGAAAACCGTCTGCCGGGCGCCGATGCCAATCCGTATCTGGCGATTGCCGCGAGTTTGCTCTGCGGGTACATCGGCATGGTCGAAGGCATCGCGCCAAGCGCTGCGGTCCAGGGCCGCGCCTACGAACGCCGTAATCTGCGTCTGCCGATCACCATCGAAGAAGCGCTGACGCAAATGGAAGAGTGCGAAACCGTGGCGCGATACCTCGGCGACAAGTTCGTTCGTGGCTATGTCGCGGTGAAGCGCGCCGAGCATGAAAACTTCAAGCGCGTGATCAGCTCGTGGGAGCGTGAGTTTCTGATGCTGAGCGTTTAACCCAACCCAAAAGATCCCCTGTGTCGATCGTTCCCACGCTCTGCGTGGGAATGCAGCCTGGGACGCTCCGCGTCCCATCCAAAGCCGAACGCGGAGCGTCCGTTGAGGCATTCCCACACAGAGCGTGGGAACGATCATTCGAAGAAGAGGTGTCGAAATGCGTCTATTGAAATCCGTACTCCCGGTCGCCCTGAGCGTGCTGTTCAGCGCGGTAGCCCAAGCCCAGCCCCAGGTCAGCGTCTACAACTGGACCGACTACATCGGCGAAACCACCCTCGCCGACTTCCAGAGCCAAACCGGGATCAAGGTGATCTACGACGTTTTCGACTCCAACGAAACCCTCGAAGGCAAGCTCCTTGCCGGTCGAACCGGTTATGACGTGGTGGTGCCGTCCAACCACTTCCTCGCGCGTCAGGTAAAGGCCGGCGCGTTCCTCAAACTGGATCGTTCGCAACTGCCGAATTTCAAGAACCTCGACCCGAAGCTGCTGGAACTGCTGGAAAAGAACGACCCGGGCAACGAACACTCGGTGCCGTACCTGTGGGGCACCAACGGCATCGGCTACAACGTCGACAAGGTCAAGCAAGTGCTGGGCATCGACCACATCGATTCCTGGGCGGTGCTGTTCGAGCCTGAGAATCTGAAAAAACTCAGCCAGTGCGGCGTGTCGATGATGGACTCCGCCGACGAAGTCTTCCCCGCCGTGCTCAATTACATGGGCATGGACCCGCGCAGCGAAAACCCGGAAGACTATAAAAAGGCTGAAGCGAAGCTGCTGAGCATCCGTCCGTACATCACCTATTTCCACTCCTCGAAGTACGTATCGGACCTGGCCAATGGCGATATCTGCGTGGCCTTCGGTTATTCCGGCGACGTGTTCCAGGCGGCCAACCGGGCCAAAGAAGCCAAGAACGGCGTGAACATCGCCTACGCCATTCCAAAGGAAGGCGCCAACCTCTGGTTCGATCTGCTGGCCATTCCCGCTGACGCCAGCAACACCAAGGAAGCCCACGCCTTCATTAATTACCTGCTCGATCCACAAGTGATCGCCAAGGTCAGCGCTTCGGTGGGTTACGCCAACCCGAACCCGGCCGCCAAGCAATACATGGATCAAGAGCTGGTCAACAACCCTGAGGTTTATCCATCCCAGGCTGTGCTCGACAAGCTCTACATCTCCTCTACCCCGCCCCAGGCGATCATGCGACTGATGACCCGGTCCTGGAGCAAAGTGAAGTCGAACAAATGAATCAGTACACCCAGGAACACGCCCGCTCCTATTACGCCGCTTCGGCTCGCGCGAGCACACCCTATCCGCTGCTGGACGGTGATCTGAGCGCCGATGTCTGCGTGATCGGCGGTGGATTCACCGGGGTCAACACCGCCATCGAACTGGCTCAGCGCGGTTTGTCAGTGGTGTTGATCGAAGCGCGGCGCATCGGCTGGGGCGCCAGCGGGCGCAATGGCGGCCAGTTGATTCGCGGCATCGGGCATGAGGTTGAAGGTTTCGCCAAGTATGTCGGTCAGGAAGGTGTGCGTTACTTGCAGCGCGCCGGCATTGATTCGGTTGATCTGGTTCGTCAGCGCATCGGCGACAACGGCATCGAGTGCGACCTGCGCTGGGGATTCTGCGATCTGGCCAACACCCCTGCGCAGTTCGCTGCCTTCAAGGATGAGCTGGTCGACCTGGCCGAACTCGGTTACGCCCACGAAACCCGGTTGATCGGCCCGGAGCAGATCCGCCAGCAAGTGGTGAATTCCGACCTCTATGCCGGCGGTCTGATGGACATGGGTTCCGGGCACCTGCACCCGCTCGATCTGGTGCACGGCGAAGCGCGGCTGGCGGCTTCACTCGGCGTGCGGATTTTCGAGCAGAGCGAGGTGCTGGAAATCATCCACGGCGCGACCGTGCAGGTACGTTGTGCAAACGGCACGGTGCGCGCCGGCAGTCTGGTGCTCGGCTGCAACGCGCATCTGGACGACCTCGAACAACAACTCAGTGGCAAGGTGCTGCCGGCGGGCAGTTACATCATCGCCACCGAGCCGTTGTCCGAGGCGCGCGCCGCGCAACTGATTCCGCAGAATCTGGCGGTGTGCGACCAGAAAGTCGGCCTCGATTACTACCGGCTCTCGGCCGATCGGCGCTTGTTGTTCGGCGGAGCCTGCCACTATTCCGGGCGCGATCCGGCGGACATCGCCGCGTACATGCGGCCGAAGATGCTCAAGGTCTTCCCGCAACTGGCCGACGTGCGCATCGATTACCAGTGGGGCGGCAAGATCGGCATCACCGCCAACCGTTTCCCACAGGTAGGCCGGCTCAAGCAACACCCGAACGTGTTCTACGCACAAGGCTATTCCGGCCACGGCCTGAACGTCACGCACTGGTGCGCAAAGCTGCTCGGCGAGGCGATTCACGCCGGCCACAGCCAGGGCATGGACGTGTTCAGCGGCGTGCCACACATGACCTTCCCCGGCGGCCCGGCCCTGCGCTCACCATTGCTGGCACTGGGGATGTTCTGGTATCGCTTGCGGGAAATGCTCGGCTGAACGTGAACGCTCCTTCCCCCTGTCTGATCGTTCCCACGCTCTGCGTGGGAACGATCAGACAGGGGGCGCTATTCACATTTGCTCTATCGCCAAGCACTTCTATATTGATGAGGTGCTTTTGCGTTCCTGACGCTCAGTGCCCATTCAATCGAGGAGACATGGATGAAGTCGTCAGCCACCGACGAGCCGCGAGCGCCAGGCCAAGCCCCCGTGAAAACCCGCCGTTTCGGCATCTCGCTCGTCTGGATCGTTCCGATCGTTGCCGTGCTGGTGGGTATCTCGCTGGTGGTGCACAACATCCTCCAGGAAGGTCCGACCATCACCGTCACGTTCAAGACCGGGGATGGTCTGACCGCCAATAAAACCGAAGTCAAATACCGAAACGTCGTGATCGGCCATGTCTCGGATGTCGAATTGGCTGAAGATCACAAAAGCGTCAACGCGACGATCAAACTGGCCAAGCAGGCCGAAAGTTTTACCCGCGAAGATTCGCAGTTCTGGGTCGTGCGCCCAAGAATCGGGGCTGGCGGCGTCTCTGGTATCGACACCCTGCTATCCGGCGATTACATCGGCGCCGACATCGGCGAGGCCAATAACCGCGCCAAAACCTTCAAAGGCCTGGAAAACCCGCCACCGATCACCTACGGCGAACCGGGCAAGACGTTCACCCTGCGCACCGCAGATCTAGGCTCGCTGGACATCGGTTCTCCGGTCTATTACCGCAAGATCCCCGTGGGCCAGGTGGTGTCTTATGCGCTGAACCCCGACGGCAAAGGCGTGAACATCGAAGTGTTCATCCATTCGCCCAACGATGCCTACGTCACCGAAAACACCCGTTTCTGGAATGCCAGCGGCGTCGATGTCAGCGTCGGTGCCAATGGCTTTGCGGTGAAAACCGAATCGCTGTCGACGTTGCTGGTCGGTGGCATCGCGTTTCGCGCGCCCGACTACAGCCCGAACGACACCGCTGCCGCCGAAAACAAGGACTTCGAACTGTTCGCCGACCAAACCGCCGCCCTCGCCCCGCCCAACGGCAAGGCGCAATACCTGAGCCTGCGTTTCGATCAGGCGTTGCGCGGGCTCAAAGTCGATGCGCCGGTCGAGTTCCTCGGCGTCGAGATCGGGCGCGTGGTCGCGGTCAATCTGGACTTCGACGAAGTCAAACGCACGTTCCCGGTCAACGTCGGTATCGTCATCTATCCGCAGCGCCTTGGCCGGGCGCACCAGAAAATGCTCAAGGCATTCAAGGGCGATGAAAACGACGAAGCCACCGGCGCACGCCTGATTGGCACCTTTATCGACAATGGCCTGCGCGCTCAGGCGCGTAACGGCAACTTGCTCACCGGCCAGTTGTATATCGCGCTGGATTTCTACCCGAAAGCGCCAAAAGTCGCGTTTGACCCGACCGCCCGCCCGGTCAGCATCCCGACCATTCCGGGCAGCCTCGAACAGTTGCAGGAAAAACTCGAAGCGATGGTCAACAAGATCAACGCGCTGCCGGTGGAGCGCATCGCCAGCAACCTCGACAGCAATCTGGTCGAACTGCGCAAAGGCCTGGCCCAATTCAACGCCAAGACCTTGCCGGGCGTGCAGAGCACCCTCGCCGATGTCAGCAAGACCTTGCAGTCCGCCAATTCAACCCTGGCCGAAGATTCGCCGCAACGCGAGAAGTTGGGTGAAACCCTCGAAGAGCTCGGGCGCATGTCGCGCTCTCTGCGTGAACTCTCCGACTATCTCAGTCGTCATCCGGAATCGCTGATTCGTGGCCGTCCCGACAACGCCGCGCCGCTGGACCTGAAAGGACCGCCACGCAATTGAGCACAGGAGCTGAACCCATGGCATCACCGCTGAAGATTACTGTGCTCGCTGCCGTTATGTTGCTGAGCGCCTGCCGCAGCGACCCGATCAGCTTTCATACGCTGACCCCGGTGCAACCGGGCGCCGGCCGCAGCGGTGCCGACATCGCGATCGAGGGCATCACCGTGCCGCCGCAAGTCGACCGTGCACAAATCGTCATACGCGAAGGCAACAGTGGTCTGGCGATTCTCGAAACCGAATGGTGGGGCGCCAGCCTTGCCGATGAATTGCGCAGTGCGCTGGTCGATCAACTGAGCAACGCGGCCAGTCAGCAAAGAATGTCGGTGCGCGTCGATGTTCAGCGTTTCGATTCGATTCCCGGCCAGTACGGCTTGATTGACGTGAAATGGCGGCTGCGTCCGCTCGGCGCGACTGACAGCACCCTACTCACCTGCCGCTCAGTGCTGCAAACCCCCTCCGGGCCGAGCATCGATGAACTGGTGACGGCGCAGCAGAATAACGTCAAACGTCTCGCCGCACAGATCACCCAAGCCGCCGGCAGTGCACGCGGCTGCCCCCCCGCCTCCTGATTCCCCGCCGCAAAAAACCTCGCGTTAAGACGCACGGCCCTCGTGCGTCGTCGCGTCGCTGCTAACCTGAATAGGAATGACATGTATTAACGGTTTTTTTAACGTTTTTTTCTCATTTGCCTGCTTACATTGCCTACGACTCAATATCTGCAAACCATTCGCATCAACGTCCGGCGCAGGTTTGCCCATAACGTCTAAAAAGCCAGGAGCCCGCCCGCCATGAGTCCACATTTTCCCGCCTTCCTGAAGCGTGCCTTATTGGCCAGCGCCCTGCTCGGCGCCAGCCAGACCTATGCTGCCGATGGCGTTGGTTTGCTGGTGTACAACGCCCAGCACGAAAGCCTGACCAAAGCCTGGGTTGCCGGTTTCACCGAAGAAACCGGGATTCCGGTGACGATTCGCAACGGCGATGACACGGAAATGGGCAACCAGCTCGTGCAGGAAGGTGCGTCGTCGCCGGCCGATGTGTTCCTCACCGAAAACTCCCCGGCCATGGTGCTGGTCGACAACGCCAAACTGTTCGCGCCGATCGCCCCCGCCACGCTGCAACAAGTGGACGCGGCATATCGTCCGGCCCATGGCCAGTGGATCGGTATCGCCGCACGTTCAACGGTATTCGTCTACAACCCGGCAAAACTGGCGGAAAAAGACCTGCCGAAATCCTTGCTCGATCTGGCCAAACCCGAGTGGAAAGGTCGTTGGGCCGCTTCACCGGCCGGTGCCGACTTCCAGGCCATCGTCGCCGCCGTGCTGGAGCAGAAAGGCGAAGCCGCCACCCTCGATTGGCTCAAAGGCATGAAAACCAACGCCACGGTGTATCGCGGCAACAGCGCGGTGCTCAAAGCGGTGAATGCCGGGCAAATCGACAGCGGCGTGATCTACCACTATTACAGCTTCGTCGATCAGTCCAAGACCGGCGAAAACAGCAAAAACACCAAGCTTTACTACTTCAAACACCAGGACCCGGGCGCGTTTGTCAGTACCTCCGGCGCCGGTGTGCTGGCCTCCAGCAAACACCAGGAAGACGCGCAGAAGTTCGTCAAATACATCACCGGCAAGGAAGGTCAGGAGATTCTTCACAGCGGCACTTCGTTTGAGTACGCCGTCGGCAAGGACGCGCCGTCCAACCCGAAACTGACGCCGCTGAAGGATCTCGACGCGCCAAAAGTCGATGCGTCGAAACTCGACAGCAAGAAAGCCGTCGAGCTGATGACCCAGGCCGGAATCCTGTAAGTGCTCCCCGAAACCCTACCTGCGCAGGTCGCCGTAGCCTCCTCCGCCGGCCTCCGGCTTAAACCCCGCGCCCTTACCGGTCGCGGTGGCGCGTGGGTGGTCGCGTTGGCGATCGGCGTTTCACTGTTGTCGCTGCTGCCGATCGCGTTTGTCCTCGGCGTGTCGTGGGCCACCGGTTGGGCGACCATCGAAGCGTTGGTGTTTCGCCCACGGGTGGCTGAACTGCTGATCAACACCGTGCTGCTGGTGTTGATCACGTTGCCGCTGTGCATCCTGCTCGGCACCACACTGGCCTGGCTGACCGAACGCACCAACCTGCCGGGTCGACGCCTGTGGTCCTTGTTGGCCGTGGCGCCGTTAGCGGTGCCAGCGTTCGTACACAGTTATGCGTGGGTCAGTCTTATTCCTTCGATTCACGGATTGCCGGCCGGTGTGCTGGTGTCAGTGATCGCGTATTTTCCGTTTCTCTATCTGCCGATAGCGGCGACGTTGCGTCGTCTTGATCCGGCGATTGAGGACGTCGCCGAATCTTTGGGCCTCAAGCCTTGGGCGGTGTTTTTCCGGGTGGTGCTGCCACAGTTGCGTCTGGCTATTTGTGGCGGTGCGTTGCTGGTCGGGCTGCACTTGCTGGCCGAGTACGGCCTGTACGCAATGATCCGCTTCGACACCTTCACCACGGCGATTTTCGATCAGTTCAAATCAACCTTTAATGGCCCGGCGGCGAACATGCTCGCGGGTGTTCTGGCGTTGTGTTGTCTGGCCATGCTCACCGTCGAATCTGCCGCCCGGGGCAAGGCCCGCTATGCCCGCGTGGGGTCCGGCAGTGCGCGCGAACAACGCACGGTGCGACTTGGTCGCAGCAGCATCGTCCTCGGGCTGGCTCTGCAGGCGTTGACCTGTCTGCTCGCGCTCGGCGTGCCGTTACTGACCTTGGGTCGCTGGTTGATTGCCGGTGGCGTTGAGGTCTGGGGCGGTGGCGAACTGCTGCCGGCGCTGCTGCAAACCCTGTCGTTCGGTGTGGCCGGCGCGCTATTGACCAGTCTGGCGGCGATTCCGATTGCCTGGCTGTCGATCCGTGCGCCGGGCAAATTGCAGCGTCTGCTCGAAGGCTGCAACTACATCACCAGTTCGCTGCCGGGGATTGTCGTGGCGCTGGCACTGGTCACCGTGACCATCCATTTCGCCCGGCCGATCTACCAGACCACCATTACCGTGCTGCTCGCCTATCTGCTGATGTTCCTGCCGCGTGCGCTGGTCAGCCTGCGAGCCGGTTTCGCTCAGGCACCGGTCGAGCTGGAAAACATTGCGCAAAGCCTTGGCCGGTCGCCGTTGCGTGCGTTGTGGCTGATCACCTTGCGCCTCGCCGCCCCGAGCGCTGCTGCCGGTGCCGCGCTGGTGTTTCTGGCGATCACCAATGAACTGACCGCGACCCTGCTGCTCGCGCCCAACGGCACCCGCACCCTGGCCACCGGTTTCTGGGCCATGACCAGCGAAATCGATTACGCCGCTGCCGCGCCCTACGCACTGTTGATGGTGCTGTTATCGCTGCCGCTGACGGCCCTCCTCTATCACCAATCCAGGCGCACCGCTGGCCGATGAACGCACTCGAACTGATCTCCCTGAACAAGTCTTTTGGCGCGCAGAAAGCGCTGGATGACATCTGCCTGTCGGTGCCGACCGGCAGCCGCACGGTGATTGTCGGCCCGTCCGGCTCCGGCAAAACCACGCTGTTGCGGATGATTGCCGGTTTTGAGTTCCCCGACGCCGGCAGCCTGACCCTCAACGGTCAGGTGCTGGTCGACAGCACCCATGCGGTGCCGGCTTATCAACGCCAGATTGGCTATGTACCGCAGGACGGCGCGCTGTTTCCGCACATGACGGTGGCCGCCAATATCGGTTTTGGCCTGACGCTGACAGGCACTGCCAGACATGAGCGAATCAGGGCATTGATGGACAGCGTCGCGCTGGACGCCAATATGGCCGAGCGTTGGCCCCATGAACTGTCCGGCGGCCAGCAACAGCGGGTATCCCTCGCCCGGGCCCTGGCGCAGCAGCCGCGACTGATGTTGCTCGATGAGCCGTTTTCCGCCCTCGACACCGGCCTGCGCAGCGCCATGCGCAAAATGGTCGCGCGCTTGCTGGCGGACGCCGGCGTCACCACGATCCTGGTTACCCACGATCAGGGCGAAGCGCTGTCATTTGCCGATCAATTGGCGGTGATGCGTGGCGGGCGTCTGGTGCAGTCCGGGCATCCGATGGATCTTTACCGATACCCACACGACGAGCAGACCGCACACTTTCTCGGCGAAGCCGTGGTAATGCCGGCGCGGATCGACTCCGGTCTGGCCCACTGCGAACTGGGTCAGGTGCCGGTCAACAGCAACGGTTTCATTGGCGATGCGCAGATCATGCTCAGGCCCGAACAGTTGCAGGTATCGGGCGCCGTGCTCGGCACCCAAGGCTGTCCCGCCGTGGTGACCGAACGCGACTTTGCCGGCAACACCTGCACCCTCACCGTCGAACTGCGCTCGCCCGTCAATCAGCAACCCGGACGCTCGTGGTTGGTCCGCAGCTCCGGCATGCACGCGCCGCCTGCCGGCAGCGACGTGCAGTTATCGGTGCTCGGTGCGGCCCACGTCTTCGCCGCCGCCTGATCACAGATCGAAGCGATCCACCGCGCGCCGCCGCTCGTTGTCATCACGCACATCGTAGTTGGCGGTGGTCTGGATGTTGCTGTGGTGCGCGAGCTTCTGCGCAATCGACAAATCATGCTCCTCGATCACCCGCGTGATGAACGAGCGCCGAAAATCGTGCGGCATGATCTTCACCCCCACCTGGGTGCCACGCTGGCGGGCGATGTAATAGATCGCGTGCTTGGTGATGCGCTCGCGGGTGATGTGGCTGCCACGGCGGATGCGATTGAACAGAAAGGCATCGTCACTCTCGCCGTCCTTGAGCTGCGAACGGCGCAGTTCCAGCCACGCATCGAGTTTGGCGAACGCCCAGGCTGGCGCGTACTTGATCAGTTGCTTGTTGCCCTTGCCGGTGACGGTCAGGCTGCGCTCGGTGAAGTCGACCTGATTCAAGTCCAGATCCACCGACTCCGATTTACGCATGCCGGTGCCGTACAACAGCGCAATGACTGCCGCGTCGCGCAGCCCTTGAGGGCGTGGATCGGCGGCGCACACTTCCATCAATTCGTGGATCAGGCTGCGTTTCAAGTTGCGCCCCTGCGCCAACCGCGTGCCGGCGATGCCCTTTACCGAACGCATCTTCAGCAGATGATCCTGACTGATCAGGCTCATGCGCCACGCTTCATTCATCACCCCGCGCACGGCATTCACATACAGCGATGAGGTATTCGGCGCATAACCGTCGGCGCGCAACGTGGCGACCAGTGCCACGACGTCTTCGGGTTGCAACCCGTGCCAGGGGATTTCTTCGATATCCACGTCTTCGAAACCGAGGCGGTCCGCCGCATCCTGCAAGACATAGCGCATGGTCAGTTGGCTGGAAGGCGCCAGTCGCGCCAGATAAAGCGTCAGCGGATTAGTGTTCGACGGGATGGATTCAGTACTCGACAAGTCAATCAAACGAAACGGCCTTGAATGGAAAACAGTTCAACAAAACAACTTAAAAGTGCAAAGAAACTTATATAGAGAGCGACTCTTGCGTAGGACTTTTCGACTAAAACAGCCGATGAACGGAAGAAGTCTGAACGGTGGCTGTATGGCTGACAGATAGACGAATCGCCGACCGTTTTTTCATGTTCCTTTGACAAAAACGCGCATAACCTTAGTTACAACAGGTTGCCCCGAAAGGCCTGCAACCCTGCCGGCCGCGGACTTGAAAGTCAATCAGGTATTCCCCGGTCGGTATCTCAACCCATTGAAACTCCGCGTTTTTTAGACAATCGGCTGAAGGACGGCTATCGCCCCGAGGTTCTTATGAGTCAAGCGTTTCTGCCGTTCTCCCGGCCGAGTATCGGCGAGGAAGAAATAGCCGCCGTTGAACAAGTATTGCGTTCGGGCTGGATCACTACCGGCGCTAAAAGCCAGGCACTGGAAGAACAGTTCGCCAACTATGTCGGCTGCAAACATGCAGTGGCGCTTTCCTCGGCCACCGGTGGCATGCACATCGCTTTACTGGCCTTGGGCATCGGCCCCGGCGATGAAGTGATCACGCCCTCGCAGACTTGGGTCTCGACCGCCAACATGATCTCGCTGCTCGGTGCCAAACCGGTGTTCGTCGACGTTGACCGCGACACCTTGATGACCGACGCCGCGCGCATCGAAGCCGCGATCACCCCACGCACCAAAGCGATCATCCCGGTGCATTACGCCGGCGCTGCATTCGATCTCGATCCGCTGTATGCGCTGGCCGACAAGCACGGCATCGCTGTTATCGAAGACGCCGCCCACGCCGCTGGTACCCGTTACAAGGGCCGCCACGTCGGCGCGCAGGGCACGGCGATTTTCTCCTTCCATGCGATCAAGAACATGACCTGTGCCGAAGGCGCGATGTTCGTCTCTGACGACGAAGCCTTGGCCAACCGCGTGCGCATGCTCAAGTTTCACGGTCTGGGCGTTGACGCCTACGACCGCCTGACCGGTGGCCGCAAGCCGCAGGCGCAAGTGATGGAGCCGGGTTTCAAATACAACCTCGCCGACATCAACGCGGCGATTGCGCTGGTACAGCTTGAGCGTCTGGACGCGATCAACGCCCGCCGCAGTGAATTGGCCGCCGCTTACCGGCAAAAACTCGAAGGCCTGCCGGTGCAACCGCTGGCCCTGCCCGCCTACGCACAAACCCACGCCTGGCACCTGTTCATCCTGCGCATCGACAGCGAGCGCTGCGGCATGGACCGCGAAGCCTTTATGAAGGGCTTGCAGGACCAGGGCATCGGCACCGGCATCCATTTCATCGCCACCCACCTGCACACCTGGTATCGCCAGCGTGATCCCGATTTGTACCTGCCCAACACCGAATGGAACTCGGCGCGGCTGTGCTCGATTCCGTTGTTCCCCGACATGAGTGATCAGGACCTTGATCGCGTGGTCGGGGCCATCGCCACCCTCATGGATAAACGCCTGTGAAACCCTATCCGATCCGCTGTGTGTCGATCGTTATCCCGGTCTACAACGAACAGGACAGCCTCCCGGAACTGCTGCGCCGCACCGAAGCGGCCTGCCGGATGCTGCGCCACGATTATGAAATTGTCCTCGTTGACGATGGTAGCCGGGACGAATCCGCGAACATTCTTGAGGAAGCCGCAATCTGCGAAGACAGTCCGTTCGTAGCAGTCATCCTCAACCGCAACTACGGCCAGCACGCGGCAATCATGGCCGGTTTCGAGCAGTGCAAAGGCGATGTGGTCATCACCCTCGACGCCGACCTGCAGAACCCGCCGGAAGAAATCCCGCGTCTGGTCGCCGAAGCTGAAAAGGGTTACGACGTCGTCGGCACGGTGCGCGGCAATCGTCAGGACTCGGCCCTGCGCCGCTATCCATCGAAACTGATCAATCTCGCCGTACAGCGCTCCACCGGCGTCGCCATGAGCGACTACGGCTGCATGCTCCGCGCGTACCGTCGGACGATCATCGACGCCATGCTTGCCTGCCGTGAGCGCAGCACGTTCATCCCGATTCTGGCCAACAGCTTCGCCCGCCACACCACCGAAATCGTCGTCGCCCACGCCGAGCGTGAACACGGTGATTCGAAGTACAGCCCGATGCGTTTGATCAACCTGATGTTCGACTTGATCACCTGCATGACCACCACGCCGTTGCGCCTTTTGAGCATTGTCGGTTTCGCCATGGCCGGGCTTGGCGTGTTGTTCGCCGCTGCGCTGATCGTGTTGCGTCTGGTGTTCGGTGCAGGTTGGGCCGGTGACGGCATGTTCGTGCTGTTCGCGGTGTTGTTCGTATTCACCGGTGGCCAGTTCATCGGCATGGGCCTGCTCGGCGAATACCTGGGACGCATGTACAGCGACGTGCGCGCCCGCCCGCGTTTCTTCGTTGAAAAAGTCTTGCGCGGCCAACCCGCCATGCCGCCGCGCGCCATCACCGTCGACGGTCTCTCCTCCTCCAATGATCAGGTTCTCTCATGAGCGCAAAAACGGTTGTCTTCGCTTATCACGATATCGGCTGCGCCGGCATTCAGGCCCTGCTCGACAGCGGCTATGACATCGCGGCGGTGTTCACCCACGCCGATGACCCGAAGGAAAACGCTTTCTACGCCTCGGTCGCGCAACTGTGCGCACGCAAAGGCATACCCGTACATGCACCCGAAGACGTTAACCACCCACTGTGGATCGAGCGGATTGCCAAACTGAATCCGGACTACGTGTTCTCCTTCTACTACCGCCACTTGCTGAGCGAATCGTTGCTGGCCGTGGCCAAGAAAGGCGCGTTTAACCTGCACGGCTCGTTGCTACCGAGCTATCGGGGCCGCGCTCCGGCCAACTGGGTACTGGTCAACGGCGAAACCGAAACCGGCGTCACTTTGCATCGCATGGTCAAACGTGCCGATGCCGGTGCCATCGTCGCCCAGCAACGTGTTGCCATTGAACGCAGCGACACTGCGCTCAGCCTGCATGGCAAGTTGCGCACGGCAGCCAGCGATCTGCTGCGCGACACGCTGCCAGCAATGCTGCAAGGCAAGATCAGCGAAACCCCGCAAGACGAATCGAAAGCCACGGTATTTGGTCGTCGCACTGCCGTCGACGGCAAACTGGTCTGGGCGCAACCGGCCGAGCAACTGTTCAATCTCGTGCGTGCCGTAACCCAACCTTACCCGGGCGCGTTTTGCGCGGTCGGTGAGCACAAACTCATCGTCTGGAGCGCTGAAGTTGCCAAGGGCAACGACGGTCAGGCGCCGGGCCGGGTGATCAGCGTCGATCCGCTGCGCATCGCCTGCGGTGAAGATTCGCTGGTGATCCTCTCCGGTCAGCGCAACGACAACGGCCTGTTCCTCAGCGGCCCGCAACTGGCCAACGAACTCGGTCTGGTCGACGGCTCGCTGCTGCGCGGTGCCGAATCCGGCCGTGCGCCGCGTCGCACCCGCGTGCTGATCCTTGGCGTCAACGGCTTTATCGGCAATCACTTGTCCGAGCGTCTGCTGCGTGATGATCGCTACGAAGTCTATGGTCTGGACATCGGTTCCGACGCCATCGAGCGTCTGCGCAGCCACCCGCATTTCCATTACGTGGAAGGTGATATCAGCATTCACTCCGAGTGGATTGAGTACCACATCAAGAAGTGCGACGTGGTGCTGCCGCTGGTGGCCATCGCCACGCCGATCGAATACACCCGCAACCCGCTGCGAGTATTCGAACTCGACTTCGAAGAAAACCTGAAACTGGTGCGCTACTGCGTCAAGTACAACAAGCGCGTGATCTTCCCGTCGACCTCGGAAGTCTATGGCATGTGCCAGGACAAGCATTTCGACGAAGACACCTCCAATCTGGTGGTCGGTCCAATCAACAAGCAGCGCTGGATCTACTCCGTCTCCAAGCAACTGCTCGACCGGGTGATCTGGGCCTACGGCGCCAAGGGCTTGAATTTCACCCTGTTCCGCCCGTTCAACTGGATGGGCCCGCGCCTTGATCGTTTGGACTCTGCCCGCATCGGCAGCTCCCGCGCCATCACTCAATTGATCCTCAACCTCGTCGAAGGCACGCCGATTCGCCTGTTCGACGGCGGTGAGCAGAAACGCTGCTTCACCGACATCGCTGACGGCGTCGAAGCACTGGCGCGGATCATCGATAACGATAACGACGTCTGCAACGGCCAGATCATCAACATCGGCAACCCGGACAACGAAGCCAGCATCCGTCAATTGGGCGAAGAGTTGCTGCGTCAGTTCGAAGCGCATCCGCTGCGTGACAACTTCCCGCCGTTCGCCGGTTTCCGCGATGTCGAGAGCAAGGCGTTCTACGGCGCCGGTTACCAGGACGTCGAACACCGCAAGCCAAGCATCGCCAACGCCAAACGGCTGCTCGACTGGACGCCAACCGTGGAAATGCGCGAGACCATCGGCAATACGCTGGATTTCTTCCTGCGCGAAGCGATGCTCGAAATCGCGGACAAGAAGTAATGCAGGCCGGTCTACGCATCGACGTCGACACCTTTCGCGGCACCCGTGAAGGTGTGCCGCGCTTGCTGGAAATGCTCGACGAGGCGCAGATCAAGGCAACGTTTTTCTTCAGTGTCGGCCCCGACAACATGGGCCGGCATTTGTGGCGCCTGATCCGCCCCCAGTTCCTCTGGAAAATGCTCCGTTCCAACGCTGCCGGCCTGTATGGCTGGGACATTCTGCTGGCCGGCACCGCGTGGCCGGGCAAACCGATTGGGCGTGATCTTGGGCACCTGATGCGTCAGGCCCGTGATGCCGGTCATGAAGTGGGTTTGCATGCGTGGGATCACCACGGCTGGCAAGCCAATGCCGGGCGCTGGAGCAACGCGCAATTGATCGAGCAGATCCGTCAGGGCGTCGACACCTTGAGCGACATACTCGGCGAAAAAGTCGACTGCTCGGCCGCCGCCGGTTGGCGTGCCGATGAACGGGTGATCGAGGCCAAGCAAGCCTTCGGTTTCCGCTACAACAGCGATTGCCGAGGTACGCGGCTGTTTCGTCCACTGCTGGCTGACGGTACGCCGGGCACCCCGCAGATTCCGGTGGACCTGCCGACTTTCGACGAAGTCGTCGGCCCCATCGTCGCGGCGCGGGACTACAACGCGTTCCTCCTCGATCACTTTCGCCCGCAGCAGCTCAACGTCTACACCATTCATGCCGAAGTGGAAGGGATTCTCATGGCCGAGGACTTTCGCCAACTGCTCGCCGACGCGCGAAAGCGCAACATCGACTTCACACCGCTGGGCGATTTGCTACCCGAGTTCTTCAACACCTTGCCCGTGGGTCGCGTGCAACGCGGCGCCCTCGACGGCCGTGAAGGCTGGCTGGGAGTGCAAGGCGCATGACTAAACGCTGGACGCTGCCGCTGCTGTTGCTGGGCATTTGTCTGCTGGCCTATCTGCTGCCGCTGGGCACGCACGGCTTGTGGATTCCCGATGAAACCCGTTACGCGCAGATCAGCCAGGACATGCTGCTCAGTGGCAACTGGGTGTCGCCGCACTTCATGAGCCTGCGCTATTTCGAGAAACCGATTGCTGGCTATTGGATGATCGCGTTGGGTCAGGAACTGTTTGGGCAGAATCTGTTCGGCGTGCGTTTTGCCTCGGCGCTGAGCACCGGGTTAAGCGTGGTGCTCTGCTACTTGATCGCCCGGCGTTTGTGGAACGAGCCGCGCAAAAGCTTTGCCTGCGCCCTGCTCTACATGAGTTTCACGATTGTTGCCGGTCAGGCCGGGTACGCCAACCTCGATCCGCAGTTCACTTTCTGGGTCAACCTGAGCCTGGTGGCGCTGTGGTTTGCGGTCGACACCCAGACCACGGGTAACCGCATGGCCGCGTGGGCCGTGTTGGGACTGGCTTGCGGCATGGGTTTCATGACCAAGGGGTTTCTTGCCTGGCTGCTGCCAGTGTTGATCGCGGTGCCGTGGATGCTCTGGCAAAAGCGCTGGCGTGAGCTGCTGATGTTCGGCCCGGTGGCGATTGCCATCGCGATCATCATCAGTTTGCCGTGGGTGCTCTCGGTGCATGCACAGGAACCCGACTACTGGCGATTCTTCTTCTGGCACGAACACATCCGCCGTTTTGCCGGTGACGACGCCCAGCATGATGCGCCGTGGTGGTTCTACCTGCCGCTGCTGATCGCATTCAGCCTGCCGTGGGCCGGATTGTTGCCCGCCGCATTCAAACAGGCGTGGCAGACCCGCGCGCAGCCGAAAGTGATTTATCTGCTGCTGTGGCTGCTGCTGCCGTTGCTGTTCTTCAGCCTGAGCAACGGCAAGTTGCCGACCTACATCCTGCCGTGTCTGCTGCCACTGGCGTTACTACTCGGCAACGCGCTGGCCGATCGCTTGCGGCTGGAACAAGGCCGGGCACTGGCCCTCAACGGCATGCTCAATCTGCTCCTCGGCGCCGTCGCCCTGTTCGTCGTGGTTTACCTGCAATTGAACCGGCCGCTGTACGACCACGAACTGCACAGTCTGGTGTTGGTATTTATCGGTTTGATCGGCTGGATCATCGCCAACCTGCTGCAAACCATGCTGCCGCTGCAATGCTGGGCGGCGCCGGCGTTCGGCAGCCTGTTGCTGATCGCGGTGCTCCCGGCGGCACTGCCCAAATCGGTGGTCGCCAACAAGATGCCCGACCAATTCATCCGGCATCACGTCACCGAACTGGCGCAGACCAGCCATCTGCTGAGCAACGACCTCGGCGCTGCTTCAGCGCTGGCCTGGCGCCTGAAAACCCCGCAAGTCGCGTTGTACAACACGATAGGCGAATTGAAATATGGCCTTGCCTATCCTGACGGCATTCAACAGCGGGTCGATCCCGATCACGTGCAACAGTGGATGCGCGAGGCACGCCGCAGCGGTGCGGTCGGCGTGGTGATGCGCGTCAAGGGGCAGGACGAACTGGACGAAATCGACAAGTTGCCAAAGGACGGCGTCCGTTATGAGCAGGGCAACCTGGTGATCATGATCCTGCCCAAGGAGGCGTCATGAGCCTGGTGCTGCTGTTGGCCGCGTGCCTGCTGACCTGTCTGGGCCAGATCGCACAGAAGTACGCCGTGGAGAGCTGGCGCGGGGTCGACTCTTCGCTGACCGCCAAACTGCGTTCGCCGTGGTTGTGGCTGGCCCTGTTCGCCCTCGGTTCCGGTCTGTTGGTCTGGTTGCTGGTGCTGCAACGTCTGGAAGTCGGCATCGCGTATCCGATGCTCAGCCTCAACTTTGTCCTGATCACGCTGATCGCGCGCTTCGTCTTCCGTGAACCCATCGACCGCCAGCATTGGCTCGGTGTGGCGTTGGTGATCGCTGGCGTGGTTTTGCTGGGGCAGCAGTCATGAACCGGCGCCGTGGAATGACCTTCGCACTGGGCAGCGTGTTGTTGGCCAGCGCGGCGCAACTGGGCATGCGCTGGAGCATGACCCGTCTGCCCGTGCCGGAACAATGGCTGACGCTGGACAGCCTCGACCTGCGCGCATTGGCCGTGGTCGTTACGGCGATCTTCGCCTACGCCCTGTCCATGCTCTGCTGGCTCGCCGCCCTGCGCGATGTGCCGCTGGGCCGCGCTTACTCGCTGCTGAGCATCAGCTACGCGCTGGTGTACCTGTTGGCGGCCAGTCTGCCGCTGTTCAACGAATCCTTCAGTTTCACCAAATCGCTGGGCGTGGCGCTGGTCATGCTCGGGGTCATCACCATCAACACGCGTCCGGCTCGTGCGCCCGCATTCAGGAGTGCTCCATGAAAATCACAGTGTTTGGCAGCGGTTACGTCGGTCTGGTGCAAGCGGCGGTATTGGCCGAGGTCGGCCATGATGTCGTGTGCATGGACGTCGACCAGAAGAAGGTCGAGCTGTTGCGTCAGGGCCACGTCAGTATTTTCGAACCGGGGCTGGCCAGTCTGGTGCGCGAAGGGCTGGACTCGAAACGCCTGCAATTCACCACCGATGAGCAACTCGCGGTGCGGCACGCTCGGGTGGCGTTTATCGCGGTGGGTACGCCGTCGCGTGAGGACGGCTCGGCCGATCTGCGTTACGTGCTTTCGGTCGGCGACGCGATTGCCCGGCATCGTGAGCAGCCGTTGATCATCGTCGAGAAATCCACGGTGCCGGTGGGCACGGGCGATACCCTGCGCACGCACATTGAAAAAGCGCTGATCAAGGTCGGCCGCCTGCTGCAGTTCGATATCGTCTCCAACCCGGAATTTCTCAAGGAAGGCTCGGCGGTTGCCGACTGCCGTCGTCCAGACCGTATCGTCATCGGCTGCGAAGGCGATGAGGTGCGCGACGTGATGCGCGATCTGTACTCGCCGTTCAACCGCAACCATGACCGCATCATGTTCATGGACCTGCGCAGTGCCGAACTTACCAAGTACGCCGCCAACTGCATGCTGGCGACCAAGATCAGCTTCATCAACCAGATCGCCGAACTCGCTGAACACCTCGGCGCCGATATCGAATCGGTGCGCCAGGGCATCGGTGCCGACACGCGCATCGGTTACCACTTCATCTATCCAGGCTGCGGTTATGGCGGTTCGTGTTTCCCCAAAGACATGCGCGCGTTGATCCACAGTGCCGAAGAGGCGCATTGCTCCAGCGATTTGCTGCAAGCGGTCGAGGCGATCAACCAGCGGCAGAAACACAAACTGTTCGAGCGTATCAACGCGTTCTACCGCGGTGATCTGCGTGGCAAGACCTTCGCCCTGTGGGGCCTGGCGTTCAAACCCAACACCGACGACATGCGCGATGCGCCGAGCCGCGTGTTGCTGGAAGAGTTGTGGGCCGCCGGCGCCAGCGTGCGCGCCTTCGATCCGGAAGCCATGCAGGAAACCCAGAACCTCTACCCGGACGAATCGAAACTGATGCTGATGGGCACGCCGGAATCGGTCTTGCCCGGCGCTGATGCGTTGATCATCTGCACCGAGTGGCAGCAGTTCAAGGCGCCGGATTTCGACCTGATCAAACAACGCCTCAACAGCCCGGTGATCTTCGACGGCCGCAATCTGTACGACGCCGAGCGTCTGGCGCGCAATGGCTTCCAGTACTTTCCGATGGGCCGTGGCGAATCGCGTAGATTGCCGATCCCGCTACAACAGTGGCCACATGAATCTGACGTGGCTTGAAATCAGCCGATAGAAAACGCAGCCTGTGTACAGATTTTTACTGAGAGAACGGGATGATCTGCATACGTCAGGCCCACGCACGCGATGCCACAGCCCTGCCCGCTGTCGAGCGATCGGCTGCCGCGTTGTTTCGTCTGGACCCGCAATTGGCCTGGCTGGCGGATGCCGAAGTGGCGGAGGTTGCGCAACATTTGCGGGCTATCGAGGAGGCGCATGTGTGGGTCGCCGAAACTACCGAACTGGCGGGTTTTCTGCGCGCAGTCGAAATCGACCGGCACTTGCACATTGAAGAGCTGTCCGTCAGTCAAGCCTTTCAGGGGCAAGGCATCGGTCGACAGTTGGTTTCGGCGGCGATTGAACACGCGCGACAGCGGCACTTGAACGCCGTGACACTGACCACGTTTCGCGACCTGCCGTGGAATGCGCCGTTCTATCAGCGCATGGGGTTTATCGAGCTGACTCCTTCAGAAGTCGATCAGCATCTGCGCGAAGCACTGCAAGCCGAAATCGCCCACGGCTTTCCTGCTGACCGCCGTTGTGCCATGCGCCTGCTCCTGAGTTGAAAGCAATGAAAATCCCCTGTGGGAGCGAGCCTGCTCGCGAATGCGTTGTGTCAGATACATCAATGTTGACTGACACTGCGCTTTCGCGAGCAAGCTCGCTCCCACATGGGTTGTGGGTGTGATCGCTTGACCCGTGCTGCATGCGCAGGGAGGATAACGCACGCCCGCCAGGCATTTTCAAATAAGGACATTGACCCTTCGTGGCCACCTACTCGCGCCTCATCCGCCGGTTGATGATCAGCTCGCTGACCGTCGTTATCAGCCGCGCGCTGATCAGCCCGCTGTTGACGCTGTTCCTCAGCAACAAGCTCGGCCTCAACCCGCAAGACGTCGGTCTGCTGTTGGGCATCGCGGTATTCAGCGCCACGTTGCTGTCGCTGTACGGCGGTTACATCATCGATCGGCTCGACAAGCGCCGGTTGCTGATCCTGACCATGCTCTCCAGCGGCATCGGCCTGATTCTGCTGACCTTCGCGCAGAATCTGTATCTGGTCACGCTGGTGCTGATCATCAGCGAAACCGCGTCGGCGCTGTTCCTGATCTGCTCCAAAGCCATCCTCAGTGAAAACCTGCCGGTGGGCCAACGGGTCAAGGCGTTTTCCCTGAACTACACGCTGACCAACATCGGTTACGCCGTTGGCCCGATGATCGGTGTGGTGATCGCCGGGGTTCAGCCGTCAGCGCCGTTTATCGTCGCGGGCGCGATTGCCATCGGCAGCCTCTTTCTGCTGCTTGGTGCCGGGCGCGAAGTGAATCCGGTCGCAGCGGTCGCTCAGCCACAAAGCTTTCTGAAAACCCTGATCATCCTGAAAAACGACCGCACGATGATCCTGTTTACCTTCGGTTGCCTGCTCAGCACGCTGGTGCACGGACGTTTCACCCTGTACCTGTCGCAATACCTGCTGGTCACCCACACCCAGCAACAGACGCTGGACACCATGGCCGCCCTGCTCGCCTGCAATGCAATCACGGTGATTCTGTTGCAGTACCAGATCGGCCGTTTGCTCAGGCGCGAACACCTGCGCCACTGGATTGCTGGCGGCACCGCGTTGTTCATCATCGGCCTGATCGGCTTCAGTCTGGCCGACAGCCTGATCGGCTGGTGCGTGGCGATGTTCATCTTCACCTTGGGCGAGATGATCATTTACCCCGCCGACTTTCTGTTTGTCGACACCCTCGCGCCTGAAGAACTGCGTGGCAGCTATTACGGCGCGCAGAACCTGGCGGCCCTGGGCGGTGCGGCGAGTCCGGTGATGTGCGGGTTTCTACTGATGCACACGCCGGCGCCGAGCATGTTCTATGCCTTGAGCGCTCTGGCCGCTGTGGGCGGCTATTTGTGTTTCGTCAGTGGCCGTCGAGTCGCTTCAGTTCAAAATTAATGCACTAACTCTGCATTAATATGAATTTGTCAGCATCGAGTTTGCCCGGCACACTGTGCGCGTTCCTCCCCCAATGTTGGAACACTTCGAGGGCTTTCCGGATATGCCGGACAAGTCCTTTTTTTTGTCTTGAATTTGCTGCAAGGATCGGATTCACATGCTCGCTCGCTGGTTGCCCGCCGCCATCAATACCCGCCCGACCGAATGGAGCCGCGCCGCTATCGGCATGGCGCTGGGCACGTTGTTCAGCGTGTGGTTGTGCGCGCAGGTGTTCGGTCATGACGTCGCCTATCACCTGATCGGCCCGCTGGGTGCGTCGGCGGTGTTGCTGTTCGCCGTGTCGTCCGGTGCCCTCGCCCAGCCATGGTCGATTCTGGGGGGGTATTTGTGTGCCGGCGTCGTCGCGTTGCTGGTGGCCCATGTGCTCGGGCGCACGCTCGGCAGCGCCTGTCTGGCGGCGGGCATGGCGCTGATTCTGATGTGCTGGTTGCGTTGCCTGCATCCGCCAGCCGGGGCGTTGGCATTGACGCTCGTATTAGCCGATCCGGCGACCATCGCCATGGACTGGAAGGCCATGGAACCGGTGATGCTCGGCGCGGCGTGCATGCTGCTCAGTGCCTTGGCCTACAACAACCTGACGCGCATCCGTTACCCGAAACGCCCGGCAGAACCGGCGCCGGTCGTTGCACCCGTCGACAGTCAGGCGATCACCGCCGAAGACCTGAAACTGGCGCTGGCGGACATGGAGGCGTTCATTGATGTGACGCCCGAGGATCTCGAGCGGTTGATCCATGCCAGTGAAATGCACGCCAGACGCCGCAGTATCGGTGAGGTTTTTTCCAAGTAATCCTGTGCATATCGTCTAAGGTAAAAACGCAGACAGCGCCTGCACATATCCCGGTTGTACAGGGCAAATTTGCACTGTTACGATCCGGTAACGCTCGCGCGCGAGTTTTTCAAATAAAGACAATAAAAGCAGGGAGTTACTGATGACAGCTCAGGCTTCATCCCAGCGGACACCGTCCATGGATGCCACGCAGAACGAAGTGCTGGCCGACGTTCGCAACCACATCGGTCACCTGACCCTCAACCGCCCCGCCGGTCTCAATGCCATCACCCTCGACATGGTGCGCTTGCTGCAACAGCAACTCGATGCCTGGGCAACTGACGCCAATGTTCAAGCCGTGGTTCTGCGCGGAGCCGGTGAAAAAGCCTTCTGCGCCGGTGGCGACATTCGTTCGCTGTACGACAGTTTCAAAAGCGGCGACACGCTGCACGAAGATTTCTTCGTCGAGGAATACGCCCTCGACCTGACGATTCATCACTACCGCAAACCTGTATTGGCGCTGATGGACGGATTCGTCCTCGGCGGCGGCATGGGTCTGGTGCAAGGCGCCGATCTGCGCGTGGTCACCGAGAAGAGCCGACTGGCGATGCCGGAAGTGGCCATCGGTTATTTCCCGGATGTCGGTGGCAGTTATTTCCTGCCGCGCATTCCCGGTGAGCTGGGGATTTATCTGGGGGTCAGCGGCGTGCAGATCCGTGCCGCCGATGCGCTGTATTGCGGGCTGGCCGACTGGTATCTGGACAGCAGCAAACTGGCCCTGCTCGACGAAAAACTCGACGCGATGGAATGGCAGGACACGCCGCTGAAAGCCCTGCAAAACCTGCTGGCCAAACACGCCGTGCAAACCCTGCCTGATGCTCCGCTCGAGGCCTTGCGCCCGGCCATTGATCATTTCTTCGCCTTGCCGGATGTGCCGAGCATGGTCGAGCAACTGCGCGCGGTGACCGTCGCCGACAGCCACGAATGGGCGACCACCACGGCTGATCTGCTGGAAACCCGCTCGCCGCTGGCCATGGCGGTGACGCTGGAGATGCTTCGTCGTGGTCGTCATCTGAGCCTGGAGCACTGCTTCGCGCTGGAACTGCATCTGGATCGTCAGTGGTTCGAGCGCGGCGACCTGATCGAAGGCGTGCGCGCCTTGCTGATCGATAAAGACAAGACACCGCGCTGGAACCCGCCGACCCTCGCAGCGCTGGACGCAAAGCATGTCGCGAGTTTCTTCCACGGGTTTGCTGAGAGCGGGAGCTGAGCCATGCACGATCTCGAACTGACTGAAGAACAAGTGATGATCCGCGACATGGCCCGGGACTTTGCCCGTGGCGAAATCGCACCCCATGCGCAGGCGTGGGAAAAGGCTGGCTGGATTGACGATGCCCTTGTCGCGAAGATGGGTGAACTCGGTTTGCTCGGCATGGTGGTCCCCGAGGAATGGGGCGGCACTTACGTCGATTACGTTGCCTACGCCTTGGCCGTGGAAGAGATTTCCGCCGGTGACGGCGCGACCGGCGCCTTCATGAGCATCCACAACTCGGTGGGTTGCGGCCCGGTGCTCAATTACGGCAGCGAAGCACAGAAACAGACCTGGCTGGCGGATCTGGCCAGTGGTCAAACCATCGGCTGCTTCTGCCTGACCGAACCGCAGGCCGGTTCCGAAGCGCACAACCTGCGCACCCGTGCCGAACTGCGTGACGGCCAGTGGGTGATCAATGGCGCCAAGCAATTTGTCAGCAACGGCAAACGGGCGAAACTGGCGATCGTGTTTGCGGTGACGGATCCGGACCTGGGCAAGAAAGGTATTTCGGCGTTTCTGGTGCCGACCGATACCCCGGGTTTTATCGTTGATCGCACCGAGCACAAGATGGGCATCCGCGCCTCTGATACCTGCGCGGTGACGCTGAACAACTGCAGCATTGCCGAGGCCAATCTGCTTGGTGAGCGTGGCAAAGGTCTGGCGATCGCCCTGTCCAACCTTGAAGGCGGGCGCATCGGTATTGCCGCGCAAGCACTGGGCATCGCCCGTGCGGCATTTGAAGCGGCGCTGGTGTATTCGCGCGAGCGTATCCAGTTCGGCAAACCGATCAATGAGCACCAGAGCATCGCCAACCTGCTGGCTGACATGCACATGCAAATCAACGCCGCACGCTTGATGATCCTGCATGCGGCGCGACTGCGCACGGCGGGTAAACCGTGCTTGTCAGAGGCTTCGCAGGCCAAGCTGTTTGCGTCGGAAATGGCCGAGAAGGTCTGTTCTTCGGCGATTCAGATTCATGGCGGGTATGGGTATCTGGAGGATTATCCGGTCGAGAAGTACTACCGCGATGCGCGGATTACCCAGATCTATGAAGGGTCGAGCGAGATTCAGCGGATGGTGATTGCGCGCGAACTGAAGAACTATCAGCTGTGATTGTGGTGGCCCCTTTTCCCTCACCCCAGCCCTCTCCCGGAGGGAGAGGGAGCCGACCGAGGTGTCTGGCGTGATGCATCGACGTGAAAGATTGAGTCGATTATGGACTGGATAAAACCAAGTCGATTATGGATTCAGTAAAGCTCTTTCAGGACGGCGTACATCTAAAACATCCCGCAAACAGCCTCCTCGCCCTCCGGGAGAGGGAGCCGACCGAGGTGTCTGGCGTTATACATCGACCTGAAAGATTGAGTCGATTATGGACTGGATAAAACTAAGTCGATTATGGATTCAGTAAAGCTCTTTCAGGTCGGCGTACATCTAAAACATCCCCCAATCAGCCCCCTCGCCCTCCGGGAGAGGGAGCCGACCGAGGTGTCTGGCGTTATGCATCGACGTGAAAGATTGAGTCGATTATGGATTTACTAATGCTCTTTCAGGTCGGCGTACATCTAAAGCATCCCCCGATCAGTCCCCTCTCCCTCCGGGAGAGGGTTAGGGTGAGGGGCTTTTCGCTCTGGACGCGTTACTTGCCTTTAAACTCAGCCTCACGCTTGGCAATAAACGCCGCCATCCCCTCCTTCTGATCCTGCGTGGCAAACGCCGCATGGAACACCCGACGCTCAAAACGCACGCCCTCAGTCAGGTTCACTTCAAAGGCACGGTTCACACTTTCCTTGACCATCATCGCAATCGGCAACGACTTGCTGGCAATCAGCGCAGCAACCTTCAGCGCTTCATCCAACAACTCATCACTCGGCACAATCCGCGCAACGATGCCGCAACGCTCAGCCTCCACCGCATCAATCAAACGCCCGCTCAGGCACATTTCCATGGCCTTGGCCTTACCGACGGCGCGAGTCAGGCGTTGAGTGCCACCCATGCCCGGCAACACACCAAGATTGATTTCCGGTTGGCCAAATTTGGCGTTGTCACCGGCCAGAATGAAGTCGCACATCAACGCCAGTTCACAGCCACCGCCAAGGGCGAAACCGTTGACTGCCGCGATGATCGGCTTGCGGCGGTTGGCCACACGATCACTGTCGCTGAACAGGTCGTCCATGTAGATCTGCGGGTAAGTCAGCTCGGCCATTTCCTTGATATCGGCACCGGCAGCAAAAGCCTTTTTCGAACCGGTGAGGACGATGCAACCGATGTTCGCGTCTGCTTCCAGCGCATCGAGTGCCTGGTTCACTTCGCTGACCAGTTGCGCGTTCAGCGCGTTCAGCGCCTGCGGCCGATTGAGGGTGATCAGACCAACGCGGCCGTGGGTTTCCAGCAGAATGGTTTGGTAAGTCATGAATAAAATTCCTTGTTAAAGATTGCGCGAAATAACCATGCGCTGAATATCGCTGGTGCCTTCGTAAATCTGGCAGACGCGCACGTCGCGGTAGATGCGCTCCAGCGGGAAGTCGTTGAGGTAACCGTAACCGCCGAGGGTTTGCAACGCCATCGAGCAGACCTTTTCGGCCATTTCCGAAGCAAACAGTTTGGCCATCGACGCCTCGACCAGTGCCGGTTGCCCACTGTCACGCAGGGCCGCCGCGTAATGCACCATCTGCCGGGCGACGGCGATTTGCGTGGCCATATCGGCCAAGCGAAACGCCACGGCCTGGTGCTCGATGATCGGCTTGCCGAAGGTGTCGCGCTCTCGGGCGTAATCACGCGCAGCTTCGAATGCCGCGCGGGCCATGCCCACCGACTGCGAAGCGATGCCGACGCGGCCGCCTTCAAGGTTGGCCAAGGCGATCTTGTAACCCTCGCCCTCTTCGCCCAAGCGATTGGCCACCGGCACTTTGACGTCTTCGAAGAGAATCTGGCAGGTGTCGGACGCGTGCTGGCCGAGCTTGTCTTCAACGCGAGCGACTTTGTAACCCGGTGAATCGGTCGGCACGATAAACGCAGTGATGCCGCGTTTGCCTGCACTCGGATCGGTCACCGCAAACACAATCACGATCCCGGCGTTTTGCCCGGAGGTGATGAACTGCTTGCAGCCGTTCAGCACATAGTGATCGCCTTCCAGCCGTGCGCGGGTTTTCAGGCTGCTGGCGTCGGAACCGGCTTGCGGTTCGGTCAGCGCAAACGCGCCGAGCATGGCGCCGCTGGCCAGCGGCTTGAGGAAACGTTCGCGCTGGTCGTCGTTGCCGAACTTGAGGATCGGCACGCAGCCGACCGAGTTGTGCACGCTCATGATCGTCGAGCAGGCGCCATCGCCGGCGGCGATTTCTTCCAGGGCCATGGCGTAGGCCAGGTAGCCGGTGTCGCAACCGCCCCACTGCTCCGGCACGAGCATGCCGAAGAAGCCCAACTCAGCCATCTCGCCGATGGCTTCCTTGGGGAAACGGTGCTCGCGATCCCACTCGGCGGCGAACGGCTTGAGGCGTTCCTCGGCAAACTGCCGGGCCATGTCACGGATCTGGGTTTGGTCTTCGTTGGGAATCATGGTGAATCCTTAAAATCCGGTTTACCACAACCCCCTGTAGGAGCTGCCGCAGGCTGCGATCTTTTGATCTTGATCTTAAATACAAGATCAAAAGATCGCAGCCTCGTTGCACTCGTCAGCTCCTACAGGGGGAGTGAGTTTAGTAGAGGCATTCCACGGCCATGGCCGTGGCTTCACCGCCGCCGATGCAGATCGCCGCGATGCCGCGTTTGAGCTTCTTCTGGCGCAGCGCCGAGAGCAATGTCACCAGAATCCGCGCACCCGAAGCGCCGATCGGATGGCCCAGCGCACAGGCACCGCCATGCACATTAAGCTTGTCATGGGGAATTTCCAGGTGAGTCATCGCCGCCATGCCCACCACGGCAAACGCTTCGTTCACTTCGAACAGATCGACGTCACCCAGCGACCAACCGGTTTTCTTGATCAACTTCTTGATCGCACCTATCGGCGCCACCGGGAACAGGCCCGGGGTATCAGCGAACGCGGCATGCCCATGAATCACCGCCAACGGTTTCAGCCCGAGTTTCTGTGCCTGCGACTGACGCATCAGCACCAGCGCCGCCGCACCGTCGGAGATTGAACTGGAGTTCGCTGCTGTCACCGTGCCGCCTTCGCGGAACGCCGGTTTCAGCGAGGCGATCTTGTCCAGTTTGGCTTTCGGCGGCTGCTCGTCGTGGCTGATCAGCACCTGCTCTTTGCCGACAGTCACGGTCAGCGGGACGATTTCGTCCTTGAAGCTGCCGTCCTTGATCGCCTGCTGCGCGCGGGTGGTCGAGGCGATGGCAAAGGCGTCCTGCGCCTCACGGCTGAAGTCATTGGTTTCGGCGCAATCCTCGGCGAAGGTGCCCATCAGGCGGCCCTTGTCGTAGGCGTCTTCGAGGCCGTCGAGGAACATCGAGTCAAGCACGCGGCCGTGGCCCATGCGGTAACCGGCGCGGGCACGATCGAGCAGATACGGCGAGTTGGACATGCTTTCCATACCGCCGGCGATCACCACATCGGCGCTGCCCGCAACCAGCATGTCGTGGGCCAGAATGGTGGTTTCCATACCCGAGCCGCACATCTTGTTGACGGTGGTGCAACGGGTCGACTTATCCAGCCCGGCACCCAGCGCAGCCTGGCGCGCAGGTGCCTGACCGAGACCGGCGGGCAACACGCAACCGAACAGCACCTCGTCGACGGAGTCACTGGCAACACCGGCGCGTTCAACCGCAGCCTTGATCGCCGCAGCACCGAGTTGCGGCGCGGTGAGGCTTTTCAGTTCGCCCTGGAAGCCGCCCATGGGCGTGCGCACAGCGCTGACGATAACAATCGGATCGTTGGAAATAGTCATGACAAATCCTCTTACTTGGCGGCCATGCGCAAGGCGCCGTCGAGACGGATCACCTCGCCGTTGAGCATGCTGTTTTCGATGATATGCCGAACCAGTGCAGCGTATTCGGCGGGCTTGCCCAGGCGCGGCGGGAACGGTACGCCGGCGGCCAGCGAGTCACGGACTTCCGGGGTCATGCCGGCCATCATCGGCGTTTCGAAAATACCTGGAGCGATGGTCATTACGCGGATGCCGAAACGCGCCAGTTCACGGGCGGCTGGCAAGGTCAGGCTGGCAATCGCGCCTTTGGAGGCAGAGTAAGCCGCTTGGCCGATCTGACCGTCGAACGCCGCGACAGATGCAGTGTTGATGATCACACCGCGTTCGCCATCGGCATTTGCCTCGGATTCGGCAATCGCGGCTGCGGCCAGACGCAGCATGTTGAAGCTGCCGATCAGGTTGACGTTGATCACCTGGGCAAAACTGCTCAGCGCATGCGGGCCGTTCTTGCCGAGGATCTTCTCGCCACGCACGATGCCGGCGCAGTTGACCAGACCGTTGACGCTGCCAAACGCGGCGACGGTCGCTTGCACGGCGGCTTCGGCGGCGGCTTCGTTGCTGATATCCGCGACCACGCTTTGTGCGCCGAGACGCTGAGCCTGCGCGGCGACCGCTTCGGCGTTCATGTCCACCAGCATCACTTTGGCGCCGGCACTCACCAGCAATTCAGCGGTGGCCGCACCGAGGCCGGATGCGCCGCCAGTGACGATAAAAACCTTGTTCTCGATCTGCATGACTGTAGTTCCTGATCTTCAAGCTGAAACGTTATGCGCCGCGGCCTCTTGAGCCTTGGCGATTTCCTGGTTGCGCAAGATAAAGCGCTGCAATTTGCCACTCGGGGTCTTGGGCAACTCGCTGACAAATTCGATTTCACGCGGGTACGAATGCGCGGCCAGACGCTTGCGCACCTGTTGACGCAGCTCCTCCGCGAGTTCTGGGGCAGCGCGGTATTGCGCACTGAGCACGACAAAGGCTTTGACCAGTTCGGTGCGCTCCGGATCGGGTTTGCCGACGACCGCCGCCTCGACCACCGCAGGGTGTTCGATAAGTGCGCTTTCCACGTCGAACGGGCCGACGCGGTAGCCGGAGGTGGTGATCACGTCATCGCTGCGGCCGACGAAACTGATGCTGCCGTCCGGATTCCATTCCACGGTGTCGCCGCTGAGGTAGTAGTCGCCGACGAAGGCCTTGGTCGGCGCGCCTTCGTAACCACCGAACCAGCACATCGGTGATTGCGGTCGGTCGATGGCAAGAATGCCGGGCTGGCCGACACCGAGTTCTTTGTACTGATCATCGAGCACAACGATGCGGTGGCCCGGCGAGGCGAAACCGGCGGCGCCGACGTGAACCGCGTGGTCGAGGCCATGGTGGTTGCACAGGACCATGCCCAGTTCGGTCTGGCCGTAATGGTCGTGGATGACCACGTCGAGGTTGTCGGCGAACCAGCGAATCACTTCCGGGTTCAGCGGCTCGCCGGCGCTGCTGACGATGCGCAGCTTGCCTTTGATCGACTTGGCGAACTCGTCACCGCCGGCAATCAGCAAACGATAAGCCGTCGGCGAACCGGTGAGGTTGGTGATGCCGTACTTGTTGATCACCCGACAGGTGCTTTCGAGGGTAAACGGGCCATCGTAGAAGGTGATCGGGTGGCCCATCGACAACGGCCCGGTGACGCCGAAATAGATGCCGTAGGCCCAGCCCGGATCGGCAACGTTCCAGAATGAATCTTCCGGGCGCAGATCAACGGCGTCGCGGGTATAACTCTGGAAGGCGACGATGGCTTTCAGCGGTACCGACAGCGCTTTCGACGGGCCGGTGGTGCCCGAGGTGAACATCAACAGAAACGGGTCTTCGCCGGTCAGCAGCACCGGTTCGCAAACGTTGGAATAATTGGCCAGTTCGGCCCAGAAACTGAAATCGCCACGGACGATGCCCTGACCTTTGGCGCCGCCGACGGTGACGAGGGTCGGGCAATCGGCGATTTCAGCGAGTTTCGGCCGGTTGACCGCGTCTGTGACCACGACTTTGGCGCCGGAGCTGTTCAGGCGATGTTCGAGGGCTTTGGGGCCAAACGCGGTGAACAGCGGCTGATACACCGCGCCGATGCGCCAGGTGGCGAGCACGGTGATGAGCAATTCGATATTGCGTGGCAGCAGGCCGGCGACTTTGTCGCCCTTCTGCACGCCCTGGGCGAGAAGGAAATTGGCGAAACGCGCGGCTTTGTCCTGCAGATCGCTGAAGGTGTACGTCGCACTGGCGCCATCGCGACCTTCCCAGAACAGCGCGATGCGCCCGGGCAAGGCGTGGCGGTCGCAGCATTCGACGCAGGCGTTAAGCGCCTCCAGCGTGCCGCTGAGCGCGGCTTCCACGGTGTGCTGATAGTTGAACTGTTTGGTGGCAGACAAGTAATCGCGCATTGCCAGAATCCCTCTGTGTTTTTATTAGGCTGGGAACCGTAAACAACAGAGGGATAGTCGCGCTGTGGGGCAGCGCCGGCAATGGTCAAAGCCATCAACATGGCTGACTGGTTTGGCCAAGGTTCAAGTTTTGCCGATCGTTCCCACGCTCCGCGTGGGAATGCAGCCCCGGACGCTCTGCGTCCACTTAAGAATTGGAACGCGGAGCGTCCCATGAGGCATTCCCACGCGGAGCGTGGGAACGATCAAGCGGCGGGATGTGTTGGGTCAGACAACCTCATTCAAAATCAGCGTCCGGTAATGCCCCGGATTCGACCCCGACCACTTGCGAAACGCCTTGTAAAACGAGCTCGCATCGGCAAACCCCAACCGCGCCGCAATCTCGACAAAACTGATCGAAGGCTCCGCCAGCCAGACGATCGCCAACTCCTTACGCACGCTGTCCTTGAGGCCTTGATACGTCTGCCCTTCTTCCGCCAAGCGTCGGCGCAAAGTCGAGGCCGACATGCACAACTGCTGCGCCAACGCCTCGGTTTCCGGCCACTGCTCGGCAGGCAGTTGCCGCAAATCCTGCTTGATCCGACTGGCCAGGCTTTCCGGGTCGCGGTACTTGACCAGAATGTTGGCCGGGGCGTGGGCGAGAAAGCGTTTCAATTCCTCGGCGGTGCGCTTGATCGGCAAATCGAGGCAATCGGCAGAAAAGATCATCCGCGTGCGTGGCCGATCGAACCGCAGGTTCTCGGAAAACATCACCCGGTAGTCATCGGTGAAGTCCGGTTCAGGGCAGCGCAATTCAATCGCCAGAATCGGAATCCGCCGCCCCGCCAGCCAGCAGGCGACGCCGTGGACGATCATCCAATAGGTGAAATAGGTGAAGGCGCGGCGCGGTTCCGCGTCGTCCTCCAGCAGCACGATTTCCGCCAGACTTTGCTGGTGCACCAACTGCGCCGGCATGCGCTCCAGCATCAACGACAGAAAGCTCAGGCCAGTACTCAAAGCCGCCGCCAGCGTCGGTTGCGCCATTGCGCTGCGACAGAGGAATTCGAGGCTGCCGGACTTGAGCTTGCGCGGGTCCATGCCAAAGAACTCGTCATCGCCCCGTCGAGCCAACAGCCGCCAGAGCTTGGCGTACTGCGAGGCCGGCACCCGGCCCTGCGCGGTTTGCAGCAGCGCCGGCGCAATGCCGACCTTGCTCAAGACTTCGTCCGTGGCCACGCCCGGCGCGCAACTTTGCAACAGCGCTTCACGCACCAGTTGAACGGCGATGGTGTCTTTTTCCGACATGGAGCGCGGTGAACCTTGTTGTTTTTTAATTGGCAGGCATCTTACCTCAAACACCACAAATCCCATGTAGGAGCTGCCGAAGGCTGCGATCTTTTGATTCCAAAAAACCAGGATCAAGAGATCGCAGCCTTCGGCAGCTCCTACAGAGTTCCGGTGTCACCCGCATGAGAATGGTTGTTCTTTAACTTGTTCAGCTTCTGTTCAGGTTTGTGTCAATGATTGTCATGTGAGAATGGTTGTCATTATGTTACAACTTGTAACCTCTACAAATGACTTACTGGACACCGAATGCTCGTTCCCTTTCTGATCATGCTGCGCGAAGGCATTGAAGCCGCGCTGATCGTTGGCATCATCGCCAGTTACCTTCAGCAAACCGGCCGTGGCCAGTGGATGCCTGCGGTGTGGATCGGGGTTTTCCTCGCCGCTGCCCTCGCCCTGCTGGTCGGTGGTGGCCTGGAACTGGTCAGTGCCGAATTCCCGCAAAAACAGCAGGAGCTGTTCGAAGGCATCGTCGGTCTGGTCGCCGTGGCCATTCTCAGTTCCATGGTGTTCTGGATGCGCAAGGTCGCGCGTTCAATCAAGCATTCGCTGCAAGCCTCGCTGGATCATGCGCTGACTTCTTCGAAACATCAGGTCATCGCACTGATCGCCATGGTCTTTTTCGCCGTCGCCCGTGAAGGCCTGGAAACGGTGTTCTTCCTGCTCGCGGTGTTCCAGCAAAGCGAAGGCCCGGGCGCGCCGATCGGTGCCCTGCTCGGGCTGATTCTGGCGATCATCGTCGGCTTCCTGATCTACAGCGGCAGCATGCGCCTCAACCTTTCGGCGTTCTTCAAGTGGACCGGCCTGTTCATTCTGGTGGTCGCCGCCGGGATTCTCGCCAATTCCGTGCAGGCCCTGCATGAAGCCGGGCTGTGGAATCACCTGCAAACGGTGCTCTTCGACTTCAGCGCGACGCTGCCGATGGATGGCCCGTTGGGCTCGGTGCTAGCCGGCATGTTCGGTTATCAGGATGCGCCGACCGTCAGCACCCTAGGCGCGTATCTGCTTTATCTGCTGGTGGCACTGGTGATGCTCTTCATCCCAGCGCCCAAGCCTTCCACGCAAACGTCTTCCGTTTCCAGCCAATAAGGGCATTCATGTCAAAGCCTAATACTCCTCAGGCCTCCCCTCCCCGCGCCTTGCGCTGGGCGGTGGCCGGTTCGGTGGTGGTGATGATCGCCGCCGGCGGTCTGTTTTATTACGCCTCGAAAATGGCCGCAGCCAAGCGTCAGCACAACCACGATGAAGTGGTGGTGAATATTCATCCGGGCAGCTGCGAGCCGAATGCCCTGACGGTGCCGGCCGGCCGCGCCAGTTTCCGCATCGTCAACCGCTCCGAGCGCGCCGTGGAATGGGAAATTCTCGATGGTGTGCTCGTCGTCGAAGAGCGCGAAAACATCGCGCCGGGCCTGAGCCAGGTGATCAACGCCAATCTGCAACCGGGCGACTACGCGATCACTTGCGGTTTGCTGAGCAACCCGCGCGGCACCTTGCATGTGACGCCAACTGCCGCGTCTGACGCAGCGGCCAAAGCCAAACCATCGATGGTCGCCTTCGTCGGGCCGCTGTCGGAATTCCGAGTGTACCTGGCCAGCCAGAGCAGCGCGCTGATCAAAGCCGTGACCGCTCTGAATCAAGCCATTGAAAGCGGTGACTTGAGTCAAGCTCAGGCGCTGTACCTGCCGGCCCGCGCGGCGTATCAGCGTCTGGCCCCGGCTGCCCAGCGTCTGGCTGAACTGGACAACAACATCAACGCCCGCGCCGATTACTTCGAAAAACGCGAGCAGGATCCGGCCTTCGTTGGTTTCCACCGCATTGAGTACGCACTGTTCCAGCAGCGCAAACTCGACGAACTGACACCGGTCGCCCAGCGCCTGCTCAGCGACGTAACCGCGCTCAAACAGCAACTGCTCGCGCAGAGTCTGCCGCCAGAGCAACTGGTCAACATCGTCGTGCGCAACCTCAACACCTTGGCCGACGTGCGCGCCGCCAGTGGTGAAGAAGAACGCTACAGCCACAGCGACCTCAACGGTTTCGCCGCCAACGCGCAAACCGCACACAAAGTCGTCGATCTGCTACGGCCAATGCTGACCAAGTCGGCCGCCGATCTGTTGCCGAAAATCGACGCCGCGCTGACCGATTTCGATACCACGCTGGATAGCTTCAAGAACCAGGACGGCTACGCCAGCTACGACGCCATCAGCGGCGCACAACGCAAGCAGATTGCCGACAAGGCGCAGGCTCTGGCCGACGCACTGGATGGCATCGATCCCGCCCTCGGCCTCTCCGGCCTGTAAGCAGAAGACCCGTTCCCGATGAAAGATACCGAATCCCTCAACCTGCAACGCCGCCGTGTCCTGATGGGCATGGGCGCCGCCGGTGTCGCCCTCGCCGGTTCCGCGCTGAGCTGCCCGGCGATGGCCGCCGCGCCGGCGCAAGTCACCGAAGCACCGAGCAGTGACAAGACCGAAGACCGTCACGATTTCCACGGCGTCCACCAGACTGGCATCGTCACCCCGCGCCCGGCCTCGGGCATGCTGGTTTCGTTCGACGTATTGGCCGGTGATCGGGAAGACCTGGAGCGGCTGTTCCGCACCCTCAACGAGCGCATCGCGTTCTTGATGAAGGGCGGCCCGGTCGCGCAGATCGATCCGAAACTGCCACCGCCGGATTCCGGCATTCTCGGCCCGAACGTGACGCCGGACAACCTGACCATCACCGTTTCCGTTGGTGAGTCGCTGTTCGACGAACGCTTCGGTCTGGCCGACGCCAAGCCCAAACGCCTGCAACGCATGGTCGGTTTTCCTAATGACGCGCTGGAAGCCGACTGCTGCCACGGCGACCTGAGTTTGCAGTTCTGCTCGAACACCGCCGACACCAACATCCACGCCCTGCGCGACATCGTCAAAAACCTCCCCGACCTGCTGCTGGTGCGCTGGAAGCAGGAAGGCAGCGTACCGCCGCAAGCCCCGGCGAAACCGGGTGTGCCAGCGCAATCGGCGCGCAATTTCCTGGGGTTCCGCGATGGTTCGGCCAACCCCGACTCCAACGACAGCAAAGCCATGGATCGTTTGGTCTGGGTACAACCGGGCAGCGATGAACCGGCCTGGGCTGCCCACGGCAGCTATCAAGCGGTGCGGATCATCCGCAACTTCGTCGAGCGCTGGGACCGCACGCCGCTGCAGGAACAGGAAGGCATCCTCGGTCGGGTGAAAACCTCCGGTGCGCCTATCGGCGGCAGCCACGAAAGCGAAGTCCCGGATTACAGCAAGGACCCGGCGGGCAAGCTGACCAAACTCGACGCGCACATACGTCTGGCTAATCCGCGCACCGCCGCGAGCCAGGCCAATCTGATCCTGCGCCGGCCATTCAACTATTCGAATGGCGTGAACAAGAACGGCCAGCTCGACATGGGCCTGCTGTTCATCTGTTACCAGGCCGATCTGGAAAAAGGCTTCATCACCGTGCAGACCCGCCTCAACGGCGAACCGCTTGAGGAATACCTCAAACCGGTCGGCGGCGGGTACTTCTTCACCCTGCCGGGTGTCACCGGCGACAAGGATTTCATCGGTCGCTCGCTGCTCAACGCCACACAACCGAAAACAGCCGCATAAAACAACATCCCAACACTGGAGCCGCCCCCATGAAAAAGACGCCACTCGCGCTATTGCTGACCCTTGGTTTGCTCAACACCCCGCTGTCGGCGTTCGCCGCGACAGCACCGCTGGATCTGGTGGGGCCGGTTTCGGACTACAAGATTTACGTCACCGAGCAATTGGACGAACTGGGCAGCCACACCCAGCAATTCACCGATGCGGTGAAAAAAGGCGATCTGGCCACCGCGCAAAAGCTCTACGCACCGACCCGCGTTTACTACGAGTCGATCGAGCCGATTGCCGAGCTGTTCAGTGACCTCGATGCGTCCATCGATTCGCGCGTCGACGACCACGAGAAAGGCGTGAAGGCTGAAGACTTCACCGGTTTCCACCGCATCGAATACTCGCTGTTCTCGGAGAAAAGCACCCAGGGTTTGAACGAGTTGGCGGACAAACTCAACAGCGACGTCAAAGACCTGCAAACCCGCGTTGCCGGCCTGACCTTCCCGCCGGAGAAAGTCGTCGGTGGTGCTGCTGCACTGTTGGAAGAAGTCGCCGCGACCAAGATCTCCGGCGAAGAAGATCGCTACAGCCACACCGACCTGTACGACTTCCAGGGCAACATCGACGGCGCGAAGAAAATCGTAGATTTGTTCCGTCCGCAGATCGAAAAGCAGGACAAGGCGTTTGTAGCGAAGGTCGACAAGAACTTTGCCTCGGTCGACAAGATTCTGGCCAAGTACAAGACCAAGGACGGTGGGTTTGAGACCTATGACAAGGTGAAGGATAACGACCGTAAAGCGCTGGTCGGGCCGGTGAATACACTGGCGGAAGACCTGTCCACGTTGCGTGGCAAGCTGGGTCTGAATTAAGTTTTTTAGCGTCTGGCCTGGCCCCTTCGCGAGCAAGCTCGCTCCCACATTTGGAATGCATTTCCCTGTGGGAGCGAGCTTGCTCGCGAAGGCATTTTCAGCCACACAAAATAATCTGAAGGTTTACAAAATCCGGTAGAGCAACCGCTCAATCCGCACCCGACTCACCCGCTTGAGAAACTTGGCCACCCCGGCCGGGTACTCCGGCAACGTCTCCAGACTCTGAAAGCTGTCGATCCGCGTCGTATGGCGGAAAATCTCCTCCAGTTCCTTCGCCCGCGGCTCCAGCCATTCCCCTTTCGGGTCATCGATCAACAACGCATTTTCCAGATCCAGACGGAACGCCCGTGGATTGAGGTTGTTGCCGGTCAGCAGCGTATAGCGCTGATCGACCCACATGCCCTTGAGGTGATAGGTGTTGTCACCATCACGCCACAGGTGCAGGTTCAACTGGCCGCTGTCGATGTTGCGCTGATGCCGTTTGGCGAAGCGGCGCAGGCTAATCTCGTACAGATACGGAAGCGCGGCGATCACCTTGAACGGCTCGCTCGGCGGGATATAGAAGTCGTTGGCGGTCTTGTCGCCAACAACGATATCGATCTTCACGCCACGGGCCAGCGCGCGGTTGATCTCGCGGATCACGCCGAGCGGAAGATTGAAATACGGCGTGCAGATGGTCAGCTGCTTTTGCGCGCTGGCGATCAGTTCGAGAATCGCACGGTTCAACGGGTTGTTCTTGCCGACGCCGAGCAACGGCGTAACTGACAGGCCATCTCGGGCAGTGCTGCCCGTGGCGGTGTCGTAGGTCGCGTATTTCAGGCGGCTGCGCAGGTCGCCGATGTCGTTGCGCAGGCTGCGCGTGGTCGGCAGGTCCGGCAGATCGAGGCGGTGCACCGCTTTCGATTCGATCAGACCGTGCTTGACCAGGTGATGCATCGAGTCGGCCAGCTCATGGCTTTGCAGCACGTGGTAGCGGTCGAATCGGTACTTGTCGAACTTGTGCAGGTAGACGTTGTTCAGGCTCGCGCCGCTGTAGACCACGCAATCGTCGATCACAAAGCCCTTCAAATGCAGCACACCGAACAACTCGCGGGTCTGCACCGGCACGCCATACACCGGCACTTCGCTCTGGTGCGTGCGGGTCATTTCCTGGTACCACGCCGAGTTGCCCGGCTGCTTGCCGGCGCCGATCAGCCCGCGCTGGGCGCGTAACCAGTCGACGACCACGGCGATTTCCAGCTCGGGACGCTTGAGCTTGGCGGCGTGGAGTGCATCGAGAATTTCCTGACCGGCTTCGTCTTGCTGCAGATACAGCGCAACGATGTAGATACGCTGGGTCGCTGCAGCGATTTTCTCGAGCAGGCAACGACGGAATTCAGCGGCGCCGGACAGAATGGTCACGGCCTCGGCGGTCAGTGCAAAGCTGCGCAGTTTGGGCAGCAAGGAACGTTTGAAAAGCAACGGCATAGGGCTCGCAATGGGTCGAATCCGAAGAACCCGAGAGCTTACACCATCACACCCTTCGGGTCTTGTCAGTGTCTGTAATGGCCCCTTCGCGAGCGGGCTCGCTCCCACCTTTACAATGCATCCCCCTGTGGGAGCGAGCCTGCTCGCGAAGACGATTTCACCGCTGACAAAAATACCCGCTTGACCAAGGAGAACAATCGTTCTACTGTTCGCCACATGAACGAAATCACTAGCAACGACACACGCGACATCATTCTGGATGTCACCGAAAAGTTGATCTACAAAAGTGGCATCGCTGCCACCAGCATGGATCTTCTGGTGAAAACCGCGGGCGTCTCGAGAAAAAGCATCTACCGTTACTTTGCCGACAAGGACGCACTGACCGTCGCCGCTCTGCAACGCCGCGATGTGCGCTGGATGCACTGGTACAGAAGCGCTGTCGATCAGGCCGAAACCCCGGCCGATCGCCTGCTCAACCTGTTTACCGTGCTCAAGAGCTGGTTTGCCTCGGAAGGTTTTCGCGGCTGCGCGTTCATCAACACCAGCGGTGAAACCGGCGACCCTGAGGACCCGGTGCGGCTAGTGGCCAAAGAACACAAACAGAAGCTGCTCGACTACGTGTGCGAGCTGTGTACCGAACATGGTGCCGAGGATCCGCAACTGCTGGCCAAACAGCTGCTGATCCTGATTGACGGTGCCATTACCGTAGCGCTTGTGATGGGTGATCACAGTGCCGCCGATAATGCGCAATGCATGGCGCGAAAGTTATTGGACCTGTAACGCCTTAATAAGCCGGACTTGTTGTTCAATTATTAATTAGATCGGGAGACTGAACATGTCTACTGCAGCCCAGGTACGTCCGCCATTGCCGCCCTTCAACCGCGAATCGGCGATCGAGAAAGTTAGACTGGCCGAGGATGGCTGGAACTCCCGCGACCCGGAACGGGTATCGCTGGCTTACACCCTCGACACCCAGTGGCGCAACCGCGCCGAATTCGCCAACAACCGCGAAGAAGCCAAGGCCTTTCTGACCCGCAAATGGGCGAAAGAGCTGGATTACCGTTTGATCAAGGAGCTGTGGGCTTACTCGGATACCCGCATCGCCGTGCGCTACGCCTATGAATGGCACGATGACTCAGGTAACTGGTTCCGCTCGTACGGCAACGAAAACTGGGAATTCGACGAGCAAGGCCTGATGTTCCAGCGCTATGCATGCATCAACGACATGCCGATCAAGGAAAGCGAACGCAAGTTCCACTGGCCGTTGGGCCGGCGCCCGGATGATCATCCGGGGCTGTCTGACCTCGGCCTGTAAAACCGGGACCTGTGAGCCTGTTGAATCTGCCGACCGTAGGACAACTGTAGGAGCAGCCTTCACTGCGCCTACAGTTGTTGCCTCACCGTTTTAAACACGAAAACCGTCCGGCCACTTGAGCTGCCACGCCAGAGGATAGAATCAAAACCTCCTCTTTGGTGGAACATAATCAGGGTCCGGCTCGAGTTCGTATGTAACAGTTGCGGAATGCTTGGACGGGTTTAGCACCACGTCTGAAATCTTCACTAACGACCCCGGTTTGTTTAGCAACCTCACAGCCTTTGCATTAGCGTCTTCTTTGGTTTCAGAAGTTCCGTGCAAATCAACGATAAACTCCATTGCTCATGCTCCTGCGTGACCTCCACCAAGTCGGAATAACCGGGCGTAGTGAAGTCTGCCATCAGATTCAAAATGGATAACCTGTCAAACTTGACAGGTATCGAGCTTGATTTGGAATAGCTTTCAGCAGTTTGATATCCAAATGTGTTGAATGCTCAGTCGGCTTTGCCGGTAGGCTGGCTCCCACAGGTTCGCATAAGTTTCAAGCGACGGCGGAGGTCTTCCCCGTCTCCAGTTCGCGAACGAGGGGCAACACTCGCCGCCCGAAATATTCCACCTCTTCCTGAAAGTGCAGAAACCCCGCCAGCACCAAATCCACCCCCACCGCCTTCAACGCCACAATCCGCTCGGCAATCTGCAACGGCGTACCAATCAAATTAGTCTTGAAACCATCGTTGTACTGCACCAGATCCTCGAACGTCGATTTCGCCCAGTTGCCCTCACCTTCCGGCGATGCCCTGCCCGCCTGCTTCGCCGCATCGCCAAAAGCATTCACTGCCTCTGGATCGGCCTGATCGATGATCTGCGCCAGTACGGCTCTGGCCTCTTCTTCGGTGTCACGGGCGATGACAAACGCGTTTACGCCAACTTTCACCGAATGATTATTCGCCCCTGCTTTGGCACGAATATCGTCGACCTGCGCCTTGATCCCCTCGACGCTGTTGCCATTGGTGAAATACCAGTCCGAAACCCGCGCGGCCATGTCCCGCGCTGCACGGGAACTGCCGCCCTGGAAAATCTCCGGACGGCCCAGTGGTTTCGGTTTCAGGCTGTAATTGTCGAAGCGATAGAAGTCGCCGCGAAAGGTGAAGTTGTCCTGACTCCACACCCCTCGCAATGAGCGAATGAACTCTTCGGAACGACGATAACGCTCGTCGTGCTCCAGCCAATGCTCGCCGATGGCCTGGAACTCGCCTTTGAACCAGCCGCTGACGATGTTCACCGCGATGCGGCCGTTGGTGAGTTGATCGATCGTCGCCAGTTGTTTGGCCGCCAGCGCTGGTTGCCATGGCCCGGGCAGGATTGCTGCAATCACCTTGAGTTTGCTGGTGGCCGCCAGCAACGCGTGACTGAACGCGACTGACTCATGCTGGAACTCGGCGCCATAACCGGCGGTGAAGCGAATCTGCGTCAACGCATATTCGAACCCGGCGGCCTCGGCGATTTGCGCCAGTTTGCGGTTGTAGTCGATGCCCCAATCGGTGCGCTGTTCGATCTTGCTGACCACCAGCCCACCGCTGACGTTCGGCACCCAGTAGGCAAATTTAACGGCTTGCTGACTCATTGGCGTGTCCTCGGGACATTTGCGGATATGGGAGTGGTAGAGCAGCAAGCGTGCCAGGGCTGGAATGCCCGGTTTTGTTGGGCTTCCCTGTTATTCAGATGTCTTTTTAAGTGAGATTTGTTGGCTGGATGTTGAGTAGGCAACAGTAGGTTTTGGACTAGCTGGGAAGCCGCCCTCGCGAGCAAGCTCGCTCCCACAGGGGATTTGTAGTGAATATTGATTTTGTGAACACCCCAAAAAACTGTGGGAGCGAGCTTGCTCGCGAAGGCGTCAACCGGGTCGCCGCAACACTTGGAAATGAGTAACATGAGCGCCCTCCCCGCAGCTCACGTTCTGCGCCCTGCCGAATAAGCCGATTCCATGCCTTTCGAACTCAGCGTTGACCTCACCACCCTCGCCATCCTGGCCCTCGTCGCTTTCATTGCCGGTTTCATCGATGCCATCGCCGGCGGTGGCGGTCTGTTGACCACGCCAGCCCTGCTCACCGCAGGCCTGCCGCCACATCTGGTGCTCGGCACCAACAAACTGAGCTCGACCTTCGGCTCGGCCACCGCCAGTTTCACCTTCTACAAACGCAAGCTGTTCCACCCAAGGCAATGGACCCACGCCATCGTCGGCACGCTGGTCGGCGCACTGACCGGCGCTGTCGTTGCTCATTACCTGCCGGCGGAATGGCTGAACAAAATGCTCCCGGTGATCGTGTTCGGCTGCGGTCTGTATCTGTTGTTCGGCGGCACACCGAAAGCGCCGCTGGACAGCAATGCACCGATCAAAAAGAAATGGCAGTCGACCCAAGGCTTCAGCCTCGGTTTCTACGACGGTGTCGCCGGCCCCGGCACCGGCGCCTTCTGGACAGTCAGCAGTCTTCTGCTTTACCCGATCGACCTGGTCAAGGCCAGCGGCGTGGCGCGCAGCATGAACTTCGTCAGCAACATTGCGGCGCTGTCGGTGTTCGTGTTTTCGGGGCAAGTGGACTGGATCATCGGCCTGAGCATGGGCCTGTCGGTGATGGTCGGCGCGTTCTTTGGCGCGCGCACCGCGATCAGCGGCGGCGCCAAGTTCATTCGCCCGGTGTTCATCACCGTGGTCCTGGGTTTGACCGTGCGCCTAGCCTGGCAGCACTGGTTCAGCGTGGCCTAAGCGCCGCGCCACGTAGACGTCGATCAGGTAACGGGCAATCGACTTGGACGCCGGCAGTGGCGGCAGGTCGTGCACGTCGAACCACTGGGCATCTTCGATCTCGTCTTCCTGACAGACAATCTCGCCACCGGCATATTCGGCATGGAAGCCGAGCATCATCGAATGCGGAAACGGCCAGCACTGGCTGCCCATGTACTGAATGTTCTGCACCTCGATCTGCACTTCTTCGCGCACTTCACGAATCAGGCAATCCTCAGCGGACTCGCCCGGCTCGGCGAACCCGGCCAGCGTGCTGTAAACCCCGGTGACGAAGCGTGGTGAACGCGCCAGCAGAATCTCGTCACCGCGAGTGATCAGCACGATCATGCTCGGCGAAATACGCGGATAACTGCGCAGGTCGCACGACTGGCAATACATCGCCCGCTCGCGCGGCACTTGCGTCATCGCCTGGCCGCAGTTACCGCAAAAACGGTGCTCGCGGGCCCACGTGCCAATCTGCGCGGCGTAACCGAGCACTTTGTAAATCGTGTGATCGCCATCGAGCATGAACGCCCGCAGGCCTTTCCAGTTGCAACCCTGCACCTCACTGGCACTGCGCAGTTCCAGCAAGTACACCGGCTCGCCATCGAGATGGCCAATGCCGTGCTCGGCGAGGATCGACAAGTCCTGACGCTTGAGCCATTCCCGCGGGAACAACGCGCCGTTGTCATCGAACAGAAAACCGTCCGGGCTGCGCGCCACGGCCCAGCCGCCGGGTTGATCGGTGTCCAGTACTGCAGTGGTCCAGCGAGATGTCATGGTTTCTCAGTCCAGAAATTCGGGTTTCTGTTTGCTCATATGGGCGGCCATGGCCACGCGCAAGTCGGTGGATTGCAACATGGCGGCGTTCCAGGTGGCAACGTATTCGAGGCCGTCATCGATGCGATGGTCGCGCATGTAGCTGATCATTTCCTTGGTGCCGGTGACCGCGATCGGCGATTTCGAAGCGATCTCGCGAGCAATGTCGAACACGCCTTCGAGCAGCGCGTCTTTGTCGCTGTAGACGCGATTGACCAAGCCGATGTTGCGCGCCTCGTCAGCGCCGAAGGTACGACCGGTGTAAGCCAGCTCACGCAGCATGCCGTCACCGATGATCCGTGGCAACCGTTGCAAAGTGCCAACATCGGCGGCCATGCCGATATCGATTTCCTTGATCGAGAATTGCGCGTCTTCGGCGGCGTAGCGCATATCGCAAGCAGCGATCAGATCGATAGCGCCGCCCAAGCAATAACCCTGAATGGCCGCGAGTACCGGTTTGCGGCAATTGTCGACGGCGTTGAACGAGGCTTGCAGAGTGAGGATCTTGCGGCGCAGCAGGCGCGCGTTGCGGCCGACGTCCTTGCCCAATTCATTGGCGACGCCGGCGAGCATCATCAGGTCGATGCCGGAGGAAAAATGTTTACCGTTGCCGCTGAGCACCACCACACGCACTTCGTCGGTGTCGTCGATCCACTGGAAGACCTCGACGATCTCGCTCCAGAACGCCGCATTCATCGAGTTGATCTTTTCCGGGCGATTGATCTGCACATGGGCGATGTTGTCGGCCAGTTCGACGCTGAAGGCGGAGTATTGAGTCATGGCAGTGATCCTTTACCGGGCTGAAAATGAGGCCCGAACTATAACAAGGCATCACGGTGGCGGTTCGGCCAAATGCGGGACTGTCCTGAGTTTTGCTTCGCCTGTGCCGGCCCCTTCGCGAGCAGGCTCGCTCCCACAGGGGGAATGCATTTCAAAATGTGGGAGCGAGCCTGCTCGCGAAAGCGTCCGATCAATCACCAGAAATCATCGAGCCAAACGCCGAAGCCCAAACAACATACCCCCCGCCCCCAGCAACATCACCGCCAGAAACACCGGATAGGAAACCCACCACGGCGTCCCCGCCGTCATCATGCTGAACTCCGACATCCCGCCAATGCTCGCAATCAAATTCAACGGCAGGAACACCACGTTGATCAAGGTCAGCTTGCGCAGCAGGTTGTTCATGCTGTTGTTCATCAGATTGCCCCGCGCATCGATCAGCCCGGAAAACACTGTGGAGTAGATTTCCGCCTGCTTGTAGCACTGGTTGTTTTCGATGATCAGGTCGTCGATCAGGCCGAGCGCTTCGCTGCCGAAATGCTGTTTTTCCGCGTGATTGCGCAGGCGCGTCAGCACCGCGCCGTTGCTGTGCAGCGCGTTGATGTAATAGATCAGGCTTTCGCTGAGGTTGAACATCTGCACCAGATGCTGATTCTGCATCGAGGCGTTGAATTTTTGCTGCAGTTCGCGGGCGACCAATTTGATCACCTTGAGATGCCCGAGGTAGTGATGGATGTTGTTGAACAGCAGGTCGAGCAGCACATCCAGCGGTGTATTCAGCGGCTGGCGAGTGCCGAGGTCATGCAGCGGCGTCTCGTCGGTGGCGATCACCAGCAGTTGCCCGGGCGCGAACAACAGCCCGCAGGACGACACTTCGAACGCCAGACTGCCACCGCCGGAATAGTTTTCCGGGCGCTTCCAGATCAGGAACAGATGGTCGGGATGGAACTCGATGCGCGACACCTCGTCCGGGTCCAGCGCTGACGCCAGTGCATGCTCATCGACCTTGAAATGACTGTGTAGCAAGTCGCGCTCGGCGGCATCGGGGTTGCTGAACAGCATCACCTCAGCGTCCAATCGCTCGACCCGCTGCAAGGCGCCGTGGCTCAGTGCAAAGCTGTTGATCATCGGCGCTTCACCAGGCCTGACCACGACGCTTGAGTTCCAGGCGGCGCACGAATTCTTCCAGCACCAGTGAATACAGATCGTCGTGCAAATAGGCGTCTTCAATGCCGGCGTCGAGGTTGGGGTTGTCGTTGACTTCGATCACCACCACTTTGTCGCCGGCCTGCTTCAGATCGACGCCATAGAGACCGTCGCCGATCAGGTTGGCGGTCTTAACCGCCAGTTCTACCACCGCACGCGGCGCCTCGTGGATCGCCATGGTCCGGCACTCGCCATTGACGTCCTGGCCTTTGGCCTTGTGGTTGTAGATCTGCCAATGGCCCTTGGACATGAAGTACTGACAGGCAAAAATCGGCTTGCGGTTGAGCACGCCAATGCGCCAGTCGTACTCGGTGTAGAAAAACTCCTGAGCCAGCAGCAACACCGAGTGTTCAAACAATTCGGCGGTGGCTTCGAGCAACGCCTGCTGGCTTTCGACCTTGATCACACCCCGCGAGAAACAGCCGTCGGGAATCTTCAGCACCAACGGAAAACCGAGGCGTTCGCCGACTCGTTCGAAGTCTTCGGGTCGTTCCTTGTAGAGAATTTCGGTGGCGGGCATACCCAGTTGATGGCTGTTGAGCAGATCGGTCAGATAAACCTTGTTGGTGCAGCGCAGAATCGATGTCGGGTCATCCATCACCACCAGCCCTTCGCTCTCGGCCTTCTTGGCGAATCGGTAAGTGTGATTGTCGACGCTGGTGGTTTCGCGGATCAGCAAACCGTCGTACTCGGCCAGGCGTGCGTAATCCTTGCGTTCGATCAGTTCGACATCGATGCCCATGCCCTTGCCGACCCGGACAAAGTTCGCCAGCGCCTTACTGTTGGACGGCGGCAAGGCTTCCTGCGGATCATGCAGAATCGCCAGGTCGTAGCGCGCTACTTGTGGCGAGCGCGGCACTCGCCAGACTTTACGGTTGAAACCGTCGAGTGCATTGGCAAACTGATCTTCCTGATCATCGCGCAACTTGTGCAAGGCACCCGACTTTATCCCTTCAATGTGCCAACCGTTAGTTCGGCGAAACTCAACTAACAGAATCGGACAGGGAAATACTTCAAACAATTGCCGGGCCAGATCCTGTAATGGCTCGATATGTGTCCGGCCAAAATACAGAGTCAGCGTGAAACCTTCGGTATCACTGTAGAGATGATGACTGAGGGCTTTCTCCAGGGTTTTATCGAGATCATCCAGTGCCAGGCCGTACAGTGATTTTTTCGTCAGCTCGCTGATGGTGCGCACCGACGGAATCACCTTGTGCCCCCGTGCCTCGGCAAGCAGCGAGCAGTAGTACCCGTGGCCCAGGTACTTGTAGCTGCGGCACAGATTGATCACCTGCACGCGTTTGCCCGGCTCGCTGTCGCAGCTGTGCTCGAGGTACTCCTGAGCCGTCACGATGTCTTCACTGGGGAAGTATGAAGCCCAGTCTTCCTTGCGCTCGACAATGATTACAACCTGGCTGGATGTTTTGATCGCCGAACTTAAATAAGTTGCCGCCGGCAAACTTTGCTCGGATACTTCGCGCCAATGACCCTGTACCGCTGACATAGAGATTGATCCGTTGGAGAACAAGACCTTTTCTATTAAGCACGAAGTTTTTCGAAAGTCTCGTTTCGTTACGCAACTTTTACGGTGGTCATATGAAGGCTGTTTTTCGTTTGGCGGTAGTTGAAGACTTGCCGGCATTGCTGGCACTGGAAATGCAATGTTTCACCACGGACCGGCTCACCAGTCGCAGCTTTCAATGGATGATCACCCGCGCTCACGGGCAGTTGCTGGTGGCCGAATGCGAAGGTCGACTGCTGGGCTACGCACTGGTGTTGTTTCATCGCGGCACTTCGCTTGCGCGGCTGTATTCGATTGCGCTAGCGGTCGAGGCGCGCGGTACGGGCCTGAGCAAACAACTGCTGCAACGCATAGAAGTGTTGGCGCTGGAGCACGACTGCGCGTACCTGCGCCTGGAGGTGCGCATCGACAACCCTGCGGCCATCGCGCTGTACGAACGTAGTGGCTACCGGCGTTTTGCGCTGATCCACGATTACTACGAAGACCACGCCGACGCGCTGCGCCTGGAAAAACGCATCCTCCAGCACCGCGACTCGCGCAACATCAAAGTGCCCTACTACCAACAAACCACCGATTTCACCTGTGGCCCGGCGTGTCTGTTGATGGCCATGGGCGCACTGCAATCGGAGCGATCACTGGAGCGGCGCGAAGAATTGCAGATATGGCGTGAGGCGACCACGGTGTTCATGACCTCCGGCCATGGCGGTTGCAGCCCGCAGGGATTGGCGTTGGCGGCGTGGCGCCGGGGTTACAGGGTGGGCTTGCAACTGAGTCTGACCGGGCCATTGTTTCTCGATGGTGTGCGTGATGCGCATAAAAAAGACGTTATGCGTTTGGTTCATGATGAGTTCTCGGCGCAATTGCAGGAGACCGATGTCGAGTGTGTGATCGGTGCGCCGCTGGATCTGCCGCGTTTACTCGATGCCGGTGGGCAGCCGCTGGTGTTGATCAGCAGCTATCGACTGACCCGCTCCAAGTCGCCGCACTGGGTAGTCGTGACCGATTGCGACGAGGATTTCGTTTACCTCCATGACCCGGATGTCGACCACAGCCAGCATCGACAGCCCATGGATTGCCAGCATGTGCCGGTGAGTCATGGCGAGTTCGAGAAAATGTGCCGGTTTGGCCGGGAAAAGCTGCGCGCGGCGGTGGTGCTGTATTCCCGGGATGAGTCCGCCAGGTAACAGCGACCGTTGCGGCGAGGGCGCTTGCTCCCTCGCCGCAGGATTTGTCTGTACCCGACAAACTCTATTTCAGGCCGATTTTGTACAAAGAGCCTTTTTCCTCATCCGTCAGCACATACAAATATCCATCCGGCCCTTGTCGCACATCGCGAATCCGCTGCTTGAGTTCACCGAGCAAACGCTCCTCGTGCACCACCTTGTCACCATCGAACTGCAAGCGAATCAGTTCCTGAGTCACCAGCGCGCCGATAAACGCATTGTGTTGCCACGGTTTAAAGCGATCACCATCGTAAAACGCCATACCGGTAACGCCCGGCGACTTCTCCCACACATGGTGCGGCGCGACAGTGCCTTCGGCGGTTTTACCCTGGGCTTCCGGGATCGGCTGCATCGAATAATTGATACCGTGGGTTGCCAGCGGCCAACCGTAATTCTTGCCGCGTTCGATGATGTTCACTTCGTCGCCACCGCGCGGGCCGTGCTCGTTCTCCCACAGGGTGCCGGTCCATGGGTTGAGTGCCGCGCCTTGCGGGTTGCGCAGCCCGTAGGCCCATATCTCGGGGCGTACGCCGGACTGGCCGACAAAGGGATTGTCATCCGGCACCTTGCCGTCCGGATAGATGCGTACGACCTTGCCTTGCAGCTTGTCGAGATCCTGCGCGGTAGGTCGGTCGTTGTTTTCACCCAGGGTAATGAACAGATAGCCGTCGCGGTCGAACACCAGTCGCGAGCCGAAATGGTTGCCAACCGAAAGTTTGGGCTCCTGGCGGAAGATCACTTTGAAGTCCTTCAGCGTCTTCAAGTCATCCGAAAGCCGTCCGCGCCCGACGGCAGTCCCGGCCTTGTCGCCGGCACCGCCACCTTCGGCATAGGACAGATAGACCAGACGATCCTGTTTGAAATCCGGCGACAGCGCGACATCCAGCAACCCGCCTTGCCCCTTGGCCCAGACCTGCGGCACACCGGAGATCGGCGCCGACAGTTTGCCATCGGCCGCCACCACGCGCAGATTGCCCGGCCGTTCGGTCACCAGCATGCCTTGGCGGTCCGGCAGAAATGCCAGCGCCCACGGATGCTCAAGGCCTGCGCTGATGGTCGTGACTTCGAGGGTGCCCTGCTCGCTTTGCAGCTCTTTGGGGGCGGCGGCAAATGCCGGAGCGCTGATCAGCGCACCGGCACACAGTGTGGCTAGAAGGGTTTTACGCAACATGCACGATTCCTTTTGTTCGTTTGTGGGGCCGGCAGAACTTCAGTTCTGCTGTTCAACGATTGTTGTCTCCGCTGCGCGAAGGTGGATTGGGGATGAACGTGGGCGGTGTACTCGGCACCGAACGGATCGGCTGGCCGTTGCCAATGCCCCGGTTTTCGACGGTGGGCTGACGCGGCATCGGTACCGTGTTCGGCCCGCGAATGGGCGGAGCGCTGGGCTGGGTGCCCTGCATGCTGTTGGGGTTGGCCCGGCGGATCGGGCTGTTGTAGGGGTTGTTGCTGTTGCCGGTCGGGCTTTGCGCCAGCAAGACGTCGGCATGCACCAGACCGCCACTGAGGGTCAGGACGACGATGCCAAGCAGAATTCGGTTCATGACGCTGCCTCTCGGTGGGGCGGGAATAGAGCCTTCGAGTCCACGCTACGCCGAGGGTTCGGATTTGTTAACCCGTCAGCCTTAAACAACATGTAACACGGCTTGACCAAGTCACGGCAAACCCGCTCATCCCGGGGAAACTTTCCGCCAGGGCTGCAGGTCATCCGATCATCACTCGGAGAACTCACCATGGCTCGGGCAATCTGGAAAGGCGCAATCAGTTTCGGACTGGTGCACATCCCTGTCGCATTGGTCTCGGCGACCTCGTCGCAGGGCGTCGATTTCGATTGGCTCGACAGCCGCAGCATGGATCCGGTGGGTTATAAACGGGTCAACAAGGTCACCGGCAAGGAGGTCACCAAGGAGCATATCGTCAAAGGCGTGGCTTATGAAAAAGGCCGATACGTGGTGCTCAGCGAAGAGGAAATCCGCTCGGCGCACCCTGTTTCAACGCAGACCATCGACATATTCTCCTTTGTCGACGCCGAACAGATTCCCCTGCAAAACATCGACACGCCGTACTATCTGGCGCCAGACAAACGCGGCGGCAAGGTCTACGCGTTGCTGCGCGAAACCCTGAGCAAAACCAATAAAGTCGCCCTCGCCCGCGTGGTGCTGCATACGCGGCAGTACCTCGCCGCGCTGATGCCGCTGGAATCTGCGCTGGTGCTGGTGAAATTGCGTTGGCCGCAGGAAGTTCGCAGCCTCGATGCGCTGGAACTGGGCAGCGAAGTGACCAAGCCGCAGTTGGCCAAGGGTGAGCTGGACATGGCCAAGCGGCTGGTGCAGGACATGAGCGCGGACTGGAAGCCAGAAGACTACAAGGATGAGTTTGAAGACAAGATCATGGCCCTGGTCGAGAAAAAGGCCCATGAAGGCAAGATCGAGGATGTTGAGTCGGTGGGCGGCGAGGAAGAGCGCAAAACAGCCGATGTGATCGACCTGACCGAGCTGCTTAAACGCAGTCTGGGTGGCAAAGCGCCGGCGAAGCCAAAAGCGAAGGCCGCCAGCAAGGCTGCGCCAACCAAGAGGACAAAAAAGGCCTCCGGAGAATGACAATCCAGAGATCGTCAGGCAACTGACAGGTTGTATTTGAGAGAGTCATCGCTAGCAGGCTCGCTCCCACACCGTTCTGAGTCGAGTGCGAAATCCGCATTCACCCAATTGAATTGTGGGAGCGAGCTTGCTCGCGAAGGCGTAAGTTAATTCACTACATTGATCAGATCAGAATGAAGATCGCCAGCAAACCGCCGAAGATCGCCCACTTTTCCATGTAGTAACGCTTGCGATTGCGTTTTTTCAGTTCTTTGCCACGCAGACGAATCTTGTAGATCCGGGTAAACAATCGGTTGATCCCGCCAGTACGGTCGCCAGCATCGTTCGGCGCGCCCGCCGCCGACATCACCGTACGGCTGAACCAACTGTTGAACGCCGCCGCCCAGCGATATTTCATCGGCCGCTCGATGTCGCAGAACAGGATGATGCGGTTCTTGTCGGTGGTGTTTTCGGCGTAATGAATAAACGTCTCGTCGAACATCACCGCTTCGCCATCACGCCAGTGATAGTTCTCACCATCGACGTTGATGTAGCAACCGGCATCGTTCGGCGTGTCCAAGCCCAAGTGATAGCGATAGGAGCCTGCGTACGGGTCGCGGTGACGCACCAGTTTCGAACCCGGTGGCAGTTCGGCAAACATCGCTGCCTTGATCGAGCCGATGCTCTGCACCAGTTCGGTGGTGCGCGGGCACAGCTTCATCGCCGACGGATGGCTTTCGCCGTACCACTTCAGGTAGAACCGTTTCCAGCCACTTTTGAAAAAGGAGTTGAAACCAACATCGTCGTACTGATTAGAGCGCTTGATCTCGCCGGCACGCAGCAGGTTCTGCCCTTCTTCGCGGATTTCTTCCCAGTGCGCCTGCAACGGGCTCAAGTCCGGAAACTCGCTCGGGTCGAGGTACGGCTGGTTGGGCTTTTTCGAGAACAGATACAGAAAGCAGTTGATCGGCGCGAGGAACGTCGAATGGTCGCTCAATTGACGACCGAGTTTGTGCCGCACACGGCCCCGCAGGTGAACGTATGCAATCGAAATGACATAAATAGCAGCAATGATGAGTTTCACGGAAATCGTCACACGTCAGAAGTGAACAAACTGCGCGCCTGGCGGCCTGAGGCTCAGCGTCTTATGCAGTGGTCTGAATACAAATGGCACGTCCTTGGCCCGCGCCGTTTCCGGACGCTCGGTGAAAGGTGGCATTTTAGCCACAGTTTGTAACCGATAGTGAACCTTCATCTGTGAAAAACTGTCCGGCGTTTGCGCCAATCGGCGATCGTGGCGTCATCGCCCTATCGTTTAAAGAGCCAGACCAGTACAATCGCCGCCAAACTTTACGCGCCCCCCTTGGTTGATGACGGGACCTCCCCGCCTCAGCGCACTTTGACTCGGGCCAAGCGCTCCAGCCGCACCCTCGCTTTTTAAGAATGCTTCGCAGGAATAACTCTTGATCTCTACAGCTAACATCACGATGCAGTTCGGCGCCAAGCCGCTCTTCGAAAACGTTTCGGTCAAATTCGGCGCGGGCAACCGCTACGGCCTCATCGGCGCCAACGGTTGCGGCAAGTCGACCTTCATGAAAATCCTCGGCGGCGATCTCGATCCGTCCGGCGGTCAGGTCATGCTCGAGCCGAACGTGCGTCTGGGTAAATTGCGCCAGGACCAGTTCGCCTACGAAGAATTCACCGTGATCGACACCGTGATCATGGGTCACGAAGAGCTGTGGAAGGTCAAGGCCGAGCGCGATCGCATCTACTCGCTGCCGGAAATGAGCGAAGAAGACGGCATGGCCGTGGCCGAGCTGGAAACCGAATTCGCCGAGATGGACGGTTACACCGCCGAGTCCCGTGCCGGTGAACTGCTGCTGGGCCTGGGTATCGGCATCGAGCAACACTTCGGCCCGATGAGCGAAGTGTCGCCAGGCTGGAAACTGCGCGTATTGCTGGCGCAGGCGCTGTTCTCCGATCCGGAAGTGCTGTTGCTCGACGAACCGACCAACCACTTGGACATCAACACCATTCGCTGGCTGGAAAACGTTCTGACCCAGCGTAACAGCCTGATGATCATCATCTCCCACGACCGTCACTTCCTGAACAGCGTGTGCACGCACATGGCTGACCTGGATTACGGCGAGCTGCGCCTGTTCCCGGGCAACTACGACGAGTACATGACCGTGGCGACCCAGTCCCGCGAGCAACTGCTGTCGGACAACGCCAAGAAGAAAGCGCAGATTTCCGAGCTGCAATCGTTCGTTAGCCGCTTCTCGGCCAACGCCTCGAAAGCCAAGCAGGCCACCTCCCGCGCCAAGGCGATCGACAAGATCCAGCTGGCCGAGGTCAAGCCTTCGAGCCGCGTGAGCCCGTTCATTCGCTTCGATCAGAACAAAAAGCTGCACCGCCAGGCGGTCATCGTCGAAAAAATGGCCAAAGGCTTCGACGGCAAGCCGTTGTTCAAAGACTTCAGCTTCCAGGTTGAAGCCGGCGAGCGCGTGGCGATCATCGGCCCGAACGGTATCGGTAAAACCACCCTGCTGCGCACCCTGGTCAACGAACTGACCCCGGACGCCGGCAGCATCAAGTGGACCGACGCCGCCGAACTGGGCTATTACGCCCAGGACCACGCGCACGACTTCGAAGACGACGTTACGCTGTTCGACTGGATGGGTCAGTGGACTCAGGGCGAACAGATGATTCGCGGCACTTTGGGCCGCATGCTGTTCTCCAACGACGAGATCCTCAAGTCGGTCAAAGTGATTTCCGGTGGTGAGCAGGGTCGCATGCTGTTCGGCAAGCTGATTCTGCAAAAGCCGAACGTGCTGATCATGGACGAACCGACCAACCACTTGGACATGGAATCGATCGAGGCGCTGAACCTGGCGCTGGAAAACTACCCGGGCACGCTGATCTTCGTCAGCCACGACCGTGAGTTCGTATCGTCCCTGGCCACGCGCATCATCGAGCTGAGCCCGGATGGCGTGACCGACTTCAGCGGCACTTACGATGACTACCTGCGTAGTCAGGGCGTAGTGTTCTAAAAAAGCAGCTTCGAGTTTCGAGCGGCTAGCTGCAAGTTGAAAGCCCTGTCCATGTGACAGGGCTTTTTGCATTTCAGGGTGAGGGATTTGCGGGTGCGGCTACCTTCGCGAGCAGGCTCGCTCCCACATTTTGAAATGCATTCCCCTGTGGGAGCGAGCCTGCTCGCGAAGGGGCCAGTAGCGGCGAGATCAATCCTCAGGAAAAATAGATAGCCTGCTTTCTTTTATCGCAAGCCCAAGCCATGATGCGAACTCTCCCACCGCCGCCCGCGAACGAGTCCTCATGTCTGCGCAGCAACTGCCACCGCAAAGCTCCATGGCGATCACCCTGCAGATCGTCTCCATCGTGTTCTATACCTTTATTGCCTTCCTCTGCATCGGTTTGCCGATTGCGGTGTTGCCCGGTTATGTACATGAGCAGCTGGGTTTCAGCGCAGTCATTGCCGGGCTGGTGATTGGCTCGCAGTATCTGGCAACCCTGCTCAGCCGGCCAATGGCCGGGCGCATGTCGGATACGGTCGGGACCAAACGGGCGATCATTTATGGCTTGTGGGGCATCGTCCTCAGCGGCTTGTTGACGCTGGTATCCACGCTACTACAAGACTTTCCGCTGACCAGCCTGATCATTCTGATTATCGGGCGTTTGCTGCTCGGCATCGCCCAAGGGCTGATCGGGGTCGGCACCATCAGTTGGTGCATGGGCCAGGTCGGTGTCGAACACACGGCAAAATCCATCGGCTGGAACGGCATCGCCTCCTATGGCGCGATTGCCATTGGTGCGCCGCTGGGTGTGGTCATGGTCGCCGATTACGGTTTCACCAGCCTCGGTATCGCGTTGGCAGTACTGGCGGCGGGCGCGCTGCTGCTGATCCGCAACAAACCCTCCGTGCCGGTGATCCGTGGCGAACGGCTGCCATTCTGGGCAGTGTTCGGGCGGATTGCCCCGTATGGCGCCAGCCTGACCCTGGCCTCGATCGGTTACGGCACGCTGACCACGTTTATCACGCTGTATTACCTCAACCGTGGCTGGACCGGTGCGGCGTACTGCCTGACGGTGTTTGGCGTGTGCTTCATCCTGTCGCGTCTGCTGTTTATCTCGGCGATCGGTCGCTTTGGCGGGTTCAGGTCCGCTATCGCCTGCATGACCATCGAAACCGTGGGGTTGGTGCTGCTGTGGCTGGCGCCGTCGACCGCGTTCGCCTTGCTCGGCGCCGGGCTGGCGGGGTTTGGTCTGTCGCTGGTGTATCCGGCGCTGGGTGTTGAGGCGATCAAACAAGTGCCGAGTTCCAGTCGCGGCTCAGGGCTGGGGGCGTATGCGGTGTTCTTCGATCTGGCACTGGCGATTGCCGGACCGTTGATGGGCGCGGTGGCGTTGAATCTGGGGTATTCGTGGATTTTCTTCAGTGCGGCGCTGTTGTCAGTGATCGGGCTCGGCCTGACCTTGCTGCTCAAGAGCCGGGCATCGACCTGAATCATCGACGCAAAACCACAGTGGGAGCGAGCTTGCTCGCGAAGGCGGTGAATCAGTCAGCACATGTATTGACTGACACTACGCTTTCGCGAGCAAGCTCGCTCCCACAGTGGTTCTGTGGCTGACTATTGATCTGCGGTTTGCATCCCGGCCCGGGTCGGTTTGCCCAAGGCATGGGAGAAAAACCGCCCCGCCTCCGAGATCAGATTGCGATGGATATCCTCGCGATCGACACCATCAGCATCGGTACACAACGCTGGCATGGCGCGAATCTGCTCTTCATTACACGGCGCCATGAACACGAAGTGCCCTGCCCCAGCCAATAATTTGAAATCCGGCGCCGTCGGCAGTTTGCGCGCCAAGGCAGCAGCGTTTTTATCGAACGCGACCAGTTTGTCGCCATCGCCGCTGTAAAGCAGCACCGGCACATGCACATCGGCGAGGGTGTGCCGGCCGAATTTCAGACTCAGCGGTGCCATTAACAACAGCGCATGAACGCGCGGATCGGCCACCGGTTGCAGGTCATCGCGATCGACGATCAGCTCACCCTGCGTATTGCAGGCGTCACGATCATCCGGACGTTCCTGGCAATAGCGGCGCAGACGATCCAGGTCCGGTTGCGCGCCCGACAGAATCAAAGCAGTTTCGCCACCTGCGGAATAACCGATCACGCCGACCTGCTCAGCGTTGACATACGGCGCGAGCATGCGATCGCCAAGGGTTGCGGTGATGGCTTCGGAAATCTGGATCGGCCGTCCGTAGAGATTGCTCAGGGTGCCCAGTCGGCTGTGATCTTTGGAGTTGTCGCCGGGATGAATCACCGCCACCACCACGAAGCCTTTGCGCGCCAGGGACGTCGCAAGGTCGTGCAGCGCCAGCGGTGTGCCAGTGTTGCCGTGAGAGAGCATCAGCATGGGAAAGCGGCCGATGGCAACCTTGGTGTCTTCGCCGGCCTCGACCGAATAGCCTTCGAGCAGGCTCAAGTGTTCGCGGTCGCTGGACGGATAGAAGGCGATGGCGCGCATCGGTTGCAGATCCAGCGGATCGAGGAAGGTCATTTCGTGATAACCAACGCTCCACACAGGATGACGTCCAGGCGCAGCTTGCACTGAATTCAGGCTGCCTAGCAGGCAAATCAGTAACGTTGCACAAAGACGCATCATGGGATGCCCACCCTGTTGTTACTCAATCGAAAGATCCGTTGCGTTGCGGGCCTGAAACCCCGGGGATTCGGTGTTTCGGTACGGCAATGCATTCAGACGCTGATTGTGTGACTGCATAACCCGGGCCAGATTATGTAACAACCAGAAACAAAAAACTCCGTATTCGCCCCTTGCGGAACCAGAATACAGAGTTTTTTGCGTGTTACCTGAACATCAGCTGTTCTTTACGCAAGCCTTACGCGGCGGCGAACAGTTGCTCGCTGATTTTTGCCTGGGCAGCAGTCATGGCGTTGTTACGCACTTCTTCGCCATAGGCCAGGCCTTCGGCACGAACAATTTCGATGTCGGTGATGCCGAGGAAGCCCAGCACCAGCTTCAGGTACTCTTCGTGAGCGATACCGCTGGCCTGACCGGCGTGGATGCCGCCGGAAGTGGATACGATTACCACTTTCTTGCCGTCGCACAGGCCTTCAGGGCCGGCTTCGGTGTAACGGAAGGTTTGACCGGCAACGGCAACGCGGTCGATCCACGCCTTGAGTTGGGTCGGTACGGTGAAGTTGTACATCGGTGCAGCGATGACGACGGCGTCGGCAGCGATGAACTCGGCCAGGGTCGAAGCACTCAGTTCGGCTTCGTGCTGTTGTGCGGCGTTGCGCAGTTCAGCGGTGGTGCCGGCGGCCACCAGAGTGGTCGACGAGAAATGGCTGATGGCGTCGGCGGCCAGGTCGCGGTAGGTCACCACGGCACTTGAATCAGCAGCCTGCCAGGCTTTGACAACTTCGCTACTCAACTGACGGGAAGCCGAGTTGTCGCCCAGAATGCTCGAATCGATATGCAGCAGTTTCATGTGGAATCTCCTGGAAGGAATCGCCGGTGGCGATGGAATGGAGACAATCCTACGCAAGAAACCAATGGATGATTAGCCGCCTGAAATGCGATAGTTTGTCCCACTGATAGAACAGTTGGATTTATCTATGCAAGACCTCAACGATCTCTACTATTTCGCCAAAGTCGTCGAGGCCGGCGGGTTTGCCGCGGCCGGGCGATTGCTCGGGATTCCCAAGTCAAGGTTGTCGCGGCGTATAGCCGAACTGGAAGAACGCCTCGGTGCGCGTTTGTTGCAACGCACCACCCGGCAACTCAATCTCACGGCGGTGGGCGAACGCTATCTGCGTCATTGCCAGGCAATGTTGCTGGAAGCGGAAATGGCCGATGAGGCGGTGGCGAGCATGTCCAGTGAGCCGCGCGGGCGACTGCGCGTCTCCTGCCCGACCGGTCTGGCCCGGGAAATGTTGCCGTGGGTCATCAGCGAATTTCTTGGCAAATTTCCGCAGGTGCAACTGGAAGTCGTCCTGCTTAATCGCCGCGTCGATCTGGTTGGCGAAGGTTTTGATGTCGCGCTGCGTGTGCGTGAACACGGTGATGAGGATCCGTTGCTGGTCACTCGGCGCTTGCGTCAGGCGCAAATGGTGGTGGTGGCCAGTCCGGCATTCTTGCAGGATCTGACGATCAACCATCCGCAAGACTTGAAGAACCTTCCTGTACTCGGTGCGCTGGAGGCCGATCGCATGGTGCATGTGCGCCTGCTCGACCAAAAGGGCAACAGTTTCGAACTGAATATGGAAGCCCGCCTGGGCATCGATGACTTTGTCGTGCGCAAGGCCTGCGTTCTGGCCGGTCAGGGTTTTACGTTGTTGCCGATGATGTATTGCGAGGCCGAGCTGGAAAACGGCACGCTGGTGCAAATGCTGCCCGAGTGGTCACTGCCCGGCGGCTGGCTGCAAGCGGTGTATCCGCATCGACGCGGGGTGATGCCGGCTGTGCGCGCATGGATCGATCATCTGGTCGAATCGTTCAATGCCTGTGGGGAGCGGTTGTTATGAGCAAGGGAAAGATGAGCGAAGCCGGCGTGGCGGCGTTCTGCCTGGCATTGCCGGGCGCTCGGGAAGATTACAAGTGGGGCGGCGTGCGGGTGTTTTCGATTGCCGGCAACAAGATGTTCGCCTTGCAAGGACTGCGTGGCGACTCACTGGCGTTCAAGGTCGACAAGGATCTGTTTCTCGGCCATTGCGACCGTCCGGGCATACACCCGGCACCGTATCTGGCGCGGGCGCAGTGGATCATCATGCATCCGCCCTACCCGCTGAGTGCCGAGGAGTTGCGCGGGTTGTTGCAGCGCTCGCATCAATTGGTGGTGAGCAAGTTGCCGAAGAAAACCCAAATCGGATTATTACTTTAACTTCCCCTGTGGGAGCGAGCCTGCTCGCGAAAGCGGACTTTCATTCAACGATGATGTCGTCTGACACGACCTCTTCGCGAGCAGGCTCGCTCCCACATTGGTTTTTTGCAGTTCTTTAGAACAGCGCCAGCAAGTTCGAGCCAAGAAACAGCTGGTCGATCCAGAACACCTGATGCAGCAGCACAATCACCCAGAACAGAATCTGAAACGACACCTTGCGCGTCTTGTGCCGGAACACCTGCTGGGCGATCAACGCGCCCGGCCAGCCACCGGCCAGTTCCACGGCATGAAGGATGTTCTCCGGCGTGCGCCAGGCATCCGCGCGCGCCTTGCGCTTGTCGGCCCAATACATGAAGAACGCGAGCACACTGACCACGCCATAAGCGGTCAGCGGCACCAGCGAGATCCCGCGCAGCCACATCGACACCGAGCCGAACAACGGCAACGCGCAGACGATCAGCAGAATGACCAGTTTAAGCTTCAGGTTCTGGATGCTGTTGCCACCCGATGGTCGCCCTTCGGGGCGGCGTGCGCGGGAATCACTCATGGCTTGGCCGCCGCCCAATCGATCCAGCCAAACTGCCACGTTGCCAGGATGACCAGACCAAACACGATCCGATACCAGGCAAACGCCGCATAACTGTGGCTGGCAATGAACTTGAGCAAGCCGCGCACGGCAATCATGGCGAAGATAAACGCGGTGACAAAACCGATGGCAAACACCGGGAAGTCCGCCGGCACAAACAGGTCGCGGTATTTGTAGCCCGAGTAGACCGCCGCACCGACCATGGTCGGCATCGCGAGGAAGAATGAAAACTCGGTGGCAGTCTTGCGCGACAGGCCGAACAGCAAGCCGCCAATGATCGTCGAGCCGGAGCGCGAAGTGCCAGGGATCATCGCCAGACACTGGGCGAAGCCGACTTTCAATGCATCCTTCCAGGTGATCTCGTCGACCGTCTCGGCGTGCACTTCATGCTGACGTTTTTCCGCCCACAACATGATGATGCCGCCCACCACCAGCGCAGCCGCGACGGTAACCGGATTGAACAGGTATTCGTGGATCAGGTCGGCGAAGATCACACCCAGCACCACGGCGGGCAAGAAAGCGATCAGCAGGTTGGCGGTAAAACGTCGTGCGCTCGGCTGGGTCGGCAAGCCGATGACCACGTCGAGAATCTTGCGTCGAAACTCCCAGACCACCGCGAGGATCGCGCCGAGCTGGATGATGATATTGAACGCCATGGCTCGTTCGCCGCCGAAATCGAGCAAGTCGGCAACGATGATCTGGTGTCCGGTACTGGAAATGGGCAAAAACTCCGTCAGCCCCTCTACAACTCCTAGTATCAGTGCCTGCAAGGCCGTCCAAAGATCCATCAATCCCCCAAAGAGCGATGCACGCGGGCATGCCCCGATAGTATTTTTTTTTCGTTCACTGCGATCAGCGTAGCTGGTTATGGCTGTACCGATTCCGCACGCACAGGATCCACACGAAACGGTCAAAATTCCGTGAAATATCAATTTGGATTCAGGTTTTCACGCGCGGGGCCGAAATCCTAACAGACAAGCCTTAATAGCGCTGCCGCGTTATACGACTTGGGTCGCGTATGCCCGCTCACAAATTCGTGGTTGGATGCTGGCGGTCGTTTATTACAAGAAAAAGAATCCGGAGTGACAGCGTTATGAACAGCTTGCGCAGTGTGTCGATCAGCCGACGCTTGTGGCTCATCTTGATTGTGGCGGTGGTCATGTTGCTGACCTTGGGCGCGTTGATGCTCAAGCAGATCCACGACGATCTCTATCACGCCAAAGCCCAGAAAACCCAGCACGTGGTGCAGACGGCCAGCGGCCTGCTGACCTATTACCACGACCTCGAAACCGCCGGCACCCTGACCAAAGAAGCGGCGCAGAAACAGGCGCTGACGGCAATTCGTGGTTTGCGTTATGACCAGAGCGATTATTTCTGGATCAACGACCTCACGCCTGTGATGGTCATGCACCCGACCAACCCGAAACTCGAAGGCCAAAACCTCTCGGCGATCCGCGACCCGGACGGTTTTGCGGTGTTCAACGAGATGGTCGCCATCGCCCGATCCAAAGGCGCCGGCATGGTCGACTACCGTTGGCCAAAACCGGGCGCCAGTGAGCCGGTGGCCAAGACCTCCTACGTCAAACTGTTCGAGCCGTGGGGCTGGGTGCTCGGCTCCGGGGTTTACGTTGACGACGTTCAAGCGGAATTCCAGGGTCAGGTGATCAAGGCTACGGTCATCGGCCTGGCGATTGCGCTGATCATGGCGTTGCTGGTGATCCTGATCGCGCGCAGCATCGTCCGTCCATTGCAGGAAACCGTGAACGCGATGGCCAACATCGCCAGCGGTGAAAGCGACCTGACCCGCAGCCTCGATACTCATGGCAAGGATGAAGTCACTGAACTGGCGCATCACTTCAATGCCTTTACCGCCAAACTGCGCCGGGTGATCGGTGACTTGCAGGTGTCAGCCAGCGCCCTGGGCCAGTCGTCCAGCGAACTGGGCAATGACGCCTCGCAGGCCCAGCAGCGCAGCCAGCAGCAATCGCAGCAGATGGAACTGGTGGCCACGGCGATCAACGAAGTGACCTATGGCGTGCAGGACGTGGCGAAGAACGCCGAGCACGCCGCCGCCGAAATGCGCGACGCCGAAGCGCAGGCGCAACAGGGCCAGATCAACATCGATGGCAGCTTGCAGCAGATCGACAAGCTGTCAGGCACCATTGATCAAGCGGTTGAAGTGATTCGCACCCTGGCTGCCGAAAGCACCCAGATCGGCAGCGTGCTGGAAGTGATCCGCTCGATTGCCGAGCAGACCAACCTGCTCGCGCTCAACGCGGCAATTGAAGCGGCCCGCGCCGGTGAGCAAGGGCGCGGCTTTGCCGTGGTCGCCGATGAAGTGCGCTTGTTGGCGCAGCGTACGCAGAAATCGACGGCGGAAATCCAGTCGATGATCGAACGTCTGCAGAACCATTCCGAGGCGGCCGTGAAGGTCATCGGCGACAGCAGCAAGGCGTCGCAATTGACCATCGAACAAGCAGGACTGGCCGGGGCGAGCCTGAATGCCATTGGCCAGGCGTTGCGCAACCTCAATGGTCTGAATGCGTCGATTGCCAGCGCTACGCTGCAACAGGCGCATGTGGTCGAGGACATCAATCAGAACGTCACCCAGGCCGCTGGCCTCTCGCACAGCACGGCGATCGCAGCCGAACAGTCGAGCGCAGCCAGCCTGCGCCTCGGCCAATTGAGCGAACAACTGAACGCCCTGTTACGCCAGTTCCGCGTCTGACCCGTATGACTCTGGTGAGCCCACCCCTCACCCCAGCCCTCTCCCCGAGGAGAGGGGGCCGACCGAGGTGTCTCAAGCTATACGTCGACCTGAAAAATCGATTCGATTATGGATTCAACACAGAAAGATCAGGTCGGCGTATCTCGAACATCCAACTCGGTCAGTCCCCTCTCCCTCTGGGAGAGGGTTAGGGTGAGGGGTTTGGGCGAATGCAGTACAATCCGCCTCCTTCTTTCACTTCACCAAGGAACCCCCATGTCCGGGCTTGAACTGTTTGCTGCCGCCCTCGGTGTGATCGCCGTATGGCTGACGGTCAAACAGAATCCGTGGTGCTGGCCGATCGGTCTGGTCATGGTGCTGCTCTATAGCTGGATCTTCTTTGAAGTGAAGCTGTACTCGGACATGTTGCTGCAAGTGATTTACGCCGCGTTGCAAGTCTATGGCTGGTGGCAATGGACCCGCGCCGGGACGATGCACGACGGCCGCGAAGTCACGCGCCTCGATCGTCGTTCGCTGTTGCTCGGTCTCAGCGCAGGCGCCATCGGCAGCGTATTGCTCGGCGCGGCCATGGCCCATTGGACCGACGCAGCGCAGCCGTGGCTCGACGCGGCGTTGACCGGTTTCAGCTTGGTGGCGCAGTTGTGGATGGCGCAGAAACGCCTGCAATGCTGGGCGCTGTGGTTCGTGCTCGACGTGATCTTTGTCGGGCTGTTCATCTATAAGGGTTTGTACCTCACCGCTGCGCTGTACGGGCTGTTCACCTTACTGGCGATTCAAGGCTTTCGTGAATGGCGCGCCGACCCGGCGTTGCGCACATGAAGGTCGTGGTCCTCACCGGCCCCGAATCCACCGGCAAGAGCTGGCTGGCGGCGGGCCTGCAACAACGCTTTGGCGGCGTGCGCGTGGACGAGTACGTGCGCCGTTTTATCGAACTCAATCCCCGTGACACCTGCCTGGCCGACATCCCTGCAATCGCTCGGGGCCAGTTGCGGTGGGAAGATGAAGCGCGAGCGCAACAGCCGTCGTTGCTGATTCTCGACACTCACTTGCTGAGCAATATTCTGTGGAGCCAGACGCTGTTCGGTGACTGCCCGGACTGGCTGGAATCCGAGTTGCTGAAACGGCATTACGACCTGCATCTTTTACTCTCGCCAGAGCAGATCGACTGGACCGATGACGGTCAGCGTTGCCAACCGGACCTGCGCGAGCGACTGGCGTTTTACCGGGCCTCGCAAAACTGGCTGGAAAACCACCACATGCGTTTTCAGATCGTCCAGGGCAATTGGGCCGAACGCCAGTTGAGCGCCTTTGCCGCCGTCGAGCAATTGCTCGCCGAGTGACCGGTTCAACGGGGCAAATTCCCCGGCGGTTTCCCCTGTTTTGGGGGCAAAGTGTCCGTTCCTGAAACACTCCCCCCCGTGCAAAGCGCCCGTTTCAACACTGTTCATGGCTTTGTCATCGACGTTGTTACACCGCTGAAACACAGTCGCGCAAACCCTTGTTCCAGAGCATTGTTCAGCCAATAGACAGGTTGTTGCGAGGGTGCGTGTCTCACTGATGAAACAGCGTCTGTATCACTCAGCCGTGAATTTTGGTTAAGCCATTGAAATACGGATGATTTTAAAAAGCGGCACAGCTTTCGCTCTCTCCTTCACAACGCTGACTAGGGCCAGCCCACTGAAGAAGGAATTGCAGCCGTGGGGAATTTCAATAAAAGCTTGACCTGCCTCCTGCTGATCGGATCAGCAGCCAGCACATTGCTCAGTTTGAATGTTCACGCGGAAGGCAATGGCGTCATCGTCCTCAACCGCGATGTCCAGCCGATCCCGATCGGTCGCAATGGCGGCAAAGACCCCTACCCGACCACCGTCAATGCCAACCCGTCCGCACGCATCAACTCCACCATGAACAGCACCGAATTGAGCGACGGCGACTTCGCCGGTGTCGCCAGCGGCAGCGCGTTCCGCACCGTCAACAATGTCCAGGCTGGCTCCAACCTGCCAGGCCTCAATACCGTCACCAATCCCAACGGGATGCCCGGTATGAGCGCTGGCCATGGCGGCGGTTCCGGTGGTGCGATTTCCGGCACGATCAATCGCGCCATGAGTTCCGGCCTTGCTCCCCTGACCCGCATGGCCGGAGGCCAATGAAATGAATCGTTCCCTCCTGCTCATTGCCTTGCTGGCCTGCTCGAGTGTCATGGCCGCCGATCCCGCTTCTGTGAACAAAGCCAATATTCAAGACTCCGGCGTCCAGTATCGCGGCAACTTCAACGTCAACCAGGCCGCTGGCGATCAAATGCAGCAGACCAACGTCAAGGCCGTGGCGATTGGCACCGAGTCCCATGCCACGACCAGCGTCATGCAGAAAATCGACACACCTGCCTCACGCGCCATGGATGCCAGCGCAAACATCGGCGGCACTTCTTTCAGCAACGGCAACGGGATCCTGGGCGTCAACCAGGGCGCCGGGGCCAACAACCAGATGGCCAACGTCACGCGCGTCAGCATCAGTGCTGCCCCGCAGAGCGTTGACGACAGTGCCCTTTCACAACAGAACGTGGCGCTTTTACCGAGCTCAGGAGCAACTGGTACCTCACCCGGCAGTCGCCAGGTCACGACAAGTGATCAGGCCTTCACCGGCAGCCGCGGGGTAATCCAGGTGAACCAGAGTGCCGGGGTGGGGAACCGAATGGCTAACACCCTGAGCATCCGGGTCGCTGACTGACCCAAACAACAAAAGCAGTGCAATTAGAAAGTACCAACACTTAACCAACTAATAAGCACGATGGAGAAACACCATGAAACCTACAATGGCTCTCAAACCACTGGTTTTCGCACTTGCAGCAGTGATGGCAATCGCAGCACAGGCAGGCGGTCGTGATGACGATCATGGTAATGGCCACGGCAACGGGCACGGTAATAACCAGCCAAAAGGCCCTTCCCTGGAACAACTTCTGCAAATCACCGCCGGCGCCGGGGCTGCAGTTCTCGACGAACAAAACAGCGACGGCAACGTGGTAAAAAACCAGGGCACCCTCAATAACGCCAACGCCAGCGACTCGCTCAATGGCTCCAACGGCAATATGGGCGCCAACGTTGCAGCCGGCGACGGCAACCAACAAGACAACGCCGCCGCCCTGGCGACTGCCGACGAAAGCTTTATCTTCGGCACCGCTGTTGCTGCCTCGAGTGCAACTCAAGTCAACAACAATAACTACGTTAAAAACTCGTCCACCTTCAATAACGCTACGCTCAACAATGCAGGCAACAATGGTTCCGGCAACATCGGTATCAACGTGTCTGCAGGTAGCTTCAACCAACAGAAAAACAACCTGGCGATCGCCGTATCCGGTGGCCGTGTAGCCACTGCCGCCGCCTCTGCCAATCAGTCCTCCACTGGCCTGGTTGTAGAAAACAAAGGCGTGCAGACCTACAAAACAGACACCCTTACCGGTACTTACGCGGCCGCTGGCGTGTTTAAAGCCAAAGGCACTGCAACCATCGAAGATGATGACCACGGCGGTTATGGCAATCGTGGCGGCGGCCACGGTGGCAACGATGACCAGAAAGCCAAATTCGAAGCCGTCGGTACTTTTGGCCTCGCTGGCGTAACCACCCAACAAGTGATGACCAAAGATGGCTGGAAAGCCCCTGTCGTCAACAATGCCAACATGACCAACTCGATGAACAACTTCTCCGGCAACGGCGGAGCCAACGTCTCGGCGGGTGTGGGCAACCAACAAAGCAACTCGCTGTCCATCGCTGCTGGCTGCAGAGCCTGCCTGTAATCGCGATCGAAACGAAAGCCCCGGAAACGGGGCTTTTCCTCAGTCCGCAAAGGCGTATCGATCATGCGTAAGACTGCCCTCCTCACTCTGCTTTTCGTCTGTGGCCTGACTCAGGCCGGTCAGATGCCCGTGGCTGCCCTGCCGGGTGGCACGCTCGTCTACAAAAACGTGCAGAGCATCCGTGAGCGCAAGTTTGCCGACATCGTCGAACAGAAAACCGATTTCAGCTGCGGCGCTGCTGCACTGGCCACGGTGTTACGCCAGGCCTATTGGCTCGACGTCGATGAGGAGCACATCATCAAAGGCATGCTGGTCAACGCTGACCAGGACCTTGTTCGTACTCAAGGGTTTTCCATGCTCGACATGAAGCGCTACATAGAAAGCATCGGCATGCGCGCCAGGGGTTACAAGATTCCACCGGAGAAGCTCGAAGCGGTAACGATCCCGGTGGTGGTACTGATGGAAATTCGCGGCTACAAGCATTTCGTCGTGCTACAGCGTTCGGACAAGGATTGGGTTTACATCGGAGACCCGGTTCTCGGCCATAAACGCTACAAACATGATGACTTTGTCAAAGGTTGGAACGGCATTGTCTTTGCCATCGTCGGTCCCGGATACGACAAGGCCAATGCCTTGCGCAGCCCGCCCGTACCGTTGACGGCCAAGAACAAGCTGGATGGCTTCAACCCTGTCAGAGATGCGGAATTGATGGATTTCGGGTTCATACAGAGCGACTTCTTTTAATCGCCGATTATAGAAAATGGGACTGGATGTCCCGGGAGCAGCAGATGAAAACCTCATACTGGCTGGCCGCCGCCTGCCTGGCAGCGAGCGCATCGGGCTATGCCAATGCAGGATTCAAACCCATAGAAATCAAGGACCAGGAGCTCGCCGAGCTGCGTGGTCGGTATGTGATGCCGGGGCGGATCATCAGCTTCGGCATTGTCATGAGCAGTACCTGGCGCAACGCCAGCGGAGACATGATCGGGGCGTCTGCATCAATGCAGGTGCAACAATCCATCGTCAAACCGGAATTTTACGTGTCGACCATCAAGGAGATGGGCAACGGCAATACGCCGGAACTGGGCACTGGATCGATCATCGGCGGTGCCGGCCTCAACACATCGTCGGGCGTGACGCAGAGCGTGCGCGCAGCGGGTGACGGCAACACCGCGAACAACAACGTTGCCATCAACGTCAAAGAAGCCAGTCAGGCGCCAGCACTCGCCCCCACACAGGGTCAAGCCCTCACGCCCGGCCAGACTATTTCCAGCAGCAATGCCGCCGGCAATGTCGCGGTGTCGTCAACCGGTACGGGTGGCGTGCAAATGGCAATACAAGCCAGTGGCAATCAAGGCACGGCACTGCAACAGGTCGCTTCGAGCGGTCTGCTGCAGAATACCCGTCTGCTCGGGAGTGCCAACGTGGTCAACAACCTGACTCAACTTAACGTCGTACTCAATAATAACGGCAGAAGCGCCGGCGCACTGGATTGCAACCTGACTCAACTCGGGGCCCTACGCAGTATTGGATATTGAACTACGCTGAGTCTCGATCATTGGGCTTAAAGGGACGGCTTATTCATGTATCGATCAGTATCACTGCGTGCCGCAGTGTGTTTGAGCGCTCTTCTCCCGTCCGCGATGCTGCAAGCGGCACCGGACGCGGATGTAGAGGCCCTGAAACAGGAACTTCTGGAGCTGAAACAACGATACGAAGTGCAACAAAAAGCCCTTGCGGTACTTGAACAACGAGTCCGCCAGGTTGAAGAGCAACCCGCCGCCCCTGCGCCAAAACGACTGGCCAAATCGCCATCGGACATGAAAGGCAACCGCGTCGCCACCGGCACCGGTGCGGCAGCAGCATCAGGAGGCGCCGCCGGGGGCAGTGGCGCTTCTTACGGGCAATCACTGGCGGACGATTCGCAACCGGCGCAGAGCGTTTCCAACCTGTATGACGAGGCCAGCGGCTTCTTTGGCGGCGGCAAGTTCAGCGTTGAAACCGGCATTACCTATTCGCGTTATGACACCCGTCAGCTGATTCTCAACGGCTTCCTCGCGCTGGATTCGATTTTCCTCGGCAACATCAATCTCGACCGGATCAAGGCCGACACCTGGACCCTCGACCTGACGGGCCGCTACAACTTCGATAACCGCTGGCAGTTCGACCTGAATGTGCCCGTGGTCTATCGCGAATCGACTTATCAGTCGGGCGGCGGCAATCAGGGCGCGGCGGGTGTCACCACCGAAGAAACCGTGACCAAGGATCCGACCATTGGCGACGTCAACTTCGGCATCGCTTACAAGTTCCTGGATGAGTCGGTCAATACGCCGGACGCGGTGGTCACCTTGCGGGTCAAGGCGCCAACCGGCAAGGATCCGTTCGGGATCAAACTGCGCCAGACCGATGCCAACTCCAACCTGTTCGTGCCTGACACCCTGCCCACCGGCAACGGCGTCTGGTCGATCACGCCGGGCATCTCGCTGGTCAAGACATTTGACCCCGCCGTACTGTTCGGCAGTTTGTCCTACACCCATAACCTCGAGGAGTCGTTCGACGACATCAGTTCCACCGTCAACCAGAAGACCCCGGGCAAGGTGCGTATCGGCGACAGCTTCCAGATCGGCGCCGGTATTGCCTTTGCGCTGAACGAGAAGATGAGTATGTCGTTCTCGGTATCTGACCTGGTGCAACGCAAGAGCAAGCTGAAACAGGATGGCGGTGACTGGGAATCGGTGGTGTCCAGCGACGCCAACGCCGGTTACTTCAACGTCGGCATGACCATTGCGGCCACTGACAACCTGACCATCGTGCCCAACCTGTCCATCGGCATGACGGACGATGCCCCGGACTTTTCCTTCAGCCTGAAATTCCCGTACTACTTCTAACCGTTCGGAAAACGCAAAGGCCCGTTGCGATCATCTCGCAACGGGCCTTTGGCGTTTTGCGCCTAGCGGATCTGGTGCTTGTGAAGCAAACGGTAAAACGTTGGCCGGGACACGCCAAGGACCTTGGCCGCAACACTGAGGTTATCGCTGTGCCGGTTCAACACATCGCACAGCGCCTGGCGTTCGGCGCGAGTCTTGTAATCTTCCAGCGTGCCCATGGGCGTGGCGATCGAATGCTGGCTTATCAACCCCAAATCACGGGCCTCGATCTGCCGGCCCTCGGCCAACACCAGCCCACGGCGCACACGGTTGGCCAGTTCCCGCACGTTGCCGGGCCAGTCATGTTTGCCCATGGCAATCAGCGCATCTTCACTGAAGCTACGTGGGCGGCGGCCGGTTTCGTGGCTGTAAAAGTGGGAAAAGTGATTGGCCAGCATCGACAGGTCACCGTGGCGCTCGCGCAACGGCGCGGTGACCACTTGCAGCACATTGAGCCGGTAATACAGATCTTCGCGAAAACGCTTTTTCTCAATGGCGGCTTCAAGGTCGACGTGGGTCGCCGCCAGGACACGAACATCCACCGGGATCGGCTGACTGCCACCGACGCGCTCGATGTGCTTTTCCTGCAGAAAACGCAGCAGATTGGCCTGCAGTTCCAGCGGCAGATCACCGATCTCATCGAGAAACAGCGTGCCGCCATTGGCCGCTTCAATGCGCCCGACCTTGCGTTGATGCGCGCCGGTGAACGCACCTTTTTCGTGACCGAACAGCTCGGATTGAATCAAATGCTCGGGAATCGCCCCGCAGTTGATCGCCACAAACGGTTTGCTGTGACGCTGGGATTGCCGGTGCAGGGTGCGCGCGACCAGTTCTTTACCGGTACCGCTTTCGCCACGGATCAGCACTGGCGATTCGGTCGGCGCCAGTTTGCTGAGCAATTTGCGCAGTTCTCGGATCGGTTTGCTGTCGCCAAGCAGTTCATGTTCGGGCTGATCCACGTGAATCGTGCCCTGCCCGCGCAAACGCGCCATACCGAACGCCCGGCCGAGGGTGACCTGCACCCGCGAAACGTCGAACGGCAAGGTATGAAAATCGAAAAACCATTCACAGACGAAGTCACCGACGTTTTGCAGACGCAGGACTTCCTGGTTGAGTACAGCAATCCATTCCGTGCCGCTGCGGCTGATCAGTTCCTTGACGGCTTCGGGGCGTTCGAGGTGAAACGGCTGCAATCGCAGCAAGCCAACGTCACAACTTCGATCGGCGGCATTTTCCAGGGTACAGCTATCAACATCCCAACCTACGGCGCGTAATCCGGGCAATAAGCGGTGGCAATCGTCGCAGGGATCGACCACCAATAAACGTCGTAACGCAGGCGCTTCGCTCATGACTGTTCCTTGGCGCCAAATTATTAGAAATGATTGTAAAAACAGTCATTTGGCAGACCCGACTGTAACATTAGCAAGATTTTGACAGGGCCTTGTATCGATTGCTTATAGGTGTACAAGCAAACACGTTATAAGAACCCAAGTTGTTAGTTAGCTATCGACTAATTCCCGCCCAAACCTTTCAGTGAGCTTTCAAAAACGCTGCAAAAAAGCAATGTCATGAAAGAAAGTTGAAATTTCTTTGTTTCCTGTGTGACCTGCCTGCGGGTTCGGTGCATCAGTACAAGTACCAGCCGAACGGTAAGCCCAACCGACGGCATATCACTTGATTGGGCACGACAGAGAGAAAACCCATGACCGCCCCGCTCCGTATCAACGAAGCTCTTCTGATTGCCAACCACGCGTTCAAACCGTTCCAGTGCGTGGCCTGGGCGCCACAAGACGGCAATGGCGAACTGAGCCTGACCGTCGTCGACCGGACCAATTCGCATATCGGTCGCAAACAGATCCCAAGCAGCGCCTACTCCGATCCAGCGCAACTCGAGCAACTGCTGCAGCAAGCTCGCGCTGAACTCAGCGAAGAAGGTTACAGCCTGCAATCCTGGTCGATGCCACACTAACAGCCGGGCGATGCGGATGACGTTCAGGTCATCCGCCCTACTCTGTTAGTTGCAATCTTTTTAACTCCTCGTAATTTTGTACAACTATTTGCAAGTTATTCAGGCTTAACTGCTTGGCCGGCTTGCTATTGGTTCAAAAAGACACTGTTCTGGCACAGTGCGACCCTCCACCTGTTAGTTCTTACAGTTGTACTTCTCCCGGTTCAGGGATTGAATGTTTCGCTCATGCAGTTACCCCTCCGGTTTCCGGTACAGGTCAACTCGCAAGGAGATGCGTGCATGTCCACCCTGAACACTTTTGCCCTGCCGGCATTACCGACGGCGTTGTCGAATCCGGCCGGTCAACTCGACAAGACATTTGCCGCCAACGGCGTCGCCCAAGTGTATTTCGCGGGCAGCGTCTCCAGCCTGACGGAAGATATCGCGCTCGATGCGCAGGGGCGGATCCTCGTCGCCGCCAAAGTCGGCATCGCGGCCGGCAGCCGATTCGGACTGGCGCGGATGCTCGCCGATGGCTCGGCCGATCTGGCCTTTGGTGAACAAGGCAGCGTCATCGATACCTTTGCTCCAGGCTTCGAAGCCACTGCTGGCAAAGTCCAGGTGCTGCCCGACGGGCGCATTCTGCTGGCGGGCCTGCATTATGAAAACGCCCATCGCACCTTGCCGGCGCTGGCCTTGTTCGACGCACAAGGAAAGCCGGACCTGAGTTTTGGTGACAACGGTCGTCAGGTGGTACACCTGCCCGGCGATCTGTCCATGGGCAGCCGTGATTGCTGGCTGCCACCGGGCGTACCGGGTGCCGAAGCCTGCGACTTCGTCGTGCAGGACGACGGACATATTCTGTTGATCGCCAATCATCACTTCGAACTCGCCGACCATGCCGGCATGCTGATTCGCCTCAAGCGCGACGGCAGCCTCGATGAAACCTTCAACGGCCGCGGCTTCGTGATGATTCGCCACTTGCTGCTCAATACCTGGCTCAGCAGTCTGCTGGTGCAGGAGGATGGGCGGATTGTGGTGGCAGGCTCCATCGACTTTCCGCAGGAGGGTTTGTTGGCGCGCTACCTGCCCAATGGTCGCCTCGATGAACGCTTTGCCGTGGACGGCTTTATGGCGTTCAAGGCGCACGGGCAAAGCGCCCAGGTCTGTCAGGTCATTGAATCCAGCGACGCGCTGCACTGCTTCGGCAGCAGTCGCGACCCGATTCGCTGCATGGCCTACAGCGTGCACATCAATGGGCGGCCGAACTTGCACAACCACGGCGGCCAGCCACAACTACTGGAAATCGGCCCCAGCGGCTGCCAATGGAGCGCCGCGCAACGCATGGCGGACGGCCGCGTCATCGCGGTCGGCGCGACCATTGGCGGAATCGAGGCGGATTTTATCGTTGCCCGCTACTTGAGTGATGGCTGCCTGGACCACAGCTTCGGCGACGGCAAAGGCTGGTTGCGCACGCGTCTGGGGCGCAGCCTCGACACGGCCAATTCGCTGGCTGTGCAATCGGACAACGCCATTCTCGTGGGCGGTTACTCGCTGGATGGCAACTACCGGGCGATGGTTGCGCGTTACCTCAACCAATGAAAAACACAGACTGTACTTGATCTTCCACAACGCATCCGGCAACTTGCGCGCTTCTAAAGACAAGGAGCAACCGATGTCCGGTTCAATGGCCCAGGCCTTCGCGCAAAACTTTCTCGGACACTCGCCACGCTGGTATAAGGCGACCATCGTCGGTTTTCTTATCCTCAATGCGCTGGTGCTGTTCACGGTTGGCCCGGTCGCGGCCGGCTGGTTGCTGGTGATTGAATTCATCTTCACCCTGGCGATGGCGCTCAAGTGCTATCCGCTGATGCCCGGCGGTTTGTTGCTGGTCGAAGCGCTGCTGCTGAAGATGACCACCCCGCAGGCGCTTTACGATGAACTGGTGCACAACTTCCCGGTGATCCTGCTGCTGATGTTTATGGTCGCCGGCATCTACTTCATGAAAGATCTGTTGCTGTTTCTGTTCTCGCGACTGCTGTTGGGCGTGCGCTCAAAAGCAGTCCTGGCGTTGATGTTCTGCTTTCTTTCCGCATTCCTGTCGGCATTTCTCGATGCGTTGACGGTGACTGCTGTGATCATCAGTGCGGCGGTCGGTTTCTATTCCGTTTATCACCGTGTCGCGTCCGGCAACGATCCGCGCCAGGACAGCGAGTTCGCTGACGACCAGAACCTGCCGAAACTGCATCACGATGATCTGGAACAGTTCCGCGCCTTTCTGCGCAGCCTGCTGATGCACGGTGCGGTCGGTACGGCATTGGGCGGCGTCTGCACGCTGGTCGGCGAACCGCAGAACCTGTTGATCGGCCACGAAATGGGCTGGCACTTCGGTGAGTTCTTCCAGAAGGTCGCACCGGTTTCGCTGCCAGTGCTGGCGGCGGGTCTGGTCACCTGCGTGCTGCTGGAGAAATTGCGCTGGTTCGGTTACGGCACACTGCTGCCGGACAATGTTCGCGCCGTGCTGGCCAATTACGCCGCCGAAGACAACGCCGAACGCACGGCGCGCCAACGCGCTGCGCTGCTGGTGCAAGGCGCCGCCGCACTGATTCTGATCGGTTGCCTGGCCTTTCACATTGCTGAAGTCGGCCTGATCGGTTTGATGGTAATTGTGTTGATCACCGCGTTTACCGGTATCACCGACGAGCATCGTCTGGGCAGCGCATTCAAGGACGCCATGCCGTTCACGGCGTTGCTGGTGGTGTTTTTTGCGGTGGTCGCGGTGATTCACGATCAACAACTGTTCGCGCCGTTGATCCAGTGGGTGCTGGCCCTGCCGGTCGAGCAGCAACCGGGCATGCTGTTTATTGCCAATGGCCTGTTGTCAGCCATCAGTGACAATGTGTTTGTCGCGACGATCTACATCACCGAAGTGAAACAGGCGTTCCTTGCCGGGCACATGAGCCGCGAGCATTTCGAGACGCTGGCGATTGCGATCAATACCGGTACCAATCTGCCGAGCGTAGCGACGCCGAATGGTCAGGCCGCATTCCTGTTCCTGCTGACCTCGGCGATTGCGCCGCTGGTGCGCTTGTCGTATGGGCGGATGGTGTGGATGGCGTTGCCGTACACCTTTGTGATGGGGTTGCTGGGCTGGTATGCCGTGAGCTACTGGCTCTAACCAACACTGAATAAACCTGTGGGAGCGAGCCTGCTCGCGAAGAGGGAGTGTCAGACAACGGATTTGTTGAATGACACACCGCTTTCGCGAGCAGGCTCGCTCCCACATTGGTTTTTCGGTGGTGTCAGTGAGGAAGGATGTATTTCTCGATCGCCTGGGCCACGCCGTCTTCGGTGTTCGGCGCGGTGATCACGTCGGCCTGACGCTTCACTGCCTCCTCTGCCTGGCCCATGGCGATCGACAATCCCGCGCAATGAAACATCGCCGGGTCGTTGCCACCATCGCCAATCGCAGCGGTCTGCTCCAGCGGTATCCCCAAGTGCTCAGCCAGAGTCGCGAGAGCAGTGCCCTTGTTGGCCTCCAGCGCCGTGACATCGAGATACACCGGTTGTGACCGCGACACTTGCGCCATGCCATTGACCTTGGGCAGCAGGCGCGCTTCCAGTTCGATCAACAGTTCAGTGTTGTTGCTGGTCGCGACGATCTTGTCGATACGCTCCAGATACGGCTCGAAACTCCCCACCACCACCGGCGGATAACCGAGGCCGTGCTGTTCGCGCGGCACCATCGGCCCGTGCGGATCCTTGAGCAACCAGTCGCCACCGCTGAACACCCAGATTTCGACATCAGGCTGATCGGCGAACGTAGCCAGTGCAATCAATGCTGTCGTGGCCGGCAAGTAATGCGCCACCAACAGACTGCCGTCGGGATTGACGATAGTGCCGCCATTAAACGCGGCTGTTGGCAGATCGACGCCCAAGGCTTCGATCTGCTGCAGCATGGCTTTCGGCGGTCGACCGGTGGCGAGGCTGAACAGCACGCCCGCCTCACGCAGCGAACGCACCGCGTCGATGGTGCGCTGGCTCAGTGTGTGATCGGGCAGCAATAGCGTTCCGTCCATGTCGCTGAGCAAAAAACGAATCGGTTGGTTCGGCAAGTCACTCATCCCAGACCATGCCAGACGCGACCATCGCGAGTCAGCAAATCTTCCGCAGATTGCGGGCCATCTTCACCGGCGGCGTAGGTTTGCACACTGGCGTCCTGCTGCCAGGCGTCGAGGAACGGCTGCACCGCGCGCCAGCCGTTCTCGATGTTGTCAGCGCGCTGAAACAGCGTCTGATCGCCGGTCAGGCAGTCATAGATCAGGGTTTCGTAGCCGGTCGACGGCTGCATCTCGAAAAAGTCTTTGTAGGCAAAACCCAGCTCGATGTTGGCCATGTTCAACGCTGGGCCTGGCCGTTTGGCCAGCAGGTCGAACCACATGCCTTCGTTGGGCTGGATCTGGATGCGCAGGTATGTCGGCTGCAACTCGTCGACTTCAGTGTCACGGAACTGCGCGTACGGCGCCGGTTTGAAGCAGATGACGATCTCGGTGTCACGCACGCTCATGCGCTTGCCGGTGCGCAGGTAAAACGGCACGCCGACCCAGCGCCAGTTGTCGATCATCACTTTCAGCGCGACGTAGGTTTCGGTGCTGCTATCCGGCGAGACGTTGGCTTCCTGGCGATAACCGTTCAACGGCTTGCCATCGACTTCGCCGGCGCTGTACTGGCCGCGAACCGAGTTGGCCCGCGCCTCTTCAGTGGTCCACGGGCGAATCGCACCCACAACCTTGGCCTTCTCGCCGCGCACCGCATCGGCGCCGAAAGCGGCCGGCGGTTCCATGGCGACCATGGCGAGCAACTGGAACAGGTGATTGGGCACCATGTCGCGCAGTGCGCCGGTGTGTTCGTAAAAACTGCCACGGGTTTCGACGCCGACGGTTTCCGCGGCGGTGATTTGCACGTGGTCAATGTAATGGTTGTTCCAGAAGGCTTCGAAGAGGCTGTTGGAGAACCGGCTGACCAGAATGTTCTGCACGGTTTCCTTGCCCAGGTAATGGTCGATCCGATAGATCTGCTTCTCGGACATCACCTTGAGCAAACAGGCGTTCAGCGCTTCGGCAGTTTGCAGATCGGAGCCGAACGGCTTTTCGATCACCACCCTTCTGAACGCTTCGGGAGTTTCTTCAAGCAAACCGGCGCTGCCGAGTCGGCGCACCACTTCGCTGAAGAAACGCGGCGCGGTGGCCAGGTAGAACACCGCATTGCCGGTGCCGCTGTCGGCGATTTTCGCCGCCAGCGCGGAATAAGTGCTGTCGTCCAGAAAGTCGCCCTGGACGTAGCTGATACCTTTGGCGAGCTTGGCCCACAAGGCCGGATCAAGCATCTGATCGCCCTTGCCGACCTTCGCCGCCACTTCGGTACGGATGAAGTCTTCGAGCTTTTGCGCGAAGGCCTCATCGGTAATGGCGTTGTGGTCAACGCCAACGATCCGCAGATTTTCGTCAAGCAAGCCGTCGCGACTGAGGTTGTACAGCGCCGGCATCAGCAAGCGCTTGACCAGGTCGCCGTGGGCACCGAACAAAAACAGCGTGGTCGGTGGTGCGGGTTCTGCCTTGGATTTTCTGCGGATCGTATGGGTCATTTCTTCGGTGTCTCCACGTGGCCGCCGAAGCCGAAGCGTTGGGCCGAAAGAATCTTGTCGCCAAAGGTGCCCTGACCGCGCGAACGGTAGCGCGAGAACAGCGAGTTCGACAGCACCGGTACCGGCACCGCTTGTTCCATGGCCGCTTCGATGGTCCATTGACCTTCGCCGCTGTCGGCAACCGAGCCGGAGAAGCCGTCAAGCTTCGGATCGCTGGCCAGTGCATCGGCGGTCAGATCGAGCAACCACGAAGACACCACGCTGCCGCGACGCCAGACTTCTGCGATGTCAGCCACGTTGAGATCAAAACGCTGATCTTCCGGCAGGCGCTCGCTGGACTTGGTCTTGAGGATGTCGAAGCCTTCGGCGAATGCGGCCATCATGCCGTACTCGATGCCGTTGTGAATCATCTTCACGAAGTGCCCGGCACCGGCAGGACCGGCGTGGATATAACCGTGCTCGGCGCGATGGTCATCGGACTTGCGATCCTTGGTGCGCGGGATGTCGCCCATGCCCGGCGCCAGTGCGGCGAACAGCGGGTCGAGGCGCTGCACGGTTTCAGCGTCGCCGCCGATCATCATGCAATAGCCGCGCTCCAGGCCCCAGACGCCGCCGGAGGTGCCGACGTCGATGTAGTGCAGGCCTTTCTCGGCCAGAGTCTTGGCGCGACGAATGTCATCCTTATAGTTGGTGTTGCCGCCGTCGATGATGGTGTCACCGGCTTCGAGCAGCGTGCTCAGGGTGTTGATGGTGTCTTCGGTCGGTGCGCCGGCCGGCAGCATGACCCATACCGCACGCGGTTTGGCCAGGCCGGCAACCAGAGCCGGCAAATCGGCGACGCCAGTGGAGCCCTCGGCGACCAGGTTATCGATGAAAGCGGTATTGCGGTCGTAAACAACGGTGGTGTGACCGTTGAGCATCAGACGCCGCGCAATATTGCCGCCCATGCGGCCCAGTCCAATAATCCCGAGTTGCATGTGCTGATGCTCCTTACTACAAATAAATGTGTGTCATTGGTTATAGCCCAACGCGACTGATGGAGGTTAGTCCAGAGCGTTGCGATGAAGTTTCCGGGCATTGTGCCCGATCCAGACTGATAACGCCCCGAATCCTGCAGAAGACACACCGACCATGAAAAATAAAAAAGTTCCATTCACAGGCAAAAGAAATCAAAATCGGCGCCGATAGTAGATCAGTCCCGCAAACCGGGACGACCTACAGTTGATGCACGCCATTTGCGAGGTGAGCAATGGGCACAGTACACACAGCAATGCCGCCACAAACCCTGTACGTGACGATCCGTCGCGATGAATTGCGTCAGTTGAAAGACGAACGCGACCAGTTGAAGCAGGAGCTGGCGCAGCTGCGCCTGTTGACCCAAGGTGCGCAACCGCAACCTTTGCCGGTCGTTCAGCGTCACCCCCACGCCTGATCCCCGCCTGATTCGGGAACGGCAGCCGCTGTTCCCGACACGTTTAGCTCTGGTTGCCTCAGTCAACTAACAAACTTTTCACATTCTCTTGGTAATACTCCGCGCCATTCTGGCCGTACCTGCGTGTACGGCTTCCGTTCGTCGGCTTCATGGATGTTCCGGCGGTGGTTGTAACGAATGAGCTGGAGCGCCGAATGGCATTGTTCAAACGCAGCAAAACGACTGCGACAGGTTTCGATTGGGCCGGTTTTCTCTGGCTGTTCGTATTCTTCTGGTACTTCTCGGGTATCACCCAACTGCTGATCCAACTGACCGGTACCTCCGGTTTCACCGGCTTCCGTCAGGCGTTCGTCATGAGCGCAATCTGGCTGGCACCGATGCTGCTGTTCCCCAAGCGCACCAAACTGCTCGCCGCCATCATCGGCGTGGTGTTGTGGGCCTGCTCGATGGCCAGCCTGGGCTACTTCTTCATCTATGAGCAGGAGTTTTCCCAGAGCGTCATCTTCATCATGTTCGAGTCGAATGTGTCCGAAGCCGGCGAGTACATGACCCAGTACTTTGCCTGGTGGATGGTGCCAGCGTTCCTCGCCCACACCGCCTTCGCTTATTTCTTGTGGACGCGCCTGCGTCCGGTGTACATGCCCCGTGGTCGCGCATTCGTCGCGGCGATGGCCATCCTGATTGCCGTGATCGGTTATCCGCTGGTCAAACAAACCCTGCGCATGGGCACTTTCGCTCAAGGCTTCGAGAAGTTCGAAACCCGCATCGAGCCCGCAGTGCCGTGGCAGATGGTGGTCGCTTATCACCGCTACCAGGAAACCCTCGCCGACATGCAGGGCATGCTGCACAACGTGAGCAAGATCCCGCCGCTGAAAAATCTTCAGGACGCCTCGGCCGATCAACCGAAAACGCTGGTGCTGGTGATCGGTGAGTCGACCAACCGTCAGCGCATGAGCCTTTACGGCTATCAGCGCAACACCACGCCGGAACTGGACAAGCTCAAGGATCAACTGGCGGTGTTCGACAACGTCGTCACCCCTCGCCCGTACACCATCGAGGCCCTGCAGCAGGTTCTGACCTTTGCTGATGAGGAAAGCCCGGATCTGTACCTGTCCACGCCGTCGCTGGTCAGCATGATGAAACAGGCCGGCTACAAGACCTTCTGGATCACCAACCAGCAGACCATGACCAAGCGCAACACCATGCTCACGACCTTCTCCGAACAGGCCGACGAGCAGGTGTACCTGAACAACAACCGCAACCAGAACGCCGCGCAATACGATGGCGACGTGATCGAGCCGTTCAACAAGGCCCTGGCTGACGCGGCACCGCGCAAGTTGATCGTCGTGCATTTGCTCGGTACGCACATGAGCTACCAGTACCGTTATCCGCCGACGTTCGACAAGTTTCAGGATCGCAAAGGCGTACCGCCCGGCGTGCGTGACGACCAGGTACCGACCTACAACAGCTACGACAACGCCGTGCTGTACAACGACTTCGTGGTCTCGAGCCTGATCAAGGATTACGCCAAATCCGATCCGAACGGCTTCCTCCTGTACCTCTCGGACCACGGTGAAGACGTGTTCGACTCGGTGGGCCACAAGACCCTGGGCCGCAACGAAAACAAACCGACCGCGCCGATGTACACCATCCCGTTCATGGCCTGGGCATCGCCGAAGTGGAAGGAAGCCCACGACTGGAACTTCGCCGGCGACCTTGATCGCCCCTACAGCAGCTCGCACTTGATCCACACCTGGGCGGATCTGGCCGGTTTGAGTTTCGATGAACTCGACCGCAGCAAGAGCCTGGTCAGCGACAGCTTCAAGGCGCGACCATTGCTGATCGGCGACCCGTACCAGACCGATCAGCGCGCGCTGATTGATTTCAGTTTGATGAAGCCGAAGAAACCCGATAACGCCGTCGCCGACGCGGCGGAGCAGTAACACCGAAGGGGCCTTGAACGGCCCCTTTTTCATGCGTTATCAGGGACAGACCACCTTTCCCTTCAGATCTTCGCCCGACTTTTAGCCTTTAAACTGGAATGTTTAAAAGACACCTCCAGACACGCCTCCAAGGCTACACATCCTTGCGCCTTTGCCTACAGCTACGCCAAAATCCGCCGGCTTGTGCGTCTTGGGGTCGGGTTCTATTGTGGTGCGGTCGCTGACGAATCAGCGATCGGGTTTCGCAGCCCGGATCAATCAAGGCGCACAGCGCTCCGGTTCATTGCCATCAAGTTTCATGGCAATGGTGCTTCATGGCGGCTGTGCGCGGGATACCTTCGGGTATGCCGGGTTCCTTGATTCCCGGTCTGCGAACCTGCGTACAGCTGCCACCTCTCTTCGTTTCGCAGCGAAATGTGGCGGCTCCAATAATCAAGGAGTTTCACCATGATCAAACCAACACCCAACCCACCCGAAACCGACGCCACTTCCCCCTACGAATCCCTCGATTCAAAAAAACTCAACGACGCCGCCGAGCGCGCCCTCGATCACTACCTCTGCCCACCCGGCTCCACCCCACCGCCCCGTAGAACCCGCCGGATGTACGCCGTCACAGCCGACTTCAAAAACGAGGAACTGCTGGCCGATGCCAGCGAAACCCTCGCTTCAGCCAGAACCATTGCCCATGACTTCGCCCACCTCATACCCGCGTCACAGCGCAGGACGCTGCTGGGGATCGCGCAATTGATCATGCTCGGCGAGCTGGCAGTGAATCGGGTGATGGATAATCTGGAGTTGCCGGGGTGATGCGGTTCGGCTAAGTGATTCGGTGACAGTGCCGGCCCCTTTGCGAGCAAGCCCACATTTGTTCCAAGGCGAATACAAAACTTGTAATCAATGAAGATTCCTGTGGGAACTTGCTCACGAAAGCGCCCTCGCGGCCACTACATGTCTTGAGGCGTAAAAAACCGCAGCCCCTTGTATCGGGACAGCGGTTTTTTCGTTTCGGCTACTTTCCTTTGCCTCAGCGGACTGAAGGCGACGCTTAAGGTTTTAGACAAATCTCTGTTTGGCTGTTGATACCCTTTGAGTGAGTCCCCCCCGGTCACCAATTTTTTACAATGTTAAAAAAGGTTGGGGTTAATGGGCACAGATCTTTCTTCCCAACTCCAATCCCCCCACGGTAACGCTCGTGCCGGTACCGAATAGACTGATTGCAAATCCGGTCGGACCGCTCCCGACCGGTAGTCGCCAAAACTCAAACCTTCGCCGCATCAATCACCGATACGACATTATCAATTCTCGCGCATATAAAAACGCGGGTACCGTCCGGGCTGAAGGCCACTCCGGCCGGGTTCCACCCGAGTTCGATGGTCTTGAGGACTTGGTTCGATCTCGTGTCAATCACCGAATATTCCCTTGCAGATAAGCTGACATACATGCGGGTACCATCCGGGCTGACAGCGATTCCCGTTGCGTTGCTGTCAAGTGGGATGCTCGTCAGGACCTCGGCCATCGCCGTATCAATCACCAAGACCGTGCGGTCGTGGGTGCCGACATAAACGTAAAGACCGTCCGGGCTGACGACGACATGGGACGACTTGCTCCCGATTTGGAACCTCGTCAGGACTTGATCCGTCGCCGTATTAATCACCAAGAACGTGTCCGTACTGCCGCTGCAGGCATAAACTCGTTTACCGTTCGGGCTGACGGCAATACGGTATGGGCCTGGATCGACCGGGATGCTCATCAGGACTTGATCCGTCGCGGTATCAATCACCGAGACCGTGTCGCTGTAAAAGTTGCAGACATAAGCGCGCTTACCGTCCGGCCTGATGGCAAGCCCGCGCGGAAAGTCCCCGACCGGGATGCTTGTCAAGACCTGATTTGTCGCCGTATCAATCACTGCGACCGTGTTGTGGTTACGCAAGCCGACGTAAGCGCGGTTACTGTCCGGGCTGACGACAATCCCTTCCGAATTGGAGCTGACCAATATGTCCGTCAGAACTCGATTCGTCGTCGTATCAATCACCGAGACCGTGCCACCTGACAGGGAGACATAAGCGCGGGTACCGTCCGGGCTGACAGCGATTTCTACCGGATAGCCGTCGACCGGGATGTTATCGACCGGCCCCAGCTCTGTAACGGTTACGGTTGCCCTGGCGGTCAGATTACCACTGGTAGCGGTCAGACTGTAATCGCCGAGGACGGGAGCGGCCTTGACGCCCTTGACCTTGATCATACCGTTCTCGTCGGTGATGAAGTCGCGCTGGCCGCTGCCGCCATCGGCGTACGTAAAGTTGGCCGGGAGAATCAGCTTAACCTTGCCTCCGGGGACGGGATCAACACTGCTGGTGAGTATCAAGTCAATGTTTTTGAGCCGGCCAGACGGGGCGATGTTAATGAGATGGGGCTCGGTGCCGAAATTTGAGTAATAGATCGTTCATGGGGTGAGACTCCTGTCGCGGGTGGTATGGATGAAGCTTTATTTACACCTGCGACAGGCAGGGACGGCTACTGTCAGAAATTACAGGTAGGCGCAGATTTCCGACGGACGGCATTGCGGCACAAACACAAAAATCAGACCATCAGTAGCTGTTAAATTTTGCGCGTCGCACCTACATTCCAATGAACGAAGTTGTCTATCATCCACACCTCCCCCCTACGAATCCCTCGATTCAAAAAAACTCCACGAAGCCGCCGAACGCGCCCTCGATCACTACCTCTGCCCACCCGGCTCCACGCCACCGCCCCGTAGAACCCGCCGGATGTACGCCGTTACCGCCGACTTCAAAAACGAGGAACTGCTGGCCGATGCCAGCGAAACACTCGCTTCCGCCAGAACCATCGCCCATGACTTCGCCCATCTCATACCCGCGTCGCAGCGCAGGACGCTGTTGGGGATCGCGCAGTTGATCATGCTCGGCGAGCTGGCGGTGAATCGGGTGATGGATAATCTGGAGGTGCCGCAGTAGCGGGCCTCGACGATCGTTCCCACGTTCTGCGTGGGAATGCCTCAACGGATGCTCCGCGTTCGGCTTTGGAAGGGACGCGGAGCGTCCCGGGCTGCATTCCCACGCGGAGCGTGGGAACGATCAACACGGGCACGATCTTTTGCTTTGGCAAAACTGGCGGAAGGCAGCCGGAGTCGAACCTGCCCGGGAACGGATGCCGTCCCCAACCGGGTTTGAAGCCCGGCCGCGCCACCGGGCGCGATTGCCTTCCTTGAACTCATTGCGCGTTGGCGTGGGCCAGCGCGTTGTCGGGGCGGATCTGGCGGGATTCGCCGAGGCGTCGGGTCAGGCCGACGCGGTCGAAATATTCCAGATACTGAATGCAGCGTTTGCGTCCCAAGCCTAGCGCATCGCGGAAGGTTGTCACCTGGATCTGCGGATTTTCCTTGGCGAGCTTCAGGAGCATGTCGGCCATTTGGCGCAGTTGCACGTCACTCAAAAACAAGTCGCGCACCACTTGATGCATCAGCCCGAGCCGCGCCAGTTTGCGCAGCAGCAAGCGCACGACCGCATCGTCCTGGCCAAGCATTTTCGCGATGTCGCGCACCCACGGCGGGTCGAATCCGGCGTTTTCGAACAGCGGTTGTAATACCTGCCAGAGGCTTTCGTCCTCGGCGTTCAGGCGCACCTGATGATCCGGCAGATGCAGCCATGGGCCGCTCGCCTGCACCGATCCGGCCGCGAGCAACTCATCCAGCAAACTGACAAACGTTGAACGCTCTAGCGCCAGACCACTGAAGCGCCGCAAGCGATCGCGATCGGGGCCCATCTGGTCGGGTTCCAGCTCATGGAACTGTGCGAGTTGTTCCAGCAAGGTGAATTTCAATTGCGCCCAGCGCTGCACGTTGAACAGCAGCGGGCCTTGGCGGGTGTCGATCAGGCGCACGTTTTCCGCTAACGCCCAGGTTGAACACGGACGATTGAACTGACGTTCGAGCCGTTGCGGGTCGAGGCCGCCGGCACTGTGATTGAGCAACACGGGCAAGACTTGTTCAAACTCGTCGCCCGAGACCAAAGCGCGCAGTTGCGCCAGACGTTCGGGGCTGCGACGTTGTCGCGCCGGGGCGAACGGGTCGAGGACCTGACCGCCGCCCAAGGTGCGTTGCGCACTCTGATCACGCAGGATCAGTCGATCGCCCTTCACCGCGTGCACGGGCGCATTGATCAACAGTTGCGCGAACATGTGCTCGCCGGGACTCAAGCGCGGACCTTCGAGCAAGGCCACCCGGGCGATGACATCCTGGGTGCCGAGGTGCACGTGCACCGGGTGAAAGTGTTGGAAAGTGCGTTCGCCGGGCAGCAGTCGAAAGTCGATGTCGATCCGTTGCGTCGGCGCATGCAGCCATTCGCTCAGTAGCCACTGACCGCGATGGATCTGCGCCAGTTCGAGGCGTTCGCCGGTCAGGTTCAACGCCACTCGCTGGCCGGCGAAGGCTTGCTCGGCGGGTTGATTCTGCGCATGCAGGCCGCGCACTCGCACTGTTTTTCCGGAAGGCGCCATACCCAGTTTGTCGCCAACCGCAACCGTGCCCGACAACGCTGTGCCCGTGACCACAATCCCCGCACCCGCGACGCTGAACGCCCGATCGATCGCCAAACGAAAACCGCCCTCAAAACTGCGCGCCTGCACCACGTTTTGCACCTGCATCAGCGCCGCGCGCAATTCATCAACGCCCTTCCCGCTCACACTCGATACCGTAAAAATCGGCGCCTCGACAAACGGCCCGGGAGCAAGCAGATCGAGCACCTGACGCTGCACTTCTTCCACCCTGCCCGCTTCGACCCGGTCGCATTTGGTGATCGCCACCAACGCGCGGGGGATGCTGAGCAATTCAACAATCGCCAGATGCTCGCGGGTTTGCGGCATCACGCCGTCGTCCGCCGCGACCACCAGCAACACCAGATCAATGCCTTGGGCGCCAGCGAGCATGTTGTGGGTGAATTTCTCGTGGCCGGGGACGTCGATAAACCCGGTCAGCCCCGCGCCGGGTTCGAGCTCGGCATACAGATAACCGAGGTCGATGGTCATCCCGCGCTCGCGTTCCTGCGGGCGGCGGTCGCCGGTTTGACCGGTCAGGGCTTGCAGCAGCGACGTCTTGCCGTGGTCGATGTGCCCCGCCGTGCCGACGATCACGGGGCGACCTGCAAGTGCGGTAACTGCGCGAGCCACGCTGGTTCATCGTCGAGCTGACGCAGATCCAGCCACAGGGCATCGTCATCAATGCGCCCGAGCACCGGGGTCGGCAAGGCGCGCAACGCCGCTTCCAGATTCAGCAGGCAATGCCCGCGCAAACGCTTGGAGACTTGCGGGCGCATACACAATGCCGCACTCGGCAAACGCGCGACCGGTTGGCTGCCGCTGCCGATCATGCCCAAGGCCTCAACTGCACTGACCTGCCAGCGCTCACCCAACAACTCAGCCATCAACGGCTGCAAACGTAAGGCCTGGGCGAAGATGTCAGCTTGCGGGCGAGTCAACAGACGCAAACTCGGCAGACGTTCAGCGAGACGATCAGGATCGCGGTACAACCCGAGCACCGCTTCCAGTGCCGCCAAGGTCAACTTGTCCACGCGCAAAGCACGTTTCAACGGGTTCTTCTTGATCTTCGCGATCAGCTCTTTGCGCCCGACGATCAACCCGGCCTGCGGGCCGCCGAGCAACTTGTCACCACTGAAAGTGACGATGTCCGCGCCATCCAGCAACGCCTGACGCACCGTCGGTTCCGCCGGCAAGCCCCAGCGTGTCAGGTCCAGGAGACTGCCGCTGCCAAGATCCTCCAGCAACGGCAAGCCATGTCGATGCGCGAGCTCGGCCAATTCCGCGGTCGGCACGCGGGCAGTAAAACCTTCAATGCTGTAGTTGCTCGCGTGCACACGCATGATCAAACCGCTGCGTGGATTGATCGCCGCTTCATAGTCGCGAGCATGGGTGCGATTGGTCGTACCGACTTCGTGCAGGCGCACGCCGGCGCGGGCCATGATGTCGGGGATGCGGAAGGCGCCGCCGATTTCGATCAGCTCGCCACGGGAAATGATGCCTTCCTTGCGCGCGCCCAGACTGTTGAGCGTCAGCAGCACGGCGGCGGCATTGTTGTTGACCACGGTGACGGCTTCGGCGCCGGTCAGTTCGCGGATCAGGCCTTCGATCAGATCATCGCGATCGCCGCGTTTGCCGCTGGCCAGATCGAATTCCAGATTGAGCGGATAACGCGCGGCCATTTGCACCGCGTCGATGGCTTCGTCGGGCAACAAGGCACGGCCCAAATTGGTGTGCAGGACGGTGCCGGTGAGGTTGAACACTCGGCGTACGTTGCTGCGCTGCTGCTGGGCCAGACGTTCGCCGACGCGGCCGGCGAGCACTTCGGGGCTGATTTCGACGGCGGATAATTGCCCGCTTAACACGCTGGGGCGCAATTCATCGAGCAACTGCCGCAAACCCGCCAGCAGCGATTCACGACCGTGGCGTTCGAGCAAAGGCACACACGCCGGATGACGCAACACACCATCAATGGAAGGTAACCGCAGGGACATCAGTCACTCCTGGAGACAGATCACTGCGCAAGAGTGTAGACCCTGCTGTCATTCGTCTCCCGGAGCCAGCAACAGATTCGGTGCCAGACGCTGATAGCCATCCTGCGCCAGGCGCATGTCCAGCAACAAACTACTCAAGTCTGCCGACAAGGCTTCGGCGTCGGCATCGTTTTCCAGATAGACCAGTTTCAGATAACTGTTGCAGCCAGGACAGACTTCCGCCCTTAGCGGCGCCTGATTGGCGGCGTGGCGATCATCCTCAAGGCTCAGATAATCCAAGCCCTTGCTCGACTCGCAATACACGCACTTGACCCGCACCACATGCCATTCGCAGGCACACAGCGAACACACCAGATAACGCAAACCGTTGTGCTTGCCGCGATGGCGGATCACCCCGGCCATCGCCGGCGAACCACAGGCCGGGCATTGGCTGAGGCTGTCGCCGGGTTTGAGTTTCAGGTCCGGCGCGCTGAGCAACCAATGACTCCACGCCACTTGCAGCGCCGCGCCGAGAAACGGCACCAGTTGCGCCGGTACCATTGAATATTGACCACTGACCAACGCCACCGCCCACGCGCGCAACTGGCCGGGACTGGCTGAGCGCAAGGTGTCCACCGCATCAATAACGGCGGGTTGTTCAACCGGCGCATAGCGTTTCAATAAAGCATCGAGATAAGCCTGCCAGCCCTCTTCACGCACCAACGTGTCGGCAGCAAATGGCGGCAAACCATGCTGCTGGCAAGCCTCGATCCGTTGCTGATCGAACGGTGCCGGCAACGGCGGATCGTCGAATACCTGTTGCTGAACCCGGCACAACCCGGCGATCAAGCATAGGTACTCGCTCAACGGGTGCCCTTGCGCCAAAAACTCTAGACGATCAGCCCGCAGCGCAAACAGGTTCGAAGGTGGCAGATGCAGAAACGGCGGCGAACTGGCCGCCGCTTCGATTTCCCCAGGTTCCAGAATCGTTGGCAAAAGTCAGCCCTTTTTGGTGATCGATCGCTCCGGCACGTCAGGATGACGCTCATCGCGGGTGACTTCGCGATACCAGAGTTCATGGTGTTTCTTTGCCCAGGGGCGGCTCACCCAGCCATGCAGCATCGCGTCCACCGAACCCTTGATCCACAGCCCCGCGTAGATGTGAATGATGATGCTCAGCACCAGAATAAATCCGGCCAGCGCATGCAACAGCATCGCCCAACGGATCACGGTGATGCCGAAATACGCACTGAACCAAGCGCGCCAGATCACCAGCCCGGTAAACAGCAAACCGAGCATGCACAGCAGTAAAGTCCAGAACAGCAGCTTCTGCCCGGCGTTGTATTTGCCCACGGGCGGCACGCTTTCTTCGTCGTTGACCAGCACCCGGTCAATGCGCCGCAACCACTTGCCGTCGTTGCTGATGAAGAAGTTGGCGCGCCAGAAACTCAGCACCAGACCGAGGAAAAACACAAACATCGCGATACCCATGTACGGATGCAGAATCCGCGTCCACGGCCCACCGCCGAACAGGTTGCTCAGCCAGAACAGCGACGGATGAAACAACGCCAGCCCGGACAGCCCGGCCATGAAAAACAGGATCGCCACCAGCCAGTGATTGGTGCGCTGGTTGGCGGTGTAACGCAGGATCGTCTTGTTGCTCATGGCCGGTCCTCCCCGCGTGGATCGAAGGTGTGCACTGCCGGATCGACAACGTGCACCGAGGTGTCGGGTGGCGTTGGATGTTCATCTTCTTCGACCCGGTTCGGACCGATGCGCACGTAATGGAAGAACCCGGCCAACACTGCCGCGCCCATGGCCAGCAAGCCCAGCGGTTTGCTGATGCCTTTCCATAGGCCCACCAACGGACTGATCGCCGGATCCTGCGGCAGGTTGGCGTAGATGGTTGGCGTGTCGGCGTGGTGCAACACGTACATCACATGGGTGCCGCCAACGCCTGCCGGGTCATACAGACCGGCGTTTTCGAAACCACGGCTTTTCAGGTCGACGATGCGTTCGGCAGCGTGTTCCTTCATGTCTTCCTTGGTGCCGAAGACGATGGCGCCGGTCGGGCAGGTTTTCACACAGGCCGGTTCCAGCCCCACGGCCACGCGATCTGAACACAAGGTGCATTTGTAAGCCTTGTGGTCTTTCTGCGAAATGCGCGGAATGTTGAACGGGCAACCGGTGATGCAATACCCGCAACCGATGCAATGATCCTGATCGAAATCGACGATGCCGTTGGCGTGCTTGATGATCGCGCCGGGACTCGGGCACGCTGCCAGACAACCCGGCTCGGCGCAGTGCATGCAGCCGTCCTTGCGGATCAGCCATTCGAGGTTGCCGGCGTCGGTTTCGTGCTCGGTGAAGCGCATCAACGTCCAGGTTTCCGCGCTCAGATCCTGCGGGTTGTCGTAGGTGCCGTGGTTGTGGCCGACTTCGTCGCGCAGCTCGTTCCATTCCGAGCAGGCGACCTGGCAGGCCTTGCAGCCGATGCATTTGGTGGTGTCGATCAGCTTGGCCACCGCCTCCTGATTCCTCACCGACGGCGGCACGGTCGTGGTGGCCGAGCGGGCAATGATGTCTTGGCTGGCCATTTAAAGATTCTCCATCAGAGCTTCTCCACGTTGACCAGGAATGACTTGGATTCCGGGGTCTGAGTGTTGCCATCGCCGAGGAACGGCACCAGGGTGTTGGTCAGGTAACCGTGGCGCGTCAGGCCGGTGAATCCCCAGTGCAGCGGGATACCGATCTGATGCACGACCTGGCCGTTGACCTGCAGCGGCCGGATCCTTTTCGTCACCACCGCCACCGCTTCGATAAACCCACGCTTGCAACTGACGCGCACCCGATCTCCGGCAGCAATGCCCTTCTCTTTCGCCAGCACTTCGCCGATTTCCACGAACTGCTCAGGCTGAGCAATCGCGTTCAACTTGCAGTGCTTGCTCCAGAAGTGGAAATGCTCAGTTAGCCGGTAACTGGTGCCGGCGTACGGGAAGTCCTTGGCCTCGCCGAGGGTTTCCCAGACCGAATCGAAGATCCGCGCCGCCGGGTTGCTGGTGGCCTTCTTGTTTTGCGGGTGCAGCGGGTTGATGCCGATCGGCGTTTCGAACGGCTCGTAGTGCTCGGGGAATGGCCCTTCGTTCATCTTGTCGACGGCGAAGAACCGCGCCACGCCTTCGGGGTTCATGATGAACGGGTTCATCCCGGCTTCCGGTGGTACGTCGGCTTTGTAGTCCGGCACGTCGGTGCCGGTCCAGGCCTTGCCGTTCCACCACACCAGGCGTTTTTTCGGATCCCACGGTTTGCCGGCGACGTCTGCCGAAGCGCGGTTGTAGAGAATCCGCCGATTCGCCGGCCACGCCCACGCCCAGCCCAAATGCTGGTGCATGCCATACGGATCGGCATTGTCGCGTCGGGCCATCTGATTACCCGCTTCAGTCCAGCTACCGGCGAAAATCCAGCAACCAGACGCGGTGCTGCCGTCATCCTTGAGCAAGCCGAACCCGGCGAGTTGCGAGCCGGCCTTGACCGCGACGCCAGTGGCATCGGTGAAATCAGCCACGGCGCTGCCGTTGATTTCCTTGGCCAGTTCTTCCGGCGAAGGCTCGTCGGGGATCTTGTACGGCCACGTCAGTTTCAGCAGCGGATCGGGGAATTTGCCGCCCTCGGCCTGATAGCGCTTGCGCAGGCGCAGGAACAATTCGGCCATGATGCGGATGTCGGTTTGCGCTTCGCCCGGACCGTCGGCACCTTTCCAGTGCCATTGCAGCCAGCGGCTGCTGTTGACCAGCGAGCCGTCTTCTTCGGCAAAACAGGTGGTCGGCAGGCGTATGACTTCGGTCTGGATTTCGTCGGTTTTCACGTCGTTGTACGGCCCGACCTTTTGCCAGAACTCCGAGGTTTCGGTGGCCAGCGGGTCCATCACCACCAGCCATTTCAGCTTGGCCAGTGCGCCCATCACGCGGTTCTTGTCCGGTAGCGCAGCGATCGGGTTGAAACCTTGGCAGAAGTAGCCGTTGACCTTGCCCTGGCTCATCAGGTCGAACATTTTCAGGACGTCGTAGTTGGGGATGTCGAGTTTCGGCAAATGGTCGTAGCACCAATTGTTCTCGACGGTGGCGTTGGCGCCGTACCACGACTTCATCAGGCTGACGTGGAACTTGCTGTAGTTCTGCCAGTAGGACAACTGCCCCGGTCTAAGCGGAACCTGCGTGCGTTTGTGGATGAACTGACCGTAGTCCTGCTCGCTGTCCTGGCCCAAGGTCAGATAGCCCGGCAGCGCATTGGAGAGCAGGCCGAGGTCGGTCAGGCCTTGGATGTTGGAGTGCCCGCGCAAGGCATTCACCCCCCCACCCGGCATGCCGACGTTGCCCAGCAGCAATTGCACCATCGCCGCGCTGCGGATGATCTGCGCGCCGATCGAGTGCTGGGTCCAGCCGAGGGCGTAGAGAATCGTCATGGTCTTGCCCGGGATCGAGCAGGTAGCGATCTCTTCCCAGATTTTCTGCATGGCGTCGACCGGCATGCCGCAAATCTGGCTGGCGAGGTCGATGTTGTAGCGGCTGTAATGCTGCTTCATCAATTGATAGACACAGCGCGGATGTTGCAGGGTCGGGTCGACGCTGGCAAAACCGTCCGCGCCCATCTCGTAGCCCCAACCGGACTTGTCGGTGTAGCTGCGCTTGGCGACGTCGTAACCGCTGAAGATGCCGTCTTCAAAGCCATAGCCTGCTTTGACGATGAACGACACGTCGGTGTAGTTGCGCACGTACTCGTGCTGGATTTTGTCCTCGGTCAGCAGGTAATTGATCAGCCCGCCCATGAAGGCGATGTCGGTGCCGGTGCGGATCGGCGCGTAATAGTCGGCCACCGAAGCGGTGCGGGTAAAACGCGGATCGACCACGATCAGCCGCGCAGCGTTGTGCGCCTTGGCCTCGGTCACCCATTTGAAGCCGCACGGATGCGCTTCTGCTGCGTTGCCACCCATCACCAGGATCAGATTCGCATTGGCGATATCGGTCCAGGTATTGGTCATGGCACCACGGCCGTATGTCGGGGCAAGACTTGCCACCGTCGGGCCGTGTCAGACACGCGCCTGGTTATCGAACCCCAGCATGCCGAGACTGCGAATCACCTTCTGGGTGATGTAACCGGCCTCATTGGACGCTGCCGAGGCGGCGAGGAAACCGGTGGTGAGCCAGCGATTCACCGTCTGCCCGTTGGCATTTTTCTCGATGAAGTTGGCGTCGCGGTCGGTTTTCATCAGGTCGGCGATGCGGTCGAGCGCTTCGTCCCAACTGATCCGCGTCCATTCACTGCTGCCGGGTTTGCGCGTTTGCGGGTAGAGCAAACGCCCGGGGCTGTGAATGAAGTCGAGAAGGCCTGCACCTTTCGGGCAGAGGGTGCCGCGATTGACCGGATGGTCGGCGTCGCCCTCGATGTGAATGATGCTTTGCGCGACGTTCTTCGCTGCATCGCCCTGGCTGTACATGATCAAGCCGCAACCGACCGAGCAATACGGGCAGGTGTTGCGGGTTTCATGGGTGTGGGCAAGCTTGAAGTGGCGCACCTGCTCGGCGAAGGCAAGCGTCGGGGCCATGCCCAACGCGCCCAGGCTCGAGCCTGCAAGGCCGATACCAGCGACCTTGAAGAACTGACGACGGCTGAGATCCATCGTGCACTCCTGATCAGGTGGAACCCGGTACTTGTGCCGGGTTTTATCTGGACAATCACGGTTGCGGCAAACGTGTGCCGACTTTTTCACTGTAGACAATGACCTTACGTTCTGTGTGAAAACCGACCGTCGGCCGTTTGTCAGGCAATACACAAATCTGTGTAGGAGCTGCCGAAGGCTGCGATCTTTTGATGTTGCTCTTTAAAAACAAAATCAAAAGATCGCAGCCTTCGGCAGCTCCTACAGGGGTTGTAGGTTTATCATGCCCGCAGGACCAACCCCGCCTTCACGAGACTGCGCATGACTTTCGATTTTGATCAGCTATTCGACCGCCACAACACCGGCAGCACCAAATGGAGCCGCTATTCGGCCGATGTGTTGCCGATGTGGGTCGCTGATATGGATTTCGCCGCGCCGCCGGTGGTGATCGAGGCGTTGCAACAACGCCTGCTGCATCCGCTGGTGGGCTACAGCGTGGCGCAGGACAACCTGCGTGAAGCCATCGTCGCCGACCTCTGGAACAAGTTCGCCTGGCAGGTCAAACCGCAAGAGCTGATTTTCCTGCCGGGCGTCGAATCGGGTTTCAACATGGCTTTGAAAGCGCTGGTGCAACCGCAGCAGAACGTCGTGGTGCAAGTGCCGAACTACCCGCCACTGCGCCATGCGCCTGGGCATTGGGGCTTGAATAAGGTTGAGCTGGAATTCGATGCGCAGGCGGATGGCACTTACCTGACGCCGCTGGACGTGCTGCGTGAATCGCTGAATGGTGGCGGTGCGTTGTTGCTGAGCAACCCGCACAACCCGATCGGCAAGGTGTTTGGCCGTGAAGAACTGCAAGCCGTGGCCGATATTTGTGCGGAGCAGGACGCGTGGATCATCTCCGACGAAATCCACGCCGAGCTGTGCTTCGACGGTCGCGTGCACATTCCGACCGCCTCGTTGAGCGCGGAAATCGCCGAGCGCACCATCACTTTGATGTCGGCGAGCAAGGCGTACAACATCGCCGGCCTGAAGACCTCGTTCATGATCATCCAGAACACCGCCCTGCGCGAACGCGTCAACCACGCCCGTTGCGGCATGGTCGACAGCGTCAATCCGCTGGGCATGGAAGCCACCCGCGTCGCCTACAGCGCAGGTGGGCCGTGGCTGGCCGAGTTGAAAACCTATCTGCAGGCCAACCGCGACTGGTTGGTTGAAGCCGTACGCAGCCGCTTGCCGGGCGTGACCATCAATGTGCCGCAGGGCACGTATCTGGCATGGCTGGATTGCTCGGCGCTGGATCTGGACAACCCGCAGCAGTTCTTCCTTGAGCAGGGCAAAGTGGGCCTCAGCCCGGGTCTGGATTTCGGTGATCAACACCAGCAGTTTGTACGCCTGAACTTCGGCTGCCCGCGTTCGTTGCTGGAAGAAGGCATCGCGCGGATGGAGCGCGCCCTGACTAATCGCAAATCCTGAAACCTCAGATGATCCCCTGTGGGAGCGAGCTTGCTCGCGAAGGCGGAGTGTCAGCCGACCTCAATGTTGACTGAACCACCGCTTTCGCGAGCAAGCTCGCTCCCACAGGGGGTTTGCATTTCCAAGTCAGAAATGCGGTGTAAATCCGATCGAACTCACGGCAAACACACCGGGTCAACCGCCCATACCTGCCATGAGACCTCGGAGACCCGCGATGACCGACTATCCAAAACCACCTTTCCCCGCACAAGCCCAGGCCGTTCCCGGTTCGCAACGCAAAATGGAGCCATACCCGGATTGCGGCGAGCAAAGCTATGTCGGTTCCGGGCGACTGGCCGGCAAGATTGCCCTGATCACCGGCGCCGACAGCGGCATCGGCCGCGCGGTGGCCATTGCATTCGCCCGTGAGGGGGCCGACGTTGCAGTCGCCTATTTGAATGAACACGAAGACGCCAAGGAGACCGCACGCTGGGTCGAACAGGCCGGCCGCCAGTGCCTGCTGTTGCCGGGTGATATCGCGCAAAAGGCTCACTGTCAGGCCTTGGTCGACAAGACCGTCGAACGCTTCGGCCGCATCGACGTGCTGGTCAACAACGCCGCGTTCCAGATGACCCACGAAACCTTCGAAGAAATCCCCGACGAAGAATGGCTGATGACCTTCGACGTCAACATCACCGCGATCTTCCGGCTGTGTCAGGCGGCGATCAAACACATGCGCGCCGGTTCGTCGATCATCAACACCAGTTCGGTCAACTCGGACATGCCCAAACCCACGCTGCTCGCCTACGCCACCACCAAAGGCGCGATTGCCAACTTCACCGGCGGTCTGGCGCAGATGCTCGGACCGAAGGAAATCCGCGTGAACAGTGTGGCGCCCGGGCCGATCTGGACGCCCTTGATCGTCTCGACGATGCCCGATGAAGAAGTGCAGAACTTCGGCGGCAACACCCCGCTCGGCCGCCCCGGGCAACCGGTGGAAGTGGCGCCGATCTATGTACTGCTGGCATCGGACGAAGCCAGTTACATCACTGGCCAGCGCTATGGCGTGACCGGTGGTAAGCCGATGCTTTGAGCCGTGCGTTCCCACTCGTTCCCACGCTCTGCGTGGGAACGTAGCCCGGGACGCTCTGCGTCCCCTTGAAGCCGAGCGCGGGGCGTCCGTAGAGGCCAGAGCGTGGGATCGAGCTGACCGTCTGCGAGAAAAACTGAACCCGCTGACACAGTACTTCTCCATACCTTTAAGAGCCCCAACAGGTCGCCAGGATCAGGAGATTGTCATGTCCGCCCCTCTCATCAAGCTCTTCACTCAACCCAACTTCGCCTGGACCGATATCCGTCGCGAAGAAGAAGCCCATCCCCGGCATTACCTCGCCCATCTGCTGGTGCTGGCGTTGATTCCGTCGGTGTGCCTGTTCATCGGTACAACCTATGTCGGCTGGAGCCTCGCCGCCGGTGAAACCGTACGGTTAAGCAGCGCGAGTGCATTGCAACTGAGCATCTTGCTGTACATCGCCATGGTTGCCGGCGTTGCGGTCATTGGTGGTTTCATTCGCTGGATGTCACGTGCATTCGATGCACGCCCGACGCTCAACCAATGCATCGGATTCGCTGCTTACACGGTGACGCCGTTCTTTGTCGCCGGCATCGCCGGGCTGTACCCGAGCCGTTGGCTGGCCATTCTGGTACTCGGCGCGGCCTCGGTGTATTCGACGTTTCTGTTGTTCGTCGGCCTGCCGACCTTTATGCATGAGCGCAAGGAGCAAGGCCTGCTCAACGCCGCCTGCGTGTGGGGCGTCGGTTTGCTGGTGATGGTGACTATTCTGGTGTCGATGATTCTGCTGTGGTTCAACGTGCTCACACCTGAGTATCTGCGCACGACCGTGGGCTGACCCGGTGCGATTGCCGTCATATCGACCACTTGAGGGCGGCAGATCATGAGTTTTATCGTGTGGGTGGCGGTGCTCGGCGCCGTGCTGTTGACCTTGGCACTGACGTCGTCGTACCTGCGCTGGATGCCGGTGACCACCTCGGCGGTTTGTCTGTTGTTGGGAATCGGCATTGGCCCCAGCGGCCTCGATCTGCTGAAACTGTCCCTGGAAAACGCTTCGCTGTGGATGGAGCACCTGACGGAAGTCGCGGTGCTCTTTTCCTTGTTCGTCTGCGGTTTGAAGTTGCGTTTGCCCTTGCGCGACAAGCGTTGGCGAATTGCTTTTGGCTTGGCTGGGCCAGTGATGGTGGTGACCATCGCCGGGGTGTGTCTGCTGTTGCACTTTGCGTTGCAATTGCCTTGGGGTCCGTCGCTGTTGATCGGCGCGATTCTGGCACCGACCGACCCGGTGCTGGCGGCGTTGGTGCAGGTCAACGATGCGCGGGATGTCGACAGCGTGCGTTTCGGATTGTCGGGTGAGGCCGGGCTCAATGACGGCGTGGCCTTTCCTTTTGTGATTCTCGGCTTGTTGTTGATCCACGGTGACGGTTCTGCCGCCGAATGGCAGGGCTGGGTATTACGCAGTTTATTGTGGGCGGTGCCCGCCGGATTGCTCACTGGTTACTGGATGGGCCGCGGTATTGGCCGCGTGACTTTATCGCTGCGTATTCACAATGACGACAGCACGCTCAGCCCCAATGATTATCTGGCGTTGTCGTTGATTGCTCTGGCGTATGTCGTTGCCGAGGCCATCGGCGGTTACGGCTTTCTGTCAGTGTTCGCTGCCGGGTTGGGATTGCGTCAGGTCGAAGTCAAATCCACCGGCGCCGGCCAGCCACCCGCCGAGCATCTGGTGCAACCGGTGGTCGGTCATCAGAACGTCGAACCGCAACACGCGGTGCATGGCGATACCGAACGGCTGGAAAGCAGCCAGGTTGCCGCCGGCATCATGATGGGCGATATGTTGTCGTTCGGCAGTCTGGTCGAGCGCGCCATGGAAGTGTTTCTGGTGACCCTGCTCGGCGTGGTGCTGGTGGCGCACTGGGACTGGCGGGCGTTGCTGGTGGGCGGCGTGTTGTTCTGCCTGATCCGTCCGGCCTGCGTCGCGCTGATGCCTTGGGGCGCGTTGCTGCAGGGACGGCAACGGCTGTTGATTGGCTGGTTCGGCATTCGCGGGATCGGCAGCCTGTTCTATCTGTTTTATGCCTTGAATCACGGGCTGACCGATAGCGTGGCCACTGTGTGTACCGACTTGACCTTGTCGGTGGTGGCGCTGAGCATTTTGCTGCACGGGATCAGCACGCAACCGATCCTCGCCCGCTACGAACAACACAAAAAACGAAAAACCTGATTTTTCCAAGCGGATATCAACAGTCGATTGATCGAATTTTTTTCTGTAAAAAAATGGATCCCGGGTTAGCGGCCGACAGTCACAAGCATAACCCCCCGCCAGATGAGTCCAGCGGGGCCCGGCAGGTTCGGTTCCCCTGCGGCGCCAAGCCTATGAAACGGAACCCTTGAAGAAAAAGGTCACGGTCATGAAAGAATGCTCGACTCCTGCACAAATCAAGGCTTGCAGAGCACTGGCTCTGGAACGTAATCGTCAATTGTTCGATAACGCCCACACCCTCAACCGCGCAGCCAATGCGCTGCTCGATGTGGCTGATCTGGACATCGAGCAGTTTGAGCGCTACCGAGCGCTGCGCAAGAAAGCCGATGCGATGTTTGAAGATGCCATCGACCATTTGTGCGTCTTGAACGAAGACTTCCCGCCGATTCCGATGTCGTCGCAGAACTCGGTAGCGTTGCGTCGAGAACTTGAGACCGTGGAGTGAGCCAGAGCAGCCCCTCACCCTAGCCCTCTCCCGGAGGGAGAGGGAACTGACCGAGGTGAATGGTTGAGGTACGCCGACTTGGGATACCGGGTTGAACGCAGATTTGACCACGACAGAGATCGGCTCCCTTCCGAGTGAACCCTGACAGCCCCTCACCCTAGCCCTCTCCCAAAGGGAGAGGGAACTGACCGAGATGGATGTTTGAGGTATGCCGACGTGAGATACCGAGTCGTACGCAGATTCTGACCACGACAGAGATCGGCTCCCTTCCGAGTGAACCCTGACAGCCCCTCACCCTAGCCCTCTCCCAAAGGGAGAGGGGACTGACCGAGGTGAATGGTTGAGATACGCCGACGTGAGATACCGAGTCGTACGCAGATTTTGGCTACAACGAAGATCTGCTCCCTTCCCCCTCGCCCCCTTTGGGGGAGAGGGTTGGGGTGAGGGGGATCGATCTGAATGGCAACACAAATTCCAAGCGAATGAAAAAGCCCGGCCACATAAGCCGGGCTTTTCTGTACCCGCAAATCATCCCCCCGGATTGGTCACCTGGATAAACACCGCATAACTCCCCAACAACACCCAGAACGTCGCAAAAATCCACGGCGTGCGCACGGAAAACAGCAGCGACTTGCGATAACCCTTGTGGCTCGACTCCATCTCGCTGAACAGCGGCGATTCGTCATACGCCAGGCCCATCAGCGGCTCGCTGTGCAGCAAGTGGCTCTGCTTGAAATGCCAGTGATCGATGATGTCGTACGCGGCGCGAATCCCCGGCCAGGCATTCAGCGAGCTGAGCAACCCGAGCAGCGCCAGAAACGGCGGCACCACCAGCGTGAACAACTTGCCCCACTCCGGATTGAGGTTGGCCATGCACGAGGCAAAGGCAATCACCAGAAACGACTGGGCTGCCAGATAAGCATCGGTGCGGTTGGCGAGGATGCTGGTTTCGTACTGGATCTCCCGCCGATAGAAATCCAGCCGTTCCTTGGGTGAGCCGAACATCTTGGCGTCGTGTTCGGTCAGGGTTTCTTCAGCAGTTGGCTCAGTCAGTATGCGAGACAAAAGACGCACGCTCCGGGGTGGGGAAAACACTTAGAAGTCCCCGTTGGCGCGCAAGTTCAGCCGGATTGCCCGGCGCCTCACTTCATCGATTGCGCAATGATCGCCACCAGATTCATCTGCGTGAACGGCTTGGGCAAGCGTGGCAGTTGCGCGGCAAAACCTTCCAGGCGCTCGGCGTATCCGGTGGCGAGGATGATCGGCAGATCCGGTTTGAGTAGCCGCACCGCGTGGGCCAGTTGCGCGCCGCTCATCTGCGGCATGGCCATGTCGGTGATCATCAGGTCAATCACCTCGCCCTGATCGAACAGCGCCAGCGCCTGCGCCCCGGACGTCGCACTGACCACCCGATGGCCAAGGTCTTCGAGCAGCAGGCTGGTGCTGGTCAATACCAGCGAGTCGTCATCCACCACCAGTACGCTGAGTCTTGGCACCACCACCGGTTCGGCATGTGGCAGCAGCGGCTTGCTGGTCATGCCCTCGACGGCCACCGGAATCCACAGTTCAGCCGTGGTGCCCTGGGCCTTTTCGCTTTTGAGGACAAAACGCCCACCGAGCTGTTCCATGAAGCCGTGGACCATCGACAAGCCGAGCCCAGTGCCTTTGCCCAGACCTTTGGTGGTGAAAAACGGATCTCTGGCCGACGCCAACGTGTGCTCGTCCATGCCCTCGCCGCTGTCGATCACGCTGAGACAGACGTAACGACCTGCCGGCAGATCCGAATGACTGAGTTCGAGCACCACCTGCGGTTCAGCACTGATGCTGACCGAACCGCCGTCGGGCATGGCGTCGCGGGCGTTGGTCGCCAGGTTGAGCAAGGCCAGTTCCAGCTGATTGGTGTCCGCCAGCACCGGCTCGAGATCTTCGGGAAACCGCGTGTCGATACGGATGCCCGGACCCAGGGAGCTGCGCAACAACCCGGTAATGCCTTGAACCAATTGCGCAATATCCACCGACTCGGTCTTCAGCTCCTGACGCCGGGCGAACGCCAGCATGCGTTGGGTCAGTGACACCCCGCGCAAGGCACCTTGGGTGGCGTTTTCCAGCAGGCGGCTGATTTTCGCATCGTCGCCCACGCGCTTTTGCACGATCTCGAGGTTGCCGAGAATCACCGTCAGCAGATTATTGAAGTCATGGGCGATGCCGCCGCTGAGTTGCCCGATGGCTTGCATCTTCTGCGCCTGGAACAGCGCTTCGCGGGTTTTCTCCAGCGCCTGCTGGGCCTGATGGGCTTCGGTGATGTCGCGGGTGATCTTGGCAAAACCGAGCAAAGTGCCGGTGTCGCCTCGAATCGCATCAACCACCACATGAGCGAGAAACCGCGTGCCGTCCTTGCGCATGCGCCAGCTCTTGTTTTCGAAGCGGCCCTCGCGGGTGGCGATTTCCAGCGCCCGTTGCGGCTCGCCGAGCTCGCGGTCTTCGGGGGTATAGAAAACCGAAAAGTGCTGACCGATGATTTCTCCCGGCAGATAACCCTTGATCCGCTGGGCACCTTGATTCCAGTTGCTGACCCGGCCTTCGGGGCTGAGCATGTAGATCGCGTAATCGGTAACGCCCTGCACCAGCAAGCGGAACTGCTGCTCGCTTTGCTTGAGGGTTTCCTCGGCCATTTTGCGGTCGGTGAGGTCGCGGGTGATCTTGGCGAAGCCGAGCAATTTGCCGTTGGGATCAATGATCGGATCGATCACCACGTGCGACCAGAAATTGGTGCCGTCCTTGCGCACCCGCCAGCCCTCGCCTTCGAAACGCCCTTCACGGATCGCCGTATCGAGCGCCCGTTGCGGCAGGCCAGCGGCGCGATCATCAGCGGTGTAGAAACGCGAAAAATGCTCGCCGAGGATTTCCGCCTCCTCATAACCCTTGAAGCGTTTGGCGCCGGAGTTCCAACTGGTGATGATGCCGTCGGGATCGATCATGTAGATCGCATAGTCGACCACCGCATCGATCAGCAGACGAAAACGCATCTCTTCGATCGCCGCGGTCTTGTTGTTTTCGCTCATCACGCTCACCAGCCATTGTCATGAGCAGAAGTATGCGTCAATCCGGCGAATTGGGAAGCGGCCGGCTCATTTTTGATTGCCCACCAGCTTGGCAGCAGTTGTTTGATCCGGCTCTCGGCAAAGCGGTCGTCGATCAGCATGACCACGCCGCGATCCTCGCGGGTACGGATCACCCGGCCGGCAGCCTGCACCACTTTCTGCACGCCGGGGTACAAATAGGTGTAGTCGTAACCGGCACCGAAGATGGCGGCCATGCGGTGTTTGAGCTGTTCGTTGACCGGATTGAACTGCGCCAGCCCCAGTGTCGCGATGAATGCACCGATCAAGCGCGAACCGGGCAAATCGATGCCCTCACCGAATGCACCACCCAACACGGCAAAGCCGACGCCTTGGCTGTGCGCGGTGAACTGATCGAGGAATGCCTGCCGTGCGCCTTCGAGCATGCCCCGCGATTGTTGCCAGAGGGTGATGTGCGGATAACGCTCGGCCAGTAACGACGCCACTTGTTGCAGGTAATCGAAGCTACTGAAAAACGCCAGGTAGTTGCCGGGGCGCTCACTGAACTGCCGCGCGATCAGTTCAACGATCGGCTCCAGCGAAGCCTGACGACGGTTGAAGCGCGTCGAGATGCGGCTGACGATTTGCACCTGCAACTGCTCGGCGCTAAACGGCGATTCGACGTCGATCCACACCGTGTCGGCGGGCGTGCCGAGCAAATCGGCGTAATAGTGACGTGGGCTGAGGGTGGCAGAAAACAACACACTGCTGCGCGCCGCTTTCAGGCGCGGACCAATGAACGCGGCCGGCACCACATTGCGCAGGCACAATTGCGACAGCGGCTTTTTGCGGTCGAGGTCGCGCTTGCTGATGTCGAACAGGTAATGCTCGTCATACAGCTCCGCCACCCGGGCGAATTGCAGCAGGTCGAAATAGAAGTTCTGCAACGCGCTGTCGAGACCCTGCGGATGGTCATTGAGGTAATCGCCAATGGCTGCGCAACACAGCGAGATCGCTTGCAGGAGTTTTTCCGGGGCCTTGTCGTAGGCCTGATACGCCGCCAGTTGCGGCGCATGCAGGGCGTTCCATTCACGATTGATGCGTTGCAGGGATTTTTTCAACGGCGCCGGTGCCGTTTTGCGCACGCTGCCCAAGGTGAACTGATCGAGACTGGCGCTGTACATCTGCCGGCCACGTTCGACGAGATTGTGCGCCTCGTCCGCCAGCACCGCGACTTTCCATTGATTGAGTTGGGCGAGACCGAACAGCATGGCGCTGAAGTCGAAGTAGTAGTTGTAGTCGGCGATCACCACGTCTACCCAACGGGCCATCTCTTGACTCAGGTAATACGGGCACACCGCGTGCTGCGCGCCGACTTCGCGCATGGCCGCTTGATCGAGCAAACGGATTCGACTGGCCGCTTCCCGCGCGGCCGGCAAGCGATCATAAAAGCCTTGGGCCAACGGGCAGGATTCACCGTGGCAGGCCTTATCCGGGTGTTCGCAAGCCTTGTCACGGGCGACCATTTCCAGCACCCGCAAGGGCAAGGCTGGCGACTGATCGAAGAGTACCTGACTGGCATCCAGCGCCAGTTTGCGCCCGGGTGTCTTGGCAGTGAGGAAGAACACCTTGTCCAGTTGCTGCGGCGCCAGCGCTTTGAGCATCGGGAACAGCGTGCCAAGGGTTTTGCCGATGCCGGTCGGCGCCTGGGCCATCAGGCAGCGCCCGGTGCTGACGGCCTTGAACACCGACTCAGCCAGATGCCGCTGACCAGGACGAAAATCCGCATGGGGAAACGCCAGTTGCTGCGCCGCCAGATTGCGCGCCTCGCGATGGGCCATTTCCTGTTCGGCCCATTGCAGGAACAGCGTGCATTGCTGCTCGAAAAAAGCTTGCAACGCATCAGCACTGAACGCCTCGACCAGGCAAGTCTCTTTCTCGCTGACGATATCGAAATACACCAGCGCCAGATTGATCTGTTCAAGTTGGAGCTTACGGCACATCAACCAGCCATAGATCTTCGCCTGCGCCCAATGCAACTGGCGGTGATTAGCCGGTTGTTTGCTCAGGTCGCCCCGGTAGGTTTTGACTTCTTCCAGGCAGTTTTGCGCCGGGTCATAGCCGTCCGCCCTGCCCTTGACCTTCAATTGAAGGAACTCGCCTTCGAGCGCCACTTCGCTTTGATATTTCTCGTTGCGCCGTGAGGCCACGGTGCGGTGGCCGGCGATGCCTTCCAGCGCCGTGGGTGATGGTGTGAAGCGCAGGTCGAGGTCGCCGGTCTTGGCGGTGAACTCGCACAGTGCGCGCACGGCAATGCTGTAGCTCAAACGCTCTGCTCCGCCCATTGCACGTAACACACCGCCACCGGCATCTGGTGTTGATGGCAGAACTCAAGCCAGCGCAACTGGTTGTCCTGCAGGCGATCGCCGGGGCCTTTCACTTCAATCATTCGGTAGGTTTTGTGCTGCGGCCAGAACTGGATCAGGTCGGGCATGCCGGCGCGGTTGGCCTTGATGTCGAGCAGCAAACGGTTGAACCAGTGCTTGAGGTGTTCGGCGGGCAGACAGGCGAGTGCCTGCTCCAGCAACGTTTCATTCAATGCCCCCCAGAACACGAACGGCGACTGGATACCCCATTTGTCGACAAAGCGCTGGCGAATGGTCGCGGCATAGCGGCCGTCGTCGAGTTCGCTCAGGCAGGCCTCAAACAGCTCGGCGCGGCGTTGCTGGAAGTCTTCGTTGAGCAGGTCCACCGGGCCACGCTGGAACGGGTGAAAAAACGCCCCGGGCAACGGCGCGAAGATCGCTGGCCAGCACAACAGGCCGAACAGCGAGTTGATCAGGCTGTTTTCCACGTAATGCACCGGGCCGTGGTCATCGTGCAGATGCGCTTGCACGTAATACTCCACGGACAACGCCGGATCGCTGCGCGGCAATTGCAGATCCAGCCGCTCGACCGCTTTCGCCGGCGTGCGCTTGAGTGGCGGGCCGCCGAGTTTGCGCCGCACCCTTGGCAGAATCCGTTGCAGGCCCTGCTGCTCGGCAGCGCTTTCCGGCGCCTGTGCCGCCAATGTGGCGAGTTCCAGCGCCAACGGGTATTCGCCGCTGCGCTCCAGCACGCGGATCATGCGCAAACGGGCGCCGGGATAGGCGCAGTCACGGTAAATGCTCAGGGCCAGGGCAAATTCGCTGATGCGCTCGCAGTACTGGCCGATCTGAAACAGCACTTTGCCGCGCCGACGTTGCAGCCACGGGTTGTCGAAGTGCAATGCACTGACCTGCTCAACGATGGTTTCCAACGGCTCGCCGGCCTCGAAACGCAATTGGCAGTGGTGCAGGAACAGGCAGGCGTCGACGTCTTCGCGGCTGCGCAGCCCTCGCGAATCCGCGCAGAATTCGACTTTTTCATAGGTGAAGATGCCAAGGTCGGCGAGAACGAACTCCGACCAGTCCTGGTACAGGTTGCCGAAGAACATCAGCCGCAAGCGGTCGCACAGGTCCATGATGGTCAGGCTGAACAAGCGATCATCGAGCAGCGGCGCCCAGTCGCGCAGGCTGCGAGGGTCTGCAAACTGCTCGGCGAGGAGCGCCAGCCAATCGTCCTTGCGGCCCTTGGGCTGCTCAATGAAGGCTGCAAACGCTTGCAGGATCTCGGCCTTGAGTAACACGTCGAACAATTCGGCGAGGGCCAGCGGCGCGTGTTCGTCGATCCAGCCACATCTGAGCAAAGGTTGCGCGGCCTCGGCGATGTCACCGATTTCAACATAATTGAGTTTGCCGGCGCGAAAATGCACGCCTTTGCGCATGACCATCCGCACCAGCAAACCCTGCGAGGCACGGGGCAAGGCTTTGAAGTCGCGGATGAACGCATATTCCGGTTCGCTCATCACATCGGCATAGCGAAGCTCAAGCCAATCAAGCACTTGCCGGAAGTTGTTAAGGTAATAGAACGGGTCGTCGAGGGGATTGGCAGTCACGGGAATTCTGGGCCATGGCGAGCGAGTACTGGTTATGCGTACAGATAACAGCTCTGCCCGGTCCGGCGCAAACGGAAAAGGATCAATGGCATTTTTTTCCCGGACCGTCGAACTTTTCCCCCGGGGATGGCACCAACCGCGGTAGAGGGCCGACAATGCTCGGCATCACATCGAATGAGGATTTAGAGGTGGGTATGAAAATCAAATCACTGGGCATCCCTTTCGCCGTCGTTGCCGCGCTGGCACTGGCCGGTTGCTCGACCCCGACAGTGGTCACCCTGCAGAACGGCACCCAGTATCTGACCAAGGACATGCCGAAGACCAAAACCAAGGACGGCTTCTATGAGTTCGAGGATATTTCCGGAGCCAAAGTGAAAGTCCGCGCTGATGAAGTGGCCACGGTGCGCGAAGAAGACTAGGTTTCGCTCATGCCGATCGTTCCAACGCTCTGCGTGGGAATGCAGCCCGGGACGCTCCGCGTCCCATCCAGAGCCGAACGCGGAGCGCCCGTTGAGGCATTCCCACGCAGAGCGTGGGAACGATCATTGAGTGTTATTCGAAAGTCGGCATGCCCGGCAGGCTGCCGTCGCACGGCATGTACGTGCCACCGCGCTTGACCACTTCACCCTGCAAGCGCCGGCAGCGTTCCAGATCCTGCTGCGCCATGCGATCGATGCTCAGATTGCCGGTGGTTTGCGGCTGCTTGCCGTCACCCAGGCGGATGGTCACAAACGGTTGTTCGGGCCGAATCTGAAAGCGGCTCGTCTCTTCGACCGGTTCGACTACTTCGGTTTTCGCCGGGCTCGGCAGTTGATCGGTGGTCACGCCATAACGGCTCAGAATCGAGCTTTGAGGCAGATCGGCGCAGACATTGGCCGAACACAGCGCCAGTGCGACGAACCCGACATACCCCTTGAAACCTTTCACGTTTGAATCTCCTGTACTCAATGGCGGCTAGCTATAGAACGTGTGCGCACGTGCTGGCTTTAGGCCGCAATTCCTGTTTTGCAGGGGTTTGAGTCAGGTCGTGGCCATCGAGTCACTTTTGAAACCGAGTTATCGTTCTTCGCGAGCAAGCTCGCTCCCACAGGGGATTTGTAAACGACACAGACCCAGTGTGGGAGCGAGCTTGCTCGCGAAAGGGCCCTCACCGGCGCCCCATCAACATCAAGCGATCACAACACCGTCAGCACTCAGGCTATTCAGCGACACCCCGACCAACGTCACCGAATCGTTGCCAAACGTCAGCACCGTATCCTGTCCAACGGTCGCGGCATGAGCACGGAAATCCTCCGCCGGCAACACACCCTGCACCCCGAGAAACACCAGTTTGTCATTCGACGTATAACCGACCACCCGGTCCTGCCCGAACGCACCGTTGAACAGAAACGTATCCGCGCCGCCGCCCGACTCCATCAGGTCATTGCCGGCACCGCCGACAAACACGTCATTACCGGCGCCGCCAATCAGGTGATCGTTGCCGTCCAGGCCGAACAACCAGTCACCACTGGCGTGTGCCTTGAGCGTGTCGGCGCCGCTGGTGCCTTTGACGCTGGACTCGTAAGCAGTGAGGTTGTTGCCGACCTTCAAGCCGCTGGCCGAAACGCTGTGGGTCACGTCGTCCTTGAACAGCCCCCAGAGAAAGCCCGGTTCCTTGGTGACAATGCTGCCGATGTCGCGGGTGATGCTGATCCCGCCGTTAGCATCGCGGATGTACAGATTGCCGGCACCGTCATTGGCGAAGTCGAAGTTCTTCACTGCGCTTTGCAGGTCGAGGGTGTTGCTGCCCTGCCCGCCAAGGATGACGTTGTAGCCGCCGCCATCGCGGAAGGTGTCGTTGCCGGCGCGGCCTTCCAGGTAATCGTTGCCGCTGCCGCCCTGGATCAGGTCATTGGCGTCGCTGCCGATGATAAACGTGCTTCCCTTGTGGGTTTCGGCGTTGCGGTTGAGGTCCTGCACCCAGGTGTTGGCCCGCGCCGGATCCGAGAGGTTGGCGACGATGATCGTCGAGTCGCGGCTGGTCAGGTCGTAGAATTTCGAGTCGATCACCCGGTTCATACCGTCGCCATACGCGGTCGGCAAGTGCGAGATCCAGGTGGGGATGTTGAGGATCGAGTACGGCAGCAGATTCCACGCGGTCGAGGCGTAGTGATCGTTGAAGCTGACGATGTTGTCGGTGGCCGACTCCTTGGGCGCATCATGGACACCAACGGAGGCGCCGGTGAAGGTCGAGCCGTCGAGGGCGCGGAACACCGGGTCGTTTTCATAGCCGACGTTGAGCACTTTGTCGGTGCTGCTCTGGGTCGGCGAGGCGTAGGCGATGTAGTTGGAATCGGCAAAGAAACCGCCCCACTTGCCGCCGCTCAGGTCGGCCATGCTGTTGACCGCCAGGCCGCCGAGGCTGTGACCACTGACGAGAACGTCCTTGCCGCTGAGGCCGTTGGCCTTGGCAAACGCCACCACATCATTGAGCAGATTGCCGAAGGCTTCGCCGACGTAGTTCTTAGCGTAATCCTTGGGGCCGAAGGCGGCGAGCAGGTCGTTGATCACGTCGCCAATCGAGTCGAGGATCAGGTTTTCCCGCGGACCGCTGGTGCCGCGAAAGGCAATGCCAAGTTCCGTGAGATGGCCCTGAGCGTCGTACTTGCCGAGAATTTCTACCTGGGCGGTGGTGTAACCGGCCTTCTCGCCGAAGAAGGTTCCGCGCGCATCGGTCTTGCCGTCGTAGCCCAGTTGCGAGGCGGTAATGGGCGTCCAGCCGGCCTTTTTTACGGCGTCGAGGGCGAGTTTTTCCGAGTCGGGGTTCCACGGAATGCCGGGAATCACCCCTTGCGAATCGGTGCCGCCGAGCAGCGCCGTGACCAGCGTGGCGGGCAGGCCGAGGCCGAAACCGTTGTGCTGATAACCGGCGGCAAAGCCGTTATCGAGGTTGTGATAGGAATACAGCGTGATCGCCATGGCATCGCTGAACAACGCCTTGGAATCGGCTGTACCGAAGTTCTTGTAGTCATACACACCCATTGCTATTGCCTCTCTCTTTGTTGGAATTGTTAGAGATAGCTCACAGCCAGGGCGCCCCACGGGGACGCCCCGGAGCATTTCAGTACTACTTGTTGCTTTTAACTGTGGGAGCGAGCTTGCTCGCGAAGGCGGTGTGTCAGGTACGAAGACTTCAACTGACACTACGCATTCGCGAGCAGGTTCGCTCCCACATTGGATCTAGGCGAACACGAACGCCGAGTCCGACAGGTTAGCCACTCCCACCCCGATCAGGGTCACGGCATAGTCGCCAATCTTCAGCACGGTATCGTTGCCGGTCTGCGACGCGTGTTGCTTGTAGTCATAGCCCTGCCCCGCGCCTTCAACGCCCATGAACACCAGTTTGTCGCTGCCCTGATAACCGTTGATGGCATCGAAACCGAACGCACCGCTGAACAGGAAGGTGTTGTTGCCACCCACTGCGCTCATCACGTCATTGCCGGCGCCACCGACGAAGGTCACATGGCCCTTGTCGCTGATCAGTTTGTCGTCGCCACCGAGGCCGAACAGCCAGTCACCGTCAGCCGTGGCGTGCAACGCATTGCCGTAACCATCGCCGCTCAGTGAGTGGTTGTACTGGGTCAGCTCATTGCCATTGGTCAAGCCTTTGGCGGTGACGCCCCAAGTGATTTCCTTGCTGCCCCACCACGAGCCCGATTCCTTGCTCACCAGCGCGCCGATGTCGCGGGTCATGCTGATGCCACCGTAGGCGTCGCGCACGTACAGCGTGCCGTCGCCGTCGTTGGCGAAGCTGAAGTTCTGCAACGGTTTCTGCAGTTCGAAGGTGTTGTGACCCTGGCCACCGAGCAGGATGTTGTAGCCGCCGTCATCGCGGAAACGGTCATCGCCACCCAGACCTTCAAGGAAGTCATTGCCCGCGCCGCCCTTGAGCCAGTCATTGCTTTGCGTGCCGATGATGAACGTGCTGCCGGTGTGCGGCTCGCCGCTGCGACCGAGATCTTCAACCCAGGTCTTGCCGCGAGAAGCTTCTTCCAGGTTGGAGACGATGATCGTCGAGTCTTTATGCGTCAGGTTGTAGAACGTCGAATCGATCACCCGATTCAAGCCATCGGCATAGCCCAGCGAGCTGTGGGCCGACCAGTTCAGCGGGTTGACGATGCTGAACGGCACCAGGTTCTGCGCGGTGGAAGCGTAGTTGTCGTTGAAGTTGACGATGTTGTCGGTGGTCGAATCGTGGGGTTTGTCGTGCTTGCCCATCGAGGCTGTGCTGAACGTGGTGCCGTCGAGCACACGGAACACCGGGTCGTTCTCGAAACCGATGTTCAGCACGTTATTGCCGGTACTGCTCTGGGTTGGCGAGGCAAAGGTGATGTAGTTGGCGTCCTTGAAGAAGCCACCCCAGTTGCTCGCGCTCAGCTCGGCCACGCTGTTGACCCCGAGCCCGCCGAGGCTGTGGCCGCTGAGCAGCACGTCCTTGGCGGCGATACCGTTGGCAATGGCGAACGCGGCGACTGCCTTGAGCAGATTGTCGAAGGCATTTTTCGCGTAATTGCTCGCGTAATCCGACGGCCCGATGGCGGCCAGCAGGTTGTTTTTCAGGTCGCCGAAAGTGTCGCTGTAACCGAGCCCGCCGGTGCCACGAAAGGCCACGCCGATACCGATCAACTTGCCGGCAGCGTTGTATTTGCCGAGCACTTCGGCTTCGGCGCTGGTGAAGCCGTCCTTCTCACCAAAGAACGTACCTTGTGGCCCGACCTTGCCTTGATAACCCAGCGTTGTCGCGGTAACCGGCGCCCAAGCGGTGGCCGGCAACGGTTTGCCGGTCGGCGTGTAGGCGTACAGCGTCAGTGCGATGGCGTCGCTGTACAACGCTTTGCCATCGGCATTCTTGTAATCGAACAGTCCCATGTTGTGCTCTCTCTTCCTTAAAAAACCGGCAGCTCTCCCAAGAGCTGCCGGTACACCTTAGAACTGCCAGTCGAGGGTGAGGCCCATACCGTGGTCCTTCTCGTTCGAGCCGATCAGCCCGTTGTAATCCAGGTTCACCCGCACATCGCGGTTGAGCGCCAGACCCGCCCGCACGCCGACCACTGCAGCATCGCGATCCATCGACACGCCCTGCACGGTGAACGCGCTGTTGCCGTTGGCAAACGCCAGATGGCTGTCGGCATCAACGTTGTTCAGGTTGTGCTGCCAGCCGAGGCTCGCACCCAGCTCCAGTTGATGCTGATCCGACAGGGCGAAGCTGCGCTTGGCGCGCACGCCGAGGGTCGACAGCACCACGTCGCGATTGTCCTCACCGCCCTTCAACGCTGCCGCGTCACCTTTTTCGGTGAAGCTTTCAGTATTGAGGTGCACGTAAGACAGATTGGCGAACGGTTCCAGGTTCATCGGTTGCAGGCCCAGATCATAAGCGGCCTCGGTGAACACTTGAGTGGTTGCGGCATCGTGCTTGGTTTTTTGTTTACCGCTGACGTCCCCGAATTGCAGGTCACGTTTGACGTCGACACGGTGCCAGCTGTAAGCGCCACCGACGGTCAGACGCAGCGCATCGATCTGATGCCCGAGGTACGCACCCAAGTGGTAGCTGTCGACCGATGCCGACGAATGCGTGCCGCTGCCCATGCTCAACGAGCTGTCGCTATAACCGGTAACGAAACCCAGACGGGTATCTTCAGCGATCAGGCCATCGACACCGGCCAGCAGGCCACCGATGGAGCTGTTGGAATCAGCATTGTCATGCCCGCCATCGCTCTCGCCCCACGAACCCAACACTTTGACCCAGGCGTTGCTGCGCTCATCGGTCGGTGCACCAGCGTTGAACAGATCACGCTCGCGCAGACGCTCGCCCACGGCTTCGCGCAGGTAACGGCTGTCATTGATCAGCATGGTGCCAATGGCCGGATGGATCTCGCCGGACAACTGTTTGAAGGCTTGCTGCGCCGACGCCGCATTCGGCGACAGCAACAGGGTTTCGAACAGCGCATTGCCAGCGCCCAGCCGTTCAGCCGCCGCACCCACGGCGCGCTGGTTTGGCGTCAGACCGACGCTGGCGAACGAAGCCTCGTTTCGACCGACCGCCAACTGGATGCCAGTGGCCGAGTACGCCAGCGTGCCGCCGAGGAAGGCGTAATCCGGTAACACCTGACCGAAGCGCCCTTCAATGCCGCCGGCCGCTTCCAGGATGTTGTACTGAGTGCCGAGCAGGCTTTGCACTTCGTTGGTGCTCAGCAGCGTCGGGCTGTTTTCCAGCGACATGCTCACGGTGGCGCCTTCAATGACCGCTTTGCCGGTGGCGATGATCTGATCGCTGCTGGTCGGCGACAGCTCTACGGCGTAGGTCGAACCCGGTGCAAATGTCACGTCACCGGCCACGTTCAGGGTGCCGATGGAATTACCCGGCGCCACCGTACCGCCGCTGTTCACCGACAGCGCGCCAATGTGGCCGTTACCGCCAAGAATACCGCCGTCATTCACCGTCACCGCCGATTGCAGCGAACCGTTGATGGCCAGGCGGCCCTGATTGACCAGGGTCGGGCCGCTGTAAGTGTTATTGCCGGTCAACACCAGCGTGCCGATACCTTGCTTGGTCAAACCGCCGTGGCCGGAAATGTCGTTGCGCCACGTATCGAGGCCGCAGGTGATGTCGGTGCACACGCGTTCGGTCGGTTTGCCCTGATCGATGATCGCGCCGATGCCCGGCAGGTCCGCGACAAACTGGCCGGAGCCGTAAGCGCCGTCGATACGGAATTCCGCCGGAATGTCCTGTTCAGTGACGAACATCGACGGGCCGTCGATGCCCTTGCGCAGGTTGATCATGCCCCAGCCGTACAAGGCGTCGATGCCCGGCGCGCCGAGGTCGGTAGCCGTGGTGCGCAGTACCGTGGCGACTTGATCGCCAGTCATGTACGGGAAGCGCTCCATCAGCACCGCCATGGAACCGGCGACGTGCGGCGCGGCCATCGAGGTGCCGTTGTAATTCTTGTAGCTGGTGGTCAGGTTGTCGGCGTTGGTGCCTTCGATGATCGAGCTGAAAATCTTCGTGCCCGGCGCCGAGACGCAGAAACTCGCGGTGTAGCCGCAGCGCGAGGAGAACGTGCTCATGATGTACGGATTGGCGCTGGCCAGGTCCGGGTTCTGCTGCAACGCGGCGACGGTGATCCAGTTCGGCGCGATGTCCGGAACGAAATAACCGAGGCCGGCGATGGCGTCCGGGTTGTTGAGGTTGTAATCGTTGCCGGCGGCGAAGATCGTCACGATGCCGCTGCGCGCGGCGGCAATTGCGCCGTCGTAAGCGCCGCCGGGCTTGGTGCCGAGCAGTGTGCGGATCTCATTGAACTGCACTTGCGCGTCATTGACGGTGAAGTGCGGGTACGCCGGATTACGCCCGCCGAGGTCGAAACGGTCAGTGATGCCGATGCCCCAACTGTTGTTGATGATCCGCGCGCCGCTGGCGATCAGCGCATCCCAACCGGCCTTGTACACCGCGCCGTCGTTGCCGCGAACGATGCCGTCTTCCGGGCCCGGGTCACCGTTGTCGGCGCTGATGATCTGCGCACCGAACGCCACACCGTGCATCGGACCGCCGTCGCGACTGCCCGCAGCGATACCGCCGACGTGGGTGCCGTGGGCGCCGAGTTTGCCGTCGGAGCCGACCGAGGGCGAACCGTCATAGCGGAACGCATCGCCGGCTTTGACCGGGATGTACGGGTCGGTGTATTCGCGGATTCCGCTGGTGACCAGGGTGACGACTTTATTGCTGCCGGAAAACTCCGGGTGCGCGGCATATACCGGCTGGTCAAAGATCCCCAGTTTCACGCCTTTGCCGGTGTAACCGGCGGCGTAAGCATGATCGGCACCAATCGCGCCCAGACCCCAGTCGGCCTGAAACTCGGCACTGCGCCAACTCGACGGATCGCCCGTGCGACCACTCTCCACGTAAGGCGCAGCGTGTGCCGTGCCGATTGCACAGAGTACGGCGAGCGTGAGGGTTTTCAGGGCAAAGCGGCCTCCCGTTTGCGCGGGGGTATTGTTGTTATTCATCCAGCGACCTTCCTTAGTGATGTTGCGAAAAATCCGTCTCTTCAGCTCTGATCGTTCCCACGCGCAGCAAAGGAATGCCTCTAGGGACGCTCTGCGTCCAGTGACGCGGAGCGTCACGGGCTGCGTTCCCACGCAGAGCGTGGGAACGATCAGTGTGGGATTAGAACTGCCAGTTCAGGCTCAGCCCGACGCCATGGCTTTTCTCGCGATTGGCCAGTTGTCCGTTGTAATCAAGGTTGACGCGCACGTCCTTGCTCAACGCTAGGCTGGCCTGCACGCCAACCAGCGCAGCATCACGCATCAGCGCCGAGCTCTCCACCGCGTACGGCGTGCCGCCGCTGGCAAAGCGCAAATGCTGCTCGGAATCGATGTCGCTGAGGCTGTGCTGCCAGCCGAGGTGGCCGCTCACGTCCAATGATTGTTGAGGCGAAAGATTGAAGGTCTTGATCGCCCGCACGCCGAGGGTGCTCAGCACCGCGTCACGTTGATCACCCGAACTTTTCAGCGCCGCGGCGTCGCCCTTCTCGGTAAAACCTTCAGTGTCCAGATGCACGTAAGCCAGGTTGGCGAACGGTTCCAGCGCCAGTGGTTGCAGGTGCAGGCGATAAGCCGCTTCGCCGAATACCTGCGTGGTGGTGGCATCGACCTTGGTTTTCTGTTTGGCACTGAGGTCGCTGTATTGCAGATCGCGTTTCACATCGGCGCGATGCCAGCTGTATGCCGCGCCGGTGCTCAAGCGCCACGCGCCGATTTCACGGCCGGCGTACGCGCCCAGGTGATAGCTGTCGACCTTGGCCGACGAATGCGTGCCCGAGCCCATGCTCAGCGAACTGTCGCTATAACCGGTGACCAGACCGATGCGCGTCTGCTCATCCAGCGCGCCATCGACACCGGCCAGCAGACCGCCAATCGAAGTGTTGTAGCCCGCCGTGTCGTGACTCGAATCGGTCGTGCCCCAAGCGCCGAGCGCCTTGATCCAGCCATTGCTTTGCGCAGCATCGGTATCGCGCAAACGCTCGCCCACTGCATCACGCAACTGGCGGCTGTCGTTGATCAGTATCGAACTCAACGCCGGGTAGATTTCACCACTCAATTGCTGGAACGCTTGTTGCGCCGAAGCGAGTGTTGGCGAGCGCAACAGGCTTTCGTACACCGCGTTGCCGGCGCCCAGACCTTCAACGGCAACGGCCACCGAGCGCTGGTTTGGCGTTTGCCCGACGCTGGCGAAGGGTGTCGCATTACGTTCGATACCGAGTTGAATACCGTTGGCGGCGTAATCGAGGCTGCCGCCGATAAACAGGTAGTTCGGCAGCACGGCACCGAACTGGCCCTGAACCCCACCGGCCGCCTGCAGGATGTCGTACTGGCGGCCGAGCAGGCTTTGCGCTTCGGTGGTGCTGAGCAGCGTCGGGCTGTTTTCCAGCGACAGGCTGACGGTGGCGCCGCTGATGTTGGCGGTGCCGCCGGCAACGATGCGGTCGCTGCTGGTTGGCGACAGTTCAACGGCGTAGGTCGAACCGGGCGCGAACGTCACGTCACCGGCAACGTTCAAAGTACCGATGGAGTTGCCCGGCGCCACGCGAGCACCGCTGTTGGCGGTCAACGCACCGATCCGCCCGGAACCACCGAGGGTGCCACTGTCGTTCACCGTCACAGCGGAAGTCAGCGAACCGTTGACCGTCAGCAAGCCGCCATTGACCGTGGTCGCACCGCGATACGTGTTATCGCCGGTGAGAATCAACTGCCCACCGCCGGACTTGATCAGGCTGCCCTGATACACACGATTCGCCGCGGCTGCATCGCGAGCGGTGCCGACTGCGTAGTCGGTCTGATCCTGTTGGCTCGCGCCAGCGGCAACGCCGTTCTGCCAGCCCTTGTCTTGCAGGGTTTGCTGCCAGGCACCGTGCTCTGCGAGGTCTTCACTCTGCCGCTGAATCAGCGCCCTGTCAGAGATGTCATTGCTCCAGACATCGCGCTGCCCGGCACCCAGACTGGCGTCAAACGCACCGAGCAACTGCCCCGGCCCGCGCATCGCCCGATTCAGATTGGCCACGCCCCAACCGACGCGCTCGGTCGGCGCATCGGTGACCGAACCATCCAGTTGCGTCGCGGTGGTCAGCAGCACTTCGAGCGCCTGCTGATTGTTCATGTACGGGTAGCGTTCCATCACCAGCGCCAGCGCGCCGGTCGCATGCGGCGCCGACATCGAGGTACCGGACTTGATCGCGTAACCGCCACCGGGAACAGTGCTGTCGATCTTCGCCCCCGGCGTGGTGATGCACCAGTATTTGGCGATGCCGCACTGGTTGTACTTCTGCTGATTGCTTTGATCGAGGCCCGACACGGCCAGCCAGTGACCTTCCAGATCCGGTTGAAAGTATGGCAACGCGGAACGCACGCTGGCATTCGGATAACCGCTGTTGCCGGCGCTGAACACGTTGATCACCCCGCGCCGCGAGACATCGGCCGCCGCGTCAAGCCAGGTGCCTTGGTTGTAGTGCTGGGCGTAAGCCTTCTGCACATCCGCGAGGGTGCGGTAACTGACATCTGGCGGCTGGCTGCCCCAACTGTTGTTGATCGCGCGCACGCCGGCATCGGCCAGCGCGTCGTACACCGCTTTGAAATAACGCGGATCGGGATTGGGGCCGAACAGAAAGCTGTCGTTCTTGTTGGTGTTGCCGACGTAGATCTGCGCGTTGTACGCCACGCCGTGCATGCCGCTGCCATCGCGCGAGGCGCCCATGGTGCCGACGACGTGGGTGCCGTGGGAGTCGTTGTTGGGATTGAGGGTGCCGTCGACGTTGAACAGTGAGCCATCGACGTAGCTGCCAGTGGCCGTCACCGGGTGATAGCGGTCACTGGCGAATTCCGGGTGGGTGGCATCGAAACCGGAGTCGAGGGCGCCGATTTTCACGCCTTGGCCGGTGATGCCGGCGGCGTAGGCTTGCTCGGCCTGCATGCGGTTCAGACCCCAGTCGCGGAGAAATTCGGCGCTGCGCCAACTGCCGGGATCGCCGGGTTGGCCGCTTTCGAGGTATTGGGCCTGCGCCGGAGTTGCAGAAATCACAAGCAACAGCGTTCCGACCGAAATCGGCTTGATGCGTACGTCCATGTTCACCACTCACTTTTATTGTTTTATGCAGGTTCTTTGCGGTGTTGCCTGTTCCCCTCACCCCAGCCCTCTCCCCCAGGAGAGGGAGCTGACCGAGTGGGCTTGCGTCATGCATCGACCTGGAAAACCGGGTCGACTATGGATTCGGTAGAGCACATCCTCGCCAAGGCAAACGGAGCTAATCGATCTCGGATTCAGTGACGCTCGATCAGGTCGACGTACTTCTCGAATATCCCCGGATCGGTCCCCTCTCCCCCTGGGAGAGGGTTAGGGTGAGGGCTGTTGAGCGACCACAAAAGCCTCATCCACCCGCGCCAGATCCTGCTCGTTCAAGGTCCCGGCGTAGTAATGCAATTTGGTCCAGGCCATCAAATAGTCGTACCGCGCCTGCGCCAGATCACGGCGGGTGGTAAACAACTGCTGCTCGGCGTTCAACGCGTCGAGGTTGGTCCGCTCACCACCGAGAATGCTCTGCTTGGTCGACACCACCAACGCTTCCGCCGAGCTCAGCGCTTTCTGATAAGCGCGCAGTTTGCTCACCCCAGACAAGCAAGCACTGAACTGCCGACGCAGTTCGATCAGCGTCTCACGCGTCTTGCCATCCAGCTCGTACTCGGCCTGCTCCATGGTGCGACTGGCCTGACGCGTCGACGCCGACACCCCGCCACCGGCATACAACGGCACACTGACTTCAAAACCAATGGTGTTGGTTTCGTAACGCTGGTTATAGGTATTGCCGCTTTCCGATTCGTTCTGGCGCATCGAAGCGTAAGCACTGACTTTCGGCAGATGCCCGGCGCGATTGCGCTCCACTTCGTAACGCGCGACTTCCACGGCCTGACGCTGCGAAGCCAGATTCGGGTTATTGCTGATAGCCATTTCATGCCAGGTGTCGTAATTGGCAGGCATCAGCGCGAAGGTCTGGAAGTTTTGATCCAGCGGCGCCAGATCACCGATGTCTACCGCTGGCGTGCCGACCAACGCACCCAGTTCCCGCAGCGCGGCGTCTTGCTCGTTGCGCGCCTCGATCTCTTCGGCAGTCGCCAGCTCATAGCGCGACTCGGCTTCAAGAATATCGGTGCGCGTGCCCTCGCCTTGCTTGAACATGTGTTCGTTCTGCTGGAACTGCTGCTCGTACGCTTTCTTCTTCGCCAAGGCGATGTCGATCTGATCCTGTGCGAACAATGCCTTGGTGTAGTTATCCAGCACGCGAACCAGCAACTCCTGGCTCTTGCCGCGAAAGTTCTCGTCGGCAAACAACGACTGCGCGACACCTTTGCGATACGCGGCATAAGCCTCGTAGTCGAGCAGCGGTTGTTGCAGGGTCAGGGCCGAGCCGTAACTGCTGTAGTTGCGATCATCGGTACGGTTACGTGCACGCTCATCGAGGGAAGTGGCTTTCGACGAGTTGCGGCCCTTGTTGTAGGTGTAACCGATACGCGGCAGCAGGCCGGCGCGGCCAATCGCACGGTTCTCCAGACCCGCATCACGTTCCTTGATCGCCCCGAGGAACACCGGATCATTGCGCAACGCCTGTTCGTAGATCTCGAACGGCCCCATGGCCGCCACTGCTGAGTGACTCGCGAGCAGCATCATTGCCGCCCCGAGCATGGAAAGCTTATTCATACAGCCGAACATCCTTATTCCTCGGTCAACGCGGAGCCGGCCCGGTCGAGCAGCGGTTTGAACAGATAGTTGAGGAGTGAACGTTCGCCGGTGCGCACGAACATTTCTGCCGGCATGCCGGGCTTGATCACCAGACCGTTGAGTTTTTCCATGGCCTGATCGCTGACGCTGCTGCGCAACACGTAGTACGGCACGCCGGTTTTCTCGTCGACCATCTGGTCGGCGGAAATCAGGCTGACTTCGCCCGGTACACGCGGGGTTTTGCTCTGGTTGAACGCGGTAAACAGGATGTCCACCGGCAAATGCGCGCCAACCTTGTCGATCAGGTTGATCGGCAAGTGCCCTTCCACTTCCAGCGTCGTGCCTTGCGGGACGATTTCCAGCAGCGTTTCACCCTGACGCACCACGGCGCCTTCGGTGTGTACGCCGAGGTTGACCGCGACACCGTCGGCGGTGGCGACAATCTCGCTGTGTTGCAGGTCGAAACCGGCGGAGGTCAGTTGCTCGGACAGGGTCACGCTTTTCAGTTGCGCGTCGGCCAGTTGCGTGCGGACTTCCTTCTGATACTCCTCGCTGTGCTGTTGCAGCTTCAGCCGCGATTCGAGGATGCCCTGCTCCACGCGGCCGCTTTCACCGGTGTTTTCCGCCAGTTGCTGCTGCACCTGCGACAGTTGACGCTGGTATTCCATCAAGCGGTTGCGCGGGATGTAACCGTTGTCGGCCAGCGGTTGCAGGTTGCTCAACTGCTGTTGCAGCGAGTCGGCCTGGGCATTCAGATCGGTGCGGGCGCGGCGCATGCCGGCCAGTTGCGCGGTGGCGCCTTCGATGCTCGCACGCAGCCCGGCCTGCTCGCGGTAGTACGCCTCGCGACGGCTGCTGAACAGTTGGCGCTGACCTTCCAGCACCAGCGCCAGGCGCGGATCGGGATCATTGCTCAGTTCTGCGGGAAAGGTCACTTGCTTGAGGTTGTCACGCTCGGCCTGCCAACGCGCGAGGCTGGCCCAGGCCATGCGGTACTGCGCTTGCAGCGACTGCACGTCAGCGGCGACTTGCGTCTGATCGAGGCGGAACAGCGGCTGGCCCTGCTTCACGATTTCGCCTTCGCGCACCAGAATCCGGCTGACCACGCCGCTGCTCATCGACTGCACGGCTTTGCGTTTGCCCGACACGACGACAGTGCCCTGCACCGGAATCCCTTGATCCAGCGGCGCCAATGCCGCCCAAGTGAAGAAACTGCCAGCGCCGACGATGGCCAGAATCCAGCCCATGCGCGCGAAAAACTTCGCGTCGCGCTCCGGGCGTTCGGTGATGTAGGCGTGTTCCATGCTCGCTTCGTTTTCAGTGTTCATGCTGGCGCTGCTCATACACCCGTATTCCTTGTCGAGGGCTGATACTGTCGGCTCATGCTGAGCCCGCCCGGTGCTTGTGCAGCTTTTTCCCGTTGTTGATCCTGCTGACCGGAGAGTGCCTTGAGCACGTCCTGACTTGGACCGAATGCCTGCAAACGACCGTCGTTGAGCACCAGCAACTTGTCAGCCTGGGCCAACACCGAAGACCGGTGCGTCACCAGCACCACCGTAGTGCCTTGGGCTTTCAGCGCGGCGATGGCGCTGGCCAGCGCGGCTTCGCCGACGGTGTCGAGGTTGGAATTCGGTTCGTCCAGCACCACCAGACTCGGCGTGCCATACATCGAACGCGCCAGTGCCACGCGTTGTTTCTGGCCGCCGGACAAACCACTGCCGTCCTCGCCCAGTTGTGTGTCGTAGCCCTGCGGCAGGCGCAGGATCATTTCGTGCACGCCAGCCTGTTGCGCAGCGGCGACGACTTTCTGCGGATCGGCGTCGCTGAAACGGGCGATGTTCTCGGCGATGCTGCCGCTGAACAGTTCGATGTCTTGCGGCAGGTAGCCGATGTACGGGCCGAGTTGGTCGCGATTCCAGCGATGAATATCCGCGCCATCGAGGCGCACGGTACCGCCGAGGGTCGGCCAGACACCGACCAGCACGCGGGCCAGGGTCGACTTGCCGGAGCCGGATGCACCGAGCACGCCGAGCACTTCGCCGGCATTCAGATTGAAATTGACCATTTGCAGAGTCGCCGCGCGTTGCCCCGGTGGGCCGGCGCTGACTTGTTCGAAGGTGATCTGGCCTTTCGGCGCTGGCAACGCCATGGCGTCGTCACTCGGCGGGAAGGCTTGCAGCAGCGCATCGAGACGGCGGTAAGCCAGCTTCGCCCCGCTCCACTGTTTCCACACGGCTATCAACTGGTCGATCGGGCTGAGCACGCGGCCCATCAGGATCGAACCGGCAATCATCATCCCGGCGGTCATGTCACCCTTGATCACCAGCAAGGCGCCCAGGCCCAGCACCAACGATTGCAGGCACAAACGCAGGGTTTTGCTCAACGAGCTGATCACTGCACCGGTATCACTGGCCTGGTTTTGCAGACCGAGGAAACGCGAGTGCACCTGAAACCAGCGCTTGCGCAGGGAACCGAGCATGCCCATCGCCTGAATGGTTTCGGCGTTGTGCAAGTGGCTGGTGGCCAATTGGCTGGACCTCTGTGAATAACCGGCGGCTTCGCCCAACGGCTTTTTGGTCATGTATTCGTTGAGGCAAGCCAGGCCGATCAGCAACAACGCGCCTGCCGTGGCGAGTACGCCGAGCCAGACGTTGAACAGGTAGATCACAAACAGATAGACCGGGAACCACGGCGCATCGAAAAACGCGAACAGCGCCGGTCCGGTGACGAATTGGCGAATGTGCGTCAGGTCGCCCAGCGATTGCCCGGCGTTGCCCTCGCCCTTGAACAGGTTGCGCTCGAACGCGGCCTGGTAGACGCGCAGGTTGAAGCGGCGCTCCAACTGGCTGCCGATGCGGATCACGATAAAGCTGCGCACCACTTCCAGCAGGCCGATAAAAGCGAAGAAGCCGACCACCATCAGCGACAGCATCGCCAGGGTCGTTTCGTTCTGCGACGACAGCACCCGGTCATAGACCTGGAGCATATAGATGGAGGGCACCAGCATCAGCACGTTAATCAGCGCGGTAAAGCAGCCGACGCTGATCAGGATGCTTTTATAGTCACCCAAGGCCTTGAATAAGGGAGCGGTGGCTGGGGCCTTCGCCATCTTCATTGGTTATTCCTGGAAAGTATCTCTCGCCACTCATTGGCGAGACTCGAATTAATTATCCGCACGACGTCGGAACTTGCTTTTTGGTTTGCCGCTTACACTTTCATAACAACTTCAGCAATTAAATGCGGTGCAGTTGCCACTCAGCGTTACTTATAACCATCGCGTGGCGCTTTATATTAAAACTTTGTCGCCGTTTGGATATTCATGGCTGTTGCGCCGCGCGCTCAAGCGTAATCACCAGACCCGACTTCAAAGTGGTCAGATAAAGCCCGTCACGTTGTCGGCTGAAGAACTGGATTCTTGAGCCCTCTTTGCCAGTAATCGACAGACCGTCAGGATCGACAAACCAGCCGATCGGGGTTTGTTCAAGCCATGCACCGACACAATCGGCGCCCTGGCCCAGGGTCTGGTTTTTTTCCAGTTCCAAAAGGCAAGTGTTCGAAGGTTTGTCCTGCTGCTTTTGCGCTTGGGGATCATCATTGTGGGTAGACAACGTCGCTTGCCACTGTCCGGCCAACACCGAGGGTTCTTCGAGTCTGAGGCTGCTTGCCATACCGGTTTCTCCTGAAATCATGATGAGCGCCGCCGAAAGCCACGCCATTGCCTTGTAGGTAAAAGCTTTACAGATCATGGGAATATTCGCTCCGGCGTGTAGCCTTGCTTACCGATCAACGCGATGCAAGCAAAGAAAGCGGCGCATCACACGCCGCTTTCCACTGCTACATCACGCCACGATGTCGCTGGTCGCTGCCTGGCCCACGGTGCTGACCTGGAAATCAGCCACGCCGTGCCCGGAGAAGTCCACCGACAGCAGGCTGTTGCCACCCGACGACGTCAGGATCGCGTCACCGGCGGAACCGGTGAAGCTGCTGACGAAGTGCAGGCCGGCGCCATTGGTGATACCGGTCAGGTCGATTTTGTCCAGACCGCTGACGAAATCGAGGATCTGATCGATGGCACCTGGCTTGGAGTCCGAGCTGGCGGCGAACACAAAAGTGTCCGAACCGGCACCGCCCCACAGCTTGTCAGCACCACCGCCGCCCCAAAGGATGTCGTTGCCGGCACCGCCCTTGAGTTCGTTGGCCACGCTGTTGCCGATCAGCAGATCGTTGCCGGAACCGCCAATGGCATTCTCGATGATCGCGCCCTTGGCGATGGACACGTTGCCCACCAGGCCGCCAACGTCGGAGAACGAGGCGTCATTGAGGTTGATCTTCTGGTTCTGGGTGAAGCCGGAGAAGTCCAGAGTGTCCTTGCCGCCCGCGTCCCACACCGAGAACACCACTTTGTCACTCGACGATGAAGCGCTGAGGAAGTCGCGGCCAGTGTTGGAGTTGAAGCCGTAGGTGGTGTCACCGGTACGGGTGGTGGTGTTGGCACCGTAGAGCTTCTGGATGGCAGCGATATCGTCCATCAGCGGACCGGACGAATACGCTTCGACGCCGCCCTTGCTGAAGTTCTGATTGGTGTTGCTTTCGCTCCAGTAGCTCATAACGCTGTAGCCGCGGGTGTCTTGCCCGTAGGACGCGTCGTTGTAGGTCGGGTTGCCATTACCGGCGTTGTAGTCGCCAGGGTGAGCGAGACCCAGGCTGTGACCGATTTCGTGAGTCAGGGTCTGACGACCGTAGTTGTTCAGATCCGGATTCTTGTTCTGCGTGTAGCCACTGTTGATCAGGTACCACGAAGTGCCGTCGTAACCGGCGCCGGTGCCTGGCAGATAAGCGAACGCTGCAGCGCCATCCTGGCCACCGCTGTAGTTACCGAAGGTCATGTGACCGTCACCGCCGGTGGCTTTCTCGGTGAAGGTTACATTGGCCACGTCAGCCCAGGATTGCATGGCTAGCTTGGCCTGGGATTGTTGTTGAGCACTGAACTGACTGAACCCAGTGATCCCGTGCTTGTTCATCGTGCTGGACGATGCCGAGGTCAGGAACGTATAGGTGAGTTCGATCTTGCCGCTGCCGTCCTTGTCCTGGTAGGCAGCGCCGTCGCGCAGCAACTGGGTTGCGGCCTGGTCGACGGAAAAGGAGGGTTTGCCATTGACCGTGAGGTTGCCACCACGATCGTATTGATGGCTGAAGCTATTGATCTGGTTATACGCCGAGCTGAAGGCTGACAGCTGGAAAGCCTGTTCGGCGGTATCAATAGCGTTCGTTTTTACTTTCGACATAAACACACTTCCTTGTTTAGCAATGGAACAGTTTTTGTCCGACAGGACGATCTCTGGCGAGGTCGTCCTATCACTCGCCCAATGAAGGCGTAAGAAACCTGACACAATTTGAAATCTGCCGTAAAGGATTTTTTTGAGATCAAATCGGGCTGTTTCACAAAACTGCCGTAAACAAAGCGCGAGGCGATGAAAGATTGTTTTAGTTGCGCAGCTTTTGCCTAATTGTCTGACGATTTTCTATTTAAATATTAAATATGGGTAAGTTGTTTTTTGTTAGACGCGTCTCAGTTTGCTGCACTTTATTAGTGCGATGCCAGTGTATTGATATCAACCAATTAAACGCCGAAAGACATTGTGGGAGCGAGCTTGCTCGCGAAGGCTTCGGGTCAGACAACATTGATGTTGAATGACAGACCACCTTCGCGAGCAAGCTCGCTCCCACAGGGGATTTGGGTATGCCTGAGTGATCAGCTACCGGTGCGAATCTTGTTCCACACCCGCGTGCGGATCCGGTCAATGTTCAACGGCATTGCCTCCAGCGCAAACAGCTTGCCCATCATCTCCGGACTTGGATAAACCTTGGTGTCGTTCTTGATGGCCGGGTCGATCAGGCTGTCGGCCTGCTCGTTACCGTTGGCGTAATGCACGTAGTTGCTGATGCCGGCCATCACGTCCGGGCGCAGCAGATAGTTCATGAACGCATAACCGGCCTTCTCGTCCGGCGCGTCGGCGGGCATGGCGACCATGTCGAACCAGATCGCCGCGCCCTCCTTGGGAATCGCGTAGCCGATGTCGACGCCGTTTTTCGCTTCTTTGGCGCGGTTCTCGGCTTGCAGGATGTCGCCGGAGAAGCCGACCGCCACACAGATGTCGCCGTTGGCCAGGTCACTGGTGTATTTCGAGGAGTGGAAGTAGCTGACGTACGGCCGCACTTTCATCAGCAGCGCTTCAGCCTTTTTGTAGTCCTCGGGATTCTTGCTGTGGTGCGGCAGGCCCAGGTAGTTGAGCGCTGCCGGCAGCAGTTCCGGGCCGTTGTCGAGGATCGCTACGCCGCACTTCTGCAGCTTTTCCATGTATTCGGGCTTGAAGATCAGGTCCCAGGAATCCACCGGCGCGTTGTCGCCCAGCACGGCTTTGACCTTAGCGATGTTGTAGCCGATGCCCGTGCTGCCCCACAGATACGGAAAGCCGTGTTCATTGTTCGGGTCGTTGGTCTGCAGCGCTTTGAGCAGCACCGGATTGAGGTTCTTCCAGTTCGGCAACTGACTCTTGTCGAGCTTTTTCAGCGCCCCGCCCTGAATCTGCCGGGCCATGAAGTGGTTGGACGGAAATACCACGTCGTAACCGGATTTGCCGGTCATCAACTTGCCGTCGAGGGTTTCATTGCTGTCGTAGACGTCATAGGTGACACCCACGCCGGTCTCTTTCTCGAAGTTCTTGGTGGTGTCCGGCGCAATGTAGTCGGACCAGTTGTAAACCTTGACCGTTTCCGCGGCCTGAGCAAGGGAAACGGCGAGCATCAGCGGTGCCAGAGCGAGGGTCTTGCGGATCATGGATCGATTCCTGTGTGGGTTTTCTTTTTTGTTGGCAGGCAATCAAAGGATCAAACAATCAGAAAATCAGCACGTAGCTCTTGCGCACGGTTTCCTGGATATCCCAGATTCCGAGCGTGTTGGCCGGCAACATCAGTGCGTCGCCACCTTGTATGTGCAGGGTTTCGCCGCCACCGTCCGGGGTGAACGTGCAGCGCCCGGAAATGAAATGGCAGAACTCCTGCGCGGTGATCTGCCGGCGCCAGCGCCCGGGCGTGCATTCCCAGACGCCGGTTTCGACGCCGTCGTCGCGCTCGACGCTGGTGGTTGAAGCGATCGCCACTGGTTCGCCGAGGGGGACGGCCACCGGGTTGGATTCATCGAGTGGCAGGGTTGCGGTGTTTTTGAACTGGGTAATGCTCATGGTCTGACCTGTCTTTTGGGCTTTCTTCAAGTAAATCGGCGTTCAGTGCATGAAACCTTCCATGAAACCCGCGACCTGACTGGCGAGCTTGCGCCGCCATGGCGCGGTCGCCGGGTTGGCCAAGGTCTGATCTTCGTGAACGAAGCTTTTGATGATTGCGTTGTAACCGAGCCAGCGGCACGGCTCCGGCTCCCACGCGCGCAACGCATGAATACCGCCGTCCGGCAGCACCCAGGGCTGCTGAGTCAATTCGGTGTCGCGCTCAAGAATCAGATCGGCCAGGGTGCGCCCGCCGAGATTGCTCGCGCCGACGCCCTCCCCGCCATAACCGCCGGACAACGCGATGCCGTTGGCGCGATCGCAGAGCATGTGCGGCTTGAAGTGCCGCGACATGCCGAGATTGCCGCCCCAGGCGTGGGTGATCTGCACGTTTTTCAGTTGCGGGAACAATTCGCCGAACAGATAGCGGCGCAGCTCGACTTCATCGCGGGTCAGGTCGAAGTTATGGCGCAGCTTGCCGGCGAACTGATAACCGCCCCGGGCACCGAAAATCAGCCGGTTGTCGGCACTGCGCTGGCCGTAAGTCACTTGGCGGCTGAATTCGCTGAACGCTTGGCCACGATTGAGGCCGATCTCATCCCAGGTCGCGGCAGACAAGGGTTCGGTGGCGACGATCAGGCTTTGCACCGGCAATTGATAGCGACCCAGCGGCGGCAAGGTCACCGAATAACCTTCGACGGCTGGCACGATCCAGCGACTGCGCACGCTGGCTTTCGCCGTGCGCAGGCTGCCCGACTGCCAATGGGTGACCGGGCTGTTTTCGTAGATCTTCACGCCCATGTTCTGCACGGTGCGCGCCAGACCACGCACCAGTTTCGCCGGATGGAGGGTCGCCACGTGTGGCGCGTAAATCCCGCCATAAGGCTTGGCCACGCGGATCTGCTGGGCGAGTTGTTCGGGGCTGAGCCAGCGGTAATCGTCGTCGGTCAGGCCTTGGGCGTGCAGTTTGCCCAGGTATTCGCGCAGGGAGGCTTCCTGCTCCGGATAGCGCGCCGCGCAATAGAGCACGCCGCCCTTGCGGTAATCGCAGTCGATACCTTCGCGTTCGAGGACGACTTCCACTTCATCGGGAATGCTATGCAGAAGATCGAACGACGCGCGGCGCTGCTCTGGCGACAACCCGGCCAGCAGACGATCCTCGCCGAGCAGATTGCCCATCAGCCAGCCGCCATTACGACCGGATGCACCGAAACCGGCGGTCTGCGCCTCGACGATGGCAATGTCGAGCCCCGGCGCGAGTTTCTTCAGGTAGTACGCGGTCCACAGCCCGGTATAGCCGGCGCCGATGATCGCCACGTCGACGTCCAGATCTCGCTCAAGCTCGGGCCGCGCGGTCAGCGGCTCATCAAGTTGATCCATCCACAAACTGATAGTGCGCCACGCCGGCATGCAAGACTCCGCCACTGAAAACCTTCGATGGCGTCGATCCTAGTGGCTGCGATCAATCGATGTCTTGCGCGCGTGCCCGCAAAGAAATTTGTTTTGCATAGGCCTTGGGCGACTGGCCGGTGTGTTGGCGGAAACAGCTGTAGAACGCCGACAACGAGTTGAAACCAGCGGCGAACGCCAGCTCATCGATGCGTAGCGGCGGCGTGGCGTTATCAAGCGAGCGCAGCAGATGTTGCAGGCGCGCCTGATTGACGTAGCGATAAAAGCTTTGCCCGAGCACCTGATTGAGCAGATAGGAAATCTGATTGCGGCTGTATCCGCACTCCTTCGCCACTCGCTGCAAGTCGAGTTCGGGATCGAGGTACGGCTGCTGTTTTTCGAAATACTGCTGCAGGTCTTCAGCCATAAAACTCAACTGGCGCGGCGAAAGGCCCAGACGACTGACTGCCGGACGCTGACTCGAGGACGCCGTGCCAGCAGTTTGCGTGCGCACCAGCGAGGCATATTCGTTGACGCGCCAGATCAGCCCGTCCCTGACCGTGATCGCCTCGCTGGAGCGAAACGACACGAGCCCGTCGCCGCCACGCAAGGTCACTTCGTATTGAATGAACGCGGTATTGCCGTCGACGCGAATGCGATCGCAATGCTCAAGCAATTCGTCGGATTCGCGCGGCATGCTGACGCGCACGTACTCGCGCAACTCGTCGAGGCCGAGCACGCGGTTCTGGAAGAAATCGTTGTACTGAATATCCGGGTGATAGAGCGCCATGACGCTGTCCAGGTCGCGGTGTTTCCAGCTCAGGTGATAGCGCATCACCGTGGCCGCCGTGGCTTGGGTCTGTTCTGGGCCGTCGTCGTCGGCGTACATAAAGGGCTCGGCGCAAAAGAACCGAGCTTGCCCAAGTTCGCCACAGCCTTCAACGATTAATCCGTAGTGGCATTTTGGCGACGTTTGCGTAGGCCGTGACTTACATCAAAAAATGCGAAGCAATCGCAAAATGAACTGAAAAATCTCACAGGAATTTCACATCTGGATGCTACTTTTAATAACTATCACCGGTTGAGCCAATGAAGGCTCTTCCCACCTAACATGAGCAAACGGAAGCGCTCGATGAAGAAGGCGGGCAACATATGAATAAAGGGTCAAGCAAAGTCACCTTTCCCAACGCATGCCAATTGATGCGTTGGCATTTTCATCCCATGGGTTTCGAGGCAACGATGGATGCGCCGGGCAGTATGATCGCCCGTCTGTTTGATCGTGCCAGTGGCGAAACCATGATCGCCATCGCCGGTATCCCGTGTGCAACGGTGATGAATGCAGCGGATGTCGAGCGAATCATCGAGGCTGTGGAGGATGAGCTGGAAGCGTTCATTCCTCCGGAGTCTCTCAAGAGTTACGCATAAGCTTATGATTTGAAACGAAAAGCCCGCAGCGATGCGGGCTTTTTTGTGCTTACGCAGTTTGCTTTGCGATACGGTGATCAACGAAAAAAGGCTTGCCCTTAGCCACCCGGTCCGACGCCCGGGGCATGTTCACCGCTTGCGCTTCCTGCGGTTCGACATACCAGTAGCAATGGCTGACCGCCCGCGTAATGCCGACATAGGCCAGACGCAGAATTTCGTCCCTTTGCGCCGTGTCATACGGTTCGCTGTCGCCCGACTTACCTAATCCGGCCATGCGATAAACCTGATTCTTGTAGGGCGAACTGGTCAGGTGCTGACAGTCACCCAGTAAAAACACCGCATCCGCCTGCAAGCCTTTGGCGCTGTGGTAGGTCAATTGCTTCAGGCGGCGCGCTTCGTACGGCAAGCTCGAATCTACATTAACAACAGACTGAATATGCTCTTCAATCAATAACTTATCGCTGCTTTTTCGATAAAGCATCAAGATTGAATGACCCTGACGATAGTGCTCGGCAAGGCGCTGGCCCAAGGCCTGATCGTCGCGCTCCAGCACATTGACCGGTTGCAACGGCTTGGGCGCGCCGCTGGCCTTGGCTTTTTTCCCAGGGATCGCCGGCGCGGCGCGGACGATATGTTCCGCGGCATCAATGATGTGCTGATGGCTGCGGTAATTATCACTGAGCATGACTCGCGTGGTGCTTGGCGACGGGAACTCCTTGTCGAACGCCATGAAGTAACTCGGCGAACTGCCGCGCCAGCCGTAAATCGACTGCCAGTCATCGCCGACGCATAGCAACGACGAACGTTGCGCGCCCCGCCCGACGTGCATGGCCGGGCCACGGCTGCGGATTTCCGTGAGGCTGGCGCGAATCCACGAGACGATCTGCGGCGATACGTCCTGAAACTCATCGATCATCAGGTGCGATAGCGGCCTGAGCAACTCATCGCTCAGCAGCTTGAGGTTTTCCGGCGAATGCTCGCTGAACAGCGCGAACATGCGGTTGTAGGTCATGACCGGCGGCTTCTGATCGAGCAAATGGTCTTCAAAGGCCCGCCAGAACAGACTCAGTGCCTCGAAGAAAAACCGGTCCGGATCGTCCTTGGCAAAACTCATGCGACCGACCGCGTCTGGCACGTCCAGGCCGAGGTTCTCGATGAAACCTGCCGCTGCCACGAAGCAGTCGAGCAACGGCGCGGAGGTCAATTCACCTTTGACCTTGTAATCAAAGCCAGGCCCGGCGCTGGCATCGCCTGCCAGCGTTGCCAGAACGCGCTTCGATGACTCATAACTATCTAGCCAAATCAACGGCTTACGACAGAAAGCTTGAAACAGTGTGCGCTTGACAGCCCACTCGGCACGTACGCTGAGCTTGGCGTTTGGCCGGCTCAACTGCGGGTTTTCCCGCGAATCGAAACCGAGCATCACCCAAGCATCCAGGCTCGGAATGTAGCCATGGCAATGAAATTTTGCGCCGTTGATATCGAAACTCTGCCGGTTCGGCTCAATGCCCTTGATCGGCCAAGCGCCGGCGCGGAACCACAGATCTTCGATGGCATCGCACAATTCTTCGTCGCGCCGCGACGCCAGCTCCGTCACCGCGACGCGCTTCTGTACATCCGGGTGATCTCGCTCCAGCTCCCTGAGCTGCAAACCGGCGCGCGACAGCGGCTGAATCAACTCGCGGAAACGCTCGTCGTCATTGAACAAGCGGTGATAACAGGCGTTGAGTTGCTGGCGCTGTGCATCGTTGATGCGCAGGTCGAACGGATTGCTGTCGACCTCCTCTTCAACACCCTGAACCCGATGGCTGAGGTTTTCAAAGGCCTGAAGACGTTCGAAACCCGGCAAGCTGCGCACCATCGGCAGAATGCGCGAGTGGAAGGTCCGCACCAGTTCCCGCGCCTGGCGCAGGTTCAGCGCCTGCCCCCAGAGTGCAAACAGCTCAATCAGTTTGTTGATGAAATCCTTGCGCGACTCGCGGGTGAAGGTCACCACGGTCATCGAATCCAGCTCGAAACCCAGATAGTGGTTGAGCAGCAGAATACGCAGCACCAGCGTGGTGGACTTGCCCGCGCCCGCGCCGGCAACCACTGAGGTTGACGGTGTTTCGCTGAAAATCATCTTCCACTGCGCGGTGCTCGGCTGCGCATGCTCAGGCAATAAACGGGCGACATCGGCCTTCATGCGCTTTTTCAGCTCGGCCGTCAGCGGCAAGCGCCAATCGTCAAACAGGTGGTTATCGACACTGGGCAGGCGGTGCTCAGTGTTGCGACTGTCACGGATCAACAACACCTGGCGACCTTCTTCCAGCCCCTCGAGCTTGCCCTCCTTAAAGCCATATTCGACGCCAGCGGTATGGCCGCTGCGGAAACCGTCGGCCTGACCGTGTAACCACGATGCGCGGTGCTGCGCGCGTAAACGGGTCAAGCCGTGGCCGAAGAAGCGTGCCGCCAGGCGTTTAAACCATGGCATCTCGGCCAGGGGGCGAAGTTCAGGAGGAAGATCGGGGGTGTGTTGCGCCACGCTGATGGCTCCAGTGTGTAAGGCTGTTGCGGGTATGGTGTCTGCATTTGCCGCGCAGTTCTAGCGAAATGCTTACAGCTCATTGGTTTAGGCGATGAACTGAAGGTTGGATGAGATCCAATGGCGCCTTTTCTTATCAGTCGTTTCGATGGTAATGCCGCACTTTTTACGCTTTTTATCGATAGTTGACTGATAGATGATCGCCGTCATAAACCACTGGTGTCGCGTCGAGTGCAACCCATCGCACCCCATGACGAACCTATTGAGGAGACGATCATGCTTGAACTCAGACCTTTCAGCTCGCTGGGCGGCGCCCATCACGGCTGGCTGGATGCCCATCATCACTTTTCATTCGCCGAATACTACGACCCTCAGCGCATGAACTGGGGCAATCTGCGAGTGTGGAACGATGATGTGATTGCTGCTGGCACAGGCTTTCCGCAGCATCCGCATCGCGACATGGAAATCATCACGTATGTCCGTGAAGGTGCGATTACTCACCAGGACAACCTTGGCAACAAGGGCCGTACCGAGGCTGGCGACGTCCAGGTGATGAGTGCCGGCACCGGCATCGCTCACAGCGAATACAACCTGGAAGCGAAAGACACCAAGATCTTCCAGATCTGGATTCTGCCCACGGAAACCGGCGCACCGCCTTCGTGGGGCGCAAAACCGTTCCCGAAAGGCCAGCGTGAAGGCTTTGTTACCTTGGCCAGCGGCAAGGACGGCGATGACCAGAGCCTGCGGATTCGCGCTGATGCGCGATTGGTCGCGGCCAATCTCAAGGCAGGTGAAACGGCGGAATATCATCTGGATGAAGGTCGTCGTGCGTATCTGGTGCCGGCCACTGGCGTGATTGAAGTCAACGGCTTGCGTGCACAAGCTCGAGATGGCGTGGCGGTAGCGCATGAGCAAGTGCTGAGCGTCACGGCCCTTGAGGACAGTGAAATTGTCCTGGTGGATCTGGCCTGATGGCTTGAATGGCAGGCAAAAAAAGGGGCAACCATCACGGTTGCCCCTTTTTTCATGCGCTTGCCAACATCATCAGCCGGAGATAGCGCCATCCACCAGCGTTTGCGCTTCGACGACCAATTGCTTGAGGTGGTCGTCACTGATGAAGCTTTCGGCGTAGATCTTGTAGATGTCTTCGGTGCCCGATGGACGCGCGGCGAACCAGCCGTTTTCAGTCATCACTTTCAGACCGCCAATCGCCTGATCGTTGCCCGGCGCATGGCTGAGAATGCTCTGGATTTTCTCACCGGCCAGTTCGGTCGAGGTGACCTGTGCAGGCGACAACTTGCTCAGCAACGCCTTCTGCTCAGGATTGGCCTTGGCGTCGACACGTACCGAGAACGGTTCGCCCAGCTCATCGGTCAATGCCTTATAGGCTTGGCTCGGATCGCGACCGGTGCGCGCGGTCATTTCGGCGGCCAGCAAAGCCGGGATCAGACCGTCCTTGTCAGTACTCCACACGCCGCCGTCCTTGCGCAGGAACGATGCACCCGCGCTCTCTTCGCCGCCGAAACCCAGCGAGCCATCGAACAGGCCGTCAGCGAACCATTTGAAACCGACCGGAACTTCGTACAGACGACGGCCCAGACGCTTGGCAACGCGATCGATCAGACCGCTGCTGACCACGGTTTTACCTACGCCGGCATCCGCACGCCATTGCGGGCGATTCTGGAACAGGTAATCGATCGACACCGCCAGATAGTTATTCGGCGCAAGCAAACCACCGGACGGCGTGACGATGCCGTGGCGGTCGTGATCCGGGTCGCAGGCGAAGGCGACGTCGAAACGCTCTTTCAGGCCGATCAGGCCTTGCATCGCGTGGCTGGATGACGGATCCATACGAATCTGACCATCCCAGTCGACGGTCATGAAACGGAACGTCGCGTCGACTTCCTTATTGACCACTTGCAGATCCAGTCGGTAATGCTCGGCAATCGCCGACCAGTAGCGCACCCCTGCTCCGCCCAGCGGATCAACGCCCAGACGCAGTTTGGCGTCACGAATGGCGTCGAAGTCGATCACATTGATCAGATCGGCGACATAGGTGTTCACGTAGTCGTGACGATGGGTGGTGCTGGCCTTGAGCGCTTGCTCGTAGCTGATGCGCTTCACACCGGCGAGTTTCGCGGCCAGCAGCTCATTGGCCTTGGCTTCGATCCACTTGGTGATGTGAGTGTCGGCCGGCCCGCCGTTGGTTGGATTGTATTTGTAGCCACCGCTTTGCGGCGGATTGTGCGACGGCGTGATGACGATGCCGTCCGCCAGGCCCGAGGTGCGGCCACGGTTGTAGCAGAGAATGGCGTGGGAAATGGCCGGCGTCGGCGTGTATTCATCACCTTCGGCGATCATCACCGTCACACCGTTGGCGGCCAGAACTTCCAGCGCGCTGGCCCCGGCCGGAGTCGACAGTGCGTGGGTGTCGATGCCGACAAACAACGGCCCGGTGATCCCTTGGGCTTCGCGGTACAGGCAGATCGCCTGACTGATGGCCAGAACGTGCCACTCGTTGAAACTCAAGTCGAACGAGCTGCCCCGGTGACCGGATGTACCGAACGCAACGCGCTGAGTGGAAATCGAGGCGTCGGGCTGTCCGGTGTAATAAGCCGTTACCAGTCGCGGGATGTCGACCAACAATTCTGCCGGTGCCGGTTTGCCCGCAAAAGGACTGAGTGTCATGCAAAACCTCTGAAATAGAGTGATTCAGGAATAGAGCGCAGTTTACTGGCAGTTTGACCGTAGCGCGATGGGATCTATCCGGGACACTCCCGATGTTTTTTAACGTTAGTCAGCGGGTGCCAGGCGCAAGGCGTCACCGAGCAGTCCGACCACGCTGGCCAGATCATGATCACCGTGGTTCAGCGGACTCAAGCGCAAATGCTGCGCATGCAGGCCTTGCAGGCTGAACAGCTCACCCGGGGCAATAATGATCTGCTGCCTGAGCAGGTGCTGGAAAACCTGCCCCATATTCACGGGTCGCAGCGACCGCACCCAGACGGTCGCCCCACCTTGGGGCTCGACAACTTGCAACGCGTCACCAAGACGTTCGCGTAATAGCTCGATCAATTGCGTGCGACGTTCCTTGAGCATCCGTCGCAATATCGACAAATGCTGATCCAGCCGACCACCCCCAAGCAGCCTGGCGATCGCCTTCTGGCGAATCGGCGACAGGCGAAACGCGCGCAACAGAAAATGCCGCTGCAACTCATTGCGCCAATGCCGTGACAGCAGAAAGCCGAAAGGCGCCTCGGCACCGATGAACTTTTCGAAGGATGAAAACACCAGCAAACGATCAGGATCCAGCCATTCACGCAACGGATGAATGTCAGTACTTTCATGGAGTTCGCTGTAACAATCGTTTTCCAGCACCCAGGTGCCATATCGCCCGAGCAAATGCGCAACTGCCTGCTGGTTGGCCGGTGGCAACAGGCTGCCCCGGGGCATGCTCAACGCCGATGACAACAGAATCAAACGCACCGACTCACGCTTGAGCAGCGACTCCAACTGCTGCAGATCAATCACCCCGCCGGCGAGTAATGGCAACTCGACAACACGCACCTCGGCGGCTTGCAGCAGGCGCAAAATCACCCAGTCACAGGGCGACTCGACAACCACGGTGGCTTGACGCAACTCAAGCACTGCAATCAGTATTTCCAGCACTCCGCGCAGGTCTGCACCGATATAAACGTCATCTGCACGCCAGTAATTGGCCGTTGATGAGGTGTAGCGCGCAGCCAATACCGTGCGCAGTTCCAGCTCACCACAAGGTTGCACCAGCGCTTGCGGCTGGCGCGGATATTGACGCAGCAGTTCGCGCTCCAGCATCAGTAAGGGGCTGTCCAGCGGTTGCAGCGAGGCCGGCTCATCGGCGCTCAGGACGCACATGCCCGGACGCCTGGCATTGACGTAAACGGTTTCCAGCAAATCACCGCCGCTTTCCGGCGAATCCATCACCTGCAGCGCTCGCGCGTAGTACCCGGACTTGGCAACTGAATAGACCCGGCCTTCCTTTTCCAGCAACGAATAGGCGTACTGGACGGTCGAGATCGACACGTTGAGGCGATCAGCCAACTGCCGCAACGAAGGCAGGCGCACCGCCGCGCTGCTCCCCGCCTCTTCTATCAACAGCGTCAGGTAGCGATACACCGCCTGATAAACGAAGTCATTTTCCCTCGACGCCTTCACGAGTCCGCATCCGTGGGCAGGCGTTCATCTGCCAACAACTGGCTCACGCTCAACCTTCTGCCGATCGGTCGACTGCCGACTCGACGACCGCGCCCTGCGAGATTGATTCGTCGGCTACCGGCATGCGAACCGGACCCATTGCATACAGCCGCACGATCAACCTGACCGGCAGACCACTGACATCGGTCATCCACTTCAGGACCTGTTCCGGCGCATGCAGGCCCTGCATGGCCCGGTGCAGCTCCGGCAACGCCACCAACATGCCGGGATGACAATTGCGCAAGAACCGCTCGAGTCCGGCGCCCGCATCAATGAACGGCGCGAACAGCAGGCACGTCAGCTGGATTTCATTCAGGTCAAAATTGGCCAACAAGGTACTTTCTGCCTGAGCCCGCAGATGTTCAGGCTCCTGAAGATTGCCGAAGCTGGTCAGCAACTGCTCGCAAACAGATTCGGGGACCTGTTTTTGCCGCATCGTGATCAGGCTGCTTTTCAGATAATCGCCGACGCCGGCCTCGTAGGTCCGCCCCTCGATGAATTGCGCCTGCAACCCTCGCAGATGCGCAGCCACAATGGGTTCCACGTGTTCGTCGTCACCTTGATAAAGGGTCAGATCATCCGCCTGAAAACCTAAAAAATCACTCAGCAAAGGCCAGCGCTCTTCGAGCTTGCCGACAATCATGTCGTTGATACTGATAAAACTGGTGCGCCGACAGGCTTCGAATTGACCTTCCGGTCGCCAGGTCACGCGCTCCTCTTCGGAATAAAACTCGCGGTAATAATCACCACCCAGTCCGTCGAGCAGCGGGAACAGCATTTCAAAGCCGACAGAACTCACCTGAGGCCCGGCGATCGCGGCCTTCTGCACCGCGCGGCCCAGACCGTCGAGGAAATGGTTTTGCCGACGCGCGGACTCACTGCCAATCATGGCATCGACGCCATTGTTCCAGCGGGCCACCTGCCCGTAGAACTCGGCAGTGGCCAGATAAGCGTCATCCCACAGCTCCAGCGTTTCGTTCCAGGTTCGACGATGCCCGATCAGCAGCAGATTGATACGGTTAGCCTCCCGACCGGCCTCGCCAATCGGAGCTTGATGATCGAACGGTAAAACCTCGCGATGATCCACCATCACCAGTTCCACCCGTGGATCGTCATACAGAAACAATGCGCTGTAGCTGCGGTGCATGTTCTCCAGGGACGCCTGGCTGTTACCGTTCCAGCGCAGGGTGGCCACCCGCAGCTGAAAGGTTGCGGGTGAACGACCCGCGATGGTCAGCTGCGCCGCCCGCAGCAATGCCAGCGTGTAACAACTGTCGCGCGACCCTGACTGGTTCACCAGCACCTTGAAATGACCCATGTTCTCCATGCCGCCGGCAGCCACCGCCAGTCGCTGGATCAGCAATTGCAGCGCCGTGCGTTCGGCGCGGGAAAAAAAACTCAGCAAACGTTGCAGTACTTGCTGGTAGACATAGTTCATTGCCTGATCATGGATCGTGCTCATCGGTATTTACCCGGTATCGAAAGTTTCATGCCACGCCGACTGAAACATCAGTCGGACGACAATTCATCAATAAGTAATAGACGTTCGAATGCTAACACTTACAAGTTTGTAGTTATTTGAAACACTTGATCTGAGAAAACCCCAATCACCAGTGAATCGAAGCCTTAACCCCCTGTAATTGCTGGGATATTTTTTCTGGACGCAGTCCTAGGAAACTTCCCACAAGATCCCACGGAAAGTGAGTACAAGAAAAAGAGAAGCGGTTTCCGAATAGCCCTACAACTATTAAACAGAAATTGACTTGATCAATCGATTTATTCGTTTGATATCGCGCAGGACAAATTGAATGCACAGCCATGACTCATTCCTTGAGATGAAAGTAATCATTCAATTATCAGGGCTTATATTGTGATTAGAAGATACAGATCGAGAGCAAAAACCAGTTCAGTTGCTGAACAGTCGCGGCTGTTGCAGCCGCAGGCTCTGTTTTTCAGGTGGGAAGCTAAACGCAGAAGAGTCCGTGGGGCCACGGACTCTGATGACAGGTCTTACGCCGATTCGACTTGCAGGGCGACCCGTTCGCGGCATGGGCATTCGTCCATGTAGCGATGCGCTTCGACGAACTCGTTGAACGGAAACACACGCGTCTTCAGCGGCAGCAACACGCGGTCAGCGGTCAACTGGTTGATGTCACGCAAGGCACGTTGCAACGCGACGTGATCCTGAGTGATGCCCAGTTCCGGCTTGCCGGTGAAGTTGCCGATGCAATGCACGAAGAACTGGATATTCTTCTGGAACGCTGCGCAGGCCGGGAACGGCGTCTGATTGCCGCCCTGCAGGCCATACAACACCAGGCTGCCACGCGGCGCCAGCACATCGCCAAGCAACGACATCTGCGGGCCGCCGAGGCCGTCGAACACCACGTCGACACCACGGTTGTCAGTGATCTTGTTGATTCGCATCAACAGATCCTCCTCTTCGGTGACGATGACCTTCTCAGCGCCCAGCGACAGCAGGTACTCGCGCTCCTCGGCTTCCTTGGTCGCGGCGATCACCCGCACCCCCATCGCCTTGCCCAACTGGACAAACGAAGGACCGGCGCAATGACTGGCGTCAGTCACCAGAGCGAACTGCCCCGGTTTGACCCGCGCCAGATCGGCGTAGGCAAAGTAGGCGATCAGCAACGGCGTGTAGTGCACGCTGGCTTCGATCGGACTGAGCACATCCGGATAACGGGTCAGTGCGGTACGCGGCAGCACGATCGATTCGCCGTAGACCGGGTAGTCGTTCGCACTCTCGGCCGGAAAGCTGGCGACCTTGTCACCCACTGCCAGATCATCGACACCGTCGCCGACAGCGGTGATCACACCGGCCATCTCGTGACCAAGACCCGCAGGCAGTCGCGCCTGAGACGAGGCCAGGTTCTGACGCCAAAGGGTGTCGTACCAGCTGATGCCGATCGCCTCGACACGCACCTGCACTTCGCCAGGACCTGGCTGAGCGGCCGCATGCTCTTCGCACTTGAGCACCTCGGCCGGACCAAACTTGTGAAAACGGATCGTGCGGGACATCGCAAACCTCGTCAAAGTAACCTCTAATGCCATGAACTCTATCTGGGCTTTCGACCCAAGACTATCAGTGGCTATTAATAGTCGACATGCCTGTCATTGATTCCGCAGTATGGGCGGCATTGGCAAAATCCATGAAAAAACTGCTGCCACCGTCTCAGTAAAGCTGAATTTTCCGGTGCAGAGTACCAGCCTTTCCCCGTAAGATTCATGCCGGCCATTGTTCTCATATGGCCGCTCTCGTCAAGCTTGATGACTCTGCCAGGACTCCAGATGAATCGTAATGACCTGCGTCGTGTCGACCTGAACCTGTTGATCGTATTCGAAACATTGATGCACGAACGCAGTGTGACCCGGGCGGCAGAAAAATTGTTCCTCGGTCAACCAGCGATCAGTGCGGCGCTCTCGCGCCTGCGCAGCCTGTTCGATGACCCGCTGTTTGTACGCACCGGGCGCAGCATGGAACCGTCCGCCCGCGCGGTGGAAATCTTCGCCCTGCTCTCGCCGGCCCTCGATTCGATTTCGACCGCCGTCAGCCGTGCCGCCGAATTCGACCCGGCGACCAGCACCTCGGTATTTCGCATCGGTTTGTCCGACGACGTCGAATTCGCCCTGCTGCCGATGCTGCTCAAACGCCTGCGCGCCGAATCCCCAGGCATCGTGCTGGTGATCCGTCGCGTCAACTACATATTGATGCCGGGCCTGCTGGCTTCTGGCGAGATCTCCATTGGCGTCAGCTACACCACCGACTTGCCGGCCAACGCCAAGCGCAAGGTCCTGCGCCGTAGCGCGCCGAAACTGCTGCGCGCCGATACCGTGCCGGGGCCGTTGAGCCTGGATGACTACTGCGCGCGACCGCATGCGCTGGTGTCGTTCGCTGGCGACCTCAGTGGCTTTATTGATGAAGAGCTGGAGAAACTCGGGCGCAAACGCCATGTGGTGCTGGCCGTGCCACAGTTCAATGGCTTGAGTACGTTGCTGGCGGGCACTGACATCGTAGCGACCGTGCCGGATTACACCGCGGAAGCGTTGACGGCTGCCGGTGGTGTTCGCGCGGAAGATCCGCCGTTGCCGACGCGCACGTTTGAGCTGCACATGGCTTGGCGGGGGTCGCAGGATAATGATCCGGGTGAGCGGTGGTTGCGGTCGCGGATTCAGATGTTTTTCGGGGATCCGGATAGTCTCTAGGGGTCTTCCGAAAGCTGTTCATCTGATCATTTTTGCCTTTCCTTAAACCATGGAGCTCCATTCACTACCAGTGGATGGCTACATTGGGGGCACATCTGAGGGCATGCTTTGGATGGTTTGAAAAAGATGCCCCCAGCCTAAGGACGAGTGGACTATTGATGAAGAGAACTCCGAGCGGGCCGGACTTGGAAATCTTTAAAATGGTACAAACGCGCCCCTCGGCACATAGCTTTGAACTTGCATCGAGAGAAGAGTCACCTCCGCTTTAACGGCCAAGTGACGCTTGACCATAAACGGTATTTAATCTTCACCAGCTTCGACTCTCCGGGGATAGCGTAGTGCTTCCACTAAAAGGCTGAACGCAGGTGAAGATTGAAGGCGACTGGGGTAATACAGGTGAAACCCGGCGAACGGCGGGCACCAATCCTGCAACACTCGAATCAAGTCACCACTGTCGATGTGCCGTTGAACAAGTGTTTCTGGTAAATATCCCAACCCTGCCCCGCTCCGGCAAGCATCGAGCGTTTGATAAACTCCATTGACGACGAGTTGCCCACTCACTTGAATATTTTTGGTGATACCTTCTTTTTCGAACTCCCAAGTGTAGATTCCACCGTGGGTGGGGAATCGCATGTTGATGCAGTTGTGGCTGCCTAGATCGTGGAGCTCTCTGGGCGGCACATGCAACCTGAAGTAGTCTGGCGTTGCTACGACGGCCATCCGCATGTCAGGGGCAATTCTTGTCGCGATCATCCCTTCCCCCACAGTGTCACCGTATCTCACGCCTGCGTCGTAACGTTCGGCTACGATGTCGACCAGTCGATAGTCACAGTTGACCTCCACGTTGATGTCCGTGTACCTCGCCAAAAATACTTCCAGCACTGGCCATAACACGGTGTGAAAGCTGAAATCTGCTGCGCTGATCCGTATCGTACCGGCGGGTTTATCTCGAAGGCCCAGCAGTGTCTGAAAATTGGCTTCCATTGCCTCGAAGTGCGGGCTCATGCTGTCGTAAAGCGCCTGCCCGGCATCAGTCAATGTGACGCTTCGCGTAGTGCGGGTCAAAAGCCTGAGGCCTAACCTTTCCTCGAATGCCTTGATGGTATGACTCATCGCAGATTGAGAGACACGAAGCTGTGAAGCCGCTTTCGTGAAACTTCTTTCCCGCGCTACTGCAATGAAGACCAGCAGATCGTTCGCATTCTCGCGCAGCATTTGTCGACTCCCTGATTATTGCGCCGATACGCCCTCAATCAAATAGACGTCTGTCCTGGCTGAGCGCTGGCGGACTTTTCTCAGTTCGGTGTACTCCGCAGAGTTGTACCAAGCCTGGGCTTTTTCGACACTTGCAAACTCAATGACAACACGTCGACGCTTAGGCGCTTCACCTTCAAGCGAAATGGTCTTGCCACCACGCACAATGAAATGCCCTCCATAGGGTTTGAAAGTTGCCTCTACCTTTGCACTGTAAGGCTTCATCCCTTCGGGATCAGTGACCTCAAACTCGGCGACATAGTAGGCCGGGGGCTTTGCCGAAGGAGCCTCGGATGCAATTACCCGGCAGCTGCCTGCCCCGAAAAACGCCAGACCCACCATCGAAAACGCCAACACCTTCACATTTTTCATCACTTTCCTCCATTGAAAAACCAATGTGTTCAGCACGCATACCTGGCAACGACTAGCCCTCACGGAAAATCGTGTCATCGACCACGCTGAGTGCTGAGTTGAACCGGTTCGGTTTCGGTTAATACTCTGGACAGGATCATCGACTGCGTCGTTTTCACGTACTTTCGAAAATGCGCAGACGCAATATGGCTTCGATACGCCGCCTCATCCGCATAGATTTCGAAGAAGTGCAGCCGATTCGGATGATCTTTTTCTGCAACCGAATAGATAGCTATTACACCCGGCTCAAGGCGAACGGAATCGGCCATTTCCTCTTTGACCGCAACTTGATAGGCCGCCAGTTGCGCCGGATCAATCACAAGCTGCGCAATACGCACGACTTGCTCTGCTGGTGGCGCAGCAAACACTGCCCCCACCCAGAAACAGCCCATGACAGCAGTGGCCCGCAGGACTGATATACGCATTCTTAGTTCTCTCAGGGTTATTAGCGCAGACATGCTACAGCCCACATTCGATGAGCACTCATGAGTAAATCAGATAACTGTTATGAGTGCATGCAACCTCGCTAGCGAGCTTGTCCAATTTGGGAGGGTGATCCATGCCCACACGGGGTAATGCCGTAGATTGCTGAGAACCGCTCATGGATTCATTCTGAAAACGCCAGTTATCAGCAGCAACACAGTGCCATAGGCTCCCATGATGGACAGTCCGGCAACATTGCTTCTTCAAGCCGCGCACTCGCCGTGAGAGATGTGCAACGCAAAGGAATCATCTAGGAGCACCCGGCCTCAGCCACCCACACTGCGAATGGAGACGTTGATGAACCCTGGAAACCCCACCGTACCCGGAGCTGGAATAGAACTCTCCCGACGACAATTGCTGATCGGCACTGCAGGAACTGCAGTTACAGCCGTTTTAACGAAGGTCGATGATGCCCGAGCGGTTGCCAAGACAAATGCAGCGCCGCAAAGCCCACCAGGCAGTCATGTAACGTTCAGCCTCAACGGGCGGCGAGTCGCCTTGGATGTCGACAACCGCACCACTCTCCTGGACGTCCTTCGAGAGAGGCTGCATCTAACTGGCACCAAAAAGGGCTGTGACCACGGCCAATGCGGCGCCTGTACGGTGATCGTAGAAGGTCGACGAATAAACTCATGCCTCACGCTTGCGGTGATGCACGAAGGTGACAGCATAACCACCATTGAAGGGCTCGGTACGCCGGACAACCTGCACCCTCTTCAATCGGCGTTCATCAAGCACGACGGCTACCAATGCGGTTACTGCACGCCCGGGCAAATTTGCTCGGCAGTCGCGATGCTTGACGAGATAAAAGCCGGCATACCCAGCCACGTCAGTAGCGACTTGATCGCCAGCAGCACCGCCACAGCCGCTGAAATCCGCGAGCGCATGAGCGGAAATATCTGCCGTTGCGGGGCGTACTCCAACATCGTCGATGCCATTCAAGAGATAGCCGGGGGTGAGGCATGAAATCCTTTACGTACGAGCGTGTCACCTCTTTACAGCAAGCGGTTAACGCCGCCGCCCATCATCCAGGCGCCCGATTCATCGCCGGCGGCACCAATTTGCTCGATCTGATGAAGCTGGAAATAGAAATTCCCCAACACCTGATAGATGTAAACGGACTGTCGCTCGATGAAATCACCCCGACCCAGGACGGCGGGCTAAGGATCGGCGCCCTGGTGCGTAACACTGACTTGGCTGCTGCGCCTCAGGTGCGTCGAGACTACGCCGTACTCTCCAAGGCGCTGCTTGCGGGCGCGTCAGGGCAATTGCGCAACAAAGCCACAACGGCAGGCAATCTATTGCAACGCACCCGGTGCGCCTACTTTTACGATACCAACCAGCCTTGCAATAAGCGGCGTCCGGGTGCTGGCTGCTCTGCAGTCGGTGGAGCCAGTCGGCAACAAGCAATCATCGGGGTCAGCGATGCCTGCATTGCCAGCCATCCCAGTGACATGGCTGTGGCGATGCGAGCATTGGGCGCAAGGGTAGAAACACTTAACTCGGATGGCCAGGTCAGAACGATTGATCTCGCCGACCTTTACAGCGCACCGGGGGCCACCCCACATGTCGAGACCATCCTGAACAACGGCGAACTGATTACTGCCGTGACGCTGCCTAAACCTATAAAGGGCGACCATATCTACTACAAGGTTCGTGACCGCGCCTCCTACGCATTTGCGCTGGTCTCTGTCGCGGCGATCGTGCTGCCAGACCGGACGGGGCAACTCGCCTTGGGAGGCGTGGCGTACAAACCTTGGCGAAGTGACGAGGCCGAAGCTTATCTGCCTGACGGCGCGAAGGCCGTAGCCACTCATTTGCTGGCTGGCGCTAATCCTACCGCGCAGAACGCCTTCAAGATCAAACTGGCGGAGCGGACGATTGGACTTGCTCTTTCCACCACATCTTCCTAAGCAACATCATCGGCATTGCACGGCTGCGGTCGATTGACCAGGAGTAAGCCTCATGAAGTTTGATACGCCTGCGAGCACCAATCCCATCGATCAAATGAAAGTGATTGGTCAACCCAAAGATCGAGTTGAAGGCAAACTGAAAACAACCGGCACGGCGACCTATGCTTACGAACAACAGGCCGCTGTCAGTCCCCCCGCCTACGGCTATGTCGTCGGTTCAGCAATCGGCAAAGGCCGAATTTCCTCAATTGATTCGAGCGAAGCACGCCAAGCCAGCGGCGTGATTACAATCGTCACCCATGAGAATGCGGGTCAACTGGACAGGGGCGAATTTTACGTTGACCGCGCACTTGCCGGCCCAAAGATCGATCACTATCACCAGGCTGTAGCCATTATCGTCGCACAGACGTTTGAACAAGCCAGGGCTGCTTCGGCTCTGCTTCGGGTCTACTACGTAAGAGAGCCTGGGGCCTACGACCTCGCAGCACAGAGAGCGTCAGCCAAGACACCCGCGCCGGGTGCGTTCGGCCCTCCTCCGCACACCGCGATCGGGGATTTCGAAGGCGCGTTCAAGCTGGCAGCGGTCACCCTCGACGATCATTACACTACCCCGGATCATGCCCACGCGATGATGGAACCCCATGCCACTATCGCTCAATGGCAGGGAGACAAACTGACGTTATGGACATCCATTCAGCAGATGAACTGGGGTGTCAGAGATCTGGCAAAAATACTGGGTATATCCAAAGACAACATTCACCTCATCTCGCCCTACATCGGCGGCGGCTTTGGTGGAAAAGGCACAATCCTGTGCGACGCCGTATTGGCGTCTCTTGCCGCTAGAGCGGCCGGGCGCCCGGTGAAAGTCGCACTCCCCCGCCCGCTCATGTTCAACAACCTGACCCATAGACCCGCGACGATTCAAAGAATCCGGCTCGGTGCAAATCCGGACGGCACCCTCACGGCCATCGGCCACGAGAGCTGGTCGGGCAATCTGCGCGGTGGTCGCACTGAAGCCGCCACCGCATCCACCCGAACCTTGTATGCCGGCGCAAACCGCATGACACGCTTGTATCTTGCCGAACTTGACCTTGCTGAAGGTAGCGCCATGCGCGCGCCTGGTGAAGCACCAGGCATGATGGCTCTGGAAATTGCCATGGACGAACTGGCTGAGAAGCTGGGGATGGATCCTGTGAAGTTTCGCGTCATCAACGACACCCAGGTAGACCCGGAGCAGCCGGATCGCCGGTTCTCTCAGCGCCAGTTAGTCGAATGCTTGAATACGGGAGCCGATCATTTCGGCTGGGCCCGACGTAATACCCATCCGGCTAAAGAATTGCGTGACGGTTGGTGGATCGGGTTGGGGATGGCGTCCGCAATTCGAGGCGCACCCACGACGAAGTCAGCTGCTCGCGTACGGCTTGATCGCAAAGGCATGGTTACCGTCGAAACCGACATGACCGATATTGGCACCGGCTCTTACACAATCATTGCTCAAACGGCTGCGGAGATGATGGGCGTGGACATGGACAAGGTGAACGTCTACCTGGGCGACTCACGGTTCCCGGAATCGTCGGGTTCAGGTGGCCAATGGGGTGCAGCCTCGTCCACTGCAGGCGTCTATGCTGCTTGTGTGAAACTCAGGGAGGCCATCGCTACGAAGTTGGGCCTGGACCCGACAAAAGCGGAGTTTATCGATGGCCACGTTCGTGAAGGTTCGAAAAATCTGCCCCTGGTACAGGCGACAGAACACGGTGATCTGGTGGCCGAAGACGTCATGGAGTTCGGCGACCTGGCCAAGCAGTATGCTCAGCAAACCTTTGGCGCACACTTCGTCGAGGTGGGTGTAAACGCCGCCACCGGCGAAATTCGCCTTCGCCGGCAGTTGGCGGTCTGCGCAGCAGGCAGAATACTTAACCCGAAAACAGCACGCAGTCAGATAATCGGGGGCATGACCATGGGCGCAGGTGCTGCGCTGATGGAAGAAATGGTTGTCGATCATCGCTTGGGCTTTTTTGTTAATCACGATCTGGCTGGCTACGAAGTGCCGGTGCATGCCGACATTCCCCATCAGGAGGTGATTTTCCTTGATGAAGCAGACTCCTATGCGACACCGCTGAAGGCCAAGGGTGTCGGCGAACTCGGTATTTCAGGAGCGGCAGCGGCGATTGCCAACGCTGTTTATAACGCCACCGGCATTAGGGTTCGTGATTACCCCATTACGCTCGACAAGTTGATTGACCACTTGCCCGCTGTGGGCTGACCTTACCGCTTTTTGCTTCGGAGTCATCAATGCAACTGAGCCGCACGAACCTGGCAGATATTGTTTATTTCCTTGCCATCGCTCGGCATCAAAGCTTCAGAAAGGCGGGGCTAGACGTGGGCATCAGCGCGTCTGCGCTGAGCCATGCCATGAAAGGTCTGGAGACACGGCTTGGCGTTCGACTGCTCAATCGCACCACCCGAAGCGTGACACTCACGGCGGCTGGCGAGGAGCTGCAAAGCCTCATCAGCACTCCCGTAAATGATATCGGGCAGGCGCTGGAGACACTGAATCGGCTGCGCGATGAGCCCGCCGGGCGTATCCGACTAAACGTGTTGAGCGACGGTGCAAAACTGCTGCTCGGCCCTGTTCTCCCGGTTTTCATTGATCGCTATCCGGACATCGAGGTTGACCTCACCGTGACTAACCGAATGGTCGACGTTATCGGCGATGGCCATGATGCAGGGATTCGTTTCGGCGGGACGGTGCCCGAAGACATGATCGCTCAACGACTCTCTCCCGACGTGGCATGGGCCGTCGTTGGAGCGCCTGACTACCTTGAGCGATTCGGTACGCCACTACATCCGGAAGATCTGTGCCAACATCGTTGTTTACGCGTGCGTCTGGGGAATGCACGTATCTACCAGTGGCAATTCTCGAAAGAGGGTCAACAGATGGAGATAGACGCGCCGGGCGCCATCACTATCGATGAGACCCGGGTCGGTGTAGCGATGGCAATGCGCGGCGCCGGCTTGATGTATGTGCCTGCGAAGGTAGTCGAACGACAGATCGCGGAAGGCTCCCTGCGACGAGTCTTGGAGGACTGGACTCATCATGACCCCGGCTTTCACATCTATTACTCAAGCTTCAGACAGGTTCCCGTAGGCATTCGCCTATTGATTGACCTTATCCGCGAACTCGAACCGATGGGGCCACTCCCCTAGCGATTTCAGCTCGCCTGCCGCTTCGTGAAGACATCGCTAAATACCGGCACAGCTGAGAAGGCGTTAGGCCAGCCAGCATAGAACGCCAGATGTGAAAGCAACTCGGAAGCCTCAGTCTGCGTCAGGCCATTGTCCATTGCACGATTGAGGTGGTAACCGATCTGCGCAACCTGACCGTTTGCCACTAACGTCGTAACAGTAATCAGACTACGGTCTCTGGGCGCAAGGCCCGGCCGCAGCCACAGATCGTTGAATAACGCACTGGTGGTGAATTTCACTAACCCAGGCAAAACCGGGCCAACAGATTTGTCGACGGCCGCGACGCGTGCGTCTTCGGCAGCGTGATCGATAGGCAGTAGCACGGGCGACACCGGCGCCAGTTGGTCAGAGGTTATGCCGTGCTTGCTAAACACCTCTTTGGCAATCGGCGCTGCTCCAGCGGCGTTGCCCCAACCTGAATAAAACGCGAGATGGTTGATTGCTTCGGATAGCTCCAAAGGCGTCACTCCATTCTTCAATGCAAGATCTAAGTGAGCGGCCAACTCGGCTGTCTGACCTCTTGCAATCAGGACGGCTACCGTCGCCAGGCTCCGGTCGCGAGCAGACAACTCCGAGCGTTTCCAAACCTCACCAAGAAGAAGGTTGTCCGCGTTGTGAGCCATTATCGGAGATGTGGCGCGTATATCGGCTGAAGTAGGCATGTTAGAAGTTTCCTCGGTCGGCGCCCCCTGAGGGGTGGCGCATGCAGACAAACACATCGCTAATATTGCTGCTACAAATGTGCGAATAATCATAATGAAGCGCCGTACTGGGCTTCGGTGACAAGCTCAAGCCACTCAACATTTTTGCCGTCAAGCGCCTCTTGAATGGCCATGTGAGTTACGCCGGTCGTGCTCGTCGCACCGTGCCAATGCTTGACGCCTGGAGGAGTCCAAATTACGTCTCCAGGCTTGATGACCAGTTTCTGGGCTCCCTCTTGTTGAACCCATCCGGTGCCCATCGTGACCACCAACATCTGTCCAAGCGGATGGGTATGCCACATCGAGCGCGCCCCTGGTTCAAAGGTCACATACCCTGCCGAGACTTTCGATGGAGTCGGTGCGGCAAAGAGAGGCTCAATGCGTGCATTGCCCACGAAATTTGTGGAAGCTCCGATTACTGATGCCTGCTCACCATTTCTCACAATAGTCATGAATTGTTCAGAGGGGGCATCAGCAGCGCATGCATTAAATGCCATGGTGGCCAATAGGGCGACTCCTGGCATGGCAACTCTTGGGCGCATCGGTAGCTCCTTGCTGAATGAATAGAGTTGCGACCAACCTAATGGATGTCTCTACGTCCAACTACCGGCTGTTGGGTTTATGAACCGATGAGCAACACTCAACAATACGCCCGTGCACTCTCATCCAAACTGTTCCTTAAGCATGGTTCTAATTCATGAGCACAGCTCAGTGGTACATCCTGATCGGCCTTATTTTTTTCTGGCAGCCTTCGCATTAGGCTGGACATCCAACCTAAGCACCTGAGTGGGAGCTCTAATTTTTCTCCATGAATCAACTGGACGTAACCTACCAAAAGCCCGAGCAACTGCAATCACAAGATTCGGAGACACATCAGGATCACGGTCTGCGTATCTTGTTGATTCTGAGTCTGTTGATGGCGTTCGCCTCCATCTCCACCGACTTATACCTGCCAGCCATGCCGGAAATGGCAAAGGCACTAAACGTAAGTGGAGGTACTCTGCAGTTTACCGTCACGGGCTACCTCATCGGGTTCAGCACGGGGCAACTGTTTTGGGGGCCAATCAGTGATCGCTTCGGACGAAAACTTCCCGTTGCCATCGGCCTGCTACTTTTCATCATTGGCTCGGCAGGTTGCGCACTGGCCACGGATGGCACCCAGATTATTATCTGGCGCGTCGTGCAAGCGCTGGGGGCATGCGCAAACGTCGTGTTGGCGCGCGCGATGGTGCGAGACCTTTATCAAGGCCGCAAAGCGGCTCAGAAAATGTCTACGCTCATGACGATCATGGCCATAGCCCCGCTCGCGGGGCCGACAGTGGGTGGGCAAATTTTACGGTTCGGCTCATGGCAAGCCATTTTCTGGAGCCTGGTGTTCATCGCCGTGGTGACGTTGATCAGCCTCTACAAGCTGCCGGAAACCCTGCCACATCAGCGACGCAGCCCTGCGTCGCTCAAGCAAATTATCAAACGATATGGCAGTTTCTTTCGTAATAGTCGCTTCTTGGGCTACACAGCAGCCGGCGCATTTTTTTACGCCGGAACATTTGCTTACATCGCCGCCTCACCCTTTGCGTACATAACTTACTACCACGTTTCACCGCAATTTTACGGTCTGCTATTTGCGGCAGGGATTATCGGCATGATGGTCACCGCCCAAGTAAACGCGAGGCTCCTGAAGCGCTATGACACCGAAACGATGATGCTGATAGGGGCGTCACTGTCAGCCTGCGCCGGTATGATACTGGTGGTAAATACTTGGGCAAATTGGGGTGGGCTGCCGTGGATGATCTTCGCTTGCCTGCTCTTCGTTGCAGCGACAGGGATGGTGTTGGCCAACTCGGTAGCGGGCGCCCTGAATTGCTTTCCAGACGCCAGTGGCTCCGCATCTGCCTTGATTGGAGCATTGCAATACGGCTGTGCCATGCTCGGATCAGCAGCAGTGGCGGCTTTTGCCAATGGCACGCCTCTACCGTTGGGCTCTGTACTGGCCGTCTGCGGTACAGGTTGTTTGCTTTGCGCATTCTGGGTGTCAAGAACCCGAACCTGGCGCTTTGACTAAGCTGATTATCAAACCTTCCCTGACTGGATAGTAAATCCACATGAGAAGAACTGCCCCGAAGGGCAGTTCATAGACTGGGTTCAATTACGCGTATTCATAAGCTCGAACATGGCGTCTCCCATTTGACGCGTTTTTACCGAAACCCCCACCAGAATCTCATCTTTACCTGCTGCGAGCTGGGCAAAGGTTTCACTGACGAAATCATCGGCCGACATCATCATATGGCTGGCTGCACCGGCACTGCGAGTACCGCCACCGAGCGCGGTATTGACCAATGGCGGAGCAATTTCAATGACGCGGATGTTAGAAAACTTCATTTGGTGCCTCAGGCTCAGCGTGAAAGAGTGAATAGCCGCCTTGGTTGCGCAGTACACCGGTACGTCAGCCATAGGCGAGTACGCCAGACCCGAGCTGATGTTTAGAATGTAAGCATTGTGTTGCTGTTTGAGGCTCGGCAGCAGCTCTGCTATCAGATGGATAGGCGCTGTGAAGTTAACGGCGACCTCTGCATCAAGCGAATCCATATGTGGGTCGCTGTTGAAGTCACGTTGGCGCTGAACACCTGCATTGTTGATCACAACGTTGAGGTATGGATAGTTGGATTTAAGCCATTTAACCATCGCACGGCGACTGTCAACGTCGGCCACATCGCATGCATAGGTGATTAACGCTGAAGCATCATCTTTAGCCCGTTGCAACATGGCCTCATTGCGGCCGCAAATGATCACCGTATTGTTTTCGGCGAAGCGTTTGGCGAGGGAGAAGCCGATGCCGGTGGCACCGCCAGTGATCAGGATTGTATTGCCATCAAGTTTCATGAGCGCTTGTCCTACTTTTAATAAGAAGGTGCGCTGCAATAGGAGAGAATCCGCAGGCACACCTTCGCAACCGGCATGCCGGGCAAGGTGTCGCGGATACCCTTTCGGGAGGAGTTGGCGTTCCGGGGAACGATGACCGGGCTACCATCCGGCCTGCACTCTTTCGACTGACAATTTCTACCAAGCTTTTATGCGGATCACAACCCGTGCTGTTCAACACAGCTGAAAATATCGAGCATCGTGAAATTCGATCCGCATTTCGCTCAAGAGTGATCAGCGCGCCCCAGGTCACGTACGTGCAGTGTGACCTAGTTCTCCGGCGCCTGACTCTCCAGGATTTTTGGCAGCTCGGCTGCCAGCAAGTCAATAGCCAGGCGTGATCGTAATGGAAGGTGCTGGGCGTCAGGCCATACAACATTACATTCCATCGCCGCACGAGGTCGCTCACCCCAAATCTCGATTAACTCACCGCGTTGAATACGTTCCCGAATCAACCAGTACGGAAGCCACGCAATACCCATGTCTGCAACGGCCGCATGGGTGACCATCTCGAGGTCATCCAATCGAATTCGGGAAGACACAGGAACCTCGACTATCACACCATTTTCCCCAGGGAGCCGCCAAGGCATCGCCTGACCGTTGCGGCAGTAAGGCAGTAGCTGATGACTCGACAGATCTATCAATGAGTCCGGCGTCCCATGTTGATTAAGGTATGAAGGAGAAGCACACAATAACTTGGGTTGGCTGACCAGTCGGCGTGCGCGCAGGGTGGCCCCATTCCCTAAAGAGCCACTGCGCACAGCGAGGTCGAACCCGTCAGATACTAAATCTATCTGACGATCGCTAAAACCGAGTTCGATCTCCAAGCCAGGATGCTCGCGAGCAAACCTGAGCAGAATCGGCGCAACGCAGTACCTACCAAATAGTACGGGAAGCGAAACGCGCAACCTTCCGACCACTTCACGGCGCCCTGTCTCCAGCATGATCTCGCCGGCGCGGAGCTCCTCAACAGCTCGCAGACAACGCTCATAATATTGCTGACCGTCTTCAGTAATGCATTGTGTCCTTGTCGTGCGCTTAAAAAGCTGGACACCCAACCGCTCCTCCAGACGCGCGATTGACTTTCCCACTGCCGAACGCGTGAGTGATAAACGCTCGCCAGCCTTGGCAAAGCCACCCGACTCCACCACCTCAACAAACAGTTGCACACCATCGAACATATCCCGCATAGCACGTCCTCAAAACTTCGAAACTGTAGAATTTTTGGAACCACTAATGAGACCAACCGCCACCAATGAGTATCAAAATTCTACTTTATAGTAAGTAGGAGATGAGCAAGAAATGCTTTTAAAATCTAATGTGCTGCGTGCCGGTATCACGTTGCTGCGCCAGGCGCGTCGTGCAATCAAGGGCGGCAGATGATTATTACAATCGTATATGACAGTGGCTATGGACACACCGAACGCGTTGCTAAGTATTTAGCTCAAGGTGCGTCTGAGGTTGCAGGAACCGATGTAAAGGCTATTTGCGTCAATGATGGACTCACGGATTGGGAGCGCCTTGAGAATAGCGATGCGATTATTTTCGGCTCGCCTACGTACAACAGTCTTATCAGCGCAAAGCTGAAGCAGTTTTTCGAAGACTCCACCAAGGCAGCCTGGACTCAACAGAAGTGGCGCAACAAGATCGCAGCCGGCTTCACGAACTCCGGTGCCCAACACGGAGACAAACTGAACTCCCTTATGTCGATGGCCTTGTTCGCAGCACAGCACGGAATGATTTGGGTCGGACTCGACTTGATGCCCGGCAACAGCAGTAGCACTGGATCAGCCACCGATCTGAACCGTCTAGGAAGTTGGCTAGGGGTGATGACGCAAGCAAACACTGACGAGGCCCCAGAAGTCTCGCCGCCAGACAGCGACTTGCGCACAGCCGAATACTTTGGGCGTCGCGTGGCTCAAGTCGCGGCTCGATTCTTACCAGTTTGACGCTCATACCATCAATTAAGGAGACATCTCATGAAGCTGCTTTGCTTAGACATTCCTCAGCCCGGCGCCACCTTTGCTCAGTATGAGCCACACATGAAGGATGAAGTCCGTCATAGCTGGAAACTGTACAAGGAAGGTGCGATCCGCGACATCTACTTCCGTCAAGACCGGCCAGGCGTTGCCATCATCGCCGAGTTTGATTCTGTTGAGGCAGCCAGAAAGTCTCTTGCCGAGTTCCCTCTTACATTAGCTGGTTTGATTGGTTGGGAAGTAATCCCATTGGGGCCATTTACAAACTGGGAATCGCTGTTTTCCTCCGAGAACGATTGATTATCTCTCAACTGCGCTTGAAACCCTCTGCCACATAGATGGAGCACCAAGCGCTTTAACAGGATCATCAGCATGAAAGTATTGGGCTTCGCAGCGCACTCGGCAACGGCCTCACTCGAGCCGTTTTCATTTACAAGGCGCGAAACACGAGATGACGATATCGTCATCGACATATTGTATTGCGGCGTCTGCCACACAGACTTGCACCTTGCTCGTAACCATGGAGGCTATACAACGTATCCGATCATCCCAGGACACGAGATCATCGGCAGAGTGCGGCAAGTTGGAGCACAGGTATCACGCTTCCAAGTGGGCCAGTTAGTCGGCGTAGGCTGTATGGTTGACTCTTGCCAGCAATGCCAGCCGTGTCAACACGGGTGGGAACAGAACTGCCTGGAGGGATCGACCTTTACCTACAACAGTAAAGACAGACGCGACGGCAGTGTTACCTTTGGTGGTTATTCTCAATCCATCGTAGTCCGGGAAGCGTTCGTGCTATCCGTACCCGCCGGACTCGACCCTGCTGGTGCTGCCCCCCTATTGTGTGCGGGGGTCACTACATGGTCACCACTGCTGCACTGGAATGTTGGCGCCGGCAGCAAGGTCGCGGTTATTGGCCTTGGCGGGCTTGGTCACATGGCCTTGAAGCTGGCAAAGGCATTGGGTGCAGATGTCAGTCTGTTCACTCGAACTGAGGGCAAATCAGAGGATGCATTTCGATTGGGCGCCGATCATGTGGTGGTGTCGAGCGATCCAGAACAGATGAGCGCAGTGAAGGGCCAATTCGATGTGATCATCGATACCGTGCCCTACGATCACGACATTAATCCGTACCTACCCACCCTTGCGTTAGAAGGCGTATTGGTTCTTGTGGGCTACATGGGCCAACTTTCTACAGCGGTCAACGCGGGCATGCTGGTCAGCGGCCGCAAGGCTGTCACCGGCTCCTTTATCGGAGGGCTGAAAGAAACGCAGCAAATGCTGGATTTCTGCGGCGAGAAAGGGATCGTCTCTGACATCGAAGTAATCCCGATTCAAAAGATAAATGAGGCCTACGATCGGATGTCGCGGAGCGATGTAAAATACCGCTTCGTCATAGACATGGCATCCTTGAAAATCTAACGCAGATGCTCCTGGGAGATGCCAAGCGCGTCCCCAGGTAGCTAAGACACGGTGCGGCCGACAGCGGCCGCCTCGTCAGATTGAATCCAGGCGGAATGGCTTCGTTGCAAGCGCTACAACGTCTAGGTCGATCAACTCTAGAGACTGGACGATACCTGCGACCTCCGCTTTGTAGTGTCTGAACGACTCCGTCTCAAGATGTGCCTTATACGCCTCATTATCGCGATAAATTTCGACAACGAAGAAGCTGCCTGACACATCGCTACGCTCCAATGCGTAAAAAGCCAGAACGCCAGGCTCTTGGGCTACCAACTCTTCCACAATGCGCTTGGAGGCATCCCGGTATTGCTCCAACTGCTTTTGGTCTACCTGGATCTTGGCAATACGAATAAGGGGCGCACATCCCTTGTGACCAGGTTCAGCTTGAGCCATTAGTTCTGTGGCATCAGGTTTGGCAGACATCTTAAAACCTCGATGATTTCTGGCGCGGGCTTACGCATCGACAATCCCAGATTCAAAGCCTGAATAGCTTCTCGGCATTGCCGTGGGCGATCAGCGCTTTCTCCGTCTCGCTGATTGGCAGGTTCTCAATAAATGCGCGGGCGCCGTCCAAACTCTGGTAAGGGTAATCGATGGAATAGAGGATGCGCTCTGCCCCCATCAACGAGTACACAAACTGAAAATGCGGCAGGGTGAGCATACCGCTGGGCGAAACATAGACATGTTCACGATAGGTCTGAACGATTGGGCGGTTAAGCCCCGAGGCTTCCTGTGGAATCGAATCCTCCAAGCGCTGCAGGAAAAAGGGCACCATTTCCCCCCAGTGACCACTGATGACTTGCAGTGAGGGATAGCGGTCAAATACACCCGCCAAGAGCATACGGATTACTTGGATCCCCGCTTCGTTGTGCCAACCCCACGCGAACATGGAAAGCCGAGCACTCAGCTCACGATCAAAGCCACCATAGTACGGCGCCTGTACGGCGGGCAGAGGCAAACCTGGATGCACATACAACGCAACATTCAATTCATTGAGAGCACTCAGTATCGGTGCATATTGCGGGGCGTCCAGGAAGGGTTCGCCAGGTCGACCGTTAATCAATGCGCCTTTGAGGCCCAACTGCGTAACCGCCCTCTCCAGCTCAATCGCTGCCGCCTCTGGAGCCTGCCAAGGAAGTGTGGCAAAGCCTGAAAAGCGAGTGGGATTGGCATGCGCCGCCTCGGCCAGTTTATCGTTCGCGGCACGGCACACATCAACAGCCTTTTCCGCTGATAGCATTTGAGGGAAGCCGCCATAGGAGAGCACTTGCATACCGATGCCTGCGGCATTCATGTCGGCAAGCCTTGATGCTCCCATGTCTAGCCCTTTGCGCGCTGATTCAGCAGGTGCAATTACATGAGGCCGACTTGTATCAGTGCCTGAGTTTACGCCATCCACAACTCGGCTGCCCCAACCCGAAAGATAAGGAGCCTCTGCACCGACAAGCGCCTGGCAGGCAGCACCTGTTGCTGGATCTAGAACGTGTTCTTCTACACAAATCAGCTTCATAGCCCTGTCCTCTGTCCGAAGTTAATGCCTATGACGCCAGCAATGCGTCTCTTAGCGCTTCTCCCAGGCTCGAAGCAGACTGCGGGTTCTGACCAGTGATAAATCGACCGTCAACAACGACATTATCTGCCCAGTTAGCTGCGTGTTGATGAAGCGCCCCGCGCGATGTGAGCGTAGAAGCGAGCAAGAAAGGAACCACGTGAGTGGACTCCACCTCCTCTTCCTCTTCGTCGGTAAAAGCAGCCAGGTGTTTGCCCGCAACCAAGAGGGTGTCGTCTGTGCGGCGAGCATTGACGAAGGCCGCCGGGCCATGACACACCGCAGAAATGATTCCACCTGCAGCATCAATCTCTCGAATTGCTCTTTGCACGGAAATGTTGTCAGGAAAGTCCCACATAGTGCCGTGGCCACCGGCGAAAAAGATGGCGGAATAGTGTGAGGGATCAATCTCATCGATTCTCAAGGTATTGGCCAATGCCTGACGAAAATCGCTATCCGCCCAAAAGTGGGCAATTACCGGATCGGCCATATCCTCCATGCCGTCGAGAGGCGCAGCGCCTCCCAAGATGGAAGCAAGCTCAACGCGAATACCCGCCGCCTGTAGCTTTTCCAGTGGGTGAGTGACCTCCGCCAAATTGAAGCCAGTAGGAATACCTGTTTCTCCCTTCACCGCATTACTGGTAACCACGAAAAGTACGGGTTTTACTTCTGATGCCTGATGGCTCATGTTATCTAAACCTTTGAAACAAGATTGAGGATAGATGGAGTGCTCGACACTTAGACATCGCAGAGCACCAATTTGAAATAAAGTAGCAACCACTTATAGACCAGCCCGATCTCAAACTATGAGCAGCCTACCGCGCCTCATATTTCTGCGATTCGCCAGGAATGACCTTAAAATAGAAATCTATTCAGTATTGGAGAAATATCCTCCTATCTCTGTAGAGCGTCAGTAGCCAATCGCACCGTGTATCTGAAAGACCAGTAATTAATACTGGAAGGTGATCTCGACATAAAATGCCTCTAGAAAATTGGCAACTCGATCGAATGGTGACAAAAACTGTCCACATAGCCTTATAGAGTCGTCTCCGTGACTACCTCAGTCACTTTTGGAGCTTGGAGACGCATGATGAAACGCATTCAGTACGAGAACTACGGCGGGCCGGAGGTAATGCGGATTGCCGACTTTAACCTACCTACCCCAGGCAAAGGTGAGGTAGGAGTAAGGGTCAAATTTGCGGCGATAAACCCCATTGACTGGAAGTTGCGCGCCGGGCAAATGAAGATCGTCACTGGCAACACATTCCCTCGCGCAATGGGTATGGATTTCTCTGGCACAGTGGTATCTGTTGGCCCAGGTGTCACCCGCCTAAAGGTGGGCGATTCAGTCTTCGGACTTGCCCGCTTCAAGGAGAGCGGTGCGTTTGGCCAAGCCGTCATCACAAAAGAAGCATTCCTAGCACATAAGCCTGATGATGTTTCTTTCGAGGATGCCGCGTGCCTGGGCACACCGGGTATAACCGCATGGAACGGACTAATAGACAAAGCGAAGCTGCAAGCTGATCAGCATGTCTTCGTAAACGGTTGTGCTGGTGCTGTCGGCGAAGCCGCCGTTCAAATAGCGCTGATGCATGGCGCTGTCGTCTCGGGAAGCTGCAGCGCTAAGGACATACAGCGAGCAAAATCGCTAGGGATGCAGACAGTCTATGATTACAGGAACACTCAGGTATCGAGTATCACCACCCGATTCGATGTAGTTTACGACACTGCAGCGACGCTACCGGTTTCGCCAGGCGTTGCAATGTTGCGAGCCGGAGGCGTATTTCTAGATCTGAATCCAGATCTCGGCAAGTTTATTCGAGCTATTTTTGATCGCAGACTTAAACCAATTATCGGGTCGCCGCGCGCTGACATTCTGGATAAGCTTGCAGAAGCTGCTAGTGAAAGGATCTTCAGGATCCCGGTAGGAAAAACCGTTTCCCTAATCGATGCAATTCAACTGATCGGGGAGCTCGAAAAAGGTCAAAAACTCGGCGGCAAGGCCGTTATTGAGATGGAATAGGCATGGCCAGAAGTGACCGGTTGTTTGAGCTAATGCAAGTGCTCCGCCGACATCGCAGAACGGTATCGGGGCGAACGCTTGCTCAGGAGCTTGGGGTGTCACTTCGCACCATACGTCGCGACGTTTTGACGCTACAGGGGATGGGCGCGGAAATCGACGGTGAGCCAGGGCTCGGTTATATTTTGAAGCCTGGCTTTCTTTTACCCCCACTGTCGTTCACAGAAGAAGAAATACAGGCGCTTGTAGTAGGAGCCCAGTGGGTCAGTCGACAGACAGACGATAAATTTGCTTTCGCTGTGAAGAATGCGCTGGCCAAAATTAACGCCGTTTTGCCTTTGGATATGCGTAACACCTTCGAAGATGAAACATTCTACGTAGGCGCCCACTCTCCCCCCTCCATTTCAATCGATCTAAGTGAAATCCGGTTTGCATTACGTGAACAACGTAAACTTTTGATCACTTTGTCGATTGTCCATGCACCTTCTGACAAACAATATATATGGCCGATTATGCTTGGCTTTATTGATTCAAAACGCTTTCTAGCGGCTTGGTGCGAGGCAGACGATCAATTTAGAGTGATTTCCTTGGACGACATTGCGCAGCTAGAGGTACTCGACGAGCGCTATATTCGTAACCGGCGCCAACTTATTAAACAATGGCGTGTTCAGGGGATTTTACCTTGTAATGGACGTGGTGAAGTTTGCTAATGGGGGCAACTGGCTCGGTTCGGCCGAACGTGAGCGCGGCAACCTATCTGGACGAGAGCCTTATCTTTCTGTTATTCACTGACCAAGATCTAGGCCTTGTCGACCAACGCCTGCGCCAATCGAGAATGAGCCAACTCAACCGCACCTCGCGAATAAAATGCAAAAAGGGCTCTCCAGGGCCCTTTTGTGCTCAAACAAAAATTATTTGGGCAGCCCGGATTCGACATTATCGGAGTCGTATGTCGCTTTGCCCTTCAGTCATCTGAATTGAACTCAAAGCGCCGGAAAAATTATATTGACTTCAGAAAAGCCATTTAAAATCCATATAATCGGCTTGGATTTTCGACAAGAATTCGCCGGCGCAAGGATTCGTCAGGAGCCCAGCGTACAAGCTGGTTGACTACATTCCCGTCATCGATAGGCAACGGGATAGCGGGGTCAAATGGCTTACGCCCTTTTACTGGTTCGCTGTTTGTATGCGGCCAGTCGCTACCCCACAGAATTCGATCTGGGTTGGCATCAACGAGTGACTGGGCAAAAGGCACCAGGTCTGAGTAGTTAGTTGCTTGAGCCGATGCCCGATACGCCCCGGAAATTTTCACGTATGCTTTGCCGGAACGAACGAGATCAAGCACTGCACTGAAATCGCCATTAGGTTCATCAATCGCAGTTCTCACTCCCGCAAAGTGATCGAAAACCAAAGATACTGGAACTGTAGCAAGTACGTCTTTCAAGGCTGCAATTACGGAGAGTCGGGCATAAATCTGTATGTGCCAAGGTAGCCCAGCGATTTGCTGTGCCGTAGCCGCAAGCTTTTCAGCAGCGGCTTTTGGATCAAATACTCCGGCCGTTTCAAGGTTAATGCGTACGCCGACTATTCCTTTGTCAGCCAACCCTCTGAGCTCAGCAGCCGGCATGTCAGGACTTATTACGGCAACGCCTCGAGCCCGATTACTGCCTACCTGCTCTATTCCGTAAATAGTAGAACTGTTATCTGAGCCAAGAACACTTGGTGTGACGATAACGACTCGGCTCATATGAATTGACTTTTCGAAAGTTATGAGTTCATCAGGACTTGCGCTTGGCGGCGTATAGCTACGGCCCGACCAATATGGAAATCGCTCAGGCATAAGGACATGCACGTGACAATCACAAGCGCCATCCGGCACCGCAAACGAAACTGGGGTTTTTACGGTCGGTGAAGATGTACTCAAGAGCTGACCGAAACTGAACTGCCCTGCCAATCCACTAGAAACTCCGAGCGCTACAGCACCCGTCAATGCCTGTCTGCGAGTGAGCATGTGCTTCTCCTGTTGCGGAATTGATGATCCTCGACCAACGCTTCGCCAGGCTTCAGCCGGCAAGATGCTGAGCACTAGAGGTGTGCAAGTTTCGAGCTTTTACAAAAATAATGGTCAGCATCATTGCGATTGCACTTAGAGCTGCTAGTGCATACAAACCGCTAGCGTAATCGTCTGAATTACTTTTGAGGCTGCCCACGATGTAAGGCCCTGCGAAGCCACCCAGATTTCCGATTGCGTTTATAAATGCGATGCCTCCGGCCATGGCTTTGCCACTCATGTGCATAGAAGGCAGCGCCCAGAAAGGCCCCTTGCATCCCAAAATACCAATAGCAGCAATGCTCAACGCCCCGATCGACCAAGGGGAAGCCCCAAGGTATCCGGCCATTGCGAGACCGCTTGAAGCTAGCAACATCGTGAGAGCCAAAAAGCCACGACGCTCGGCAAAACGGTCAGAAAGCTGACCAATTACAATCATCCCAACGCAACCTGCGATGTACGGTATAGCTGTGATCAAGCCCACGTGCAGCGTGTCATATCCCTGGCTTTTGAGAATCTGCGGCAGGAAAAAGGAGAGACCAAGATTCGCGCTGATGGCGCAAAAGTAGATAGCGGCCAGCGTTAAAACTGCTGGATTGGTAAAAGCCTGTCTCAGCGCACTAACACTGTGTCCCTCGTTCGCCTTCGACTCTTGAGTTAGCTTGTTTATGAGCCAGTTTTTTTCCTCGGGCGCAAGCCACGTCGCTTGATCAGGGCGATCCGTGAGGAATCGTAGTACGAAAAAGGTGCCAATGACTGCCGGCAATCCTTCAATAATGAAAAGCCATTGCCAACCTTTAATACCCAGAAGACCATCCAGCTGGAGCAGCGCGGTCGAAAGTGGAGCCCCGATCGCTATAGCTAACGGAATCGCTAAGCTGAACGTTGCGATGATGCGGGCTCGGTAATGAGAAGGGAACCAGAAGGTCAGGTAGAGAATTACTCCAGGGAAAAAGCCAGCCTCTGCAACGCCAAGCAAAAACCTGAGAATCAGGAAACTGGTGGGCCCCTGCACCAAAGCCATTGCGCAAGAAAGTACGCCCCAGGTTATGAGAATCCTGGCGATCCAACGACGGGCTCCGAAACGCATTACGCACAAATTACTGGGGATTTCAAAAAGGCAGTACCCTATAAAAAATATACCTGCACCCAAACCATATGCATAAGACGAAAGTCCTATATCTTGATTCATAGTGAGTGCAGCAAAACCAACATTGATTCGGTCGATGTAGGAAATTATGTATAGGATCATTAAGAGCGGTATCAAGCGCCAGAAAACCTTGCGCATGATTAATTTTTCGTTGGGCTGTTGCATATATACTCCGAAACTAATTTATGTTTATTTTGTTCGGGCTTTACAGCGTAAACTTAATTCATCCAGCCTGGCGAGCTACCGCCGACTGGATGAATTTTGTAAACTGTGCGTCAAGGCGAATACAATGCATCCAACATAGCGCACTAATAGTAAAACTTACTCAAGAACCACCCACGGCCCCTCAGCTCCTTTGACCAAAGAGCGTTTGGCAACAACGCTTTCTTCAAAGTTAAAACCTAAGCCTGGAGTTTGGTGCAGGATTACGTCGCCATTCTCATGATCAAGCTGACGGTCGATCAGCTCTCGGAAGTTCAGAACCTGGTTGTCCCAGAAGAACTCCACGAAACGAGCATTCGGAGTAGCCGCAACCAGCGGTGCGTGCAGGTCGTGGAACCAGTGAGGATACATAGGTACACCATAACCAGCGGCCATGGCTGCAATGCGACGCCACTCGGAGATGCCGCCACATACCAGCGCATCCGTTTGTAAAATTGCTGCTCCGCCTTTGTCCAAAAGCTCCTTATGACGCCAGCGGCCAGCTTCGATTTCACCAGTGGCTACAGGAATTGAGGTTGCCCTTGCCAGCCTAGCGTGACTATCAATGTCGTCAGGGGAAAAGGGTTCTTCAATGAAGCTTGGAGCATATTTTTCAAAGCGTCGAACTGTTTGCAAGGCTTCTGTGACGTCACTCCAGGCATTGTTCGCGTCAAGCATGACTTCAATGTCGTAGCCGACTCGCTCACGTACCGCACGCAGGCGGTCTTCTTCTTGCGCAGGCGTTCCTCGACCGGTTTTCATCTTGACGGCTTTAAAACCGAGGGAGACATAGTGAGCCATCTCAGCGGCCAAATCGTCAGGCGTCTTTCCGTCGACATAGTAGCCACCGCTCGCATAGGCAGGGACTTTGTCAGCGTTCACCGCGCCTAAATATTTGTGAAGTGGAAGGCCAACTGTACGAGCGTTCAAATCCCACAAAGCCGTATCTAGGATGCTGATAGCCCGCATCACGGTACCAGCGCGGCCTTGAAGCAGCGCTTCTTGATACATCTCTTTCCACAACCCTTCAACTTCCAGCGAATCGCGGCCAATCAATAAAGGTGCCAAGAGGTGTTCGATAATCACAGGAAGAATTTCGCCTGCGCGATTACCTACATAACAAAAGCCAATGCCTTCGATGCCGTCAGTAGAGCAAATCTTGACCAGTCCGTAATCACGGTGAGCAACCGTGCGACTTGAGAGATAGGTAACGTTGTCGAGCGGAACGCGCGCCGCAGTTACAGAAATAGATGCGATCTTAGGCATGAGTGCCTCCGTTGTGTTTGTTGTGCCTTCAATCTGCTCCGAGAAAATGTCGATGTCAACAGTATTATCGATAATCTGATCAATAACAGAATTGACGAAAAATGTGCTATTTTTTGGGCGACTGCGATTGATCTGGATTTTGAGAGGGCTAGGAATTGACTGACTCTAAACGTGAGGAAGATGTGGATCCCTCGTCTGGACTTGACGGCTGGATCCCCCTTACCAGGCAGCTGGAGCAAGATATTGCGCTGGGTCGTCTGAAGCCGCGCGAACGGCTCGTGGAAGGCGAGCTTATGCTGCGGTTCGGCGCCAAACGCAATGCTGTGAGGCAGGCTCTCTTGGAATTAGAAAGCATGGGCGTCGTATTACGCCCTCCAAACAAAGGTGCGGTAGTTCGAGACTTCAACGCTAAAGAAATCGAAGACCTGTACATGGTGCGGGAGTTGCTAGAGACGAAAGCGCTCGAAATCATCCCTTTTCCGGTGCCGGATGAGTCGATCCAAGCGTTGCGAGACATTCAAGCCAGACATCGTCAAGCGGTTCAACAAGGCGAGTTGGAAAGGGTTTTCAGGGAAAATTTAGCCTTTCACCGTAAGCTCTTCAGCTTTTGTGAAGTGCCGGATTTGGTTGAAGCGATAGAGATTTTCCAGATGAAGTCACACGCTATACGCTCTTTTAGCATTTCCAACTCCAAGCTGTTGGCACGAGTGACTGAAGAGCACGAGGAGATGATCGACGCGCTGGAAAGGCAAGACAGGGAGTCTTTGATGAACCTGTCCAAAGCCCATATCCAGCCTGCAAAAAATCTTTATCTGGAGTTGAATGTCCGACAGTGACCCCGCCCAGCGGATGGCCCTGGCTGCTCATGCAGGTTGGCCTGAAGGCAGGGCGGTTGCGTTCGCGCATTTGCAACGCCTACTTGCGGCACTTGGCGCTCTTCGATTTTGGCAATCGGAGTGCCGCTACGTCGATCGAGCCTAAAGATCCCCCGCGCTTGGTCCTTTGAATCAACGCTGGAGCGTTCCGCCGTGACCGTCAGGCACCGCTTACAGCGCTGGCTGCGATGGCACATCGTAATCCCATAGGTCATGACGCACAGTCTGCAAGTGCCAACGCTCACGACCAGTGGTGATATCCAGCGCTACGATTAATGAAGAGTAACGATCAGCGGCTTAAGTCCTGTGTCCACTCCAAAAATCCGGAGTGGCATTGCCGGTCGGAAGGTAAATCAAACCAAGTTCATCGTCGAAAGCCGGGGTCGACCAGACATTGGGCGTTCCAGCTGAATAGCTCTTGCCGACACCTGATGGTTCACCCGTTTTCTGGTTGTTTCACACTCGGCTCCCGACCAGGATCAGGTTGCGTCTGCGTCGACCAACCCCCACCTAACGCGCGTATAAGCTGGACCGTTGCCCTGCGCTGTCTGGTGTTCAAATCCAAGGCATTACGTCGCGATTGGAGATTCGCGGTCTGTGCAGTAACGACCTCGATGTAACTCACCGCGCCGTCGCGATAGAGGTTATTCGCCAGATCAAGAGCATGCTGGGTCGCAACTACTGCTCGCTGTTCGTCGCTTGCCGCCTCGCCGTACCTGTTTAGAGACGAAAGCTGATCCTCAACCTGCTGGAAAGCCGTCAATACTACGCCTCGATACACATGCCCTTCTTGATCAAGCACGGCTTCCGTACGGGCGATTTCAGCTTTGCGGCGGCCACCATCAAAAAGGGTTATCAGTACGCCGGGGCCAGCCGCCCATAAAATATTCGGGGCCGCGAGGAAATTACCGAAGTCATCGCTTTGATACCCACCTAAGGCGCTCAATCGTACGGATGGAAAATATGCCTTGCGGGCAACGCCGACGTTGGCATTGGCTGCGGCAATTCTATGTTGCGCGGCCGCGATGTCAGGCCGACGTTGCAATAGGTCGGAGGGTATGCCCAACGGAATCACAGGGACTTCATCGGCAAGCAGTTTTGGCTCCATCGTGAAGCTTGAAGCACTCGCTCCTACCAAGGCTGCAATGGCGTGCTCAAGTACCGCCCGCTGTGCCTGAACCTGATGCAATTGCGAGCCCGCAGCTTCAAGTTGCGCCTGCGCTCGGGCAACATCCAGACCGGATGCAACGCCACCCTGGTGCCGCTCGGCAGCCATGGATGCTGCCCGCGAGTACGCATGCTCCGTATCTTGCAGCAGGCCGATTTCCTTATCAGCGCCCCGCAAAGCAATCACTGTATCGGCCAGCTGAATTTGCAACGCTAAACGTGCTGACGCGAGATCTGCTTGCGCAGCCTGTTCCTGGGCTACACCTGCGGCAACTTGCTGGCTGACACGTCCCCAGAGATCAAGTTCGTAATCAAGGTTCAATGCCAATGTGGCGCTACTGTAGTTATCTGGAGATGACTCACCACGCAACGGCCGACGTTCCGATTGACGATTGCGAGCCACGGCAACGCCCGCGTCAACAGACGGCATTTGCGCGGAGCGAATGCTATCGGTCGCGGCGCGAGCTTGCCGATAACGCGCCAGTGCGCTTCCAAGGTCAGGACTGTTTTCGACCAGGCGAACCTCTAGCCGATCAAGTTCAGGGTCTGTGTAGAAAGACCACCATTTGTCCTGTGCCAAGGGAATCGAAGTGGTAGCGGAACGCTTCGAGTTTTCCTTATAAACGTCTGTGATCGGCACCTGTGGCAATGGAGGTTGTGGAGCGGATGCACATCCGACCAGCATAGCGAGGGCAGCAACGACGGCAGGCCCTCTCATGGTTTTGCTCCTTCAGATTCGGCTACTGCGATACGCACCGGGTCGCCATCGGCGATACCGTCCGGTGGGTTGTTGATGACATGATCGGACTCCTGCAAGCCTGCCAACTCAATGATATTTCCGTAGTCACGGGCGATAGTCACTCGGCGCAACTGTGCAAGTCCGTCATTTCCGACTGACGCCACTTGGACGCCAGACTTGCCGAGAATCAGTGCGCTAGGAGGCAAGCCGAATTGCTGTGCCACCTTACTCTGGCCGTCGAATCGCACTAGTGCAAAGCCACCCGGCAATAGCTCCCCGCTTGGATTATCCACTGTGAGCTGCACTCTCATGGCACCAGTTCCTGTATTGATGGCCTGGGCAAGCGACTGCACGGTTGCGGAATATGTCTGATCAGGCCGCTCCGGGACACTGAGCTGTGCGCGACTGCCTTCCTGTATGTCGGATACCTGGCGTTGCGGCACATCCACATACACTCGTAGGCGACGCGTATCCGACACTACAAAAAGCTCGTTGCCGGAGTTCATACCTCCGTTGATCAATGCCCCTACATCGGTATTGCGCGCGGTGATGACACCATCAAATGGCGCGACAAGGCGCTTGAATTGCTGCTGGGCCAGCAAACGCTCGACGTTCGCTGTCAGTGCGCTCACCTCTGCTTTTTTCGCCTGAAAGTCCGCCGCGCGCTCCTCGGCTTCCTGACGAGAGACAGAATCACTGGCGAGTAGGGCCTGCCAGCGCTTCGCAGTGGTTTCAGCGAGCGCAGCATCACTGCGTGCTCGGACCAGCTCTGCCCGAGCCTGAAGGATCTGCTGGTCAAGATCTGGCGTTTCGATCTCAGCCAAGACCTGACCTGCTTTTACCTTGTCACCAATATCAACCATCCAGCGTTGGAGATAGCCACTGACTCGCGCATGAATAGGCGCTCGCGACCAAGCTTCGATACGCGCGGACAGCTCAATTGTTGAAGCAGGGACGGGCTTAGGCGAAATCAATACAACAGACCTGGTGCTTTGGTCTTGGGCTCGACTTTCGAGTGCCTCAGCGCGAGACCAGCGTAAAAACAGGCCACTAATAACCACGATGAGAGCGAGACAGATCAGGGCCAGCGCAACTGGGCGCCGTAAGAGGTGGACGGGTTCATTACGCATATCAGGCAACTCCAGAGGCGGGCAACGCTTGGGCTAGTTCGGCGCGATTGGAAACGCGCTCATGCACAAGGCTGAACAGCACAGGCACAAACATTAGGGTGGCGATGGTGGCGAAGATCAGGCCGCCAATGACGGCGCGACCCAGCGGCGCGTTTTGCTCACCGCCCTCGCCCACGCCAAGCGCCATTGGCAACATCCCGATAATCATCGCCAGCGCGGTCATCAACACAGGTCGAAAACGTACGAAACCAGCCTCCAGAGCGGCAGCTACTGGGTCTCTGAGTATTTCGAGCTGCTCACGGGCGAAACTTACGACAAGAACACTGTTGGCGGTCGCCACTCCCATGCACATGATTGCCCCTGTGAGCGCTGGTACGGAAAGCGTGGTGTCAGTGGCAAACAGCATCCACACGATCCCCGCCAGCGCTGCGGACAAACCCGACACGATGACCGCAGGATCCAGCCAGGACTGGAAATTGACCACGATGAGCAAGTAGATCAGGACAATTGCGCCGATCAGTCCGAATAGAAGTCCGGAGAACGCTTTTTCCATAGTCTGTACCTGCCCAAGGAGATGCACGGATGAGCCTTTGGGCACCTCAGCGTTCGTCTCGGCAAGCACCTTGCGGATATCGGCGGCAACAGCAGCGAGGTCTCTGTCCTGCGTGGCTGCATGTATCTGCACCATTGGCTGGATGTTGTAGTGGCTCACGAGTGCGCTGCCGGCAGTTCGCTCGAAACGAGCGACACCTCCCAACGTCGTACCAGCAGGAGAAACACCGTTACCGACGGGAAGATTCGACAATGCGGCCAATGAATCGAGGTCGTACTGAGGGGTCTGCATCACAATGGAATAGCTGACACCATTTGCGGGATTCAGCCAGTAAGTCGGTGCGACTTGGCTGCTCCCAGCAAAATTAATAACCAGGCTGTTGGCGACATCGCGTGTATTGAGCCCAAGCAAGCCCCCCTGTGTCCGGTCAAAATCAATGTTGAACTTAGGTGCATTGTTCGACTGCTGGATACGCGCATCTGCAACACCGGGTATCGCACGGATGCGTTTGAGCAAATGCAGCGCATATCCGAAGTTTGCGTCCGTGTTCGATCCTCTGACCTGGATATCAATGGGTGCGGGCGCGCCGAAGTTAAGGATTTGGCTGACGATGTCAGCAGGTGGAAATGAAAATGTCGCGTCGGGAAAACGCTGAGGTAGGGTCTCGCGCAAATGCCTCACGTAATCGGCTGTGGGCCGATGCCCATCTCGCAATGCGATCTGGAAGTCACCATCTTGGGATCCCATTACGCCAGTGTTGTTGTAGGTCGTGTTGGTAGGGCTGTTCGGCAAGCCTATATTATCGACCAGCGTCTCGATTTCTCCGGAGGGAATGATTTCGCGAACAGCTCGTTCGATGTGCGCAAAACGCGCAGCGGTTTCTTCTACCTGTGTACCTACCGGAAGGCGCACATGCATCAGAACCTGCCCCGAGTCGACCGTGGGAAAGAAATTAGCGCCGAGAAAAGGAACCAGTCCGAAGGACAGCACTACCACGCTTAAGAATCCAATGAGGAAGGCTTTCCGGGCAGACAACGCCCGCTCAAGAAGATCGCGATAGCCACCACGGAAGCGTTCAAATTGAGTTTCAAAATTTTGCTGAAGTCGAACCAGTGGATTGCGCGACTTTGTCGCTACTTTCGTATCAGCGTGCAGGTCTTCGTCCGTTGCGTGCGGCTTAAGCAGATACTTGGCCATAGTCGGCACCAAAGTACGCGACAGTATAAAAGAGCAGACCATTGCAAAGATTACCGACAATGCCATCGGTACGAAGAGGAACCGCGATACGCCCTCCAGGAAGAACATCGGTACGAATGCTATGCATATGCACAGGAGCGAAACGAATGCTGGCGTGACGATCTGCCGAGCACCATCAAGGATGGATGTTTCCACATCTTTTCCTTGTTCTAGATGCCAGTTAATGTTTTCGATGGTGACCGTGGCGTCATCGACCAAGATGCCAATAGCCAGTGCCAACCCGCCAAGCGTCATGAGGTTCAATGTCTGCCCTAACGCGGACAGAGCCAGGATCGAGCCCAGGATCGACAGAGGGATTGAAACCGCGATGATAATCGTCGACCGCCAACTCCCTAAAAACAGCAGGATCATGATGCTGGTCAGTACGGCTGCAATAGCGCCTTCGAGCGCCACCCCTTTAATCGCAGCTCGAACGAAAACGGACTGATCATTGATTGCCAAGACCCGCAAGGAGTCGGGTAACGCCCCGCGCATCTGGTCAAGTTTCTCGCGTATGCCATCAACGATGGCAAGCGTCGATACCGACCCGTTTTTCAGTACGGAGAGCAGGACCGAGCGTCCACCGTCGACGTGGACTATGTTTGTTTGCACGGCACTACCATCACGCACGTCAGCGACATCACGCATGAAGATGGTAGATCCGTTGACGACCTTGACCGGAATTCGTCCGATATCCTCAATCAACGTTGGTGCGCTATTGAGCTGTAACGTGTATTCCAACCCCCCAATCTTCTGGGTTCCGACGGGGATGAGCACGTTGTGCACGGCCAATGCGGCCGCAACATCCTGCGCTGAGAGTCCTCGGGCCTGAAGCGCTTCCGGTCTGACATCAATCTGGACCTGGCGCTGTTTACCACCGTATGGCCATGGGACCACCGCGCCAGGCACTGTAATGAGTTGAGTACGCACATCATTCGTTGCAATGTCGAAAAGCGACTGTTCCGAGAGCCCTTGCCCTGACAATGCCAGTTGCAGAATCGGAACAGTTGCGGCGTTGTAATTGAGGATCAGGGGTGGCTGACTCCCCACCGGCATCTGCCGGACAGTCGTTTGAGAGATCGCAGTAACCTGAGCATTTGCTACCGCGATATTGACCCCAGGTTGAAAGAAAATTTTGACGATGCTGATGCCGGGATAGGTGTTTGACTCAATGTGTTCAATGTCATTCACATTGGACGTGAGCCCACGTTGGAAAACAGTCGAGATTCGACCTGCCATCTCGTCTGGCGGCAATCCGGTGTATTGCCAAGCTACTGCGATGACTGGTATTCGGATTTCCGGGAAAATGTCCGTAGGCGTACGCAATGCCGCGAGAATCCCTCCAATCAGGATCAGCAGCGCTAAAACAACGAAGGTATAGGGTCGCCGCAGTGCGACGATAACGGCACCAATTAGCACAGTGCCTCCGTGTAACTCTTCAGACCGTGACTAGCAATCTGCAAGCTCGCCGATACTGCAACACAATCATCGTCTATCAATACCGAGACATTTCCCATACCGCAAAGAACTGCACGGCAGTCATGATGATCTGTGCCTTTTTGCTCAATATTCATAATAAATTCCTGCCAATAAGAGTGTGGTCGCATCAAGCTCTCAGCACGTCGGCGAGCTGTAATCTTTAGTACTGCAACTTTGTTTTCGGCTCACAACAATTCACTCCATTACGGCGCAGGCGAAGATAAAGGCAGTTAGATAAAATAGTTGGGAAGCTGTCTTTAGTGAGACTGGACAGTTAAGAAGCGCTATTTAGTTACCACTAAAAGCACCCTCTGAATTTCCAAGAATGCAGGGTGCAGCCTTTCAAAAACCTGAGTAGCTTTCAATGTAGGCGTCAAACCTCCGGCATGCCGTAAAAATAACGAATCATGAAATTTAACCCGTAACTTTGCGAGTGTGTTACTTACCGCAGGCTGCTTAACATTCATGCGTAGTGCAGCCTTCGTCACGCTCTGCTCACGATAGACAACCAAAAAAGTCAGCAAAATATTTAGATCTACCTCTTGAAATTGGCGCTCATCAAACGTCACTTTGCGAACTCCCACCTAGAACTGGTGCAAAACTAGAAAACTTTAAATTTGCACAAAACTCAATTAACAAGTTAACAAGACACGTCATGGACGGACTCGAAAAGTGCTCAGTCATATCAGAAGTTGTGGCCCAGCAACCACAAAGTATCCATACTTGCGGGCTCCTAATACTTTCGCCAAGAGAAATCCCAATGCATCCCGGGTCGCTTTTTAACTGATCAACATATTCGCGTAAGCGCTCAATACAACCTGGATCGGCTTCGTCAAAAAAACTTATTTCGAGCGTATTAACGGCCCTGATACCCATGGAGTTTCTCCTGCAATCTTTACTACTATTGGGTTCATAAAGCTCTCAGGATTCAGATATTTATCTGCTCCCTGATCTACCTATAAAAAGCCAAATGCCGAATGCACTGACCTGCGATCGACGCGTGACGGCGACGGTGCCGTTGCTAACCTAACGAGCCCGTTGCTTGATGACTACATTGCTATTCTGAATGCAAAGGTGAGCGGGATTCATTAATGAAGGATGACAGAAGGGACGTGAGACAGACAAAGCTTGATCCCTCCAAGATTACGCCGACTCTTCTGGTGAGATTTGAGAGTCGTAAATCGAACCGTAAACCCCCCTGCCCCTTTCAAATCGGGGCTTTTGCCAAGATCCGTTTATAGTTTGTCAGATGGCTTCGCTGTCTCGGCGACGTTGGAACGGCTTAGCCAGGAACTCCCCATACGCCCGAAAAAAACCGTAAGAAAAGGATCTATTTAGCTGCCTTGGGATACATTCAGCAATGATTTGACGAGTTAATTAATAACCCAGGGCCGATGCGCGAAAGATTTTAATCGTTATGCGAAAAAGGCTAGGCCGACAGTTTCTATCCGAAAACCGCACTGGAGAAAGCCGATGGTTTATACAGCAGCAAACGGAAAACTGGACGCCCTACATTGTCGTAGAATTGCGAGTTGATCACCTGCCAGACTCCCGCCTTGGCAACTAAGGTCGGTAAGGCATTGCTCGGCTGACTGAAACAACCCGCCCGCTGGTGTGTAGAGACAACGCCCTACACTCCCACGGAGCCCGGGTGATCAACTGGCTTTACGCCTGCTTCGCTTATACCGATACCTCTATCAGGAGCAAGTTACTCATGCAGTGAAATCGCACTGATCATCTGCTGTCAGCGGTTATTTTCTCGGTGCAACTTGAGCGCCCCGTAGTCTTCGAAGAGCGTCTCTTGCGTTGAGACCTCCGAGAGCATCTTTGACAAATGCAGTTAGCTGACCGTGAGTACCAGCTTGGATGCACGAAACGTGAGTGCGAACTGGCTACTGCTTATACAAATCTGGCTTTGAGCGATTCGAGAGAGTCTTCGTAGAAACCCAGGAAAATCTCCTCGGCTTTCTGGGTAGTGACACCCTTCGCGGTGAACTCTCCAGACCATTCAACAATTGATGCATTTTCACCATCAGGTAGCACGGTAAAAGTTGAAAAATAATCGCTAACCGGAAACGCCCCTCTGGTAATGGAATAGCTATAAGTACACCCTAGGTTATCGAAGTATTCGAGTCGCTCAACGCTGACTTCACCACTTTCCAGACAAATGCTGCGTGAGCGCCCGCCCTCGCTAAGTTCGCTGGTTTTCACACCCGACATCCAGTCAGGCAACGAATTGAATCCACCGACCAAATCCCAGACGTTTTCCGCTGAAGCTGCTACACGAATTGATGCCGATGCACTGGCCATGACTGTTCCTCATCAAACTTGGATTGCCAAAATTCATTCCCGCCGCTGCCTATGCCGCGGCTGTGTTGTTACAACTTGGTGCATCCATCCAGGGCATCCAATCAACCTGAACTTCGAGGTTTAACTCCGCGCTGACTGACGTCAGCGCTTTATCAATAACAGGGAGAGTGGATATTCGAAGGAGATCAGCCGTCCCACCCTCCTCCCAACGCCTTGAACAAATCGATGGTCGCTACTCGCTCAGACAACTGATCACTGATCAACGCTTGCTGTGCAGCGAACAGCGTCCGTTGCGCGTCTAAAAGAGTCAAAGAGCTGTCGATGCCTGTCAGGTAGCGACTTTGCGCCAGCCGATAGTATTTGGCGCTCGCGCTGACCAGCCCTTGTTGCGCCTCGATCTGCTGCCCAAAGGTATCGGTTGCGGCCAGCCCATCACTGACTTCTCTGAAGGCTGACTGGATAGCCTTTTCATAACGCGCCACTTGAATATCTTTTTCGATCTGAGAGACATCCAGACTGGCCTGCAAGCTGCCAGCATTAAAGATCGGCAGGCTGATCTGTGGAAAAAAGCTCCAGGCTCCCGACCCTGCGTTGAACAGCCCGGACAATGCCTCGCTGGAGGAACCGGCGCCCGCCGTCAGGCTGATTCGTGGAAAAAACGCGGCCCGTGCAGCGCCGATATCCGCATTGGCAGCCTTCAGCAGAAATTCGGCTTCCAGTATGTCGGGTCGACGATTGAGCAAATCTGACGGTAACCCGACCGGAACCTCAGGCAGGGATTGCTGTTCCCAATCACCGGCAACCAAATCTGCCGGGATTTCAGCCCCGATCAATAACGCCAACAGGTTGCGGTCTTCGGCGACCTGCCGGCGATAACGGGCTATCGAGCCGCGAGCGCTTTGTACGAGGGTTTGTGACTGGCTTAACGCCAAATCTGAAACGGTACCCACTTCAGCGCTGCGACGTGTCAGCTGGTAGCTGTATTCATAAGTATCGAGAGTGTCGCTGGTCAATCGCTCCAGTGCCTGATCAGCTTGCAAGGTGAGCCAAGCGCTCGCAACGCTTGCAACCAGCCCGATGTGGGCTGAGCGCTGAGCCTGTTCGCTGGCCAGATAACGCTGCAATGCTTCTTGATCGAGACTACGCACACGGCCGAACAGGTCCAGTTCATAGCTTACGTTCAGCCCGACAGAGTACTGACTCTCGATCGTGGCTTTATCATCAGATGCCAGATCTGCCGGGACACGCTGACGACTACCGCTTCCTGCTGCCGAGACCTCAGGCAACAGGTCCGCGCGGCGAATGCGATAACGCGCCTGATAGGACTCGACATTCAATGTGGCCACCCTGATATCCCGGTTATTGGCCAATGCTGTCTCGATCAAGCGATGCAACACCGGATCGTGAAAGAACTCGCGCCAATCAAGCGCTGCCGCACTCTCATCACGAGTCATGGGCGCCAATGGATAAACGGCCGGCACCGGAGCCTGTGGCTGCTCATACGCTGGGATCAGGGAGCAACCACTGAACAGCAGCGAAGCAAGTATTAGAAAGCTGAAAGGCTTGATCATGAAATGACCTCCTTACGAGCAGGCACGACCGGAGCGGCGGACGATCGACGTTCGAAGAGTGAGGACACCGACACATAAAAGAGCGGCACCCAGAAGACGGCCAGGACGGTGGCGGTCAGCATGCCGCCGATCACGCCTGTGCCGATGGCGTGCTGACTACCAGAGCCCGCACCGGTAGAGATGGCCAACGGCACAACTCCGAGAATGAACGCCAGGGATGTCATGACAATCGGGCGCAAACGCAGGCGTGCCGCTTCAATCGCCGCTTGCGTATAGCTCATACCCTGCTCATGCAATTCCTTGGCGAACTCCACAATGAGAATGGCGTTCTTCGCCGCCAGCCCTACCGTTGTCAGCAGGCCCACCTGGAAGAACACGTCATTGGACAGACCGCGCAATACGGTGGCGAGCAATGCACCGACAACACCCAACGGCACCACCAGCATCACGGCTAACGGGATAGACCAGCTTTCGTAAAGGGCCGCGAGACAGAGGAACACTACCAGCAGCGAAAGTGCGTACATGATCGGCGCTTGAGAGCCGGATAGCTTTTCTTCATACGACAAACCCGTCCACGCCAGTGCGACCCCGGGCGGCAACTGAGCCGCGATGGCTTGTGCTTCAGCCATGGCATCACCCGTGCTGTAACCCGGTGCAGGGCTACCCAGTATTTCCTCCGCCGGTACGCCGTTGTACCGCGCCAGTTTGGGAGAACCGAAGACCCACTCGCCAGAGGCGAAAGCGGAGAACGGCACCATTTTTCCATCGGCGTTGCGTACGTACCATTTGTCCAGATCTTCTGGGGACATGCGTGCGCTGGCCTGGCCCTGCACAAACACTTTTTTGACTCGGCCACGGTCGATGAAATCATTGACGTAGTTGCCGCCGAAGGCCACGGACAGGGTGGTGTTGATGTCTGTCTGTGAAACCCCCTGCGCCCTCGCCCGCCGGTCATCGATCTTCAATCGATATTGCGGCTCATCGCTCAGGCCGTTGAGCCGCACCGCCGCCAGTACTTTGCTTTCGGAGGCCAGACGCAAGAACTGATTGCGCGCTTGTACCATCACCTCGTGACCGACACCGGCCTGGTCCTGAAGGAATAAATTGAAGCCCGAAGCATTGCCCAACTCGCGCACGGCAGGAGGTACCACGGCGAAGACCATTGCATCGCGCATGCTCTTGTATTTCGCTTGAGCGCGCGCCGCCAATGCAAGCGCCGAATCTTCCGGACCGCGACTTCCCCAAGGTTTGAGCAGCACAAAGGCCATGCCGGAGCTTTGCCCGCGGCCAGCGAAGTTAAATCCATTTACGGTGAACACCGCCTCCACCGCGTTAGCCTCACCGCCCTCATCATGCGTGGTAAGCAAGTACTGACGCACACTGTCGAGCACTTTCTGCGTGCGCTCGGCACTGGATCCAGCGGGGGTCTGCACCTGGGTAAAAATCACGCCCTGGTCTTCATCGGGCAGAAACGCGGTGGGGATGCGGTTGAACAGCAGGACCATACCAGCGACGATCAGCAGGTAAGCCAGAAATGCCGGCGCCTTGTGCCGTAGCATCCCGGTGACGCCGCGCTCGTAGCGTTGCACGCCGCGATCAAAACCACGATTGAATGCACGGAAGAAACCGAGCCGGGCTAGCCCATGGTCGGGATCGTGCGGCTTGAGCATCGTGGCGCACAAGGCAGGCGTGAACACCAGCGCAGTGAGCACTGACAGGGCCATGGCCGATACGATGGTGAGCGAGAACTGACGGTAGATAACACCGGTAGAACCGTCGAAGAACGCCATTGGCAAAAGCACCGCCGACAACACCATGGCGATGCCGACGAGCGCGCCCTGGATTTGTTTCATGGAGCGAATCGTGGCTTCTTTCGCCGACAAATGCTCCTCTCGCATAACGCGCTCCACGTTCTCGACCACGACGATGGCGTCATCCACCAGGAGGCCGATGGCCAACACCATGCCGAACATCGACAGCGTGTTGATACTGAAACCGGCGACCGCGAGGACACCGAATGTACCCAGCAGGACGACAGGAACGGTCAGCGTGGTAATGATAGTCGCGCGCAGGTTCTGCAGAAACAGCAGCATCACCAGGAACACCAGCACGACCGCCTCGCCCAAGGTATGAAACACGCCATGGATCGAGTCGCGCACAACAGGTGTGGTGTCGTAGGGATAGACCACTTTCATGCCGCGAGGGAAAAAGGGCTGCAGTTGGTCCAGGGTGTCGCGAATTGCCTTGGTGGTATCCAGCGCGTTCGCCCCGGGGGCGAGCTTGATGGCAATACCGGACGCCGGCTTACCGTTGAACTGGGCGTTGACGCTGTAAGTTTCGCCGCCCAGCGTAACCTCGGCGACATCGGCCAGGCGTACCTCCGAGCCGTCGGGATTGACTTTGAGTTGAATGTCTTTGAACTCGTCAGCCGACTGCAAGCGGGTTTTGCCAATGATGGTGGCATTGAGCTGTTGGCCCGGCAGTGCTGGCAGGCCGCCGATCTGACCGGACGACACTTGCACGTTTTGGGCCTGGATTGCACTCTTCACATCGACGGGCGTCAGGCCGAAACTGACTAGCTTCGAAGGATCAAGCCAGATCCGCATGGAATACTGCGCGCCAAACACCTGGAAGTCGCCGACGCCAGAAGTACGCGACAGCGGATCCTGCATGTTGGACACCACGTAGTTGGCCAAGTCCTCGCGGGACATGCTGCCGTCTTCGGAGACAACACCAATGACGATCAGGAAATTCTTGACCGCTTTGGTCACCCTGATTCCCTGCTGCTGGACTTCTTGCGGCAACAGTGGCGTGGCCAGGTTCAGCTTGTTCTGAACCTGAACCTGGGCGATGTCGGGGTTCGTCCCTTGGTTGAACGTAACCGTGATCGCCATGGTGCCGTCGGAGTTGCTTTCCGAACTGACGTAACGAAGGTTGTCGATGCCGTTGAGCTGTTGCTCGATGACCTGAACCACGGTGTCTTGCACAGTCTGAGCCGAGGCCCCTGGGTAGGTCACCTGAATCGAGATCGCTGGCGGAGCGATGTCAGGGTATTGGTTGACAGGCAGCTTGAGGATTGCCAGCCCGCCGGCCAGCATGACGATCAATGCAAGTACCCAGGCAAAAATAGGCCGATCGATAAAGAACCTGGACATGCTCAGTTCCCCCCGGCCGTGGCACCGGCCAACGCCGGCGCCACGTTTTGAGCGGCGGTCACGGTGACTTTCATGCCCGGTTTGACGAACTGTAGCCCCTCAGTGATCAAGCGATCCCCCGCCTCGAGGCCATGCTCTACCAACCATTGATTACCCACTGTCCGATTGGCCGTCAGGGGACGCTGTTCCACGGTTCCGTCAGCGCTGACCACCAGTGCGCTAGGATTGCCCTTCAGGTCGCGAATCACCCCTTGTTGCGGAGCGAGAATGGCGGCCTGCCGCACACCGCTCTGGAGTTTTGCCCGTACAAACATGCCCGGTAGAAGCAGATGTTCGGGGTTGGGAAACACCGCGCGCAGGGTCACCGAACCCGTGGAGGGATCGACTGACACCTCAGAAAATTTCAGGCGCCCAGGCAGTCCGTACGCGCTGCCGTTTTCCAGCGCGAGGGTCACCACGGCGGCGTCCGACCCCGCGTTCTCCAGGCGACCTTGCTTGAGGTCCTCACGCAACCTGAGCAGGTTCGCAGAGGACTCGGTGATATCAACGTAAATCGGGTCGAGCTGCTGAATGGACGCCATGGCTCCCGTCTGGCCGTTGTTCACCAGCGCCCCTTCGGTCACGCTGGAACGGCCGATGCGGCCGGCAATCGGCGCGAGCACACGGGTGTAGCGCAGGTTGATTTCGGCACGCTTGAGATCAGCCTCCGCCGTCAGTTGTCGCGCCTGCGCATCCTCGAACTCCTGGCGGCTCACGGCTCTTTCACCGATCAACTGTCGATAACGGTCTGCGAGGGAACGAGCTTGTTGAAATGAGGCGCGGGCACGAGCCACGTCTGCCTCGTATGGCGATGGATCAATGCGGTACAGCGCTTGGCCGGGTTTGACCTCGCTACCTTCATCGAACAAGCGTTGCTGAATGATTCCGTCCACTTGTGGCCGAACTTCCGCGACACGAAAAGGTGCGGTACGCCCCGGCAGTTCGCTTTGCACGGTGTAAGTCTCTGCTTGAAGAGTGACGACTCCAACCTGGGGCGGTTTGACGTCTTGCACGGGCGCATCTTGCTTGCAGCCCGCCAGCACGACCGACAGCGCCAGCGCGGAGACGATCAAGGGAACCGTCTGTGTAGGTTTCATGGGGCATTCCTCATACTTTCGCCAGGCGATAGCAAGCCGTAGCCGGCCGAATCAGGGCGAGTTCTAAACGAAATTTTTTGTCAGTGGCCGCGGGATGCTGCTTGGACGACCGGGGTCAGTTGATGGGTGCCACTGTACGAAGCCGAGCACGCGGGGAGAATCGCTGCCCTGTGCAAGGCTTCATTGCGCATTCGACAACGCTGCTTTTGCCGAGCAGCCAATCAGAGCGGCCGACCGCGCGCCGCGCTGGTATTTGCCGGCAGTAATTCGACCAAAAGCGACACGCAACGCGGTCTTGCCTGATGCACAGGACGTGCTTAGGGCGCGAGTATTTCCTGAAGAAACTCTATGAATACATTGATGCGACTGGAGCCACGGTGGTTGGGCAGATACAGCGCATTGATGCAGGTGCTTGCACTACCAGGGTTGACTTCATATTGCTCCAGCACCCGCGTCAGCCGACCTGCGCTGACATCCTCACGTACCAGCCAATCGGCCAATAGCGCCACCCCACCACCAGCCAAGGCCGCCTCGCGCAGAATGTCGGCATTGTTGCTTTTCAGCCGTCCCTGCACATTCAAGCGGATGACGTCCTCAGCGCCTTGGAATGTCCAGTTGTGGTGGCCAGTGCGGTAATCAAAACGCAAGCACTGATGCTCCAGCAGGTCACGGGGGGTTCGGGGCAGGCCGGTTCCCGTCAGGTATTCGGGACTCGCCACAACCCAACGCTGGAAATCACCCAGCCGCTTGCTGACGATGTCATCACTGACGACCGATGAACCGAGGCGCACTGACACGTCGATTTGTTCGCTGAGCAGGTCACTGACCTCGTCGCTCAGCGAGAGGCTGATCTCCAGGCCGGGATGGCGCTCGAGAAGCCGCCCCAAATGTGGAGCGATGATTCGCCGGCCGAATTCCACCGGGACACTGACCCGCAAACGCCCCTGAGCTTCGCTGCCACGGTCGGCAACGGCGGCATCGGCTTCGTCGATGGCATCGAGGATCGCCACGGCTTTATCGAAATAGTGCTGCCCCGCCACCGTGACGCTCGTGTTGCGCGTGGTGCGATTGAGCAGGCTGGCGCCCAACTCACTTTCCAGCCCCGCGACCTGCCGGGTCACCGACGATGTGGAGATGCCGAGCTTACGCGCCGCAGATGAGTAACCCCCACAGCGCACCGTTTCGACAAACATTTTCAGTGCCAGCAACTTATCCATGAACGGATTCCGAGATTGAAAGTAAAGGTAGCGACTGTGCATGACCAGGCAATGGGAAATATTGCATTGCTGTGCTCATTGGCCTGATTGATTAAAGATGCTTGCGATTTCCCAATTGATCGGATGATAATCAAAATTCATCAAATGATCGATTGATTAATAGAGCGACAATCTGGGAGCAGACCATGCCCACGGCGTGGACCGGCCCTTGAGCCCCATAAAAGCACAAAGGCGCGCACCTGACCCGCTACGACAACAATAAAAAGGAGATCGACGATGCAATGTCCCTGCTGTCTTTCAAAGACCCGTCGCCAATTGCTAGGCATCATGGCAGCTACCGCCGGTGGCCTGCTGGTTACCCGTTTATCACCCACCACGGCGGCACCGATCAACAGAGGTGCCGGTGTCCCGGTGCGATCAGTGGACATCCATGCGCATTACTACCCTGAAGAGTTCTTACACCTCTTGGGAAGTGAAGGCAAAGCGTTCGGCGCAAGCTATATCCGCCAAGAGACTACTTTCAGCTTCGCCACACCCGCCGGCGGATTAGGACCGTTGCCCTTGAAATTTATCGATGTGCAGGCGCGCTTGCTCGATATGGACCACTCCGGCGTCGATGTACAGGCGCTGTCCCTTAGTGTGCCGATGGTGTACTGGGCAGATCGACAACTCAATGCCCGCCTGGCACGTGCCTGGAACGATGCCGCATCGACGGTCCATCGCCAACACCCACAACGTTTTGTGGTGCTGGCCACGTTGCCGATGCTAGAGGCTGACGATGCCATTGCCGAGTTGGAACGCGCAGCCGAATTACCTGGGGTTCGGGGAGTGTATATGGGCACCAACATCAATGGCCTGGACCTGGATAATCCGCGATTCGCGCCGGTCTTTGCCCGCATAGAACAACTGGGACTCCCGGTATTCCTGCACCCGCAACAAACGGTCGGCGGCAACCGTCTGAGCAACTATTACTTGAGTAACCTGCTGGGCAACCCGTTCGATACCGCTATCGCGGCTTCACACCTGATCTTCGGCGGAGTATTGGATCAATATCCTCTACTGCATGTGTCATTGCCCCACGCCGGTGGGGCTTTGCCAATACTCGTGGGACGTCTCGATGCCGGGTGGACCTCACGCCCTGAGACACGACGCCTGGCCCAAAAGCCGAGCAGCTATTTGACGCGATTCAGCTACGACACCGTGTCGCACTCCGGGCCGGTGCTGGATTATTTGATCGCCAACGTCGGTATCGACCATCTGGTCTTGGGCAGCGACTATTGCTTCGACATGGGCTATGAACAGCCGGTGCGTTTTGTTGAAAGCGTGGGCTTGGGTCCGCGCGAGAAAGCGGCAGTACTCGGCGCCAACGCGGCCAGAATCCTGAAACTCCCCGTATAGCGTTAGTGAAACTCTCGATTTCCCTTTGGCCGGTCTGACCGGCCTTTTTTTGCCTGTCATTTAAGAATGGGATGACCAACAAGGAATAGTGATAAGGCTAAACGAGGACGCAAATTGCGCTCATCATCAATCGCTCAATGATCAGCGCAACCCGGTACTTCAAGAAAAATGCTTAAGGTGGGTTCAGACAGTGATCCCAGTCCGAGCCTCCGCCAACTCCAGTAAACAATCGCCAACACGGACCTGGGCCAGGGCACGCTTGCAAATCACTTCGCCACTCCCGACAAAGTCGACCGTCACGGGCTCACGCAGAGGCTCGTCAGGAAAATGGATCAACGCCGCAGCCTGCCCGGCTTCGACGTGATCGCCCAGTTCCACCAGAGGTTCCCACACCCCGGCGTTGAGCGCATAGACGTAGTGAGCGCCCCTGTCGATCCGCATCATTCGAGGAACGGCCGGCGCCGATGCCGGAACCAGCTCTCCGCTCAGGATCCCGACATGTGCCAGCAGGTTTAGCAGCCCCTGCCGAGCCAAGTCCACCAACCGTGAACTCACCTGGCCGCCACCACCCAACTCGGTCAGAAAGCAAATGGCGCCTTGGCGGCGAGCGGCGGCGGTCACGTTGACAGGGTTGGGCTGGTACAGAAATGCCTTGGGCAACCCGAACGCCCTAAGCAACCCACTGACTCGCACCTCCTCCTCGGCATCCCGCGGTTCCAGCCCCATCATATTGGCCCCTTCATAGACCAACGAGGTGCCGCCGGAATGCAAATCAACCATGTACTCGGCCCGGGCCAGCAGCACCGACTCGATGTAGTGGGCGATGACCTGTGTCGGCGTGCCCGCGGGATTGCCCGGATACAGACGATTAAGATTGCCATCGTCCAGCGGCGAAGTGCGAGTCCCCGCCTCCGCTGCCGGGAAGTTGGTCATCGGCAACAAAATGACTTGGCCTTGAATCATCGACGCTTGCAGCTCTCGGATCAGACGGGCGACGATAATCTGACCTTCATATTCATCGCCATGGCTGCCGGCCGTTATCAGGAAAGTCGGCCCTGTGCCGTTGCGGATGGATGCAACGGGGATTGGAATCCAGCCATAGGCAGAGCGGTTCACGGAATGAGGAAGACGCAGGTATCCAACCTGTTTGCCTGGGGCATCGAAGTTGATATCGCTTTTGATCGGGTTGGCGGTACTCATTGCTTACTCCAGGATAAATGAAGACTCACGAGATAACTTGGGCTCACCATTTGTATTCCGACCGCGCCAGATCCCCCACCACGTCATAATCATCACCCAGGTATTGCTTCGCCAGACGTGCGATCGTTCCATCCGCGATCATGCCTGCGATGGCCTCGTTCATTGCCAGCCTGAGTGCATCCGCTCCTTTCGGTACAACCGCAGCTCCTAATGAATAAGCCACTGGCTCACCCGCCAGCTTGATAGGCAAGCGGTTCACTTCCTGCATTTTCTTGCCGGCGAAATAGGATTCGATAATGGCGTCAAGCCGCCCAAGAGCCAGATCGTTGTAGAGCAGACCGCCGGCGTCATACGTCAGTATTTCTGACTCCTTCAGATTCTGCCGCTCCCATAACTCATTACTTGTGCCCAGGCTCGCCCCCACTTTTTTGCCCTTTAAACTGGCGACATCCTGTATGTCGACATTCTTTGCATTCACCCAGATACGAAACTCTTCAACACCGTAGGGCGATGTGAAGTCCACCACGGCCGCCCGATCCGGGGTTTTGGTCATGCCGTTGATGACCACGTCATACTTTCGGGTCTGAATGCTTTGAACAAAGCTTGAAAACTTATCCGCGACAAATTCGACGTTCGGCACGCCGAGGCGTTTGAAAATTTCCCGGGCCACAGCGATGTCATAGCCATCCGGTTTATTGTCAGCGTTAATGAAACTCAAGGGCGGACTGGTCTGGGTATTAGCAACGCGAACGGTCCCGGATTTAACCAGACGAGATAACGAGTCATCTTCGGAGGCGTGTACCCATGAACAAGAAATAAGCGCCAACCCACAAACCAAACCCTGAAAGTAACGTTTAAACATTGCTGTATTCATGATCTGCATGCCCCATTCGAATAAATTGCTGGATACGTTCATTGCTCGTGGAACCAAAGAACTCCCCGGGAGAGGTGTCGTGCAAAATCAGCCCGTTCTCCATAAAAATCACCCGATCAGCCGCCTGCCGGGCGAAGCTCATTTCATGGGTGACGATCACCATGGTCATCCCGGCGTTCGCCAGGTCCCGCATCACGGTGAGCACTTCATCGCGTAACTCAGGGTCCAGCGCCGAAGTCGGTTCATCGAACAGAATCACTTCCGGTGTCATCGACAATCCCCGGGCGATGGCCACCCGCTGTTTTTGCCCGCCCGACAACCTCGCGGGATAAAACATGGCCTTGTCGGCCAGGCCCACCTGCGCCAGTAACTCTCGCCCACGAATCATCGCCACACGCCTGGGCACATGCTTGACGCTGACCAGGCCTTCGATCACGTTCTCCAAAGCGGTCAAATGCGGAAACAGGTTGAATGACTGGAATACCATCGCAGTTTTGCGCCGCAGTGCCGCGATTTGCGCCTGATCGTCAGGGCTTAGCGCACGGCCTGGTCTGAGGGTGACCCGATGCCCGCAGACCTCCAATGCCCCACTGTCCGCCTGTGCGAGGAAGTTGAGCGAGCGCAGCAACGTCGTTTTCCCGGAACCCGAAGGGCCAAGGATGACCACCACTTCACCGCAGCGTATTTGCAGATCGATGTTATTCAGGATGAGCAAGTTTCCATACGACTTGGACAAGCCCTGAACATTGATTTTCAATTCACTCATGACATACGCCTCGACAAGCGACCTTCGATATAGGTTTGAACCAGCGTCAGGCATTGGTTGATCGACCAATAGATAAACCCGACTATCAGGAACATCTCCATGTAACGGAAAGTCGCGGCCCCCATTTGCTGAGCAACACTGGTCATTTCCACCACGGTAATAATCGACGCCAGGGAAGTGTCCTTGATCAACGCCACCAGTTGCCCGCCCACAGACGGTAACGCGACACGCATGGCCTGGGGCAGGATGACTCTTTGCAGGCACTTCCAATACCCCATGCCCATCGCAAACGATGCTTCCCATTGCCCCACGTCAACTGCATTGATACCCGAGCGAAAGTTCTCGCTCAGATAAGCAGCGGAAAACAGACTTAGAGCAATCAACGACGACGTTATAGGGCCCAGCTCGATACCGTAATTAGGCAATCCGAAATAAATTAGAAGCAGCTGCACTAATAATGGAGTACCACGGAAAACCGACACATACATGAAAGCCGCGAATCTCAGCAGCCGGTAAGTAGAGTTTCTCATCAGTGCGATCAACATGCCGAGGATCGAACCAAAGACAAACGCTCCCAGCCCCAGCCACACAGTGACCCATATGGCGGTCTTGAGCAGTGGCCATGAACGAATCAATAATTCGAACATGTCACGGCTCCTCTGCTGCGACAAACCCGTGCCTTTCCTTGGCCTTGATAAGCTCTGCGTTGACTTCGGTATTTTTGCAACACGTGTTCAGAACGCTGATCTTTGTTGTCATTTTTTCCATCCTTTCTTCAGGCCGGCTCGATGTGAGGACCTTAAGGTGGCAGCTGTTCAATTGTGCAAAGAGTGGCGAATTCTGGTGTTTCGCCGACCCGGATCGGTGGTCAGGCCTCGGTGAACGAACGATATTGACGCAGTGCTTTTTCCAGGTCCGCGATGAGCACATCGGGATCTTCCAGGCCAATGGAAATGCGAATGATCGGCTGATCGGTCAGGGCAAACTTGCGAGCCTTCTGCTGGTTGGCGGGGTAATAGGCAACAAGGCTATGGGTGCCCCCCCAACTGGCGCCGATGGGAAAGTGCTCAAGGGCGTTGAAAAACTTGCTGAAGGCTTCTTCTGGAGCTGGTTTCAGGATGAAGGAAAACAAGCATCCGCTTCCTTCAAATTGCTCCTTCCAGACTCGATGGCCGGGGTGACTTTCCAGGGCCGGGAACAGGACATTGGTAACCAGCGGATGACTCTCCAGCCAGCACGCGATTTTCAGCGTGCTGCGGCTTTGCTCATGCATCCGTAGCGGGAAAGTATCCAGACCGCGCATTACCAGGAAGCAGTCTTCCGGACTGACCGCCAGGCCCAACACACTCTGGGTTTCCCGCAGGATTTCATAGTGGCTGAAGTCATTCATGCAGATGCTGCCCATCAACAGGTCGGAATGCCCGCCAAAGAGTTTGGTCGCCGCTTCCACGGCAAAATCCACACCATGCTCCAAGGGACGGAAATACAAAGGACTGGCCCAGGTGTTATCCATCATGGTCAGCACGCCATGACGCTTGGCAACGGCCACGATGGCATCGACGTCTTGCATCTCCATGGTGATGGTGCCCGGGGCCTCGATGCAGATCATCTTGGTATTGGGCTTGATCAGCGCCTCGATTCCTCCATCCACCGTGGGCGGGTAATACTCAACCTCGATGCCCAATTCGGCCAGCCAGTAGCTGGCGAATGCCTTCAAGCCGCCATAGGCGGAATCCGACACCAGTAGGTGATCGCCGGCCCGCACAAATCCCATGACTACGGCCATCAAGGCAGCTTGACCAGAAGGCGTCAGCACGCAATGCCTCGCATGTTCGAGGTCGGCAATTCGCCGCTCCAAGCCGCGAGCCGTCGGTGTTCCCGTCACCCCGTAGCTGTAGCCGTCGGGTTGGCGCTTCTTGCGTGCAGCGAAATCTTCGAACGAATCAAATACCACGGTGGACGCCCGCCACACGGCAGGTGACAAGCTGGCAAACGGATTATCGGCGTGATCTTTAAAGCTCATGATGGAAAAACCCTGTGTTGTTGTGTGAACCGAGTCTGTTCTCGAAAGCAACTGGCAACAACACTGAAAACTATTTACCCTATAAGCTGAACTTATAGGGTAATAGAACTGACATGGGCTTTCGTGAGATCGAGATTTTTCGCGCGGTGGTGAACGCCGGTAGCACCATCAAGGCTGCCAACATGCTGGGTATTTCCCAGCCGGCGGTCAGTCAGGCCATCCGTAAACTGGAGGACAGTTCGGGCCTGCAATTGTTCGTTCGTGCCCGTGGGCGCCTGGTGCCAACCCAGGAAGCCACGGCACTGATGGTGGATGTCGACAAGTTCTACATGGGCTTCGAGGCGATCGAACACCGTATCAAAAGCCTGCGCCAGTACGGTATCGGGCGCCTGGTAGTGGCCGCCCACCCGGCCCTGGGCAATTCATTTGTACCCCGCGCATTGGCGGCTTTCGAGCCCGGTAAAAAAGATATCCAGGTTTCGCTGAAAATCCTCAGCTCCCGCGAAGTGCATCAGGAAGTGGCCGCCGGCCAATGTGACTTTGGCCTGATGGCCGATGAGATGCCTGTCGCGGGGCTAGAGCATTCGCCTTTTGTCGACACCATGGGCTACGTAGTGATGCATGCCTCCCACCCGCTGGCCAAGCGAAAAATCATCCATCCCGCCGATCTGGCTGATGTCGACTTTATTGCCCTCAACCCCGAAGACAGCAGCAGACATCGGCTTGAGGAGTCAATGGCGGCGGCAGGGGTAACGTTAAAAGTACGCATCGAGACCCCTTACGCACACACCATCTGTGAACTGGCCTTGCTCGGACAGGGCGTAGGCGTGGTAGCGCCGATTACGGTGTGTGATTTTCTTGACCGGGGATTGGTTGTAAAGCCTTTCAGCATCGACGTGCGCTTTTCCAGCATTCTTATCTTTCGCCCCGGTAAACCTTTGCCCGATAACGCCAGACAGTTCATTAGTGCCATGCGTATCCAGTTGAACAAAGATCTGAAAAAAGCTCGAAGCAAAGTGTCAGCCATCCAATAGATCGCCTGCAACAACCCGATAGAGAACACTTTTTCACTATTAAGTGATTGTTCAATCCATCAGGGTTACGCACCCATGAGTCAACCCGCGCCACATCAATTCCGATGATGCCAAGTATCCAAACTGAAGATTTTTTTAAAGCACTTTTTAGTCTCACAATCAGCGCCAGAAGCAACCGAGAGATCTTGTTTCCTCTCTGACTCTTACTGGAAGACACCCTGATGAAATATGCAATGCTCGCCTCACTCATGATGTTTAGCGTTTACGCTTCGGCCCATGACGGCGTCAACAATACTGCCTCGCCCCCTGAACCTGAGCAGTACAGTTATTCCGAACACCTGGATATCGCCAAGGTCATCGACATCACTACGGTCGAAGACACTCGGAACGCCTGCGGTCCAGTGGACGCGCACATGGTGTATGTGGATCACAAGGGCACGACGCACGACCTGCAATACAAGATACTGGGTGGCGACTGCCAGAATGGTTAATGCGTCAAAAGATACGGATGCAAAAAAGAGGAGATAGCTTCGATCTAAAGCTAATCTCCTCTTTTTATTCAGTATTGAAAAACTGCACTCATTCCTCGGTTACACCCCTCTTTCATCCCGCCAATGAATCCGGTGTCAGCCGCCGAATCAGGCTTGAGCAATCCCCATAATCCGATTGCCCATACTCACACCCCAATCTGCCATGCGCTTGCCTTCAGACAGTTGTTGCTTCTGCCAGGCTAGCAGGGCTTTATCAATGTCGCCGACGGCGTCGATTGACTGAGCCAGAGACAGTGCATTCCGGGCTGCCTTTGCCGTACTTCCGGCGGTATGAGGGCGCGGCACAAAAGCCGCGTCGCCAGTCAACAGCACACGGCCAAACACCATTTGCGGGACTTTGAGATCAAGGATCGCTTGCACAAAGATATCCTTGGTCTGGCGAATCACTTCTCGAAAAGCCGGGTTCGTCTGGCGCTCACCCATTTCCCGTATGTAAGCATTCTGCTCAGTGGCCAAGGCCCCGGGCGGAATGGAGTGATTACGCCGAAGGCCATTGCTGTCAGTGAGCACAGCGTCCAGCTGCGCACCTTGCGCAGCTTTCAAATACCACAGCCAATTGAACCGACGCTCCCCAGGATTAACAGAGCCATTCACACCCGGCACCATGTATTCCAGCATCAGCGATTCAGGGTCCTGTTGAAAAACAAAGTCCTCATAAAGCTGCGTTTTGGCGAAGTCCGGAAGTTGATCTTCATCGACAAGCCCACGCCACACCACATAACCCGAATAGGTAGGTGCCGCCCCAGGCAACACCACGCTTCGCACGGTTGAACCCGCGCCATCAGCACCAATCAGCAAGTCACCCTCTGCACTGCTGCCATCTGTAAAAGTCGCAGTCACCCTGTGCTCATTCTGGGTCAAATCTACCAACGTCTTGCCACGGTGATAATGCTCAGCAGGAAATGCAGAAAATAATGAGCTGTACAGCGTATTCCAGGACGTCTGAGTTTGCGGCATCGGCTCTTTATGCACGACGCCACCGGCTCGATCCAGATAGAGACGATCATGGGAGCGGACGCCGAGCGCACCTGCCGGATGAATGCCCGCATAGCGGAAATGGTGCAGGACCTCCGCTTGCAGAACGATGCCCCCGCCACGGCTGTCCATCGCCGCGGGGGACCGCTCGAAAATATCGACGTGCCAGCCAATCGCGCGTAACGCTGTGGCGGCGAACAGTCCTCCCAGGGAACCACCGATGACCAAGGCCTTCGGAACGTCTGAACTCTTCATTACCTTTCTCCTCGTTGCAGCGTGATTCCCCGAGCTCTGTTTTACAGCTGCGTTATGCCAACACCGGATAGTCGATGTACCCCTTGGCGTCGCCGCCAAAAAAGCTGTTGCCGTCCGCCACGTTGAGTTCGTTGCGACCACGCAAGCGAGCCGGCAAGTCGGGGTTGGCAATGAACGGGCGACCAAACGCAATCAGGTCTGCACGGCCCTGCGCAAGGGCCTGCTCGGCCGTTTCGCCGGAATAACCACCCGCCAGCATCAGGACACCGTGGAAGTCGGTACGCAGTTGCTTGATGATCGCGTCCCAGCGTGGATCGTTACTTTCATCGAGTACTGTGCCGACCATCATCGGTTCTACCAGGTGCAGGTAAGCGAGATTCCATTGATTGAGCCGGGATGCAATGTAGCCAAAGGTTTGCTCCGGGGTGTCATCGCCCATCCCCATGAAACGTCCCATCGGTGTCAGACGAACAGCAACGCGCTCGGCACCTACTTCCGCAGTCACGGCTTCCACGACTTCAAGCAGTAACCGCGCACGGTTTTCGATACTTCCGCCGTAGCGATCACTGCGCTTATTGCTGTCGCTATTGATGAATTGGTCGAGCAGGTAACCATTGCCCGCGTGAATTTCCACTCCATCCATACCGGCCAGAATCGCGTTGCGAGCGGCCTTGCGGAAGTCGACAACGATCGCTTCGATCCCTGGAATGTCCAGCTCCTGAGGGACAGGCACGTCACCCCATACGCCCTCGCCTTGTTCATTCAGGATGAAGGTCTTGCCGGGCACCGGCTGCGCGGTCGGCGCCACCGGCAAACCGCCATTGGGCTGGAACACTGGGTGCGACACTCGTCCCACATGCCAGAGCTGCAGGAAAATGCGCCCGCCTTCTGCGTGCACCGCATCGCTGACGGCCTTCCAGCCCTGAATCTGCTCGTCGCTATGGATGCCAGGCGTCCAGGCGTAACCCTGGCCCTGCTGCGAAATCTGCGTAGCCTCGGTAATGATCAGTGCGGCACTGGCACGTTGACGGTAGTACTCGACGTTCATCGATGTCGGTACGTTGCCAGGTTGCCCCGCGCGCGAACGAGTCAGAGGCGCCATGGCGACACGGTGATCCAGGGTGAATTGGCCGAGTTTGACAGGGCTGAACAAATGATGAGTCATGATGATTTCCTGAATGGATTGGGATTGAAAAACGCCTATGCGGCTTGGCTTCGTTTCAGTATCTGGATCATTATTTCGATGGGCTGCGCGCCACTGATTACGTCATCTGCGATTTGAATACTCGGTACCGAGCGCACACCGGAGGCCTTGGTTTGGGCTTCGAGTTTCAAAACTTCGGCCGTGCCTTCATCGGCCTTGAGAAAGTCGACAATGACCTCTCGGTCCAGCCCGGTTTCGGCAGCGATGTCGGCCAACACACTGAGGTCGCCGATATCCCGCCCTTCGCCGAAGTACGCCCTGAAAATGGCCTTGACTAGCAAGGAAGCGTCTCGACCCACCTGTTGCTCGCGCCATACCAACCGATGCGCGGCCAGGGTGTTGGGCGTTTTTTCAACTCGCTCATAATCGAACTCAAGGCCGACGGCCTTACCGGCGTGGGTGACCTGTGCGTCCATGGCCTGGCTACGCGCCCAACTGCCGAACTTGCCAGAGCGATAGGTTTTGCGATCCATGCCTCGAACAGGCATGTCCGGATTTAACTGATAAGGAAGGAAACTAATGGGGCGGGCCGTTGAAAAACCCGAAGCGGCCAGCGCGCGTTCAAGATTTTCCTCACCGATCCAGCACCATGGGCAGATGAAATCGTAAGTCACCTGAATTTTGGATGAGTGCAAACTCATGACGGTCTCCGTGGTTGTATGTTTCACCGTCCCAAGGTAGATCCGCGGGCCCTGCCAGAGAATCCACCCGCTGAACAACGTTGCTTTTCGTAAAACGCAACGATGGAGCGATTCCTGGGCTGAGGGCAACTGGCGTTGCGACTTACGCAATGTAGCGTTGCGCCCTAATGGGGTACTCCATTGCAAGCGCCCTATCTAAGCTCTCGACATGGAAAATCGCCGTACGCCAAGCGCACGCGGCGGATTGAAAAATCTGTCGTTAATTCAGCTGAGAGGTAAGGCGATGAAGCGCAAGACGATCATCGGTGCCGTTCTGGCAATCGGCGTCGTGGGGTTAGGGTTTGCGTTCTGGATGATGTGGAGGCCGGAAATTGCCACTGTCAGCCAACGCTTCGATTCTGATCGCGAGACGCAGGAAAGAGGCCGCCGCGTCGTCGAAGCGGGCGACTGTGCGGTCTGTCATACACGGCCAGGGGGCGCTTACATGGCCGGCGGTTTGCCGCTGGTAACGCCCTTCGGAACCCTCTTCACCACCAACATCACCCCGGATCCGCAAACTGGCATCGGTCAGTGGTCGCCGGACGCCTTTGAACGAGCCATGCGTGAAGGCATCGCGCGTGACGGACACTTTCTCTACCCGGCCTTCCCCTACGTGCACTACCGGAAGATGAGCGATGCCGATATCGCCGACGCCTATGCCTTCTTGATGAGCGTGGACCCGGTCAAATACACCGCTCCCGACAATCATATGGTCTTCCCTATGAACTTCCGCCCGCTGGTGTCTTTCTGGAACTTGCTGTTCCTGCATGGGGATCCGCTGGAACCACTTCCCAACCGATCTGCACAATGGAACCGCGGACGTTATCTGGTCGAGGGCGCGGGACACTGTTCATCCTGCCATTCGCCCCTGAATCTGATTGGCGGGGAAAAAGGCAGCGAACTGTTCAACGGAGGCGTCGTCGACGGCTGGACAGCACCTGCCCTGCGCGGAATGACCGAGGCACAACATCCCTGGAATGAAGACCAGTTGGTCGCCTATCTGACGGGCGAGGTTGCCGAAGGACATGGCGCAGCGGCGGGCCCGATGTTGCCGGTCAGCCTGAGCATCGCGCAATTGCCGGCTGAAGACGCCCATGCCATCGCGCAATACATTCTTGACCTCAAGAAAACGTCATCGGATGCACCGTCGCCGCCCTGCACCTCTGGGGTCAAGCCCAGCGCCAGGGCGCTTCTGGGTGCCTCGTTGTTCGACGGGGCCTGCGCGAGTTGCCACGGCAGCGCAGCACCGATGCGCGTCAATGAATCGCGGCCTGCACTGGCAAACACCTCGGCGGTGACGGCGGACTCGCCACGCAATTTGATCCAGACCATCCTGCAGGGCATCCCGATGTCCAGTGCCGCTTCCAGCCACTATATGCCTGCCTTCGACCATAGCCTGGACGACAGTCATGTGGCTGCACTTGCCGAGTTCTTGCGCAACGAAAGCTGTGCGAACCGCCCCTGGACGGACCTCGACGAGACCATCAAAAGCATTCGGGCACAGGAGCAACAACCGTGATCACACTCGACATCAACGGCAAGACTCACGAACTGGACATCGCGGGCGACATGCCCCTGCTGTATGCCTTGCGCAACCAAGTGGGGCTCAATGGCGCCAAATACGGCTGCGGCCTGGGTCAGTGCGGCGCCTGCACTGTGTTAGTGAACGACAAACCGGTGTTTTCCTGCCTGACGCCGTGCGGCGCGCTGGCGGGCAAATCGGTGCGCACCGTCGAGAGCCTGGGCAGCGTCGACCAACCGGGTCCGTTGCAGAAAGCCTTTATCGATGAACAAGCGGCCCAGTGTGGTTATTGCATCGCGGGGATGATCGTACGGGCACAGGCCCTGTTGGAGGCCAACCCGCATCCGGACGATGAAACGATCCGTCGCCACATGGCGCCCAACTTGTGCCGCTGCGGCACCCATGTACGGATTCTCGCCGCGATCAAGTCGGTTGTCGCGCAGGGAGGCAAGGTATGAAAACCCCCACGCAAAACGTCAATCTGAGCCGCCGCGCCTTCGTGATAAACGGGGCATTGGTGATGGGGTTCGCGATGCTTCCGGGCATTCCCCGCGCCTTCGCCGACACTGAAGTGGACACCCTGGGGACGGCCATCCTCGCGCCTGGTCTGCCCGGCAGCCTGCGGGCCACGCCCTATCTGGACGCCTGGATCCGTATCGATGCGAAAGATGGCATCACCGTCTACACCGGCAAAGTGGAGCTGGGCACTGGTATCAAAACTGCGCTCCTGCAGATCGCAGCAGAACGCCTTGAAGTGCCACCCGGGCTCATCCGTTTTCTCACTGCCGACACCGCGCTGACACCCAATGAGGGTTACACCGCCGGCAGCCATACAATCGTCGACAGCGGTACTGCGCTGTTCAACGCCGCGGCCCAGGTGCGTCAGTTGTTACTTGAGTCCGCAGCCCGGCAATGGCAGCGCAGCATCGATAGCCTGACCACGCGGGATGCGCTGATCTACGATGCACAAGGCCGCAGCATGACCTACGCGCAGGCAGTGGTGGGGGTTCAACTGCATCGCTTTGCGTCGGCCAACTCGCCCTTTAAGCCAGCTAGCAGCTTCACCCTGATCGGCAAATCGTTGCCTCGGCTGGACATCCCGGCCAAAGTCAGCGGCGGTGCAGCTTATGTGCAGGACATGCGCCTGCCCGATATGCTGCACGCCCGGGTGATACGCCCGCCCCGGCGGGGCAGTCAGCTTCTGGAGATTGACGAGGCCGCCCTCAGGAAACTTCCTGGCGAGGTTAGACTGGTCCGAAATGGCAGCTACCTCGCCGTGGTCGCCACCGATGAATGGCTAGCGATCAAAGCGATGCGCGAGGGCTACGCCAAGTCCCGCTGGACAGAGGGGAATCCGCTGCCTGACTCGACACACATTCATCAACTCCTCACCGAATTGCCGGCGCGGCGCTACCCGGTGAGTGCCAAGGGTGACCTGCCGCAACCAGTGCCGCGCGCCTATAAGGCTCGAGTGACCAAACAATACCTGATGCACGGCTCCATCGGGCCCTCCTGCGCAGTGGCCTGGTTCAAGGACGGGACACTGACCGTCTGGACCCATACCCAAGGTGTCTACCCTCTGCGCAAGGGCATCGCCGAGATGGTCGGCCTGCCGGTGGTTCAGGTGCGTTGCATCCACGCTGAAGGATCCGGTTGCTATGGCCACAATGGTGCCGATGACGCCGCCGCCGACGCCGCGCTGATCGCCATGGCCATTCCCGGCAAGCCAATACGGGTGCAATGGATGCGCGAACAGGAAAATCTCTGGGAGCCCTACAGCTCGGCCATGCTTGCGGAAGTGGAGGCGGGACTGGACGACAGCGGGCATCTTCGTGACTGGAAATACGAACTCTGGAGTACCCCGCACAACGAACGTATTGTCAATGCCGGGCGCCTGTTACCGGCGTGGCTGTTGGCCAACCCCTTCACCCCCGCACCTTCAGTCCCGATTGCTCAACCCGAAGGTGACGGCGACCGGAATGCCGTTCCGTTGTATGAGATACCCAACCTGAAGGTGGATCTGAACTTTGTACTGACTATGCCATTCAGGACCTCGGCCATGCGTTCGCTCGGAGCCCATATCAACGTGTTCGCCATCGAGAGCACCGTCGATGAGTTGGCGGCCAGGGCCACCATCGACCCGGTGCAATTTCGCCTGAATCACTTGAGCGATCCGCGAGCGCGGGCGGTGGTGGAGCGTGTGGCCGCGGAGTTCCGCTGGCCGCAAAAAGCAACGGGATCCGGCAGCGGAATCGGCTTCGCCTTTGCCCGCTACAAAAACATCATGGGTTACTGTGCGATCGCCGTGCAGTTACATGTGCAGCGCCAGACCGGGCAGGTAATGATTGATCGCGTAGTCGCCGCCGTCGACGTGGGGCAAATTGTCAGCCCCGACGGGCTGCTCAATCAGATCCAGGGTGGCATCGTGCAGTCCGCGAGCTGGACGCTCTATGAACGAATCCTCTATGACGCGAGCGGCATGCACAGCTTCGACTGGAGCGGCTATCCGATCATGCGTTTTCCGGATTTTCCGCAACAGGTCGAGGTCCACATGATTGATCAGCCGGATCAGCCATTTCTCGGAGCTGCGGAAATCGTCCAGGGCCCCATGGCCGCGGCACTGGGCAATGCCATCAACAATGCCACCGGCAAACGCCTGCTCGATCTGCCCCTGGCACGACGTGGCTGGCAGGATGCGCTGGGGGCATGATCGATCCGGGCGGTGTCGACGTTATACCCTGTAATGTTTGGCGAGCAGGGCTGACGTCGCCGCCCAAAGGTCCTGGCAGGCGGCTGCGTTATCCGCTGGAGGCGTAGGCTGTATCGATTTCGCGTCCTTCACCGAGAAGTAGCCACCCGATGCCGGAGAGATATCTGAATCGGTAGCCAAGCGGACGATGATGTCCGCACCGCGCCGCGGATCACCGATGCGCAACCAATTGAGAGCCTTAGCCAGCAACGTAGAGAATCCCAGTTCGCGGCCAAGCCCCGTAACGTTGAAGCCTGGGTCCAGACAATGCACCGCAACGCCGGTGTCTTGAAGCTGACGCGCCAGCTCCTGCGAAAACATGATGTCCATCAGCTTGGTTTTCGAATAACGCTTCGAAGAGCCAAGGCGCGTGAATGGCGCGGTGTCGAAGAAATCTCGTTCCAGATCCAGCCCACCGCTGCGTCTCGACGCCTCTGAAGCGACAGTGATAATCCGCGAGGGAGCCGAACCAGCCAGCGTGTTTCGCAGGATATTTGTCAGCAGCCATGGAGCGAGGTAGTTCACCGCAAGCATCTCGGCGTGGCCATCAACGGTGACACGCTGCTCAAATGCGTGAAGGCCTGCGTTGTTGATCAACACATCAATACGCTCGTATTGCGAAGCGAGTTCGAAACCAAGTGCCGCAACGGAATCGAGGCTGCTGAAATCCGCGTGATGAACGTCGACACGCGCATCAGGTGCAGCCGCATGAATGCGCTTACAGGTTGCAGCAGCCTTTGCCTTGTCACGCGCAGGCAGAACGAGGTGGGCACCTCGCCTGGCCAACTCGATGGCAGCAAGCTGACCAATTCCGCTGGTAGCTCCTGTAAGGACAATGGTGGTGTTGATATTCATTGTGGTGTTTTCACTATCGGACAGGACATTTAATGGATTAATGTCCACTATAATCGCAAATATGCATTTGTCCATAAACGAACAGCCGGCAGGCTTTGGTTGAAAGAAACGGGAACAGACGAGAATGGAAACACCGAAAAACAAACCGCTCACTCAGACCGTCCACGATCGGGAGCGCCAGGTTCTGGCGCTGGGTGAACAGCTCAGTGCGTTGCTGAGTGCCTCACGTGCACTGACGGTTGCGACATCAGCCGAATTTCATCCAGAGTTGCCACCGGCGGCATTCCATATCGCGCACTGGCTACACGCGTTCGGGCCGGCGAAGGTCAGCGGTGTCGCCGATGCCGTGGCTATGGACCGGAGCGCGACGAGCAGGTTGACGGCAAGGCTCATCCACCTGGGACTGGTGGAGGCGCATCCGGATCCATCGGATGGTCGAGGCACCCTTTTGAATTTGAGCCATCAAGGCCGGACCAGAATCCGCCACGCCATTGTTCACAAGGGCGACGTCTTTCGGCAGCGTATCGACGGCTGGAACGATGAGGATCTGGGACAACTGACGCAATTGCTGCGTCGATTCAACGGGCTATCAGCGTGAAGGAATAAAAAAAGGCGGTGAAGGATCACTTGCACCGCCCTACCCCAACCAAGGGAAATGTTACTCTTCTACAAAAACATGCCGTTGGAAGAGAACGACATGTACACGCAACACTCGTAAAAGTGTTACCTGTCAGTTACAGCGGCCAGTCACACACGACCGGACCACCGGATACATTTTTTGATACTTGGCTATATGTTCTGACGCGGTCTCGATTGAAAAACTAAAACAACGCCAATTGGTAATTGATAATCACGCGATTCTCGTCTTGTTGACGGGCATTAGGGATATTGTTCCGCACCATTGCATTTTTCCACATTACGCCAAAGCCTTTTAACGGGCCCGATTGAACGACATAGGCCAATGTAATATCTCGTTCCCATTCGCTGGAATTGCTGGAAGCAATAGTGTTGATATCATCACCTTTGACATATACAACACCCGCCGTCGCACCTGGCAAGCCCACTTTTGCGAAGTCAAAAGAGTAACGAGCTTGCCATGATTTTTCGCCAGCACGAACGAATTTCTGAACCTGCATCTCCGTAATGGTATAGGTGGTTGGGCCATCACCCTGATTTAAATACGGGAAGTCACTTTTACCATTGCTGACTTCATAACCTGCACCAAAGGTGTGGCCCGCAACGGCGTAGGTAAACAATCCACTGAACAGATTATTGTCGACCTCCCCCTTTAATGTATTACCTCCGTAGTAGCCTGCCGTGAAATACGCAGGGTCATGACCGTTTGCACCGTCATTTTTGCTATTGAAGTATCGAACATCACTGGTCAGTACCCCTGGACCGATTGCCCAGTTGTGAATGAGACCCAAGAAATTTTGCTTATAAAAATCTTTCAGGTTGCCGTAATAGTATTGCAAGGTTAGATCTTTAGTCAGCTTGTAATCGCCACCGGCATAGATGAACTTATTACTGAAGCGACCCGAGATCGCATTGTTCGCACCCGCAATTGACATATTTTCATTGTTGCTGGAGTTACGCCCCTTCACCTCATCAATTTGGCCCCCGACCAACGTCAGATCCTTAATGTCGGCCGAAGTTACCTGGGTGCCTTGCCAGGTTTGCGGCAATAGTCGTCCATCATTACTGAAGATCACCGGCAGTTTCGGGACCAAGGTTCCAAGCTTCAGCTCGGTTTTGGATATTTTTACCTTACCGGTCAACCCCAGGTTGGAGACATCGTCAACCGCATGGTCGCCGTCGCTTGGAAACACTATGCCGCCGTAGTTTGTCCCCGTTGGATTCCCATGCTTGCCAGCGCTTGAATCCAGCCTGACACCCAACATGCCTAGCGCATCAACACCGAAACCTACTGGGCCTGGGGTGTAACCCGATATGAATTCGAGCTGAAAGGCTTGTCCCCACTCCGCTTGATAACTCTGGTTGGCGGCCTTCTGAGCGGGTGTCGCTGAATCTCGGTAATCGCTATTGATATAGAAGTTACGCAGTTTAAGCGCCGCCTTACTGTCATCGATGAAACCTGCCGCATGGGCTTGCTGCGCCAATACACATAGGGCGACTGTAACAGGCAAAGTACATTTCATTGTTTTCGCACCAAAGTAGAGTTTATTATTTTTGTCCACACTTTTAAGCGACTTTCCAGGCGCAAGAATACCAAAGACCCAAGCGCGTGCGAAAAGCACAGTAGAGCCATTTTCACAAAATTAGAATAACGAGTAGCGCTGCACTTTCGTGCAGCGAATTGATCACGTCGCTTAAGTAAGGTATTCCTATCTGAATCAATCAGCTTTCAGCTGCGCGTTCCATGTAGCCGGCGTACCCAATTCAGAATCGACCAATTGATTCTGGAACCGATTTCGCTCATCGATGGCGCTGACCGAGCGATCAGTAACAGAGAACCAAAAGATACCGACAAATGCCACGGTCATGGAAAACAAGGCCGGATATTCGTATGGGAACCAGGCTTGCGGATTATGCAGGATCTTGACCCAAACGGTCGGGCTAAGAATGCATAGCATAATAGCTGATACCAGTCCCAACGATCCGCCAATTACGGCGCCACGTGTCGTCAGCCCCTTCCAGTAAATCGACAACAACAGCACGGGGAAATTGGAACTCGCGGCAATGGAGAACGTTAAGCTCACAATAAATGCGATGTTCTGTTTTTCAAAAGCAATGGCCAATAGAATCGACAACACACCCAACACGATGGTTGTAACACGAGAGACGCGCATTTCTTCACGGTCGCTGGCGTTGCCTCGGCGAAAGGCGTGTGCGTAAAGGTCATGTGAAACAGCAGACGAGCCTGCAAGGGTAAGCCCTGCCACTACCGCTAATATCGTCGAGAACGACACTGCACACATGAATCCCAGGAAAACATTCCCGCCAACGTTGTGTGCGAGGTGAATCGCAACCATATTAACGCCGCCTAATATGCCACCTGATGCATCGTGATAATCGGGATTGCTGGCCACCAGGGCGATGGTGCCGAAGCCGATAATAACGATCAGGGCATAACCGATACCGACCAGACCTGTGGCATAAAGAATGCTTTGTCGCGCAGCCTTTACGTTACCAACAGTGAAAAACCGCATGAGAATATGTGGAAGGCCAGCCGTGCCAAAGACTAATGCCAAGCCTAGCGAAATCGCAGACACCGGATCAGTAATCAAACCACCTGGGCTCATGATTGCGACATGCGAAGGATGCACTTGGGTCGCTTGAGTAAACAACTGGTTCAGGCTGAATCCGAATTGGGACAGCACCATGAAAGCCATGAAGACGCAGCCAGTCAGCAGTAGTACGGCCTTGATAATCTGAATCCAGGTGGTGGCTAACATCCCACCAAAGAAAACATAAATCACCATCAGCGTGCCTACTAAAAGGACCGCCGCGGTGTAATCAAAACCAAACAGCAACTCCACCAGTTTTCCGGCACCTACCAGTTGAGAAACGAGGTATAGCAACACGATCACAATGGAACTGGAGGCCGAAAATGCTCGTATGGGACGTTGTTTCAGACGATAAGACAGTACGTCTGCCAGGGTGTAGCGCCCCAGATTTCGCAATGGCTCCGCAATCAGAAAAAGAATGATCGGCCAACTGGCAAGAAAGCCGATAGAGTAAATCAGACCATCAAATCCACTGGTGAAAACCAACGCGGAGATACCTAGCAAAGACGCCGCGGACATATAGTCGCCCGCGATAGCCCAGCCATTCTGAAAACCGGTGATTTTTCCGCCTGCGGCGTAGTGATCCGCGACGCTATTGTTTTTGCGTGCCGCCCACCGTGTGACGAACAGCGTAAAGATAACGAACGCCAAAAACATGCCGATGGCGATGGGGTTATGTTTGTTCACGGCGGCAGGGACGTCGGCCGCAAAGACAACTGCCGACGCAAGAATCGCCGAAAGAGTAATGAGTAGACGCTTCATTTATTGAAGCTCCTGATAATTGTTTTTATTTTTGGGTCGTAGCAAGTGTTAGTGCGCCAGACATAGACAGCCACGAGCAGAATCGTGAACGCCAGCATGCCAAAACCAATTGGAATGCCCCAGGTCATCGGTTGCCCTTCGCTGATAGGCGTACCTAAGCGGGCCGGTATAAAGGCTAGGGAAAGAATGAAGCCGAAATACACCGCCAACATGAGCGCAGTCATGCTCCAGGAAAATATTCGGCGATGTTTGACCAGGGCACGAAACTCTGGATTGGTGAGAATCGGATTTGGAATCGGCTCAGCATCGCGCTCAGCGAGCACGGCCGGCCCACCGTCTTTTGGATATGCATGTTCCATGGTGATCTCCTGCGAAGGAATTATTGTTGGAATTAAAACTTCACGGGCACTGCGGTTTCACGCATTACAGCTTCTGGAGTACGGTACAACTCTGCCATTTCACGCTCTTCCGCGCTTTTGAGCTGCGCCTGCATATACGCGCCAAGATGCCTGGCGTGCTGAACAATCGATGCCCCGAAACGGCAACGTTGCTCGCTATAGTCCACAAGTGCCTCTTCAACGGATGCATGTCGCTCTAGCGCTTCTACGATGGCTAGCGCATCACCGGCAGCTTTAGTGACGCCCATTCCGCAATGGGGACGGACCACGAATGCGGCGTCGCCGAGCAAAGCAACACGTCCGAAATTCATCTTCGGTACTTCCAGATCGTAAATAGGCTGGAATAACGGCTGCGCGGCTTTTTTTACGACTTCGGCGAACTGCGGAGCGAGCAACGTTTCTGCCGACTTGTACATACTGTCGAGCACGTCGCGGCGTATCAGTGCAGGAGGAATTCCGCCTTCAAATTGTTTACCGCTTTCATCCCGTAGCAGATCTTTCAATTCCTCGTCGCCGCTGGTGCGATACCAAACAAAGTTGTAACGACGTTCACCGACGAGGGTGCTATTAGAATGCCCGGCAACCGGATACCCAAGAATCTGCTCGTGTGGAGGCAAACAGAACGCGAACTTGTCGAATAAGGAAGCGTGGGCGGCGTCGGAAAGAGCTGCTTCATCCACAAGTCCACGCCAAGCTATATAACCGGCGTACTGCAGGTGCACGTCGGGCAATAACTGTTGGCGAATTGTCGACCGAAATCCATCAGCCGCAATGATAATGTCGGCTCGATGAGTCGTCCCATCGGTCAATGTGACGCTGGCATAGGCTTCAGTACTTTCGACCGAAACGACACTGCCGCCACAGCGATACATTGAATCTGGGAACGCTGAGCGAAGCACTTGGTACATCTTCCCCCAGGCGGTCAACGTTTGTGGGAGTGCGTTCTCAAGTACGACATCGCCGTCCTGGGCCAAAGTGACGCGCGAAAGCACATCGATACCTACAGATGCGTCGAGGGGAATTCCCGCTGCGGCCATCGCTTCGAACAATTCCGGATGCGTAACGATTCCCGCGCCTCGTCCAGCGAGTTCATCCGGAACGCGTTCGAAGACCTCTACGTCCCAACCTTTGCGCAACAGCATATTTGCTGCAAACAGGCCGCCCAGCGAGCCGCCCACGACAATGGCGCGGGGTTTTTTCTCGGAGTTCATCATGGCTGTTCTCCCACCGTTGCAGCGGCATGGGAGGCGTAAGAACCCACCGCATCAATCTCGGAGGCCGGGAAATTGAGCTCGATGGTGACACCAGACGGATCTTCGATGAACACCTGATGCAGGCCCAGGCTCGGCACGGTACGGTCGCGCCACGCAATCCCTTCGGCTTCGAGGACGTGCCAGAACTCGACCAGGCCGGTAACCAGAAAAGCAATGTGATCAACGGTTCCTGTGCCTGTCAGCGGGATTTCTTTGTCGCCCAGGTAGTTCTTCAGACCTTCAGGGTTGGAAGGATCAATCCCGATAATGTGGACCGTGCCAAAATCCTTTTCATCCCCTCCCATGTACAACCAGACGCCAGGAAAATCGAATGGCGGCCGGTAGCCAGGAGTAAAACCGAGCACCCTTTCATAAAATCGACTGGACTTTTCCAGGTCGAACGACCGGATCGAGTAATGAGCGAGTTTCAGGACTTTCATGATGCCTCCAACGGTTTTTGTATTTATTTATCATGTGATAAACAATACGACCTGACGAAATTGAAGTAAATAGCTGGACGATCAAATTATTGAGGATTGGTCTGAACAACGACGGGGCATCGCCAATAAAAGAACGGGCTTCAGGCGCTGGGAAAGGGCTTTTCAGGGCAGAATGGTGCGCACACGACCCTCATCACCTACTCAGTTGAACACTGAAACAGGTGATGAGTGGTCGACAAAAAGAGGGGCAAAAAAAAGAGATCAGGAGGCAGGAAACGTGGAATCGAAGCCGATCAATTCAAGTGAGGCTTTTCACCGAGATCGTTATCGACCTGCTGCAGTACGTGGGGGCTGCCGTTAAGGAACGCATCGACCATTTGCTCGATTAGCGCATCAATGTCCTCAGTCACTGGAAGATCGTAAATCCATTTGCGCACGCCGATATAGAAAATGCTGGCATGCAGACTCCAGATCAGTTCGAGTTCTTTTTCATTGATCGTTTCACCTGAGGACGGCGCCAATCCATGAGCGTGGCGGATTTCTACAATGACAGGAATGAAGACCCGCTCACGCAATTTAGCCAGATACCGATCATTGATACCTTCACGTGTCAGCCCGGCGAATACGAAGATACGAATCCACTCTCGACGCAAAATCACACGAGCGTATGAGGTGTAGAAATGCACCAGGCGCGACTGAAGGGGCTCGGAGCGATCCTTGATCATCGCCTCCCACGAGGAATCCCACTGATACACCTCGTCGTACACGCGGTCTATCAGTGCCTCTTTGCTTGGGAAGTATCGATAGAGTAAAGGTTGGGTAATGTCCAGTTGTCGCGCCAGTTCACGGGTACTGCCCGAGAACCCGCACGTCGCAAAATGCTCAATGGCTTTTTGCACAATCAGCTTTTCCCTGACTTCAGGCGAAAGGCGTCGAGTCGTCGATTTGACGAGGTCTGCTGATTTCGCTGACTTTCCCGACTCTTTCCCGTCTCTATCTTTTGAGTCTTGCATAACGCCTCGCTGGAACTTCATTAAGGCATCATACAAAACAAAAGAATGCACTGGCTATGAACCACATCTATTTGGCCAGACGGTTTTCAATATCCTTCTTGAACACGGCGGGTCGACTTAAGTAATGCCCCATGGCCAACACCTCCATTTCTCCATCGATCTCCAGCGCAAATGCCGGAAAGCCTCGAGCATTCAGAGCGTCAAGCATCCCATTACTGCGGTCGAGATGGCCTTGCAGTGAGTCTGCAGTGATCGCATCAAAAGTTGCCAAAAACGCATCGGACTCGAACCCAAGCTCAGTGGCAATGTTGGCGATTACCCCTAGATCAGCGATAGCTTGTCCCTCTTGGTAGTAAGCAATTTGCAGGCGCTTGAGCATTTCGACACCGCGTCCTGACAGCTGTTGAGCAGTCAACATCGCTGCAATCGGTGGTGATGAGTCCAGTTGGACATTTTCATGTTCCAGCACGCCTTGAACATAGGCGTCTGCGAAGATTTGCTTGCTGAATGCTGTAATCCGAACTTCGTGCGGACGAACAAAGTCGCGCCACTCGCCCGACATCAACTTGCTTTTTTCTCCCGACAACATGCCCACCCCATGGGCATGAATTTCCAGCTCCGGAATGGCAGTGGCCGCCGTAATCATCGGCGCCGCGCCATAGCACCAGCCACAGAACGGATCGTAGACGTAATGCAATATCGCAGTGGTCATTCAAATCTCCAAGGTCTGCCGTGCGCACACGGCGAAATGGGCTCGTTATGTTGAGGATCAAACGATCGAAAACAGTAATGAGGAGATCAGCTCTCGGCTAAGCCGTCAGGTCCGAGCAACTCGCTGATGAAATCGATAAACGCACTGACGCGTTTGGAGCCACGATGATTGGGAAGATACAACGCAGAAATAGCCGAACTGGCATCGTTCGGATTGATAACAAATGACTCGAACAATGAAGTCAAATCACCGCTGCCAATATCGTCATTGACGAGCCAGTCAGGTAGCAACGCCACCCCGCCACCCGACAGCGCAACCTCACGTAAGACTTCCGCATTGTTGCTTTTGAAGCGCCCCTCAATCGGTACTCGAGTCTCCTCACCTTCTTTTAAGAACGTCCATACCTGTTGCTTAGGGCCATAACTGAAACGCAGACACTCATGCTGCATGAGGTCCATGGGATGTTCAGGAAAACCATAAGCATCCAGGTACCCGGCGCTGGCGACCACCCGCCGTATGAAATGACCGACGGGACGGCTGACGACACCGTCCATGGCTGCTGCCGATCCCAGTCGGATCGCCAGATCGATGCGCTCATCCAATAATTCAACGATGTCGTCGGAGAGCGTCATGTCCAACAAAAGTCGCGGGTAACGCTCCAACAGCGAAGCAATATGCGGCGCAATCAGACGGCGCCCCAGTGCTACGGGCACGGAAATACGAAGATGGCCAGCAGGGAGTTCCCCGCGATCTGTGACCGAGGCATCCGCCTCGGCGACAGCATTCAGCACCTCCCGTGCTTTCAAATAGTAGGCAGCCCCGGCATCTGATAATGAGATTTGACGCGTGGATCGATTAAGCAGGACAGCCCCTAGTTCCGCCTCAAGCCCATCGATCATCCTGGTCACAGAAGACGTCGCCAACCCTAACTGTCGAGCGGCAGAAGAAAAGCCCTTCGAATCCACAGCCTGGACGAACATTTTCAATGCGAGCAGCTTGTCCATGACGCTCCTTGACTCACCCGTTGTTCATCTTGAGCATTGCGCCAACTCGGGCCCGACGAGAAACCACCGAGAAGACGATTAAAGCGATCAATGACAATCCGCTTCCCACTGCAGCAATCGCCAACCAGCCGGCGTGCTCATAAAGCGAACTGGCCACCGAAGAACCCATTGCACCACCAATAAAGATACTGATCATGTACAACGCATTCAGGCGGCCTCTGTTGGCAGTGCCCAAGGCATAGACTGCTCGCTGGCCAAGTACCATGTTCATTTGCACCGCAAAATCCAAAGCTACACCGGTAACAGCTAGCCCAATCACACCGTAAAAGGGATTGATGAAGGCCGGCAGAAAACTCAATACCCCCAGCACCATGGCCAGTTGGGACGCTCGTCGGGTATGCCCGGCATCAGCGAGTCGACCACTGATGGGCGCGGCAATGGCACCGATGGCCCCGACCAGGGAGAAAATCGCAATCTGACTTTGCGTGAGGCCGAACTCACGACTCAATATCAACGGCACTGCAGTCCAGAACAAACTGAACGCAGCAAACATCAGTCCTTGATAGAGCGCGCGCTGCCGCAGTACGGGCTCGCGACAGAACAGTTGTCCAAGGGACCTCAACAATTGGCCATACGACGCGCGATGAGCCGGTTGCCATTTGGGCATGGTCATGCCAATCACGATGGAGATAACGAGCATCAAGGCAGCGGCGCCGATAAACACTGCCCGCCAGCCCAAATGATCGGCAACCAGACTCGAAAGTGGCCGTGCAAGCAGAATCCCCAGCAGTAAGCCACCCATAATCCCGCCAACCACCCGACCGCGAGACTCCTCCGGAGCCAGATGTGCCGCCAACGGAATAAGCATCTGCACGGAGACTGAGCTGAATCCGATGAGTGCCGACATCACTAGAAATACACTCGGCTGCGTGGATAAGCCGGCGGCGATCAGGCTGAAGATCGTAATAACGATCGTCGCGATCATCAGCCGACGGTTTTCTACCAGGTCCGCCAATGGCACCAGGAAAAACAATCCGAGTGCATAACCAATCTGAGTCAGCGAAACAATAAGGCTCGCGCTACCACCCGACATGCCGATATCCGGGGCGATCAAGCTGATAATTGGTTGTGCGTAATAGATGTTGGCTACGATGGCACCGCAACAAAAAGCAAACAGAAGCACAAGCCCCTTTGTCATTGACGCTTTTTGTATCGTCGCTGCCGTTCCAATTGTAGAAACGCCCATGCCATATGCTCCTCAGTTCGCGAGCGGTGACTCCCCAATGAAGGTCACTCGCATTCATGTTTGCCAGGCCAACAACATAGGCGGCACTGCACCCCGAGAGAATATGGCCAAGACGCAATGTCGCGTTGCGCCTTGCGCAAGATACCCAGGCTCAGTAGATACCGGCGCTCGAATCAATGACGAGGAATTGATCTAGGCGCCTCAAAGTCGACCCCTTCTTATAACTATCGATATCTAACCTGAACGGGGTGAATCCGCCGTCTGAGTCCGGGCATCGACAAGCCGTTTCGGCTAAGCGTAGACTACTATTGATCGATCGATTAATAGAAGGTTTTTTTCATAAAAATGGCGAGCCGTAACCTCTTCTGGCTCAGCAGCTTCAACCCCAAAACGCCCCCTGCTTTTATGCGCTGAGCCTATTAGGCTCGAGGTAAAAATGGGCGGATCACAATAAAAATCTCTTGAGTGAGGCGAAACTCGTCGTGAAGCTAAATCTTCGTAGCAAAGTCATCCTTCTGGCGATCATCCCCGGTCTTTTACTAACGGCGATGATCAGTGGCACCACCTTTTGGGTTTTGCAAAAGCTGGCATCCGAGGAGGTAGCGCAGACGCGCGAGCTCCTGACCAACGAGAGGAAAGCTTCACTAAAGCACTATATGGAAATTGCCCTCGCGTCCATTCAGCCGATATATGACGCTTCTCGCTATGGAGATCTGGAGGATCGCGATCAGGCCGTCAAAATTTTGCAGACTCTGAATTTCGATAAACAAAACTACTTTTACGGCTATGACTCCTCGTCTGTTCGAGTGTTCTCTGCAAACCTGAACACCGATATCGGCAAGAGTTTTGTCAATACCAAAGATGCCAATGGCGTGTATGTCATTCGCGGGCTGGTTGAAGCAGCCAAGGCCGGTACTCATTTTCTCCGCTACGACTGGCAGACGCCCACCAGCCCTAAACCTACGCCCAAACTTGGTTACACCGTCTACCTGGACAAGTGGGACCTGATCTTGGGCACCCAAGTAAATCTGGACGATCTTGAAATTCACGTTCAGGCCATCGCCAGTGAGCGCTCTACGCGGATCAGTAAGTACACCACGTACATCCTCACCCTCGCTATTTGCGTGCTACTACTCGTAGCGCTGATCGGTATTTGGCTTGGCAACAGCATTGTTAAGCCGGTGCTGGTCATCAAAAAGAATCTGGACGACATTGCCGCTGGAAATGGCGACCTGACACACCGTTTGCCAGTCTCGAGCACCGATGAGCTGGGCGATTTGGCGCACTCGTTCAACGTGTTTGTGGAAAAAATTCATAGCCTTGTGCGTCAGATTGCTGATATGACCGGACAATTGACAGAGCTGGTCGAAGATATGTCGACCCAGGCACAAAGGTCAGAACAGGCCATGGATCTTCAGCGCCAAGAGACAGATCAAGTAGCGACAGCCATTCATGAAATGTCCACGGCTGCGCAGCAAGTTTCCGTCAGCGCCCAAGGTGCTTCACACGCTGCGCGAGAAGCCAGCGATGTAGGTGGGCAGGCAAGGGATGTCGTCAACAGGAGCATCGAAAGCATTCATTCGTTGATTGAAGAGATCGGGCAAAGTAGCTCGTCCCTCGACAGCCTGAACAAGGATGTGCAGTTGATTGTTGGTGTAGTCGACGTCATCCGCTCGATCGCAGAACAAACCAATCTATTGGCATTGAACGCTGCCATTGAAGCCGCACGGGCCGGCGATGCGGGACGTGGATTTGCAGTGGTCGCGGACGAAGTTCGAGCCCTCGCCAGCCGCACGCAAAAGAGCACTCGGGAAATCCATGGGATGATCAGCCTGCTTCAAAAGGGCACTCAAGACGCTATGATCACGATGGGCCGCTCCAGCGAATCAGGGAAAATAACTGGAGAGCTGGCAAATAAAGCAGGGTTGTCGCTGGATGCCATCAGCCAACTCATTCATACAATTAACGACATGAACGCGCAGATCGCCAGCGCCTCCGAAGAACAGACTGCCGTTGCCGAGGAAGTAAACCGTAGCATGACTCATATCTCCCAGGCCGCTGACGTGGTCGCCGGGGACGCAAAAAATGGCGCGAAAACCTCTAGAAGTCTTACTGATCTGGGCAATCGACTGGGCCTTTTGGTTGGGCAGTTTCGGATTTAGGTGTGAGCCTTTGTAGATATCTGCGGATCGGAGGCGACTCTCTAAGCAGGCCTAACAGGCAAAAAAGACTCCATAACGTTTCGTTACGGAGTCTTTTATTTCGCTAAATACTGTCAATGGAAGACGACCAAGACAGGTACAACAATTATTCAGACGAAAACTTTACGCCCACAATTCTTTTATCCAGGAACGCAACGTCCAGATAATTTACCTTCCCGGTAGAGGCTTTATAGGTACGATGAATAATAGCGTTTTCCTTTGACTCACTAACTTGTACCAGCCGAGTATCATTTGTAACTTTGTTGAAAGACGCTTCTATCTCTGATACGTGTTTATCGTTAAAAGCCTTGCGTATTTCCGGGCTTAACAATGGATCGCCTTTACCATTCATCAAGGCAATAATTGCCGTTTTTGTCTTTTGAGTCGCAGCCGCAGACCCTTCCATTTCTTTTTCAGGCGGCAACAGACTTGGATCAATAATCCCGGCAATGCGTTTAACGATGTAATTGCTACGAGCTGACTCTAGATTCGCCAGAAAACCTATGGAAAGACCATTGTCGAACCTTGCATAGTGCGCATGAAACCCTTGGAACGATCCCCCATGATCAATCAGCCGACGTCCATTCACGATATTGTTGCGCCATCCAAATCCATAACCAGTGATGGGTTGACTGCCGTCGGCCATCAACGGTACTTCCCACTCGGTATCAATCGATTTTTTGGACAATGGTTTGCCTTTTGAAAGACAAGCGTCCCACGCAGCCAAGTCATTGATCGTCAGCAACAGGCTCCCGTCGGCGGTCTGAGCCAGGCTCTGCGAGACCGGCCCCGGGTTTTCCAGCTGTCCATCACTGGAAACGTAGCCTGACGCCCGGTTGGGGACGATAGTTTTCAGCATATTGACTTGCGCCGTTTGCATATCGCACTGGCTGAACAGCCTTTCCCGAAGCAAATCTCCGTAGAATCTTCCGCTCGCACGCTTGATCAGCATTCCCAGCGCGACGTAGCCTGAGTTACTGTAGCGGTACTGAGTTCCCGGTGTGAAATCCAATTTCTTGGACGCAAGAAGAGCGATAAGTTGTTCGTCGGTGTAGTCTTGCTTTATATCAATACTGTTGAACTGTTCATAGTCGGGTATGCCAGAACGTTGCTGCATGACCTGGCGAATGGTAACGCCGTCCCACATGCCTTTTGCTTCAGGAAAATAGGGGGCAATCGGATCATCAAGTTGAAGCTTACCGTCTTGTACCAAAAGCATGATGACGGAAGAGGTAAACATTTTACCGACTGAGCCGGACTGGAAGACAGTCGCCGTCGTTGCAGGCGTTTTGGTCTCCAGATTACTGAACCCGTAAGCTGAGGTATAAAGTGGTTTCCCGTCTTTAAGAATTGTAATTGCGGCCCCGGGAATACCTTGCTCCTTCATAAGAGTCCCCATAACACCATCCACTTCACGGGCGTTCGAGAACGGCGCAGCATTGCATACAGTTACCCATACTAAACTTATAAATAACAAACTCTTTGAGAGTACAGAGGCTCGATTTTTAGAATTCTTATCCATTGTAAATCTCCAGAGAATTTCTAGCGGCTAATCATTTCTGTGGTCGGTTTGACGCCAGTTGATTGGTGTGAGTTTTCAGATTCTCCTTTAAACAAAAAAACCAGAGGGGCCTGCCTATGCTTGTTCAGATCAAGAATTTAGACTATTGATTCCATACTGGATTTTAAAGTCCAAACAGTCAACCCTTCAAGAGACGTATTTTTCGAACCAAGAAACGGAAAAATGAGCGAGATTGCCGGAGGGCATGCTGCCAATCTCGGTTCATCACAGAGCGGTGCTCTCTACACTTCATAGCAACTGCCTAACCTCAACCTCCTCCCTGTTCGACGATGCACAGATCGCAAGCTGCACTGACGATCACAAGTCGCGCATCATGCTGCTGGTCGATCCGCGATCGCTCGCTCAGCCGCCTACCGGTTGAAGAATCCGCACGTCTGCAAGAAAAAACTTCGGCGCAGTGATTCGAATCCCCCCAGGGCTGCCACTGCCCGACGAAGTACCCGAAAGGCACCTAGCGCGATCTCGTGTCGTAGTCGGAGGGTGGGTCTGATGTCCTCTGGAGCTGCAAGATTCGATGTCGCCGGCATTCAAAGCGCAGATCGATTTAATTCGCTTACATCTGGCGCCACTCGCACTCTGGTTCAACATGAGCGCAAATTGCCACCGAGGCCGGCCCCGACTCCTGCCATTCGAGCTCATCAAGAATGAGCCGCCCGGTGAAATCAGGAAACTGCCCCACCTTAAGCTCGCTGGGTGGGGCGTTTTCTGACTTTGCTGGCCGGTGTTCCAAGGCCTTGCGCACTGGTGTCTCAGGTTGCCTTCATTGCAGGGGTCAAAGGCACATTTTACTGAACAGGTTTCATGGCTGTGATGCGCCAAACCTTGTTGCCCACATCATCGGCAACCAACAATGCCCCACGTTGGTCAAGAGCCACGCCCACTGGACGCCCTTGTGCTTCGCCGTCGGCAGTTAGGAAACCAGTCAGAAAGTCCACCGGCAGCCCTGAAGGTTTGCCGTCGCTGAAAGGAATGAACACCACCTTATAGCCGGCTTGGGGATTGCGGTTCCACGAGCCATGCTCGCCGACGAACACGCCATTAGCGAAGCTGGCGGGCATGCCTCGGGCATCGGAGAACGTCAGGCCCAGCGGCGCGACGTGGGTGCCCAACGCGTAGTCCGGCGCGATAGCCTCGGCCACTTTGTCCGGGCGCGGCGGGTCCACGCGAACATCGACGTGGGCTCCGTAGTAACTCCACGGCCAGCCGTAGAACGCGCCGTCCTTCACCGAGGTCAGGTAATCCGGCACCAGGTCGCTGCCGATTTCGTCCCGCTCATTAACCACGGTCCACAATTGGGTCGAACCGGGCTTCCAGGCCAGGCCATTGGGGTTGCGCAGGCCACTGGCGAACAGGCGCTTGTTGCCGCTTTTGACGTCTACTTCCCAAATCGCCGCGCGCCCTTCTTCCGCCTCCAGGCCGTTCTCGCCGACGTTGCTGTTGGAGCCCACGGTGACGTAGAGCTTGCTGCCCTCGGGGTTGGCGATGACGTTTTTGGTCCAGTGGTGATTGATGCCGGCGGGCAGGTCGGTGACTTTCACCGGTGTGGCGCTGACCTCGGTCTGCCCCGTGTTGTACGGCACTTTGACCAGGGCATCGGCGTTGGCAATAAACAGCTCATTGCCCACCAACGCCATGCCAAACGGTGATGTCAGGTTGCTCATGAACACCGTGCGCACTTCGGCGCGGCCATCGCCGTCGGCATCACGCAGCAGTGTGATGCGATTGGCACTCGGCGCATCCGCCCCGACCCGGCCCATCACGAAGCCCATGACCGTGCGTTTGGCCCAGGCAATCGGTCCGCTGCCGCCGTCGGTGGCGCCTTCCGGCATCGGCGGGTGGTTGCTCTCAGCGACCAGCAGGTCGCCATTGGGCAGGGTGTAGACCCAGCGCGGATGATCCAGACTCTCCGCCAGTGCGGTCACCTTGAAACCGGCGGGCGCCGTGGGCATGGCATTGCCCGGCCAGCCGATAGCCTTCGACACTTTCAACGTGGGGATCAGCGACGTGGTGGGCTCCGGCAACTGCGGCGCCGGGCCGACGCTGGCCTGGGGCGGTAATTTGGAAGATTCGCCACAGGCACTGAGCAGTGCGGCGGCGGTGATCAGGAGCGCAAGTCGGTTGGACACATTCATTGTTCTAACCTCGCGTTGGCCATCCATGGGCCCGTTATAAGACAGACAAAATCCCGGCGGAGTATCGCGGCGCCGATCCCTGACAAACACCGCGTCTAGCTCAAATCACATTTGCCTTAATTGCACGAATGCGCTGTTTCAAACCCCGTCAGTATTCGAAGAGCCTCACACCGGGTTCAGCAACGCCTCCCGTAACAGCCGCGCGGCTGGCGAGTCCGGCACGTTTTTGCGCGACACCAGTTCATAGGGTTCGCTGCGCGAGGTGATCGGTAGCGGCAGCGTGGTGGTGAAGCCGTAGCCGGAGCAGAACTTGGCCACGTCGGTGGACACCAGTGCAACGAGGGTCGGGTTTTCCTGGAGCAGCGACAACGTGGCGAAGGCCGAGGTGGTTTCCAGCAGGTGCACCGGGAAACGCAAGTCGGCTTCGTGGAATTCGCGCTCCAGCAGCAATCGCATGGGCATGTTGGCGCGATAGACCACCCAGCGGTAATCCATCAGGTCCTTGAGCGAGAGCTGCCGAGCGTAGGCGAACGGATGTTGGGTGCTGGCGATCACCGCCAGGGTTTCTTCGACGAACGTCGAGCTCTCATACAAAAAAGGAGTGGTGCTGATCGTAGTTCGGCAGATCGCCAGGTCCAGACGCCCGGCGTCGAGTTGGCTGAGCAGCGCGGCGCTGGTGTCTTCGACGATTTCGATGGACAGCTTGGGGTGGTCGGCAATCACCCGGCTGATCGCGGTGGTCAGCAGCGGCACGGCGCCCATGATGGTGCCAACCGAAACCCGCCCGCCCTCGCCGCTCATGATGCCGATAATCTCTTCGCGCAGGTGCGCGAGGTCGGTCTGGATCAACCGCGCGTAGCGAATCACCGAGCGCCCGGCGTCGTTCGGTTCAAGCCCGCGGTTAGTCCGGGTGAACAGCGAAGTGCCGAAGGTGGTTTCAATTTCCTGCAGGGCTTTGCTGGCGCCGGGCTGGGTCAGCGCGACCTGTTTGGCCGCGCCCAGCAAGGAGCCGTGCTCATCCAGCGCAATCAGCAAACGAAGCTGCTTGATGTGCAGGCGGGACATGATCGAGTTCAGTGAGGGCGTCATCAGGCTTAACTAAAAGTTATAGAGGTATCGAAAGTTGTCAGTATCGTGGCTCGCCACGACGGCCCTATAGTCCACCCCACAACCAGGCAATGCAATGGGTTTGACCAGAGAGCAATAGCCCTCCTGCCCCGGACCGATTGCAACAACAACAATCCTGTATAACTTGTGGTCAATCATGTCCCTCATCAATTACGTCACCAAAATCCAGTTCGGCTACGACAGCCTGGCGCATCTGGCCGCCGAAGCCGAGCGCGCCGGCATCACCCGGCCACTGATCGTCACTGACATTGGCGTGCGCAACGCCGGCATCGTCGACAAAGTCATCGCCGCCCTCGGTGGCAGCGCCCCAACGATTTTCGACGCCACACCACCCAATCCCAACGAACACGCCGTACGCGAAGCCGTCGCGCAATATCGCCTCGGCGAGTGCAACGGCATCATCGCGGTCGGCGGTGGTTCGTCCATCGATCTGGCCAAAGGCGTGGCGGTCTGCGCCACCCACGACGGCCCGCTGCAAAGCTTCGCGGTGATCGAGGGCGGACTGGATCGCATCACCTCGGCTACCGCACCGCTGATCGCGATTCCGACCACCGCCGGCACCGGCAGCGAAGTCGGTCGCGGCGCCATCCTGATTCTCGACGACGGCCGCAAAGTCGGCGTCATCTCACCGTTTGTGGTGCCACGCGTGGCCATCTGCGACCCGGAACTGACCCTCGGCCTGCCACCGATGCTCACCGCTGCCACCGGCATGGACGCCATCGCCCATTGCATCGAAACCTTCATGGCTCCGGCCTTCAATCCTGCGGCCGACGGCATTGCCCTCGATGGCCTGTGGCGCGCCTGGGAGCACATCGAACGCGCCACCACCGAGCCCGGTGATCGTGAAGCACGGATGAACATGATGAGCGCGTCGATGCAAGGCGCCCTCGCGTTCCAGAAAGGATTGGGTTGTGTACACAGCCTGTCCCACGCCTTGGGCGGGATCAATCCGAGGCTGCACCACGGCACGTTGAACGCGATCTTTTTGCCGGCCGTCGTCGACTTCAACGCCAACGCCCCGACCGTGCGTAACGAGCGCAAACTCGAACGACTGCGCCACGCCATGGGCCTTGCAGCCGGGGCCGATATCGGCGTCGCCATCGAAGACATGACCCGACGCCTGGGCCTGCCGACCCGCCTGAGCGAGATCGGCGTCGATGAAAGCCTGTTCGCCGGGATCATCGAAGGCGCCCTGCACGATCACAGCCACAAGACCAACCCTCGGGAAGCCTCGCCGGCGGACTACCGGTCGATGCTCGAACAATCGCTGTAAGCAAGCGCTATCCAACAACAATAAATCAGGAGGCAACCGCGTCCTCGGCCCAGCTGACGACAGCGGAACAATCATGAAGCCCACCGTCCTTATCGAACGGCAAGCCGCCATTGTCATCGTCACCCTCAGCCACCCTGGGAAAATGAACGCCCTGACCCTGTCCATGTGGCAGGACCTGGGGGACGTCATGCGCGAACTGTCCGCTGACACCAGCGTGCGTTGCGTGGTGTTGCGCGGTGCCGGCGAGCAAGCCTTTGCCGCTGGCGCCGATGTCAGCGAGTTCCCGAGCGTGCGTGCCAATCAGGGCCAAGCTCGCCACTATGCCGAAATCACCTCGGCGGCCATGCGCGCCGTCGTCGAATGCCCGCACCCGGTGATCGCCATGATCCACGGCGTGTGCGTCGGCGGCGGTCTGGAAATCGCTGCGTTGTGCGACCTGCGCATCTGCGGCAGCTCCAGCCGTTTCGGCGCCCCCGTGGGCAAGCTCGGGTTGGTCATGTCCTATGACGAAATGGCCGGGCTGGTGGCGCTGGCCGGGCGCTCGACGACCCTGGAAATCCTCCTGGAGGGCCGCATTCTCGACGCCAACGACGCCTATGTGAAAAACCTCGTAACCCGGGTCGTCCCGGACGCCGAGGTCGAATCCGAAACCCTCGCCACCGCCAAACGCATCACCCAGGGCGCGCCGCTGGTTGCCCGTTGGCATCGCCAGGCGGCGTTGCAGCTTGAGGCCGGTGTGGCACCCACCGCCGAGCAGATCGACGCGAGTTACTCCTGCTACGACACCGACGATTTCCAGACTGGCCTGAACGCATTCATCGCCAAAGCCAAACCACACTTCGAGGGTAAATGACATGGGACCGCTTACAGGTATGCGTGTTGTAGAACTGGCTCACATCATGTCCGGGCCGGTGTGCGGGATGATGCTGGCCGACATGGGCGCCGACGTGGTGAAGGTTGAGAAAGTCCCGGACGGTGACGACTCGCGGCGCTTCTCGCCGATCATGGCCAGCGGCGAATCCGCCTCGTTCATGGTGGTCAACCGCAACAAGCGCGGGATCGGCCTGAACCTGAAGACCGACGGCGGCCGCGACGTGCTACGTCGCCTGCTGCTGGATGCCGATGTGGTCACGGAAAACTACCGGGCCGGCACCATGGAAAAATTCGGCCTGGGTTACGAAGCGCTGAAAGAGATCAATCCGGGGTTGATCTACTGCGCGATTTCCGGCTACGGGCGCAGCGGGCCTTTCGGTGAAAAAGGTGGTTTCGACCTGATCGCCCAAGGCATGAGCGGCATGATGAGTATGACCGGTGAGGCGGGGCGTGAACCGGTCAAGGCCGGCTCGCCGGTGGCGGACATCAACTCCGGCATCCTCGCAACTCTAGGCATCTGCGCCGCCTACGCCGCGAAGCAGAAAACCGGTCTTGGGCAAATGGTCGACACCTCGCTGTTCGAGGCTGGCCTCCAACAGATGTACTGGCCGGCGGCGGCGTTTTTCGCCGACGGCACCATCCTGCCGAAGATGGGTTCGGCCAACTCCACCAGCGCGCCGTACCAGGTGTTCCGCACCGCCGATGGCTGGATCAACATCGGCGCCGCCAACCAGGCCAACTACGAGCGCCTGGTCGAAGCCCTGGCCGTGCCGCAACTCAAAGCCGACCCGCGCTTCGCCAGCAACGCCTTGCGCATGGAGCATCGCCTGGCCCTGGTGGACATCCTCAACGAAGTGCTGGTGGCGCGCACTACCGATGAATGGATGGTGTTGTTCGACAGCCTCGGCCTGCCCGCTGGACCGGTGCTGGACATCGCCGCCGCCCTCGCCCACCCGCAAACCATCGCGCGCGGCATGGTGGTGGAAACCGAACACCCCACCGAAGGCCGGGTGCGCGGCATGGGCCTGCCGATTCACTTCTCCGACATGGACAACGCCGCGCCACCGACCAGCCGCCATGCGCCACTGCTGGGTGAGCACACCCGTGAGGTACTGAGGGAAAGCGGCTACGCGGACGATGAGATCGACGAATTGATCAAAAGCAAAGCCGTGGTGGCACTGGCCTGACGCAATTCCCCTTGTGGGAGCGAGCCTGCTCGCGAAGGGGCCGTCAGCCTCGACATCTGTGTTGACTGACCCACCGCTTTCGCGAGCAGGCTCACTCCCACAAGGAACCGTGCTCGCTTAACGAACTGAACAACTACAAAAACAATAAGGTGAACATCATGAGCCGTATCTTGACCGAGGCCGTTAGCCGCCGATCATTCCTGCAATCTGCCGGCATCACCGTGGGTGGCGCCTTCGCCGCCAACCTGCTGCCCTCCGGCGTCTTCGCCGCGACCAAACCCATCGTGTTGCGCTACACCAGCAGCCTGCCCGACACCCATCCGCTGAACAAACAGATGAAAGCCGCGTCCGAAGCGATCAAGGCTGAAACCAACGGTGCCGTGGACTTGCAGGTGTACGCCAACGGCGCCATGGGCGGCGACACCGACATGCTGTCCCAGGTGCGTGCCGGGGCTATCGATTTCATTCCGTTGCCAGGCGCAATTCTTTCGACCCTGGTGCCGGCCATGTCGATCGAAAGCATGCCCTTCGCGTTCAAGGATTATGAGAGTGTCTGGGCTGCGCTGGACGGCAAGCTCGGCGAGTACGTGCGCGCCAAGACCGAGAAAGTCGGCCTGATCCCGATGGAAAAAGTCTGGAACAACGGCTTCCGCCAGATCACCAGTTCGACCCGGCCGATCAACACCCCGCAAGACCTCGCTGGTTTCAAACTGCGCGTGCTGGTCAGCCCATTGTGGACCTCGATGTTCAGCGCTCTCGGCGCCTCCCCGACCGGCATCAGCATCAACGAAACCTACTCGGCGTTGCAGACCAAAGTCGTCGACGGCCAGGAAAACCCGTTGGTGGTGGTCGAGTCCGCACGCTTCTATGAGGTGCAGAAATACTGCTCCATGACCGACCACATCTGGGGCGGTTTCTGGATCGTCGCCTCGGGCAAGACCTTCCCCAAATTGCCCGCCGATATTCAGGAGATTGTCTCTCGGCAGATCAACGCTGCAGCGCTGGTTCAGCGTCAACAAGTCATCGACCTCAACACCAGCCTGGAGCCGTCCCTGACCGCCCACGGCATCACCTTCAACAAAGTCGACCGCTCACTTTTCCGCGCAGACCTGCAATCGAAAGGCTTCTACACCCAATGGAAAGACAAGTACGGCCCGGAAGCCTGGAGCTTGCTCGAGCAGTACGCGGGTCAATTGTCCTAAGCCGGAGACCAGGTCATGAAAAACCAAATACCAATGACGGACGTTGCTCCCGCTGACGGACTCAGCCCACGCCAAACCACTTTTCGTCTCGGTCGCGCCCTCGATACCGGGTTGCGCTGGCTGACCGAAGGCAGCGCGGCGTTGCTGGTGGTGGTCGAAGTCACCCTGTTGTTCTGCAACGTGTTTTCACGCTACGTGCTCAACCAGCCGATTGTCTGGGGCGACGAACTGGCCTCGCTGCTGTTTCTGTGGCTGGCGATGCTCGGCTCAGTGGTGGCGATGCGGCGCGGCGAGCACATGCGCCTGACCTCGTTTATCGGACGCTTGCCTGCGGGAAAACGCGCCTTCGTCGACACCCTGGGCGCAGTGATCGTCATCACCTTTATCGGGCTGCTGTTCACCCCGGCCTGGGAGTACGTCAGCGACGAGTGGATCATCACCACCGCCGCGCTCGAAATCCCCAACGCCTTTCGCGTGTCCGCCATAGCCGTCGGCCTGAGCCTGATGCTGATGACCTGCGTCGCCCGCCTGCTGGTCAGCGCGCGGCTGATCGACTTCTCGGTGTCGGTGGCGATGCTCGGCTCCCTGGCGGCGCTGTTGTGGGTGGCGGAAGGCCCGCTGTTGCTGATGGGCAACTGGAACCTGATCGTGTTCTTCATGATCGGGGTAATGGCGATGATCATCATCGGCGTGCCGATTATGGTCGCGTTCGGCCTGGCCACCGTGGCGTACCTGTCGACCATGACCGCCACGCCGCTGACCCTGGTAGTCGGGCGCATGGACGAAGGCATGGCGAGCCTGATTCTGCTGGCGATTCCGCTGTTCGTGTTTTTGGGCGCATTGATCGAAGCCATGGGCATGGCCCGGGCGATGATCCGTTTCTTGTGCTCGTTGATCGGCCATGTGCGCGGCGGCTTGTCGTATGTGCTGATCGGCGCCATTTACCTGATCTCGGGCATTTCCGGTTCCAAGGCTGCGGACATGGCAGCCATCGCCCCGGCGCTGTTTCCGGAAATGAAAAAACGCGGCGAGGACGAAAACGAACTGGTGGCGATGCTCAATGCCTCCGGGGCGATGTCGGAAACCATTCCGCCGAGCCTGGTGCTGATCACCATCGGTTCGGTGACCGGTGTGTCGATTTCCGCACTGTTCACCGGCGGCTTCATGCCGGCAGTGGTGGGCGCGATTGCCATGGCGGCGGTGATCTGGTGGAAGAACCGCAAAGGCGAAGCCTCCACCGGCAAACGCGCCACGGGCAAGGAAATCGGTCACTCGCTGCTGGTTGCATTACCCGCGCTGGCCCTGCCCTTCGTGATCCGCACGGCGGTGGTCGAAGGCGTTGCGACGGCTACCGAAGTCGCCGCGATTGGCGTGGCCTACACCTTTATCGTCGGTTTGCTGTGCTATCGCTGCTTTGACTGGCGACGCCTGTATCCGATCCTGGTCAGCACCGCGTCGTTGTCCGGCGCGATCCTGATCATCATCGGCAGCGCGACCGCCATGGCCTGGGCGCTGACCCAGTCAGGCTTCTCCCATCAACTGGCGTTGGTGATGTCGACGGTGCCGGGCGGCGCCATGGGCTTCCTGATCATCTCGGCGGTGGCGTTCATCCTGCTCGGCAGTTTCCTTGAAGGCATTCCCGCCATCGTGCTGTTCGGGCCGCTGCTGTTTCCCATCGCCAAGACCTTAGGCATCAACGACGTGCATTACGCCATGGTCGCGATCTTCGCCATGGGCCTGGGCCTGTTCGCCCCACCGTTTGGTGTGGGTTTCTATGCCGCGTGCGCCATCGCCAAGGTCGACCCCAGCGGCGCCATGCGTCGGGTCTGGCCGTACCTCGGCGCACTCGTGGTGGCCTTGGGCGTGTTGATCGCCGTGCCATGGATCTCCATCGGTTTCCTGCCTAACGCCTGACTCATTCTTTGATATCCCGAGGTTTCTCATGAATTTCTCCACGCTGGAAACAGGCACCGCCACCGAACGCAAACTGCTCATCGACCGGGAACGCACCATTTCGTTTCTGGGCGAGGATTTGCGCATCTACGCCACGCCGCGCCTGGTCGATGACATCGAACAGACCTGTCTCGACTATCTGTTGACGTTCCTGGATGGCGGCGAAAACACCGTCGGTGCGGCGGTGGATATTCGCCACGTCGGCGCCACGCTGCTGGGCATGTCGGTGAGCATTGTCGCCACCGTCACGCGGATCGAGGGGCGTAGCGTTACCTTCAATGTCGAAGTACGCGACGACGTCGAGCTGGTGGCCACCGCCGCGCATACCCGCGTGGTGGTCAACGTCGCCAAGCTGCGCAGCCGGGTCCAGGCCAAGGCTGAAGCGGCTGCCGCCGGTGAAGTCGAAGACGGTGTACTCAGTCCTTCCCAATTCGCCTCGCGCTAAGCCAAGGGACGCCCCCATGATCACGCTGCACCAACGCAATGGCTTGCCGAACCTTGCCGCCGAGGATGCGCTGCCGATTGTCGATGCTCACCATCACTTGTGGGACCTCGGCAACGGTCGTTATCCGTGGTTGCAGGACGAGTATCACGAAGAGTTTTTCCTCGGCGACTATCACAGCTTGTGCCGTGATTTTCTGCCAGAGGACTTCCTCGCCCTAACCGAAAAGCAACGGCTGATCGGCACCGTACACGTCGAGGCCGAACGGGCTCGGGATGAGCAAATCGCCGAAACCCTCTGGCTGGAACAGGTCAACGCACGCTACGGATTCCCGAATGCCATCGTCGCCCACGCCTGGTTCGATCGCGAAGACAGCGCCGAGATTCTTGCGGCCCAGGCTGCGCGTCCGCTGGTGCGGGGGATTCGCTCCAAACCGGTGACTTCGATGTCGCCGGACGTCTCGATTGCCGGCGCTCGCGGCACCATGCAAGACCCTAAATGGCTGGAAGGTTTTTCGCGGCTGGCTGAACACGGTTTGTCCTGGGATTTGCGCGTGCCACCGTGGCACTTGGCGGAAGCCGCCGAAGTAGCGGCGATGTTTCCGCAGATCCAGATCGCCCTGAACCACACCGGTTTCGCCTGGGATCGCAGCCCCTCGGGCATGGCGCGCTGGCGCGAGGGGCTGGAAGCATTGGCGATGCAGCCCAACGTGCATATCAAGCTTTCGGAGTTCGGCCTTAAGGATTCGCCCTGGAGCTATCACGATAATCGTGTGGTGGTGATCACAGCGCTGGAAATCTTCGGCCCCGAGCGCTGCATGTTCGCCAGCAATTTCCCGGTCGCCGGGTTGCGCGCGTCCTACGACACGATTGCCGATGGCATGGCCGCGATGCTTGCGCCTATGGGGCGTGCCGTGCAGGAAGCGGTTTTCGCCGGCAATGCTCAACGCTTCTATCGCCTGGAGCCGCAGCATGGATGACTGGCGCGCGCGCTTTCTGGCCAGCGGCGAAGACGTAGATCTGCCCATCGTCGACGCCCATCAACATTACTTCGATATCGAGGCCCACTATTACCCGTGGCTCAACGACCGGCCATTGCGACCGTTTCGTTATGGCGATTACTCGTCGATCTGCCGCACCTTTCTGCCCCAGGACTATCGTCGGCTGACCGGACAGCATCGCATCGTGCAGACGGTGGTGATCGAGGGTGAATGGGACCCCGAAACTCCGGGCGAAGAAGTGAGTTTTATCGAGTCATTGGCGCAAGACGAACCGACCCTGGCGGCCATGGTCGGGCAGGCCTGGCTGGATCGCGAGGACGCGCCGAGCCTCTTGCGTGAATACGGCAAGCACCCGCTGGTCCGCGGCGTGCGCCACAAACCCACGGTCACCAGCCGTGAAGACTGGCGCGAAGATTACGTGGCGCCGGGCTCCATGCGTGATCCCCGTTGGCGCGAAGGTTATGCCCAATTGGCTGAGAACGGGCTGCACTTCGAATTGCAGGCGCCTTGGTGGCATTTGCCTGAAGCGGTGGAGCTGGCCAGGGACTTTCCCGACGTGACCATCGTGGTCAATCACACGGCGCTGCCGGCGGATCGCTCGGCAGAAGGTTTGGCTGGTTGGCGCGACAACCTGGCGCTACTGGCCCGCGAGCCAAACATCGCGCTGAAGATTTCCGGCATTTGCATTCCCGGCCAGGCATGGCCCGTCGAAGCCAACCGCGTGGTGGTGAACGACGCGATTGCGATTGTCGGGGTCAGTCGCTGCGCGTTTGCCAGCAACTACCCGGTCGATGGCGTGGTGAACAGCCTCAGCGAAGTGTTCGACGGTTTCAAAACCATCGTCCGGGAGCGCTCCCGCGCCGAACGCCTTGCCCTGTTTCACGATAACGCCCGACGCATTTATCGGCTCACTTGATCACTATTTTGAACAGCCCTTAAGGAGTTCCCATGTTTGAAGTTTCAGGTCACAACTACATCGCCGGCGCCCGCTCGGCACAAGGCTCGAACACCGTGCAAAGCCACGACGCCAGCACCGGCGAAGCGCTGCCGTATCGGTTCCATCAGGCGACCTTGGAGGAAGTGAACGCCGCTGCCGAAGCGGCCGCCACGGCGTATCCGATATTCCGTAATCTTTCCGCCGCCCGACGTGCCGAATTCCTCGATGCCATCGCCACTGAACTGGAGGCGCTGGACGATACCTTCATCGCTTTGGTCTGCCGCGAAACCGCCCTGCCCGCCGGGCGCATTCAAGGTGAGCGGGCGCGCACCAGCGGCCAGATGCGCCTGTTCGCCACGATGCTGCGCCGGGGCGATTTCTACGGTGCGCGCATCGACCGCGCTTTGCCGGAACGCCAACCGCTGCCGCGCCCGGACCTGCGCCAATACCGCACCGGCCTCGGTCCGGTCGCGGTGTTCGGTGCCAGCAACTTCCCGCTGGCCTTTTCCACGGCTGGCGGTGACACCGCGTCCGCCCTCGCCGCCGGTTGCCCGGTAGTGTTCAAGGCGCACAGCGGGCACATGGCGACCGCCGATTACGTCGCCGACGCGATCACCCGTGCCGCGCGCAAAAGCGGCATGCCCGATGGCGTGTTCAGCCTGCTCTACGGCAGCGTCGGCGAAGCGCTGGTCAAGCATCCGGCGATTCAGGCCGTAGGCTTTACCGGGTCGTTGCGCGGTGGCCGGGCCTTGTGTGACATGGCGGCGGCACGGCCGCAGCCAATCCCGGTGTTCGCCGAGATGAGCAGCATCAACCCGGTATTGCTGATGCCCGCAGCGCTCAAGGCGCGGGGTGAAAAAATCGCCCGCGAACTGGCGGCTTCCGTGGTGTTGGGCGCCGGGCAGTTCTGCACCAATCCCGGTCTGGTGCTGGGTATTCGCTCGCCGGAGTTCAGCGCTTTCCTCGAACGTTTTAGCGCGCTGATGGGCGAGCAAAACTCGCAGACGATGCTCAATACTGGCGCGTTGAAAAGCTATTGCCACGGCTTGGACAACCTTCAGGCACATGCCGGTATCACCCATTTGGCCGGCGCCGCACAACAGGGCAATCAGGCGCGGCCGCAGTTGTTCAAGGCCGATGTCAGCCTATTGGTTAACGGTGATGAGTTGCTGCAAGAAGAGGTCTTCGGGCCGACCACCATCGTGGTCGAAGTCGCCGATCACGCCGAGTTGCTCCGGGCGCTGCACGGCTTGCGTGGGCAGTTGACCGCGACCCTGATTGTCGAGGATTCGGAACTCAACACTCTGGCCGAAGTACTGGCCCTGCTGGAGCAGAAAGTCGGGCGCGTGCTGTTCAACGGTTATCCGACTGGCGTGGAAGTGAGCGATGCGATGGTGCACGGCGGGCCGTATCCGGCGACCTCGGATGCGCGCGGCACTTCGGTCGGGACATTGGCGATCGATCGTTTCCTGCGGCCGGTGTGCTACCAGAACTGCCCGGATGCGTTGTTGCCGAATGCATTGAAAAATGCGAACCCGCTGGGCATTGCCCGACTGGTTGACGGTGCCAGCAGCCGCGCTGCGCTGTAAGGCATTCAGACCAGGCAACCACTAACAACCTAGAGCAACTCCTGCGCCTGTTGAAAAACAGGCGCTGGACACGCTCGCCTTCAAAACCGCTGTAGCCCCATAAAAATAACAACAGAGGAACACCCATGAAAGTTCAACTTCACCCGACACTGCGCTTGTCCCAGTTAATGTTGGCGCTCACCGCAGCCGTACTGATCAATACAGGCGTGTCCCCACTCGCGGTTGCAGAAACCGCCCCCACCGCGACGGCAGCACCCATGCAATGTGCAACTGAAACCACACCGCGCTACACCAAAACCCCCACCGGTTACCTCATGGTTCTGCGCATGGGCGACAACGCCTTCAAGGAGCTGACCAAGCTTGCCATCGCCGAGAAGATCCCGAGCGCTTCCATCAGCGGTATCGGCTTCGGCAATGTGAAGTTCGGTTTCTGGAACAAGGATAAAAAAGACTTCGACGCCAAGGTCTTCAGCAACGTCGAGATGGCCAGTATCACCGGCTCCGTGGCCTGGAAGAACGACCTGCCTTCGATCCATATGCACGGTGTCGCCGGTGACGCGACCTTTCAGGCCTACGGCGGCCACATCCTCGATTTCGACGTGACCACCGGTTCGATGGAAATAACCGTGATCGTGCATCAGCGTCGCCTGGAGCGCGGGATTGATCCGTGCATTGGCGCCAACGTTCTGGGTCTCTGACGCAAGTTCCAGGCTCCTGCAGTTGCGGGAGCCACCCTCCTGAATTCGAATTACAAAAAATAGGGGCGATTTAGATGAGCAACAAAAGCACGGCTGTCACCCTCGCACTAGGCGCCATTGCATTGAGCACCCAGGCACACGCGGACTTCCTGAGCGATAGCAAAGCCAACCTGGGCCTGCGCAATTTCTACTTTAATAACGACAATCGCGATGGCACCGCCACCCCTTCGAAAACCGAAGAATGGGCACAAGGTTTCATGCTGGATTACAAGTCCGGCTACACCGATGGCGTGGTGGGTTTCGGGATTGATGCCTTGGGTTTGATGGGCGTTACGCTGGACAGCGGCAAGGGCCGGCATGTGGGCAGTTCGATGATTCCTTCGGACACTGATAACAGCGCGGTCGATCAGTGGAGCCGGCTGGGATTGACCGGCAAGGTCAAGGTATCGAAAACCGAACTGCGCCTCGGCACGCTGATGCCGAAGCTGCCGATCCTGGTGTCCAATGACGGCCGCCTGCTGCCGCAGACCTTTGAAGGTGGCCAGATCACTTCGGGGGAGTTCAAGGACCTGACCTTCACCGGTGGTCGAATCGAACACGCAACTGGCCGGGGTTCAAGCGACCAGACCGGGTTGGCGGCCACGGGCGGTACGCGGGAAAGCAACGCATTCGACTTCGCCGGCGGCGACTGGAAAGTCACCAAGGACCTGACCGCGCAGTATTACTACGCCAACCTCGACAACTACTATACCCAGCAGTTTTTCGGCCTGATCCACACGTTGGCGATATCGGAAGGTCAGTCCCTGAAAACCGACTTGCGCTACTTCAAGACTGACTCGTCCGGGGCCAATAGTTCGGGCACGTCGGGCTACAAGATCAGTGGTTATACCGAGGGCGGTGATGGCGAGATCGACAACAAAACCTGGAGCGCGGCGCTGATCTACAGTCTCGGTGGCCATGCGATTACCGCCGGTTATCAAAGCGTGTCCAGCGGCAGCGGTTTTACTCAGCTCAACCAAGGCGCCTTGCCGGACAAAGGCGCTGCGGGGGTCAGTCTTTATTTGTACACCGATCGCTTGATCCAGACATTTACCCGAGCCGGTGAGCGCACGTCTTTCGGGCAGTATGCGTATGACTTTGCAGCACTGGGAGTGCCGGGTTTGAAAGCGTCGGTCATGTACCTGAGCGGGGACAACATCAAGACGATTTCTGGCGATAACCAAAAGGAATGGGAGCGGGATATCAGCTTGGATTACGTCCTGCAATCCGGTGCGCTGAAAGGGGTCGGGTTTGGTTGGCGCAACGGCAAATCGAACAGCGAGGCGTCGCGCAACCAGGATCAGAATCGGTTGATCGTAAGCTACAGCATCCCTTTGCTCTAACATCAATCACGCCAACGCGTATTTCGAGGATGCGTTGTTGCTTTGCCTCAGCGCTGACATCGCGTCAGCGCTCTTCTTGTTCTCCAAGCGATCGGCTGGGCCGTTTGGTTGGGCAGTTTTGAATTTAGCTGTGAGCCAGGGTAGCCATGAGAGCAGACCTGAGACGACTCTCTATAAGCATACCTAACCGGAAAAAGACTGCGAACGTTTCGAGAAATCAGTGGCGCTCGGCAAAGCAAGTAGTAAACGGGGTTGCCCGCTTACTGCTTGCTCAGTTTTCAAGCCATCAGTCCAACTGTTGACGCACGGCCAATTCCACACCGCGGATTTCTGCGAGGCCCTTGAGGCGGCCGATCAGCGAATAGCCGGGGTTGCTTTTACGGTGCTGGTCGTCGAGCAGTTGATGCCCATGGTCCGGTCGCAACGGCAAGCGCGGGCCTCCTTCGCGTTCACGCCTGCGCTCTTCTGCCACCAGGGCACTGATGACCCCAACCATGTCGACGTCGCCGTCCAGATGATGGGCTTCATGGAAGCTACGCGGGTCGGCCTCCCGGCGGGTTGAGCGCAGGTGGGTGAAGTAGATGTAGGGTGCAAAGTGCTTGGCCATCGCCACTAGATCGTTGTCTTCACGTACGCCATAGGAACCGGTGCAGAACGTCAGGCCATTGGCCGGGCTTGGGGCGGCGTCCAGCAACCATTGGGCATCTTCGGCGGTGGACAGGATACGCGGCAAGCCAAGCAGGGCACGGGGTGGGTCGTCCGGGTGAATAGCCATTCGTACGCCCACTTCCTCTGCAACCGGAATCACCGCGCGCAAAAAACACCCCAGGTGTTCACGTAATTTGGCTTCATCGATTTCGGCGTAGGTACGTAACAAGGTCCGGAAGTCTTCCAGGCTGTAATGTTCCTCGGCGCCGGGTAAACCGGCAATCAAGGTGTTGACCAACGTTTCGGTCTGGACTGGCGTCAGTTCCTCGAAGTAGGCCTTGGCCTTCTGGATATCCTCGGCGCTGTATTCGGCTTGCGCACCCGGTCGCTGGAGGATGAACAGGTCGAACGCGGCAAACGCGGTTTGATCGAAACGCAGCGCCCGACCGCCATCCGCCAACTCCCAGGCCAGGTCGGTGCGGGTCCAGTCCAACACCGGCATGAAGTTGTAGCACACGATATCGATGCCGCAACTGGCAAGATTGCGCACGCTTTGCTGGTAGTTGGCGATGTACTCGTCACGCCGACCACAGCCACGCTTGATATCTTCATGTACCGGAATACTTTCCACCACCGACCAGCTCAAGCCCGCTGCTTCGATCATCTGTTTGCGCGCCGCGATGGCGTCCACTGGCCAGACTTCGCCATTGGGGATTTCGTGCAACGCGGTGACGATACCGGTCGCACCGGTTTGGCGGACGTCCGCCAGGGAGATCGGGTCTTTGGGCCCAAACCAACGCCATGTCTGTTCCATGTTTGTTCTCCTTTCTTGTTAATTGAGTGCGGCAAAGTTGCGCAAAAGACGGCCCATGCCATCGCGGGCCAGTTCGTCATAAGCGCATTGCACGGCATCGCGAAAGGCTGTGCGATCCGACAATGCGGCAGGGAAAACTTCGTTCAGGTCGAGAAAAGCCTCCACCAACGACGTCCCTTCAAATCTTCCTGCGAGATCTGCAAAGGTCGCGCTTAAGGGGTCGTAGACAAGGTGAGCCGAACCGTCAGGCAACGGCTGCGTGCAGTAGCGAATCCAGGCTGCGATACCCAACGCGGTGCAGGCAAGGCCGCGTCCGTCGTCGAGCAACCGCTGGGCACCGGTCAACCAGCGTTGCGGCAGTTTCTGCGAGCCGTCCATGGCGATCTGACGCAGACGATGTTTCAGGCTGTCATTGGCAAAGCGATCCTTCAAATCGTTGGCATAGTCCACAAGATCGATGCCCGCCGGCATGTCCAAGGCAGGCGCCGCTTCCTGAGCCATGTAGCGCTCGATGAAGTGCGCCAGATCCGCATCGTTGATGGCATCGAACACAGTTTCGTGGCCGACCCACAAACCCACGTAGGCCAGCAGCGAATGGCTGCCGTTGAGCATGCGCAGTTTCATCGTTTCAAACGGACGGACGTCGTCCACCATTTGTACTCCCTCCACCTCCCAGTCCGGACGCCCGAGAGGAAAGTGATCCTCGATCACCCACTGGCTGAAACTTTCACAGACCACGGCCGCACGGTCGTGGCAATCCAGTTGCTGTTCCAGCCGAGTGAAGGACTCCCCATCCATGGCGGGAACGATTCGGTCAACCATGCTGCCAGGGAACGCCACGTGTTCGATGACCCACTGCATCAACCCATCGTCCTGCAGCGCCGCCAATGCGCTCACTGCCTGGCGAGTGCGCTGGCCGTTGTCTGGCATGTTGTCGCAACATAGCACCGTGAATGCTGGAACGCCTGCGGTGCGACGGCGCCGCAAGGCTTCGAGGACGATTCCAGGTGCTGTGCGTGGCGCTTGCGGATGAGCGATGTCATGGGCAATCGCCGGATCTTCAATGCGCAACTGCCCCGTGGCAGGGTTCAGGCAGTAACCTTTCTCGGTGACGGTGAGCGTGACGATCCGCGTTTGCGGCGCGGCCATGCGCTGCAACAGCAATTCCAGCTCATGCCCGCCCTCGCCCACATACAAGGCCTGGCGCAATACACCGATCTCACGCAGGGTCACCTGCTCGCGGTCGCGATACTCGGCCACATGGTAGCGGCCGTCCTGCTCGCGCAATTGATCCACCAATGTGCGATTCGAGCGCAGGTTGGCGCTGCACAACCCCCAGTCACTTTCGCCATGACGGTTGAGATGGCGTTGCAGGTAAACCGCTTGGTGGGCGCGATGAAATGCCCCCAGGCCAAGATGCACGATACCGATCTCAGGGGAAGGACGGTTAGAGGGCACACGTTTCACAACAGGCATCGACACGCTCCTTCTGCTTAATACTGGGTTATTGCTGGCTCATGGCCGGACCTGGTTGCGGGATTCGCGTCTGCGACCTACCGGAATCCACCGCCGACAGGGGTTTGACATAGCGAGCCACACACACAGCGCCAATCACGGTCAACAGCCCCGCCAGCAAGAATGCACTGGTGAACGAACCGGTGAACTGCACCAGGAAGCCGGTCAGGGTCGGACCAATGATGCCCGAGGTGTTCGCCAGAAAGTGCATGAAGCCACTGACGCCACCCACCCGCGCGGCCGGCACGGTGTCCTGAATAATCGCCCAGTAGATGGCACCGGTGAGGTACAGGAAGAACACGGCCAAGGCGACGAGGATGACCGCCGGATAGAGGGTTTTGACTACCCCGGCGACGGCGATACACGCGGCGCAGAGCAACAGGCACGTCACCAGAACCACCTTGCGGGAAAACATCATCCGCTCGGTTTTCTTGAACACGAAGTCGGAAATGAAACCGCCCATGGCCAAACCGAGGAAACCCAACAACCAAGGAATGACCGTGGCAATGCTCATATCTTTGACGTTCAGGCCATGGGCCATGGTCAGGTAGCTGGGGAACCAGGTCAGGAAGAAGAACAGTGTGTAGTTGTAGGAAAAGAACGCCAGCGCGGTGAACAGCACCGTCGGTTGCTTGAGGTAATAACGCAGCGGATGAACCGGCAGCGCCGCCGTTTCACTCTTGGCCTCAGCCTGCAGAATTTCCTCGGCGACTTTGCCTTGAGGTTTGTCCTTGACGAATTTGAACCACACCAACGCCCAGATCAGGCCCAACGCCATAATGATGATGAACGACACTTTCCACCCGTAACTGATGGCGATGAAGCCCACCACCGGCCCGGAAATCGCGCCGCCCAACGGTGTGCCGGACATCGACGTACCCAGCGCCCGCGCCCTTTGTTTCGGGGTGTACCAGTTGTTGACCATCTTACTCGTGGTGACGCTCAAAGGCCCTTCACCCATGCCGAACAGGATGCGGATGAACACCAGCGAGGCGAAACCTATCGTCAACACCGTGAGACCGCTGAACAGTGACCACAGCACCATCGCCAGCAATAGCGTGGTTTTCGCGCCGTAGCGGTCGGCAGCCCAACCGCCGACAAAGTTGAACACGGCATAACCGACAAAAAAACTACTGAAGATCATGCCCATCTCACCCGTCGTCAGACCGTAGTCTTTCTGGATGAACGGAGCCGCAACGGACAATGCCGAGCGGTCCAGATAGTTAATGACGCCTGCCAGGAACAGCATGATGATGACTAAAGTACGACCTTGACCAAACATTGGAACCTCCCGCTTCTTGTGTTTATCGGTGAGGGTGCCCTGAGGGGCACGAGTATCTACAGACGGCTATGGATGGGCAGCGCTCAGTTCCACGAGAACCTTGCGGGTCTGTTCCGGATGCTTTTCGATCAAATCGATGGCACCCGGCATGTCGTCGAAGCTGACGCGATGACTGATCAGGTCGCGCACTTGCAATTTGCCGCTGGCAATCAGCTCGATCACCTTGGGGAACTTGCGATTGTTCAGGCGTGATCCCACCAGCGTCAGTTCTTTCTTGATCATTTCCAGCTGCACCAAGTCGCTCGGCACCGCGTTGAACCCCAGCAGGCCGATGCGCCCCGCTGGCGAGGCCAGCCGCACCATTTGCGGCATCAGCGACGGAATGCAGGCTGCATCGACGATCAGCGGCACGCCTTCGCCATGAGTTAATTCGCGCATGGTTGCCTCGACATCAACATCCTTGCCGTTGAGGGTGCGGGTGGCGCCCAGAGCCTTTGCAGTTTCCAGGCGTGTATCGATGACGTCGGTCACGGTGATATCGGTCATCCCCAACGCCCGGGCCATTTGCACCAGCGTCAGGCCGATCACGCCCGCGCCGTAGATCAACAGGCTATCTCCCGGCTGGGGCTGCATGCGATCGAGCACGTTAAGGGCGATGGTGTAAGGCTCCACTAGCGCCGCGTGGCTCAGGGACAGCGAGTCAGGCAAGCGGTGGGCATTGGCGGCAGGCACACACACTTGCTCGCTGAAACCGCCATCGCGGTGCACGCCAATTACTTGCAGCCGCGTGCAGACGTTTGGCCGGTTTATCCGGCAGGGGTAGCAGGTGCCACAACTGATGACTGGGTCGATACACACACGGTCGCCAACCTTGAGCTGCTCGACCCCCTCGCCTACTTCCCGCACCACGCCAGAGAACTCATGGCCGGTTACCCGTGGAAACTGCACAAAGGCGTTTTGCCCGTGAATGATGTGCATGTCCGAGCCACAGATACCGGCGTAAGCCACGTCAACCTTGACTTCACCGGGCGCCACTTGGGGCATATCGACGTACGCCAGGCCATATTCAAAGGGTGCTCTTACTTGAAAAGCTTTCATCAGGTAACTCCTGACAGGGCGGGGGGGAGCCCTGTGTTCTTGTCGTTATTGATCAGTTGACGCTGCGCTTACCAGTGCCAGAGCGTGCCGTCCTCCAGGCGATTGACCGGCAGGCTGGCGCGTTTGTAGGGGTATTTCGCCGCCAGGTTCTCGTCGATGTCGACGCCATGCCCTGGTGTTTCGCCGGGGGTGAAATGGCCATCTTCAAAGCGATAGGCGTGGGGGAAAACTTCGTCGATACGTTCGTTGTGAGGCATGTGTTCCTGGATCCCGAAGTTGGGCACCCAGGTATCGAAATGCAGCGCCGCGCCCATGCAAACCGGCGACAGGTCGGTGGCGCCATGAAAACCGGTGCGCACCTGATAGAGCGCGGCAAAGTCGGCGATGCGTCGCACATGGGTGATGCCCCCCGCATGCACCAGCGTGGCGCGGATGTAGTCGATCAACTGTTCCTGGATAAGCTCGCGGCAGTCATGAATGGAGTTGAACACCTCACCCACCGCCAGCGGCGTGGTGGTGTGCTGGCGAATCAAGCGAAACGCTTGTTGATTTTCGGCCGGGGTGCAGTCTTCAAGCCAGAACAGGTTGAATGGCTCAACCGCCTTGCCCAGGCGCCCCGCTTCGATGGGCGTGAGGCGATGGTGCACGTCGTGAAGAATGCGCAGGTCATCACCGAAACGCTCGCGAACGGCGGCAAACAGTTTGGGCACGTGGTTCAAATATTTGGCGGTGTCCCACACATGTTCAGCGGGCAGATCGCTGTCGGCCGGCTCATAACGCTCGCCGCTGCGCTTGGCCACGCCATAAGTGGTAGCAATCCCGGGAATCCCGCACTGCACGCGCACGGCCTTGTAACCCAGCTCGACATGACGGGCGACTTCGTCCAGACACCCTTCGATATCCTTGCCCGTCGCATGCCCGTAGACCATTACCCGCTCACGGCTCTTGCCGCCGAGCAACTGGTATAACGGCATATTGGCGGCCTTGGCCTTAATGTCCCAAAGCGCGATATCCACTGCCGCAATCGCAGTCATGGTCACCGGGCCACGGCGCCAGTAGGCCCCGCGATACAGGTATTGCCAGATGTCTTCGATGCGTTGCGCATCGCGACCGATCAATGCGGGCAGCACATGTTCTTCAAGGTAGGCGACCACCGCCAGTTCCCGGCCGTTCAAGGTCGCATCGCCGATGCCATAGAGACCGCTATCGGTGACGATTTTCAGGGTGATCAGGTTGCGACCCGGGCAGGTAACAATGACGCGGGCTTCAATGATTTTCATAAGATCGGGCCTCTGCGACAGAAGAAAATGAAGGCATGTTCAGGCTGGGCATGGCGGCGCTGGGGATCAGCGCACCGCGATGCTGGACGACTTGAGCCGCGAGTCGATGGCCCCAATGCGCCGCCAACTGTGGGTCACCGCCTTGCAGGCGACACGAAAGATAGGCCGCGCTGAAGGAGTCGCCCGCCGCGGTGGTGTCGACGACGTGCTGCACCTGCTCGGCCGGCACCTCGAAACGACCGGAGGGGCACTGGATCAAGCACGAGGCCACACCGCGCTTGAGGGCGATTTCAGACACACCAAATTCTTCATAGGCGCGGAACAACGCCTCGACATCGGCATAACCGAACAGAGCTGCGTCGTCCTCCCAGGTAATCAGCGCCAGGTCAGTCAGGCGCAGCATGTCACCAAAGGCCTGGCGCGCAGCCTGGGCATCGGGCCACAGGTGGGGACGGTAGTTGTTGTCGAAGACAATGCGCGTTCCGGCCTCACGGGCCAGGCGCAAGGCGTGCATCAGGCGCTCGCGGCCATCGGCCGTAAGAACCGCCAGGCTGATGCCACTTAAATAGACGTAGTCGTAATCCGCTAGGGCCTGCAACGCAGTAGCGGCTTGAGGACCGTCGAACATCTGCCTCGCGGCCGCTTCGCCACGCCAGTACAGAAAGCGACGTTCGCCGTGTGTGTCGGTCTGGATGAAATACAGCCCCGGTAGTGCATCCTCGATTACGCGCACATGCTGGTCGCCGACACCTTCGTCGCGCCACAACTGACGCATTCCGTTACTGAAACTATCGGCGCCGACGGCGGTGACGTAGTCCGCGACAATCCGAGCGGTCGGATTCAGCCGGCAAAGATAAACGGCAGCGTTTAGCGTGTCGCCGCCGAAGGTCTGGCTGAAACCCGAGACCGGCTCGCCGCGAATCTCGATCATGCACTCGCCCACCAGCGCCACTTTAAGGGGGCGGGGTAAAGCGGTTTGCGGGCATTGCCCTGGAATTACCTTCATCACTGCGCGCCCTTATTATTTTTAAAACGGCGTTTCATTTTAAAGCTTGTGGTCGAGTTTAATCCTATTCCCCGCATCGTCAAGAAAAATGAAACAGCGTTTTGATCCATCAGCGTATATCCTTGGGTTTTCCGTTCCAGTTGGAGCCTCCATGGACAACAGCGTCATTCAGAACAACGAACTGGTTTCCGCCGTCGGACGGACTATGGCCGTCCTTGAAGCGCTGGCCGAGCATCCCGAGGAAAGCGGCGTATCGGAAATCGCGCAGAAACTGGACATGTCCAAAAGCACGGTTTACCGGTTTTTGCAGTCACTCAAGGCTCGCGGCTACGTGGTTCAGGATGCCGAAGATCGCTATCGGCTCAGCGTTCGGCTGTTTGAGCTGGGCGCGCAGGCCCTGCCCCACCTGGACATCGTCCGCGAGGCGGAACCAGGCATGCGTCGCATCAACGAACTGACCAGTGAGACCGTGCACTTGGGAGTTCTTGACGAAGGCAGCATCGTCTACGTGCACAAGATCGACTCCAAATACAACCTGCGCATGTACTCGCGCATAGGCCGACGTGCGCCGCTGTACTGCACCGGAATTGGTAAGGTATTGATGGCGTGGCTGGAGCTTCCCGAGTTGATCGCTCACTTAGAAGAGGAAAGCTTCGAGCGCCGCACCGCCAACACCCTGACCAGCATCGATGCGTATCTGGAAGAACTGGAAGTAGTTCGCGCTCAGGGCTACGCCGAAGACCATGAAGAGTTTGAAGACAATATGCGCTGCCTGGCCGCACCAATACACGACCGTTTTGGCCATGTGATCGGTGGCATGAGTGTGTCATTTCCCTGCTTTCGTTTTCGCGAAGACCTCAAACAGGATTACGTCAATCGGCTGGTGGAAGCCACTCAGCAGATTTCCAGGCAATTGGGCTGGCACGAAAAGTAGCCGATTCAAGCCGACGCGAAAGGCACTGACAAAAAATTTACCAGCCTTTGCAATTAGCAGACTGAGGATTTGCATAGTTGCGACAGTTCTTTCGGGTTCTAAGCAATTGCCCAAAAATCCAAAATACTCGAGCAAAGGTCGATACTCGTTCATTTACGTCGGCTAGTGGCAAACTACGACCTGATTGGGTCGTCCGACTCCTTCATGACTGCCGAACGACTGATCAGCGACCTGGCCTAAGGGCTTAACCGGCCATGAAGTGCGAAGATAAGCCCCCCTACATGCCTACCTTAGCCCCCTGCTGCCAGCCGACTCGGCGGCCAGTTGAAGCGCGAGGTTCTGGGTCCGACCGGAATATCGAGATCCATGACCAAAAACACGATGTTCAACTTTTCCCACCACTCAATGTTGAACAAGCGCTTCATGTGCGTTTTTGGTGGCTAGGCGCCTGGCATGGCGCTACAACTGCCGATGGATACACGGATTGATGCCCCGGCGATCAGCGCCCTTGCAACCTCACGCAGAGCACGAGCGTCTCGCGAGTCGATTTCAGGATAGGCGCTAAGAGCGCAGACCCGACAACTCCGCTAAAAGTATCGGATCATTACCCATATCCTCTTTCGAACGAGCAATAATTTTGCCAGATACAGGTTGCTCATCCTGTTCAATACCAGTCACTGCCATGATGGAGTCCCCTCAGAAATCGCCTTCGCGGTCGCTCACAGACACTGTGCGAATGGGGGCATAACTGGGGGCATAATTCGTTTTTTCCAGGCTGTAACTACCGCCCTAGAGCCAAGTCAAAATGTTTTTTGGCGACCCTGACAGTCTCTAGGGGTCTTCCGAAAGCTGTTCATCTGATCATTTTTGCCTTTTCAAAAACCATGGAGCTCCATTCACCTCCAGTGGATTGCCACACGCGGGTCATATCTGAGGGCATGCTTTGGATGGTTTGAAACGGCTCCCACCGAGTGACGCGCGTGTGTTGTATCGCGGGGTGACGCTGGACTTCTGATCGCTTCACCGCTGCGCCTCATCTTCCGTCGCCGTGTCGCGCTGCTTCATTTGCTTGCCTTTGAACAACGACGAGACGGCTACGAAGAACAGCGGCACCCAAAAAACTGCCAGCACCGTGGCGGTGATCATGCCGCCGATTACGCCGGTACCGATGGCGTGTTGGCTGCCGGAGCCGGCACCGCTGGAAATGGTCAGCGGCAGCACGCCCAGGATGAAGGCCATCGAGGTCATGATGATCGGGCGCAAACGCATGCGACTCGCCTCGACAGTGGCTTCGAGCAGCGGTTTGCCTTTCTCATGCAGTTCCTTGGCAAACTCAACGATCAGAATCGCGTTTTTTGCCGCCAGCCCTACGGTCACCAACAGCCCTACCTGAAAGAACACGTCGTTGGACAGTCCGCGCATGGCGGTGGCCATCAAGGCGCCAATCACGCCAAGGGGCACTACCAACATCACCGCGATCGGAATCGTCCAGCTTTCATAGAGCGCCGCGAGACACAAAAACACCACAAGTATTGATAACGCATACAAAGCCGGCGCCTGCGAGCCGGAAAGGCGCTCTTCATAAGACAGGCCTGTGAATGAGATACCTACACCTGGCGGCAGTTCTGCAGCGATACGCTCGACTTCGTCCATGGCCTCCCCCGAGCTGTAACCGGGCGCAGGCGTGCCGAGAATCTGTTCGGCGGCTACACCGTTGTAGCGCGACAATTTCGGTGAACCGAACCCCCACTCGGCGCTGGCAAATGCCGAGAACGGGACCATCCGCCCCTGACTGTTCCGCACAAACCATTTGGACAGATCTTCGGCTGAGTTACGTGAGTCCGGGTCACCCTGCACATACACCCGCTTGACCCTGCCACGGTCAATGAAGTCGTTAACGTAGCTGCTCCCGTAAGCCACCGACAGCGTGGTGTTGATGTCGGTAAGGGAAATCCCCATCGCACGGGCGCGTTCGTCGTCGATGGTCAGGTGGTACTGCGGTTCATCCGTCAGCCCATTGGGCCGGACGGCCGCGAGGATCGGGCTTTGCGCGGCCAGCTCAATGAACCTGCCTCGCGCCTCCATGAGCCTTTCATGACCCACGTTGTCCAGGTCCTGCAGGTAGAAGTCAAAACCCGTGGCGTTACCCAGCTCCCGCACGGACGGCGGCACAATGGCGAACACCATCGCGTCGCGGTATTTCAAGAACGCCTGCTGCGCGCGCTGTGCAACGTTGAACACCGTGTTGTCGCTGTCGCGCTCGTCCCACGGCTTGAGCAGTACAAAGGCAATCCCTGAGTTCTGTCCTCGGCCAGCAAAGTTGAAACCATTGATGGTAAACACCGAACTCACCGCCTTGCCCTCACCCTGCTCCGTATCGAGAAGAAACCGAGTCATGCGGTCGAGGACTTTTTGCGTGGTTTCGGCGGAACTGTTGGCCGGTGTCTGCACCTGCGTAAAGATCACACCCTGATCTTCGGCAGGCAAGAACGAGGCAGGAATGCGCGCAAACAACCAGACCATGCCAGCTACGATCACCAGGTACACCACAAAGCCCGGCACCTTGTTACGGATGATCTGGCCCACTCCGCGCTCGTAGCCATTCACAAAGGCATCAAAGACGCGGTTGAACCAGCCGAAAAAGCCGCGCTTGGGCTTGCCGTGCTCACGTGGATCAATCGGCTTGAGCATGGTTGCGCACAATGCCGGCGTAAAGATCAAGGCCACGAACACCGAGAGCACCATGGCCGAAACAATCGTGATCGAGAATTGGCGGTAGATCACCCCGGTGGAACCGCCGAAGAACGCCATCGGCACCAATACCGCCGACAGCACCAGCGCGATACCAATCAGGGCACCCTGGATCTGCTGCATCGATTTACGCGTAGCGGCCTTGGGCGACAAATGCTCCTCAGCCATGACCCGTTCAACGTTTTCGACCACAACGATGGCGTCATCCACCAGCAGACCAATGGCCAGGATCATGCCGAACATGGTCAGCGTATTGATCGAAAACCCCGCCGCGGCCAGTATTCCGAAGGTTCCCAAGAGTACTACTGGCACCGTCATGGTGGTGATGATCGTGGCACGCAGGTTCTGCAGAAACAGCAACATCACCAGAAACACCAGTACCACCGCCTCCATCAGCGTGTACACCACACCCTTGATCGACTCAGTGACCACCGGAGTGGTGTCATACGGGTAAATCGCCTCGACCCCGGCCGGGAAAAATGGCTTCAAGCGGTCCACCGTCGCGCGGATCGCTTTGGCCGTGTCCAGCGCGTTGGCGCCCGTGGCCAATCGAATGGCGATGCCCGAAGCGGGCCGGCCATTACTTTGTGCATCAATGCTGTAGTTCTCGCTGCCCAAGCCAATGCTTGCCACATCACTCAGGCGCACCTGGGAACCGTCGCCGTTGACCTTCAGCAATATGTCACCGAACTGCTCTGAGGTTTGCAGGCGCGTCTTGCCGATGATGGTCGCAGTGAACACCGTGCCACTGCGCGCAGGCAGGCCGCCAATCGCACCTGAAGCGACCTGCACGTTCTGCGCTTCAATCGCTTCAGTCACATCCACCGGCGTCAGCTGGAACTGGTTGAGCCTGGCGGGATTGAGCCACACGCGCATCGCGTATTGAGTGCCCCATACCTGGAAATCACCCACGCCGGAGGTTCTGGAAATCGGATCCTGAATGTTCGAAACGATGTAGTTGGACAGGTCTTCCTTGGTGTATCGACCGTCAGTGGACACCAGCCCGATAAACATCATGAAGTTTTGCTGGAACTTGGTGACCCGCAAGCCCTGTTGTTGCACCTCACGCGGCAGCAGCGGCGACGCAAGGTTGAGCTTGTTCTGCACCTGGACCTGGGCGATGTCCGAGTCGGTGCCTTGGTTGAAGGTTACGATAATGCGCATGCTGCCGTCGGAATTGCTCTCTGACGCGATGTAGCGAAGGTTATCGATACCGTTCATTTGCTGTTCGATGACCTGCACCACGGTGTCCTGCACGGTTTGGGCGGAGGCACCAGGGTAGTTGACCTGAATCGCAACAGCGGGCGCCGCGATGGTGGGGTATTGGTTGATGGGCAGGTTAAGAATCGACAACGTGCCCACCAGCATGACAATCAGCGCCAGCACCCACGCAAAGATCGGGCGCTCAATGAAAAACTTCGACATGTATCACTCCGGTTCAACGCGGGCGGTTTAAAGCGCGTCTATCTTCGGCGTTGCACCCCATTCGCGACTTGCCTGATTCAAGGCAAAGACTGCCTGTTCCGCGGAGCTTCGAGCCCGCCAGGGCTGAGTTTTCGCGGCGGTTGAATAATCGTCAGTTCAGGCAAGGCTTCCCCCGAATCGGGCATATAGCCAACAGCAAAGGCGCCCAAAATAGACACGTTTCTTGCACGCGCAAGTGTGCTGAGCGGTGCGCACTGCGGTTGGAAAAGGCAGTGGCGCTTATGGGAGTCAAGAGCGGAGAACAGCATGAAAACCAGGACACTAGGTACCAATGGGCTGGTGGTTTCAGAATTGGGTTACGGCTGCATGGGGTTGAATACCACCTACGGCCAACCGTTGGACAAGGCTGCGGGCTTGAGAATGATCCACGCCGCCGTCGAATGCGGCGTTACCCTCTTCGATACTGCGGAGGTCTATGGCCCGTTTATCAATGAATCACTGGTGGGCGATGCCCTCGCCACCTATGGCGATAACGTACACATCGCGACCAAGTTCGGCTTCGGCTTGAACCCGGATGGATCGCGCTACGGCCTCGACAGTCGCCCCGACACCTTGCGCAAGGCAGTGGACGGGATGCTCGCACGGCTGAAGGTCGAAAAGATTGACCTGCTCTACCAGCATCGTGTCGATCCCAACGTGCCGATTGAAGACGTTGCGGGTGCGGTCGGTGAGTTGATCGCCCAAGGCAAGGTCAAGCACTGGGGCCTGTCAGAGGCAAGCGCAGCCACCATTCGCCGCGCGCATTCGACCCAACCGGTTGCTGCTGTACAGAGCGAATATTCGCTGTGGACTCGGGATGTCGAACATAACGGCGTACTCGCGGCATGCGAGGAGCTGGGTATTGGTTTTGTTCCGTGGAGTCCACTGGGCGCGGGCTTCCTGACAGGTTCCATTACCGCCGATACCAAAATTGACGAGAGTGATTTCCGCAGTGCGGTGCCACGCTTTTCAGCAGAGGCGCGCTTGGCAAATATGGCGCTGGTGGATGCCTTGAAGCGAATCGCCGGAGACAAGGATGCAACACCGGCCCAACTCGCCTTGGCCTGGTTGCTGGCGCGCAAGCCCTGGATCGTGCCGATACCCGGCACGACAAAATTGCATCGACTGGAAGAAAACCTCGGTGCAACGACTGTTCGGCTGACCGAGCAGGACCTGCACACCATCGAAGAGGTGCTCGCGCGCCTCCCCGTGCAAGGACAGCGCCTGCATCAAGCGGCGCTTGGCCTGGTCGATTCCTGAGGTGAGCGTGAAAGGCGACGCACCCGCGTCGCCTGTCGACCTTCTAGACCCGGTGAAAAATATAGTCACCCTGGCTCTGCTCAGCCAATGCCACACCGAGTACATGAAGTTGCGCGCGCAGGATGTCGTCATCCGCTCGCACCTTCCACGCCTGCGCGGCTGGCGAATGTTCCCCCGCATCGTAGCGATTGATCGCCGCCAACAGCGTCGCGTGCGCGGGTAGATAAACTGCCAGCGCATTGCCTTTCCACGCGGCAACGTTCAGCCCCAGATCTTCACACACGGCGATCTTCGCCTCGGCATCGTCGCGGTCGGCCTGCCGGGAGCGCTCAACCTGGTCATTGAGTACCGGGTCGACGATCCGGTCCGTGAACAACACCTCACCCGCCTCCCAAACCTGCGGCGCACAGGCCTTGTTTTCCGGGCGCAAGGCAATGAACGGGTTGATTTCCATCGGATAGATGCGGCACACCAGCGGCCGCTGGTCATAAATACCGCACCGGTCATCCGCACCCAGGTTCGGGCACTGCCCAAGTGCATTGGCGGCCATTACCGCAACGACACGAACGGGTGCACGCCCACTCACCACTTCAACCGCACGCTTGGCGCTGTGAGCGTATTGGCCAGGCTGTGCTGTCCAGGTCGATTCATCGAAGGCTTCCAGCAGCACAGCCACGTCGTGTCCTCGCTGCAGCCATTGCCGGGTTTCACTCAACGTCAGGGGAATCAGGCGGCCCTTGCAGCAAACGCCGCAGCCGTTGCAGGCAAATCGAATTGCGTTGTTATTCATAAAACCTACTCACACGGGTCGGGAAAGCCTTGGCGCCGGTGAGTATGAAAAGTTAATCGCGCCTGAAATTGCCTTATCCAGCGGCATCATTGCCTGATTCAAGACGTTTGATGCCCAGCTGTTTGCACAGTCGAGACAGGCACTCAATATCGCCATATCAGGCAATCATCTGCACCGTTTGAGCAAACGAGCGACCAGGGCGCCCACTTATAATTTTTACTATTCAGCCCCAAGCCGCCCCCGGAGTCAGCCATGAAAAGAAGTGACGTAGACGAAAATCGCCGTATTTTCATTGGTACCTCAGCAGTCGCGTTGTGCAGCGTTGCCATTGCCGGGTCTGGATTGCTCGCACCGCGCCTGGCGTCTGCCCAAACGAAGGTTTCGAACGGCCCGGCTGTGATTGGCCAGCCTGACATGCAGGGTATTTCGGTCGATCGTGTGAGCTACCCCAACCGCAATACTGGCAGCCATATCACTGCCAATCTGTTCAAACCCGCCAACTTCGATGCCAAAAAGCAGTACCCCGCCATCGTCATCACTCACCCCATCGGCGGCGTCAAGGAGCAAACCGCAGGCTTGTACGCGCTGCGCCTGGCACAGCAGGGCTTTATCACCTTGGCTTACGACGCCTCTTACCAGGGCGACAGCGGCGGTGAGCCACGCTTGATGGAACTGCCTACCGCGCGCGTCGATGACATCAGCAGTTCCGTGGACTTCCTCAACACATTGCCCCAGGTAAATGCCAATCGCATCGGCTCCCTCGGCATATGCGGGGGCGGAGGCTATGTGCTGAACGCGGCTCAGACAGAGCAACGCATCAAAGCCGTGGCCACCGTCAGCGCGGCGGATATTGGTGACCTGCGCCGCAACGGCCTGGCCAATGCACGTAGCTACGAGGAGCGCATGAAAATGCTGCAGGACGCCTCGGCGCAGCGCAGTCGCGAAGCGCGTGGCGAGCCGATTCGGCTGACACCCACGGTGCCAGAGTCAAGCAAGGATTTTACCGCCAGCACGCCGGTCATGTACCGCGAAGGCTACGAGTATTACCGCACACCGCGCGGCCAGCACCCGAACGCCCCCGGCCGCTCAGTGTTCTCCGCCCTGCCCGCGCAAATGGCGTTCTTCGCGTTTGATCAGATCGAAACCATTTCACCACGGCCTGTGCTGATGATCGCTGGCGGTAACGCCGACAGCCTGTACTTCAGCGAAGTGGCATACAAGAACGCCAAGCAGCCCAAGGAACTGCACCGGGTGCCCGGCGCGACGCATATCGACATGTACGACAAACCGCAATATGTAGGCCCCGCCGTTGACAAATTGTCAGGATTTTTCAGTCAGCACCTGGTTTAAAAGGATCTTTCACATGCCACTACTTCTACGCTACTTCGTATTCGCACTCCTTGCATTCTGGACACTCGGGCTATGCCCCATCACCGCCAATGCGAGCGAAAAACTGCGCATCGCGATCATCGGGGCGGGCTCACACGGTGGCACCATCGGCCAACTGCTGGTCAAGGCAGGCCATGGCGTGATGTTTTCCTCACGCAACCCGGCAGGGCTTGAAGCGCTGGTGAAGGAGCTCGGCCCGCTCGCGTCGGCTGGCACTCCCCAGCAGGCCGCGGTGTTCGGATCGGTAATTGTGTTCGCAGTGCCTTATAACGCCCTGCCCCAACTCGGACGCGACCTGGGCCCGCAACTGCGCGGAAAAATAGTGCTTGATGCGACCAACCCGCCGCCGGATGAAGGCAATCCCCTCTCGCGCGAAGCCTATGCCAACGGTGTCGGCGAAACCTCGGCCAAGTACTTGCCCGGCACTCGGCTGGTCAGGGCCTTCAGTGCGGTGGATGCCACGGCGGTCAATGCGTCCGCTCGCGGTAATGGTGAAACCTTAGGCGTGCCCATCGCCAGCAATGATCCCGAGGCTCTTCAAGTGGCGGCACAACTGGTACGCGATGTCGCCAGCGAGCCCGTCGTCACTGGCGATCTGTCCACGGCGCGCAGCTTTCAACGCGGCGGCGCCGGTTTCCGGGCCAATACCGACGCGCCGGCACTGCGACGCTTATTGAATTTGCCGCCTGATGCATGACCAGGTGACGGCTGTCGCCAGCGCGCACCTCATGTTGAAAACACTGATCCGACTGATTTTCAAGAGAGCTGTCAACTATGAGCGTCCTCAATATCAATGGTCGTGACTACACCGTCGACGTCGACCCCGGCACTCCCATTCTCTGGACCCTGCGCGACGCGCTGGGCATGACCGGCACCAAGTTCGGCTGCGGCGCAGCCCTGTGCGGCGCGTGCACCGTGCACCTGGATGGCCAGGCGATTCGTTCGTGCGTCACGCCGATAACCGCCGCCGAGGGACGCAGGATCACCACCATCGAGGCGGCTACCAACGGCAGTGACCCCGTCGGCACGGCCGTGCACGAGGCGTGGGTCAAACATGACGTGGCGCAATGCGGCTACTGCCAGAGCGGCCAGATCATGAGCGCGACAGCCTTTCTCAAGGCTCAACCCAAAGGCAAGCAGCCCACGGCGGCTGAGATCGACTCGGCGATGATGGGCAACATCTGTCGCTGTGGCACTTATGTGCGCATCCGTGCTGCGGTGGCTGATGCCGCCAAAGCCCTTGCCTGACAGGAGCAGCCCCATGCTGAACGATCTTTTTCCAGAGGAGCTGCCTCGCGCCTTGCAACATATGCTGGAGCGCGAGCAGGTCGACGGCCCTGCCACCTACGCGCGGCGGAGTTTCTTGAAGATACTGGGTATCGGCGGCCTGGCCCTGGGCGCCTTTCCTCACCTGGCCTTGGCACAGCAGGCCAACGGCGTTGCGGTGGAACCACTGAAGCCGACTCAACAACCCAACGCTTTCGTACAGATCGCCTCCAATGGCGAAGTGACGGTGACCATCAACCGGCTGGAGTTCGGCCAAGGCGTACAGACCGGCTTGCCGATGATTCTCGCCGAAGAACTGGATGCTGACTGGAGCCTGGTGCGCAGTCGCAACGGCACCAATGACATCGCCTATCAGGACCCACGCTTTGGCATGCACCTGACCGGGGGTTCCAATTCCATCAAGAACAGCTACACCCAGTACCGCGAGCTCGGTGCCCGCGCCCGCGCCATGCTGCTGGCTGCAGCAGCTGCGCGCTGGGAAATCGACGTGGCCCGCTTAAATACCCGCGCCGGCCATGTGCTCGGCCCGGGAGGCCGCACCGCGAGCTACGGCGAACTGGCCGAGGCCGCGATGGCAATGCCGGTACCGGACCAGGTCAGCCTCAAGGACCCCAAGGATTTTCGCATCATTGGCCAGGCTACGACGCGCATCGATGCCAAGGCCAAGAGCAGCGGCCAGCAGGATTTCGGGATTGACATGCGCCTGCCCGAGCAACTCACCGCCGTGGTGGCGCGCCCCCCGGTATTCGGCGCCAGGCTGGCGGCTCTGGATGACAGCGCAGCACGCGCCATCCGTGGAGTTAAAGCGGTCTATCGCGTGCCGCTTGATGGAGGTGCCGAAGGCGTGGCGGTCGTGGCTGAAGGCTATTGGCAGGCCAAGCAGGGACGTGATGCCCTCAATGTTCAGTGGGATACGGCGGCGGTGGAAAGGGTCGACAGCGAACAGCAACTGGCCGACTACAAAGCCTTGGCCGGCCGCCCTGGCCCCCACCATTTCGACGCGGACATGACGCCGCTGGCAACGTCGCCGCATACCCTCGAAGCCGAGTTCGTGTTTCCGTACCTGGCCCATGCCCCCATGGAGCCGCTGAACTGCACAGTCCAACTGTCGGAGGGCCGCGCCGAGTTATGGGTCGGTACCCAGTTTGCCGGTGCCGACAACGCGGCGGCCGCACGCGTGCTGAACCTCAAACCCGAACAGGTACAGATCAACGTACAGACGGCTGGCGGCGGTTTCGGCCGGCGCGGCATCGCCACCAGCGACATCGTGGTGTTGGCCTGTGAAGTGGCAAAAGCGGCACGAACGGTGGGGTTAACCGTCCCCGTGCGCACAGTGTGGAGCCGCGAAGATGACATCAAGGGCGGCTACTACCGCCCCATGCACCTGCACCGCGCGCACATCGGTTTCGACGACAGCGGCAACGTCCTGGCCTGGGACCACGTGCTGATCGGGCAGTCGATTGTGACGGGCACCATGTTCGGTGGACGGGTAAAGAATGGCATTGACCCCACGGCCACCGAAGGCATGCGTGAGCCTTATCCGTTTCCGATGCGCCTGACGGTGCATCACCCCAAGCTCAACGTGCCGGTGCTGTGGTGGCGCAGTGTGGGTTCCACCCATACCGCGTTCGTGATGGAGACCTTGATTGATGAAATTGCCCGAACCACCCAGCAGGATCCAGTGGCTTACCGGATGAAACTCTTTGCCGACAAAAGCCCGCGCCATAGTGCCGCGTTGCAATTGGCGGTGAGCAAGAGCGAATACGGCAAACGCCAACTGCCGGCGGGTCGCGCCTGGGGTGTGGCGGTACATGAGTCGTTCAGTTCGGTAGTCGCCTATGTCGTCGAGGCCTCGGTACGGGACGGCCGTCCTGTGTTGCACCATGTGACCGCAGGCGTGCATTGCAACCTGGTGGTCAACCCTCGCAGCGTGGAAGCCCAGGTACAGGGCGCAGCCTTGATGGGGCTGTCGATGTGCCTGCCGGGCGGCGCCATCACCCTCAAGGACGGTGTGGTGCAGCAAAGCAATTTTGCCGACTTCAGCGTGCCACGCATTGCGGATATGCCTGAGTTTTCGGTGCACATTCTGCCGAGTGCGGAGCCGCCCACAGGCATGGGCGAACCTGGCCTGCCGCCGCTTGCTCCGGCTTTCGCCAACGCCATAGCGCGGATCACCGGCAAGCCTGTACGTGAATTGCCCTTCAAGCTCGCTTGAGCAATGCGGTGCAGTCGACTGCACCGCCTTTTTGATTGATGAGAGAGAATCCAATTGAACCAGTACCTGAAATTACCGGGGGTTCCCCAGGCACCCTTCCTGGCACACAGCGCCATGCTCGCCACGCTTGTGCTGTCACTGGGCACACTGGCCAGCGCCATTTGGCCGGTGCAGGCGGTGGCGAGCCAGGCACTGGTGCAGCGTTACGCTTGCGTGGGCTGTCATCAAGCCAATGCGCAGGTCGTGGGCCCCTCCTGGAAGGGGATCGCGCAAAAGTACGCTGGCAGCGAAACCACTGCTGAACAACTGGCAGCCAGCATCAAGGCCGGTGGCACCGGCAAATGGGGGCCGATGCCGATGCCGGCGCAAGCCCAGGTGTCTGACGCCGACGCGAAGTCAATCGCCCAATGGTTGCTGGACGGCGCACAATAACTGCCTATTCGGCATCAGTTGATTGAACTGATGCCTTGGTAGCCATCTGTCGCTGACGTCTTGCCAACCAATAGCACACACCGCCCCACGCGCCTGCGACCGGCACAATCAACACGGCGACAACGCCAAACCCGGCGCCCGCCGCAGCCAACCCGACCGAAAGCCAACCGCTGACCGCATCCCCGCCCCGATACACTAGCGTTTCGATGACATTCTTGGCCTTGTACTTTTCCTCACGGCTGACGACGGTCCAGAGCACTTCGCGCGCCGGACGCACCACCGAAAATTCAATCGCACGACGCAAGCCCTGCGCCAACGCCACGGTGGCCGGCACGGGTGACAACGCCATTGCAGTGAATGCCACCAGCGTCACCACAGGCAGCGCCACCAGTGCACCGCCGACGCCAACCCGGCGAATCAACGGTCCCGTGAGCAAGAGTTGAAAGGTCAAGGTCAACGCCGAAACGATAAGGTCGATGAATGCAAAAAACCGGGTTCTGCTGGCCACATCCGAGTAGCTCCCAGCGACTATCCGACCCTGCTCGAAGTACAGAAAAGTGGCAGCCGTGGTGTGTAGGAGCATGAACAGCACCAGCCCCAGCAGATAGGGGGAACGAGCAATAAGCGTGAGGCCGGCGAGCATGCTGCCGCCCATCCGGCGATGTCCTTGCGCCAGGCAGGCCGCCTGCGCATCGGTGCGTGACAACAATGCCCGATAGCAACGCACCGCCAGTTCCAGCAGCAGTGCTGCCGCCAGCGTCAGTGCAATCGGCCCAAGCCGGGTGGCCAGGGTGGCGGCCAGCAGTGGGCCGACGAACGTCCCCAACGTCCCACCCGCCGCAATAAAACCAAACAAGCGCAAGCCTTGCTCGCTGGAAAAGCGGTCGACCAGAACGCTCCAGAAAATCGAAACGATGAACAGGTTGTAGACGCTGATCCACACGAAAAACACTTGGCCGACCTGCACAGGCGCAATTTTTGCGGCAATCAACACACCAAACATCAGCATGGTCAATGCGACGAATCGATAGATCAGCGGGATAAACCGCGTCGCCGGCAGCCGTGACACCAACGCGCCGAACAGCGGAACCATCAGCAGCATCACCACAAACGTCGCGGTGAACAGCCACTGCAATTTGTCTGCGCCGCCTTCGAGGCCCAATGCGTCGCGCAACGGCCGCACCAGGTAGTAGCTCGCCAGCACGCAGAAATGAAAGGCGAACCCCAGCACCAGCGCTGTTCTTTCCGACGGCAAGACGTGCGCCCACTTGAGCGTCCCCGCAGGCGTCATTGCTCCCCACCTTCGGCAACCGGTACTGCGCACACCTGCGCAACCGCATTGAAAGTGCTGAACAACAGAGCGCTGGCGTGGTGCTGGCGTGCCAGATGAAACAGATCGGGCTCAACCGCTTGGGCGCGTTCAATCGCGAGTTCGCTGTCTCGTTTGGAGGGCCACAACAGTTGCATCAGCACCCGATCGCCGGCCTCACTGACGTGCACCTGCGCGCTGATGAATCCGGGGCATAGACAGGTAAAGCGCTCGACGCGTGCGATCAAAGCCGTTACCAGCTCCTGCACATGAGGTGGGTCGACAACGAATTCGACGAACTGGCTGAACTGGGTGCTGCGGTCAGGCGAACGCATGAGTGTTCTCCAAAAAAGGCGCACTTGACGCTTATCGATTGGGTAAGTCCTCACCAGTATGCTGTGCCCCCGGCACCCCATGGTTGCCTGATCGACGCGATTGCTTGCCCGATATGACGTGGCAAAAACGCAAAAAAGTCCACACCCGCGGGGGCGTGGACTGTTTGAACCAGCGGTTACTGCTTGGCGTGTTTCACCTGCGCTTCAGGCATCGCCGAGGAGTGGTGGTTGAGGATTTTCCACTGACCGCCAACCTGCTCGTAGACAAAGGTGTAGCGCGCCTGCACGTGGCGGATCTTACCGTTCGCCTCGGTCAGGGTGAACGTGTAGACGCCGCTGTCCATCGCCACGTTAGTACCCAGCTGGCGGATCTCACGGTAGTTGATCTGGCCTACCGGCTTGAGCATCAGGAAGTGATCGAAGTAGTCCGTGATTTGCTCCGGAGTGCTGCGTACCTGGTTGGACACGGTCGGCTGCAACACCGCGCCTGGGGCATACAGGTCGACCACTGTCTTGACGCTACCGGTCTGCAAGGCGCTGTTCCAACGGTCAAACAACCCGGCAATCTCGCGGTCTTTTGCATTCACAGGCGCCTGAGCCACTTCGCGGTAGACATAGGGGGACGTCTCGGCAGCCTGCACAAAGGGGGCGCTCAAGGCGAAAATCACGGCGATCGACACGGTTTTGAAGTTCATTTGTATGCTCCTGTTGTGGGTGAGCACACTTTGCCAATCGCCCGCCCGCTCGCCATCGGCCAACCGGAGTCATTTAACTATGCCGTTTGGCAGATGGCGCCTGACCCGCTCAACAAGGTTTAATAGCCTCCCTCGCGCCCGCGAGCCCGTGACTCCGGAGCCCAAGCATGCAAAACACGCCACACGATCCCGGTAGTGCCCTAGCGATCCGCGCGCATTATCGACAATCCGAAAGTCGTACTGCGCGTTTGCGCTTGCTGGTGGACACGGGGCAGGCATTGCCGCAACTGGCGCCTGGTGCCATGCGCGAACGCGTGTTGGTGCGGGCATGCGCGTTCCTTGCGATGGACCATGGGCTGATTCAAGAGTGGGATGCCGAGGGATGCGTCACAATCACAGCACGCCATGGCAGCCAGGATCGATTGAGCAGTCTTACCGCCATCGCCGATCGCCGCTTACGCTCACCGTGCTGGCTGGAGCAGCCGGGAAGCGCCCTGCCCAGTGTGCTGCAAGTGCCGCTGCGCGGCGGTCATGGTGATGCCTTTGGCGTACTGATACTGGGCAACAGTGTCAGCCTGCGCGCGCCAGACCATGAAGACAGTGAATCCCTGCAGTTGCTCGCCACGCTACTGGCCGCGCACCTGGAAAACGAACGATTGCTGACCACCCTCAAAACGCGGGACAGGACGCTGTCCGACCTGGTCAGCCGACTGCTGCGCGCCCAGGAAGACGAGCGCAAACGGGTGGCTTACGACCTGCACGACGGTCTGGCGCAAACCCTCGCCGGTTTGCATCAGCGCTTGCAAGGATTCGCCGGCCACTGCCCGACGCTGCCAGGCACGTTGAACGCAGATCTGCAGGCGATTCTGACCCTGGCCCAACACTCGGTAGGTGAAGGCCGGCAACTGATCGCCGGCCTGCGCCCGACGGTGCTGGATGATTTCGGCTTGTTCAAGGCGCTCGACAAAGAGGCCGACCGCCTGCGCGAAGCCGCTGTCAGCGTGCAATGGGCCACCGCCTACGAGGGGCGCTTGCCCAGCCAGGTGGAAATCGCCTTGTTCAGGATCGGCCAGGAAGCCATCAACAATGTCCTCAAACATGCGCAGGCCAGCCATGTGCAACTGGCATTGGAGTTGCACAAGGGCCAGGCTTCACTGCAGGTAAACGACAACGGCAAAGGCTTTACCCCAGACCAGCAACTCAACAACCAGGACGCCCGGCACCTGGGCCTCGCCACCATGCACGAACGCGCCAGCTTGCTGGGTGGCCAGCTCAATTGCACCAGCGCGATCAACGGCGGCACCCAACTGCACGCCCGCGTACCGGCCGATCTGAACGGACAACTGCAATGAATGCCGTATTACGTCTGGTGCTGGCGGATGATCATGAAGTCACGCGTACGGGCTTCGTCGCGTTGCTGGCCGGCCATCCGCAGTTCGCAGTGGTCGGCCAGGCCCGTGATGGCCAGCAAGCGTTGGAGCTGTGCGAACAGTTGCTGCCTGACATCGTTATTCTCGATATTCGTATGCCGGTGCTCAATGGTCTCGGCGCCGCCCGCCTGCTGCAACAGCGCCTGCCGGCCATCAAAGTAGTGATTTTCACCATGGATGACAGCCCTGACCATCTGGAAGCCGCGATGAATGCCGGCGCGGTGGGCTACCTGCTCAAAGACGCCAGCCGTTACGAGGTGATCGATGCCTTGCAACGGGTCGCCGCCGGTGAAGAAGCGCTCAACAGTGCGGTGAGCGCTCGCCTGCTGCGGCGCATGACCGAGCGCAATGCCAATGGCGCGGCAGCAACGGAAAACCTGACCCCACGGGAGCGTCAGGTGCTAGGGCTGGTCGCGAACGGCATGAGCAACCGGGAAATCGGTGAACACCTGGGGATTACCACCGGCACCGCTAAAGCCCATGTCGAACGTGTGATCGGTAAACTCGGTGCGGCCGATCGCACCCAGGCCGCCGTGCGGGGTATCGCGCTGGGCCTGGTAACCCAGGCATGAGGGTCTTCTACGCCAGGCGATGGGCCGACTTGCCCCTGCGCGGCAAGGCGCTGGTGGTGATTTCACTGCCGCTGGTGGTGCTGCTGTTGTCATTGGTGCTGATCTACATCACGGAGCGTCAGACAGCCCGCGCTGAAGAGGACGTTCGCCGCGTGTTGCGCGTGCAAGGCGATATCCGCGCCGTGCACACCCTGCTGGCCGAAGCCGCCGCCAGCGTGCGCGGCTACCTGCTGACTCGCCGCGATGATTTCCTGCCGGGCTACCTGAACGCCAAGCCGCAGATTGAGTCAGCCCTGCGTCGACTCGACGGCGATGTTCGCGATCCGCGGGTGCGTGAGCAGCTCGCGTCGATCACGCCGCTGATCAACAGCAAAATCGATGGGCTGGAGGACATGCTCAACGACCCGACGACAAGACCTGAGTCGATTACCAGCATTCTCGTCAACAACAAACACATCCTGGATGCCTTGCGTCAGCACATCGGCACCATGCTCACCCTTGAGGACTCTTTGCTGGCTGAGCGCACGACGGCCGCGGCCGAGACGCGCCAGCGGCTGCTGCTGTCCACTTGGCTGGCGGCCATCTGCGGGCTGTTTGGCGCAATCGTTGCGGTACTGTTTCTGTCCAAGGGCATTGTCGCCCGGGTGCAGCAAGTACAAGGCAATGCGCAACGCCTGGCCCTGGGGCAACCGCTGCGGCCGCAGCCGCCGGAAAACGACGAGATCGGCCAGTTGGGCACGCGGTTGGTGGAAGCCGGTTTGCTGCTGGCCGAGCGCGAGCGTGCGTTGCGCGAGAATGAAGAGCGCTTGCGGCTGATCATCGATGGGGTCAAGGACTACGGGATCTTTGCCCTCGATATTGCGGGCCATGTCACCAGCTGGAACGCCGGTGCGGAGCGGATCAAGGGCTACACCGAACAGGAAATCATCGGTCAGCATTTTTCGCTGTTCTACCTGCCGCAGGAATGCCCGCAACACCCGGCCATGGCGCTGGATGAAGCCACCCGCGATGGGCATTACATGGAAGAAGGCTGGCGCCTGCGCCAGGACGGCACGCGCTTCTGGGCCAGCGTGGTGATCACGGCGCAGTTCGATGCGACCGGAGCCTTGCGCGGTTTCTCGAAGATCACACGCGACATCACCGACCGTCGCGCGGCGGAGATTGCGCTGGGCACCGCCCGCGAAGAAGCCGAACGTGCCAGCCGGGCCAAGAGCGAGTTTCTCTCACGCATGAGCCACGAACTGCGCACCCCGCTCAACTCGATCCTGGGCTTTGCGCAACTGCTGGACCTGGATTCGGCGGCAGGGCAAAAAGCGCAAGTAGGTCACATCCTGCGCGCCGGCCAACATCTGCTGACGCTGATCAACGAAGTGTTGGACATTGCCAAGATCGAGGCGGGACGCTTGCCGTTGAACATCGAACCGATCCCTTTGGCGGGCGCGCTGCAAGAAGCCTTGGCGCTGGTGTCACCCATGGCCGCCGACGCGGGCATCCAGTTGCAGGCACTGCCCACGCTGGCGGCAGATATCGGCATCGTTGCCGATCGACAGCGCCTGACACAGGTGCTGCTGAACCTGCTGTCCAATGCCATTAAGTACAACCGGCCTCAGGGTCAGGTGAGCATCGAAGTCAAGGTCGAGGGGCAACGCATCGGCGTGTCCGTCTGCGATACCGGCAAAGGCATCCCGGCCGATCACATCGGGCAGCTGTTCAAGCCGTTCGAACGCCTGGGGGCCGACCCGAACGTCGAAGGTAGCGGCCTGGGCCTGGCACTGAGCAAAAGCCTGCTGGAAAAGATGAATGGCGGACTGAGCGTGCACAGCCAGCACGGCATCGGCTCACGCCTCACCCTGGAACTGCCCTTCGTGCGCGTACAGACGCCCAGTGACCTGGCCGCAGCCGTGATCGATACCACGCCGGTGCGCCCAGCCCCCTCGATCCAGGGCAAGGTGCTGTATATCGAAGACAACCTCTCCAGCCTGGCGCTGATCGAAACCTTGCTGCACCGCAGGCCGGGAATAAAGCTGCTGTCCAGCATGCAAGGCCAACTGGGCCTGGACCTGGCCGCACAGCATGCGCCCCGGTTGATTTTGCTGGACGTGTCACTGCCGGACATCGACGGCCTCACAGTCCTGCAGCGCTTGCGTCGGTCTGCGATCACCCGGCACACACCGGTGCTGATGATCACCGCCGATACCAGCGACCTCACCCGCCAGGCCCTGCACGACGCTGGTGCAACGGCGATATTGCATAAGCCGATTAACGTCCCCGCATTTCTTGCCCACCTCGACCAGTACTTTCCGGAGCCCGCGTGAACCTCGACCTGCGCATTCTGATCATCGACGACCAACGCCCGAATCTCGAACTGGTGGAACAACTGCTGGCGCGTGAAGGGTTAAACAACGTGCTGAGCAGCACTGAGCCATTGCGCGCACTTGAGTTGTTCAACAGTTTCGAACCGGACTTGGTGATTCTTGACTTGCACATGCCCGAGCTCGACGGCTTTGCCGTGCTGGAACAACTCAACCGGCGCATCCCCAATGGGGAATACCTGCCGATCCTCGTGCTGACCGCCGATGCCACCCGCGACACCCGCCTGCGCGCCCTGGCGCTTGGCGCGAGGGATTTCATCAGCAAGCCCCTGGATGCGCTGGAAACCATGCTGCGGGTGTGGAACCTGCTGGAAACCCGCGTGCTCTACAAAACCTTGCGCACGCTGGTGCCGGCAGATCAGATTGAGTTGTTGCAACGGCGCGGTTCAACGGACAGCACCGGGAACAGGGAGGCGGCACCGCCCTCCACTATCCGACGCTGCTAGACGCGGATTCGCTTGATGTCGCGTTGCGGTGGCTCGCCAAACAGACGGCTGTATTCACGACTGAACTGCGACGAGCTTTCATACCCCACCATGCCACCGGCACTGCTTGCATCCACGCCCTGGCTGAGCATCAGCTGCCGTGCAGTTTGCAGCCGGAGTTGCTTCTGGTACTGCAACGGACTCATGCCCGTCAAGGCGCGAAAATGCTGGCGAAACGTCGACGGGCTCATATGGGCGCGGGCGGCCAGGTCATCCATGCGCAGTGCCTGGCGATAGTTGAGTTTCAGCCAAGCGACGGTCTTGGCGATGTGCTGGCTGGGCGACCCGGCAGCGATTACATGCAGCAACTGTGGGCCATGAGCACCGCTCAACAGCCGCGCAATCAGTTCTTCCTTGATCAGCGGAGCCAGGGTCTCAAGCAACTGCGGCTCGCCAAGCAGGTCGACCAGGCGCCGCACGGCATCCAGCACACCAGCGTCCAGGGGTTGTACGGTGACCGCTCGGAACTCTTCCTCGCGCATGCGTCGGGACAGTTTCATACGGTCCGCCACTTGCATCACGGTGGCGTTGTCCAGCGCCAACATAATCCCTAGGAACGGTTGCGCCGTACTCGCCTGACTGACCTGTGAAATGACCGGCAGATCAACGCTGGTGACCATGGACTGGCCAGGCCCGTAGGTCAGCACTTCATTGCCGACCAATACCCGCTTGCAACCTTGCAACGTGACGCCAATGCCCAGGCCGTAAATACAGTGCATGGGTGCCGTGATGTCGGGGCGGCGGTACAGGTTCAGGCCAGGCAATGCTCCAATCCTGTCGTTATCGCTGCCCAATACCAGATCAACCGCGCCCGCAAGGCGGCTGACGGAGCAAGCCATCGGTTCTTTCATGAGCACAGGTAGCACCTTTGATTCCTTGATCAACACAGGTCTAGAGTTGGTCACGAACGACTCCGTTGCTCAAGCGAACAATATCCGCCATGACTGCCAGAGCAATCTCGGCTGGGGTCTTGCTCCCTAAGTTAAGTCCAATCGGCGCATGAATGCGTTCGAGTATCTGCGGCGGCAACGCGCCAATGCGCTTGACCCGCTCAAGACGCTTTTCGCTGGTCCGTCTGGAGCCCATGGCGCCGATGTAAAACGCGCGGGTCCTCACGGCCTCCAGCAACGTCAGGTCGCCCATGCGCGGGTCGTGGGTCAACGCCACAATCGCTGTGCCGTCATGGCATCCGCCTTCGGCAATGAACGTGGCAGGAAATACCTTGAGTACTTCCACCCCGGCCATACTGAAGGCGGCGGTCAACTCGCCGCGCGGGTCGCATACGATCACCTCATAGCCCAAGGCAACCGCGAAACCGGCGCAGAACTCGGCCACCGGGGACAGGCCGGCGATCAACAATCGTTGGGCGGCCCCCATTCGTATCCGCACCTGATCGGCTTCAACGACGACCGGCGCAGCGACACCCGCATCGCTCTGATTATGTCGGGCATTCGTTCCAAGCGTGATATGCCGCACCACGCGCTGGCGCCCTTGCAGCGCGCCCAACAATACTGCGAAGTGCGCTTTCGCTGCGCAATCGGGCTCGAACTTTTCGACCAGTACGTCGAGTACGCCGCCACACGGTAGCTCCAGGGACGGTGCAAGCCCGCCCTCACCGTAACGCACGACATGGTTGTGCTCGACGAATTCATGGCGCCCCAACCGTTCAAGGAAGTCCTCCTCTACACAACCTCCCGAGAGCGAACCGCAGAACTCGCCTGTCGACCGGGCTGCCAATAGAGACCCGGGCCCTCGCGGTGCCGAACCAAACGTCGCAAGCACCGTGCACAGCCAAACGCAGCGATTTTGTTCGAGCCACATCGTGGCTTGCTGGATAACTTGGAGATCAAGGTTTTTCATGAAATACGAGCCGGCCCGGTCTTCCTCCGATGAGTTTCCCAGCGTGATCGGCACGCCTTTTACGGACCTGCACCGTGGGTTGAGGTGCAGGCCCTTTGAGTGCGGCCTCACGATTGAACGAAGTATGTGGAGTTAACCGGTAGAGGTGATTGCCTGATCAAGGGAATTTATTGCCTATTTCAACAGGAATCGGCAAAGAGACTTGCATGTGACAAATTGTTTCTGGCTTAGACAATGCTCAAACTGATGAAAAGCGGATTTTGATCAGTGAGTCGCCCCTCATTTCGTAGCTATTGAAAGTCCTCTACCCTTTGTGGGAGTGCACCACTATGGCGGCCCCGCGGCTGATCAAAGGTGTAACACAGGTTTAGACTGGCGGATGCCATGGCCAGAAGGGACGCGGACACGCAGGGCAATCAGCAACGCGGCCAGCAGCATCAGCACGGCTGCCGCTACGAATACGCCTGCGCTGCCACCGAGGCTGAACATTGCACCGCCAGCGGCGGCGCCAGTGGCGATGGCTGACTGCACAGAGGCCACTACCATGCCTCCGGCGCTTTCCGCCTGATCAGGTACCGAGCTGGCGACCCAGTTCGACCATGCCACCGGCACACCACCAAAGGCCATGCCCCAGACTGCCAGCAGTAGCGCCTGTCCCGGTGCCGAGGCAGGCAACAGCACCAACGCCAGTGCTGCAACGCCGACCAGCGCGGGCATCAGCACCAGAGTGGCCAGCGGGTGGTGCTCCAGCAGCCTGCCGGCCAATAGCGTGCCGACGAAGTTCGCCACACCGAACCCCAGCAGCATCAGTGACAACCCTTGCGCGCCGATGCCGGTAGTCCCTTCAAGGAAGGGCCGAACATAGGTGAACATCGCGAAGTGCCCGCTGTGCACCAGCACACAACCGAACATGCCCATGGCGATGCCTGGGCGCTGCAACACCTCGAGCACAGTGCGCAGGCGTGCCGGTCGGCGCGGCGCAAGGCGCGGCAGAGTGAATGACTGAAATGCCAGGGTCACCATGCCTACCGCCGCCGCGGCAAAGAATGCGCTGCGCCAGCCATATAACCCGCCCAGATAACTGCCCAGCGGCACTGCCACTACCGTGCCGATGGCAATGCCGCTGAAAATGATCGACAGCGCCCGAGGCAACAAGGCACTCGGCACCAAGCGCATCGCTACCGCCGCCGCCATGCTCCAGAACCCGCCAAGGGCAATGCCCAGCAAGATGCGCATCACTAACAGCACCGCGAAGCTGGAGGAAACGGCGACCAACAGATTGGAGGCGACCATCAACGTCGAAAAACCCAACAACACCCAGCGTCGGTCGATACCCCGGGTCAGACCTGGCACCAACAAGCCGGCGAACAGCGCCACCACGGCGGTCACCGTTACCGCCTGGCCAGCCAGCGCTTCGGAGACTCCCAGCTCGGCAGCCATCAGCGTTAACAAACTGGCCGGAAGGTACTCAGCGGTCAGCAATCCGAATACGCCCATTGCCAGCGAAAATACTGCCAACCACGCGGGGGTTGCAGGTTCTACGTCCGCGCCGACGCCGCAATGGCGGTCGGATACGGTGCTACATACACAGTCAGTCATTGCACGGATCTCCCAATCTTCATTAAGAGCCGAAGTCTAGGCGCCGAAAACCGGATGATCTATGATCCAAAGTCTCTACTTTTTGACCAAAACACCTGAACGATGCCTGCAGATCAGTTTGCTCTTTCCTCGGACCTCATCAACGAGCTGTTGCGCGGCATGCGCCTGCGTGGTGTTGAATACCGGCGTATCCAGGCGGGCCCTGCCTTTGGTCTGGGCTTCGCGGAAAAACCTGGGCATGCCTGGTTCCACTTCATGGCCGTCGGCAATGCGGTATTGCGAATGGAGGACGGCAGCACCTACGCGCTGTCTGCCGGCAACGCCGTGTTCATCTCCCATGGCGCGGCCCATCAACTGTTTTCCCATCAGGGCGCGCCTGTCCAGGACATCGATCGTCTAGACGGTGCGCCCTTAGGTGACACCGTCAGCGCGGTGGATACCGGAACCGATGCCGGCGCCGCTCCGAGCACTATTCTGTTCAGTGGTTGTATGGAGTTTGAACTGGGCAGTATCCATGCCCTCGGCCGGCTGATGCCGGGCCTGATGCTGATTGATGCCGGCGGTCAACGTTACCCCGGGCTGGTGCCGATCCTGACCACCATGGAACGCGAGGTCAGCGCCGCACGCGTCGGCTACGCCGGTATCCTCGCGCGTTTGGCCGACGTGGTGGCGGCTATGGTCGTTCGCGGCTGGGTGGAGTGCGCTTGCGGGAATGCCTCTGGCCTGGTCGCCGCATTGCGCGATCCCCGCTTGGCCGGTGCACTGCTTGCGCTCCATCAACAACCGGGCCGCGACTGGACTGTTGCGCAGTTGGCAGAGCACTGCAATACCTCACGTTCAGTCTTCGCGGACCGCTTCCAAGCGACGATTGGCATGGCCCCGCTGCGCTATGTCACCGAACTGCGCATGCGGCTGGCAAGTCAGTGGCTGACCCTCGAAAGGCTGCCGATTGAAGAGGTAGCGCAGCGTTTGGGTTATACCTCCCAGGCCGCTTTCAGTCGCGCATTCAAGCGCATTACGGGTAAGACGCCTGGGTTGAGTCGCAAGGTGAGGCAAGCCGAACGCAGGTAGTCGATGATCCGTGCCACCGGCTCATTTGCCCCCCGTTACATCGAGGAATGTACCGGTAACGAATGATGCCTCCGCGCTCGCCAGCCATAGAATCGCGCGTGCCACTTCCTCAGGCTGTCCGCCCCGCCCCATGGGGATCGAGTCCTTGACACGATCGACCCGCCCCGGCTCACCGCCACTGGCATGCATTTCGGTATAGATATGTCCGGGGCGAATGCAGTTAACGCGTATGCCTTCCCGTGCCACCTCTTTTGCAAAGCCAATGGTGAACGTCTCCAAGGCTCCCTTTGAAGCCGCATAGTCGACATACTCATTGGGGCTGCCAAGGCGCGCCGAGGCCGATGAGACATTGATCACCACACCGCCCGGCCCGTTGTGGCGGTGAGACATACGCTTCACCGCCTGCTGGGCACAGAGAATTGGCCCAATGGCATTGACCGCAAAGATGCGCTGCATCCGCTCGAAGCCGAGGTCTTCCAGGCGTGACTGCGGCGCCAGCATGCCAGCGTTATTGACCAGGACGTCGATGCGTCCGAACGTGCGATCGATGGCCGCGAACAAATCGGCCACCTGTTGGGAATCCGCACTGTCGGCGCGCATCGCTAACGCCCGGCGCCCCAATGCTTCTACATCCGCAGCCACGGCCAGCGCTGCGGACTCGTTGGCAACGTAGCTGATCGCCACGTCATAGCCTCTTTCGGCAGCGAGCCGGGCAGTTGCTGCCCCTACTCCACGACTTCCACCCGTAATTAGAATCAGCGGTGCTTGCGAGACGTTGACCATGAAACATAGCTCCTGAGCCGTTGGCTGGATCAGCCGATAATTAGGGTGCCGCTGGCGATGACTACGCATGCCAGTATCCGGCGCGCGGTGAGCGTCTCGCCGAGAAACACGTAGCCGATCAACGCCGCAAACAGCACGCTGGTTTCGCGCAATGCCGATACCGCGCCCAAGGGCGCTTCGTTCATGGCGTAGATGACCATTCCATAGGCGAGCAAAGAGACCAGCCCGCCGACCAACGCGGTCACTGTTCCGGGCCGGACGGAGAACAAGCTGCGGGTGTCGCGTATGCCGATGTAGACCACTGGCATCAGTACGCCCCACAGGGCGCACATCCACACGGTGTAGGCAAGCGGCGCGCCGGAGAGCCTGGCGCCGATGCCGTCGACCACGCTGTAGGCTGCGATAAAGCCGCCCGTTCCCAGCGCATAAGGCAGGCTGGGAACCGACAGACTGCGCCCTCTGAAAGCCAGCGACATAATCCCGCCTGATACCAGCGCAATACCGAGTAACACGTCAGGCGTGATGCGTTCTCCGGCAAACACGGCGGCCCCCAAGGTGATCAGCACCGGCGACGATCCACGTGAAATCGGATAGGTCTGCCCCAGGTCGCCGACGCGATAACTGCGCACCAGAAACAGGTTGTAGCCGACATGCAGTAACCCCGATAGGACCGCATAGCCCCAGCTCTCAATCCCGGGGGGCACCATGAACATTGCGGCGACGACGCTGGTGATGGCGATGGCAATGCACATTATTGTCATCGACCACAGCCGATCGGCACCGCTACGCAGCAGCGCATTCCAGCTGGCATGCAGGAGCGCGGCGAAAAGCACGAGGAAGATGATATGAATAGGCATGCGCCACTTTAGGCAATGCGGCACCGGGACTACAGCGAAGTCTTCTCATCACAGCATGAGCGGATGCTCATAATTTACTGATCCAGTCGTTGGACTTTCAGCGCCTCGCTGACCAACCATTGGCGAAACCTGGCGATGTGCGGTTGTGATTCGATGCCCTTGGGGCAGACGAAGTAGTAAGCCAATGGCGACGGAAGCGGCACATCGAACAGCCGTACCAAACGGCCATCGCTGATTTCGTTCTCGACATGCCCACTGCGCACCAATGCAACGCCTTGGCCGAGCAAGGCGGCCTCGACCGTCATGTTGGTATCGCCAAATCTGACGCTCTCCTTGAGCGGCAAATAGGCCAGCCCGACGGCTTGAAACCATACCTCCCATTTTGGTACCAGTTCGGCACCATCGCGCGTGAGCAGCGGGAAATGCAACAGTTCTGCGGGGCTGTGCGGAGTTCCGATGCGCCGCAACAGTTCGGGGCTGGCCACCGGAAATACCTGTTCCCCAAACAGGAACTCAGAATGCAGGCCGGGGTAATTGCCCTTGCCGAGTCTGATGGCAACATCAGCCTCGCCGTGAGAGAAGTGGATTATTTTGTCCGTGGTGTCCAGCGAGACCAGCAACTCGGGGTGTTGACGAGAGAGACGTGGCAAGCGTGGCAGCAGCCATTTGAGCGCAAAGGAATAAGTGGTGCTGACGCTGAGTCGAACTCTGTCTTTTTGCTCGCGCAAATCACCCAAAGTGGCCTCCAGGCTGATGAAAAACTCCCGCACGATAGTCGCAAGCGTAGCCCCCGCAGCCGTGAGGCGTAACGCCTTGCCACGTTCAAACAACTGCACCCCCCAAAGGGCCTCGAGATGCTTGAGCTGATGACTGACCGCGCTTTGAGTCACATGCAGCTCTTGTGCGGCCGACGTAAAGGTCAAGTGCCGGGTGGCAACTTCAAATGCGCGCAAGGTCGCGGTGGGCGGCAGGTCTCTCATAAGAGCAGTATCCAGCGAGTTATCAGAAAAGTGCATACATGAACGCTAGCTCATGATAGTGCGAAACTCACTCGAAACGTGGCGACCGGACGATACTCACGGAGCGTTGAATCGCCTCAGCGACTGCAACGCTCCGCATCACCTCACCCCACCGGCTCGCAAACGATGCGGCCGATGCGCAGGAAAGTCTCATGAGCGTTAAGCTCGTAGACGCTCAAAACGGCATGGTCCTTCGCCGCCAGATACCGCCAGCGCCCCTCTTCGAGCATGAACTCCTTAAACGCTTCGCCGTTTTCGCTCAGGTAGATGCGTTGGGCGTCATTGGCTTGGGTAAACAGGCTTAGGCGCTCCAGGTGGAAGACGCTGTCGACGCGCAATTCCTGCGACTGGAGTTTCCAGTCGTAACCCTTGTCCGAAGTCAGGTACTGGTCCCAGCAGACGCACATCAACTTGCCACTCATGCGGGTGATCAGCGGATCGTCGAAGTGGTCCTTGTCGCTGTCCCAGGTGCAGGTGCGCCCACTCTTGCCCGGCAAGTAGTAATTGACGAACGACTTGGCGTCGTTCTTCTTCCTGTCCCGGACGTATGAGTAGCTGTAGCTGCAGAACAGCAAGAGGCACGGCAAGCCCGGCAGCGAGCGCATGCTCTTCGCCTCCACGCCCTCGGGCAGATTAGGTGTGCCATCCCAGCGGGTCCAGGCGCCATCGAGGCGATCGGCACTGTAGATCAGCGTTTTGTAGTAGGTGGACGTTTTTGTGGAGTCGAAGATGATGCCCTTTTCGACATACGAGTATTCCGCTCGTTCGGTGAAGCGCCACAGCCATTGACCGTTGAAGTGCACGACGTCCTCGGTCGCCGAATAGCCGTAGCTGGCAGGCAACTCCGGCGTCTGGCTGCGCTGCCAGGTCAAGCCATCATGGGAGAAGTGGAAGCTTTCGCCGTAAGCCGCGATGAGGATCCACACCCCGTCGACGACGGACAGCTTTCTGCCGTAGAGCTTCTCTTCCTGCGGATCCGGGCGCACGACCTGCCAGTGCAGCCCGTCCTCGCTGCGATGGAACACGCCATCGTCATCGACCAGCAGCCAGACCTTGCCGTTGGTTTTGATCTGGCGGACGTTCTCCGGATCACAGGGTGGATTGTCGAGGTTTTGCCATTCGATACTGAAGCGGTGCGCGCGCCCCTCGATCTCGAGCACGACGGCCGACTTCTCCAGCCGCTCTTGCTGCCGGGCCAGTTCGCGGGCGGCACGCTCCTGCGCCTCGATCTCCACCACCGACCTGTCGAACTCACCAGCCTTGAACAGGTCGATCTGCCGATCCGCCGCGGAGCACGCTTCAGAGAAGGTGGTCAGGGTGTTGTCGACCTGCCTTTCGTAACGACAGAACTGCTCATGCCAGTCGTCATTCGAGGCCGAGTTGTCCAGGTCGAAGTCGCTGTAGCCCAGCTCACTGTCGAAGTTGATCGGCGGCAGATTCATGCGCCGGATCATGCCGTTGGCCGAACTCAAGGCGCCGCCGTGTTCTGAAATCAGCTCGCTGGCCTTCTTGCGCACGGTGTTGAGACTCGACAGCGCCAGGCCGCGGCCTACCGAGCAGGCGGAAGCGCTGACCGCCGAACTGACCTTGGCCAGGAAGCCATCGTCGAACGATTCCATGTAGAACGAATGGTCCGAGGCCTTGCTGGTGACCGCAATCAGGTCGAAGCTCAGGGTCGTCGCAGCCCAACTGGCGGTGTGCAGCTTCTTGCCGATGTCCTCGTAGGTCTGCTCGAAGCTCAGAACGCGGTAACGAACGATGTTTTTCCAGCCCCGGGTCTGCGCGGCCAGTTTCGCGGCAGCGTCGAGCAACGGCTTTTCCTCGGTCTCCCGGAGCAGCGTCTGCATGTGCGAGAAGTTGTCCCGGAACTGCGCCGGCTTGAGGGTCGCGAGAATCCGCGCCACGTACGGGTTCTCGATTTTCCGGCCGCACAGGGTCAGCAGGAAGAAGGCATCCAGCAGCCAGGTGTAGGTGCGGTCATCCTCATTGAGCAGCGTCTGCACGACCGGCAGATAGTCCTGCAGCTTGCGCGGGCTGTCGGCGATCTGGCCGATCTGCCCGACGATGTCCGGGCAACCGGCCTTCTCCGCCAGGTGTTCAAGGAACTCTACGCCTGCTTTGTTCAGCGTTGCAGAACCCTCGATGGCCAAAGCGAACAGGCGCAGGTAGGTGCGCCGGGTTTCTTCGTCGGGTGTCGTGTCGAAGAAGCTGTGCACCTTGATCTCTGGCAACGCCGAGGTCAGCGACAGCGGCTCGCCCTCCTGATGTTCGTGCTCGTCGTCCTGCTCGACGACGTTGAGCCCGTTGACGTCCTTGTAGATGTCGATGGCCAGTGCGCTGCCGCCGATCACCTCGCCGATCAGGTCACGGATGCCGTAGGTGGTCGACAGCCCGGAGAACTCCTCGCCAAACAGCTTCGAGATGATGTTCTCGCGATCCTCGTCGCTGCGGCAGATCTCTTCGTCATCAATGAGGCTGACGATGCGCTCGTACTGATCGGACAAGAAATACAGCGCATTGAAACCAATGCCGGAGATGTTCTTCTGGATGAAGTGCGAATCCACCACATGCTCGTCGAAGCCCAGCGCGATCATTTCGCGGAAGCGATCGATGCCGGCAAGCTCGATGCCCTCGATCAACTCCATGATGAAGTCCAGCAGGCGGACATCTTCGTCGCAGTCGATCCCCAGCTTGTCGAGGGTAACGACCAGGTGGTTGACGTCCCGCGAGGTCAACACCACGTCGCGGTGGCTGCGTATGAAGTCATAGGTGAGGTGCAGCACCAGCAGATTGCGCGGGATCGACTTGAAGCGACGCTTGTTGGCTTCGATGTGCAGCGACCAGTTGGTAAAACTGGCGTGGTTCTCTACCTGCACCAGGCGACTGTTGATCTTGTCGACCGCCAGCGAGAGGAATTCCCGGGTCTCGATGATGTATTCGTTCATCGTCCCCAGGTTGTTGCGGATCACCGCGATGCTCTGGGCGTTGATCAGGTTTTGCTGCTGCAATTGCTTGAGGTAGTGCCAGGCGAATTTCTGCATCTGCAGCATGTCGACCTGGTTGTGCAACTGATCCTGGCCGGTCTTGCCGCTGACCTTGTTGCCCAAACGCTTGAAGAAACCCGCGCCGGTCTGCCTGGCCAAGCGTTCCTGGCTGGACGCCAGGACCCGCGAGGCATCGAGCGCCAACTGCTGGGTCAGGGCGGCATTGCCCTTGTGCTGGTTCACCAGAGCTTCGATCGCTCGAGCGTCTGCGTCTTCGAGAGGCTGTTCGAAGATCTCTTGCGTTACCTCAACAGTGGTGTCGGTCATTTCATTGGCCTTAAAGGTTTTCGATCTGGTGTTTCAGTCGTTTGCTTTGTCCTGCCAGGGTCCGGACCTGCCCGGCGAAATGGCGCTCGGACAGGTACAGGCCCTTGTGAAAATCGGCGTAGAACTGCTGGGAAACCTGCAGAAACTCCAGCGCTTGATGCATGCCGATGGCGCTGCCCACCACCTGCTCGGTACTGGCGAGGGTGAGCTGGAACTCTTTCTCGATATGGTTATCCAGGGCGATGTTCATCGCCAGGGTGGTGATCAAGCCACCGATCAGGCTGCCCACCAGCGCCCCGGGCGGGCCGCCGATGGCCCCCACAGTGGCGCCGACCGACGCGCCGACCACGCCCGCGCCAGTCTGGAACAGGTTCTTGCCGGTGCGGGTTTCCATTTCCTGCGCGCTCATCTTGCCGGCCGAGAACAGCACCAGGCACTGCACTAGGTCGACGGCGCACACTGCCGCACCGGCGACGCCGCCGTTGGCCAGGCTGCGCTTGAACAGAGTGCCCGTGAACAGGCCGGGCATGGAACGCGCGGCGATACTCACGCTGGCATTGGCCACGCCGGCCTTCAGGGCGCTGTCGCCAGCGGCGATCACGGTGTTCTCAAGGATGCGCAGGGTGGCTTGCTCCGCTGTGATCTGGCCGTCCTTGAACTGTTTGATGTACTGGAAGGTGTTAATGCTGCCGGCGATCACCGTGGTGATGACCGCCGCCGAGCCAGCGGCGCGCAGGCTTTGCTGCACTGTTGCCTTGTTCAGGTAGCCAGTCTGCAAGTTGTCGTGCAGCTCCTGCCCGGTCTTGCTCGCGGTACCCAGGTGCTCGGCCTCACGCTTGTTCAAGGAAGTGGACTGCACGCCATCGACGTCCAGTTGCCCGCTGGTGTTGTCCCGGACCTTCTCGGCAGCCCGGGACACTTCCGGCCGGGTCTGCTGATTTTTCAAGACGTCGCGCTCGGCCGAGAGGCGCACGCCTTCGATCTGGTCCGAGGGACCGAGGAACAGGTCGCTGTCCTTGTAGGCGTGCACGCCGTCCTTTGTGGAGCGAAACGCCTTCTGCGTCGCCTCGGCATTCTTGAAGTACTTGAGCTGCGCGCCTAGCAACTGGTCGTCACCGCGCATGACCACGATGTCGTGGGTCATGTCGTTGCGGCCCAGCGGCGTGTTGGCGAAGTTGTCGGTGAAGGCGCGCACGTCCTTATCCTTCAGGATCGCGTCGAGATTGAATGACTCGGCGTGCCAGGTCTCCGCTGCGAAACCGCCCTTGATCGCGGCGTTTTGCGCGGTGGACGAAACCTTGGCGAGGATGCTGTTGGCCTGACCGATTTCCGCAAGCATGCGCCCGGCCTTGTCCGCGGCTTGCACGGTCCAGATCGGGCACAGGCTGACGGACTGCTCAAGCGCGCGTTGGCGTTCTTTATCCATGGGTATTCCTCAGGATGGTTTCCTGGATAGCGGTGTCCGCTGAAAGGGGTTGCCGGCCGTCGAGGCCAGGCATCTGGTAAAGCGCGTGCATGCTGTGCAGGCGCTGGGCGATCTCATCGACCCAGACCTGCGGTGCGTGGACACGAATGTTGTCGTTCAGGCCAAAAATCCACCACAGCGTGTCGCGATCCTGGGGCACCCAGGCGCGCAGGCGCTTCCACGCTTGTTCGGGAATAACCTCGAGGGACTGTCGCGCACTGAGCGGGGTTTCTTCGAGCAGCACGGCGATCTGCGCGCTGACATCGGCGATCAGCTCCACCTGCGTCTCGGCCTGCCGGTGGCTGAAGATCCCGGTGGCGATGTAGTCGTCGACATCGAACTGGCCGTGCAACGGCGACCGGTCGTTGACCACCGAGACCTGCTGCATGCGATGCAGGGCGAACTGGCGCACGTCGTCGTAACCATCTACCGAGGCCAGCAGGTAACTGATGGAGTGCCGCGAAACCAGGCCCGCCGGGTGCAGGCGAAACTGCTTGAGTTCGCACTTGCTGCGGCTGCGGTAGGACACGTCGAGCGGTCGACGCTCGAGCAAGGCCTGGGACACCTGGGCCCAGGTTCTCGGGGTGATGGCGGCCGGGATCAGGGTCTTGCCGTTAGGCACCGCACGCACCCGACGCGACCAGTCGGCCAAGCCGTTGTGGCCAAGGTCACCGAGGAAGTTGCGGGCCCGGCGGAATTGCGGGCCGAGCTGGTCGAGCACGGTCTGCGGTAGCAAGGTGTTCAGGTAGCTTTCCGACAGGTACAGGGCAAGCGCCGTCGAAGCGTCCATGTCCTGCAACTGCAACGGCGCGTCCTTGGTGAAGCTCCAGCGGAACGGCACCTCGCTGTCGTTGCACTGCAGCGAGAACGGGATGGACAGCCGGTTGAGATCGCGCTGGATCGAACGCAGCGTCATCGAAAAGCCCTTGTCGCGCAGCTTTTCCAGCAAGGTCGTGGTGGCGATACGCTGCGGCTCGGTTGGGATAAGGCGCAACAAGGCAAACAGCCTGAGCAGTGTGTCTTTAGCCTGGGACATCAAGACTTCCTTGTACTTTTCGCGACCGCTACAGCGACCGGGCGTCGCAGTGGATCCAATTCAACAGAGTGGCATTCTGCCATAACTTCGTGATGGTTCCACCTCGAAATCATCCTCCAATCCATGACGGCAGCCACGTCAGGAGTCTGCCCGCTGGCGTTGCTCGTGTTTGAGGTCGGTGTATTCGGTGTAGAGCTCGTAGCCCTTTTTAAGCACTACGCACAGTCCAATGAAAGCGAAGAGGTTTTTCATGATGAGGGTCTCGGTGACGTTTGACCCCATCTTCCAGCGCCGGGCGACAAACCGTGTCGCCGGGTTGTTCAGGCAAGGGCGGCAGGCGATCGAGGACAACAATGCCGAGGGCCTGACAAGAGCAAATGTAAAAAATGATGATGGCATAACGCCTCAGCAACCGGCAAAATCCCCACGCCCCCAAAGGATTTGAAGGACCGGTTCCGATGACATGGCCAGTCACACTGAAACTCGACAGCGCAGCCTACCCGCTCAACGTGGTGCAACGCGCTGCTTATTCCCTGGCCGACACTGTCGCGATCCAGGTCGCTATTGAAGCCAGTCAGATAAACCTCACGGCCCACCCAGCTGAAGTAACGCTAACGCTTTCCCCCGAGCAGGCTCACTCGCTGATCCTCCAGCATCTGAACGACTTCGCGCTACGCGACCATATCAACCGCGAAACAGCTGGATTGCGCGAAATCCTGGCCCGTGCCGCGCTCGCTGGGTGTGGGATTTCGCAATGACACTGATTGCGACAGACGCCAGGCACTACCGCTTGCTGCCTTTTCGATTCATGCGCATGAACACCGGACATGAACGTGACATCCTGCTCACCTCCGATACTGGTGAGTACATGCACGTGAACGACGCGCAATTACGAGCCCTCAGTTATTTCGACGTTCAAGCGGGCACGCCTTTTTACAAGGACCTGCTGGCCCGCCACTTCATCCACGAACCAGGCCGCCACGATCCGCTCCCGGAAATGGCCGCGCAATATCGCAGCCGCAAGGACTTCATCTTCCAAGGCCCCGCACTGCACTTGTTCGTGGTGACATTGCGATGCAACCACACCTGCCAGTACTGCCAGGTGTCGCGGGCCCCGCTGGGAGGATCCGGCCACGATCTTTCGGAAGCCGATGCACTGGCGGCAGTAGATCGCCTGTTCGAATCAAACGCTCCTGCTTTGACTGTGGAGTTTCAGGGTGGCGAGCCGCTTCTGGCCTTCGAGCGCGTCCGCCAGATTGTTGAATGGATCGTTGAACGGAACGTGGTCGAACGACGAGATATCCAGTTCGTCATCACCACCACGCTGCACCACCTGACGGAGGAAATACTCGACTTCGCAGAACAACATCGAATCCAGTTTTCGACCTCGCTCGATGGGCCGGCGCCCTTGCATAATGCCAACCGCCCTACACCGTCACGAGACTCCTACGAACGCACAGTAAAAGGCATTCAGTGGGTCCGTGAGCGCCTTGGCCATGATGCAGTTTCCGCGCTGACCACGCTGACTTCAAGAAGCCTCGAACAGCCTGAAGCGATCATCGATGAGTATGTTGATCAGGGCTTCTCCAGCATCTCGCTACGGCCTCTGAGCCCTTATGGGTTTGCCACCAAGAGTGCCCATCGACTTGATTACCCTATTGAGCGATACCTGGCCTTCTACAAGAAGGCTCTGGCCTATTTACTGCAAATCAACCAACAGGGCGTCTACCTCTCAGAGAGTTATACGAGCTTGTTGCTGAAGAACATCCTGACACCCTTTTCCTCCGGCTATGTAGACCTGCGCTCCCCTGCTGGCGCTGGCACTGCGGCGCTGGTTTATAACTATGACGGTTATGTCTATCCCTCGGACGAAGCTCGAATGTTGCTGGAGATGGGTGAAGACGGCTTGAGACTCGGCACCGTGCAGCAACCCTTGTCTGAACTACTCACATCGCCCGTTATGAATGCGCTGCTCGCCAGTGGTGTAGCAGAGGCGCTGCCGGGTTGCTCCGACTGCGCACTTGTCCCGTACTGTGGTGCTGACCCCATCGAACACTATGCCCGCCAGGCTGACCCGATCGGACACCGAGTGTTCAGCAGCTTCTGCAAGAAGAACATGGGGCTACTGAAGCATCTCTTCGGCTTGCTCCGCGATGGCGACGACAACGTGCAGAGAGTGCTGCTGTCCTGGTTGAACAGGCGCTCTTACAACGATGTTCGATTTCCGGGTTACAGGGGCTGATGGCGATGCTGCGCAAAGACACCCACTTCGAAATCCATCACCTGAATGAGCCGAAACTGCTCAAGGTCATCACTCTGGATGAGTTCATCGAACAAGGCTTGGCTGTTTGTGCCGGAAACGCTGAGTTCGCTGACCTGCTACTTTGGCTACCAAACGAAGAACGGCTACGAAGCCCGCATCTATTGTCATTACCAGTGGCTGGATTCCTGACACCGGAGCCTTTGATCGGAGACTTCGACAGCACGCGGCCACACCTGCACACCCCCAAAGACAATGATGTCGTGCAGCCCGGCGATGTCATTGCCGTCACACCAGGCAACGCGTTGGTGCGAGTGCTCTATCGACGAGGCTCAGACAGCAACCTGCTGTTCATGACCGATCGTTGCAACAGCCTCTGCCTGATGTGCTCCCAGCCGCCCAAAGATATCGATGACCGCTGGCACATCGAGGAGAACCTACGGCTGATCGACCTGATGGACCCGGGCGAAGAAAACCTGGGAATCAGTGGCGGAGAACCCACGCTTTATCGCGATGGCCTGCTCGAAATCCTGGCCAAGTGCAAAGCCGTTTTGCCACAAAAATCCATCCATGTACTCAGCAACGGGCGCCTGTTCCAAGACCCGAGCTGGATCGCAGCGCTCTCTGCCATCGGCCATCATCAGTTGAGCTGGGGCATTCCGCTGTATGCCGACAATGCCGAAGACCATGACCATGTGGTGCAAGCGCCAGGTGCTTTCAGCGAAACCCTGCGAGGTCTTTACAACCTGGCTCGCGCGAACCAGATCATCGAGATACGCGTAGTGCTCAATCGTCTGACCACGCCACGCTTGCCCGAGCTCGCCCATTACGTGTTCAGGAACCTGCCCTTCGTGCGACATGTTGCCCTGATGGGTATCGAAAGCACCGGCCTGGCCAGGAAGCATTACGAAGAACTGTGGATTGACCCTCTGGACTATCAGCAGTCGTTGAGCCAGACCGTGTACTTCCTGTTCAACCGCGGCGTGCCGGTTTCGATCTACAACTTGCCCCTGTGTCTGATCCCGGCCCACCTCTCGCGTTTCGCCCGCCAGAGCATCTCCGACTGGAAGAACCTGTTCATCGATACCTGCCAGCAATGCGCTGCCGTCAAACATTGCTCTGGCTTCTTTAAATCCCACACCGACCGCTGGCAGAGCCGCGGCGTACAACAACTATCGACCGAGGCCTTTAGCGCCTATGCAAGGAGTGCACCGTGAAATTGCTCGACCGCTGGAAAGTCATGATCGGGGGAATAAGTCTGCTGCCAATGGCAGGTAGTACCCTGGCGCAGGTGGGCCATCTGCCGCTCGCCGATGCGAACTGGCTAACCCACGACAAGCTACAGCCTCCGGTATTTGCCGATACGCTCAATGCGCCAGATACCGTCAACATTTATGCGGCACATCGCTCGCACAGTTCACACCGGTCCCACAGTTCGCACAGTTCGCACTACAGCGGTTCGGGTGGCTATAGCGCCCCTCGCTACTACAGCCCACCCGCTACCAGTACCCGGAGCTACAGCGCGCCGGGTACTTCTAGCAGCACCTCAAACAGCAATAGCTTTTATCAGTCGTCCGGCACTACCAGTGGGACAAGCTCAAGCAGTTCAAAGAACCGTGCGACCAATGAGCAGAAAAGCAACCTGGTCACCCGTGTGCAGACCGCGCTGATGGTGCGCCAGTATTACCAAGGCACCATCGATGGAGTGATGGGCAAGGCGACACGTGGTGCGTTGATGGCATTTCAGATGGACAGTGGGCTGACCGTGAATGGCCGGATGGATACCCCATCGCTGAATGCGTTGGGTATCAAGATTCCATAAGTCGCTTCAAGTCAAAGCCAATTTCCGCTCAGCAACAAAGGAGTTATCCCATGCAGCACATCATTCAAGTCGACAACACCCTCTGGGCATTGATCAGCCGCCTGCAAGGCAAGGAGCTGCAAACTCCTTCGCGTAAGGCTCGTTTCCGTATCACGACCGTTGAGGCAAATCGCGTTGTGATTGAGACGGGATCGAAAGATTCCCAGTTGGTGCTGACGCGAGCAGCTTTTCAGCAAACGTTGGACTACCTCGCCGATAACAATCATTTCGGTCAAACGCACGCTGTGGAAATCGGCTCCAACCATACGTACAAAGAAGCCGGCCCGCTCTGCCAGGCGGCTCGTTACACAGCAGAAGGCAAGGAGGGCCCTACCAGCATCACCTACATTCTGCCGATTCTGGAGCAATGCCAGGCCGTCGGCATCCGGTCAACCACCCCAAACAGCACTTGGCTGCTGCCCTGAACCGCACCTGATCTCTTCACAAGGACGCCAACATGTTCGCCAAAATGGACACTTTCCGCCCCAACGGTGCTGCCTCGTTCGATGAACCCTGCAAGGTTACGATCGACAGCGAATTTATTACCGTCGCCTATGACCATGGGGGTCAGAGTTGGAAATACCGAGGCCAGGCGAAAGGCCCGGGGCATTACGAACTGCAAGCCGAAGGCTTCGGCGGAAGAGCAACGCTGCACCGCTTCGAGGACTCGAATGTACTGGAAGGCACTTGGGTAGAAGATGGCGTACGCGGGATGTGGCGAATTGTCTGCCAAGCCGATTGATTCGCCAGTCGTGCCCACGTAAATAAGCTGAACTCGTGGTGGTTTGATGGGCCGCCACGGGGTCATCAGTTGACGTCGTCGCCCCCCCCCCGGGAGACCGCTAATTAACCAATTTCGCAGTGTCATTTACCCGGTAGTTCTTCTGTGCACTGGCTGTGTAAAAACGGCAAGCATTCCACCCGCCGACCTTACGTTATCGACGTTCGAGCTCGGCCCCGCCAATCTGTTCACGGCACACTTCAGCTCCACCGTGGATTTGCAGAACGCGTTCAATGATTACGAAAAATCCAATCAGCTCACACCGACTCTGATCTGCTCTCTCGATCGTGATATGGAGTTTTCGTCTGAGCATTCAATCGCGATAAAAGCCGAAGGACGGGTGACCGCGAGCAGTAAAGCCAAAACCAATTACAAGTTTTCCTCTGATCTGATTTTTTACTACACCAATACGAATGGCACGCAACGCGACCTGAATGATTACGACGCCATCAAACCGTTGCTGGCGTTGCAAGCTTCAATCCCCTGCAAAGTTCGCATAACTGCCTATGGGTATGAGGCCTATTACACGAATACGTTGCTGATCCCATCCAGGCTGATGGTGGAGGAGATTTCCAGGTAGCCGCCCTTTGCTGAACTTGGCGCAAGGATTTGCCGAGACTCTGGTCGGCGATTGATCTCACCGATAAACAAGCCCGGGAACCCTCCCCGGGCTTTTTCATTTCTGCGCCCCTTTTGCATTTTTGTGCGACACATCCCCTTTCAGGACTCCCGCAAGGCTCCGGCACGGTGTTAGTTTGTAAGTGTATGTATCTCAACCTTGAGACACGCCTCACTCACTGCCCTGCAAAGGAATGCCCTTCGTAATGAATGTCCCTTTCAAAAAACTGGCTGCCACCACGTTGATGCTGGCCGGTCTTGCCGCGTTTACTGCGCCCGCGCAAGCCAATATCACCCCGCAACAGAGCGCTGAAATTCTCAAGACCTACAGCGCCGACAAAGCCACTGATTTCCGCGAGTTCCTTGGCAATCTGGGCAAGAGCGATCTGGTAAAAACCGCCGACATCGGCCCGGCCATTGGCGCTTACCTCGATAACAAGACTTTGAACGCCGATCAGCAGAACGAAATCTATCGTCTGTTGGGTATCTACACGCGAGCGAAATACAGCGCTGCCGCCACCGAAACCCTGCGCGAACTGGTGGAGATCCCGACCTTTCGCAAGGATGGTGTCGAACAGCATGACAACCCGGAGTTCATCAAGATCGCGGCGAAGATCAAGAGTCTTGCCGAGTCCTTCAATCTGAAATTCCGCAACATCGACAATCGCGTCTACGAGATCTCCCTCGACGGCAGCGGCGATGAAGTGGTTGGCATTCATGCGCATGCCGACGTGGTGCCGGTGACGCCGGAAAACTGGGTGCTCAAGGATGGCACCCGCCTCGACCCGTTCAAGATCACTATGATCGGCGACCGCATGTATGGTCGAGGCACCGAGGATGACAAGAACGGCATCGTGGTCACGCTCTATGCCATGAAAGTCATCAAGGAAGAAAAGCTGCCGCTGGTGCGCAACTTCAAGCTGTTGGTCGACACCACCGAAGAAACCACGGGCGACGCGATCCCCTACTACTTCGAGCGCAATCCGACACCGAACTACAACCTGGCGCTGGACGGCGGTTACCCGGTGGTGATTGCCGAGAAAGGCTACGGCACCGTCATGGCCAACTTCGCCAAGCGCAAGGGTGAAGGCAAAGGTGCGGAAATCATCTCGATGACCGGTGGCCTGGCGACTAACCAGATTCCTTCGGCGTCGGTGGCCACAATCGTTAGCGACAAGCCTGCGGAACTGGCTGCCAGCTTGCAGAACACCGGTGACGAGTTTGCCAAACGCAATGGCGGCGACTTCCAGGTGAGCGCTAAAGTTGATGGCAAAGACGTCAAACTGACGGTGACCGGCGTATCCGCGCACTCCTCCGAGCCCGAATCCGGGGTCAATCCGGTGGCACGGATGCTCGACTTCATCAACAGCATTGATGGCAAAGTCGCGCTCAAGCACAACCACATCACCGATGCGGCACGCTACGCCGCTGACAACTGGGGTCTGGATTATCTCGGCAACAAACTCGGTGTCGGTTTCTCGGATTCCTTCATGGGACCGCTGACGACTTCACTGACCTATGTCGGCATGGACGAAAAAGCCTTCAAACTCGCGGTCAACCTGCGAGTACCGAAGGGCAAGTCGCCAGAAAAGCTCAAGGCTGAAATCGCTGAGAAACTGGCCGCGTGGAGCAAGAAAAGCCACGTAGCCGTTGCCTTCGACTATTCGATCGCCGAGCCGATGTACCGCAATCCTGAGGGCGAGTGGGTCAAGGCGCTGCTGGCTGTCTCGACGGAAAACCTCGGCATGAAACATGAGTTCGGTACCTCCGCTGGTGCCACCTCGGTGCATGAATTGCCCAACGGCGTGCAATTCGGTCTGGCCATGCCGAACGTGAAGTACACCGGTCACACCGATGGCGAGTTCAAGACTGTCGAGCAATTCCAGCTGGATCTGCAGATCGTCACGGAAATGATCGGTCGGATCGGCCAGTTGCCGAAACTCTGATCGTATTGTCGAACCTGCCGCAATGGCGGGTTCGACATTTTTAATCCCCGCGTAATCCCCGCCGCGCAGCCTCACCCCTGACTTTTGCACAGAGGGCAACGCAGAATTGCCTTCAGAGAGATTGATAGCCACCTAACGAAAGGTGCATGCTAGAGGGCTCGTTCGGGCCTTATATCATTCCGAATGATAGTTACCTTTGCTTCATTCGATTCGTGCCATCACACCCCGCCGAGCATCATCCGCCCATCTTCAATACATTGGCGGATGCATCCATGGAACAGTCACTCAAACATTTGCGCTTCCCGTTGGCCATGTTGGCCGTACTGGTGATGAGCGCCTGCGGCAAGACTCCGGAGACTGCCGCCACTATGCCCGCAGCGAAAGTCAGCGTGGCCAAGGTGCTGGAACAACCGGTCAACGAGTGGGACGAATTCACCGGGCGCCTCGAAGCGCCGGAAACCGTTGAAATCCGTCCACGGGTCTCCGGCCAGATTGACGGCGTCGCTTTCACTGAGGGCGCACTGGTCAAGAAAGGCGACCTGCTGTTCCAGATCGACCCGCGTCCGTTCCAGGCTGAGGTGCGCCGCCTCGAAGCACTGGTTGCCCAGTCCCGCGCCAACGCCACCCGCAGTGAAAACGAAGCCGGTCGTGGTGAACGTCTGCGCGCCAGCAACGCCATTTCCGCCGAACTGGCCGACTCGCGCACCAGCGCTGCACAAGAAGCCCGAGCCGCCGTCGGCGCACTGCAAGCGCAACTGGACCTAGCCAAGCTGAACCTCAGCTTCACACGCGTCACCGCGCCGATCAGTGGCCGCGTCAGCCGTGCCGAGATCACCGCCGGTAACCTGGTGACCGCCGACACCACCCCGCTGACCAGTGTGGTTTCCACCGACCGCGTCTACGCCTACTTTGACGCTGACGAGCGTGTGTTCCTCAAATACACCCAACTGGCCCGTAACGGTCAGCGCGGCGCGACCACCCCGGTGTACATGGGCCTGTCCAATGAAGACGGCAACCCGCACCTCGGTCAGATGAACTTCGTCGACAATCAGGTCAACCCGAAAACCGGCACCATCCGTGGTCGCGCGGTGTTCGACAACAGCGACGGCACCTACACCCCGGGCCTGTACGCACGCCTGAAGCTGGTCGGCAGCGGTACCTATAACGCCATGCTGATCAACGACGAAGCGGTCGGTACCGACCTCGGCAAGAAGTTCGTACTGGTGATGGATGCGGACAACAAAACCGCGTACCGCGCCGTCGAACTGGGTCCGAAAATCGAAGGCCTGCGCATCGTCCGTACCGGCCTGAACAAGGACGACACGATCATCGTCAAGGGTCTGCAACGGGTTCGTCCTGGTTCACCGGTCACGCCTGAAGTGATCCCGATGGCCAGCGAACAGACCATCGCGGCACTCGCTCAACAACGTCAAGCGCTGGAAGCCAGCAACCTGCCCAAAGTCGCCCCTGCCAAAGGCGCGTCGGGATCGGTTGTGAAGCTGGCTGCTACGACCCCACGCGGTTAAGGGACGACAACTCCGATGAATTTTTCCCAATTCTTCATTTCACGGCCGATCTTCGCAGCGGTGCTCTCGCTGTTGATCCTGATCGCCGGTGCGATCTCGCTGTTCCAGTTACCGATCAGCGAATACCCGGAAGTCGTGCCACCGACGGTGGTGGTGCGTGCCAACTTCCCGGGCGCCAACCCAAAAGTCATCGGTGAAACCGTGGCTGCTCCGCTGGAGCAAGCCATCACCGGCGTCGAGAACATGCTGTACATGTCCTCGCAGTCGACCGCCGACGGCAAGATTACCCTGACCATCACCTTCGCCCTGGGCACTGACCTGGACAACGCGCAGGTGCAGGTGCAGAACCGAGTGACCCGGACCGAGCCGAAACTTCCCGAGGAAGTGACGCGTATCGGTATCACCGTCGACAAGGCATCGCCCGACCTGACCATGGTTGTGCACTTGACCTCACCGGACAAGCGCTACGACATGCTCTACCTGTCCAACTACGCGATCCTCAACATCAAGGATGAGCTCGCTCGTCTGAACGGTGTTGGCGATGTGCAGTTGTTTGGTATGGGCGATTATTCGCTGCGGGTCTGGCTTGACCCGAACAAGACCGCTTCGCGCAATCTGACTGCAACCGACGTGGTCACCGCCATTCGTGAGCAGAACCGTCAGGTCGCTGCCGGCCAATTGGGTGCGCCCCCTGCTCCGAATGCCCAGAGCTTCCAGCTGTCGGTCAACACACAGGGCCGTCTGGTCAGCGAGGAAGAGTTCGAGAACATCATCATTCGCGCAGGCGACAATGGTGAGATCACTCGTCTCAAAGACATCGCTCGCGTTGAACTCGGCTCCAGTCAATACGCCCTGCGCTCGTTGCTGGACAACCAACCGGCGGTGGCGATCCCGATCTTCCAGCGCCCTGGCTCCAATGCCATCGATATCTCGAACGAAGTTCGCGGAAAGATGGACGAGCTGAAGAAAAACTTCCCGCAAGGCATGGATTACAGCATCGTCTATGACCCGACGATCTTTGTGCGCGGCTCGATCGAAGCGGTGGTTCACACCCTCTTCGAAGCTCTGATCCTCGTGGTGCTGGTGGTGATCCTGTTCCTGCAAACCTGGCGCGCCTCGATCATTCCGTTGGTGGCAGTGCCGGTGTCGTTGATCGGTACGTTTGCGGTGATGCACCTGTTCGGCTTCTCGCTGAACGCGCTGTCGCTATTCGGCCTGGTACTGGCCATCGGAATCGTGGTGGACGACGCCATCGTGGTGGTGGAGAACGTCGAGCGCAATATCGAGCTCGGATTGAATCCGGTCGAAGCCACCAAACGCGCCATGCGTGAAGTGACCGGCCCGATCGTGGCCACGGCGCTGGTGCTGTGTGCGGTGTTCATTCCGGCGGCGTTCATCTCCGGCCTCACCGGGCAGTTCTACAAACAGTTTGCACTGACCATCGCCATCTCGACCGTGATCTCAGCGTTCAACTCGCTGACCCTGTCGCCAGCGCTGGCCGCTGTATTGCTCAAGAGCCACGACGCGCCGAAAGACCGCTTCTCCAAGGTACTCGACAAGATCTTCGGTGGCTGGCTGTTCCGTCCGTTCAACCGCTTCTTCGATCGTGCCAGCCATGGTTATGTCGGCACCGTGCGCCGGGTTATCCGTAGCAGCGGCATCGCCCTGCTGTTGTATGCAGGCCTGATGGTGCTGACCTTCTTCGGTTTCTCCAGCACGCCGACCGGTTTCGTCCCCGGCCAGGACAAGCAGTACCTGGTAGCTTTCGCACAACTGCCGGACGCTTCGAGCCTGGATCGCACCGAAGAAGTCATCAAGCGCATGTCCGACATGGCGCTGAAACAGCCAGGCGTGGAAAGCGCCGTGGCGTTCCCGGGCCTGTCGATCAACGGCTTCACCAACAGCCCGAACGCCGGCATCGTCTTCGTGACGCTGAAACCGTTCGACGAGCGTAAAGACCCGAGCATGTCCGCCGGTGCCATCGCCGGGGCCTTGAACGGCCAGTACGCGAATATCCAAGAGGCGTACATGGCGATCTTCCCGCCACCGCCGGTACAAGGTTTGGGCACTATTGGTGGTTTCCGTCTGCAAATCGAAGACCGGGGCAACCTGGGCTACGACGAGCTGTACAAAGAAACCATGAACATCATCAACAAGAGCCACAGCGTGCCGGAACTGGCGGGCCTGTTCACCAGCTACACGGTGAACGTGCCACAGGTCGATGCCGCCATCGACCGTGAAAAAGCCAAGACCCACGGCGTGGCCGTCAGCGACATCTTCGACACCCTGCAGATCTATCTGGGCTCGCTGTATGCCAACGACTTCAACCGTTTCGGGCGCACCTATCAGGTCAACGTTCAGGCTGAACAACAGTTCCGTCTCGAATCCGACCAGATCGGCCAGCTGAAGGTACGCAACAACAAAGGCGAAATGATCCCGCTGGCGACCTTCATCAAGGTCAGCGACACCTCGGGCCCGGATCGCGTGATGCACTACAACGGCTTCATCACCGCAGAAATCAACGGCGCTGCCGCCCCGGGCTACAGCTCCGGCCAAGCCGAAAAAGCCATCGAGAAACTGCTGAAAGATGAACTGCCAAACGGCATGACCTACGAGTGGACCGACCTGACCTACCAGCAGATTCTGTCCGGCAACACCGCGCTGTTCGTGTTCCCGCTCTGCGTACTGCTGGCGTTCCTGGTGCTCGCCGCTCAATACGAAAGCTGGAGCCTGCCACTGGCGGTGATCCTGATCGTACCGATGACCCTGCTGTCGGCGATTACCGGTGTGATCATCTCGGGCGGTGACAACAACATCTTCACCCAGATCGGCTTGATCGTACTGGTGGGACTTGCCTGTAAGAACGCGATTCTGATCGTCGAGTTCGCCAAGGACAAACAGGAGGAAGGCCTCGACCCGCTCGCAGCGGTTCTGGAAGCCTGCCGTCTGCGTCTGCGGCCGATCCTGATGACCTCCTTCGCGTTCATCATGGGTGTGGTGCCACTGGTGTTCTCCAGCGGTGCCGGTGCCGAGATGCGTCACGCCATGGGTGTGGCGGTGTTCTCCGGGATGCTCGGGGTGACCTTTTTCGGTCTGTTGCTGACCCCAGTGTTTTACGTACTGATCCGTAACTTTGTCGAACGCGGCGAAGCCCGCAAAGCGGCCAAAGCTCTGAAACTGGAGGCGCAACAATGAGTCTGAAAGTCTTCCTGCCGAGTCTGCTGGTGCTGGCCCTCAGTGCCTGCGCCGTCGGCCCCGACTACAAGACCCCAGCCACGGAGGCGGCCAATATAACGGCCGTCACCGACGGCGCGGCCGGGCAAAAGAACTTCGACCGTTCGAAATTCGAAGGCATCTGGTGGCAGCAATTCGACGATCCGACCCTCAACCAGTTGGTGACCCAATCGCTGCAAGGCAACCGTGAACTGCGCGTGGCGTTCGCCCGCTGGAAAGCCGCCCGGGCGATCCGCGACGACGCCAGCAACGACGCGATGCCGACCATCACCAGCCGCGCCAGCAGTGATCTGGCCAAGGGCCAAATCCCCGGCCAGACCACCGACCGGGTCAATAGCGAACGCTATGACCTCGGTCTGGACATGGCCTGGGAACTCGACCTGTTCGGGCGCATCCAGCGCAATCTGGAAGCCAGCGACGCCGACCAGCAAGCGGCCGAAGCCGATCTGTACCAACTGCAAGTCACCATGATTGCCGAACTGGTGGACGCTTACAGTCAACTGCGAGGTGCGCAACTGCGCGAAAAGATCGCCGTGGCCAACCTGAACAATCAGGTGGAGTCGCGAAAGATCACCATCAGCCTGCGTGATGCCGGTGTGGGCGATCAGCTCGACGTCGAACGCGCCGATGCGCGTCTGGCCTCGGTCGAAGCCAGCGTGCCGCAATTGCAGGCAGAACAGGTTCGGCAGAAAAACCGTATCGCCACCCTCTTGGGCGAGCGTCCGGACAAGCTGACCGTCGATCTGAGTCCAAAAGACTTGCCAGCGATTGCCAAAGCTTTGCCGATCGGTGATCCGGGCGAGCTGCTGCAGCGTCGTCCGGACATTCTCAGCGCTGAGCGCAATCTGGCTTCGGCCACAGCGCGTATTGGCGTCGCGAAAGCTGATCTGTTCCCACGGGTCAGCCTCAGTGGATTCCTCGGCTGGACGGCCGGGCGCGGCTCGCAGATCGGTTCCTCGGCGGCCAACGCCTGGGCACTTGGCCCCAGCATCACCTGGGCGGCGTTCGACCTTGGCAGCGTGCGTGCCCGTTTGCGTGGAGCCGATGCTGATGCCGAAGGCGCCCTGGCGAACTACGAGCAGCAAGTACTGCTTGCGCTTGAAGAGTCGGAAAACGCCTTCAGTGATTACGGCAAGCGTCAGCAACGCCTGATCTCGCTGATCCGTCAGAGTGAATCAAGCCGCAAGGCTGCTGACCTGGCTGAGATCCGCTATCGCGAAGGCACCACTGACTTCCTCGTGCTGCTCGACGCTCAGCGTGAGCGTTTGAACGCCGAAGACAGTCAGGCTCAGGCCGAAGTGGACCTGTATCGCGGCATCGTCGCGATCTACAAGGCCCTTGGTGGCGGCTGGCAACCGGAAGCAGTAGCCAGCAAGTAATCGATTGTTAAAGAGCTCCTTTGGTTGGCCGCAACCAACCAATTTTTTTGCCCCGCGTATCATTCGGTCGCGGGGCTTTTTTTTGACTTTTGATCAATGAAATCTTGTGGGAGCGAGCCTGCTCGCGAATGCGCTGTGTCAGGCGACACCATCGGGGCTGATCCAATGCTTTCGCGAGCAGGCTCGCTCTCACAGAGTTAACGGTGTTCTTCAGATTGGGGGTTTTCCAGTACGGTGACGGTCGCTGTGGTGCCCGCACGCAGGCGGTTTTTGCCGGAGTAGTCGCCATCGATTTCGATTCGCACCGGCACCCGCTGCGCCAGTTTCACCCAGGTGTAACTCGGGTTGATATTGGCCAGCAGCCGACTGCCCGGTGCGTTTTCGCGGTCGGCAATGGCGAAGGCGATGCTCTGCACCGTGCCGCCGAAGGTCTCACCGCTCATCAATTGCACTCGTACCCGATCGCCCTCGCCGATTCGCGGTAGTTTGGTTTCTTCGAAATAACCACTGATATAGAACGAGTCACCGTCGACCAGCGCCAACAAAGCGCCGCCGCTCACTGCGTAGTCACCCTCACGGGTCAAGAGGTTGGTCACGTAACCGCTGACTGGCGACTCGACACGGGTGCGCTGCAGGTCCAGTTCGGCCTGGGTCAATGCGGCAATCGCCAACTGCACGTTGGCCTCAGCCAAGCCGAGATTGGCCTGATTGCGTAACAGGTCCGCCTGGGCCACCGCCACATCGGTGCTGGATTTCTCCCACTCTTCCCCGGAAATCGCAAACCCCTGTTTGAGCGTCCGTCGCCGTCGCTCTTCACTTTGCCGCTGTTTGAGCAAGGCTTCACTGGCAACGATCGCCGCCTGCGACTGGCCCAGCGTTGCCTTCGCCACTTCCACCTCGCGGCGCGAGTGCTCAACCGCCAGGCGGTAGCGCGCCGGGTCGATCTCCATCAGCAACTGGCCCTTGTCGACATGCTGGTTGTCCTGCACCGCCAGACTGACTATCCGCCCGGAGACATCCGCCGACAACGTCACCACATCTGCTCTGACCCGTGCATCGCGAGTCCACGGCGCACGGGTGTAATGTTCCCAGGCAAACCAGCCGAGCACGATCGCCAGCAGCACCACCGCCAAGGTGATCAATCGCGTGAATAACACTTTCAAGGCATCAGGCTCCCATCAGCAAAATCAGCGTGGCACAGACGCAGGCATACAAAGCGCCTTCGAACAGCGCTTCATGCCAGACCAGACGCAGTACGCCAAGACGCCGCAGCCCCCAATCCAGAACCATGAATATCGGTATGGCCAACAACAACGCCTGGGCAATGGGCGGCAGGTAGACGCCGCCGATCTCGAAATCAATGGGCAAGGGCCGCTTCTCCTTCCGGGACAGAGTGCTGGATAGCGTCACCGTGGCGCTGCAAAAATGACACCACGATCAACAGGGCGACACGCATTCGAAACAGCGACCACACATGCTCATGGCTGGCGACGTGCAGTTCATCCAGTTCGTCGCCCAATATGTGCAGGGTGGCCAACAACGGCGCCAGTTGCACATCCTGACGCCCGGCAACAAAGCGCCCGGTCTTGTGCACGGCCGAAACCAGACGCTGAGTGAAGGCGTCCGTCAGCAGCGCATTGTTGTGCGCCTGCTGCCGCAACTGGTGCATCGCCACACCCAGTGCGACGCACGCCAGGCTGATTTCATACAGTTGCTGCATGGCACGGCTGTTCAGCGCCGGCAGCAGGCCGAGCATGCTGGTCAGGCGGTCGACCATACGACTTTCAAAGGCAAATTGCTGTTCATCGGTGGCCGGCAACTTGCTCAAGGCATACACCTGTTCGCGCGCTTCGTTGTACAAACGACGAATTCGCAGAGCCGGGCGGAACGGAAAAATCCATGCGTATACGATCAACGCCAGCATCGCCGCGCTGACATAGGCGCCGGCGAACTCGAACCATTGAATGGCAGTGTTCTGCCCGGTACCGACATTCTGCGGGCCGATCATCAGGAAACTCGACAAGCCCAGCCCCATGCCGATACCCGCTGTCGCAGGGCTCGCCAGTCCCACGGCGATGACATACAACAACGGCGCGATCATCAGCGCCAACGGTTCGAAGTCACTGATCGACGGCACCAGCATGAACTGATACAGCGCCGACACCAGCAACGCCAATCCCAACCCCCGTGCGTAGCTCTGCGCGGCTATCAAGGGTCGCGGAAACGTCGCCATCAGCGAACAGAGGATACCCACCAGAATCATTCCGCCCCGCGCGCCGTCCCACGCCGTTTCGATCCAGATCAACCCGGCCACCAGCAACGCGGTGAAGGCGCGGATGGCGTTCATCGACGCTAGAGTGAAATCCAGGTGCAGCGGGCTGGCCTGACCGCGATAAAGGCAACTGGCTTCGCGGCCATCCTGGATGGCGTCGCTCAGCTCCAGTATCTGCTCCAACTGGTGCAACAGCCGCGCCTGTTCCCAGCGCAACGCCCACGCCAGCGAACGCAGGGTGGCGCTCATGTCTTCGGTGAGCTGTTCGGCCTGGTAAGCCAACGCTTCGAACTGTTGCTGGAGCGTAATGAACTGATGTCGCGCCTCGGCAGGTAGCGACCGACCTTGTTGTGCCAACTGATCGAGCAAGGCCAACTCCTCGGCACGCAGTTGCTGGATGTTCTGTGGCAGATCGCCTTCCCAGCGCGCGGTGAGCAACTCGCGCTGATGACGCAAAGCGGTCAACCGCGAGGTCAGCAACATCAATTGATTACCCAGCAACAGCACCAGGTTGTTGGCACTGCGCAGACGTGGCGCATCAAAATACAGATGCCTACGCAGGCCCTCCAAGGCACCGATCTCCCCGAGCAGTTGCATTTGCCTACGCTGAAAATCCGCTTCGCTTTCTTCCGTGCGCAGCACCGCAGCGGCATGGCTGGCAGCCAGTTTGATCACTTGATCGACCTTGGCGAAGTACCCTTTGGCCACCGCTTCCGGCCGCGCCGTGAGCAGACTCACCACGCAGACACACGCCACCGCCAGCAAGGTTTCGGTAACGCGGGTAACGGCCAATAAAAAGGTCCCGTCCTGATCCGGAATTGCCAGTAGCGCCACCACCACGGCGGTGTAACCACTGAGTACGAACGCTTGTGAACTGGTGTAGCGCAGCAACGTACCGCCTGCTGTACACAGCGCGAGCCAAAAGGCCAGGGTGGTAATGAATGGCAGCGGTGCCTGGGGAAAGATCGCCATGATCAACACCGCCACCATCGCCCCGAGAGACGTGCCGATGACTTGGCCGAAACTGCGCGCCAGCGCCATCCCGGCCAACGGCTGGCTGACAATGACCACCGCCATGATCGACCACTTGGGCTGATCGAGATCGAACAGAAACGCCAGATACAGCGTCAGCAACCCCGCTGCAATGGTCCGCAGGGCAAACAGCAGGACGGCCTGGCCGGGGTGGATCACGGCTTTGAAGTAATTGAACAGGGCTTGCATGGGCACACTCATCGAAGCGACTTCTGCAAGCGTAGACACTGCATCGAAAGCCTGACGGGTAACTGAGTCGACGCAGTTTGTAGGGCGATTCGCATGCGAGGGTTTGACTCATGGCCGAAGCTGACCGAAGCTTGCCGCTCTGATCAAGAACGCCTGTTTCGGAAACCTGCATGCCTCAGTCTCGCCGCTACCTGCTTATCAGCCTGGGCCTTGTGCTTGTCGTCGTCGTGGCCTGGTTGTCGGTGCGCAGCACCGTCCCGGTGATCCCCGATGCGATCAAGCACGGCTATAGCGAAGCGCTCGATGCCGCGCGCAAGGGACAACCGGGCGCGGCGCGTCAGTTGTATCAGCAACTGGGCCGGCCGGACATCTCGGTCAAGCGCCGCGTCTGGCTGCACGGTGAGCTGCCCAACTACCCAAGCCCGCAAGCGTTGAAACTGGCCGACAGCGACCTGCAAAACGAAGCCCCCGCCGTACGCTTGGCGGCGATCAAAAGCGTGGTTGGACTGGTGCCGGGCGGGCAACGCAGTCTGTTGCTCGGGCCTATGCTCGAGGATGAAGATCAAACTGTGCGCTTTGCCGCGGTCAATGCCCTGCTCGGCTTGACGCCGGATGAACTGGGCCTGTATTTCGCGCCGCTGCAACAGGCGATCGACGCTTGGGAACAAACGCTCAAGGCACAACCGGAAAGCGCCGCCAACTACGCGCAATTGGCCCGACTGCATATTCACAACGCCGAGTTCAAAGAAGCACAGGTCGCACTCGACAATACCCTGCGCCTGGAGCCCGGCAATCTGCCGGCGCTGGTGATGCAGATCGATGTCCTCGACCGCCAGGGCCAAACCGATGCCGCCCGGCAACTGTTGGGCCGGCAACTCAAGGCACAACCTGACTCTGCCTATCTGCAACATGCTCTGGGGCTTTGGCTGTTGCACCACGATCAGCGCGAATACGCCCTGCTCGGCTTGTCCAAAGCGGTCGAGCTTGAGCCGGACAACAAGGATTACCGCTACGACCTCGCTACCACCCTGCACAGCGCCGAAGAACTGGAGGCGGCGCAAAACCAGTTGCAGGAAATCGTTCAGCGCCATCCCGCAGACCGCAAGGCGCGGGTTTTGCTGATCAACTACTGGAAAGAAAGCGGACAATTGCAGAACGTGCAGATTCTGTTGGCGCAGCTGGAACAGCTCAACCCGGATGACCCGGCCTTGCAGCAGGGTCTCTGAGCCACTTTTGACAGCTCGATCGACACATTTGGCAAGGAATTTCGGAACTGCCATCACGGCGCAAGGTCAAGTTATTCAGGCCGCTCGATTAGTTGGCGGCCTCGCTTCCCTTAGTCATGAGAGGGCATTTTTTGTCTACTTCTAACGAGTTGATCAGTGCGAAAGCCGCTACCGGCATTGTGGGTCTGGATGACATCCTGGCCGGTGGCTTGTCTCGCGGTCATGTTTTCTTGCTGGAGGGTGAACCCGGTACCGGCAAAACCACGGTCGCTTTGCATTTTCTCCTCGCTGGCGCGAAAGCCGGCGAACGCTCGTTGTACATCACGCTCTCGGAAACCGAGCGCGAATTGAGGCAAGGGGCGTTGTCCCACGGCTGGACGCTGGATGACAACATCAAGATCTTCGAGCTGACGCCGCCGGAAAGCCTGCTCAATGCGGAACACCAGCAGAGCCTGCTGTACTCTTCCGATCTGGAACTGGGCGAAGCCACCAAGCAGATTTTCGAAGCGGTGGAACGCTTCAAGCCCACGCGTGTGGTGCTCGACAGCCTGTCGGAAATTCGTTTGCTGGCGCAGAGCTCCTTGCGTTATCGCCGGCAGATTCTGGCCATCAAGCATTACTTCGTGCGCTACAACGCCACCGTGCTGCTGCTTGACGACCTGACCACCGAGTCCCTCGACAAAACCGTGCACAGTGTGGCTCACGGGGTGATCCGCCTCGAAGAACTGACGCCCAATTACGGTGCCGAGCGCCGACGCGTGCGGGTGGTCAAGTACCGTGGCCAGAAGTATCGCGGCGGTTTCCACGACTTCACCATCATGGGTGATGGCGTGCATGTGTTCCCACGCCTGGTGGCGGCTGAACACCGCGGCGAATACGCGCGCCTACAGTTGACCAGCGGCATTCCGGAAATGGACGCGCTGCTCGGCGGCGGTATCGAGACCGGTTCAAGTACGCTGATTCTCGGTCCTGCCGGTACCGGTAAATCGCTGATCTCGATGATCTTCGCCGCCGCTGCCGTGGGACGCGGCGAAAAGGCAGCGCTGTTTATCTTCGACGAAGAGCTCGGACTGCTGTTCGAACGCATGAAGAACATCGGCATCGACCTCAAGGCATTGCAGGCCACCGGCAATCTGCTGATCGAACAGGTCGACGCCGCCGAGCTGTCGCCGGGCGAGTTCTCCCATCGCGTGCGGCGCTGCGTCGATGAAGGTCAAATCAAAACCGTGGTCATCGACAGCATCAACGGCTATCAGGCCGCCATGCCGGAAGAAAACGCGCTGGTGCTGCACATGCACGAGTTGTTGCTATACCTGAACCGCAAAGGCGCGGCGACGTTCATGACAGTTGCCCAGCATGGTCTGGTCGGCGACATGCAAGCGCCGGTCGACATTACTTATCTGGCTGACACGGTGATTCTGTTGCGCTACTTCGAAGCACTGGGCAAAGTCCGCCGCGCGATCTCGATCATCAAGAAACGCACCGGCAGCCACGAATCGACCATTCGTGAATACCGCATTTCCACGCAAGGCATGACCATCGGCGAACCGCTGGAAGCTTTCCAGGGCGTACTGCGTGGCGTCCCCACCTACCTCGGCGCGAGCAACCCATTGCTGCAGGAAGAAACCTTGTGACGGTCCAGGTGCCGCTGGCCGAACGGGCGCTGATTCTGGCGCCCGTGGGTCGCGACAGCCAGATTGCGCTGATGATCCTCAACGAGGCCGGTTACGAAGGAATGGTCACCCCCGGTCTGGGGTCGTTGTGTACGGAACTCGAGCTGGGTGCCGGTCTGGTGCTGGTCGCCGCCGAAGCGTTGCGCGGACCGGAAGTGGAAGCGCTGTTTCTGCATCTGGAACAGCAACCCGCCTGGTCGGATCTGCCGATTGTGCTGCTGACCCACCACGGCGGTCAGGAACAAGGCCCCTCCTCGCGCCTGAGCGATCTGCTCGGCAACGTGACCTTCCTTGAACGCCCGTTTCATCCGGCGACACTGGTCAGTATGGTCTCGGCCGCGTTGCGCGGTCGACGACGACAATACGAGGCACGCGATCGGCTGATCGACCTGAGCGAAAGCGAACGGCGCCTGCAATCGACCCTGGAAACCCTTGAGCAACAGGTCGAGGAGCGCACCGCGCAACTGCGGCACAACGAAGAAGCCCTGCGTCAGTCACAGAAAATGGAAGCGGTCGGCCAACTCACCGGCGGTATCGCCCACGACTTCAACAACATGCTGACCGGCATCATCGGCAGCCTCGAGTTGCTGCGTCGGCGCCTGGCCCGTGGGCGTCTGGACGACCTCGACAGTCTGATCGATCTGGGTGTGACGTCGGCCAACCGCGCTGCGAGCCTGACCCACCGTTTGCTGGCGTTTTCCCGGCGGCAGTCGCTCGACTCCAAAGCCGTGCAGATGAACACGCTGGTGCTGTCCATGGGTGAACTGCTGCAACGCAGCCTCAACGAAAGCATTCAATTGGACATGCGCCTCAACGACAAACTCTGGGTCGCGGAGGCCGATCCCAATCAACTGGAAAGCGCCCTGCTCAACCTGGTGATCAATGCCCGCGATGCCATGCCCGACGGCGGCAAACTGGTGGTCGAGACCAGCAATCAGGTGCTCAAACGCGAATTCACCGAGGCCTACAGCAACCTCGAACCCGGTGATTACGTGATGCTCAGCGTCACCGACAATGGCAGCGGCATGCCGCAGAGTGTCATCAATCGTGCGTTCGACCCTTTCTTCACCACCAAACCGATCGGCCAGGGCACGGGGCTGGGCCTGTCGATGATCTACGGTTTCAGCAAACAGTCCCGTGGTCATGTGTCGATTGACAGTGAAATCGATGAGGGCACCACGGTCAGGCTCTACCTTCCACGTTTTCGCGGTGAAGAACTGGAAAGTCCCGACACAGACATTCAACAGGCTCCGGATGCGCTGGACGGCGAAACCGTACTGATCGTCGAAGATGACCCGGCCGTGCGCGTGCTGGTTTGCGCGGTGCTCGGTGAGTTGGGTTATGCCTTTGTCGAAGCGTGGGATGCCGACAGCGCCGTGCCGATTCTGAACTCGACGCAGCGCATCGATCTGCTGATCAGTGATGTCGGCCTGCCGGGCATGAACGGCCGGCAACTGGCGGAGGTTGGCCGACAGTATCGGCCAGGTCTGAAGGTTTTGTTTATCACCGGATACGCCGAGCACGCAGCAGTGCGCGGCGGGTTCCTCGATTCGGGGATGCAGATGATCACCAAACCATTCACGTTCGATCTGCTGACCGCCAAGGTCAGGGAGATGATCCGGCAGTGATGCGCCGTCAAGGATTCATCGGGTGCATTTCCATGCCGTTCCTGCGCAGGCTGCGCGTCGCTCGTTTTTCTTGCGCAGCTTGCAAATTATCTCCCGTGCTCGCTTTAGAGGTTGTTTCGTTGGGGATGGCGTTCACTTCATCCAGACGCGCACCTGACAGCACTATCTCCCCCACAACTGCATCGGCCTCATTGGCGACCTGAAGATTGTCCAGGCCTGCTCGCAGCGTTGAATCGCCGGTACTTTCACCCAATGAGAGCGTCACCAAGCTATTGATACCCGTGTTGCCGAGGCCATAAACCGAGGACATCGCCGTGTCATGCAAAAATGTCTTTGCGGCTTTTTGTGTCCCCGATAGGGTTGGAAAACTCACCGGATCGCCGTGCCTGCTTTCCTTGTAACTGGCCGGGACAAATTCCGAAGCACGGATATTGTCACCGACGAAGCTTTTCAAAGCGCCATTGACGGCGGACCTCAAGATCGGGTTCACGCTCTTCGATACCGGCCCCAGCCACATACCCTCAACGAAATTGACGCCCAGGCTGGCGACCATATTGATAGCTTGTGATCCCAAGGTGGCGCTGGCGTCATAAGCAATCGAAGGCCCGAAACGAGAGACAACCCTGCCAGCGGTCACCCCACCCAGATCCTTTGCAACGTCACTCAACACACCGATCGGATCAGCATTGACAAAACCGCCTGTAAAACCAGTGGCAAAACCCAACGCCCCCATCGCTCCCACGGCCAGATGTTTCCCCATGCCACCGGTTCCACGCTCGTCAAGAACATGCGCGGCGCTGGCTGCTGATGCATAAGCTAACGAAGCGCCAGTCATGATCGCCAAGGGATAACGAGCCAACTGACCCAAAGCGGCATTAAGGCCCATTTTTGCCAAGTGTTTGGCCCGGTTCCCGGCGATACCCTTGATCGCCCCGCGGATCACCCCGGCTGCTACAGCTTTGCCGCGCTCACCCTTGGTAACCCGGGTCTTGCTCAACCCTTGCAAGTCGACGAAACCGATCGGGTTTCCGCCCACCATACGATACAAATTCAGCCCGTCGTGAACACCACCCGGGTCGGCACTCAGCCATCGTTGACGCCACGGCAGGTAATAGCGAAACCCGTAGTAATACAAGCCTGTCGCATCCCGCTCCTGGCCCGAATAGCGCACCGTCCGGTAACTGGCTTCTACCTTGTCACGCCCGGCCCACCAGGCTGTGCCGCCATACGGGTAGTAACTTTCCTGACTGATGAGTTGCGCATTGGCATCAAGTTCCAGAGTGCTGGAGTTCAGGTGATCGTTAAGGATGTAGCGTTGTTGATCTTTATCGATCCGCGCCGACCTGCCTTGCTCCCAATGTAAAACCTGCACGGTGCAGCGACCGGCCTGAGCGCTGATGACATGCAGGATTTGCTCGGGGGTTTTACGGATTTCCAGCCCGGGCATATATCGGGTTTCATGCAGGCGGATCAGATTGACGCTGTCGGTTGTGCGGATTTTGCATACCCGTTGGCCTTCACCGTTATAGATATAGCACTCGCCATCGTTGGCCGAGTCGGCACGGACGACCTGATCGACCTGAAGCAGTTGGTTGCGACTGCCCCAGCGTAAATTCTGACCCTTTTGCAACACATTGAGGTTTCCATTGGCGTCGTACCCGGCGGCTATCTCTTGTTCTCCCGGCCGGTCACCGTTGGCGGTATACGGCAAACTGCGATTGCTGAATGCGGCCACAGCAGTACACTCGGTGCGCTGACCACTTCCTGCATGGTGGTGCATTGTCAGCAGATTTCCACTTTCGTCGTAATGGTACGTTTGCAGATAGTTTTCCAACTGATTGGGATCTGGCGGAGAGACGAATTCGGGCAATTGCGGGCCTGCTGGCGCATTGATCCGCTGCCAGCCACTGGCTTCAATCAGTTGATAAAGGGAGTCGTAACGGTAGGTATTGACCGCAACGATGCGCTCATTTCGAAAGTATCGGATCGGCTGTGCCCTGTCTGTGACACTGATCAGATTACCCACCGCATCATAGTTGTACGTCAGACTTTGTAGCAGGGGCCGGCCTGCGACCTGGGCGATCAACGTGCTCAGGAGCCCGCTTTCTGCCTGGAACGTGCTGCGCGTGATGACCCCGTTCCCCGCTGTTTGCTGCTCTACCTGGCCGGCGGCGTTGTAGTGAACGTCACCGACCAGTCTGCTGTATTGATCAGCACCCGCCAGCTTCAAAAGGCTTTCGGAAAGCGCACCGGCCAAGGACTGACGCGAACATTGTTCATTGCCCAAGGCATCCAGAACATAGACCGGCTCGCCGACGGCGTTATAGCCCGTGCGGGTGACTGCGGCCTCAGGCTCCAGCAAGATCTCGCGCAGGGCCTGACTCTGCGGCCAGTCCGGCAGATCCAGTGTGTCGAGAAACTGCCGAGCCTGCTTCAGGGGCAATCCGAGGAGGCTGAACTCGTCGAAATTTTCAGTGCCTGCGGTGTCGTCATGACGAATCAACTGTCCGCAGCGGTTGTGCGATGCCGACTCGGCGCTGCTATCCGCATAGGAAAAGCATTCGCTGCGGCGCACCGCCCCCTGCGCCTCATCCTCGAAAACCGATGCTGGCCGCAACAGTTGGTCATAGTCGATGCGATGGTGATTGAGCTTCTGATCCCAGGTATCAATTGGCAGACCGGAGGCCCCGGACAAACTCAACCGCCAGCCCGCGTCACTATTGACGGACAACAGCGACGCACCGGACAGGCTCGTGACGCTGGTTTCGTTGGCCGGTGTCGATGGATCGTTTCGAAACAGCGCAAACAGTCGGGGATCGCGACTGTGCCTGGCCCGATGCTTGAAGTCGTCGACGGTTTGGCTAACGTACGCCTGCGAATCATCCTCGGCAGAACGTCTGCAATAGGCAACCGTGCGCGCCACTGCGCCGCGAGCGTCATACACAGTGATTTGGGGCGTGTTCCGGTGCATGAATCGACCTCAATCGCGAATGAGGTCTTTTATGAGCTTGCGCCGTGATGGCGTCAACTGTCAGAAATTACAGGTATGGCGCCATTCGTCGTGTATTCAGGCGAGCAATTCCTGAATCTTTTCCTGCAACACATCCAGATCAAACGGCTTTTCCAGGATCGGCGCCTTGCGCGTGATCGGGCTGCCGGTTTCGCGGATTTCCTGCGGATAACCACTGATGAAAATCACTTTGAGATCCGGGCGCAACTTGACCGCCGGTTCGGCGATCTGCACCCCGGAGATACCGCCCGGCAAACGGAAGTCGGTGATCAACATGTCCAGATGTGGCTTGCTCGCAAGAATCTCGAACGCCTGCTCGCCGTTTTCGGCCTGCAACACGCGATACCCCTGCCCCGACAGGTAATCCGTCAGGACCATCAAGATAACCGGTTCGTCCTCGACGACGAGTACTACATCTTGTGCATCTACGCTCATGGGAAGCCTTTGTTCGGTCAATAGCTGCTGATACGACCGTACGGTCAATCAGAGGTTGCGTCGGATGTGCCGTTTTCCTGAATTGGCAGACAAACGCGAAACTGGGCGCCTTCGTTGATTTCACTCTCGACGACGATGGAGCCGCCATGGGCGGCGACGATCTGCTCGGAAATGAACAGACCCAGCCCGAGCCCGGCCACTACCGTCTTGGCGGAAACCCGTTCGAACTGTTGGAAAATACGTTTCTGGTTCTCTTGGCTGATGCCAATGCCACGATCCTGCACCTCGACCCGTGCCTCATCGCCTTCACGGTAAACCCGCACCTGAATCGGACTCCGACCGCCATAGCGCAAGGCGTTGGTCAGCAGATTGGTCACCACCTGCTCGATACGGAATTCGTCCCAGTTACCTTCCACCGGGTTTGGCGCGGTAAATGAAACTTCGGTTTCCGCGGCCTCGATCTGTGGCGCGAAGTTTTGCAGCAGATTGCTCACCAATTGCACCAAGTCGAAACGGCTCGGCCGGATCGACAGTTTGCCAGTGCGAATGCGCGACACGTCGAGCATGTCTTCGATCAGACGGATCAGGCTTTTGATCTGCCGCTCATCGCGGTCGACCATGGCGTGCATCTTATCGAGGGTAAACGCGGCAGCGTTGTCACGGGCCAGGTGCATCTTGCGCAACTGGGTTTCGAGGATCAGGCCGTTCAGCGGTGTACGCACTTCATGGGCGACGATGGACATGAAGTCATCGCGCATACGCACCGCTTGCTCGAGCTCCAACTGCGTGCTTTGCAGTTGTTGCAGCAGTGCTTCCTGCTCGCGACGGGCCTGCTCCAGCGCTTCGACCTGCTGTTTCATCGCTTTGCTTTGGCGATACAGATCGACAAAGACGTTGACCTTGCTCTTCACCGCATGGATATCCAGCGGCTTGTGCAGAAAGTCCACCGCCCCACTTTCGTAACCCTTGAACGCGTAATTCAGTTCACGCCCGGCGGCGCTGACGAAAATGATCGGAATGTTCTTGGTTTTCTCGGTGCCGCGCATCAACTCGGCGAGCTCGAAGCCGTTCATGCCCGGCATCTGCACGTCGAGGATGGCCATGGCGAATTCGTGCTGCAGCAGCAGCGACAGCGCTTCATCCGCCGACAACGCTTTGTAGACGGTACGGTCTTCACGCTTGATCAGCGCTTCGAGTGCCAGCAGGTTCTCCGGCAGATCGTCGACGATCAGCAGTTTGGCTTGGATATTACTCAGCATGCGATTCGTTCCAGCTCGACAAGCAGACGGCCGATGCCGTGAATGGGTAGGACATGATCCGGCTGCTGAACCTTCAGTGCAGCCAGAGGCATGGTGGCGACTTGCGCCTCTTCGGGATCCTGAACGATGGTCAAGCCGCCGCAGCGTTTGACCTCGGCCAACCCGCGCGCGCCATCGTGATTGGCGCCGGTCAGCAGCACAGCGGCCAGTGCTGCACCGTACGCGTCGGCGGCTGATTCAAACAGATAGTCGATCGATGGCCGGGAATAATGCACGCGGTCCTCAAGACTCAACGACAGGCTGCGATCCTGCTCCACCGACAGGTGATAACCCGGCGTGGCGAAATACACGTTGCCGGCAACGATGTCCTGTTTGTCGGCAGCCTCGTGCACCGGCATCTCTACACGCCGGGCGAAGACCTCGGCCAACTGGCTGCGGCGCTCTTCGGGCAGGTGCAGGACGACAATGATCGGCAACCCGTAGCCTCGGCGCAGCGGCCCGAGCAGGCTCAACAGCGCCTCAACGCCACCGGCGGAAGCACCGACCACAATCGCCTCAACGCGAGGTAAAGCCACGGCCTCGTTCATGTTTTGCGGTAGATCCGTTCTTGTTTCACCAACGCTTCGAACTCTTTGGCATAGCTGGAAAAATCCAGCGTCTCTTTGCTGCCGAGCACCAGAAAGCCGCGATGGCAAAGCGATTCATGGAACAGACCGAACGCTCGATCCTGTAGCTTCTTGTTGAAGTAGATCAAAACGTTACGGCAGGAAATCAATTGGGTTTCGGAGAACACACTGTCGGTCGCCAGACTATGGTCGGCAAAAGTCACGTTCTCGCACAGGCTCTTGTCGAAAATCGCGTAACCGTACGCCGCCGTGTAGTAATCGGCAAACGAGCGTTGACCACCGGCCTGCTGATAATTGGCTGTATACGCGCGAACATTCTCCATGGAGAAAATCCCCTGCTTGGCCTTGTCCAGCGAGCGCGGGTTGATGTCGGTGGCATAGATGATCGTGCGATCGAGCAAGCCCTCTTCGCGCAGCAGAATCGCCATCGAATAAACCTCCTCACCCGTGCTGCACCCGGCGATCCAGATCTTGATCGACGGATAGGTGCGCAACAACGGCACCACTTCCTTGCGAATCGCGAGGAAGTGCGACGGATCACGAAACATCTCGCTGACCGGAATCGTCAGCAATTGCAGCAACTGCATGAACGCCGTCGGGTCATGCAGGACTTTTTCCTGCAATGCCGAAATGGTCGCGCACTCGAACTGGCTCAGCGCATGCTGCACCCGGCGCTTGATTGAAGCGCCGGAATAATCGCGAAAATCGTAGCTGTACTTGAGGTAGATCGCCTCAATCAACAAGCGCAGTTCGATTTCACTGTTTCGTTCAGCTGGCGTACTGCGTTCCACTAAATGCGTTCCATCTTCGGTAACCACACGCGAATCAGCGAGAACAGGCGATCCAGGTCGATGGGCTTGGCCAGGTAATCATTGGCGCCCGCCTGCAGGCAGCGCTCCTGATCATCCTTCATGGCCTTGGCCGTCACCGCAATGATCGGCAGCTTGCGCCAGCGCGGATCCTTGCGGATTTCAATGGTGGCTTCGAAACCGTCCATTTCCGGCATCATCACGTCCATCAACACCAGATCGATGTCCTCGACTTCATTCAGTTTTTCAATCGCCTCACGGCCGTTCCGGCCGATGACCACGACTGCGCCTTTAGTCTCCAGAGCACTGGTGAGGGCGAAAATGTTACGCACATCGTCGTCCACCAGCAGCACCTTGCGACCCTCGAAGACCTTGTCGCGGCTGCGCGCGGTCTTGAGCATCTTCTGCCGTTCATGGGACAACTGCGATTCGACTTTGTGCAGAAAGAGTGTGACCTCGTCGAGCAAGCGTTCAGGCGAACGCGCGCCCTTGATGATGATCGAGCGCGAATATTTGCGCAGCTCGGCCTCTTCATCGCGGGTCAGGTTGCGTCCGGTGTAGACGATGACCGGCGGAAACGAGCAGATGTCTTCGGTCGACATGCGCTTGAGCAGGTCATTGCCGAGCATGTCCGGCAACTTGAGGTCGATGACCATGCAGTCGTAGATGGTCGTGCGCAGCAGCGCCAAGGCATCCTGCGCAAGGCCGACGGCGGTGATTTCGATGTCTTCGTCACCGATCAGACGCGCAATGCTTTCGCGCTGCAAATCATCGTCCTCGACCAGCAGCACGCGTTTGACCTTCTGGGTCAACTTGGCTTCAAGACGAGCGAACACATCCTTGAGTTCTTCGCGGGTGGTCGGTTTCACCGCATAACCGATCGCGCCCATGTGCATGGCCGCTTCGACGCGGTCCTCGACGGAAATCACATGCACCGGGATGTGCCGGGTTTCGGCGTGCTCTTTCAGGCGCTGCAATACGGTGAGGCCAGAGTGGTCCGGCAGGCGCATGTCGAGCAGGATGGCATCCGGCACGAACTCTTTCGCCAGGTCATAACCCTCATCTGCACCGTGGGCTACCAGGCACTGATAGCCGAGCTCGTGCGCCAGATCGTAGAGGATGTGCGCAAAGTTCGGCTCGTCTTCCACCACCAGAATGCAGCGCGTGGCGAAGGGTGCTTTGTTGCGGTCATCGGCGAAGCGCGGAATGTGTACCGGCGTCAACGGCGAAACCACCGGTGCCAGCGGCGCGCTGGCCATTGTGGCTGGCGGCGTAAAGGTCAACGGTGCGAACGGAACTTCATTGGACTCGTTGAACTGTTGCGGCAACACCAGCGTGAACACACTGCCCTGCCCTGGCGTGCTGCTGACGCTGATCGAACCGCCGAGCAATGTCGCCAGATCCCGCGAAATCGACAGGCCCAGACCGGTGCCGCCGTATTTGCGGTTGGTGGTGCCGTCGGCCTGACGGAAAGCTTCGAAAATGCTCTCTTGTTGATCGGCGGCAATGCCGATCCCCGAATCGCGGACGATGAACGCGATGCGATCGTCAGGCTGACCGGCGATGGTCAGGCTGACGGTGCCTTTCTCGGTGAACTTCACGGCGTTGGACAGCAGGTTCTTGATCACCTGCTCCAGACGCTGGCGGTCGGTGTAGAGCATACCCGGAGCGCCGGGCTGCATATCGACGCTGAAGGTCAGTTGCTTGTCTGCCGCCAACGGTTCAAACACGCTGCGCAAGCCATCGGCCAGACGCGCGACGCTGGTGTTCTCCGGAATGACTTCGAGCTTGCCGGCCTCGACCTTGGAGATATCCAGAATGTCATTGATCAGGTTGAGCAGGTCGTTACCGGCGGAGTAGATCGATTCGGCAAACTTGACCTGTTCGGCGCTGAGGTTGTCCTGCGGGTTCTCCGCCAGCAACTTGGCGAGAATCAGCGAACTGTTCAGCGGTGTGCGCAGTTCGTGGGACATGTTGGCGAGGAATTCGGACTTGTATTTGCTCGAGCGCTGCAATTCTTCAGCGCGCTCTTCGAGTTGTACCTGAGCCTGGTTGAGTTCGGTGTTTTTCAGGTCCATGGCGTCGCGTTGCTCGGCCAGGGTCTGCGCCTGCTCGGCAAGCTGCTCGTTGGTCTGCTCCAGCTCGACTTGCTGGGTTTCCAGATGCGCCTGGGATTCCTTGAGAATCCGTGACTGCTCTTCCAGTTCTTCGTTGGCGGTTTTCAGCTCTTCCTGCTGCACCTGCAACTCTTCGTTGAGTTGCTGGGTTTCGGCCAGCACTTCCTGCAAGCGCTGGCGGTAGCGTGCGGCTTCGATGGAGGTGCCGATATTGCCGGCAATCAGTTCCAGCAGTTCGATATCGCGATCATTGAGCGGCCGCAGGAAACCCAGTTCGATCACACCATTGACCCGATCGTCATCGCTGGTCGGCACCACCAGTACACTGTGCGGCAAGCCTTCGCCCAGCCCGGAGCTGACTTTGAAGTAGTCCGACGGCACCGAATCGAGACGAATCAGCCGCGCCTGCTGCGCCACTTGGCCAACGATGCCTTCGCCGCTGTAGATCGACTGTTCCTGTTCTTCCTGCTCGCGGGAGAAGCCGTAAGTGGCCACACGCTTGAGGCCACCGTGCTCTTCACGCACATACAGCGCAGCCACGGCGGTGCCGAGGTATTGCGCACAGAACTGCAGAATATTGCGGCCCAACAGATTCAGCGTCAGTTGCCCCAGCACCTGCTCGGCCAGTTCGGTCTGGCCATTGCGCAACCACGCCTGCTGCTCCAGACGTTCGGCACTGGCTTGTTGAGCGTCCAGCGTGGCGCTGTAGCTGTCGGAAAGATTGACCAGGTCACGACGGCCGATATAAGCCAGCAAACCACTGATACCGGCGATGAATATGAGGTAGAGGCTGATGCTCCAGATCGTGGTGCGGCGCACCTCTTCATTGCGCGTGGTGCGCAGGACCTGCTCGGTCTCGATAACGTCTTCGAATTGCTTGCGAATTTCGTCCGTCAGGCGCTTGCCACGTCCGGCCTTGACCGCGCCCCGGAAATCGCCGCTGGAACGCTGCAGATCAATCATCGACTGTGCGTAGTTGGCCCACTCAATCTGCAACGCTTGCAGACGACGCAGACGATCGGTCTGCACCGGGTTGTCGGCGGTCAGTTCAAGCAGCGTATTGAGCGCAACGGTAATGCGCGGCTTGGCCGTTTCGTACGGATCAAGGAAGTGCTCGTCACCGCTGAGCAGAAAACCACGCATGCCGGTTTCCAGGTCCACGGTGAGTTTCACCGCTTCATTGGCGTTATTGATCACCCGGTCGGTGTGCTCCACCCACTGGATCACCGACAGCAGATATGTGATCAGCGACACGAAGAACACGGCACTGAGCACACCGACGCCCAAGGGCAGACTGATGTTGCGACTCAGGAGTTTGCGAAACCGTTGCTCATCAACCGTAGACGGAGAGGACATGGGGCAGCCTTGTCGAACTGTTGAAAAACAGGGAGTTTGCCCCAAAACACCGGCATGGATCCATTTTTCTCACACCTTTGGCCGCAAATTCCTACGTATACCGGCACCTTTGCAGCCTTGAACAGTTATCCTTGCGGCCCCGTCTGCGGCTATGCTTTTTTTGTTGCCTTCAGGGAACTTGTGGCACTGCGCCACTTACTGATGAAAGAGCCCGGCATTTTTGATCGGCCGGCGACCCTGAACTGACTTTTGAGAGCCTGAATATGTCTGCCACCAACGCCACCATCCTTGTCGTAGAAGACGATGACATCGTGCGCATGCTGATTGTCGATGTGCTGGAAGAGTTGGAGTTCAAGGTGCTTGAAGCAGACGGTAGCGAACAGGCACTGGAAAAGCTTGAAGATTTGAGTCAGCACATTGACCTGATGATGACCGACGTCGGCCTGCCGGGTATGGATGGCCGTGAGCTGGCGACCGAAGCACGCAAGTTGCGCCCCACCCTGCCGATTTTGTTTGCCAGCGGTTACGCCGAAACCATTGATGTGCCCGCAGACATGCATGTAATCGGCAAGCCGTTTTCAATTGATCAGTTGCGCGACAAAGTAAAAGCGGTATTGAACGATTAACAGCCGAAGCAACTTGTTATATCCAAGCACAATTTGCAACGCACCTACTCTGTAATCACGCATCACCGCAGTTCTATCCTGAGTCAATTCTTTAGTTTCTGGCGACTGACAATTCAGCGCTATCACTAAAGGCCCTTGATACTCACTCGACTCAGGATAGAAGGCATGCGCCCCGCCGTAATCAATAACACCCCTTTCGTCGATCGTTCTTCTTCCGACAAACAGGAAAGAGCAAACATCGTCCAGGCATTGAATGCCGCCGTTCTGCGTTCGAATGCTGCCATGACACTAGGACAGTACAGCGCAAGCGCGTCTTTACCCGAGACAGCCCGACTCAGCCTGCAGAACCTGTTTTTCCCCTACGTCGCCGGCAGCACGTTCGATGACGTCTATAAGCCAGCACGGCACGCCATGCAAAAAATGATCGAAACAAGGGAGTTCTTGCATCTTTGCAGAACTCATGGGTTTCCGGCGAACGCTAAAATCGGTGTCGACGACAAAGGCGATATCTTTGGAATATTTGAACAGGCCAGACATGCACTGCCCATTGGCGGAAGCACAGAGACGGCGATGCTGTTCGAGTTCGCCGAAATAACCGGTGGGTATGTTTATTCGGGTTTCGACATCGGTATTGAGCAATGGCTTGCTTTTCATGGTTTGAGTCTGCCGCAAACCATTGGCGACATTAAACAGTTGGTTGCCTATTTGAATTTTGAACTTCCCGCCCCTCCCGACTCCGGCGACTATCACGAACTATTAAACAGTGAGGCCGCTTCACCGTTTCATCTATCACGCGCTAAACGCGACATCATCACGCAGGTCATTCAGGAAACGACTCAAGGCAGGTCCAGCCTTCTGAAAAAACTGTCCATCGCCGATTCCAATCAGCCCCCCATCGCCACTAAACGCAAGCACGTGAACGACATTATCAGCGACTGTTTGAAACAGAACTTTGCCAGTGACCTTGGCCAAATGCTCCATGAGCGCCTCGACTGGCATCTGGAATCAGACGATCAGCCAGTGCGCGCCAACCAACTGCGCGAAATACTGCAGGCCGCGTTGGTCATCGATCTGGAGTCGCGGACCAACACGCCGGTTCTCGATGGTTACGACCTGTATCAACCGGCCAATGCGACCCGCCATGCTGCACAAGTGCGTGAAAGCCTCGAGCAGCATCTCGTTACCGACGGCCTGGTTGAACCAGAATGCGCGCCGCTGGCAGCCCACCTGTTATTGGCCGGCGCCGCCGCTGAATTCCTGATACCCGATATTCCGCCTGATCTGACCGTGGAAAAACCCGGCTGGGTGGTCATCGCTCAAGCGGTAGCGTTGATCGAACAAGCCTCGCCGGGGTCCTCCCGCTTGATGACGTACACGCAAATCAAGGCATTTGCAGATCTGGCGCCCCTGTCCCCCGAGCAAATCGAACTGCATCAGGCAGCTGGATTTACCCCGACGATCAATTGGGCAGTTCTCAATGGAGTGATCGACTACCGAGCCGCCAAAGATTACGAAAAGGCTGCGCTGGTCATGGCTACCACGCAGTTCGAGCGCTACATGGAGATCCTCAGCCAATCTGAAGCGGGCCTGTCGCAAACACCACCCGATCGCAGAAAAATCGCCCTTGAGGCCCTGAAGAAGGTGATGCCCGATGGCAGTTATCTCGAAAGGAAAGGGTTTTCCATCAAATACCTGCGCAGCTTCAAAGATCGCAGTTGGCTCGAGGCGTTAAAGGCTGCGCATCCGGTCGGCATCCTCAGCGAATCTTATGATGTGCTGCTTAACCTGACCGATAACAGCGAATATTCGATAAACAAGCTACTGCGCCTGCGTTTTTCGATACTGGATCTCTATCTGTCCGGCGATCTCATCGAAAATGGCAAGTTGACAGAGCGGTTCCAGCGACAAAGCAACTTCAAGCCACCCGCTAAAGCGTTTGACCGCTTGTCCGAACTCGAATCGCCGCGCGTATTGTTCGATCAAGCCTTCGATACCTATTACAAAGGCGTGCGTGAAGCAATGTCCTCGGTGATTAAAGTGGCCATTTCGAACATGCCCGAGCGCGATCGCCGTGCGCTCACCAACGGTAACATCTCGCTCTACACCGTCAGAAAGGAAGTCAATCCGCTCAATCCACAAGAAGAAACCCAGTTTGCACGTGACGAAGCGAAAGGTCGCTACGGCATCATCCTGTGCGGTAAGAATGGCAACACACTGCGCGCCTATGAACTGTTCAGCTTGCGCGGTCTGTGTCGCGAACGCGCAGAACTAGTGCCGCTACTGCAACGCTCCCGAGTCATCGATGCTCGCCCGACACTCTCGTATACCGGCAGCCGGTACGATTTCCAGGCAAAGAACAAGGCCCGGGACTGGCCTCTCGATTTCGCGGCTTACAGCGAGGGCAGCGAGCCCCGCAGTGGCGTGACATCTCGCGTGGTGGTGGAAAAGCTCTGGCAGCTGAATCTGGACGCCACGGACTTCCGGCCGGTGTCCCTACTCTTTTCCCCGCAAGTCCATGGCATCGCCGAATGCATACTGAACAACCACCCTGTGGCGAGCCGCGCTGAGCTGTACGCCTCGCTGAATGTGCAGACGGAGTTGGAGGAATGGCGCACAACAATAGAAACCATTGAACGCTTGGCGATCAACGTGGCTGTGCCTTTTAAACAATGTATTGAAGATATCCGTTCGGGGCGCACGGACCGGGTGTCCGAGGGCGTTGGGGGGTGTGTGCTGGACGGCCTGTCGATCATCGGATTGTTGATTGGTCTGGGGGCAACAGCGGCAAGCATCGCCGCCAAGACCGGGTCAACCACGCTCAAGGTATTGAACGTCTCCAGAGCCGTGGCCCGTGCAGCACTGTCGTTGATCAACCCTTTGGATGGCTTGTCGACTCTGGCCCGCACAGGGCTGCGGCTCGCGGGGCGCGGCATCGTCTTCGTGGGCGAAAACGCGTTGAGTGCGGGGAAAACAGCCAATGCGCAATTGCGCAAATTGATCAGTGGTGCAAATGCCTATGAATTGATCAAGGTCGAACGGCTCACCGATGTACGCCAGGCAACCTGGCGCGGGGCGCAGGGCGTGAGTCAGGCCGTCGATATCGCCGTGCTGGAACGCAACAAGCGGTGGCACGCGCTCAACCTCAAAGTCGGCGGCGCCTGGGGGCCACGCCTGAAGTTCCTCAAGCTGGGAAATTTCTCGCCGTTGAAACGATTGTTCGCTCGGTCAAAACCCTTCAGTTACACCCAGGAATATCTGAGCAAAGCCATTCCCCACGCCAAGAGCAAACTCGACAACACAATCGGCATGCTTAGTCAGGTACCTGAGGATGACTACCAGGTTCGCTCATTGCTCAAGCATGTCTTCGGCACTGACTCCGACGAGGCGATTGAATACATCACCCGCAACTTGCAGGCCATGCGCAAGGATCTCGATTCCGTTGATGTCACCAATATGGTGTTTCGACCCCATGAGCCGAAAGTCCTCGCAGCATTGCGTGTCGACACTTACAAACACTGGAAGGCCGGCGTCGACGCCGGCGTTAAAGCAGATAAGAACGCGGGTCAGTTTCTGGCGATCTATCCGGACAATCTGGATGAGTTCTATCAAGTGTCCAAATATGACGATGCCATTATCGGCGATGTCATTGTCCATGAGATGTCGCACGGAACACCGGGAACGCTAGATCTCTACTACGGCGAAGTGCTTGCCGGCGTAACCCCCGCCGAGTTTGACGCCGTCGGGCTGCTGGAATTTGCCAGAGACGCACACAAGGCCCACCCGGAAAATTTGAGCAACCCCCATTTTCGCTTTGCCAAGCGCGAAGAATACATCGAGTTCAAGAGAATCAGGGACGGGCTGCCAAAAGTGGTGCAAGACCATCCCGCCCTGTTGAATGCGGACTCTTATGCCCTGTCCGTCTCGTTGCTGGACCAGCAAAAGACCGCGCCGGCGGCGTTTCAATTCAATCTCTCGACCATGGAAAACGCATTGAAGAACACGGCTCCCGGTGATTTCATCAAGGGCCCCCTGTTGCTCAACCTTGCCAAACCGATATGAAGAGAGACAGGGCGCACCCGATCACAATGGCTGTGTTTTAATTGCGCCCTTTTTTCTCACCTGCTTTAAAGGATCTGCCCTCATGACCCCGTCCTGCACCACTAAAGTCCTGGTCATCGGCTACGTCTGGCCCGAGCCGCGCTCTTCCGCTGCCAGTGGTCATGTGATGCAGATCCTCGAAACATTCCTTCAACAAGGCTGGGAGATTACTTTCAGTAGCCCGGCCGGCCCAGGCGAGCACAAGGCGGATCTTGCCGCACTCGGCATCCGCGAAGTCGCTATCGAACTGAACAACAGCAGCTTCGATCAGTTCATCAGCGAACTGGCGCCGGACATCGTCTTGTTCGACCAGTTCATGATGGAAGAACAGTTCGGCTGGCGCGTTGAAAAACACTGCCCTCAGGCGCTGCGCGTGCTGGAAACCTCAGACCTGCAAAGTCTGCGGCATGCGCGTCATCAGCGACTCAAGACACGCCTCAAGGATAATCCCGACCAGAACGATTTCAGTGATGTATTTGCCCCCGCCCTGCGCGACGAGTTCGAACTGATGGCTGAAACCGATCTGGCCAAACGCGAAATTGCCGCGCTGTATCGATGCGATCTGAACCTGATGATCTCCGAAGTGGAAATTGAACTGCTGATCGAGCAGTTCGGCTTGCCGCGGCAACTGCTGCACTGGTGCCCGTTGATGATCGATCCGCCTGCGGCCACACCTGCAACATTTGCAGAGCGGGCGCACTTTTTGAGCATCGGCAACTTCCGTCATGCGCCCAACTGGGATGCCGTGCTCTGGATGAAGAGTACGATCTGGCCGCTGATTCGCCAGCAATTGCCCCAGGCACAATTGCATATCTACGGCGCGTACACGCCGCCGAAAGCCACGGCGCTGCATAACGCCCGCGAAGGCTTCCACATCATGAATTGGGCCGAAGATGCGTTGCAGGTCATGTCTGCGGCGCGGGTGTGTCTGGCGCCCTTGCGCTTTGGTGCCGGGATCAAGGGCAAACTGGTCGACGCCATGCTCTGTGGCACACCCAGCGTCACCACGCCGGTTGGCGCTGAGGCGATGCATGGCAATCAGGCCTGGCCAGGCGCGGTGACGAACAGCGCGGTCGAGTTCGCCAACAATGCCGTGGCGCTTTATAACGACGAGGCGCGTTGGCAGGAGGCCTGCCAGGCGGGATATACGCTGCTGAATGAACGATATCAACAGTCCGTACACGGTTTGGCATTGATAGAGAAGCTGCGTTACTGCCAACAACATTTGCATGAACTGAGAGCCAAAAACTTTACCGGAAGTATGCTTCGCCATCACTCACATAAAAGCACGCAATATATGTCGCAATGGATCGAAGCGAAAAACCGTAACAACCAGCAAGTAGAAAATCCATAACCATTTACTTCTACACGAATTGCATTAAAAGCCAACTTTGCCAATTAACCGACACCCGTTATAAACATCCTGCGCGCACAACCCTATAAACTTAAAATCCATCGCAGGATGTATGACATGAACAATCTTGATAACTTCCAGACCTCTCAATGGATGGCAGACACAGCACAAATTGATAACTTGTCGCTTTTTGAACTGACCCTGCCAGGCACTCATAATGCTGGCTGCGACCGGGAGGCGAGTTATGCGCTGTTACCGGGCAAAAACTGGCTCGCCTGCCAGGATGTCTCCTTCTACTCACAACTGAATCGCGGCGCACGAGCCCTCGATGTGCGCCTGACCGTTGATAACACGGCGCAGGGCCTGGCGAAGTTTCGCTTTCACCACAACGGCTACCTGTCTTCCCGCACGCTCGAAGATCTCGTTCGTGATGTGAAAGGCTTTTATGAAAGAAGCAACAATGAATTCATCATTCTCGACTTTCATGAACTGGGAAACGGTAAAGCCCCATTCGACCATGCGGAATTCAAGGCATTGATGCTGGAACATCTGGGTGAGCGAATGATACCCAACCGGAACTTGCATATGCCCCTCAGCGAACTCAAGGCGATCAGTTCATTGCAAAGAGTCATGGTCGCAGCCCCCATGACTTGGGACACGCAGGACTATCGATTTTATGGAAAGATCCAGCACAAGTGGATCAACAAACAACTGGTCAGTGCTGTCGACCTGCAGGGTTATATAAAAGAAGTATTGAATACCTACACCAGCAGACTGTATCCATGGTCGCTGTCGGCAACCAGTTTTACCCTTGGCGGCCCGCAACGAATTCTCGACGATCTCGACACCTGGTTCGATCCAGACCAATCGGACTGGGCAAAAAAGTGCAACATCATCAATTTCGACTTTATTAAAAATTCGAACATTGTGCGTTTCTGCCAGAAGGTCAATCAGGAGAAAGCCGTTGAGAAGTCACGGAACATGGCACAGGCGGTTTGAGTGAAGCTGGCGCCCATCCCGAGAAACGAGGCATGATCGGCAGGCGATAACAAAAAAAGTAGCTCGCCATGACTCGAACCGCCCGCGTAACCGACCCCTCGTATGAGTTGATGGATGACCATAACGGCTTGTCCATCATCTACCGCCAGCATGGTTTTCCGTGCCCGCTGGTGCGCTGGCATTTTCACAAGGAATACGAACTGCACCTGATCGTCGCCAGTTCCGGCAAGGTGTTTATTGGCGACTACATCGGCAATTTTTACCCCGAAACCCTGTTTCTCACCGGCCCCAACCTGCCGCACAACTGGATCAGTCAGGTGGCCGAGGACGAGGTCGTGGAAAAGCGCGACATGCTGGTCAACTTTACTGACGAATTATTCGAGAGCGGCCACCAGGTGTTTGCCGAACTGAAAACCCTGGCGCCCTTGCTGGAGCGTGCGCAGTACGGCATCGAGTTCCGCTGCAAACGCACCATTCGCCAGGCCATGACGCTGATGCAGCGCATTGCCGACAGCCAGGGCATCACCCGCCTCGGGCACTTTTTCATCCTGATGGAATTGCTCGCGGCCAGCGATGATTTCCTGTTGTTGTCCGGCGCCACCACCCCGCAACTGGCCGACGAGCACAACATCGATCGCACCAACCGGGCGGTCGATTACATCTTCAGTCACTACGCCCGCGACATTTCGCTGGAGGAAGTCGCCGAGCATCTGGGCATGACGCCGACCTATTTCAGCCGGGTATTCAAACAGGCCACCGGGCGCAATTTCATCGAGTTCGTCAACCGCCTGCGCATCAGCAAATCCTGCGAACTGCTGGCTGACGGTGATAAACCGGTGACCGAGGTGTGCTTCGAATCCGGGTTCAACAACATCTCCAACTTCAATCGGCGCTTTCAGCAGCTCAAGGGCATGACGCCGTCGCACTATCGGCGGCTCGCGGTGCAGCGCCTGACCGAGCAAAACCACCACTGACAACGCAATTCCCTCTGTGGGAGCGAGCCTGCTCGCGAAGGCGGAGGATCAGTTGGCACATTCGTAGCTGACACACCGCTTTCGCGAGCAGGCTCGCTCCCACAATGGACGTCGCAATGCCCTGAAACCTGTACGCATTCGATAACGCTCAACCGCTGAAAACCCCTTCCCTGCGTTTACCCCACAAAAGCCCAGTGCAAAAAAGTATCGATAAAAGTGTTAGGGATGATTTGTCAGCCCTGCGATTGAAGGCTGTAATCAGCGCACATTCTTCCTGCACAGGAAGACACAAAAACAATAACTGTCCTTCTGTTACCCACTGGGTGCAGAAAAGGAGTGCACGATGCAACCGACTGCAAAAGCTCTGCTTGCCCTCACCTGCATGATCCTCAGCAGCGTCAGCCTTGGCGCCCAGACCCTGACCATCGCCACCGTCAACAACAGCGACATGATCCGCATGCAAAAACTCTCGAAAACCTTCGAGACCGAGCATCCGGACATCAAGCTCAACTGGGTGGTGCTCGAAGAAAACGTTCTGCGCCAACGCCTGACCACCGACATCGCCACTCAGGGCGGTCAGTTCGACGTGTTGACCATCGGCATGTACGAAGCGGCATTGTGGGGTGCCAAAGGCTGGCTGGAACCGATGAAGGACCTGCCGGCCAGTTACGCCCTCGACGATGTGTTCCCGTCGGTTCGTGAGGGCCTGTCGGTCAAGGGTTCGCTGTACGCCCTGCCGTTCTACGCGGAAAGCTCGATCACTTATTACCGCACCGACCTGTTCAAGGATGCCGGTCTGACCATGCCCGAGCGTCCGACCTGGGAGCAGATCGCCGGATTCGCCGAAAAACTCACCAACAAAGACAAAGAGCAATACGGCATCTGCCTGCGCGGCAAGGCTGGCTGGGGCGAGAACATGGCGCTGATCACCACTGTCGCCAACGCCTACGGCGCGCGCTGGTTCGATGAGCAGTGGAAACCGGAATTCACCGGACCGGAGTGGAAAAACGCGCTGAACTTCTACGTCGACACCATGAAGAAATCCGGCCCGCCGGGTGCCTCCAGCAACGGTTTCAACGAAAACCTTGCATTGTTCAACAGCGGCAAATGCGCAATGTGGGTCGATGCCAGCGTCGCCGGCTCGTTCGTCACCGACAAGACCCAGAGCAAAGTCGCCGATCACGTCGGTTTCACCTTCGCCCCGCATCAAGTGACTGACAAGGGTTCGGCCTGGCTGTACTCGTGGGCGCTGGCGATTCCGACCAGTTCCAAAGCCAAAGACGCCGCCAAAGAATTCAGTGCCTGGGCGACCTCCAAAGAGTACGGAGAACTGGTCGCCAAGACTGACGGCATCGCCAACGTACCGCCCGGCACCCGCGCTTCGACCTACAGCGACGCCTACATGAGCGCAGCGCCGTTCGCCAAGGTCACGCTGGAATCGCTGAAAGCGGCTGACCCGAGCAAACCGACGCTGAAACCGGTGCCGTACATCGGCATTCAATTGGTGACCATTCCTGAGTTCCAGGCAGTGGGTACGCAGGTTGGCAAGCTGTTCTCGGCAGCGCTGATCGGCCGGACCACGGTGGATCAAGCTCTGACCGCCGCGCAGCAAACCACTGAACGCGAGATGAAGCGCGCCGGTTATCCCAAGTAACCGCTGAACGACTTGCTCCTGCCTCCTGTGGGAGCGAGCTTGCTCGCGAAAGCGCCGTGTCAATCACTGCACATGGCACTGATCCAGCGCTTTCGCGAGCGAGCTCGCTCCCACATGGGATCTCCATAGGTCTGTATGACTCGGTTGTGATCACCATGAATACTTCAACTGCCAAAGCCCACCTCGACCTGTCGCAACCTGCGCGCAAGGTCCGCGTACGCAACCCCGGCTGGTTTCTGGTCAGCCCTTCGGTGGCTCTGTTGCTGCTGTGGATGATCGTGCCGCTGGGCATGACCATTTACTTCTCGATGATCCGCTACAACCTGCTCTACCCCGGTGAAAACGAATTTGTCGGGCTGGAGAATTTCACTTACTTCCTGACGGATTCGGGTTTCATGCCCGGTGCGACCAACACTCTGCTGCTGGTGGGCAGTGTGTTGCTGATCAGCGTGGTGCTCGGCGTGCTCATCAGTGCGCTGCTCGAAGCGAGCGAATTTCTCGGTCGCGGCATCGTCCGGGTCATGCTGATTTCGCCGTTCTTCATCATGCCTACGGTCGGTGCGCTGATCTGGAAGAACCTGATTTTCCATCCGGTCTCGGGAATCCTCGCCTACATCTGGAAGCTATTCGGCGCGCAACCGGTGGACTGGCTGGCGCACTACCCGCTGCTGTCGATCATCATCATTGTTTCGTGGCAGTGGCTGCCCTTCGCGATCCTGATTCTGATGACGGCCATGCAGTCCCTCGACCAGGAACAGAAAGAAGCCGCACGCCTGGACGGTGCCGGGCCGATCGCAATCTTCTGGCACCTCACTCTGCCGCATCTGGCGCGGCCGATTGCCGTAGTGGTGATGATCGAAACGATCTTCCTGCTGTCGGTGTTCGCCGAGATTTTCACCACTACCAACGGTGGCCCCGGCTACGCCTCGACCAACCTCGCCTACCTGATCTACAACCAGGCGCTGGTGCAGTTCGACGTCGGCATGGCCTCGGCGGGCGGCTTGATTGCCGTGGTCATCGCCAACATCGCCGCGATCATTCTGGTGCGGATGATCGGCAAAAACCTGACTGACAAAGCCTGAGGCCTGCCATGACTCTTCAACAATCCCGCCGGCTGCAAAGCCTGCTGCTCGGCACCCTGGCCTGGGCCATCGCGATCGTGATTTTCTTCCCGATCTTCTGGATGGTGATGACCAGTTTCAAAACCGAAATCGATGCGTTTGCCACGCCGCCGCAGTTCATTTTCACGCCGACGCTGGAGAACTACCTGCACATCAACGAGCGCAGCGACTACTTCAGTTTCGCCTGGAACTCGGTGGTGATTTCCTTCAGCGCCACGGCGTTGTGCCTGTTGATCGCGGTGCCGGCGGCGTACTCGATGGCGTTCTACGAAACCCAGCGCACCAAAGGCACGCTGCTGTGGATGCTCTCGACCAAGATGCTGCCACCGGTGGGTGTGCTGATGCCCATCTACCTGCTGGCGAAGAGTTTCGGCCTGCTCGACACGCGCATCGCGTTGATCGTGATCTACACGCTGATCAACCTGCCGATCGTGGTCTGGATGGTTTACACCTACTTCAAGGACATCCCCAAAGACATCCTCGAAGCCGCCCGCCTCGACGGCGCCACGCTGTGGCAGGAAATGGTCCGGGTGTTGCTGCCGATCGCCAAGGGTGGCCTCGCCTCGACCGTACTGCTGTCGCTGATTCTGTGCTGGAACGAGGCGTTCTGGTCGCTGAACCTGACCTCCTCGAAAGCCGCGCCACTGACGGCTTTGATCGCCTCGTATTCGAGTCCGGAAGGTTTGTTCTGGGCCAAGTTATCGGCGGTGTCGACCCTGGCGTGTGCGCCGATTCTGATCTTCGGCTGGATCAGCCAGAAACAACTGGTGCGCGGCCTCTCCTTTGGCGCCGTGAAATGAAGATCCCGAACCCAACCCTATCCCCTGTGGGAGCGAGCTTGCTCGCGAAAGCGGAGCGTCATCCAGCAATGATGGTGACTGACACGCCCCCTTCGCGAGCAAGCTCGCTCCCACAGAAAAGCCGATCCGGTTCATCTGAATAATAAATTGCGGAGGCCCATCATCATGGCCAACCTGAAAATCAAGAATCTGCAAAAAGGCTTCGAAGGTTTCTCCATCATCAAAGGCATCGACCTTGAGGTGAACGACAAGGAATTCGTGGTCTTCGTCGGCCCGTCGGGCTGCGGCAAATCCACCTTGCTGCGGCTGATTGCCGGTCTGGAAGAAGTCAGCGACGGCACCATCGAACTGGATGGCCGCGACATCACCGAAGTCAGCCCAGCCAAGCGTGATCTGGCGATGGTGTTCCAGACCTACGCGCTGTACCCGCACATGACCGTAAATAAAAACATGTCGTTCGCCCTCGACCTGGCCGGCGTACCGAAAGCCGAAGTCGAGAAGAAAGTCGGCGAAGCGGCGCGCATTCTCGAACTCGGGCCGATGCTTGAACGCAAGCCCAAACAGCTCTCCGGTGGCCAGCGTCAGCGCGTCGCGATTGGTCGCGCCATCGTGCGCAATCCGAAAATCTTCCTCTTTGACGAACCGCTGTCCAACCTCGACGCTGCGCTGCGCGTGCAGATGCGTCTGGAATTGCTGCGCCTGCACAAAGACCTGCAAGCGACGATGATCTACGTCACCCACGATCAGGTTGAAGCGATGACCATGGCCGACAAAGTCGTGGTGCTCAATGGCGGCAAGATCGAACAGGTCGGCTCACCGCTAGACCTCTATCACAACCCGGCGAACATCTTTGTTGCCGGGTTCCTCGGCACGCCGAAAATGGGCTTCCTCAAAGGCAAGGTTGCCCGCGTCGACGGCCAGAGCTGCGAAGTGTCGCTGGATGCCGGCACGCGCATCACGCTGCCGTTCAACGCCGGCAATCTGAGTGTCGGTAGCGCCGTGACTCTGGGCATTCGCCCGGAACATCTGGAACTGGCGCAAGCGGGCGACTGCACCCTGCAAGTCACCGCCGATGTCAGCGAACGCCTGGGCAGCGACACCTTCTGCCACGTCACCACCAACGCCGGCGAAGCCCTGACCATGCGCGTGCGCGGGGATCTGGCCAGCCGTTATGGCGAACAACTGAGCCTGCACCTCGACCCGGCGCACTGCCATTTATTCGATGCCGAAGGTGTCGCGTTAACCCGCCCGCTGCGCGCTGCGGCCTGATTTCGAGAACTCCCGATGAAACTCAATCAACAAAATCTCCATCGTCTGGCCAGCGAAGTACAACTGCCGGCCTACAGCCTCAGCGACACTCGTCAGGGCATCGCCCACATCGGTGTCGGCGGCTTCCACCGCGCGCATCAGGCGTATTACACCGATGCCCTGATGAACACCGGCGAAGCCCTCGACTGGGCGATTTGCGGCGTCGGCCTGCGCGCCGAAGACCGCCGCGCCCGCGACGACCTCAAGGAACAGGATTACCTGTTCACCCTGTTCGAACTCGGCGACAGCGACGACACCGAAGTGCGCGTGATTGGCGCGATTCGCGACATGCTGCTGGCCGAGGACGGCGCTCAGGCGTTGATCGATAAACTCGCCGATCCGCAAATCCGCATCGTCTCGCTGACCATCACCGAGGGTGGGTATTGCATCGACGACAGCAACGGCGAATTCATGGCGCACCTGCCGCAGATTCAACATGATCTGGCTAACCCGGATTCGCCGAAAACCGTGTTCGGTTTTTTATGTGCAGCCTTGGAAAAACGCCGCTCGGCGGGCATCCCGGCGTTTACCGTGATGTCCTGCGATAACCTGCCACACAACGGCGCCGTGACCCGCAAGGCGCTGCTGGCGTTTGCCACGCTGCGCGATAGCAACCTGTGCAGCTGGATCGACGCCAACGTCAGTTTCCCCAACGCCATGGTCGACCGCATCACACCGATGACCAGCACTGCACATCGTCTGCAACTGGCGGACAAACACGGCGTCGACGATGCCTGGCCGGTGGTCTGCGAACCGTTTGTGCAATGGGTGCTGGAGGACAAATTCGTCAACGGTCGCCCGGCCTGGGAAAAGGTCGGCGTGCAGTTCACCGACGATGTTTCGCCCTATGAAGAGATGAAGATCAAATTGCTCAATGGCAGCCATTTGGCGCTGACCTATCTGGGCTTTTTGAAGGGTTACCGGTTTGTTCACGAGACCATGAACGATCCTTTGTTCGTGCGTTACATGCGCGCTTACATGGATCTGGACGTGACCCCGCAACTGGCGCCGGTGCCGGGCATTGATCTGACGGATTACAAAAACACATTGGTGGCGCGTTTTTCCAATCAGGCAATTGCCGATCAACTGGAGCGGGTGTGTTCGGACGGCTCGTCGAAGTTTCCCAAGTTCACCATTCCGACGATCAACCGGTTGATTGCTGATGGGCAGGAGACTAAACGTGCGGCGTTGGTGGTGGCGGCGTGGGCGTTGTATTTGAAGGGTGTGGATGAGAATGGTGATACCTATTCGATCCCGGATCCGCGTGCGGCGTTTTGTCAGGCGTTGGTGGCGGACGATGCTTTAATTACGCAGCGGTTGTTGGCGGTCGAGGAGATTTTTGGCACGGCGATACCGCGCTCGGCGGAGTTTGTGGCGGCGTTTGAGTGGTGCTGCAACAGCTTGCGCGAGGATGGTGTGACGCGGACGCTGGAACGGATACTTGCCTGAAAAGCCCCTCACCCTAGCCCTCTCCCAGAGGGAGAGGGGACTGACCGAGGTGTTCTTTAGGAATACATCGACCTGAACGTCCTCAGTTGAACTCCGGTTTTGAACAGCCCCGGTTGAGAGAACCGGAGTCGAACTCAGATTTTGAACAGCACCTGATTGAGAGATCCGCAGTCGAACTCAGGTTTTGAACAGCCCCCGATCGGCTCCCTTTCCCCCTCGCCCCCTTGGGGGAGAGGGCTGGGGTGAGGGGGAAAGCTCTTGATCTTCACCACACCCGAGTGGTTCACACATGACAACACAACAACTCTTCCTAGGCATCGACTGCGGCACCCAAGGCACCAAAGCCATCATCCTCGACGCCATCAGCGGTCAAGTCCTCGGCCAAGGCGCCGCCGCCCACACGATGATCAGCGGCGCCAACGGTCGCCGCGAGCAAGACACCCAACAATGGCTCGAAGCCTTCACCCTCGCCACCCGCCAGGCATTGCTGGCGGCAAATGTAGACGGCCAGTCGATCCTCGGCATCGGCGTCTCCGGCCAGCAACACGGTCTGGTCCTGCTCGATGACCAAGGTGAAGTCCTGCGCCCCGCCAAGCTCTGGTGCGACACCGAAACCAGCGCCGAAAACGACCGTCTGCTGACTCATCTGGGCGGTGAAAAAGGCTCACTGGAACGCCTCGGTGTGGTCATCGCGCCGGGCTACACCGTGTCGAAACTGCTCTGGACCAAAGAGCAGCACCCCGTGGTGTTCTCACGCATCGCGCGTATTCTGCTGCCCCACGACTACCTGAATTTCTGGCTGACCGGTCGCGCCTGCAGCGAATACGGCGATGCCTCGGGCACTGGCTATTTCAACGTGCGCACCCGCCAATGGGACTTGCAACTGCTGCGCGACATCGACGCCAGCGGACGCCTGCAAGCTGCACTGCCTGAGCTGATAGACGCGCATCAATCTGTCGGCACCATCCTCCCGGCGATCGCCGAACACCTCGGCATCAACCCCAATGCGTTGGTATCGAGCGGTGGCGGCGACAACATGATGGGCGCCATCGGCACCGGCAATATTCAGCCCGGCGCGATCACCATGAGCCTCGGTTCCTCCGGCACGGTGTATGCCTATTCCGAGGTGCCGAAAGTCAGCCCGGACGCCTCGGTCGCGACGTTCTGCTCGTCCAGCGGCGGTTGGTTGCCGCTGATCTGCACCATGAACCTGACCAACGCCACCGGCGCGATTCGCGAGTTGTTCGACCTCGATCTGCAGCAGTTCAACGACCTCGTCGCCAAGGCTCCCATCGGCGCCGACGGTGTGAGCATGCTGCCGTTCCTCAACGGCGAGCGCGTTCCCGCCCTGCCCCACGCCACCGGCAGTCTGCACGGCTTGACGCTGGACAACCTGACTCAGGCCAACCTGTGCCGCGCCGCCGTTGAAGGCACCACCTTCGGTTTGCGTTACGGGCTGGATTTGCTCCGCCACAATGGTTTACAAAGCCGCAGCATTTGCCTGATCGGCGGCGGTTCGAAAAGTGCGGTGTGGCGGCAGATCGTCGCCGACATCATGAACACCCCAGTGATCTGCACCGAACAAAGTGAAGCCGCCGCCCTCGGCGCAGCGATTCAAGCGGCGTGGTGCAAATCCTGGTCGAACGGCCACGAAGACAGCCTCGCCGACCTGTGCCAGCGCTGCGTGAAACTAGATTCAAGCAGTGAAACCCTGCCGATTGCCGCCAACGTCGCGGCGTTCCAGCAGGCCTACGAACGCTATCAACAGCATGTCGCAACCCTATAAAGAGCAAACAATTATGTATTTGGTGTGTGGCGAAGCCCTGTTTGATTTCTTCAGTGAAGACGACGCCAGCGGTCTGGCCTCGAAAGTTAATTTCAAGGCGATTGCCGGCGGTTCGCCGTTCAACGTCGCCGTGGGTTTGCGCCGTCTGGGCGTGGACTCGGCCTTGTTTGGCGGACTGTCCACCGACTACCTCGGCCGCCGCTTGCAACGAGTTTTGCAGGACGAAGGTGTGCGCCCGGACTATCTGGTGGATTTCGCCGCGCCGACCACGCTGGCCATGGTCGCCGTCGGTGCCAATGGCTCGCCGCACTACAGCTTTCGCGGTGAAGGCTGTGCCGATCGGCAACTGAGTCTTGCGCATCTGCCAGAGCTGGGCGCTGAGGTCCGCGGCTTGCACATTGGCTCGTTCTCGCTGGTGGTACAGCCGATCGGCGACACCTTGCTGACCTTGGTGCAGCGCGAGAGCGGCAAACGCCTGATCACCCTCGACCCGAACGTACGCCTCAATCCCGAGCCGAACATCGATCTGTGGCGCGAACGCATCGCGACGCTGGTGCCACTGGCCGATCTGATCAAGGTCAGTGACGAAGACTTGAGCCTGCTCTACCCCGAACAGGACCCGCAACGGGTGATCGAAGGCTGGCTCGAACAGCGCTGCCAGATCGTCTTCCTCACCCGTGGGGGCGACGGCGCTACTGTGTTCAGCCGCAACCATGGCAGTTGGTCGGTGCCAGCGGCCTCGGTGAAGATCGCCGATACCGTCGGCGCAGGCGACACCTTCCAGGCTGCGTTGATCACCTGGCTGACCGAGCAAGGACTGGATTCGGTTGAAGGCGTGCAGCAACTCGCTCGCGAGCAAATCGACGCCATGCTCAAGTTCGCCGTACAAGCCGCCGCGCTGACCTGCAGCAAGACCGGCCCGGATCTGCCCTATCGTCATCAATTGCGCTGAGCGCGTAGACTGTCGGCCTTTTTGCGCACGACGGGATAACCGCTTTTGAATTACAGGCAGACGCTTGGACTACTGACACTGGCAACGCTACTGAGCGGGTGCGGCACCTCGCCGCCCCGTTCGCCGGAAGACATTTGCGAAATCTTCCGCGAGAAAAGCGACTGGTACGACGCTGCGCAAGTCACGCAAAAACGCTGGGGCGTGCCGATTCAGGTGCCCTTCGCGATCATGTATCAGGAATCCGGCTACCGTTACGACGCCAAGACCCCGCGCAAGTACCTGCTGTGGGTGATCCCGTGGGGCCGCGTCTCGACCGCCTCGGGTTATGCGCAAGCCAAGGATGAAGTCTGGGCCGACTACCAGAAAAGCACCGGCCGCAGCGGCGCCGATCGCGAAGACTTCGACGACGCCATCGACTTTGTCGGCTGGTACATGGACAAGACCTATTCGATCAACGGCGTGTACAAATACGACGCCTATAACCAATACCTCAACTACCACGAAGGCTGGGGCGGATTCCGCAACAAGACCTACGCGAGCAAAGCCTGGCTGATGCCAACGGCGCGTAAAGTGCAGAATCGTTCGGACGTGTATGCGCGGCAGTATGCCGGCTGCAAAGAGGATTTGAATCGGGGGTTCTGGAGCCGGTTCTGGCATTGGTTGTAAAAGTTCCGGGATCCCGTGTAGGAGCTGCCGAAGGCTGCGATCTTTTGATCTTGTTTTTAACAATCAACGTCAAAAGATCGCAGCCTGCGGCGGCTCCTACATTGGGAGCCGTTACAGGACGGAGAAGCTATAACTCACAATCAACCGAGTCTCATCCACATCCCGGGCAAACTTCTCATAGTTGGTCCGGTAAGTCGCATTCCTCAAACGCAAACTCACATCCTTGAACGTGCCCGTCTGAATCACATACTTCAACTCGCTGTCGCGTTCCCACTCTTTGCCTTCCTGATCACTGCCCAACACCTTGATGTGATCACCGTTCACATAACGGGTCAGGAAGCTCAAACCATTAATGCCAATGGCCTTGAAGTCATAGTCATAACGCAACTGCCAGGAACGTTCCTGCGCAGCGGCAAAGTCGTTGACCTGCACATAGTTGACCAGATACGGATTGCTGCCATCGAGGTAAGGCATCGAGTTGTCGCCATTCATGCGCTGCCAACCGGCGCTGAACGTGTGGCCGCTGTGCGCATACGACAACATGCCGCTCAACGCACGGTTATCGATGGAACCGGCCTTGGCATCGCCGCTGTCGGCACTTTTCAGCACACGCAGATCCGCTTTAAGTACACCGCCCCCTAACGGTTGATTACCCAACAGCCCGACAAAGTGCTGACGATAAATGTCTTCCAGTTCGGCGTAGTGATACTGCGCAGTCAGGCGATCGTTGATCTTGTAGTCGAAGCCGTACATGTCGAAATGGTCGGCGGTGGTGTTGCAGGCGTAGCGCTTGTTCTTGCAGTGCACGCGGATGTCTTGCGAATCGGTGGAATCACGCGCGGTGTACTTGTCCAGGCGCGCGGCCATGAAGGTCAGATCCTTCAGCTCTTTAGAGGTGAGCATGGCGCCATTGAACATCGTCGGCAGCAACCGACCGTCGTTGTATTTCAGCAACGGCAGATCCGGCAGCAGCGCGCCGTACTTCAGCACGGTGTCCGAGACTTTGACCTTGGCGGTCAGGCCCATTTTCGCGTATTGGCCTTTCGAGCCGCGCGGGTCGTTGCCGCTCGATGGCAGCAAACCGCTGTTGCTGCGATCCGGGCTGGAATCGAGTTGAAAGCCAAGCATGCCCAGCGCATCGAGACCGAAACCCACGGTACCGTCGGTGTAGCCCGATTGCAGGTTGAGAATAAAGCCCTGTGCCGACTCTTCACGCTTGGAGGCGCCCTGAGCGTTCGAGGTGCTCCCATCACGGAAATCGCGGTTGAAGTACACCGTGCGCGATTCGATTTTCGCCGTGGTGTCTTCAAAGAATCCGCTGGCCTGAACCTGTGCGGTAAAACCTGCGCACAGCACAACGGCTCCGAAGCCAAACGACTGGCGCGGGGTGATGAGGGGAAATGGGGGACGCATGAAAAACTCCAACAATGCAGCGTTTGCGCAAGCGCGCAACAAGCCAGAAAAATAGCTCCCGTCCCGGGTCAGATTGAGCCAGGAGAAGGTGAACACGCAGGGGTGAACGGCAATGATGGCAGATGGCTTTTACGCATTACAGGCGACTTTAGTCTGAATCTGACCGGCGATTCTTCTCGCCGAGGTCGTAGGAAAAGTTGCCGACGACACGTATCACCCCCCACCAATCGCCCGGATTCATTGGGCAAAACAGCCTGAGTAAGGGTTTTCCCTATAGCTCAAAGTGGCCCTGCCTACGGCTTTTGCGCCTTGAACGAGACGGCTTAATCCTGCACCATCCGCCTCCTGCTTATTCAACGGACGGAATTCAAGGCATGCTGGACGCCAACGCAACCCACATCACCCTCACGCTTGAAGGCGCCAACGCCGACCTGCAAGTCCTCAGCTTCACCGGTCGCGAAGCCCTCAACGAACCGTTCCGTTTTGACCTCGAACTCGTCAGCGCCCGCCCCGACCTCAAACTCGAAGAGCTGTTGCACAAGCCCGGCGTCCTGACTTTCGGCCCGACCGGCGAAGGCAAGATCCACGGTCTGGTCTATCGCATCGAGCAAGGCGACTCCGGCAAGACCCTGACCCGTTACAGCCTCAGCCTGGTGCCACAACTGGCCTACCTGCGGCACAACCACGATCAGCAGATTTTCCAGCAACTGACCGTACCGAAGATCATCGCTCAGGTGCTGGAAGATCGCGGCATCCTCGCCGACGCCTACAGCTTCCAGCTCGGCGCCGAATACCCGGAGCGTGACTACTGCGTGCAGTACGACGAATCCGACCTGCATTTCATCCAGCGCCTGTGCGAAGAAGAAGGCATTCACTTCCACTTCCAGCACAGCAGCAGCGGCCACAAACTGGTGTTCGGCGACGACCAGACCGTGTTCCGCAAACTGAAACCGGTGAGCTACCAACAAGACTCCGGCATGGCCGCCGACAAACCGGTGATCAAACGCTTCAACCTGCGCCTGGAAACCCGCACCACCCGCGTCAGCCGCCGCGATTACGACTTCGAAAAACCAAAGATCCTCCCCGAAGGCGCGGTCAAAACCGAGTTCGCCCCGGACCTCGAGGACTACGACTACCCCGGCCGCTTCACCACTCGAGAGCGCGGCAAGTTCCTCTCCACCCGCGCCCTCGAACGCCATCGCAGCGACTACAAACTCGCCGAAGGTAAAGGTGACGAACCGACCCTCACCAGCGGCCATTTCCTCACACTCGCCGAACACCCGCGCGCCGAATGGAACGACCTGTGGCTGCTGCTGGAAGTCTTCCACGAAGGCAAACAACCGCAAGTGCTCGGCGAAAACGTCACCAGCGACGTCACCGACCACAAAAGCGATTTCCACCAGGGCTACCGCAACAGCTTCCTCGCCACCCCGTGGGACGCGCACTACCGCCCTGCCCTCGAGCACCCGAAACCGCAAGTCCTCGGCAGCCAGACCGCTGTCGTCACCGGCCCCGCCGGTGAAGAAATCCACTGCGACCAATACGGCCGCATCAAAGTGCAATTCCACTGGGACCGCGACGGCCAGTCCAACGACAAAACCACCTGCTGGATGCGCGTCGCCAGCGGCTGGGCCGGCGCGGCGTACGGCGGCATCGCCATCCCGCGCATCGGCATGGAAGTCCTCGTCACCTTCCTCGAGGGCGACCCCGACCAGCCGCTGGTCACCGGTTGCCTGTACCACAAGGAAAACGTCGTCCCTTACGACCTGCCGGCCAACAAGACCCGCAGCACCTTCAAAACCCTGAGTTCACCGGGCGGCAAGGGCTACAACGAGTTCCGCATCGAAGACAAGAAAGGCGCCGAGCAGATCTACATCCACGCCCAGCGCGATTGGGACGAGAACATCGAGCACGACCAAAAAATCCGCGTCGGCAATGAACGGCATGACACCGTTGAAGCCAACACGCTGAGCGAATTCAAGGTTGAAGAGCACCGGATTACGCATCTGGATCGCATCAGCGAGATGCGTGCGGATGATCACCTGACGGTGGGTGTGACGCAGCATCTGAAGGTAGGGACTGCGCAGTTTGTTGAGGCCGGGTCAGAAATCCATTACTACGCCGGCCAGAAGGTTGTGGTCGAAGGCGCCATGGAACTCACGGCCAAGGCTGGCGGGAGTTTCGTCAAGGTCGATGCGGGTGGCGTGACCATCAGCGGTGCCGAAGTGAAGGGCAACACTGGCGGCTCGCCTGGGGTTGGGACGCCTGCGGCACCATTGCTGCCGGGACCGATGAAAGTAGCGGATGCGGACAAGGCTGGTAAAGCACCACTCCCCGCCCGTCTGAATGAGTCTGGCATCACACCGTTGTGCGGAAAACAGAGTAACGGCGCTTGCAGCCGTAAGGATTGCACATGCATGTAAAAGCGCTGAGCGCTCTGCTCGCAGAGCCTCGCTACAACTTTTCTGACCTGCCGGCCGCGAGCGAGTCGCTCTGTTTCATCATCGACCAGGGACTCCAGCCAGAAGCATTGAGTCAACTCTACCGAGTAGGCGAACCGGTGGTTTCCCAAGGGCTGTTTTTCGGCACTGACTTCGCAGAGATTCCTGATGGCCCGTTGTGGCTGGTGGCTCCTCGGGGCAGCAAAGTGGCAAACGTAGCGGCAAAACTTTGTGAGGAACGCTTTTCGGGAATAGCGATCTCAACACCTGATCCTGAACAAGCATTGGCTCATGCGCGCTGGTTGCTCAGAGCCAATGACGGTTCCGGTGGGCAGAGCTTGTTGAGCTTTCACAAACCGAGTCTGTGGGCAGCGCTGACTTATACAGCTGGGAAAACCTTCGACCAGTTGCTGGGTTGCTGGAACGCCATCTACTGCCCTGCGCCGATACATTTCGGTCAGCAGCGCGGTCCATGGTTGGCCTGGAAAGCCAACGAGGAATCGACGTGGCTTGGTGACAAAGAGGCGTTCAACCTTCCCGAGGCAGCCGCGCAAGTTCAAGCGCGCCTGGGATGGGTTTATTGGATTGATGAGGAATACGCAGCGTTTGAAGAACCAGACGATGAGCGCCTGAACGATATCGCTGATAACCTCGACCTGCTGCTCAAAAGCAATATTTATGACGGTGATCACCTGCTCAAGCTTGGCCACGCCGTGAACGGCCCGCTATTCGAAACACAGCCTGAGATCATGGCGATCCTGCAATCTAAGGACGAGTCGTTTATCAAAGTAGATCGGCTCCTGGAATCAGCCGCCGTCGCCCAACGTTAGGGCGACGCGACAACAGAACGGAATCACCATGGAAATCACGAATCACGCCGTCATGCCCGGCGAAACCCTGGGCCAGATCGCTTCGCGCTACAACAGCACCGTGGCGCAACTTCGCCAGCTCAACCCCTTCATCACCAATCCGGACAACGTCAAAGTCGGCTGGAACCTGAGCGTCCCCAAAAGCGCTCAAGCGGCCGCCACGCCTACCGCTCAGCCGCCCGCCGCGTCGCAAGCGCCTGCGCAGGCAGCCCCGGAAGCGCCCACTCAGTGCTCCGCTGAGGATCTGGTTGAACTGGATCCGGTCAAGGACGCTCCTGATCAGAGTTCAAAGACCTTCAAACCCCACGCACCTCCGTGTTCTAAAAAGTTTGCCAGCGCGATTTATGCCACTGAGGAGCAAGAGTTCTGGCTGCTCCCTGAGCGGGCAAAGTCTGCCATCAAAGAATCGATGTTCGCGCTGGATAAAATGATTGCCCCCAGCAAACCACGTGATGCACGCCTGAACGGGCTGCAGGAATCTGGTTTGCTGGAATACTTCCTTGAGCCCAAGTTGAGCAACTTCCTCACGGGCGAGAAGCGTACGCGGATGGAAGAGTTTGAAGCGATGGGGGATGAGATCGAAATCGATCCAGCCACCGCCAAAAAGAGGCAAAACGAAGCTAACGGAAACAAACCGGCAGCGGCTCCTGCACAGTCTCCTCAAGAGGACACCGCGCAATCGCGCATGGACCGTCTAACGGCAGACCTGGCTACTGACCAGGACGTCCACAAAGCCTATGCCGATTTTTACAAGCGGAGGGCTGAGTGGAATGCGCTGAAAAAAGAAGCGGTAGCGGCTGCGAAGCTGGAAGGCTACACCTACGAAAGTGGCTCGCTCTATTCCAAAGAGGCGATTGAGGCGCGCGCACGGGTGCAGGCTTATCTGGAGGCTCGCAAGAAACTTCTCGGCAACAAAGACTTCAAGCAGGTCCCGCTGGAAGACGTTGCGAAAGCCCTGGCGGAAAAGAAAAAAAGCTACGAAAACATCTGCAGCGGCATGAATGACTGCACCGCCGATCTGGTCGGGTATGTCTTGACGCTCTACAAAAACGCCGATGCGCTTGATTACCATGCTTACACTGAATCCATTATCAAAGCGTCTGAGTACGGCATCGCACTTCCAGAATTCGCTTTGATCAGTGACGGCCTTCCTTCCGGCATCGAGCAGTTCAAACTGTATCTGGATACCGAGAAAGAGCAGGCGGAAGTTACAGCGCAGCTTCAAGAGAAATACAAACGCTGGATCGAGGCAACAGGCCAGAATGCCCAAGCGCCGGCGGGCCTGGTTGATGTGGAGCGGACCAAATGGGATAGCCTGCAAAAGACCAAAGACGACCTTCAAGCAAAAGCCCAAAGCAATGTCAGCAACAGCAAGCCTGCGCGTTATCTGATTTGGGACCCGGAAGAGTTCCAGCCAAAACCGGTCGACCGCATGGTGAAACCGGGCTTTCCGCTGCGTGAAGTCAGTCTCTCAGATGCCAAGGGTACGCCCCTGGGCTGGTTCAGCATGGCGAACCTGAAAGACGCAAAAAAGATCATGAAAGAGGATTTCGAAAAAGCAGCCGGCGCGATAAAAAAGGTAGGTAAAAGTTTGCCTGCGGACGCTACCGAAGGCTCCGATAAAAACAGCGAAATCAACTCGTTCCGCCAATGGCTTCTAGATCAGGGCGCCATAAAGTTCAGCGATCAGGTCGGCGACTGTTTCGATGAAAAAGGCTGGTTCAAAGCCAAAGACTTTTATGCTTACTTGAAAAAGCAAGGCTATGAGGTAACTGAACTGGAAGACGACGCGACCCTGACCAACTGGGGCGAACACCTTCAGCAACTGGTGTTCAAGAAAAGTGTGCGCGGCAAAGTAAGACTTTTTGATGCCAGCCCTCAGGCGCAATTGGTCCGTTGCCTGACACCTCCACAGCCAAACATTCACGGCGAAGTAAAGCTCGAAGGCCCGAAAATGTCTGCCGCCGAGGGCTTCAAGATATCCGGCGAAATGGGCTTAAGCCTGGACCTGGCCCGTGGCGAAGTTCAGTTGATGAAAGTCGACATGCCTGCCAAAGCCAGTGCTCAAGAAATAACGCTTGATTACTTCCTGGACGGCAGCCCGCAAAAAATGAATTTCGGCCGCTTCTCCTTCCACTTTGGTGTGAAGGCATGGGGCTACGCCGGAGCATCGTTGCTGCTGGCCGGCAGCGTCGAGTTGAGCCCGATCTTCGGCAACGTCAAGTACGGGGCGTCACTGAGCCCGGTAAAACGCGCACAGCGTGAAGATGCTTCGGCAAAAGAAGAACGCTCCGATCACGCCGCCGCCAAGCAAGCCAAGGCCGACAGCGGTGACGACAGCCCTACTCCCGATCTTGAACACAAGTCGAAATCCGGCACCTACGCCGATTCCAAGAGCACAGAGCAACTGCGAGGCGGCCGCTTCGCCAAAGTGCAAGTCGAAAACGGCGCAAAAGCCAGCTTCAACGTGTTTGGAGGCTTGCAAGCCGCGATTGAACTCACCGGAGTAATGAACTGGGCACCGCCCAAAGAACTCGTCGCCCTGCGCACCGCGCCAACGATGGGCGTTGGCAGCGCTAAAGACGCGAAAAGCGCGAATCCATGGCTGACACTGGCCAAGCTGAGCGGCTCCGTTGGAGTCGCGTTAGGTGCGGGCTTTCAGGGAACGGCGCAGGTGTCTCTGGATAAGGGGCGGTTTATTCTGAACCTGAAGGCCGCGGTAGTGCTGGGTCCTGGTGCTAACGGTAGCTTTAAGTTTGAAGTTGGCTATGAGGCAGTAGTTGACCTCATCAACTTGTACCGCAAGGAACTGCACAAAGCGAAAGGCAGAAAGGTAGAGTGGATGGAACCTGAAGCAGGTAAGTTCGCATCCGCGCTGAACGCATTAGGAGCAGCTGGGCTTAGTGTGGAAATGTCTTATCTTATGGGTTGGAGTTTAGTCATGGACTTATATGACGCAATGACCAACGGAGGAAAAGGCGGCCCAATCGCTCACGCGATTATTGAGTACCAAAATCCCGACGAGTTAAAAAAATGGATTGTTGAGGCCACCCCTGCAGCGTTAGGGCCGATCTTGATGACACTAATGTCTAATCCGGAAGAATTCTCCATAGCGACAACGAAGCAAACTAGCCTAAGCACCCCAAAAGACGGTAAGAAAAAATACACCAGAGATACTGCATATTTAGCACAACAAACAGCCATTGAAATAATAATAACTCACATCACTACCAACGCCAAAGAGCAAGGAAGTCTACTAGAAGCTCAAAAACAATTTCAGCTAGCCTGCGCATGCATGAATAAGTTCGGAGTGGAACCGGTTGACCTCGGTCAAAAATATTGTGAAAACCGTTACGTGCTGGACAATTTCATGAGCGAACCGGTGCTTACAGCAACCGAGCCATTCGGAAACACAACAAGGGCTCGTTACAAGAAAAACGCTTCACTATTAGGTGAACCGTTTGATGGCTCCTGTAAAATTGTCATGAATGAAAACAGCTACATACCAAAGCCCTCTGTGAAATTCTCAGCTCCAGCGAGAAAATTAAATTGAAAAACATAAAATTATTCGCAACTACCTTCTGCGTCTGCTTTGTTTTACTCTGCAACACCGCGAACGCAACTCTCACAAAACAGCAAGAAGAAGCAAAGAAAAAAGGCATTGAGCTTTACAATCAATACAAAGCAATATCCGCAATCGAGTTTTTAAAGATTGCTGCCGAGGGTGGAGATGATGAAGCACTCTACTACTTAGGTGAATCAATAAGAAAAAACAACAGATACATGACTCAGGAAGCACAAAAAGCTTACGAGGAGTCAGCAAAAAAAGGCAATATTTATTCTATGATCCGGCTCGGAGGAGCGGACCAAGACTTGTGCGTAACCATGAAGAATTGTTCCCCCTCTGAGCAATCGCCTGAAGGCTGGATGAATGAAGCTAAAAAGCTTGCAACTGATCATGCATCTCATGGAAATGCTGAGTCTATGTACTTGTTATGGGAAATAACAGGGAACGATGAATGGTTAGAAAAATCTGCAGAAAAAGCTTTCGCTTTGGCGCAATTTCGTTTGGCGACTAAATATCAAGAAGGTGGCGGAGTATTCCTACTGCCCTCCAGAAGATCAGATGAAATCGAAAAGTGGATGAAAGCGTCTGCAGAGAATGGCTATCCTCCAGCTATGATGGGATTTGCCGCTGCCAGGCTTGAAAAAGCCGACTTTTCATCGTTTAGAACTTGGAATGAAAAAGCTGCAGATTCAGGCTACGTATCAGCGGTTTTTGGTTATGCTTCTTATATAGGCGAAGTTGAACCAAAATACGGATTCACCTCAGACCCAGTGACGTCATATGCGCTACTATCAAATCTACTAGAGCTTGATGGTGGTGGAAACGTAATAAACAATGTTAACGATGTTTTGCCAGAAGTGGAAAAAAACCTGTCAAAAGAGCAGATAGGGAAAGCAAAAGAACTCGCAAAAACGTGGAAGGCCAACCATCCGCCTCTCTCGTTCTTCCCTGACAAGCTAGGATATTAACGCCAGTGAGGCTATTCAGGCAAATGACATCAAGGAAATAGCATGGATATAAAAAAGCTTATCGCCCAGGCAGCGTCGAAGTACGGCAACACGTCGAACGTCGTATTGAAAGCCAGTGAGAGCACCGGACAACCTCCATGCGAACTATTCATCACCGATGAACATACAGAGAATTACTTAACCTTACAGATGGCAGGAGATGCAGATAGAGGAGGTATAACAGGTATAGCGGCAGGCGTAGGATCTCTCGCAAGTATTGCATTGGCATTTATGATGATCATAAAAGGCCGTTGGGATCTTGTAGGCCTTTGTATTTTCTTTGCCGCGACCATATTCCTTATTCCGTTTTATTTTGAAACGCGAAAACCACTACCTTTACCTGTATTATTTAATCGCAGAACAAAAGAAGTTTATCTTGATCAAAATGGTGACTTGTATCATACGCCATGGGACAACATTCAAGCTATCGCGTGTGAATTTCAAATGACAAGCATTTATACGGGCGGTATAAATAACGCTTCTCTCGAAATACTAGTAAAACGTCTAGGCGACCCTGAAAATGCTCTTATGGTTAGTTTGGGTTCCCCAATGGGCAAGACACTTGATATGCAAAAAGGGTTTTGGGAATACATTCGCAGCTACATGAATAATGGCCCATGGTTTGATGAAAATGGCAACCACGCAGAATCCGATGAATTCATAAAGAAAACGCTTTCGAGCAATATTAGATCGTCAGGCTTTTGGGGGTACTGGAAAAAAACGATCACAGATAAAAAAGTCAAATCCGGACACTCTAACTACTTAACTGCATCTGACGCTTTTATGTTTATTGGACATTTAATTTTTTTTCCAACCAATGCTATACAAGACTTCACATACAATTATGTACAGAGAAAAACACGAAAATTATGGCCAGAAATAGTTACAGAACGCTTACATCAAGACGGCCCCACACTTAGACTCATAGACTTAGAACGCGAGCGCGGTTTTTCTGTTTGACTTATGATCACGAAACCGAAAGGTAATAGCTTACTACTCCTTACTTGAAGGCACGCACTACCGCCCATCGAAGTCAAGGAAATGGTATGGCTTTAAGAACGGCAATGAAAAAATCATGGCGAAATATGGTGATGCTCCTACCGCAGTTCTTAGTGACGACGAGTCTACGGGAGAGCAACCACTTGAGCTTTTTATAACTGATGAACACACAGAACACTATCTTTCACTAAAAGCTGGCAGTGATCGAAACCGCGGCTTGCTTAGCGGACTTCTCGGGGGAGTTTCAGCTCTGATCGCACTCATCATTGGCGTTTGGATGGCTTTACTGGGCAAGTGGGACGGAGTGGGCTGGATGTTACTTTTCGGAATACCGTTGTTCATTGTTCCAATCATCATCGAAACAAGACGCTCTTTACCACTTCCCATAATTTTCAACCGACGAACACAGGAAGTCTATTTCGACAACGAAGGAGAGCTCTATCATACTCCTTGGAAGGGAATAGAGGCCGTAGCTTGCGAGTTCGACATGGTTGGCCTTTATTCTGGGAGCATCCGGAACGCCTCGCTTGAAGTATTAATGAAGCGCTTGGGAGAACCTGAAAACGAAATTATGGTCAGCATTGGTACGCCGGCGGGAAAGTCTTTAGAAATGCAGAAAGGATTTTGGGAATACATTCGCTCTTATATGAACAACGGCCCATGGTTCGACCACACTGGAGCTCATAGCGAATCGGATGACTTTGTAAAAAGCCAGTTAGACCTAAACTTAAAACAATCTGAATACTTAGGCGCATGGAGAAAAATCATTCGTGAAAAAAAAGAAGCTGGAGATGGAAGCAATTACTTAACTGGCACTGATTTTTTAATGCTACTAAACAATATAGTCTTCTATCCATCAAACAAGATTCAAGACTTTGTTTATGAAAGAGCAAAGCGTCGCTCGCGTAACCGTTGGCCCACTGTCGTGACTGAACGACTGGAAGCGGATGGTCCAACGACAAAATTGATTGATTTAGAACGCGAGCGTGGTCTCACTGTTTGATTAAATGTTGGAGATCCTCAGCTTGGTAGCGGCATGTGCAGCCTCCTCATAAGCTTACTGAATCCAAGTTAGAGCAACCCTCTTTATTCTAATCCAGGAAAAATTGAAGTGTGACTCATCGGTTCGCGATCGGTGAAGTCCTCTCCAGGCATAAAGCCGGAATGTAACCTCTTACCTTGGAATTTTAGTCATTTGATAGATATTGCTTCGGACGCACGTCGAAAACGAACATGGCGAATAGCCGTTGCTTTACTAGCTTTGCTGATTAGCTACGCCACCCCAAAAATCATTGATCTATTTCGTACGCCCGGCGCCATGCTGACGTCAGAAAATCACACAGACCGCCCAATTTTCAGTTTTTGGGTAAATGATTTTTGGGGCGGCAATATGGCCGCATTGGGCGATGGCGGAATCATGTGCTGCCGGAGAGTTGAGGGGGAAGCGGTTCGTGTCTCGTGGATCGTTAGCATTACAGAAGATCAGTTCAGGCAAGGGATGAGGCAAGAAGAGCATGAGGTGACATTGCCTCTGCCCCTCCAAAAACGCACTGATCGTTATCTACATGTGCGTTTTCTGCCCAAAAATATTGTTGAGTTGAAATGGAGTCCGAGCTTGGATAGTCCGTTTGATTCCGAACCGAATACAGCATTTCTTAAGTGATCGAATTTCGTAATCGAAGAGAAAAAAATTCCGTCCTGGCATCACGCGAGGATTGAACCTCAGACCTAGGATTTGATGCGTGTGATCAGTATTTCTGCGGATGCGCACCGAAAGCGAACTTGGCGGCGAAGACGCATTGTCCTTGGCGTTCTGGCTTTGCTGCTTAGCTTCGCCACCCCAAAAATTATTGATCTATTTCGTACGTCCGGCGCCATGCTGACATCAGAAAATTACACAGATCGCCCAATTTTCAGCTTTTGGATAAATGACTTTTGGGGCGGCAATCTGTTCGCAATGGGCGGCGGTGGAATAATGTGCTGCTCCAAATTTGAGGGAGACACAGCCAAAATCACCTGGATATTGGACATGACCAAAAAGCAGCAAATACAGGGCGCGGTAGAAGAGCGCCATGAAGTTCAGCTTTCGCTTCCGCAGCGTGGCCCCCACGATCAGTACCTGCATGTACGTTTTGATCCGGACAATAAAGTACGGCTCGGTTGGAGTACTGACCTCTTCAGCCCCTTTGAATCCCGCCCAACCAAGGCTGTTTCGCTAAGCAGTGAGGCGCAGTAAGAATATGCGGTTCAGTCAGCCCCCCACGTGCAATCGGACTGAATCCAGCCCGCTCGGCTTATCTCAGGCGCTTATAACAAAACTACTACAGCTTACTCAGGACAAAATTAAGTCCCTAACTGCAGTTTTGCTTTTTTTGATATTAATGCCAGGGCTATCGCTCGGCGCACTCACACCCGATCAGTCGCAAGCCAAACGTAAAGGCATTGAACTTTACAATCAAAATCAATGGTTTAAATTAGAACCATATCTGAAGATTTCAGCCGAAGCGGGTGATACTGAATCACAGTATTTTTTGGCAGAAACCTTACGCCACCAAAAATTGTTTATGACGAAAGAAGCGCAGCATTGGTACGAGGAGGCTGCGGCCAAAGGTCACGTATATGCAATGTTAAGGCTCAGTGAGAACAGAGAGCTTTGCACTCTCACTGAAGAATGCAAACAGGATGAAAAGTATTGGATAAATACTGCGCGTAAAATAACAAAGGAATGCGCGGACTCCGGTCAAAAAAAATGCCTTCTCATGATGTACAACACCACAGCAGAAATTGAATGGCTTAAAAAATCTGCAGAAGCCGGCGATTCTCTCGCGCAGAATCTTCTTGCGCATCGTTTTGAAGAAGGAGAGGGATGGTTTTTACTTCCTTCTCAGCGCCAACAAGCTGTTATGAAATGGGCGAAGGCATCGTCTGATGCGGGATATCCGCCAGCCATGCTCGAATGGGCCTTAGAGTTAGCGAAAGAAGGGAGCGCAGAAGCAGCTAAAAATGCGCTGTTAAGTTCCGCAGAAACTGGATATGTAGACGCTGTATTTGAGTACGCGGCAGCTCTATCTTCTGAGGATCACAGTAAAAAATATGAAATAGAGCTGGACAAGGCAAAATCCTACGCTCTATTCAGTCTGCTTTCTGAACTGGGAGACAGCAGCCCAGGCGACTTAGCACAAAAGCAGACTTCGTTCCTAGCTAGCAGTATGTCGAGCGACGAAATCAATCATGCAAAAAAAATTGCTCAGGACTGGAAATCTTCCCACCCCCCTCTTTCCTATTTTGCACCTGAATTTGGCTTCTAAGTTTTGAAAAAACAGTACAAACCGTGATTAGCAGATCTTCCAGTAACTGACCGTGCCTAAGATCGTCGCCCGGGTGCTGTGGGATCGCGGCATCCTCGCCGACGCCTACAGCTTCCAGCTCGGCGCCGAATACCCGCAGCGCGAATTCTACGTGCAGTACGACGAATCCGACCTGCACTTCATCCAGCGTTCTGCCAAAGTATTGAGGGGGAGGCAGTTCGTGTCTCGTGGATCGTTAGCATTACAGAAGTTCAGTTCAAGCAAGGAATGAGGGAAGAAGAGCATGAGGTAACACTGCCTCTACCTCGACAAAACCGTACTGATCGTTATCTACACGTGCGTTTTCTGCCCGGAAGTATCGTTGAGCTGAAATGGAGTCCTGACTTGTTTACCCCATTTGAACCCCGACCAACCAAATCTGTTTCGGAAAGCAGTGAGGCGCAGTAAAAATATGCGATTCAGCCACTTGCCCATGTCCAGTCGCTCGAAGATATTGATCTGCGCGACAGTGCTGCTGGTCGCTTTTATGACTTCTCTTATTCTTGACCATGTTCGTACACCCGGTACTGCCCTTACATCCCACAACTACACCGATCGTCCCATCGGCAGCTATTGGGTAAATGGTCACTGGGGCGGTAACGGAGGGGTGACCTGCTGTTGGAGCATCGATGGCAACACCGCTAAAGTTGCGTGGATTCTGAGCATGTCTAAAGCTCAAGAAGATCAGGGGATGAAGATCGAAAGACATGAAGTGCAAGTGCACTTGCCTTCACGCAACCGTGGCGATGACACGCTGCATGTCTATTTTCTGCCGAACAATCGTATTGAGTTGATGTGGGCATCGACGGTGCTGGATCGGCGTCATCACTCAACGGAATCCTTGCCACGCTGAAACACGGGGCGTTTCTCACTCCGTCCCGTGGTTGCGTCCTGTCAATTTCTCATCAAACCGGCGCCTTCCAACTCAACATCTGCTGCTGCGCCACCTGCAGCAAATCATTGCCATCCTGCGTCAGCAGGTACAGCGCATGGGTGATGTGTGGAATGTCCTGCACGTCGGCGTGTTTGAAGCATAGGCAATGCAGGGTTTCGAGCAGGTCGGCGGCGGCGCGGATGCGCTGGACGGCGGCTTCGAGGATGTCCTTCGGGTTGGCTTGGGTGTCGATGAGCAGCGTCGGGGTTTCGGTGACGTTGCTGCTGAGGGGGAGATAGCGGTTTTGTAGCAGTTTGATTATTGGCATATTGATTACTCGATTGTTTCAAAAGTAACCGCCGACACCGTGACCAAACGGTGGGAGGCGGACCGTGTACAGGCTTGGTCAACCGAGAACAATCAACTCAGCTCGCCCGAAGGCGTCCTGCACACGGCCACCACAGCTATGCACTTCACGGTCAAAGAACTCCGCGGTGCAAATGATGGCACATATGCAATCGATTATTCCCGGGTGACCAAACCCGAACCACTGATTTTGCAGCGGCAACCGACAATAACCGCCTCGCTACAGCCGCCGAAAGCAGACAAGGCACCAGCCGGTGTAGGAATTCGCCAAACCTTCCTAAGAAAACCGCCGCACTCCCTGACAGCCGGCGTTCAGCTCGGTTAACCATCCCTTAACGCCGTGGTCAAAAACTCTACTGAACCGCACGCCCTCAGCCATTCTGGCTGTTGCCCAGTGCGGCAGGTTCGGGTGAATCACGCCGAACTCTAGAACCGCCACACGGGAGTCCTTTCATGAACATTCGTCCTTTATTGCTCTCCGCCGCCCTCGCCTGCACCGCGTTTGCCGGGCTGGCCCAGGCCAGTGACACCTCCGCCACGTCCAAAGCCGTGCCGTATGAGTACGGCATGCCGCTGCATGTGGCCAAGGTGGTGTCGTTGACCGAGCCGCCAACGCAACTGTGCAAAGTGGTCACGGCCGACATGAAGTACATCGACAATACCGGTAGACCTGAGGAAATCAGCTATCGGAAATTGTCTGACGCGTGCAACTTCCAGAACTGACAGAAACGTCTGATTTGCGGGTTTGCGGTAGGCGTGGGGAGTTTCGGCGGTTATGCTCGGAGCCCTCCTCACTGCCGCAAGGATTCGCCATGCAGTTGTCGTTTCGCACGTTGTCGGGCTTCACGTGTTCGTTGTGTTTCTTCCTGGCGCTGGCTTGGGGCTTTTTCCCGGACATGCTTCTGGCGATCTGGAGCATTGAATACTCCGAAGGTGCCGGGTTTGTCGCGCGGCGCAGTGCGGTGCTGTTTGCGGCGTTGGGCGTGATGTTTTATCTGGTGCGCAACGCGCCGCCGTCGCTGGGGCGTAATGCGCTGAGCAACGGCTTTATCGTCGGATGTTTTGGTTTGGCGGTGCTGGGTTTTGCGGAATGGCTCAACGGCCATGCCGGCCCCGGGATTTTGCTCGCGGTGCTGGTCGAGTTCGCGCTGGGCCTTGGTTTTGTGCAGGCCCGGCGCGTGACGGTCGAACTGGGTGAAACGGTGCGTTAGACGACTCTGGAGCGTGGGCTGTAGTGATGTTGCACAGTTTGCTGGTTCAGATCCGAGCGCAGCCCGGCGATCAGTTCATTGATTTCACGACAACCATTTAGGTGGCTGGCGTCGATTCCGCTGACCAGCAGATCGACCTGATCGGTCTGGTGATCGACGAAAACCTTGACGGTCATCGACAAGTCTGGCGACAGCGTGCACTGGCAGCGTTTCGGCAGAAAACTGCTTTCAATGATATTGCGTAGTTCCAAGGCAGACAGAAACATGGCGAAACCCTCTCCTTACTGTGAGATGCCAATCAAGTATTCACGCTGACCGTTGCTGCCCCTGCACGGGTGTGTCCCCGCTGTTTCCCTGGTGCGACAAGCGGTGGTACTGCGAAATGCCCATTGGAGTGTAGGCGCCCAAGGCCGGTGCGCCGCACTGAAAAGACGCATAAAGCGTGCCTTTCATCGGCTCATTTTGACCCTCATGAAATCAAGTACTTGGCGGCGGTGCCAGTATTTGGCTACTTGCAAATTGCAAGAATGGATCGTGCAGGCACTGCAATTTGCAACTCGACGCCGGTTTGCATTCGTGGGTTATGACGGTAAGAATGCCCGTCATCCACCCTACACCCGCACGGAGGCTTCCATGGGTTCTTTCCGCGTTTACGCGACCACCGGGCTGTTCATCGCCAGCCTGTCCACCCTCGCCCACGCCGCCAAGCTTGAAGACGTCGCGCCGTACCCGAAGGCTGAAGCCGGGTTCACCCGCCAGGTCATTCACTTGCCCAAGCAAGAGCAGGAAGAAAACTTCCAGGTGGAAATCCTCACCGGCAAAACCCTTGAAGTGGACTGCAACCGTCAACGTTTGGGCGGCGTTCTGGATGAGAAGAATCTTGAAGGTTGGGGTTATCCGTTCTATCGACTGGAAAAAGTCATCGGGCCGATGAGCACGATGATGGCCTGCCCGCCCGGCAGTCAGAAGAAACGCGCGTTCGTGCCGGTCGTCGGTGACGGCTTCATGCTGCGGTACAACAGCAAGTTGCCGGTCGTGGTATACGCGCCGTCGGACGTCGAAGTGCGCTATCGCATCTGGTCGGCGTCGGACAAAGTCGGGACAGCCCTGCAGGAATAACCTGAATAACAAGGAGTGCGTTGCTTGATTACCTGCCACGTCCGATATGTCATTGATCCGTACCAATTGCCTGAGTTCGAGGCCTACGCGAGGGCTTGGCTCGGCATCGTCGAGCGCTTGGGCGGCACCCATCATGGCTACTTCCTGCCGTCCGAAGGCGCGAACAATATCGCTTATTGCCTGTTCAGTTTTCCGTCGCTGGCGGATTACGAAAGCTATCGGCACATCGCGCTGACCGATCCGGAAAGCACCGCACTGGTTGCCAGCCTGGTCGAGAAGAAGTTCATCGTCAGCTACGAGCGCAGCTTCCTGCGCCCATTGCTGCCGTAAGCTTCATCACGCCGAGACGCTGCACACCGCGGCGCGCTCGGCGACATGGCGCAGGCTGTCGAAGTTGATATTGGCGCCCGAGTCGATCGCCACGAAAGTCTGCTCGCGCACCCCGGTTCGCGCTACATACTGCTTGATCCCAGCCACGGCCAGCGCGCCGGAAGGTTCGGTGATCGAGCGGGTATCGTCGTAGATATTCTTGATCGCCGCGCAGAGGTCGTCGTTGCTGACGGTGATCACCTCGTCGACGCAAAAGCGGCAGACCTCAAATCCGAACGCGCCAATCTGCGCTACGGCCACGCCATCGGCGAAGGTGCCAACATTCGGCAGCACGACGCGCTGATCGGCTTCCAGCGCGGCCTTCAGGCACGCTGAATGTTCGGATTCGACGCCGATGATCCGCACTTCCGAACGCAGGTATTTGACATAGGCTGCGATGCCGGCGATCAGACCGCCACCACCTACCGGGATAAAAATCGCATCCAGCGAACCTTGATGCTGACGAAGGATTTCCATGGCCACGGTGCCCTGCCCGGCGATCACCTCCGGGTCATCGAACGGTGACACGAAGGTGCGCCCGGTTTGTTCCGCCAGTTGCAGCGCATGGGCCAGCGCGAACGGAAAACTCTCGCCGTGCAGCAGCGCTTCGGCACCGCGGCTGCGCACACCCAGCACTTTCAGCTCCGGCGTTGTCGATGGCATGACGATGGTCGCCGCGATGCCCAGCTCTCGCGCCGCCAACGCCACGCCTTGCGCATGATTGCCGGCGGATGCCGTGATCACGCCACGCGCCTTCTGTTCGTCACTGAGTTGCACCAATTTGTTATAGGCACCACGGATCTTGAAGGAGAACGTGGGCTGCAGGTCTTCGCGCTTGAGCAGAATCCGGTTGCCCAGCGCCTCCGAGAGCGCCGGCGCCGCTTGCAAAGGCGTGCGCACCGCGAGGTCGTACACCGGCGCGGCAAGGATCTTCTTTACGTAATGCTCAAGCAGGGTTTGCTGGTCGGGGCTGTGCGGCATGGTCGTCTCCTGACATTTTTCAGAACCCCGGAGACAGAAAGTAAAAACCCGCCTCTAGGGCGGGTTGGGTGCTGCAGTCGTGAGCTAGCCCGCCAAATGAGGAATGGCGGTAATAATAATTGGCTGGCAACGCGATACAGTCGAAGTCATGGGCTGAAAATTAGCCTGTGCGCTAATGGCAAGTCAATGGCCAATTTTGCTTTGCACCGGTAGTCTGGCGACTCTCTCATCGCACCAAGGAAGGAACGCATGATGTCCATCGCCCTGCCCCTCACGGCTTTGCTTGCTTTTACCGGTTACACCGTTTCGGTGATGCTTCAGGCTGAACAGTCATTGATCGACTTCGGCATCAGCCTGATGTCGCGGCCCGATACCGCGCAGGTGGTGATTGATCTGTATCTGCTGGCGACACTGGCCGGCGTGTGGATGGTCAAGGATGCCCGGTCGCGCGGGCAATCGGTTTGGTCGGTGCTGCCTTATTTGTTGCTGACGGCGGTTTTCGTGTCGATCGGGCCGTTGTTGTATCTGGTGGTGCGTGGGGTTCGCGAGCGCAACAAGAAGGCGGTGGATCTGGCTCGGGTGGGTTGATCCGGGTTATCGGATGCCGGGTAGATTGCCTTCGCGAGCAGGCTCGCTCCCACATGTCAGGTTTTTTTCACGGCAACGAACGCGGCGGTTTCGTAAGGCACTGTCACCACATCCCTGCCGCGCAGCTGAGGCTCGGCGGCAATCAACGCACGAATCTGCTCATCAACCTTCGCCCGCTGCGCATCCGGTAGCGCGGCGATGAAACTGGTCGAACGCACACGATTGAAAATCACATCTTCCGGCGACCCGGTGTGGCCGTGGTGAAACCGTTCAACCTGCAGAGCCGCGAATGCCGGGTGTGGAAAAGCCTTGCGCCAGGCGCCGGTGTAATAGCGTGGTGTGTCGCCCTCTAACGCGTTAACGATGGCGTCCAGTTTAGGCACCCAACTGACTTGGGTGTCGCGCAGGTTCCAGATCAGCCCCAACTTGCCCCCGGGCTTGAGCACCCGGGCGATCTCCGTCAGTGCCTCAGTACTGGCGAACCAGTGAAACGCCTGCGCGCAAATCACCACGTCTACGGAGGCGTCCGGCAACGGCAGATCAGTCGCCGTGCCGCTCACTGCCAGCACATCGGGCCACGCGTCCGAAAGCTTTTCCAGCATTTGCGCGACCGGCTCAACGGCGATGACCTGTGCGCCAGTCGCCACCAGCCGCCCGGTGAACTTGCCGGTGCCCGCGCCCAGATCGATCACGGTCTTATGGCCGTCCAGGCCCAGTGTCGTGGTCAGCCATTGACTGACTTGCGGCGGATAGTCCGGCCGCCCTTTGACGTAGGTGTCGGCAGCGGTTTTGTAGCCGGCAGCGGCTGAGTGATGGACATGGTCGGTCATGGCAACGCTCCTTACGGCAAAACTTCGGATCGACGGCAGACGCTCCCGAGCATAGCGCTTGAATTTACGCTGAACTTGAACAGTCACTGATAAAGCAATGAATAAAATTTCACCCTGTGGTGTTCAAAGTGAAACATAACCCTCTGTGGAGCCTTGCCCATGACTATCCGTTCCGTTATGTTCGCCGCCCCGTTGCTGCTGGTGGCGGCGATGTCCAGCCATTTGGCCCTGGCCAATGGTGATGAAGAAGAAGTGCAGAAGCCCGAATGCCCGAAAGGCCAGGTCTGGGACAGCAAAACGCAGAAGTGTGTGATGCAAGTCAGCAAAGCACTTTCGGATGCCGACCGTACCGATTATGCCTATCGCCTCGCCAAGACCGGTCGCTACGAAGAAGCCCTGGCGCTGCTCGACACACTGGAGCAACCGAACACCGCCAAGGCCCTGAACTATCGCGGATACGCCACCCGCAAACTGGGGCGCACCGACGAAGGCATCGGTTATTACCTGCAATCGGTGAAACTCGATCCGCAGTACGCGCAAGTGCGCGAATACCTCGGCGAGGCCTATGTGATCAAGGGCCGCGTCGACCTGGCGCAGGAACAGTTGCAGCAGATCCAATCGATTTGCGGTACGTCGTGCGAGGAATACCAGGATCTGGCTGAGGCCATCAACGATTCAGCAAAAACCTGAGCATTCAAAAGGACAGCCATCATCGTCAGCGATCAGGCCTTCAGAGCAGAACTAGGACAGCATCTGGCGCGACTGTGGCGCTACGGTTTGCTGCTGTCGCGCAATCGGCATGTGGCAGAAGATCTGGTGCAGACCACGTGCGTGCGAGCGCTGGAGCGCACCAGTCAGTACATTGCCGGCACGCGCATGGATCGCTGGTTGCTGAGCATTCTGCATTCGATCTGGCTCAATGAGGTGCGCGCTCGGCGCGTGCGACAGGGCGCAGGTCAGGTCGATGCCGATGGGCAACTGGCGGTCGATGGTGAGTACGCCGCGCAGACGCATGTGATGGCCGCGCAAGTGATCCGCCGCGTCGACGCCTTGCCGGAAACCCAGCGCGAGACAGTATATCTGGCCTATGTCGAAGGCTTGTCCTACCGCGAAGTCGCTGAAATCCTGCAAGTGCCGATCGGCACGGTGATGAGCCGTCTGGCCACCGCTCGCTTGAAACTCGCCGAATACCCGCCGCTGCAGGCAGTGCCGAAATCCACCGAAGGAGACCGATCATGAACACCCCTTCGGATGAGCAACTCGTCGCCTACCTGGACGGCGAACTTGATGGCGACTACCGCAATCAACTCGACCATGCCATTGCCGAAGACTCGCTGCTCAGCTTGCGCGTGCAGTGGCTCAGTCGCAGCAATCTACCGTACAAGAATGCCTATGACGAACTGGCACAACAGGCGCCGCTGGATCGCCTGCAAGCGCGGCTGGACGCGATTCCTTCACCGCAGCCTCCTGGCTTCAACCGGCGCTGGTTTATCGGTGGCGCCGCCGCAGCGCTTGTGGCCGGTGGCGTGTTGGCCGACCGGTTGTTCCTCGGCTGGCATGCCGCGCCATTGAGTAACTGGCGTGCATCGGTGGGCGATTACATGGCGCTGTACGTGCCACAGACGCTCGATCATCTGCCCACTGACGAAGCGTCCCAACGGGCGCAACTGCGCACGATTGATGCACGCCTCGGCCTGAACCTTTCGCACGCTAATGTGAAGTTGCCGGGGGCCGAGTTCAAACGGGCACAAGTGCTTGAGTACGACGGTGTGCCGATTGCGCAGATCGTTTATCTGGATGGGAAACATGGGCCGTTGGCGCTGTGCGTGACCCGTTCGAACAGTGGCGGTCAGCCGCTGGCGCACGAGCGTCGGCATGAAATGAATGTGGTGCATTGGGCCGAGCGTGAGCATGCGTGGATGTTGATTGGCCGTAATTCGTCGGCGGAGCTGGAGCAACATGCGGTACTGCTGCGCTCACAACTGCTGAAAGTGTAAGAACGCGATAGGCCTTCGCCGTCTCTAAATAGCGGACAACCAGCGCTGAAGATGGCGATTGAGTTACCGCTTTCGCGAGCAGGCGAAGGCCTACATGGAGTTCTTCGCAGGCTAGACGGTAGTGGGCAACCACAATCTGAAGCGCGCACCGCCCAACGGCGAGGACTCTACGGTCAACGTGCCACCCTGCGCTTCCAGCGCGCGGCGGCTGATCGCCAGGCCAAGCCCAAAACCACCCGTAGCCCGATCCCGACTGCGATCAAGCCGATAAAACGGCTCGAAAATCCGCTCACGTTCGTCATCGGGAATCCCGATGCCGTCATCATCGACCCAGATCTCGCAGCCTTCGGCATTGACCTGCACGCCAATCTGAATGCGTTTCTCGCAATAGCGCATGGCGTTGCGCAGTAGATTCTGGATCGCCCGCGCGGTCAGGCGTGGATCAAGCGAGAAGCGTTCGAGCTGACCGTGCAGCAACACGTCGATGACGATCTCCGGCGACTCCAGCTCTTCATCGACACTGCCCAGAATGCTGTCGATGAACTCATCCAGCGACACCTCGACCTGCTCCGGCAGTTGCGCCGGGTTCTGCAAACGGCTGTAAGAGAGTAACTCCAACACCAGCTCATCCAGCTCGCGAATGTGCGCGACCAATCCCAACAAGCGCTCGCGGCTGGCGGTTGGCAAGTCATCGGACAGCGCCAGGGCCAGGCCGAAATCCAGACGCGTCAAGGGTGTACGCAGTTCATGGGACACGGCGTTGAGCAGATCACGTTGCTGATTGAGCAGGTTTTCGATGTCGCCGGCCATGGTATCGAAGACATTGGCGAGGCTGCCGATGTTGGAATTCTGGGCGATCTTCGTACGTTCGCTCAAATGACCTTTACCGAAGCGCTCGGCGGTGCCTTTGAGACGCTCCAGATCGCGCCAGTGCGGGCGCAGCCACATCAACAGGCAGGCCAGCAGGCTCGCGCCGACCAGCACGTTGATGCTCCAGTACAACAGATTGACGTCCATCGGGTCCGGCGGCACGACCATTTGCACGGCGGTGGTGTCGTCCAGCGGCGTCACCGCCAGCGTGCGCCAGCCCCAATCGCCAATGCGTACGACGTTTTCGCCGCGACGCAGGCGTTCCTGCTCGATGGCGGTGAACTCGGCATCATCGATCCGCGCGAGGGCGATGTGCAGCGGCTGGAAATCCTTGTCCATCGACGCCGCCAGCGCTGGCCACTGCTCGTGCGGCACGGCGTGAAACTGGCGGGTGATCAGCGATTGCAGGCCGCGCGAATAGTCAAGGTTGTAGGTGACGAAGCGATCCCGGAACGCCATGACCACCAGGTCCGGCACCAGATAGATCGCCGCGCTGTACGAGACGATCGTCACCAGATACAGGCGAAACAGGATACGAAACATCAGCTCAGCATTCCCACTCGGAACGGCTGAACAGATAGCCCTTGCCCCACACCGTCTTGATCTTGCGCGCCTCGCCGGCGTGGTCGTCGAACTTGCGGCGCAGCTTGGAGATTGCCACGTCCACCGAGCGATCGGTACCGTTGAATTCGATACCGCGCAGGCGTTGCAGAATCTGATCGCGGCTCAACACTTCGCCGGCGTGCCGGGCCAGGACCACCAGCAGGTTGTATTCGCCGCTGGACAGCTCGACCGGTTGATCGCGCCAGGTGACCGTGCGCTCAGACAGATCGATGCACAGATTGCCCATGAGGATGCGGTCATTGGCGGTCAGCGGTTCGCCGAGGCTACTGCGGCGCAACAAGGTGCGAACGCGCGCCAGCAACACGCGCGGTTCGCACGGTTTGGTGACGTAATCGTCAGCGCCCATTTCCAGGCCCAATACCTGATCGTGGCTGTCGTCGCGGGCCGTTAGCATGAGGATCGGCAGCGTCGCCGAATCGGCACGCAGCAAACGACAGACTTGCAGGCCGTCGAGGCCTGGCAGCATCAAGTCGAGGATCACCAGATCCGGCGGATTGACCCGCGCCCGTTCGCGCACGTGGTCGCCACGGCCGATCACGCTGACGGAATAACCGTTGCGCTCCAGGTAGCTGGAAATCAGTTCGGCGAGGGCGGTGTCGTCTTCGACCAGGAGGATGTTGGGCATGGGGTGATCCAGAAAGTGCTGTGGCGACTGATAAGGCCCATTCGCGAGCAGGCTCGCTCCCACAATTGGAATGCGATCCCTTGTGGGAGCGAGCCTGCTCGCGAAAGCTATCTATCTGTCGCAATAAATTTCAAGACCTGAAGGATATACGCCCTCGCCCATCCCTGAGCAAAACCCTTACACAATTTCACACAGCGCCTACAAAGCTTCACCGCTAATCTCGGCGTCTGCCCGTAGGATGCGGACATCAATATTGGGGGTTGTACATGTCGAACAAACTGCTGGCCGCGCTCGGCCTGATCGCGATGGCGCTGACGCTGAGCGCCTGTGATTCATCCTCGAAGGCAGAGGATCAGACGCCACCGGCCACGGTGCGTATCGAGACGGTCGAAGCGAACCCCCTGACGATCAGCAGCGAACTCAGCGGCCGCATCGCCGCACCACGGATTGCCGAAGTACGCGCACGGGTGGCCGGCGTGGTGCTGCAACGCACCTTCCGTGAAGGCAGCGACGTGAAAAAGGGCGACGTGCTGTTCCGCATCGACCCGGCGCCGTTCAAGGCTGACCTCGACAGCGCCGAAGCCGCCCTGCGCAAGGCCGAGGCCAATGCGTTCCAGGCCAAACTGCAAGAGCAGCGCTACGCCCAGTTGATCGACGACAAAGCCATCAGCGCTCAGGACTACGACAACGCCCGCGCCAATGCCCGACAGACTGCTGCTGACGTTGCGGCCAACAAGGCTGCGGTCGAACGCGCAAAACTGAACCTCGGTTACGCCACCGTCACCGCGCCGATTTCCGGCCGTGTCGGTCGTGCACTGGTGACCGAAGGCGCACTGGTCGGGCAGAACGAAACCACGCCGCTGGCGCTGATTCAACAGCTCAACCCGATCCACGCCGACCTCACCCAGTCGACCCGTGAACTCAACGAGTTGCGCCGCGCGTTCCGCTCCGGGCAGTTGCAGGAAGTCGGCCAGGATCAGGTGAAAGCCACGCTGATTCAGGATGACGGCAGCCTGTATCCGCTGCCGGGCAAACTGCTGTTCAGCGACATCACCGTCGACCCGGGCACCGGCCAGATCATCCTGCGCAGCGAATTCCCCAACCCGGATCTGGATTTGCTGCCGGGCAGTTTCATTCGCGTGCGTCTGGAGCAGGCAACCATCCAGAACGGCATCACCGTGCCGCAGCGCGCCGTGCAACGTGACAGCGCCGGTATTGCTCAGGTGCTGACCGTCGATGAGCAAATGCGCGTCGCCGAACAACCAGTGCAACTCGGCGCGGTGCAGAACAATCGCTGGATCGTCACCGGCGGCCTCAAGCCCGGCGACCGTATCGTCATCGAAGGCCTGCAACACGCCCGTCCCGGCGAAACCGTGCAGATCGACGACACCCCTCTTCCACTTGCCCAGACCTCTGGTCAGTAAGCAGGACGCTTTTCTATGCCGCAGTTCTTTATCGACCGCCCGGTGTTTGCCTGGGTCGTCGCGTTGTTCATCCTGTTGGCCGGTGCGCTGGCCATCCCGCAGTTGCCGGTGGCGCAATACCCCGACGTCGCGCCGCCGCAGATCGAAATCTACGCCGTGTATCCCGGCGCCTCGGCGCAGACCGTCGATGAAAGCGTGGTCAGCCTGATCGAGGAAGAGCTCAACGGCGCCGATCATCTGCTGTACTTCGAATCGCAAAGCAGCCTGGGCAGCGCGACGATCAAAGCCACGTTCCAGCCGGGCACCAATCCGGAGCTGGCACAGGTCGACGTGCAAAACCGCCTTAAGGTGGTCGAATCGCGCCTTCCGCAAGCGGTCAATCAACAGGGCTTGCAGGTCGAAAAAGTCTCGTCCGGTTTTCTCCTGCTGATCACCCTGACCTCCAGCGACGGTAAGCTCGATGACGTGGCGCTCAGTGATTATCTGGCGCGTAACGTGATGAACGAGATCAAGCGCCTGGACGGCGTCGGCAAGGCGCAGTTGTATGGCGCCGAGCGGGCCATGCGCATCTGGATCGATCCGCAGAAATTGATCGCGTTCAATCTGACACCGGCAGACGTCAATGAAGCCATCGTCGCGCAAAACGCCCAGGTCTCCGCCGGCAGCATCGGTGATCTGCCTAATCCGTCGAGCCAGGAAATCACCGCGACCATTCTGGTGAAAGGTCAGTTGTCGACGCCGCAAGAGTTCGCCGACATTGTGCTCAAGGCCAATCGCGACGGCTCCACCGTGCGCATCGGTGATGTCGCGCGGGTCGAGATCGGCAGTCAGGAATACCAGTTCGGCACGCGCCTCAACGGCAAGCCGTCCACCGCTGTCGGCGTGCAATTGTCGCCCGGTGCAAACGCACTGAACACCGCGACATTGGTGCGGGCGAAGATGGATGAGCTGTCGCGCTACTTCCCGGCCGGCGTCGAATACAAGATCCCGTACGACACTTCGCCGTTCGTCAAAGTCTCGATCACCAAAGTGATTTACACCTTGGGCGAAGCAATGTTGCTGGTGTTTGCGGTGATGTTCCTGTTTCTGCAGAACGTGCGCTACACGCTGATCCCGACACTGGTCGTGCCGGTGGCGCTGATGGGCACGTTCGCGACCATGCTCGCCCTGGGTTTCTCGATCAACGTGCTGACCATGTTCGGCATGGTGCTGGCCATCGGCATTCTGGTGGACGACGCGATTGTCGTGGTGGAGAACGTTGAGCGGATCATGGCCACCGAGGGCTTGTCGCCTAAGGAAGCCACGCGCAAAGCCATGACGCAGATCACCGGCGCGATCATTGGCATCACCCTGGTGCTGGTCGCGGTGTTTATTCCGATGGCGTTCATGCAGGGCTCGGTCGGGGTGATTTACCAGCAGTTCTCGCTGTCGATGGCGACATCGATTCTGTTCTCGGCGTTCCTCGCCCTGACCCTCACGCCGGCATTGTGCGCGACGCTGCTCAAGCCGATTGCCAAGGGTGAACACCACGAAAAATCCGGGTTCTTCGGCTGGTTCAACCGCCGCTTCGAGCACCTGACCGATCGCTATCAGGGCTGGGTCGGCTATGCGCTGAAACGCAGCGGCCGTTACCTGCTGATCTACGTTGTGTTGCTGATCGGGCTGGGGCTGTGCTTCGCGCGTCTGCCCTCCTCGTTCCTGCCCGTGGAAGATCAGGGTTACACCATCACTGATATTCAGTTGCCGCCCGGTGCGACCAAGAATCGTACGGTGGCCGTGGCTGAACAGCTTGAGGCGCATAACGCCAGCGAGCCAGGGATCAGTGACACGGTGGTGATTCTCGGCTTCAGCTTCTCCGGTAGCGGCCAGAACGCGGCGCTGACGTTCTCGACACTGAAGGACTGGTCGCAGCGCAGCAGTGATGATGCCGCCAGCTCGATTGCCGATCGCGCCAATATTGCATTGAGCGGGATCAAGGACGCCATGGCGTTCTCGGTTTTGCCTCCGCCCGTGGACGGCCTCGGCACGTCGAGCGGTTTCGAGTTCCGTTTGCAGGATCGCGGCGGCCTCGGCCATGCGACCTTGATGCAGGCGCGCACCGAATTGCTCGCCGCTGCCGAAAAAAGTCCGGTACTGATGAACGTGCGCGAAAGCGCGCTGGCCGAAGCGCCGCAGGTGCAATTGGTGGTCGACCGCAAGCAGGCGAATGCCTTGGGCGTATCGTTTGCCGACATCGGTAACGTGCTGTCCACCGCTGTGGGTTCCAGCTACATCAACGACTTTCCCAATCAGGGGCGCATGCAACGCGTGGTCGTGCAAGCCGAAGGTGATCAGCGCAGCCAGGTGGCCGATCTGCTGAAAATGCATGTGCGCAACAACACCGGGCACATGGTGCCGCTGTCGGCGTTCGTCCAGGCCAACTGGATTCAGGGCCCGGCGCAGTTGACCCGTTACAACGGTTATCCGGCCATTGCGATTTCCGGCGAACCGTCCCCGGGGCACAGTACCGGTGAAGCCATGGCGGAAATCGAACGTCTGGTGGCGCAGGGGCCGAAAGGCCTGGGCCAGGAATGGACCGGTCTGTCGTTGCAGGAACGCTTGTCCGGCAATCAGGCGCCGATCCTGCTCGGTCTGTCGCTGCTGGTGGTGTTCCTGTGTTTGGCGGCACTGTACGAGAGCTGGTCGATTCCGACTTCGGTGTTGCTGGTGGTGCCCTTGGGCGTGCTCGGCGCGGTGTTGGCGGTGACGTTGCGCGGCATGCCCAACGATGTGTTCTTCAAGGTTGGCCTGATCACCATCATCGGTTTGTCGGCGAAGAACGCGATCCTGATCATCGAGTTCGCCAAGAGCTTGTATGACGAAGGTCATGACCTGATCGACGCGACGATGCAGGCGGCGCGTTTGCGTCTGCGGCCAATCGTGATGACGTCGCTGGCGTTCATTCTCGGCGTGGTGCCATTGGCCATTGCCACTGGTGCCAGTTCGGCCAGCCAACAAGCCATCGGCACCGGCGTGATTGGCGGGATGATCACTGCGACGCTGGCAGTCATCTTCGTCCCCGTGTTCTTCGTCGTCGTCATAAAGCTCGTACAACGATTCACCAAGCCCCACTGATCTTAATTGTGGGAGCGAGCCTGCTCGCGAATGCGTCCGGTCAGTCAACATCAAAGTTGAATGTAACGACGCCTTCGCGAGCAGGCTCGCTCCCACAGGGATCTTCGTAAACTCGAGCCTGTGGTCACACCTGTCATCGCTGGGCTAAGGTGTCTGAACGATCCTGGCCCATCGAGTCCCCATGCGCTTCCTCGCTCGCACCCACCCTCGCCTGTCTGCCGCCGCCCTCCTCGGCCTCGCCAGCGGTCTGCTGGTCCCTGCCGATTCCATCGTCAGCAAAATCCTCATCGGCTGGAACGCCGGTGTCTGGACCTACCTGATCCTGATGTTCTGGCTGACCGTGCGCGCCAAGGCCCCGGACGTCAAACGCATCGCTGAAGTCGAAGACGAAAATGCCGGGCTGGTACTGTTCGTGGTTTGCATCGCCGCGCTGGCCAGTCTGGCCACAATCACCTTTGAACTGGCCGGCAGCAGAGATCTGGAAACCACGCGCAAGCTTATGCACTACGGTTTTACCGCGCTGACGGTGATCGGTTCGTGGTTGCTGATCGGGGTGATTTTCTGCGTGCACTACGCAAGGTTGTATTACACCTGGGATGGCAAGGAGCCGGCGTTGCGCTTCGCCGAAGGGTTGACGACCCCCAACTATTGGGACTTCTTGTACTTCTCCTTCACCATCGGCGTGGCCGTGCAGACCGCCGATGTTGGCGTGGCCACCCGCGATATCCGCAAAATCGTCTTGGCGCAATCGTTGATCGGATTCGTGTTCAACACCGCCATTCTGGGATTTTCGATCAATATCGCTGCCGGTTTGTTTGGCTGACAGAACCCCGCCCGTCGGCAGCCCGTTGATGCCAGGTGATCATTTACTTGACGGAAGATTTGTTTTTGGTGTTTCCTGAAACCGGTTTCAGCGCTGCTTGCAGACGCGGAACCTATAAATCCAATAACAAGGTTTCAGACCGTGAACGACTTCTCCGCCGCCCAGCGCAGCCGCGTGACCATGCTTGATGTCGCCGAACGCGCTGGCGTATCCAAAGCCAGCGTCTCGCGCTTCATCGGCGATGATCGCGCCCTGCTCTCCGATGCCATTGCCTTGCGCATCGAACAGGCCATCAGCGAACTCGGCTACCGCCCCAACCAGATGGCACGCGGCCTGAAACGTGGACGCACACGTCTGATCGGCATGCTGGTGGCCGATATCCGTAACCCTTATTCGATTGCCGTGATGCACGGCGTGGAAACCGCCTGCCGTGCCCACGGCTACAGTCTGGTGGTGTGCAACACCGACCGCGATGACGAGCAGGAACGCCAGCATCTGGCGTTGTTGCGCTCGTACAACATCGAAGGGCTGATCGTGAACACCCTGGGCCATCATCGTGACGAGTTGCATGAGTTGCGCCGCGAGATGCCGCTGGTGCTGGTGGATCGCAAGGTCGACGGGCTCGACAGCGACATGGTCGGGCTGAACAACGCGCAAGCGGTGGAGATGGCGCTTACGCATCTGCAGCAACGTGGTTATCGGGATCTGGTGCTGGTCACTGAACCGTATGACGGCACCAGTTCGCGGATCGAGCGGGTCAGCAGTTTTCAGGCGCAGATTGCCCAACGCTCGGCCCTGACCGGGGCGGTGCTGGAAACCGGCGATGATCTGAGCGCACAACTTCAAACCTTTCTGAACACCCCCGGTAATGGCCCGAAAGCGCTGTTTTGCGCCAATGGCGTGGCAGCACTGGCCGCGACGACTGCGTTGCGCCAGATGGGTTGCCGATTGTTCGAGGATGTCGGATTGATCGCCCTGGATGATCTGGATTGGTACCCGTTGGTGGGCAGCGGGATTACCGCGCTGGCCCAGCCAACGCAAGAGATAGGTGCGCGCGCGTTTGAGTGTCTGCTCAAGCGCTTGCGTGGGGATGACGAGGCGGCGCGGGTGATGGATTTTGCGCCGGTGCTGGTGGAGCGTGGGTCGACCCGTGAAGTTGGCGGTGTCTGATCTGACGCCTTCGCGAGCAAGCTCGCTCCCACAGTTGATCGCATTCCATTGTGGGAGCGAGCTTGCTCGCGAAGGGGCCAGCAAAAACAACACATCATTCACTGATATTTTTTTGAACAAAAATGAAACCGGTTTCAGAGGTCAATAACAATGAATAAACCCGCCGTTTCCATCAGTCTTTCCAGCTATGGCGCCGAGCTTGTGCGCCAACGCGGACAGGATGCTTTCATCGATATTCTGGCTGCGGCCGGAGCGGATCGCATCGAGTGGCGCGAAGAGTTGCTGACGCGGGAAGACCCTGCGCAACTGGCCCAGGCCACCCAGGCGCAAGGCCTGCAAAGCATCTATTCCTCACCGACCGAACTGTGGCTGGCCGGTCAGGCGCAGCCCAATCCCGAGTTGATCACCGCACTGCAAAACGCCGAAGCGTTCGGTTCGAAATGGCTGAAGGTTTCCCTCGGCTACTTCACCGACACCAACGATCTGCATGCCTTGGCCGAACGCTTGAAGCACAGCCCGGTGCATTTGTTGGTGGAAAACGACCAGACCCTGCACGGCGGACGCATCGAACCGTTTCAGCGTTTCTTCGACGCCATCGAGCAGCACAACCTGCCGATCAAAATGACCTTCGACATCGGCAACTGGCAGTGGCAGGACCAATCCGCAACCAGCGCCGCGCGCCTGCTCGGTCGGCATGTCGGCTATGTGCATTGCAAAGCCGTGGCCCGTCGCGCCGACGGCAAACTGGTGGCGGTGCCGCCCGCCGTCAGTGACCTGCATCTGTGGGAACAACTATTGCGGCACATGGCCCAAGGCGTTATGCGCGCGGCTGAATACCCATTGCAGGGCGATGATCTGGTGCAACTGACCACCGAGCACGTCGCCGCCCTCGCCCGCCTCGGCCAATCCCGCCTGGAGCCTGCTCATGTCTGAGATCGATATCCTTTCGTTCGGCGAAACCATGGCGATGCTGGTCGCCGAGCAGACCGGTGATCTGGCGGCGGTCGAGCACTTCCATAAGCGCATCGCCGGTGCTGACAGCAATGTCGCGATCGGCCTTTCGCGCTTGGGTTTCAACGTCGCGTGGTTGAGCCGCGTTGGCAATGATTCGCTCGGGCGCTTTGTGGTCGAGACCTTGATAAAAGAGGGTCTGGATTGCAGCCATGTCGACGTCGATCAACAGCACCCGACCGGTTTCCAGTTCAAATCGCGTAACGATGATGGCAGCGATCCGCAGGTCGAGTATTTCCGGCGCGGTTCGGCAGCCAGTCATCTGTCGCCGCAGTCGATATCCCCAAACCTGCTGAACGCTCGGCATCTGCACGCCACCGGCATTCCTCCGGCGTTGTCCGGGTCGGCGCGGGAGATGTCTTTCGAACTCATGACCCGTATGCGCAACGCCGGTCGCAGCGTGTCGTTCGACCCCAATCTGCGCCCGAGCCTGTGGGCCAGCGAGGACGAAATGATCCGCGAGATCAACCGCCTCGCCGCCCTTGCCCATTGGGTGCTGCCGGGGCTGAGTGAAGGTCGTTTGCTCACCGGTTTCGAAGATCCGGCGGACATTGCTGCGTTTTATCTCGATCAAGGTGCGGAAGCCGTAGCGATCAAGCTTGGCCCGGAGGGCGCTTATTACCGAACGCATCTGGCGTCGGGATTTGTCGCCGGTGTGCCTGTGGCGCAGGTCGTCGATACGGTCGGCGCCGGAGATGGTTTTGCGGTGGGGATGATCAGTGCCCTGCTCGAACATCAGAGTATTGCCGAGGCGGTGCAGCGGGCGAACTGGATTGGCAGTCGGGCGGTGCAGAGTCGCGGGGATATGGAGGGGTTGCCGACCCGGGCAGAACTTGATCGATTGTTCCCACGCTCCAGCGTGGGAATGCATACCGTGACGCTCCGCGTCACAGAGGACGCGGAGCGTCCTTAGAGGCGTTCCCACGCAGAGCGTGGGAACGAGAAGTTGTTTGAACCTGCTGCGACAAAAACAACAAGCTCAGGAGCAAGACCCATGAAAACCGCAACCCTCGCCACCCGCCGCTGGTGGTACATCATGCCCATCGTGTTCATCACCTATAGCCTGGCGTATCTCGATCGCGCAAACTACGGCTTCGCTGCCGCTTCCGGAATGGCCGCCGACCTGATGATCACCCCGGGCCTGTCATCACTGCTCGGCGCGCTGTTCTTCCTCGGTTACTTTTTCTTCCAGGTACCCGGTGCGATCTACGCGCAAAAACACAGCGTGAAGAAACTGATTTTCGTCAGCCTGATTCTGTGGGGCGGCCTCGCTACATTAACCGGCGTAGTCTCCAACGCCTATTGGCTGATCGTCATCCGCTTCATGCTCGGCGTGGTTGAAGCGGCGGTGATGCCGGCAATGCTGGTGTATCTGTGCCATTGGTTCACCCGTGCCGAACGCTCGCGCGCCAACACGTTTCTGATTCTTGGCAACCCGGTGACGATGCTGTGGATGTCGGTGGTTTCGGGGTATCTGGTGCAGCATTTCAGCTGGCGCTGGATGTTCATCATCGAAGGTTTGCCGGCGGTGCTGTGGGCGTTTATCTGGTGGCGTCTGGCCGATGATCGTCCGGCGCAGGCCAAATGGCTCAGTGATCAGGAAAAACAGGATCTGGAAAGCGCATTGGCCGCCGAACAGGTCGGCATCAAAGCAGTGAAGAACTACGCGGAGGCGTTCCGTTCGCCGAAGGTGATCATTCTGGCGCTGCAGTTTTTCTGCTGGAGCATCGGTGTCTACGGCTTTGTGCTGTGGCTGCCATCGATCCTCAAGGCCGGCGCGCAAATGGACATGATCGAGGCTGGCTGGCTGTCGGCTCTGCCATATCTGGCGGCGGTGATCGGCATGCTCGCGGTGTCGTGGGGCTCGGACAAATTGCAGAAGCGCAAACGCTTTGTCTGGCCGCCGCTGCTGATCGCGTCCATTGCGTTTTACGGTTCTTACGCTTTGGGTGCTGAGCATTTCTGGTGGTCGTACACGCTGCTGGTGATTGCCGGCGCCTGCATGTATGCGCCTTACGGGCCGTTCTTTGCCATCGTCCCGGAGATTCTCCCGGCCAACGTTGCCGGCGGCGCGATGGCGTTGATCAACAGCATGGGCGCTCTCGGTTCATTCGGCGGCTCGTATCTGGTCGGTTACCTGAACAGCTCCACCGGCTCGCCCGGCGCTTCGTATCTGTTGATGAGCGGCGCACTGCTGCTGTCTGTGGTGCTGACGATTTTTCTCAAGCCCGGCGCCAGTGATCGCGTCGTCGCCAAAGCCGTTGCCACGCGTGGCGTGCCAGCGCATTCCTGAAGAGACTCTTGCCATGAAAAAACAGGTCGTGTTGTACAAGAAACTTTCGCCCGCGCTGATGGCGCGTTTGCAGGAACAGTGCGAGGTAACGCTGATCAACAACCTCGACGCCGACGGACTCATGCAACTGCGCGATGCCCTGCCCCATGCCCAAGGTTTGCTCGGTGCCAGCCTGAAACTCGATGCCGCGTTGCTTGATCTCGCGCCGCAACTGGAGGCGATTGCCAGCGTTTCGGTGGGGGTCGACAACTACGACATCGATTACCTGAGCCAACGCAAGATCCTGCTGACCAACACCCCCGACGTACTCACCGAAACCACTGCCGACACCGGTTTCGCCCTGATTCTCGCTGCTGCCCGGCGCGTGGTCGAACTGGCGAACATGGTGCGCAGCGGCCAATGGAACCGCAATATCGGCCCGGCGCATTTCGGCACCGATGTGCATGGCAAGACGTTGGGGATTATCGGCATGGGCCGCATCGGCGAAGCGTTGGCACAGCGCGGGCATTTCGGATTTGGCATGCCGGTGATCTATCACAGCCAGTCGCGAAAACCGGCGGTCGAGGCGCGTTTTGATGCGCAGTATCGCAGCTTGGAGGATCTGCTCCAGCAGGCCGATTTCATTTGCCTGACCTTGCCGCTGACGACGCAGACCGAGGGCTTGATCGGCGCCGAGCAGTTTGCGTTGATGCGCCCGGAAAGCATTTTCATCAATATCTCGCGGGGCAAGGTGGTGGATGAGGCGGCGATGATTGATGCGCTGCGTCATCAGCGGATTCGTGCGGCGGGGCTGGATGTGTTCGAGCGTGAACCGCTGAATCATGATTCGCCGTTGTTGCAGCTGAACAATGTGGTGGCGACACCGCACATGGGCTCGGCAACGCATGAGACGCGCGAGGCGATGGCGCGCTGTGCGGTGGAGAATCTGTTGGCGGCGTTGAATGGCGAGAAACCGGCGAATCTGGTGAATCCATCGGCTTGGCAGGGCTGAATTAATCGGTGGCTGCGATGCCGCCTTCGCGAGCAAGCTCGCTCCCACAGGGGAATGCATTTCCAATATGAGAGCGAGCCTGCTCGCGAAGAGGCCGGTACAGGCAACACAAAACCATCAGGCACTGCGCATCTGTAGAAGCTGCGCCGCACACAACGCAATCCGCGCACACGCATCCGCCAGTTTCACCCGGTCCAGCACCAGACCAATCCGTATGTGCCCCGCCGCACTCGGCCCGAACGCTTCCCCGGCCAGCACCGACACGCCATACCCCTCCAGCAACCGCTCGGCAAACGCCTGAGCGCCCAACCCGGTCTGGCGCACATCAACCATCACGAACATGCCGCCATCAGGCCGAATCGGGTACAGCCCCGGGCACCCGTGCAAACGCTCGCAGACCAGATCCCGACGCAAGCGATATTCCTCGCGCATCTGCGTCACTTCCGGCAAATCGGTTTCCAACGCAATCTGCGCGGCCTTCTGCACAAAATCCGGCAACCCGAACAACATGCTCAGCGACAAATTGACCAAATGTTCGGCCAGCGATTTCGGCCCGATCATCCAGCCGATGCGCCACCCGGTCATTGCGTGGGATTTCGACAGGCTGTTGATCGTCGCCGTGCGCTCAGCCATGCCCGGCAGACTCGCCGGGCTGACGTGCTGACCCTCATAAAGCAAATCGCTGTAGACCTCATCGCTGATCAGCCACAAGTCATGGCGGATGCACAGCGCCGCCAGTTCTTGCCAGATCAGCAGTGACAGGCTGGCACCGCTAGGATTGTTCGGACTGTTGAGCAGCATGGCGCGGGTTTTCGGGGTGATGCGCGCGGCGACATCGACCGGATCGACGCGAAAGCCGTTCTCCGGACGCACCGGCACTGGCACCACCGTCGCGCCGCACGCGCCAAACACGCCTTCGTAGGTGACATACATCGGTTCGGCGACGATCACTTCATCGCCCGGATCCAGCAAGCATTGCGCCACCGAATACACCGCGCATTGCGCGCCAGGCATGACGATCACGTGGTCGGCATCCACCGCTTGCCCGCTGCGCCGACGATGGCGCTCGGCAATCAGCTTGCGCAGCGCCAAACGGCCACGCACTTCGGAATAATGGGTATCGCCCGCGAGCAAACTGTCGATCGCGCCGTGGACAATGGGCAGCGGTGTATCGAAATCCGGATCGCCCACGCTCAGCAGCAGGATATCGACACCCTCGGCGCGCAACTCCAGCGCTCGGTCGTGAATCTGCCAGGCGGCGGCTCCTTCTCCGGCGATTCGTTGGGTCAAGGCTGAATAGCGCATGTACGTCTCCTGATTGCGCGGTCTCCAGCCTTCACCGTATCTCAAATCACGAAACGCGCCACCATGGCGTTCAAATCCACCGCCAGACGCGACAGTTCGTGGGTCGCGGCGCTGGTCTGGTTGGCCCCGGCAGCCGATTGCGTGGCCAGGTCGCGGATGTTGACCAGGTTGCGGTCGACCTCACGCGAGACCTGCGCCTGTTCTTCCGAGGCGCTGGCGATGACCAGGTTGCGCTCGTTGATCTGGTGGATCGACTGGGTGATCTGCTCCAGCGCCACGCCGGCCGCACGGGCCATTTCCAGGGTCGACTGGGTGCGCTGGTTGCTTTGCTGCATCGACGAAACCGCTTCGCCAGTGCCGTTCTGGATGCCGGCGACCATGTTTTCGATTTCCTGGGTCGACTGCGCGGTGCGATGGGCCAGCGCGCGCACTTCGTCCGCGACCACGGCAAAACCGCGCCCGGCCTCACCGGCGCGCGCAGCTTCGATGGCCGCGTTGAGTGCCAGCAGGTTGGTCTGTTCGGCGATGGCGCGGATCACGTCGAGCACTTTGCCGATGTCGCGGCCCTGTGCGGCGAGGCCTTCGATCATGTGCGCGGTGTTCTGCACGTCGTGGGTCATGGTCTGAATGGCGTCGACGGTTTTCACCACTTGATCGCGACCTTCGCGGGCGGCGTGGGTCGACTGGTTCGAGGCTTCGGAGGTCGACACGGCGTTACGCGCGACCTCTTCGACGGCGGCGGTCATCTCGTTGACGGCGGTGGCGGCTTGCTCGATTTCGTTGTTCTGCTGCTGCATGCCACGGGAAGCTTCTTCGGTCACCGCGCTGAGTTCTTCGGCAGCGGCGCCCAGTTGCGTGGCGGAGCCGGCGATCTGTTCGATGGTTTTGCGCAGGTTGCTCTGCATGGCGGCGAGCGCTTCGAGCAGGCGGGCCGGTTCGTCCTTGCCATCAACCTCGATGGTTTTGCTCAGGTTGCCGCTGGCGATGGTTTGCGCGGCCTGCACGGCGCGGTTCAGCGGTGCGACGATGCTGCGCGTCAGCAGCCAGGCCAGCAACACGGTGGCCAGCGCCGCTACCACGGCGACAATAATGATCCCGGTGATGGCGCTGTCGTAGTGTTCACCGGCCTGGATCGACGCAGCTTTAGCGTCAGCGGCGTTGATCGCGATCAGTTTGTTGAGCTGCTCACCCATCTGGTCGGTGCCGTCCTTGATGCGCGTGTTGATCAGGGTGCGCATCTCGTCGAGTTTGTCCTGACGCGACAGCTCCATCATCTGGTTCTGCGCTTGCAGGTAGTTGTCCAGCGTGGTCGCGAAGGTCTGGTACAACGCCCGCTCTTCCGGGCTGGCCGGCAGTGCGGCGTAACTGGCCCAAGGGGAGCGGGCTCAGTCCGGCGTCACTGTTTTAGGAAGTTATGTGCGCGCCTGTTAGCTGTATCGGCCAGGCTTTAGGAAGATTGCGGGTCAAGAACAACTATTTTTCAGGGTGTTACAAGATTGAAACACCCTGTGCGCCTGTTTTACGCGTTGTGTCTGGCCATCTGCCAAACGCGGGCAATGTCAGTCGCACGTTCACGCAACAGGCGCGGTGCTTCGGCGCAGGCCTGCTCCAGCGTCATCGGGCCGCTGGTCACGGCGAATGCCGCGTCAATGCCATGCTCGTAGAGTTCTTGGTAACCCTCGCCCAAAGTACCGGCAATGACAATCACTGGCACGTCATGCCGTTTGGCAATCCGCGCAACGCCGAACGGCGTCTTGCCGCGCAAGGTCTGGGCATCGAAGCGCCCTTCCCCGGTGATCACCAGATCGGCACCTTTGACTGCTTCGGCGAGGCCGACCAGTTCGGCAACCACTTCAACCCCGGCCTGAAACTGCGCGCCGAGAAAAGCCTTGGCCGCAAATCCCAAACCACCCGCCGCGCCACAGCCCGGTTCGTCGCGCACATCTTTGCCCAGCGCTTGCGCGCAGAGTTCGGCGAAGTGGCCCAAGGCCTGATCGAGCTGTTCAACCTGCGCCGGCGATGCACCTTTCTGCGGGCCGAAAATCGCCGAAGCACCGTGCGGGCCACACAGCGGGTTGTTCACGTCAGCAGCGATGTCGAAACGCACCTGCGACAGGCGCGGGTCGAGTTCGCTCAGGTCAAGTTGTGCCAGTTGCGCCAATGCCAGACCACCAGGTACCAGCGATTGACTCTGCGCATCAAGCAACTTCACGCCCAACGCCTGCATCGCTCCGGCGCCACCATCGTTGGTCGCGCTGCCGCCAATCGCCAGAATGACCCGTTGCGCGCCGGCATCCAGGGCCGCGCGAATCAGTTCGCCAGTGCCGAAAGTGCTGCTGATGCAGGCATCGCGTTGCCCCAGCGGGACTAATTGCAAGCCGCTGGCCTCGGCCATTTCGATGATTGCCGTGTGGTTGTGCGGCAACCAGCCCCACGCGGCGTCGACGGCAGAGCCCAAAGGGCCGCGCACACGGGTGCGGCGCAGTTCGCCCTCGCAAGCGGCGAGGATCGATTCGACCGTGCCTTCTCCGCCGTCGGCCATCGGACATTTGACCATCGTTGCCTGCGGCCAGACCTGGGCCAGACCGAGGGCGATGGCTTCGGCAACGCCTTGGGCACTGAGGCTGTCCTTGAACGAATCGGGGGCGATGACGATCTTCATGGGAATTCTCCGGTTGCAATACCCCTCATGCTGCCAGTCGGCCAGCGCCTTGACGCCTGTCCGCTGCACAAGTGGCGTCGACGTTTATTGTTCATTTTCACAAAAGATCTGTTTTGAATGTTCCGCCGCCTTCCCGAGCAAGCTCGCTCCCACATTTGAAATGCATTCCCCCTGTGGGAGCGAGCTTGCTCGCGAAGGCGTCCTGAAGAACACTTCATGCCTACAGGTCAGTCTGCGGCAGCAACTGCACCCCCAGATAAAGCGCCAACATCCCGTCCAGCCTTAACGGATCAACCCCGCTCAACTCGGCAATTCGCTCCATCCGATAACGCAAACTGTTGCGATGAATCCCCAACGCATCGGCACACGCCTGACTCTGGCCATCGTGCTCGCACCAACTGCGCAGCGTCGCCAGCAACTGGCCGTTGCTGTCCTTGGCAATTACCTTGCGCAACGGTTTGAGCAATTCGTCCAGCGCATCGTCGTTGCGATGCCGCCACAGCATCACCGGCAAGCGATAGCGGTTCAGCGTCAACAGTCGCGAGTGCGGTAACACTTCGCGGCCATAGGCGAGCAAGTCGCCCACACGCCGATAACAACGACGCAGCCCGGCGAGTCCATCGGCCTGGCCGCCCACGGCAATGCGCAGCACTTTCCAGCCGAGGCCGTCGAGTTTTTCCAGCAAGCGATCATGCTCGACGTTTTGACTCGCCGGCCGACACCACAGGAGGGAAGACTTGGCGGAACTCACGCACCAGCTATCGGGATAGCGCGACGTCAGCCAGGCACTCAACGCTTCGACGGTTTGCCCCGGCCCATGCTCAAGGCCCAGCTCGAACAGATACGGCACCCGCGTCAGTTGCGGCTTGAGTCCAAGTTGCTGCGCCTCATCGACCAAGCGCGGCGAGTCCCCCGCCTCGCTCAATAACAGCGCCAGCAGATCATCACAACGTTGACGCCGCCATTGCTGCTCAGCCTGCTGATTGCGCTGGCCGACGAGCATTTCGGCAGTCATGCGCACCAGTTCGGCGTAGGTGCGCAGTTGCTCCGGCTCGCCAGTGATACCGAGCACGCCGATCAAGCGTTGATCGAGCAACAGCGGCAGGTTGATCCCCGGTTGCACGCCTTTCAAATGCACCGCCGTTTGCGCGTCGATCTCGACCACTCGACCATTGGCCAGCACCAGTTGCGCACCTTCGTGACGGGTGTTGATGCGCTCCGGTTCGCCGCTGCCGAGGATCAGCCCCTGGCTGTCCATGACGTTGACGTTGTAGGGCAAAATGGCCATAGCCCGGTCGACGATGTCCTGGGCGAGGTCGTGATCGAGTTCGAACATAGCGGCGGCAATCCTTGATTTATGGCACTGGCAATTGTTCACCCGCACAGGGTCTGGCGGCAAACCCTGTGCTCAGGCACAAAGACAATCCGGCCAAAGGTGACCGAGACTCTCGGGGCGATCAACGTTACCCTTTGCATCGCAAAAAATCATAATAAAGAGAGAGCCGCTATGTCGCAGAGCGCCGCAGCTACCCAGACCATCGATGACGATAAAAATACCGTCTACAAACGCATCACCCTGCGTTTGATCCCCTTCATTTTCATCTGCTACTTGTTCAACTACCTCGACCGGGTCAACGTTGGATTTGCCAAACTGCAGATGCTCGACGCCCTGAAATTCAGCGAAACCGTGTACGGCCTCGGTGCCGGTATCTTCTTCATCGGCTACGTGTTGTGCGGCGTGCCGAGCAATCTGGCCCTGACCAAATTCGGTCCACGGCGCTGGATTGCGCTGATGATGATCACCTGGGGCACGCTGTCGACCTGCCTGTTATTCGTCACCACCCCGACCGAGTTCTACACCCTGCGCCTGTTCACCGGTGCCGCCGAAGCCGGGTTCTTCCCGGGCGTCGTGCTGTACCTCTCGCAGTGGTTCCCGACCTTCCGCCGTGGCCGGATCATGGCGTTGTTCATGTCGGCGATCCCGGTGTCCGGCCTGCTCGGCAGCCCGTTCTCGGGCTGGATTCTCAATCACTTCGCCGCAGGCCAAGGCGGGTTGGCCGGCTGGCAGTGGATGTTTCTGCTGCAAGGCATTCCCACGGTGATCCTCGGCGCCCTCGCCTGGTTTCTGCTGAGCGACAGCTTCGCCAACGCCAAATGGCTGAGCCCGCATGAGCGTGCGGTGCTTGAGGCGGATCAGGCTGAAGACCTGGCGAACAAGCCGAAAACCAGCTCTGACTCGCTGCTGGCGGTGTTCAAGAACCCGGCGATCTGGGCGTTCGGCCTGATCTATTTCTGCATCCAGAGCGGCGTGTACGCGATCAACTTCTGGCTGCCGTCGATCATCAAGAATCTTGGCTTCAGCGATAACCTGGTGATTGGCTGGCTGAGCGCGATTCCGTATCTGCTGGCGGCGGTATTCATGCTGGTGGTCGGGCGTTCGGCAGACTTGCGCAAAGAGCGCCGCTGGCACTTGGTGGTGCCGATGCTGATGGGCGCGATCGGTCTGGTGATCGCGGTGAATTTCGCGGCCAACCCGGCGATTGCGATTCTTGGACTGACCATCGCCACCATGGGCGCACTGACCGGCCTGCCGATGTTCTGGCCGGTGCCGACGGCCATGTTGAGTGTCGGTGCTGCAGCCGGTGGGCTGGCGTTGATCAACTCGATGGGGCAGATGGCTGGCTTCCTTAGTCCGTACCTGGTGGGTTGGGTCAAGGACAGCACCGGTTCGACGGATGCGGCGTTGTATCTGTTGGCGGGTGTGATTGTTGGCGGCAGTCTGCTGGCGTTGCGCATGACGCGGACGTTGCGGGCTTAAGCTTTTGGCGTGATGAAGAACGGCCCTTTAAGGGCCGTTTTCTATTGGATGTCTGGTCTGGTTTTTGTGGTGTTCTGTAGATCCGTTCCCCCTCACCCCAGCCCTCTCCCCCAAGGGGCGAGGGGGAAAGGGAGCCGATTTTTGCACGTTTCAACATCTGAGCTCGGCCCTCGAGCACTCTTGGGGCGGGAAAGGGTGCCGATCGCCGGGCTATTCAAGACCTGAGTTCGACTCGGTATTGCACGTCGGTGTACGTCGCTCAAACACCTCGGTCAGTCCCCTCTCCCTCTGGGAGAGGGTTAGGGTGAGGGCTGTGTTGAGCCAATAATTCACTTTGCCGCATCGCACACTTCTGGTATTTGATTACCCCTTTCCCTCCGACAAAAGGATTTCGGCATGAGCTTTCGCACACTCGGGCACTCGGGCTTGCAGGTGTCCACCCTCACCCTCGGCACGATGATGTTTGGCGAGCAGACCAGCGCCGAAGATTCGCTGCGCATCATCGACAAAGCCTGGGATCAGGGGATCAATTTCATCGACACCGCCGACGTCTACACCAACGGCCGTTCCGAAGAGATCGTCGGTGAAGCGATTGCCCGCCATCGGCATGAATGGGTGCTGGCGACCAAGGTCGGTTTCGGCCCGATGGACGGCGTGCCGAATCGAAGCGGTTTGAGCCGCAAACACATCTTCAATGGCATCGATGCCAGCCTGACCCGGCTCGGCACCGACTATCTCGACATCTATTACCTGCACCGCGAAGACCACAACACGCCGCTTGAAGTGAGCGTGTCGGCGATCGGCGATCTGATTCGTCAGGGCAAGATTCGTTATTGGGGTTTGTCGAACTATCGCGGCTGGCGGATTGCCGAGGTGATTCGCGTCGCCGACAACCTGGGCGTTGATCGCCCTGTCATCAGCCAGCCGCTGTACAACATCGTCAACCGTCAGGCCGAGACCGAGCAAATCACCGCAGCGCAAAGCTATGGCCTTGGCGTGGTGCCATACAGTCCGCTGGCCCGTGGCGTGCTGAGCGGCAAGTACGCGCCGGACGTTAAACCCGATGTCAACAGCCGTGCCGGACGTCAGGACAAGCGTATTCTGGAAACCGAGTGGCGCATGGAGTCGCTGCGCATTGCTCAGCAAATTCAGCAGTACACCGAGCAGCGCGGCGTCGGCATGGTTGAATTTGCGATTGCCTGGGTCTTGAACAATGGCGCCGTGACGTCGGCGATTGTCGGGCCGCGCACTGAAGAACAATGGGATGCGTATACCAAGGCGCTGGCAGTGAAGATTACCGCAGAAGATGAAGCGTTTATCGATTCGCTGGTGACGCCGGGGCATGCATCGACGCCGGGCTTCAACGATGTAAGCCATTTTGTATCGGGGCGAAAACCGCATCACGCGTAAGTGTTTTCCCTCGTCCCTTAACAGCCGATACAATCGGCTGTTTTTCATTGAATAAAACGCGATCAAACGGAATGAGTTGATTGATCGCTCAGACTTGACCAAGGACTAATAAATGCTCAACCGCCCCGTTCAGGTATCCGAAAAGCCTTGGCGTGGGCTGCTGTTCAAATTACTCCGCGGTAAAAAGCTGCACGAACAACCCACGCCCATAGCGACCGCGACTGCCGGGGATCGCCAACCATCAATTGAATACCGTGCGGATATCGACGGGTTACGCGCCATCGCAGTGTTGCTGGTGTTGATTTTTCACGGCGGTCTGGCGTTGTTCCCGTCCGGTTTCATTGGCGTCGATATCTTCTTCGTGATCTCGGGTTATCTGACGACCGCGATCATCATGAAATCGCTGAACAACGGCACGTTCACTTTTTCGGGGTTCTACACGCGGCGAATCTGGCGCTTGCAACCGGCCGTAATTGCGTTGCTGGTCGTAACGCTGCTAGTCACCACGCTGCTGTACTTGCCCGATGACTATGTCGACTTTCTCAAAAGCGAAAAGTACACATCGTTAATCATCTCCAACCAGTACTTTTCCAAGGTGACAACCGGTTACGCCACACCGGATGCGGCCAGCCTGCCACTGCTGCACACCTGGTCGCTGGCCATCGAATGGCAGTGGTATCTGGCGCTGCCGCTGGGCCTCTGGTTGCTCCATCGCTATCTGACGCGCAGCGTTTTCAAAGTGGCGGTGCTCGGTTTGACCCTGGCGGCGATGGCGCTCGCGCTGTACCTGTCTTACACCGTTGCGGAAAAAAATTACTACTTCTTCACCGCGCGGATTTTCGAGTTGATGATCGGCTCCTGTGCAGTGATCTTCAGCACGGAGAAATTCAGACTCAATCGCCTGAGTGCCTCTTTGGTCTGTGCACTCGCACTGGCGACGATTATCTACTGCGCCACCCGTAACGATATCTTGCCGGGCTTTCCGAACTACCACGCCATTGCCGTGTGCCTCGCCACTGCAGCGTTGCTGTTTCGGGGTATCGGTGACGCGAGCATCACCTCGAAACTGCTGGCGTTCAAACCGCTGGTGTTTATTGGCACCCTCTCGTACTCCTTGTACTTGTGGCACTGGCCGATCCTCGCGGTGATGAATTACATGGGCATTGCGCTCACCCCTCCGATGATCATCGCTTACTTCATCTCCACGTTCGTCATGGCCTGGCTCTGCTATGTGCTGATCGAAAACCGCTTTCGCAAGGCAAGGCTGGGTTTTACCAAAACCCTGGTCGTGCTGATGATCCTGCCCGCTATCGGCCTGTCGCTGCTCCACGCGGCCAGCGTCAGGCAAGAAGGCTGGCCCGGCCGCTTCAACGAAGGCTACAACAACGTGTTCGACGGCTTGAAAGCGTCGGTTCCGGCCACTCGGGAGGGATGCCTGGGTGTCAGCGATGGTGCTGACCCTGGCTGCATATCGGGCGCCGCGCAGACGGCACCGCAAATACTGCTGATGGGCGATTCGTTTTCGAATCACTACTGGGGCTTTGTCGAAACACTGGCAAAGGATGCCGATCTTGCGGTACTCGTCCAAGGCTATCCCGCGTGCCTGGCCTTGCCCGGAATCTACCTCTACGACGCGAGTAAATACAAAAACGCCCTGTTTCAAAAATGCCACAACGCCGCACAACGCTATTACGACATGATCGCGAAAAAGCATTTCAGGTATGTGATCGTGGGCCAGTTCTGGGAAGCCTATCTGAACAATGACATCGTCACGAAACTGGATGACCCTCGCAGCGTGGAACTGTCGCAACAACGCCTGGGTGTAGCGATCCGCAAGGCCCTGGATATCATCGTCGAATCAGGAGCGACTCCGGTTTTTCTGGAAAACACGCTGCCCATGCCACCGGGGATCAACACGTGCCTGCTACAGCAGGTCAAGTTGCGCGGCTTGATGGGCAGTGCCGAGCAAAGCAGCCTCTGCGCCACGGCGCCATGGTCAGGAGCCAAAGAGCCGGTGCTGGAAAAACTCTTCAATGACCTGAAGGCTGAATACCCCGGTTTGATCGTCATTGACCCGAAAATCGTGCAATGCAAGGACGACGCGTGCATGACCACGGTCGATGGCTTGCCGGTCTATCGTGATATTGGTCACGTCACCGATTACGCCTCCTACAAGTTCGGCGAGATGTACCTCAAGCGTTTCGGCAATCCGTTGAAAGTTGCTCACTGATGTTTTCAGTCGAGCCACACTGACTACGCTTGTGCAGGCGCGACGACGGGCAAATGTGTGCGTGTGGAGAATATTGAGCATCCGGCCAATATTCAGCACAAAAACCACGTATCCTTCGCGCCCCGTTCGATCACCCACCCGCGAGGACAGTTTGTCTAAAGGTATCGCTCTATCGGTTTCAGCCTCGGTGCTGTTTGCCGTCATGTATTACTACACCTCGTTGCTCACGCCGTTGAGCGGCGTGGAAATTTTCGGCTGGCGGATGCTGCTGACGGTGCCGTGCATGACCGTGTTCATGCTGGTGTCGGGCGAATGGCGGCGGGTGCTGGAGCTGGTCCGACTGATGACCGCGAAGCCGAAGCTGATCGGCGGCCTGCTCGTCTCCTCTGCCCTGCTCGGCGTGCAACTGTGGCTGTTCATGTGGGCGCCGCTCAACGGCTACAGCCTCGACGTATCGCTGGGCTACTTCCTGCTGCCGCTGGCGATGGTTTTGACCGGGCGGATTGCCTACGGCGAGAGCCTGTCATATCTGCAAAAAATCGCGGTGTTCTTCGCCTCCCTCGGTGTGTTGAACGAGCTGTACCAGGTCGGCGGATTTTCCTGGGCAACACTGGTGGTCGTGGTCGGTTATCCGCTGTACTTCGTACTGCGCAAATACCTGAAAACCGACAACCTCGGCGGCCTGTGGGTCGACATGACTCTGATGCTGCCGGTGGCGTACTGGTTTGTGCAGGGTGGCGAGCAAGGTTTGGGCGTGTTCGATCAGTACCCGGGGCTGATGTGGTTGATCCCGCTGCTCGGCTTGATCAGTGCTTCGGCCTTGGTGGTGTACATTATTGCCAGCCGATTGCTGCCATTCAGTCTGTTTGGCTTGTTGAGTTATGTTGAGCCGGTGCTGCTGCTCGGTGTGGCGTTGCTGCTCGGTGAGAGCATCAAGTCCGGTGAATGGCTGACGTACATCCCGATCTGGCTGGCGGTTGTGGTGCTGATCTTCGAAGGCTTTAAACACCTGATGCGCCAACGCCGCCCTTAAGCTCGCTCCCACAGGTTTTGTATGAAGCAAAAAAATCCCGGCTCTGCATCGCTGCAGGCCGGGATTTTTTTATTTCAGCGGCGGATTACTCGGTAGCCAGTACACCACGACGCACCTGGTCACGTTCGATCGATTCGAACAGCGCCTTGAAGTTGCCTTCGCCGAAACCATCATCGCCTTTGCGCTGGATGAATTCGAAGAACACCGGCCCCATCAGGGTTTCCGAGAAGATCTGCAGCAGCAGACGCTTGTCGCCCTGCTCCGAAGCACCGTCAAGCAGAATGCCGCGCGATTGCAGCTGATCCACCGGCTCGCCGTGGTTCGGCAGACGACCTTCAAGCATTTCGTAGTAAGTATCCGGCGGCGCGGTCATGAAGCGCATGCCGATTTTCTTCAACTGATCCCAGGTCTTGATCAGGTCGTCGGTGAGGAAAGCCACGTGCTGGATGCCCTCGCCGTTGAACTGCATCAGGAACTCTTCGATCTGGCCCGCGCCTTTGGACGACTCTTCGTTCAGCGGGATGCGGATCATGCCGTCCGGTGCAGTCATCGCCTTCGAGGTCAGGCCGGTGTATTCGCCTTTGATGTCGAAGTAACGAATTTCGCGGAAGTTGAACAGTTTCTCGTAGAAATTCGCCCAGTAGGCCATGCGACCGCGATACACGTTGTGCGTCAGGTGGTCGATGATCTTCAGGCCGGCACCGACCGGGTTGCGATCAACGCCTTCGATAAACACGAAGTCGATGTCGTAGATCGAGCTGCCTTCGCCGAAACGGTCGATCAGGTAAAGCGGTGCGCCGCCAATGCCTTTGATCGCCGGCAGGTTCAGCTCCATCGGGCCGGTTTCGATGTGGATCGGCTGAGCGCCAAGTTCCAGTGCGCGGTTGTAGGCTTTCTGCGAATCCTTGACGCGGAACGCCATGCCGCACACGGACGGACCGTGCTCGGCGGCGAAGTACGACGCGACGCTGTTCGGTTCGTTGTTGAGGATCAGATTGATCGCGCCCTGACGATAAAGGTGCACGTTCTTGGAGCGGTGGGTGGCGACTTTGGTGAAGCCCATGATCTCGAAGATCGGCTCCAGAGTGCCCGGCACCGGCGATGCGAGCTCGATGAATTCAAAGCCCATCAGGCCCATTGGGTTTTCGTATAAATCTGCCATGGTGACGCCTCATCATTTCTTATCAATTAACCAGGGTTATTTGTCAGTCATGCGAGGTCGGTGGGTGGCGCACAGGAGATGCCACGCACACTGCGGGCGAGGAAGTCACCGTAGATCAGTTGAAACCCGAATATCTTCATTGTCGACCCAAGGCTCTTGCGGGCGAGGCTTCTGCTGCCAGAAGACGATTATTATTGTATGCGTAACCCGATTCTACACAGCGTAAATAGGCTTGTCTGCCCTCCCTATAAAATCCGCTTTTTTGCGCCCGGTGCAAGGGGTTTGTTGCACAGGTAAATGCCCCCGAGGATCAGCGCACCACCCAGGTACATGGCTGGCGTCAGTTGCTCGTCCAGCAGCAGTGCGCCAAGGATGACCGCCGTTAACGGGTTCAAAGCGATAAACACGCCGCTGCGCGTCGCGCCGATTTTACGAATGCCATCGTAGTAGCCGATGTAGGCCAGCGCCGAGCCGAGGACGCCGAGGTACAGCAGGCTCAGCCATTGCGCCACGCCCAGATTATTCAGCGCCCCCCAGCTCAGCTCGCCGCGCACGGCCGCCAGAACCCACAACATCAGCGTGCCGAGCAGGATCGAGTAAGTCACGGTCTGCACCGGCCCCAGCGTTTGATTCAGCTCACGGGAAAACAACGAATAAACGCCCCAGCCCAGCACGCAGCCGAGAATCAGCAGATCACCGATCCAGGCATCAGGTGTGGCCGCCATTAATTGCGGATTACGACTGACGATCACCAGCCCGGCGCCGCCAATACAGGTCGCGATACCGGCGACTTTCATCCGGCCCAAACGCTCTTTGAACAACCACCACGAGGCGAGACCGATTACTGCGGGGTTCAACGCGACAATCAACGAAGCCCGCGAGGCGTTGATGTACTGCAAGCCGTAAAAAAAGCACAGGTTGTAGAAGAAAATCCCGAAGAACCCCAAGAGCATCAGTTGCAGCCACTGCAGTGGGGTCGGCCGTACCAAGGGAATCCGCATCATCCACAAGAAGCCGAGCAATGCCGCACTCGCCAGCAAAAAGCGCAGGCTGGCGGCGAACATCGGGCTCAGGCTGCCAGCCAGGAAACGCCCGGCGACAAAGGTCCCGCCCCAGATCATGGTGACCGCAGCGAGTGTCAGATAAACCGGGATGTCGGACGATGTTGTGTGCAGCTGCTCGACGTTACGCATGACGCTCCAGACCAAAGAACTTGAGGAATGCCGTATCATTCCCCTCATTCTTCATCATCGTAAAATGAGCAAATACTCATGACCCTCACACAACTGGAGGTCTTCTCGCTGGTCGCCGAACTGCGCGGTTTCACCCTCGCCGCGCACCGGTTGGGGATTTCGCAATCGGCGGTGTCCCATGCGATGAAGTCGCTGGAGCAGGAACTGGGTGTTGAACTGCTGCGTCGGTATCAATCGTCCGTGGAGCTCAGTGACATCGGCGAGCAACTGTTGCTGCGCGCCCGCGCCATGCTCGGTCTGGCCAACACCTTGCGTCAGGAAGCCGCCGATGCTCGCGGTATGAAAAGCGGGACCTTGCGCATCGGCTCGTTCGGCCCGACTTCGTCGATCAAGCTGTTGCCCGCTATTCTGCGGCGCTACCGAGAGGCGCATCCGGGCATCGAAGTGCATATTGACGAAGGACCGGACAGGCAAGTGACTCAATGGCTGGAAGAACGGCGAATCGACATCGGTTTCGTGGTGCTACCCGACGAGCGCTTCGACACGTTTGCCTTGATCGAAGACCAGATGATCGCCCTGCTCCCTGTGGGCCATCCCTTGGCAGCGCGGTCAGCGTTGAACCTCAAGGATTTGTGCGACAGCCCGTTCGTGCTCACCGAGGCCGGCTCTTCGGAACTGGTTTCGCGGTTGTTCACGGCTGCGCGCTTGCAACCGAACATCCGCTATCGCTGCTCGCAACTGCTCAGCACCCTCGACACGGTCAGCCGTGGCGATGCCATCACGATTGTCGCCGAAGGGTCATTGCCAGACGACGCATCACCTCGTTACGTGAAGAAACCATTGCTGCCCGCCGTGCTGCGCCAGGTTGGACTTGCCGTTCTCGATCAGCGCCAGGCGTCCCCCGCCACCCTGGCATTTATCGAATTGGCGGCGCGGATGAATCATTGATGTGCGGCGCAAGCGCCTGCGGCCATCTATCCTCCGTTCTGGCTGATGTGTTTTTCAGCGGCGCGCCGTTATCCGGCCTGCATTCGAGAGCCCCACTCCACCGCGACAGGATGCGCCCATGCCGTTGACCGTCAGGCCCCGCCGCAAACGCAGCACCCGCATCGTTTTGACACTGCTCAGCGGCTTGCTTCCAGTACTGCTGGGCAGCGCCATTCTTTACATGCAGGCCGAACGCACGCTGGAGCAAGGTTCACAGCAGACCGCCGAAGAGGCGTTGCGCCAATTCGAGTTGATGCTCGACAACACCGCCCAGGCCGCCCGTGAATTGCTGCCATTGGCCGGCCAGACCTGCGAAAACGTCAAACTCGCCTTGCGCGAGCAAGTGACCCGCCGCCCGTTCGTGCGCTCGACCAATCTGGTGTGGGACGACAACCTCTATTGCAGCTCGTTGTTTGGCGACTATAAAGAAGCCGTCAACGCAGGCGACTACAACCAGGGCAAGTTGTGGCTGATGAACGGCAACCCGGTGACACCCAACACGGCACTGCTGGTCTATCGGCTCAGCGAAGGTCGCGGCGGCGCTTTGACGACGCTGGACGGTTACCATCTGAGCAACATGTTGCGTCTGATCGGCCGGCACATGCTGCTGGTGCTGCAAGTAGGCGACAACTGGCTGTCGGCCGACGGCAAAGTACACACTGGCGCCCTGCCCGCGTTGCCGATCGCACAAAACACCCTGGACTCTTCACGCTACGCGTTCAGCGTTTCTGCGGGTTTTCCCGAGGGCGAAACCTGGCGCTACATGGCCGATGAATATCCGCCGCTGTTCAGTCTGTTGATCTTTTTTGGCGTGGTGTCGGGTGCTATCGGCCATGTCTTGCAGAAGCGCTCCACTTCACCGAGCCACGAGATGCTCAGGGCGCTCGAGGCTGGCGAGTTTATTCCCTATTTCCAGCCCGTGGTGCATGGCGACAGCAAGGCATGGTCGGGGGCAGAAGTGTTGATGCGCTGGACTCACCCGAAAGAAGGCCTGGTACGTCCGGATCTGTTTATTCCATTCGCCGAACATTCAGGGTTGATCGTGCCGATGACCCGCGCCCTGATGCAACAGACCGCCGCGCTGCTGGGGCCGCTGTCAGCAACGTTTACCCCGCCGTTTCATATCGGCATCAATATCACCGCCAGCCATTGCAAAGACCTGGAGCTGGTGGAGGACTGTCGAACGTTTCTCGCCGCGTTCGCACCCGACAGCATCAACCTGGTGCTGGAGCTGACCGAGCGTGAATTGATCGAGCCCACCGACATCACCCGGCAACTGTTCGAGCAACTGCATGCATTGGGCGTGAAGATCGCGATTGACGACTTCGGCACCGGCCACTCGAGCCTCGGCTACTTGCGCAAATTCAATGTGGACTTCCTCAAGATCGATCAGAGTTTTGTCGCCATGATCGGCATCGATGCGTTGTCCCGACACATTCTCGACACCATTATCGAACTGTCGGCCAAGCTTGATTTGGGTATTGTTGCCGAAGGTGTCGAAACTCAGGCGCAAGCCGATTATCTGACCGCGCATCGCGTCAACTTTCTGCAAGGCTACCTGTTCGGCAAACCGATGCCGGCCGCGGAGTTCATCAGCGCATTAACTCACCATTAACTAAGCCGGATTAAGACGAGCGTACCGATCAGGCGCACCAAATTGATACAAAAGACCGCTGTTGTTACATGAAGACAACATCAGGATTTACTCTTGGCGCATTAACTACTACAATTTTTTCAACCTGAGCAAAATTGGCAGGTGAGCCATTTATCACCGAGTCGCTTCAAGGCTCTTGGCTTATAGCTTTGTTTGCGGTTGGTATCAGCCAAACACACTATTGGAGTAAAGATATTGTCCAGACTCGCTGAATTTCGTGCAGCTGAAAAGGCCCTTCAGGAACAGCTCAAGCAGCTGGAATCGCTGAAGAACGATGCCGGGCTCAAGAAAGAAATCGAATTCGAAGAAAAGCTCCAGGGGCTGATGAAACACTACGGCAAAGGCCTGAAAGACATCATCGCCATTCTCGATCCGAATCCGGCCAAATCCGGTCTGCAGACTTCTGCAGCACCCAAGACCCGCCGCGCTCGTGTGGTCAAGGTTTATCACAACCCGCACACCGGTGAACTGATCGAAACCAAGGGCGGCAACCACCGTGGCCTGAAAGCCTGGAAAGAACAATACGGTGCAGCCACCGTTGATTCCTGGTTGCGCGGTTAATCCCACGCCAATAAAAAAGCCCTGCATGATGCAGGGCTTTTTTATTGACAATATCTAACAAATGAAATGAATTTCATCTAACAATTTTCGACCTTTCTGTAACGTGGCTGAGTCAGAGAGCTAAACATTTTGCTGCGCAATGTTGCGAGCGAGGCCAACGTTAAACTTTGTGCTTAATCCCTTCAGGTATCTAACCGGCGCTGCGAAGAGTACAGAGACTTAAAGTTTCAAGCTGTTTCTCACCGCCACTATCTCGTCTGCGCTAGCCTTATAAACCTCGGCCTGTCCGGCATAGGAAAGAACATAAGCCTTGTCCGCCTCGACCGCTGCCACCAAGGTTTGCGACAACACATGACGCCCGTTTTCGGTGATCGTGCAAGTGGTTTCCAATGCCGGCAAAGAACCCAGCGTGGCCGGATGCACTTTGTTGCAGACACTTTGGTAGCCGCCCTGGAAGAAGTCCTTCTGTATCGATTTTCGCATTTCCAGCAGCACACCCTGCAAATTGACCTGATGCCCCTCTTCAACCTGAGTCATGGTCAACTCCATCACCATCACCTGATTGCCATCGGCGTCGTTCTTGACCGCGCGCTGACGGGAAACCTGCGGAGCCGATTGAGGCAGCACCTCGATTTCCCAGCCAGTTGGCCAGGTAATGCTCGGCTCATCCGCTGACACGCAGACCGCCACACACGACAACGCAGAAAACACAAACAGGGATTTGAACAGTCGGATCATTGCCGGACGCACTCGCAGATTGAGCGGTAAAGTCTGAGGCTCGCCCGCACGCAGGGCAAGTCTGCCCTTTCATTTGGCGATGCTGGCAGGCATGCGTATCATGGCGCCCATCACTCGCCCATAGTTATTGGAGGGCCCATGAGCCTGCACGAACTCAACACTTTCCCCGGCGTCACCGCCACGCCAGACAGCGCAACCCGAAACTTCGTTTTCAACCACACCATGTTGCGTGTCAAAGACATCACCAAGTCGCTGGACTTCTACACCCGCGTGCTGGGTTTTTCGCTGGTTGAGAAGCGCGATTTCCCGGAAGCGGAATTCAGCCTGTATTTCCTTGCGCTGGTCGACAAGGCACAGATCCCGGCCGATGCCGCTGCGCGTAACGAGTGGATGAAGTCGATTCCTGGCATTCTGGAACTGACGCACAACCACGGCACGGAGAACGACGCAGATTTCGCCTATCACAACGGCAACACCGATCCGCGTGGTTTTGGCCACATCTGCATCTCGGTGCCGGACATCGTTGCCGCTTGCGCGCGTTTTGAAGAACTGGGCTGCGACTTCCAGAAGCGCCTGACCGATGGCCGTATGAAAAGCCTGGCGTTCATCAAGGACCCGGATGGTTACTGGGTCGAGATCATTCAGCCCGCGCCACTGTAAAAGCTGAAAAGCCCCTCACCCTAACCCTCTCCCAAAGGGAGAGGGGACTGATTGGGGGATATTGGAGATTTACGCCGACTTGAGCGATTGGTATTGAATCCATAATCGACGCGTTTTTTCCTGTTCGGTCACCGACTTGAACAATTGGCGTTGAATCCATAATCGACTCGGTCATTCAGGTCGACGGATAGCGCCAGACGCCTCGGTCGGCTCCCTCTCCCTCGGGAGAGGGCTGGGGTGAGGGGCAGCTTTTCACGCGCAATAAAAAACCCATGATCGCTCATGGGTTTTTTCATTTCAGGCCTGACGCTTAAGCCGGAGCCGACGTGCGGATCAAGTGATCAAAAGCACTCAGCGAAGCCTTCGCGCCCTCGCCCACCGCAATCACGATCTGCTTGTACGGCACGGTCGTCACGTCGCCGGCAGCGAAGATACCCGCAACCGAAGTCTCGCCGCGGTTATCGACGATGATCTCGCCCCGTGGCGACAGCTCGATGGTGCCCTTCAGCCAGTCAGTGTTCGGCAGCAAACCGATCTGCACAAAAATGCCTTCCAGCTCGACAGTGCGCAGTTCGTCAGTGTTGCGATCCTTGTAGCGCAGCCCGTTGACCTTCTCGCCATTACCGGTGACTTCCGTGGTTTGTGCACTGGTGATCACGGTGACGTTCGGCAGGCTGTGCAGCTTGCGCTGTAAGACGGCGTCGGCGCGCAGTTGTACGTCGAACTCCAGCAGCGTTACGTGCGACACGATACCGGCCAGGTCGATGGCCGCTTCAACGCCGGAGTTACCGCCGCCGATCACCGCAACACGCTTGCCTTTGAACAGTGGACCGTCGCAGTGGGGGCAGTACGCCACGCCCTTGTTGCGGTATTCCTGCTCGCCCGGCACGTTCATTTCACGCCACCGCGCACCGGTCGCCAGGATCACGCTCTTGGCTTTGAGGGTTGCGCCGCTGGCGAAGCGGACTTCGTGCAGCTCGCCGTTTTTGCCCGGGATCAGCTTATCGGCGCGCTGCAGGTTCATGATGTCGACGTCGTACTGTTTGACGTGCTCTTCCAGCGCCGTGGCCAGTTTCGGCCCTTCGGTTTCCTGTACGGAAATGAAGTTCTCGATGGCCATGGTGTCGAGCACCTGACCGCCAAAGCGCTCGGCCGCAACACCAGTGCGAATGCCTTTACGTGCAGCGTAAATCGCTGCCGACGCACCGGCCGGGCCACCGCCGACAACCAGCACGTCGAAGGCTTCTTTAGCGCTGATTTTCTCGGCCTGACGTTCGATGGCGCCGGTATCGAGTTTGGCGAGAATTTCTTCCAGGCCCATGCGGCCCTGGCCAAAGTTTTCGCCGTTCAAGTAGATGCTCGGCACGGCCATGATCTTGCGATCGTTGACTTCGTCCTGGAACAACGCACCGTCGATAGCGACGTGGCGGATGTTCGGATTGAGCACGGCCATCAGGTTCAGCGCCTGGACCACGTCCGGGCAGTTCTGGCAGGACAGCGAGAAGTACGTCTCGAAGCTGAACTCGCCTTTCAGCGCGCGGATCTGTTCGATCACTTCAACGCTGGCTTTCGATGGGTGGCCGCCGACTTGCAGCAAGGCCAGCACCAGCGAAGTAAATTCGTGGCCCATCGGGATGCCGGCGAAACGCAGACTGATGTCAGCACCCGGGCGGTTGATCGAGAACGATGGCTTGCGCGCATCGTCACCGCTGTCGATCAAAGTAATTTGGCTCGAAAGACTGGCAACGTCTTTCAGCAGTTCCAGCATTTCACGGGATTTCGCACCGTCGTCGAGGGAGGCAACGATCTCGATCGGCTGGGTGACCCGTTCCAGGTACGATTTCAACTGGGCTTTAAGATTGGCGTCCAACATACGGGCGATTTCCTTTATTTGAGGCGAAAAAAGCCCGAGCGAATCTCGCCCGGGCATTTTTATGGGGCGTTGCAGCTAACTTAAGTAGGTGCGGAGATCCGCCCCGAGTTGCGTGTCACAGACTTAGATCTTGCCGACCAGGTCCAGGGACGGCGCCAGAGTGGCCTCGCCTTCTTTCCACTTGGCTGGGCAAACTTCGCCTGGGTGAGCAGCAACGTACTGAGCGGCCTTGATCTTGCGCAGCAGCTCGGAAGCGTCACGGCCAACGCCGCCATCGTTCAGTTCAACGATTTTGATCTGGCCTTCAGGGTTGATCACGAAGGTGCCACGGTCAGCCAGGCCAGCTTCTTCGATCAGCACGTCGAAGTTGCGGGAGATGGCGTGGGTCGGGTCGCCGATCATGGTGTATTCGATTTTGCCGATGGCTGGCGAAGTGTTGTGCCAAGCAGCGTGGGCAAAGTGGGTGTCGGTGGAAACGCTGTAGATCTCTACGCCGAGTTTCTGGAAAGCAGCGTAGTTGTCAGCCAGGTCTTCCAGCTCGGTTGGGCAAACGAAGGTGAAGTCGGCTGGGTAGAAGAACACGACCGACCACTTGCCTTTCAGGTCAGCGTCCGAGACTTGAACGAAGTCGCCGTTTTTGAACGCGGTAGCTTTGAACGGTTTTACTTGGCTGTTGATGATAGGCATTGATGACTCTCCGTCAGGGGTTATGAAGTTGATGGGTGAATCCTACCCACTCACTCGACGGATGGCTCATTGGCAAACCTGATGCTGCTGATTTGTTTTCGCTATTAGCTGACTGTATTAATAGAAGAAAACGATCTCTACGACATAGCCGGTTTATCCGTAATCCGAGCCATCCCCTGGAATGGGCTGGCTTCAACATAGCGCATCGCGGACTTCATATCTTTCCAGCCGACATAACTCATCAACGATTTAAGATCCCAGCCACTTTGATGCGCCCAGGTGGCAAAGCCACGACGCAGGGAATGGCTGGTGTAGTTTTCAGCGGCGATCCCGGCGCGCTGCAATGCCTGACGCAGCAGAGGAATGATGCTGTTGGCATGCAGCCCCTCCTCGTTCAGATTGCCCCAGCGGTCGATGCTGCGAAAAACCGGGCCACGCACCAGCGCCGCTTCGGTGATCCAGTTGATGTAGGCCTGCACCGGGCAGAGCTTGAGCAGCGCCGGGGCTTGATAGGTCTGGCCAAGATTTTCCCGATCACCCTTGCTGCGTGGCAAATACAAGGTGATGCCTTTCCCTGCGTGTGCCTGCACGTGTTCGATTTGCAAGCGACACAATTCATCACTGCGGAAGCCACGCCAGAATCCCAGCAGGATCAAGGCTCGATCACGGTAAGCCTTGAGCAGTAACGGGCGATCCTGCTGCTCTTTTGCGGTTTGCGCTTCTTGTTCCAGCCAGTCGATGACGCGCTGCAAATCCTGCAACTGCAACGGCTCAGCCTGTTTCTCCTGCGCCGGGTGCAACGCGCGAATGCCTTTGAAGACCTTACGCACCACTGGCGCCTTGGTCGGATCGGCGAACCCTTGGCTGTTGTGCCACTGCGCCAGAGCCGACAGCCGCAGCTTCAACGTATTGATCGACAACTCCTCAGCGTGCGCCACCAGATAACGCGCAACGCTATCAGCCGTCGCCGGCAGAAACCCGCCCCACTTCACTTCGAAATGCTCGATGGCCGCGCGGTAGCTGCGGCGCGTGTTGTCGCGGGTGGCGGCTTGCAGATAGCGATCCAGATCGCTCATGGGCTGTTTTCTCGCTGGCGTACTGATTCAAGGATGCAGATGAGCATTTTGCCGCCTGACACTGGGTAATACCAGTATATCCCGCGTCTTTATTATCAAAGGTTTATCTTTATTTTTGAGATGGTACACTGCGTACTTTAGTGGCATGTACCACAGTACGTAACCGTAGGAGTTCACATGGCCCGTGGCGGCATTACCAAAGCACTGGTGCAGATCGCGCGCACAGCGATCCTCGCCCGTGGCGAACACCCGAGCATCGATGCAGTACGCATTGAAATGGGCAACACCGGCTCGAAAACCACGATCCATCGTTACCTGAAAGAACTGGATGACGGCGCGCAGCCGGTTGAAGCTTCGGCAGAGCCGATCGATGATGAGTTGACCGCCCTTGTCTCGCGCCTCGCGCAACGCCTCAAAGAGCAGGCGCAAGAGCCCATCGAGCAGGCCCGCGAGCAGTTCGAGGAACAGCGCGAGGCACTGGAGTCGGAGCTGAAACAGACGCGTCAGGCACTGGAAAAGCTCGAACACGACCACGACATTCAAGGCGCCGCACTGGAGCGCGAGTCCGAAGCGCTGAACAACACGCGCTCGATGCTGCAAACCGAACAAACCCGCAATGCCGGGCTCAATCAGGCACTGGCCGATTTCGAATTGCGCTTGCAGGACAAGGACGAGCAGATCCGCTCGCTGGAGGAGAAACACCTGCACGCTCGCGATGCGCTCGAGCACTACCGCAACGCCACCAGAGAGCAGCGCGAACAGGAGCAGAGCCGCCACGAAGCGCAAGTGCAGCAGATTCAAGCCGAACTGCGTCAGGCGCAGCAAAGTGCGCTGGTTCGCCAGGACGAAATCACGCAACTGCACCGCGACAACGAACGCCTGCTCACGGAGAACCGTGGCACCCAGCGCGAACTGAGCCTGCTACAAGATCAGCTCAAGCAGAGCAATCAGCGTCAGGACCAATTGCTGGAGCAAGCGACCCGCGTCGACAGCGAGCGCACCCTACTCCAGGAACGCTTGCGCGTGGCCACACTGGAAAGCCAGACACTCAAGCAGAACGTCGAGGAGCAAACGCTGCTCAATCAGTCTCTGGAAAAGGAATTAAGCAAAGCTCAGGCGAGCCTGGAAGAAAGCCAGCGTCTGGCGGCTGCCGTTGCGGCAGCACCAGACTCGGCCAAACCGAAAGACGCTTAAGCGCCGACCGGCGTACGCATGGTCACAAACTCTTCGGCGGCCGTCGGGTGTACCCCGATCGTGTCGTCGAAGTCGCGCTTGGTCGCGCCAGCCTTCAACGCAATCGCCAGACCCTGGACGATCTCGCCGGCGTCAGGGCCAACCATGTGGCAGCCGAGGACTTTGTCGGTCTTGCCGTCGACCACCAGCTTCATCAGGGTTTTCTCCTGACACTCGGTCAGGGTCAGCTTCATCGGCCGGAAACGGCTTTCGAAGATCACCACATCGTGGCCAGCCTCGCGCGCTTCCTCTTCGGTCAAACCGACCGTGCCGATGTTCGGCAGGCTGAACACCGCCGTCGGGATCATCTTGTAATCCACTGGCCGGTATTGCTCAGGCTTGAACAGACGCCGCGCCACGGCCATACCTTCAGCCAATGCCACTGGCGTCAGCTGCACACGGCCGATGACATCGCCCAGGGCCAGAGTCGATGGTTCGCTGGTCTGGTACTGCTCGTCGACTTTGATAAAGCCTTTGTCGGTGAGCTGCACGTCGGTGTTTTCCAGACCCAGATTGTCGAGCATCGGACGCCGGCCAGTGGCGTAGAAAATGCAATCCGCCTCCAGCTCTCGACCATCTTTAAGCGTGGCTTTCAGGCTGCCATTGGCCTGTTTGTCGATACGCGCGATGTCGGCATTGAACTGCAGATCCAGACCACGCTTGGTCAGCTCTTCCTGCAAATGCTTGCGCACCGAACCATCGAAGCCGCGCAGGAACAGATCACCGCGATACAGCAGCGTGGTGTTAGCGCCAAGACCATGGAAAATCCCGGCAAACTCGACCGCGATATAACCGCCGCCAACCACCAGCACACGCTTCGGAAGCTCTTTGAGGAAAAACGCCTCATTCGAACCGATCGCGTGTTCGCGCCCCGGAATCTCCGGAATCTGCGGCCAGCCACCGGTGGCAATCAGAATGTTCTTCGCGGTAAAGCGCTCGCCATTCACTTCGACTTCATGCGGGCCAACGATCTTCGCGTGCGCTTCATGCAAGATCACGCCGCTGTTGACCAGCAGATTGCGATAAATGCCATTGAGGCGATTGATCTCGCGATCCTTGTTGGCGATCAGCGTCGCCCAGTCGAAATTCGCTTCACCCAGACTCCAGCCAAAACCGGATGCCTGCTCAAAGTCTTCGGCAAAATGCGCGCCGTACACCAACAGCTTCTTCGGCACGCAACCGACGTTGACACAGGTCCCGCCCAGATAACGGCTCTCGGCCACCGCCACTTTCGCACCAAAACCGGCCGCAAAACGCGCAGCGCGCACACCGCCGGAACCGGCACCAATCACATAAAGGTCAAAATCGTAGGCCATTTCTATCTCCTCGGCAGGGGATCAGCATACCTGCAGCCACCCATTGGGCAAGCACTGCCAGTCATATGGGGGCGCAAAATGAAAAAACCCGCCGAAGCGGGTTTTTCTTGCAAACCGATCAAGCGCTCTTAGTAAGCCTTGCCAGTCTTGTAGAAGTTCTCAAAGCAGAAGTTGGTCGCTTCGATGTAGCCTTCAGCACCACCGCAGTCGAAACGCTTGCCTTTGAACTTGTACGCCATGACGCAGCCGTTCTGGGCTTGCTTCATCAGGGCGTCGGTGATCTGGATTTCGCCGCCCTTGCCTGGTTCGGTTTGTTCGATCAGGTCGAAGATGTCAGGGGTCAGGATGTAACGACCGATGATCGCCAGGTTCGACGGCGCGTCTTCCGGCTTTGGCTTCTCGACCATGCTGTGAACGCGATAGATGTCGTCGCGGATCATTTCACCAGCGATGACGCCGTACTTGCTGGTTTCCTGCGGGTCGACTTCCTGGATGGCGATGATCGAGCAGCGGAACTGTTTGTACAGTTTGACCATTTGGGTCAGTACGCCGTCGCCTTCAAGGTTAACGCACAGGTCGTCCGCCAGAACCACGGCGAACGGTTCGTCACCGATCAGCGGGCGACCGGTCAGGATTGCGTGGCCCAGGCCTTTCATTTCGGTCTGACGGGTGTAGGAGAACGAGCACTCGTCGAGCAGCTTACGGATACCGACCAGGTATTTCTCTTTGTCGGTGCCTTTGATCTGGTTTTCCAGCTCGTAGCTGATGTCGAAGTGGTCTTCCAGAGCACGCTTGCCACGACCGGTGACGATGGAGATTTCCGTCAGACCAGCGTCCAGAGCTTCTTCAACGCCGTACTGGATCAGTGGCTTGTTTACCACCGGCAGCATTTCTTTAGGCATGGCTTTAGTCGCTGGCAGGAAGCGAGTACCGTAACCGGCTGCTGGGAACAAGCATTTCTTGATCATATAAGTCCTTGAAAAGGCTGTGTGTACGAGTTTCGGCGCAGTCTAATCAGGCGGCGTGCACCTTACAATGCCCCGCACTGGCTAACCGATGCCAACATAGAGAAATATTCTCGCCGATAGTTCCATCGGCATCCTGACGCAGCCAGATCAGCGTAGCTCATAGCTGTCGACAATCCGGATTACCATACGCTCATCGCCCCCCAATGCCAGCATTTGGCGGTATCATGGCGCCTTTGAACCAGCGAACGAGACAGATAGATGGCCGCGGTAAAAATCATCAACGGGTATGTGATCGACAAGAAAGACGGCAAGTGGACGCTGACCACCACCAATGGCGAACACATCGCCGGGCCTTTCGACAGCGAGCAAATGGCGACCGATGTAGCCGCAGTGTTCACAGACACTCCGGCATCGGCAAAACGCCGTGGCAAAGATCAGGACTGATCAGTCCCGACACGCCCCAGCCCTGCCCTTGTGCAGGGCTTTTTTGTGCCCGCTGACAAACAAGTGGCCAAACGCTATAACCTTTTCACACCGGCGCTGTCAGAGCGTCTAGTCCCCCTCGCTGAAGACCATGAACATGACCCTGAAAAAATTCCTGCCACTGATTGCGGTATTGGCACTGGCCGGCTGTGCCACCTCTCAACCCACGTACCTGAACAACGGCGAACAGGGGCTGTCGATCGATTGCTCCGGCGAAGCCAACTCCTGGGCGACCTGCTATGAAAAAGCCGATGCGTCCTGCGCGGGCACTGGCTATCGCATCGTTGGCACGGATGGCACGCCTCAGCCCAAGGAAAGCGACAAAACCCTGGGCGTTGATGTCGGTAACTACAAGAACCGCAGCGTTGTCGTGGTCTGCAAATAGACTCTACATATGAATTTCGGCGAATTTGATTCCGAGTCCGCGCACGACTTCGATCAGATCGTCGAGACGGTTGAAGGATTCGACTTCGTCGTTATCGTCGACCAGAAAGTAGCTGCGCCCGGCGCTCTTCTTGAAAAACACGATCCACTCACCCGGATTCGCCGGGTTCTGGATGACATGGGTGGCAGAGATCAGGCCCTCTACGTGGCGCTCCCGTACTTGCTCTCGCTTCATCGCGACTCCAGAAATGAAAATGCCGTCACAGCATGACTGCGACGGCATTGGTGCTGATGACTGTCAGTCTATCAGCCGGAAATACACGCATTGGCCGCCTTTTGCACGTCACGGGGACGCACCGGCACATTCGACATGCGCTCATGCAATTTAATGCTGCTGCCGCCGGAGCGATCCTCGATATCAAATACTGCCGCCGCGCCAGTGGAAAGCTTCCCCGGCACGATCACCTGAACCCCGTCCTTGTGCGGCTGCACTTGCAGCGCGCCGCGACTGTCTGCCAGCTTTTCGGCCAGACACTGGGCATATTCATGGGGTTTCTTGCCGGAGATCACGCTCATGGTCGGCAGCGTTTCATTGATTTCGGAAACATTCGCGCAACCACCCACAGCCAGAATCAATGGCAGACACACCACACCCCACTTCATACAAAACCTCCGTTAAAGACCGTCCGACAGCACAAATGCTGTTTTTCTCCGGGGCCTTCTGCATTTAACCCGCATCCAATTGCGAATATCTGTTCAAAATTGTCAAACCAACGCCCGACGGCCAGATAATAACCCGTGCGGGCTGATAAACTGCGCGCAATTACAAGCTATCGTTTTGATTTTGTAGAAAAAGCCCTTCTGGAGGCGCCCATGAAATTCATTCACCAGCGCGAACACCTCAACGAAGACGACATCGTCGTCATCCAATGCTCGCAAATGTGCAACATCCGCTTGATGAACGACGCCAACTTCCGCAGCTTCAAGAATGGCGGCCGTCACACCTATCATGGCGGCGCCTTCGACACCTTCCCGGCCCGTATCACCGCGCCGAGCACCGGTTTCTGGAACATCACCATCGACACCGTCAACCGCCGGCCGATCAGCGTCACGCGCAAACCGACGCTGACCCATTCGATCAAGATCATCCGTCGCTCCAGCACCAAACTCAGCTGAGACACGCCGTCCAACCAGAAAGGAATGCATGACCGTGGCCCAAACAACCAAGTACGTCATCAAGTACAAACTCAACGGTGAACGCCGCTTCGAATTCGCGCAGCTGGTAAACGGCACTGAAGAAGAAGCCAAGGCTGAACTGGACAAGCTTCACGACCAGGCAGACGTGATCAGCGAAATCGCTGTCAGCAAAGCACTGTAAGACGCGGCAGAGAATTCGGCCGCAAGGGGCGAAATGTTCTGTCGCGAGGACTGACCCGGACTGACTGCTTCGACCGTGAGTCAAGGAGTGACCCTGCGTCACGGCGTCAGTCGCCTACACAGTGGAAAAAGGCATACCCTAGGCATCATCTTTCACGACGCCACCTGACCGCCATGCAACCGAACACATTCGATCTGTTCGCCGATCATGAACCCGAACAACGCCCGCGTGCCGAGCAGATTGGCGAACAATCGTGGGTGCTGCATGGATTCGCCCTGCCGCTGGTCGAACAGATTCTGCCGGCACTCGATGCAATTCTTGCCGCCGCACCCTTGCGCCACATGGTCACGCCGGGCGGGTTCCGCATGTCGGTAGGTACCAGCAGTTGCGGCAGCTTGGGCTGGATCACTGATCGCTATGGTTACCGTTATTCAGGCGTCGATCCGCTCAGTGGTTTGCCATGGCTGGCGATGCCGGACGTCTTCTCGGCGCTGGCGCACTCGGCAGCGGCGCAAGCCGGATTTGCTGACTTCAACGCCGATTCCTGCCTGATCAACTGTTATGTCCCCGGCGCGAAGATGTCATTGCATCAGGATAAAGACGAAAACGCCTACAGCGCGCCGATCGTTTCGCTGTCACTCGGGTTGCCGGCCATGTTCCTCTTCGGCGGTTTCAATCGCAGCGACAAGAGCCAGCGCATTGCCTTGCTGCATGGCGACATGGTGGTCTGGGGCGGCGTTGATCGCTTGCGTTATCACGGAGTGTTGCCGATCAAGCAGGGGTGCCACCCGCGTCTCGGTGAACGGCGGATCAATCTGACCTTTCGCGTGGCCGGATAATCTGCAAAAAATTTGACCGCAAGGCTCGGAGTGTTGCGCCCTGCGACGCTGGTTAACCTGAATCAAACAGGTCAACGGACAACCCTCATGAAAACGCTTTCGACCCCCTTCAACACCGAAAACGATCCACGCTGGGCCGCTGTAGTTGCGCGGGACTCACGGGCGGACGGGCAATTTGTTTACGCAGTGAAAACCACCGGCATCTACTGCCGTCCGAGCAGCCTGTCACGCTTGCCGAAACCGCAGAATGTGGAGTTTTTCGATACTGCGGAGCAGGCCGAGGCTGCAGGCTATCGGCCGAGCAAGCGTGCCAGCAAGGATCAGAGTGATGTCGCCGCGCAGCACGCCGCGACTGTCGCCATAGCCTGCCGCCACATCGAATCCGCCGAAACCCCGCCGGCACTGAATGAACTGGCGGAAACCGCCGGCCTGAGTCCGTTTCACTTCCATCGCGTATTCAAAGCCGCGACGGGGTTGACGCCAAAAGGCTACGCGTCGGCCCATCGCTCGCGCAAAGTCCGTGAGCGCCTGGCAGACGGCGGCTCGGTGACGGATGCGCTGTACGACGCGGGTTTCAATTCCAACAGCCGTTTCTATGAATCAGCGGATCACTTGCTGGGCATGAAACCTGGTGACTATCGCGCGGCCGGGAAGAACAACGACATCCGCTTCGCCGTAGGCCAATGCTCGCTCGGAGCGATTCTGGTGGCGCAAAGCGAGCGCGGCGTGTGTGCGATTCTGTTGGGTGACGAACCGCATCAACTGGTGTGCGATCTGCAGGATCAGTTTCGCCAGGCCAACCTGATCGGCGCCGATGTCGGCTTCGAGCAACTGATTGCCAAGGTTGTAGGGTTTATCGAAGCCCCGGCGCTTGGCCTGGATCTACCACTGGACGTTCGCGGTACTGCGTTTCAGGAACGCGTATGGCAGGCGCTGCGGGAGATCCCGGCGGGTCATACCGCGAGTTACGCCGAGATAGCTCAACGAATCGGCGCACCGACGTCCATGCGTGCGGTGGCACAGGCTTGTGGAGCCAACCGCCTGGCGGTAGCGATCCCTTGCCACCGCGTGGTGCGCAGCGATGGCAATCTTTCGGGCTATCGCTGGGGCGTGGAGCGCAAGCGTCAGTTGCTTGGGCGCGAGACGCAACCTTAGCGATTGACGTCCACCACAACCCGTCCGCGAAGTTGCCCGGCGAGCAATTTTGGCGCCGCGTCGATGGCTTCACTCAGGCCGATTTCATGGCTGATCAAGGCCAGCAAGGAGAAATCCAGGTCCTTGGCCAGACGATCCCAGGCTTCCAGACGGCGCGCCTTGGGCTGGGTCACGCTGTTGATACCGGCGAGGGTCACGCCACGCAAAATGAACGGCGCCACCGAAGCCGGGAAGTCCATACCCTGGGCCAGACCACAGGCGGCAACGGTGCCTTCGGAGCGAGTGCTCGCGCAGGCATTGGCCAGCGTATGACTGCCCACCGAATCGATCACCGCTGCCCAGCGCTCCTTGGCCAGCGGCTTGCCGGGCGCTGACAAGGTCGCGCGATCGATGATTTCGCCTGCACCCAACTGCTGCAGATATTCATGCTCGGAAACCCGGCCGGTGGACGCGACGACGCGATAACCAAGCTTGCTCAGCAGGGCGATGGCAAAACTGCCGACGCCGCCATTGGCACCTGTGACCAGCACCTCACCCTGTTCTGGCGTCACACCATTGCGCTCCAGCGCCAGAATGCACAGCATCGCCGTGTAACCGGCGGTACCGATCGCCATGGCTTGTGCCGCCGTAAAGGCTTTGGGCAATGGAATCAGCCAGTCACCATTCAGCCGCGCCTTCTGCGCCAGACCGCCCCAGTGATTCTCGCCGACACCCCAGCCATTGAGCACCACCTGATCACCCACCTTATAGTCGGGGTGCGAACTGCTTTCTACGGTGCCCGCCAGGTCGATCCCCGGCACCATCGGAAACTGGCGCACCACCGGACTGCTACCGGTAATCGCCAGGCCATCCTTGAAGTTCAGCGTGCTGTACGCAACAGCCACGGTGACATCGCCTTGGGGCAATTGCTCTTCGTTGACCTGTTGCAGGTTGGCGCGATAACCGCTGTCGTCTTTGTCGATCACAATGGCGTTGAACATGACTGCCTCGCATGACTGGTTTTCAGAATGTCGTGCCTTGAAATACCACATCGCAACACCCTGCCACATTCGACTTTGCGCCAATCGGTGAATCCGCCGGGTATTTCCATGGCGGGCGGCTATGCTTTTTCGACGGTCGTGGTTTCGCCGTTATTCCTTCAGAAACAGGCCTGTCGATGGAGCTGACAATGTCTTACCCGCGCTCGCTCTTCATGAGTTTGATCCTGTGCCTGCTGGCATTCGGCAGTGCCTGGGCCGCGCCTGCCGCCGAGGCTCCGAGCGAGCCGGCCTGGCCGCAAGTCATCAGCAGCGGCAAGGCAAAGCTGACGGTGTATCAGCCGCAACTCGACAGTTGGGACGGCTACACCCTCAATGCCCGCGCAGCCGTTGAAGCCACCGGAGCCGATGGCAAATCCACCTACGGCATTGTGCAATTCAGTGCACATACGCTGGTCGACAAAGCCACGCGCTGGGTCGCACTGGATCAGTACAAAATCATCAAGGCCGATTTTCCGGCTGATGCCAGTCAAGCCGCCACATGGGTAACGGCGCTGCAAAAAGATGCCGAGAACCGCAAGAAAACCATTTCGCTGGATCAACTGGAAGCGGCCGTCAGCGTACTGTCGGCCGAACAGAAAGCTGACAGCGCACCGCTGGAAAACACCCCGCCGACGATCATCAGTTCCGACGTACCCGCCCTGCTCGTCTATATCGATGGCGATGCGGCCTACAGGCCGGTAGACGGTACTGCGCTGCAGCGGGTAATCAACACTCGCCCATTGTTATTGAAAGATGCCCAAGGCAAACATTACCTGCACGTCTTCGATGGCTGGATGGTCGCCGACCAGATCAATGGCGCCTATACACGCCTCGCCACACCGTCGGCGGATCTGGAGAAGGCCAAGCAGGCCGCCATTCAGAGCCGGCAAGTCGATCTGCTGACCGGGCAAAGCGATCCGAAAGACAAGATCCCCAGTCTGGCCAAACCGCCACAACCGAAGATTTTCATCGCAACCACGCCCACTGAATTGCTGGTCACTGATGGCGCGGCACAATGGTCGCCAATTCAAGGCACGGGTCTGCTGTATGTCACCAATACCACCGGGCACATCTTCAAGGAGATCGGTGACCAGAACAGCTACGTGCTGATCTCCGGGCGCTGGTTTCGCGCCACTGACATGAATGGCCCATGGACATTTACCCCAGCGGACAAACTGCCGACAGATTTCGCCAACATTCCCGACGACAGCCCAAAGGAAAACGTCAAAGCCTCGGTCGCCGGCACGCCGCAAGCCAAAGAGGCAGCCATCGCCGCGACCATTCCACAGACTTCAGCGATCAAGAAAAGCGCGGTAAAAATGACCGCGCCACAGTTCGATGGCGAGCCGCAACTCAAAGCCATCAACAGCACGCCGCTGCAATATGTGGTCAACAGCGCAACGCCGATCATCCGTGTCGACAACAACAGTTGGTACGCAGTGGAAAACGGCATCTGGTTCACCGCTAGCTCTGTCAACGGCCCTTGGGTGGTGGCCAGCTCCGTGCCGGCAGTGATCTATTCGATTCCGCCGAGTTCGCCCATGCATTACCTCACCTACGTCAAAGTCTACGAGTCCAGTGGCGATACGATTGTGGTCGGCTACACCCCGGGTTATCAGGGTTCGAATGTGGATCCGGCCACGGGCGTTGTGGTCTACGGCACCGGTTATCCCTACACGCCCTGGGTCGGCAGCGTCTGGTATGGCCCGCCGGTGACTTACGGTTTCGGCGTCGCCATCCGCTATACGCCGTGGACGGGCTGGACCTTCGGTTTCGGTTTTGGCTGGAGCTGGGGCGGCAGCACCGTGGCGATGGGCTGGGGCTGGGGCGCCTACCCGTGGTGGGGTAATTACGGTTGGGGTTACGCCTGGGGCCCGCACCTGTATCCGGCGCCATTGGCCTGGGGTGGTGCGGCTTACGGCTATCGCGGTGGCGCAGTGGCCTGGGGCCCCGGTGGCTGGGCTGGCACCACCGGCAACATTTATCATCAGTGGGGTGACCGGGCCACGGTCAGCCGCTATGGCGCAGGCTACAACGCCTGGACTGGCAATCGCTGGGCCGGTCAGGTTGGTTCTTCCTACAACTCCCGCACTGGCGTCGCGGCTGCCGGTCAACGCGGGGCCGTGCATAACGTCTACACCGGTAATTATGCTGCCGGACGCAGCGGCGTGGCAGTCGGACCGAACGGCGGCGCCATTGCCGGTGAACGCGTCACCGCCGGCAACGCGCGCAATGGTACGCAAGTCACCGCCAATCGGGGCGCCGTGTATAACCCCAACACCGGCAACACCACTCAATATGGCGGCGTTCGCGGGCGTAATGGCGGCGCGGCGCGCGTGGGTGACAACGTTTATGCAGGCCACGACGGCAACGTGTACAAGAAGACCGACAATGGCTGGCAATCGATGGTCGGGGGCGGCGCGACTCGCACTGCGCCGATCAATAACAATGCGCAGTTGCAGAACCTCAACCGTGAATCCGCCGCGCGCAACTTCGGCAACCAGCGCACCAACAACTTTCATAACTCCTCGCAATTCATGAATCACTCGTTTGGCGGCGGTGGTGGCGGTTTTCATCGACGCTGAAAAACTGCACGGGTTGTTCTGAATTTCGAACTGGCTCGGAATCCGGTTTTGCTGCTAAAACCGGTCCTGCCACCCTGCCCGCTACATCGTTCGGAGAACCGCCCTAATGAGCCAATGGCCAGACACCCGCATTCTTGATCTGCTCGGCATCGAGTTGCCGATCATCCAGGGCCCGATGGCCGGTGCGACGAATTCGTCCATGGTCATCGCCGTGTGCAACGCCGGTGGCTTGGGTTCAATGCCGGCGGCCATGCTGAGCATCGAGCAATTGCGCGAAGAGCTGAAAACCATTCGCCAACACACCAATAAACCCTTCAACGTGAACCTCTTCTGCCATCAGCCTCCGGTGGCCGATGAGCAACGCGCGCATGACTGGAAGCATCTGCTGGAACCGTATTACCGGGAACTGGGCGTGGATTTCAATGCGCCGACACCGGTGTCGAATCGGGCACCGTTCGATGCGGCGGCCTGCGAAGTGCTGGAGGAGTTTCGACCTGAAGTCGTGAGCTTCCATTTCGGTCTGCCAGAGAAATCTCTGCTCGATCGGGTCAAGGCAACCGGGGCGAAAATTCTCTCCTCGGCCACCACTGTCGATGAAGCGATCTGGCTGGAACAGCACGGCTGCGACGCGATTATCGCAATGGGTTACGAGGCCGGCGGCCATCGCGGCATGTTTCTCAGCGATGACCTGAGCAGTCAGGTCGGCACGTTTGCCTTGGTGCCGCAGGTAGTCGATGCGGTGAAAGTGCCGGTGATTGCCGCCGGGGCCATTGCCGATGCACGTGGCGTGGCGGCAGCGTTTGTATTGGGCGCATCGGCGGTACAGGTCGGCACGGCCTACCTGTTCACGCCAGAAGCGAAAGTCAGCGCCTCTCATCACAAGGCGCTGCGCACCGCCAAGGAAAGCGAAACGGCGATCACCAATATTTTCACCGGACGTCCGGCACGGGGCATTCTCAACCGCGTGATGCGTGAACTGGGGCCGATGTCGCTGAAAGCACCGGCGTTTCCCTTGGCCGGGGGTGCGCTGATGCCTTTGCGAGCGATCAACGAAGCAGAGTTTGCCAATCTCTGGGCTGGTCAGGCCTTCACCTTGGGCAAAGACCTCGGTAGCGCTGAACTGACCCGACAATTGGCCGACGGCGCACTGGCAAAACTCACTGGCCATTGAAGCGGCACAGCGCGAAAATTCAGGCGTCCTCTCACTGGTATTAACCAACACTTCCTGTTTGGCGGCATTTCGCTATATATTCCGCTATATAGCGAATCACCCCGCATCGGCGCAGTCCACCTCCAACAATAGCTGCCCTCTGCATTAGCCAACAACGGAGCTGTTACATGACCATTCGTGCCTCACGTTTTGCCCCTACCTGCCTGGCCTCTTTGCTCGCGGTTTTCGCCATCGGCTCTGTGCAGGCTGATGAAGTGCAGGTGGCTGTTGCGGCCAATTTCACCGCGCCAATCCAGGCCATCGCTGCCGATTTCGAAAAAGACACCGGGCACAAACTGGTTGCAGCCTATGGCGCCACTGGCCAGTTCTACACCCAGATCAAGAATGGCGCGCCGTTCGAAGTGTTCCTCTCCGCTGACGACACCACCCCGGAAAAACTCGAAAAAGAAGGCGACACCGTCAAGGGTTCGCGCTTCACCTACGCCATTGGCACTCTGGCGCTGTGGTCGGCGAAAGAAGGTTATGTCGATGCCAAAGGCGAGATTCTGAAAAAGAACGAGTACCAGCACCTGTCCATTGCCAACCCGAAAGCTGCGCCATACGGCCTGGCAGCCACGCAAGTGCTGGAAAAACTCAAACTGACCGAAGCCACCAAAGCCAAGATCGTTGAAGGCCAGAACATCACACAGGCTTACCAATTTGTCTCGACCGGCAACGCGGAGTTGGGTTTTGTCGCCCTGTCGCAGATCTACAAGGATGGCAAAGTCAGCAGCGGTTCGGCGTGGATTGTCCCTGCGAGCATGCATGATCCGATCAAACAGGACGCAGTCATTCTGAACAAAGGTAAAGACAATGCCGCCGCCAAAGCACTGGTTGAATACCTCAAAGGCCCGAAAGCCGCTGCGGTGATCAAGTCCTACGGTTACCAGCTCTAAAATGTCGCTGACGAGTGCCGATTTCGCGGCGATCTGGCTGACCCTGAAACTGGCGTCCCTGACCACCGCGATTCTGCTGGTGATCGGCACTCCGATTGCCCTGTGGCTGTCGCGCACCCGTTCGTGGTTGCGCGGCCCGATCGGGGCAATCGTCGCCCTGCCCCTTGTATTGCCACCGACCGTGATCGGTTTCTATCTGCTATTGATGATGGGCCCGCACGGCTTTCTCGGCCAGTTCACCCAATGGCTGGGGCTGGGCACTTTGACGTTCAGCTTCACCGGGCTGGTGATCGGTTCGGTGATCTATTCCATGCCGTTCGTGGTGCAACCGTTGCAAAACGCCTTCTCGGCGATCGGCACCCGTCCACTGGAAGTGGCCGCGACCCTGCGCGCCAATCCGTGGGACACGTTTTTCAGCGTAATTCTGCCACTGGCTCGCCCCGGCTTTATCACGGCGGCGATCCTCGGCTTCGCGCATACCGTCGGTGAATTTGGCGTGGTGCTGATGATCGGCGGCAACATTCCCGACAAGACCCGCGTGGTTTCCGTGCAGATCTACGACCACGTCGAAGCGATGGAATACGCGCAGGCTCACTGGCTCGCCGGGGCAATGCTGGTGTTCTCGTTTCTGGTGTTGCTGGCGTTGTACTCCAGCCGCAAGACTCGCGCAGGCTGGAGCTGATCGATGATTGATGTACGTTTGAAACTGGCCTATACGGGCTTCCGCCTCGATGTCGATCTGCACTTGCCCGGCCGTGGCGTGACTGCACTTTATGGGCACTCCGGTTCGGGTAAAACCACCTGCCTGCGCTGTATCGCCGGACTTGAGCGCACGGAACAGGGCTTTATCCAGATCAACGATGAAGTCTGGCAGGACAGCGACAACGGCGTTTTCGTCGCGCCACACAAACGTGCACTCGGCTATGTGTTTCAGGAAGCCAGCCTGTTTGCGCACCTATCGGTAATGGCCAATCTGCAATTCGGCCTCAAGCGCATCGCCAAGTCTCAGCGTCGGGTCGACATGGCGCAGGCCACCGAACTTTTGGGGATCGGCCATTTGCTTGAGCGTCATCCTCAGCATTTGTCCGGCGGCGAACGTCAGCGTGTCGGCATCGCCCGTGCGCTGCTGACCAGCCCGAAACTGCTGTTGATGGACGAACCACTGGCCGCTCTCGATAGCCAGCGCAAAAGTGAAATCCTGCCGTACCTGCAACGCCTGCACGACGAACTGGACATTCCGGTGCTGTACGTCAGTCATGCCCAGGATGAAGTAGCGCAACTGGCCGATCACCTGGTCCTGCTCAGCGAAGGCAAAGCGCTGGCCAGCGGCCCGATTGGTGAAACCCTCGCACGCCTTGACCTGCCGATGGCAATGGGCGATGACGCCGGCGTGATCATTGAGGGCCAGGTCAGCGCCTACGATGCGCAATATCAACTGCTGAGCCTGCAATTGCCGGCCACCGAGATGAACATCCGCGTGACGCATGCGCCAATGGCGCTGGGGCAGGCCCTGCGCTGCAAAGTCCACGCGCGGGATATCAGCCTGAGTCTGCAGAACAGCGAGTTCAGCAGCATCCTTAATCGACTGCCGGTGACGGTGGTCAGCGAACAATCGGCCGACAACGCCGCCCACGTACTGATTCGTCTCGATGCTGGCGGCACTCCGCTGCTCGCGCGCATCACACGCTACTCCCGGGACCAGTTGGGCGTGCATCCGGGCCAGCATTTATGGGCGCAGATCAAAGCGGTCGCAGTCCTCGCCTAAATCATTCGGCACCACGGCAACAGCGTGCGGTCAATCGCTTTACAGACCGCGTCCTCCAAGGAAAACGCCATGCCCGACACCGAGCTGATTGCTGAACTGCCCTCCGACCTGCATTACGTCGACGACACCCAGCCCGGTATCACCCGCAGGAAACTGCGCGGCAAGTTCGTTTATTTCGAACCGTCAGGCCAGCGCATCAGCGACCCGGACGAGATCAAACGCATCAATGCCCTCGCCGTGCCGCCGGCGTATACCGATGTATGGATCTGCCGCGACCCGCGTGGTCATTTGCAAGCCACCGGCCGTGATGCCCGTGGCCGCAAGCAATATCGTTATCACGTGCGTTGGCGCGAAGTGCGCGATGCCGACAAGTATTCACGCCTGCGTGAATTTGGCCTGGCCCTGCCGAAGCTGCGCAAGCAACTGGAAGCGCTATTGGCCGCGCCCGGTTTCAGTCGCGACAAAGTCATGGCCACGGTGATCACCCTGCTCGATGCCACGCTGATCCGGGTCGGCAATACACAATACGCCCGGGACAATCGCTCCTATGGCCTGACCACCCTGCGCAGCCGACATGTCGAGGTCAACGGCAGTGCGATCCTGTTCCAGTTTCGTGGCAAAAGCGGTATCGAACACCAGATCACCGTCAAGGATCGACGCTTGGCGCGCATCATCAAGCGTTGTCTGGAAATTCCCGGCCAGAACCTGTTTCAGTATCTGGATGAAAACGGTGAGCGGCACACCGTCAGTTCTTCCGACGTCAACGCCTACCTGCAAACCCTCACCGGCGCCGACTTCACCGCCAAGGATTACCGCACCTGGGCGGGCAGCGCTCTGGCCCTTTCGGTGTTGCGCGAATTGCAATGGGAGTCCGAGGCCGAGGCCAAACGGCATGTGGTGGAGATGGTCAAAGGCGTCGCCAAACAGTTGGGCAACACTCCGGCGGTGTGCCGCAAGTGCTATATCCACCCCGCCGTAGTGGAGAAATTCATGCTCGGCGCCCTCGCTGAGCTACCTCGTCCGCGTGTGCGCAAAGGCCTGCGCGCCGAGGAAGTGGCGTTGGCGATGTTTCTCGAGCGAATGCTGGAAATGACCGACGCCTCTTGATCCGCCGTACAGCGTCATCTAGGCTAGCCACCTTCCCCACCTCCGGACGACCGCAGAAGTGAACAATCCAGTCCTCTAAAAATGTAATCGCGACACGCCGTTCTCGGCGTTTGTCAGTTTTCACGACATTTTCTGGAGGTGCCGATGACTCACGTCTCGCGTACACCCGCGCTCGTTTCCCTCAATCAACTGGGTTTTCAGTTCGCCAACGGCGCAACACTGTTTGAAAACCTGAACCTGACTTTCGATGATCAACCGACCGCGATCATCGGACGCAACGGTGTTGGCAAAAGCGTGCTCGCACGCCTGATTGCCGGGCAGTTACAGCCCACCTCCGGCGCCTTGGCTCGCGCTGGGGCCGCGCACTACGTCGAGCAGACTTTCATCACTGAAACAGGGCAAACCGTGGCCGAAGCGACGGGCACGGCGTCGGCACTCAGCGCATTGGAGCGGCTAAAGCTCGGTTGTGCCGCTGCCGGCGATTTCGACCTTATCGGCGAACGCTGGGATCTGACGGAACGCTTGCGCCAAATGCTTGATGAGGCGGGGCTGACCGACATCACCACTACGGACCTCACCGAAAATCTCAGTGGTGGCCAGCAAGCCAGAATTGCCCTGATCGGCGCGCTGCTGAGTCAGGCGCCATTGCTGGTGCTCGACGAACCAACCAATCACCTCGACGGTGCCGGTCGACAATGGCTGATGAGTACGCTTGAACGTTGGCATGGCGGATTGATCATCGTCAGTCACGACCGGCAATTGCTGGAGCGGGTGCAGCGAATCGTCGAACTCTCGCCTGATGGAGCACGCGTTTTCAGCGGAAGATTCTCGGACTTCACAGAGCAGCGCCGAATACAGCAACAGGCAGCCCATGCACAACTCGATCAGGCTCGTAATGAACGTCAGCGTCAACGCACGCGGCTGCAGCGCGAACACGACACGATCCAGCGCCATGCGGCCGGCAGCCGTCGCAATGCACAGACCGCCAACGTTTCAGGCTTCGAGCGTGCAGCGATAAAAGCGGCGGCGCGAGACATCATGGGACACGTAAGGATTGGCCATCAGGCACGTAAGCTCGATCTGGATGAACGCGTTCGTGAGGCGTACGCCAACGTTCTGCCGGACGACGACGTACTGATCAATTTGCCGGGGAGCATGGTTCCGAGTCATCGCCGGGTGTGCACGCTGAACGACGCGTGCTTGCCATGGTTGCCGGTAGATGCGCCCACACGTCGGCTTGATCTCGCCATTCGGGGGCCGATGCGCATCGCTGTCCACGGCCCCAACGGATGTGGCAAATCAACGCTGTTGAAATTACTGGCTGGCGAGTTGGCGCCCGTGAGTGGCGAATGCATCACGCATGTACCTTTTGCCTTTCTCGATCAACAGCTGAAACGGCTGGATTACCACACATCCGTTGTCGAACAATTGCAGGCACAGCAGACGCCGCTAAGCGAAGGCACGTTACGCAGTTCCCTCGCACACCTGCAACTGAACGCGCTACGCGCTACTCGGCCATGTGCTTCACTGAGTGGCGGTGAACGCCTGAAAGCCGCCCTCGCGTTGGCATTGTGGTGTCAGACGCCTGCGCAATTGCTGTTGCTGGATGAACCCACCAATCATCTGGACCTGGAGTCGGTACAAGCGTTCGAACACGCCTTGCAGACATTTCCCGGTGCGATTGTCGCGGTTTCCCACGATCAAGCGTTTCTTCAGGCATTAAACCCAAGCCATCACCTGATCTGGCACCCCGAAGGCTGGCAATGGCAACCGACGAGCTGAGCTGTCTATTTTTTGCACGATTGCCGGGGGCTTCTATAGTTGATCTGACACGAATCAGCTGCGGTGACGCCATGGAAGACATTTTCGTCGTGAAGCGTTGCAACAAGATCATTATTCACGGTCGACGCGCCGGTGACAGCCATCATGATCCCGCCGAAGCCATTGGCTGGTTTCGCATCTGTGACACGCGCACGGGCGGTTTCATCGGCGATGGCTACGACCTGGAAGAGGACGCCAAGCGCGAATGCAAGCGTCTCAACGCAGTCAGTTCCCTACTACCAGCCCGCGAATCGTCCGGCTGATGCCGATCAGAAGCGGGTCTATACTGAAACCAGCTGAAGGAGCAGCACCCCACGGCAGAAGGCTCGCAACACGCGGGCTTTTTGCTGCAGCTCAGGTTTCATTGAACGGAGGTGTTCCATGTCCGAAAAAGAGTCCATCACCACCCTCCTCACCCTGCTCGACGCTCGGCAAGCGCGGCTCGCGGCCGCCTGCAAAGAGATCGCCGACTGGGTCGATCACCAAGGCGGACACCCGACCGCCCTGCGCATCCGTGACCGGCTGAACGATATCGAGAAGGATGCTCCGCTGATTCGCAATACGCTGTCTGCGCTCAAACCTGTCGATCGGCCACTGCCTCGGTTCAGATGACGTCGAATTCACCACGGTCTCAGGATTTGCCTCATAAGCGGTGACTGATGCACGGGTCACCGCGCTCGCGTGCACAGTACGTTTATTTTTCCAGCTATTGCTTTTTCACGTAATGACCACATCTGCGCGTCTACAGTGACAGCACTCCTTTGCAAAACGACTTTCTCACCCGCTCCCCATGCGGGTGTTTTTTTGTCTGCGCCCAACCACAGAACGGCGTGGTGCTTGAGTTGTCACAACTAATACACGTCGCAAAGGAGACAGTTATGGTCATCCATTTCAACGTCGACGGGCATCTGGCCTGTGGTCACAAAGGCAACCAACTGTCGGCAAGCCGAGAGCTCAATCGTGTGAAATGCCGCAGTTGCCGTAATACCGACGCCTACAAACAAGCAAGAAAGGATCAGCGCAACGCAGCGCGCAGAATGGCCCGCCAGGCGAAAGCCACGCACAGTCAAACAAACTGGCGTGCAGAATGGGTCGAGCACCTGACCGCAATGGCCGGCCTTCAGCGCTTGCCTCGGGGTTTTAGCGGGCAGGCGTTCGTTTAGCCCCACATAAAAAAGGCACAAAAAAAGGCCCGCATGAGAAAACTCATGCAGGCCTTTGATATTCATGGTGCCCGAAGCCGGAATCGAACCGGCACGCCCTTACGAGCGGGGGATTTTAAGTCCCATGCGTCTACCAGTTTCGCCATTCGGGCGGTAGCGCGGTGCTGCTCTGCTCTGCTCTGCTCTGCTCTGCTCTGCTCCGCTACATAGTCGCAATCCTGAAAGGATCCAACCTTGAACAGCAGAGCGGGAAATATATACATCACTTCCCGGCGAAGCAAGTTTGCATTGGCCGTATTTCAAGACTAAATCTTGCAACGCAGTGCAAATAAAAAAGCTCCGTAAATCATGGATCTACGGAGCTTGTTTATAGTGGAGGCCGAGGTCGGAATCGAACCGGCGTAGGTGGATTTGCAATCCACGCTACAAAGCTAAGTAGATCAATAGGTTAGCACTATTTAGGCGCCGCAAGCTACTGATTTTTAAGCGGCTACAAGCCACGAAATTCAAGAATTCGATTTTTCGCTGCGGAGTTCAGTGGCCGGCAGCTTGTCGCCTCCCGCCCGCCAACGTACCGCCCCTCAATCACTGCGCATTCAAACAGTGCACAGCAAGGGGCCTTCTGTGGATCCCCGATATCGAAACACCGGCAACTGGCTCGATTGTCCGACGCCGCTCCAAACATGCCACCACCAGCTCGCCCTCTACGAAAACGAGTTTGAGGAGCTGGCCCTGCTGTTGCACCAAGAACGCCAACGTATCTTCAAGCTGATAGAGATTCACACTGATGCGGTGCGCTAGCGTGATGAAAATGTACGACCTGCGAACCTCAGAGAATGCGTACAAGAAAGAAGCCGAGAAACCTCGCGAAATATTTGAAGGCCTTCTACCACAGACGAAGACGATCTATTGATGATAAAAGCTTTTCGGTTGGAATTGTCAGCACCTTCAGCCTGGTCGCCCGCTCATGACTCAATAAGTTGGCTCGACTTGCCTCGACCTAGACCGGGCAATGTCATATGCGCGCATGACCCATTTTTGGCAGGGCTTCTCGACGTAACGCCAAATCAGGTATGCAACCATGATCGAGGAGGACGCAGCTAATGAAAATCGGATAAAGGGCGAAAAATCTGTCAGCAGGTGATTCTCCGATACGACACGGAAAAATATTTGGTGGATCAAGTACAACGAGAAGCTGATTTCGCCAAGCAATACAAGTGGCCGCCAAGAAAGTGCCTTAGAGAGGATCCCCCTATCCAAGTAAAAGCAACAAATCATGACCGCAAATAACAATGCGAGCGATGTATGCCTTACAAATTCAAAGAGTGTTGGGCTAGTCTTTCCTATATATGGACGCAACCAAAAAGCAAACACTGGGGAAAGCAATATCACTGCAATAACAACCAAGACTTCCATAGCGCTCGCAAACTTGAAATTTATTTTCATCCGATCAACGCCAATCATAAACCTGTGACACAAGATACCTAGAACAAACTCTTGAATCCTTCCAATCGGGTTTATATATACAAGCCCGTGCCCTGTAACGCCCTGCGGATTATCGGAGGGAAAATACGGTACTCCCGAATAGTCCAATGCCACCGCAACCACCCCTCCTAAAATCAAAATTGTAACGTACTTAGCGACGGGACTTGATGGCAACCAAACCAGCAAAACCGGAAAAAGCGCATAAAAAAACATCTCAGTGGAAATGCTCCACGAGACGCTATTGAAAGAAAAATAGGCAATGGGGACTGGGATTATCGAATGTACAAGGAACAAATTAGAGAAGAAAATTGCAATATTGCTCCACGAATTAAGCAATGAAGCTTGATAAGGTATTAAAAGCAGAATGATAATCGTACAAAACACATGAGCAGGCCAAAGTCGAGCAACTCTTGAGACGTAAAATCTCGTTATTTCACCAACCCCTGACACGCTTGAGTGTGCGTGCGAAAGAATAAAGCCTGATAGTACAAAAAAGAATCCAACCCCCCCAAAGAAAGGGATGTTATTAAAATAGCCCTCTGGAACAAATATTCCCTGCGAGTGATGTATCAATATGGCGAACGCCGCAAAAAATCTTAGCGAAGTTAACCCATGTACCTTCCTTGTAACCATTAGTAGCTCACCATGAAAATTTGAGGCGGATCCTATCATATAGCTACTTTGATTTGCGCCCTTCGTTACTTAGTTATCGCTCTTAAATAAGCTTGAAAGCGGCCGGCGCAATCAATCCCCGGCCGCCTTCATCGGTGATGGCGACAATTCGTTGAGCATGCGCTGGGTCAAGTCGGAAGCGCACGGCTGTATGATCCTCCCTGCCGGCGGGCGGTGGCGATGGCAGGCACTTAACAGCCACCGGCTGAACCCGCATCGATGAGGACTGACAGCCGCAAGACAGAAGTGGCAAGGCGATCACGCAGGCGATCGTGGTAACGTTGTGTATCACTCATTTCTTGAAGTGCGTTTGCTCACTGGCCGATAGGCTTTGCTAAAGCGCGAGGCGCTTGCCCTGCTCGGGCTGCCGTACGGTGGCGACGGACGGCGAAAATGAGACAGAGGCTGCCGCCAAAGCCGCAGCAGAACGTGATACAGCGCTGGCAGCTTCAATCCTCAAATTCCAGTTCAAAGATATCCGTCCAAAAGCAGTAAGTGAAATTGAGGATATCGCCAACGCCAGTCGCTTGCCTGGCCATTCAACGGAGGAAATGACAAAGAAAGTCTACCGACGGGTCGGCGAAAAAGTGAAACCTACCAAGTAAACCTGAAAGTCACAAACCACATCAGTTTGATGTGATGGCTATTAATTATTATCCTGGTCCCGTAAAACCTTTAACGCGTCCACAACTTCCTGATCTCGATCTCTCATTACTGTATATAAAAGACCATCAGCATTAGCACGATTGATACCTAAGACTTCGGCGAGTTTATAATAATCGGCCTTTTGAAGAGTGGGATCTTTCGCCGCATCTGTAAGGCGGTACAACTTATTGGAGTAAGCAAAATTGCTAAAATTACTATCAGGCGTGGTTATAGGTACAGCTTTAGCTTCCAACTCCCTGACCCGTCCAGCAAGTACTCTAGTATTTGCCAGAATTTCGGCAAGAATACTATCGTCCGATCGCGGAGCAGCAGGAGCTTCTTGGGGCGTCGCTTCTAACGCAGCAGAAAAATCCGCCTCGAACTTAGGCCAATATGTATCAAACACTTGCCTGAGAATTCGCTCATCAAGTCGACCATTCTCAAGGCATTATTCAAAGTACTTACCAGCCCCCAAACCGACGGTCGATCTGGCGTTGTATGGTTAAACTGTGCTAATGGATCTTCAATATCAGTTGATGTCAAATCCACCAGGAATGTGCAGACTCGGTTGGCACTCAGCCCTTTCGCAAGAGCGCCTGTTTCGAAGAGAATCCAAGGCTTGTTTTTATTTTCCTGCGTTAAACAAACAATACCTGCAGCCGTATCCCGAAGCTGGTCAGAGATTTCAGAAAACCAGATTGCGCCCTTATCAATGTGCTGCGTTGATATCCAAGGTTGCGATGCCTGAAGCACGCATCTGATCCACTCACTCAGCATCTCGGCAACGACCCTACTCCGTGCTCCCGACCAGCTTACAAAAATTTTCAACTTATGACCCCTTTTGACCTAGATCCGACAGCAATATGTCACAGCCGAACAGCATTGCGCCACTACTCCACCCTTGGAGAAAGTAATACCTCACGCAGTGTTTAAAGCATGGTTGCGGAACACCTGGCAAAAATTGCGGAACACCCCACTTTTCGACAGGCAATAAAAAACCCCGTAGATCATTGATCTACGGGGTTATTTATAGTGGAGGCCGAGGTCGGAATCGAACCGGCGTAGGTGGATTTGCAATCCACTGCATAACCATTTTGCTACTCGGCCTCAAAACATTTGCTATCAGTAGCACAACAACAAATGCGTTTTAAACTTGGAGCGGGAAACGAGACTCGAACTCGCGACCCCGACCTTGGCAAGGTCGTGCTCTACCAACTGAGCTATTCCCGCTTGGTGATGCGCATTCTATAGAATTAAGAAGCTCCGTCAACCCCTTGATTCAAAAAAGTTTTATTTCTTTTCTACATCGGTCTTCAGGTGCGGCCATGCGGCGCGAAGGTATTGAACCATCGACCACAAGGTCAGGCCGGCAGAGACCATCAGCAAGGCGTAACCCAGGACAACCCAGAAACTGAAGTCTTTCGGATTGGCCAACAGAATGACCAGCGCAAGCATCTGCGCCGCAGTTTTCCATTTGCCGAGATTCGAAACGGCGACGTGGGCACGGGCGCCGAGTTCGGCCATCCATTCGCGCAAGGCCGATACCACGATCTCGCGACCGATGATCACAGCAGCCGGCAGAGTGAGCCAGAGATTGCCATGTTCCTGGACCAGAAGCACCAGTGCCACTGCAACCATGAGTTTGTCGGCGACCGGATCGAGAAACGCCCCGAACGGGGTGCTTTGCTCCAGACGACGGGCCAGATAACCGTCCAGCCAGTCCGTCGCTGCCGCAAAGGCAAAGACCGAAGCGGAAGCCATGTAGCTCCACTGATAAGGCAAATAGAACAGCAAAATAAAGATCGGAATGAGCAGGACGCGTAGAACGGTAATCAGATTAGGGATATTCATCGGCACAACTGGCTACGAGGTGAAGGGGCATTCTACTCGCTATGCAGGTTTGCATAAATCGACTCAGCGAGCTTTTTACTGATCCCCGGGGCTTTGGCGATCTCTTCGATGCTTGCACGAGACAGCTCCTGCAATCCACCAAAATGTTTCAACAAATCGCGACGACGGGTCGGCCCGACACCCGCGACGCCTTCCAGCGTTGACGTACGGCGGGTTTTGCCTCGGCGTGCGCGGTGTCCTGTAATCGCGAAGCGGTGGGCCTCATCACGAATCTGCTGAATCAGATGCAACGCCGGCGAATCGCCACGCAATGTGAACTCATTCGCCGCATCATTCAGATACAACGTTTCGAAGCCAGCCTTGCGTGTGGCACCCTTGGCGACACCGAGCAGGATCAGGTCCGGCACAGCCAACTCGTTGAGAACATCTCGAGCCATCGACAACTGCCCCTTGCCACCGTCCACCAACAAGATATCCGGCAACTTGCCCTCGCCTTCCTTGAGTTTACTGAAGCGTCGCGTCAGGGCCTGATGCATGGCGGCATAGTCGTCACCCGCCGTCACACCTTCGATGTTGTAGCGTCGGTAGTCCGACTTGATCGCGCCTTCAGGGCCAAACACCACACAGGAAGCAACCGTGGCCTCACCACTGGAATGACTGATGTCGTAGCATTCCAGACGCTGCGGCGGCTCATCCAGGTTCAACACTTCGGCCAAAGCCTCAAACCTCGCTGCCGTGTGTTGACGGTTGGCCAGCCGCGCGCCCAGCGCCTGTTCTGCGTTGGTCACCGCCAGTTGCTGCCAGCGCGCACGCGTGCCGCGCACCCGATGACTGATGGCCAGTTCGCGACCACGCAACTCATGAATCGCTTCGATCAACGTCGGAAAATCTTCGTGCACCACGTTGACGATCAGTTCGCTGGGCAAATCGCGCTCAGGGCTGCTGATGAAATACTGGCCAAGAAACGCGGCCATGACCTCCGAAACGTCCTCTTCGATGCCGACTTGCGGAAAGAAATTCTTGCTGCCCAGCACGCGCCCGCCACGCACACTGATCAAGTGCACGCAGGCGCCACCCGGATTGACGAATGCCGCGATGACATCGATATCCCCGGTGCCACCTTCCATGCTTTGTTGATCCTGGACCCGGCGCAACAGCGCGATCTGATCGCGCAACTCGGCGGCTCGCTCGAACTCCAGGTTGATCGCCGCCTCTTCCATCGCAGTCGACAATTCGTTGGTCAGCGCGTGACTACGCCCCTCAAGAAACATGACCGAGTGACGCACGTCTTCAGCATAAACATCGGGTTCGACCAGACCGACGCAAGGCGCCTTGCAACGTTTGATCTGATATTGCAGACATGGCCGGGTACGGTTCTTGTAGTAGCTGTCTTCACACTGGCGAACGAAAAAAGTCTTTTGCAGCAGGCTCAGACTTTCGCGTATGGCGCCGGCGCTCGGATAAGGGCCGAAGTACTTGCCCTTGGCTTTTTTCGCCCCGCGATGAATGCTCAGGCGCGGGAACTGGCCGTCGGACAGAAACACATAGGGATAGGATTTGTCGTCGCGCAACAGGATGTTGTACGGCGGCCGCCACTCTTTGATCAGCGTTTGTTCAAGCAGAAGCGCTTCGGTTTCGTTGGCGGTGATGGTCGTTTCGACCTGCGCAATACGCCCGACCAAGGCAGCAGTTTTAGGCGCCAGTCCGGTTTTGCGAAAGTAGCTGGCCAAACGCTTTTTGAGGTTCTTGGCCTTGCCCACGTACAACAGGCGAGCATCGCTGTCGAACATGCGATAGACGCCAGGGCGCCCGCTGACTGTCGACAGAAACGCGCCGGAGTCGAATGTTTCAGTCATGGTCAGAGGCTGGCATCGACCATGCCGTGACGCACCGCCAACAGTGTCAACTCGACGTCGCTGCTGATCGAAAGCTTCTCGAAAATACGGTAGCGGTAGGTGTTCACGGTTTTCGGCGACAGGCACAACTTGTCGGAAATGATCTGTACCTTCTGACAGCCGACAATCATCAAGGCGATCTGAATTTCCCGCTCGGACAAAGCGTCGAAGGGTGAATCATTGGACGGCTGAAAGGATTTGATCGCCAATTGCTGGGCAATCTGCGGACTGATATAGCGCTGGCCGGCAAACACCAGGCGAATCGCCTGAACCATTTCCGGCAAACCCGCACCCTTGGTCAGGTAACCCGCAGCACCTGCTTGCAGCAAGCGTGTAGGAAAAGGATCCTCCTCACACACCGTAACCGCGACCACTTTGATATCCGGATGACTGCGCAACAGTTTGCGCGTGGCTTCAAGGCCGCCGATGCCAGGCATCTTGACGTCCATCAGCACCACATCGGGCTTCAACTCTCGGGCCTTGATCAGGGACTCTTCCCCGGATTCGGCCTGGCCAATCACCTGCAAGCCATCGATATCGGCCAGCATACGTGTAATGCCTGTACGAACGAGATCATGGTCATCGACCACTAGCACCCTAATCAAGCAGACACCTCGCGATATGGTCATATTGGGATGCCGGACACCTTAGCAAAAAGTGCCACGCAGACCTAGCGGAAAGCGTCATTTAAAAAGTTTCAATTCATCATTGAAGGCTTGCCGGCCGTGGGTTTCAGCGCACATGTGTACTGATATCAAGCTGCATTCGCAGGAAACACTCGTCCGCACCCTGAACCTGTAGTCCTTTTCTCTCATACAAGTTTCTCGCCGGATTATTTTCAAATACGGTCAGCCGTAGAGCCGGGCGTCTTTCTTTGCGGACCATGTCGATAACCTGATCGATCGCCCAAGAACCAGTGCCCTGCCCCTGAAACGCTTCAGCAATCTGCAATTCGCGGATGTAGAGCGCACGCAGATCCCGGCTGAGACTGAGAAAACCCATCGCCTGCTCACCCCGCACTATCAACCAGTTCTGTCGTCCCGGCCACGCGATGTCAAACGCCTCGTCCTGCCATAGCAGGTCATGGTGAATGTAATAACGCAGCATGTTCTGACAGGTAAGCGCGCGGGCAAACGCCAGATCCTCTGGAGCCGCAAGACGTAACTGGAATGTCATCGGGCGTGCGTAACAGGAACAACCCGCCCCTGCCACGCACCGTCATTACGCTGGGCGACAACCAACAAGTCGCCCGTCCCTGTAGCTGCGGCGATCAATGAACCGTCTTCAGACCAGATGGCACTGCGCCCCGCAGATTGCCAACCGCCGGTCAGACCGCCGTGATTGGCCATCAGCACAACCATCGAGTGTTGCCGGGCGTAGCCCTGAAGTATTGCGGTATCGACTGCATAACCTTTCTCGCTGATCAATACACCGGCTGCGTAAAGGTCAGCGCCCTGATCGGCGGCCGCCGCGGCATGGCTGGCATGCGTGAAGTCCGCGCACACCGCCAACGCGACGACGTCCCCGCCGATATTCAGGGTCGGGCCACCGAAACCGGGCGCAAAAACAAGTTCCTCGCCCGTGTGCAAATGCTGCTTGCTGTAAACAACAAGAGATCCGTCAGCGCCCAGCACCAGAGCGCCTATCAGCGCCGACGCACTGCCTTCCACCCGGATGGGCATACCGACAACGGCAGTCACCCTGTGCTCTCGAGCCAAATCCCTCAGGGGTTGCAGCACTGCATCTTGTGGGTCAATCGCCAATGCCGCCGCGTCCTGCCCTTCATAGCCAGTCAGCGACAACTCGGGAAAAACCAGCAACTCAACGCCTTGTTCCGCTGCGGCCTCAATGAAGCGGCCATGTCGGGCAATGTTCCCGGGGAGATCCCCGGCAAGGGAGAAGCTTTGGGCAGCGGCAATGGTCAGTGTCGACATGGTTCATCCTTGGCAATCAAGCGAAACACTGAGTGTCACCACTCTTGCCCGAATCAGGCAATAGGCATTTTGTTGATAGCGCCATAGCAATTTCTGATTGCTGAGCCACATCGGCCTCTAGTAAGCTCGGCCCATTCATCGGAGACAGACCATGCTCAGCACCCTTTCACAGCTTCGTACCGCCAGCGCCCTGCGCTCGGTTGCGGCTGCCCGGGTGAATGACATTAGCGCTCCGGTCAGCTTTTATTTTGGGTATTGGTTTAGCCACTGGCGCGCCTGATACCCAAACGGCGCCCATAACAACGGGTCGCCTACCAGAGATTTCTCAACCCCCGGTCGGCCTCCCGACCGGGGGTTTTGTTTTTTCGGCCCCGAACTTTTTCAGCAACACACCAGACACTTTGAGGATTCGCGAAATGAACTACGCCACTTATTACCGTTACGACAGCTTTAGCGCCTGGCGATTTACCAGCCTCCGCTCGGGACAGCCTGCCGCCTCCGATCGGTCACCTACAGGTGGCAAGCGCACACACATAGCCAATACGGCCAACTGTCGAACACCCCAGTAGGGCCGAGCGCGCGGGACGAACCCGCCGCCAGCCCAGGAAGACCGAATATGAACTCGTCCGTTTCTGCTCTGCCACTGTCCACTCTGAACTCTGCCAACGAAGCACTGACTCTGCGTCTGCCCAGCTCGTTGCAGCTCAAACAGCAATTGCCCTTGAGCAATGTCTTGAGCCAGCAAGTCACCGCCCACCGCCAAGCGGTTCGCGCCATTCTCAATGGCCAAGACCCGCGACTGCTGGTCATCGTCGGGCCCTGCTCTATCCATGACCCACAATCGGCACTCGAGTACGCCGGCAAGCTCGCTCGGCTGGCTGAAGAAGTCAGCGGCGAAATGCTGTTGGTGATGCGCGCCTATGTCGAAAAACCGCGTACCACGGTCGGCTGGAAAGGTCTGGCCTACGACCCGCGTCTGGATGGCAGCGATGACATGGCTGGCGGCCTTGCTCTGTCGCGCGAGCTGATGCTGGAAATGATCCGCCTCGGCTTGCCGGTGGCCACAGAGCTGCTACAACCCATGGCTGCCGGGTACTTCGATGACCTGCTGAGCTGGGTGGCCATTGGCGCTCGTACCACTGAGTCGCAGATCCACCGGGAAATGGCCAGTGGCTTGAGCATGCCGGTAGGCTTCAAGAACGGCACCGACGGCGGCGCTGCCATTGCCGTTGACGCCATGCGTTCGGCCGCTCATCCGCACCGGCATTTCGGCGTCGACAGCCAAGGGCATCCGGCCGTCATTCAAACGCCAGGCAACCCCGACACCCACTTGGTTCTGCGTGGCGGCCATAAAGGACCGAACCATGATCGCGAGAGCGTGGCCAAAATCCATGCCGACCTGGATCGCCTGAAGATTCCGAGCCGGATCATGGTCGATTGCAGCCACGCCAACAGCGGCAAGGATCCCCTGCGTCAGCCCGGCGTCTTTAACGAAGTGCTTGAGCAACGCTTGCAAGGTGACCGTTCTCTGACCGGCATGATGATTGAGTCTCACCTGTTCGAAGGCTGCCAGCCGCTGAGCGAGTCATTGCGTTACGGGGTGTCGATTACCGATGGGTGCCTCGGTTTCAGCGCAACGGAACGCTTGCTGCTTGAAGCCGCGCAGCGCCTCGCCGCAGACGCCAGAGGCTGATTGCGAGACATGCCCTCCGGTTTTATCGCAAACCGGAGGGCTGAGCACATTTCCGTTACGCCTCCACTTGCACTGGCGTCACCGCCGATTCCTGACTGACATCGTCCAGACGTTCAACCGTGTAGGACACCCGCACGGTCGTGCCATGGTGCTCACGCCAGAACCTGTGCGGCACGATAAAGATCAGCGGTTTCCCTGCAGTCTCCCGAGTGATTTCGCGGTCATCCCGGTGATTGAAAAAATCCCCGTCGCACTTGAGATACACCAGCTCACCTTCCTGCGTCTGGGCATTACCGATCACTACGGTGACGCCATCTATCGAATCATCGTTCAACAGCACACCATCTTCAGCTTCAAGCACATCAGGAGCGTCCAGCTCACCATGAACGAATGGAGTGATGACAACTCTCGTGGTTTCGGATTCGCGAACAACTCCCCCGGTTTGTTCGACTCGGTAGCTCACCATCACCTCGCCACCGAGGTGCGGCGCAATGTGCGCTCCGTCAATCCAGAATGACAGGACGTCGGCGACAGCAAAATCTTCGACTTTCAGGGTGTCGCTGAACGTTGCAGGCAGTTCATTTGCGCCCCACATCAACTTGATCTGGTCTCCGGCAGCCATTCGGGCGTAAGGCTGGAGCACGATCAGCGTACCTTCCCTTACTCGCGCCGGATCCAGCGTCCCTCCGATCGCACCCTCGACAATCGGGGCAAGCAACTGCGGTCGTGTATCCCCTACAGATAACTGTATGCGTGCAGAAAACGCAGGTGCGGACGAACGAGCACTGAGCAGTTTCCAGTAGACCTCCAGCGAACCGCCATCCAGTGCCGCGACATGCATGCCTTTGATAACGAAAACGATATCCTTGCCGACCTGTTCTTCGCTGACATAGCGAACCATTTCATGCTGGTAAGCAAAGCCCTCTATATCCAGACCGTCCCAACTCAACAGCACCTGATCGCCACAGGTCATGTTTGCGTAAGGAGCGATACGGACAACGACCTTGCCCAGCGACGGATCAAGCACCGTCTCCTCCAGGGAATCGAGGACTGCCGCTGGCAGCAGTTCATTCGACTCACATGGACTGACGGGGTGACGCATCCGGTAGCAAAACTCGACTTCGTGCGTGTGCATTTAGAGGCTCCATTCCTTGGAAAAAACGCCGCTTTCATGGACGGCGTCGACAGCCAACATTGAACGTGATCCTGTGCATTTTCGATGTCAGCCTAATCCGCCGCAGGCACACAGCAAACGCCTCCGAATCGGTAGGCAATCTGCGCAAAACCGCCATCAACCCATCGAAAGATGGCGGCAACTTCCGATTCGGATCTCATAAGTATCTGAAAATTCGTACAGCCCCTAGTCCAGATTCAACGGCCAAGAGAAGCCTCTTCTTACTTCTTCAGCCGGATGAGTGTTTTAGAGTGGCCCTCGGATTCCCCGATGAACTTCTGTGAAAAAGGTAAGAACATGCAACGGAATGCTTCAACTCGCTATCCCATCCTGTTGGTACACGGCCTGTTCGGATTCGAGCGCATCGGTCATTTCGAGCTGTTCCATGACGTAAAGGACGCTCTGAAAACGGCCGGCAGCCGAGTGTTTGTTCCACACCTTTCTGCCACCCATAAAAACGAAGCAAGGGGTGAGCAACTGCTTGCACAGATTGATCGTGTTTTGCGAGGTACTGGTGCCGATAAAGTCAACCTCATCGGACACAGCCAGGGAGCATTGGCTGCTCGATACGCTGCGGCGCTCGCACCACACGCCGTAGCCTCGGTGACTTCTGTCAGTGGTCCGAATCACGGTTCGGAGCTGGCCGACTTTCTACGCAAGGCCCTGGTGCCTGGACGGCTGCCAGAGGCGGTCGCACAGAATGTGGCGACACTGTTTGGCAATTTTCTTTCGTTGCTCAGTGGCAGCGCGACGTTGCCACAGAATGCGCTGGCGGCACTCAATGCTCTGACAACTGAAGGCGTGGGCGACTTCAATGACAGATTTCCACAAGGGTTGCCCGAAACCTGGGGCGGGCACGGCGCGGAGCTGGTCAATGAAGTGCGCTATTACTCCTGGAGCGGCGTCCTGCCGGTCAACAGTCCGTCGACACTCGATCCGACTCAGAACATCTGTCATGCACTATCGCAATACTTCATGACCGAGACACAGCAGAATGATGGCTTTGTCGGCCGCTTCAGTTCCCACCTGGGGCAGGTGATCCGCTCCGACTATCCGCTGAATCATCTGAGCACCCTGCGTCGCACAGCCACTACGGAAACTGCTCTGCCTGACCCGATTGAACTGTACGTCAAGCATGCCGAACGTCTGCGCGCCGCGAATCTCTGACCAAAGCCACGGACAACCGAACGGAACTTTGCCGAGAATTCGCCCACTGAATCCGGTAGGCTCCACACTTTACTGAAATAGATTGGAGAGTTTCCCCATGGCTAAAGCCACTGCCCGCCACATCCTGGTTTCCAGCGAAGACAAGTGCAACGAACTCAAGGCCCAGATCGAAGGCGGCGCCGATTTCGCCGAAGTCGCCAAGGCTAACTCCACCTGCCCGTCCAGCCGCCAGGGCGGCGATCTGGGTTCGTTCGGTCCAGGCCAAATGGTCAAGGAATTCGACACCGTGGTCTTCAGCGCGCCAATCAATGTCGTGCAAGGTCCGGTGAAAACCCAGTTCGGTTATCACCTGCTGGAAGTGACCAGCCGTCAGGACTGATCCATCGCCTGATTGCTCGCCAACGGCCCGCCTTCTGGTGGGCCGTTGTGTTTCAGTTACATATACGGCTGGCGACTGGCGCGCCTCTCGCGTACAACTTGCGCATATCGATTTCCCGGTTCCAAGGCTGACAATGCGACTGGTTTTCCCCACATTGATGCTCACCGCCCTCGCCCTGCTGACGGGCGTCACTGGCGCGAACGCTGCACCGCAACACGCGTTGACCGTTTATGGCGAACCCGCCAAGTACCCTGCCGGTTTCAGTCATTTCGACTACACCAACCTGCAGGCTCCCAAAGGTGGGACCATGCGCCGCTCGGCCATCGAGATCGGCCACTTCGACCATATCCTTCCCTATATAGACAAAGGCATCGGCGTCACACAGATTGATGGCCTGCTTTACTCACCGCTGGCCCAGCGTTCTCTGGACGAGCCTTACACCGTTTACGGCCTGGTCGCACAAAAAATGGAGCGCTCGGACGACGGCTTGTCGCTGCGGTTCTTCATCAATCCCAAGGCACGCTTCGCCGACGGCAAAGCGATCACCGCTGAAGACGTTCGCTACACCTACGATTTATTGATGACCCAGGGCAGCCTGCGTTATCGCACCCAGTTTGCTGACGTCAAAGGCGTCGAAGTGGAAGCACCGCTGATCGTGCGTTTCGACTTCAAGAGCAATGAAAACCGCACCCTGCCACTGGACGTCGCGACCCTGCCGGTATTCCCCGAGCATTGGTGGAAGAGCCGCGATTTCGCCGGCGGCGGCGGTTATGAAGCGCCACTGGGCAGCGGCCCCTATCGAGTCGGTAAAGTCGATTCGGGGCGCAGCATCACGTTTGAACGCAACGCCGACTGGTGGGGCAAGGATTTGCCGGTCAGTCGCGGCCTGTACAATTTCGATCACTTCAGCATCGAGTACTTCGGTGATACCGACGTCGCCCGGCAAGTGCTGCGCGGCGGTGCCTATGACTACAACCGCGAGTTCTCGGCCACTGGCTACTCGATCGGCTATGACAGTCCCGCGCTGAGCGACGGGCGTCTGCAAAAAGCACACTTGGCCACCGAGGCGCCACAGTCGGCCCAGGGTTTTGTCTTCAACCTGCAAAAACCCGTGTTTGCGGATCGGCGTGTGCGCCAGGCCCTGGCGATGCTCTGGGATTTCGAGTGGAGCAATCGGCAAATGATGCGCGGTATGTATATCCGCCAGCAGAGCTACTTTTCCAACACGCAACTGGCGGCAAGCGACCTGCCCGATGCGCAGGAACTGAAAATCCTCGAACCGCTGCGCGGCCAGATTCCCGACGAGGTTTTCACCACGGTATTCGAAGCCCCGAAAACCGATGGCAGCGGCGTTATCCGTGACAAACAGTTGCAAGCCCTCGAACTGCTCGAACAGGCCGGCTGGAAACCGGATGGCGATCAGTTGGTGAATGCCCAGGGCGAGCCGCTGACCTTCACCTTTCTGGTCAGCCAGAACGGCATGGATCGATTGCTACTACCGTACAAGCGCACACTGAAACAGATCGGCATCGATCTGAACATTCGCCGTATCGACTCCTCGCAATACGTCAATCGCCTGATGAGCCGCGACTACGACATGATCGTCACCGGCTATCCGGTCAGCACTTCGCCGGGGGGCGAATTGCTCAATTATTTCGCCTCCGCATCGGCCAACGACCCGGGCGCGAACAACTACATGGTGTTGAAAAATCCGGCGGTGGATACGTTGATCAACGGTTTGATCCGTGCGTCCACGCAGTCTGACATGCTGCATTACGCCCATGCTCTGGACCGGGTGCTGCAATGGAATTACTACTGGATTCCCAACTACTATCCACCGGGCACATCGACCGTATGGTGGAACCGCTTCGGCATACCGTCGGTGCAAGCCAGCAATGACGAGGCCATCGAGAGCTGGTGGGAAATCAGCAGCACGCCGCTGACAAATCAACAGATGACGGCCGAGAAGATCGCCCGTGGCAGACCCGGAGGACCGCACTGATGTGGGGTTACATACTGCGGCGGCTGCTGCTGATCATCCCGACGCTGGTGATCATCCTGCTGGTCAATTTCGTGATCATTCAGGCCGCGCCTGGCGGTCCGGTGGAACAGGCCATCGCCCACCTGCAAGGCATCGGCGGCGCTAGTGTCGGAGGCGGCGCCAGCGAAACCATGAGCGGCACCTCCCGCGCCAGTCGCGGTCTCGATCCGCAACTGATCAAGGACATCGAGAAACAGTACGGTTTCGACAAACCGGCCCATGAACGCTTGTGGCTGATGTTGAAGAACTACGCGCAACTGGATTTCGGCAAAAGCTTCTTCCGTGGCGCGACAGTCACCGATCTGATCCTGGAAAAAATGCCGGTGACCATTTCCCTCGGGTTGTGGGCGACGCTGATCACCTATCTGGTGTCGATCCCGCTGGGGATCCGCAAGGCCGTGCATCATGGCAGTCATTTCGATATCTGGAGCAGCACGGCGATCATCATCGGTTACGCGATGCCGGCGTTCCTGTTTGCGATGTTCCTGATCGTGGTGTTTGCCGGCGGCACGTCGCTGAACTGGTTTCCGGTGCGGGGTCTGGTGTCGGACAACTTCGAATCACTATCGACCCTCGGCAAGATTGCCGATTACTTCTGGCACCTGGTGCTGCCGGTAACGGCGCTGGTGATCGGTGGGTTCGCCACGCTGACCATCCTGACGAAAAACTCGTTTCTCAATGAAATCACTCGCCAATACGTGGTGACCGCGCGCGCCAAAGGTCTGAGCGAACGTCGCGTGCTGTATGGCCATGTGTTTCGCAACGCCATGCTGCTGGTGGTTTCCGGCATCCCGCAGGCGTTCATCAGTGTGTTCTTCGCCGGCTCCTTGCTGATCGAAGTGATCTTCTCCCTCGATGGCCTTGGACGCATGAGCTACGAAGCCGCGGTTTCACGGGATTACCCGGTGGTGTTTGGTTCGCTGTTCATCTTTACCCTCTTTGGCCTGCTGATAAAACTGGTGGGCGATCTGTGTTACACGCTGGTCGACCCGCGTATCGACTTCGCCGCGAGGAACGCCTGATGTTCAAGCTCTCCCCTCTAGGGCGTCGGCGCTTCGAGCGCTTCAAGAAAAACCGTCGTGGCTGGTGGTCGCTATGGCTGTTCATCGGCCTGTTTGTGGTGACATTGGGTGGCGAGCTGATCGCCAACGACAAGCCTTGGGTCGTCAGCTATCAGGACCAATGGTACTTCCCGGTATTCAAGCGCCACACCGAGCAAGAGTTCGGCGGGCAACTGCCGTTCCAGGCCGATTATCGCAGCGACTATGTGCAGAACCTGATTCGCAAGGACGGTGGCTGGCTGCTGTTCCCGCCGATTCCGTTCAGTGATGACACGCCCAACTACGACCTCAACAAACCGGCGCCGAGCCCGCCGACGTCGGTCAACTGGCTAGGCACGGACGATCAATCAAGGGATGTGCTCGCACGGGTGATTTTCGGCGCGCGGGTGTCGATTCTGTTTGCCTTGATGCTGACCTTTGTCAGCGCGCTGATCGGCATCGCCGCCGGCGCATTGCAGGGCTACTACGGCGGTTGGGTCGATCTGCTCGGGCAACGCGTGCTGGAAGTCTGGTCGGGGCTGCCGGTGTTGTACCTGCTGATCATCCTCTCCGGTTTTGTCGAGCCGAATTTCTGGTGGCTGCTGGGGATCATGGCGCTGTTTTCATGGTTGGCACTGGTGGATGTGGTGCGCGCCGAGTTCTTGCGCGGGCGTAATCTGGAGTACGTCAAAGCCGCCCGTGCGCTGGGCCTGAGCGATCGCAAGGTGATCTTCCGGCACATTCTGCCCAACGCCATGAATGCGACACTCAGCTATTTACCATTCATTCTGACCGGGGCGATTTCCACCCTTACCGCGCTGGATTTTCTCGGATTCGGCATGCCCGCCGGCAGTGCCTCGCTGGGCGAATTGATTGGTCAAGGCAAACAGAACCTGCAAGCTCCGTGGCTCGGGTTGACGGCGTTTTTCACCCTGGCGCTGATCCTTTCTTTATTGGTGTTCATCGGCGAAGCGTTGCGTGACGCGTTCGACCCTCGATCCTGAAGCGTGGCCATGACTGACAACCTGATTGAAATCCGTAACCTCAACGTTGCCTTCCATGGCCAGACCGTGGTGCGCAACCTGTGCCTGGACATTCGTCCCGGTGAGTGTCTGGCCCTGGTTGGCGAATCGGGCTCGGGCAAATCGGTGACCGCCCACTCGATTCTGCAATTGCTGCCGGAAAGCGAAGCGCAAACCACTGGCAGCATTCGCTATCGCGGACAGGAACTGATCGGCGCCGATCCCAAGGTCTTGCGCGAATTGCGCGGCAACCGCATCGCCATGATCTTTCAAGAGCCGATGACCTCCCTGAATCCGCTGCACACCATTGAAAAACAGATCGGCGAAACCCTGCTGCTGCACCGTGGCCTCGGCGGTAAAGCGGCGCAGGCGCGGATCCTCGAACTGCTCGGACTGGTGGGCATCCAGAAACCCAAAGAGCGACTCAAGGCTTACCCGCATCAACTCTCCGGCGGCCAACGGCAACGGGTGATGATCGCCATGGCCCTGGCCTGCGAACCGGAACTGTTGATCGCCGACGAACCGACCACCGCGCTCGACGTGACCGTGCAGCGCAAGATCCTGCTGCTGCTCAAATCTCTGCAGCAACGTCTGGGCATGTCGCTGCTGCTGATCAGCCACGACCTCAACCTGGTGCGCAGCATCGCGCAACGGGTGTGCGTGATGAAGGCCGGGGAAATCGTCGAACAGGCGCCCTGCGAAATCCTGTTTACCGAACCGAAGCATCCTTACAGCTGCGTGCTGCTCAATGCCGAGCCCGAAGGCGAAGCCCTGCCCCGCGATGAGCGCGAGAACGTGCTGGAGGTCGATGACCTGAAGGTTGAGTTTGTCGTCGGTGGCGGATTGTTCCAGCGCAAGCAATACCTGCGGGCGGTGGATGGCATCAGCCTGAGTATTCAGCGTGGCAAGACGCTGGGCATCGTCGGTGAGTCGGGTTCGGGCAAGTCGACGCTGGGTCAGGCGATCCTGCGTTTGCTCGACTCCGAAGGCCGTATTCGCTTTCAGGGCGAAGCGCTCGACAGCCTCAATCAGAAACAGATGCGCCCGTGGCGTCGGCAAATGCAAGTGGTGTTTCAGGATCCATTCGGCAGTCTCAGCCCGCGCATGTCAGTTGGGCAGATCATCAGCGAAGGTCTGGAAGTGCACTGCGAGTCGAGCGCCGATGAGTGCGATGAGCAAGTGATCCGCGTGCTTAAAGAAGTCGGCCTCGACCCCGAGAGTCGCCATCGCTACCCACACGAATTCTCCGGAGGCCAGCGCCAACGCATTGCTATCGCCCGGGCCTTGGTGCTGAAACCGGCGCTGATTCTGCTCGACGAGCCGACTTCGGCGCTGGACCGCACGGTGCAAAAACAAGTGGTCGCCCTGCTCCGCCAGCTTCAGGAAAAACACGGTTTGACCTACCTGTTCATCAGCCATGATCTGGCGGTCGTACGAGCGCTGGCCCACGACATGATCGTGATCAAGGACGGCAAAGTGGTCGAGCGTGGTGCCAGCCATGACGTGTTTGATGCACCGCAGCATCCGTATACCAAAGAGCTGTTGGCGGCGGCGCATCCGGGGTAGGCATCATATGTGTTCGGCTTGAAACCGGGTCGCGGCTTTCGCGAGCAGGCTCGCTCCCACAAGGTTCACGCCGGACACAAAATTTGCGAACGACCAAATCTACTGTGGGAGCGAGCCTGCTCGCGAAGGGGCCGGCACAGGCCATACACAATCAGGATCAGCCTCCATGAACACCACCGAAAGCCTCAAGGACTACCAACGGGTTCGCACATTGGCGATCCGTTCGCTGTTCGAGATCATCGAGCAGTCCAGCGAGGGCACGGTGATTGTCGACCGCGATGCCAACATCGTCTGGATGAACGAGCGCTACGCCCGGCGTTTCGGTCTCGAGGAGGCTGCAAGTGCGATCGGCAAACCTTGTGAAAGCGTGATCCCTGGCAGTTTATTGCGGGAAGTCGTGCGTACCGGTCGCCCCATTCTTCTGGACATGCAGGACACCCCGAAAGAACCTTTGGTGGTAATGCGCCTGCCAATCCACGACGACGCCGGCACGGTGATCGGCGCGATCGGGTTTGCCCTGTTCGACGAGTTGCGCACGTTGTCGCCGATGCTCAAACGTTACTTGAGCATGCAGGAAGAACTGGCCTCGACCCGTTCTCTGCTGCGCGCCCGGCAGACCAAATACAACTTCGCCCATTTCATCGGCACCAGTGCCGCCAGCCTGGAAGTCAAACGCCGTGCCCGGCGCAGTGCCAGCGCCGAATCGCCGGTGCTGCTGCTTGGCGAAACCGGCACCGGCAAAGAGTTGCTGGCCCAGGCGATTCACAGTGCCTCGCCACGGGCACACAAAGCATTCGTCAGCATCAACAGCGCGGCAATTCCCGAGGCACTGCTGGAGGCTGAGTTTTTCGGCACGGCGCCCGGCGCGTTTACCGGCGCCGACCGCAAGGGCCGCACCGGCAAGTTGCAGATTGCCCAGGGCGGCACATTGTTTCTCGACGAGATTGGCGATATGCCGTTGCCCTTGCAAAGCAAACTGCTGCGCGTGTTGCAGGAGAAGGAATTCGAACCGGTCGGTTCCAACGAGGTGATTCAGAGCGACGTGCGCGTAATTGCTGCCACCTCGACCGATCTGCAAGCGGCGATCAAGCGCGGCGAATTCCGCGCCGATTTGTACTATCGCCTCAATGTGTTGCCGATCCAGGTGCCCCCGCTACGGGAACGTCTGGATGACTTGCCGGCCCTCAGCGAAGCGATTCTGGAAGAGCTGCGAAGTCAGCATGAGTTGCATCGTGATGCCTTGAAACTGCTCGGGCAACACGGGTGGCCGGGGAACATTCGCGAATTGCGTAATGTGCTCGAACGGGCGGCGCTGCTCAGTGATGATTTGATGCTGAGCGAGCAGGACATTCGTGCGGCGATTGGCACGCTGACGCCGGTTGAGCGTGCTCTGACGCCAATGGCTGAAGCGCTGACGACCGAGACTTACGCGCAGGCGCGGGAGCGATTTGATCGGCAACTGATTCAGGCAGCTCTTGCGCAATGTGAGGGTAAAGTGCCGGAAGCGGCGGCTCGACTGGGGCTTGGGCGGTCGACGTTGTACAAGAAGATGGTGGCGCTGGGAATCGCTTGAGTCTCCACACAGAGACATAGATCTCAACATAGAGATAGACACAAAGGAGTGCTTCCCACTCATCGCGAGCAGACTCACTCCTACAGTTTGACTGGTGCAAACCTCACCCTTGTAGGAGTGAGCCTGCTCGCGATGACGCGAAATCAATCAACACTATCTCAAAAAAGAGACAGATAACGCGTTTGCGACTCAAAAACCAAGATTAAATTCATATATTTCAACTACTTACATATCTGGCACAGATCTCGCTAAAGCCTCTCCCACACCCGTTTCACCCACAAAAATAACAATTCTGGAGAGACACACCATGAGTGTGATCATTGCCTTGGCAGCCCTGGCGCTGCTGATGCTGGCCGCCTACCGTGGCTACAGCGTTATCCTCTTCGCCCCGATTGCCGCCCTCGGCGCTGTCCTGCTCACCGACCCTTCCGCCGTAGCCCCCGCGTTCACCGGGGTGTTCATGGAGAAAATGGTCGGGTTCATCAAACTGTATTTCCCCGTTTTCCTGCTCGGCGCCGTGTTCGGCAAGTTGATCGAACTGTCGGGGTTCTCCCGTTCGATTGTCGCTGCGGCGATTCGCTTGCTCGGCACCAAACAGGCGATGCTGGTGATCGTGCTGGTCTGCGCCCTGCTCACCTACGGTGGCGTGTCGCTGTTCGTCGTGGTGTTTGCGGTGTATCCGTTTGCAGCGGAGATGTTCCGCCAGAGCAACATCCCAAAGCGGCTGATCCCGGCAACCATCGCCCTCGGCGCATTTTCGTTCACCATGGACGCCCTGCCCGGCACGCCGCAGATTCAGAACATCATCCCCAGCACCTTCTTCAACACCACCGCGTGGGCGGCGCCGTGGCTGGGAGTGATCGGCACGATTTTCGTGTTCTGCACCGGCATGCTGTTTCTGCAGCGTCAACGTAACAAGGCGCAACGCGCCGGTGAGGGCTACGGCACTGAATTGCGCAACGAGCCAGAAACCGCTGAAGATCTGAAGCTGCCAAACCCATGGATTGCCCTCTCGCCATTGCTGGCGGTGGGCATCATGAACCTGCTGTTCACCCAATGGATTCCGCAGTGGTACGGCAAGACCCACAGCCTCGCGCTACCGGGCATGGCTACGCCGGTGACCACCGAGATCGCCAAGCTGACGGCGATCTGGGCCGTGCAGGCGGCGTTGTTGGTGGGCATTCTGATGGTGTTGGCGTTCGGCTTTCAGGCGATTCGCAGCAAACTTGCCGAGGGCAGCAAAAGCGCGGTGAGCGGTGCATTGCTGGCGGCGATGAACACTGCGTCGGAATATGGTTTTGGTGCCGTGATCGCTTCGCTGCCGGGCTTCCTGGTCTTGGCTGACTGGCTGAAGCAGATTCCCAATCCGCTGGTCAACGAAGCCATCACCGTGACGTTACTCGCGGGCATTACCGGCTCGGCGTCGGGCGGCATGAGTATCGCGCTGGCGGCGATGTCCGAGCAGTTCATTGCCGCTGCCCATGCCGCGAACATTCCGCTGGAAGTGCTGCACCGCGTGGCCGCGATGGCCAGTGGCGGCATGGACACGCTGCCGCACAACGGCGCGGTCATCACCTTGCTCGCGGTGACCGGCCTGACCCACCGCGAAGCCTATAAAGACATTTTCTGTATTACGCTGATCAAGACCCTGGCGGTTTTCGTAGTGATCGGCACTTTCTACGCCACTGGCATTGTGTGAGGTATTCATGACGACTCTTTCCGGCAAGACCGCGCTGGTTACCGGTTCCACCAGCGGCATCGGCCTGGGCATCGCACTGAGCCTGGCCAAGGCAGGCGCGAATCTGATTCTCAACGGTTTTGGCGATGCGTCCAAAGTCATCGCCGAAGTCGCTCGGTTCGGCGGCAAGGTCGGCCATCATCCGGCGGACGTCAGTGACCCGGCGCAAATCGCAGACATGATTGCTTACGCCGAGCGCGAGTTCGGCGGTGTCGACATTCTGGTCAACAACGCCGGCATCCAGCACGTCGCCGCCGTGGAAGAGTTTCCCGTCGAGCGTTGGGATTCGATCATTGCCATCAACCTGTCTTCGGTGTTTCACAGCACCCGCCTGAGCCTGCCGGGAATGCGCGCCAAAGGTTGGGGGCGAATCATCAATATCGCCTCGGTGCACGGTCAGGTCGGTTCGACCGGCAAAGCGGCTTATGTGGCTGCCAAGCACGGCGTGATCGGTTTGACCAAAGTGGTCGGCCTGGAAACCGCGACCAGCAATGTCACCTGCAACGCGATCTGCCCGGGTTGGGTGCTGACGCCACTGGTGCAGAAGCAGATCGATGATCGCGCGGCCAAGGGTGTCGATCCGCAACAGGCACAGCATGACCTGCTGGCCGAGAAACAGCCGTCGCTGGAGTTCGTCACGCCGCAGCACCTGGGCGAACTGGTGCTATTCCTGTGCAGCGAGGCTGGCAGCCAGGTGCGTGGGGCGGCGTGGAATATTGATGGTGGATGGCTGGCGCAGTAATGCTGCGTCTCTGTAGGAGTGAGCCTGCTCGCGATAGCTTTGTAGCAGTTAACTTTTACGGTTCTGGCACACCGCTATCGCGAACAGGCTCACTCCTACAGGGGATAGGTGAACCGCCCAAGCTTTGTGCATGAATAAAACAAGAGGCAACCAATGTCCGACACCCTCTGGCAACCCGACGCCAACCGTATCGCCCAGTCGCGAATGGACACCTTCCGCCGTGCGGTCAATCAGCGCCATTCGCTGAAACTCGACGACTACCCGGCCCTGCATCAATGGAGCGTCGAGCAGCGCGCGGAGTTCTGGCAGGCGATCGTCGATTTCTTCGATATCCGCTTCCACACACAGCCGGATGCCGTGCTGCGTGAAGGCCCAAACATGCCCGACGCCGAGTGGTTTCCCGGCGCCACGCTGAACTTTGCCGAACACCTGCTGCGTCGTCGCGACGATGCCGTGGCCGTAATAAGCGTGGCGGAGAATGGCCAGCGCGAGCAGTTGACCTGGGCCGAGCTCGCCGAGCACGTCGCCGGTTTTCAGGCGAGCTTGCAGGCCACCGGGGTTGGCCTCGGCGATCGCGTCGCCGCGTGCATGCCCAATACCTGGCAGACGCTGGTCGCGATGCTGGCCACCGCCAGCCTCGGCGCGATCTGGTCGTGCTCCTCGCCGGATTTCGGTACCCACGGGGTGATCGACCGTTTCGGCCAGATCGAGCCCAAGGTACTGCTCACCTGTGCCAGTTATCGCTACGCCGGCAAGACCATCGACCAGACCGGCAAAATCAACGGAATACTTGAGCAACTGCCGACGCTGAGCCAGTTGATCATCGTCCCGTACGCCCAGCCGCAAGCCCCCGTCGAGGCTTACCGGACGCATGCCGAAGTGACCGTGTGGGATGACTTCTATCAAGCGGGCGGCGAACCGGACTTTGTCCCGGTGCCGTTCAATCATCCGCTATACGTGTTGTATTCCAGCGGTACCACCGGCGTGCCGAAATGCATCGTTCACAGCACCGGTGGCGTGCTGGTGCAACACGTCAAGGAACACGGCCTGCATTGCGATCTCGGCCCGGGTGATCGACTTTTCTACTACACCACCTGCGGCTGGATGATGTGGAACTGGCTGGTCTCGGCGCTCGCGGTCGGCAGCGCCGTGGTGCTGTACGACGGCTCACCGTTTCATCCGGACAACCAGCGTTTGCTCGACTTGATCGACGACGAACGCATCAGCGTGTTCGGCACCAGCCCCAAGTTTCTCGCCACCCTGGAAAGCAGCGGCGCCAAGCCCCGCGAATGTCATGATCTGGGCAGCCTGAAGACACTGCTGTGTACCGGCTCGGCGCTATCACCGCAAAGCTACGACTTCGTCTATCGCGATTTCAAAGCGGATGTGTGCCTGGCGTCGATGTCGGGCGGCACCGATATCGTTTCGTGCTTCGTCAACGCCAACCCGCTGTCCTCGGTACGGCGCGGCGAGATCATGGGCAAGAGCCTGGGCATGGCGGTGGAGGTCTGGAACGATGCCGGCCAGCCGGTAATTGGCGAAAAAGGCGAGCTGGTCTGCACCCGTCATTTCCCGGCCATGCCGATCGGTCTGTGGAATGACCCGGACGGAGCAAAACTGCGGCAATCGTATTTCAGCCTGTTTCCAGGTGTTTGGGCACAAGGCGATTACGCCGAGCAACGGCCCCACGGCGGGATACTGATCCACGGCCGCTCCGACGCCGTACTTAATCCGGGTGGCGTGCGCATCGGCACGGCGGAGATTTATCGCCAGGTCGAGAAAGTCGTCGACGTGCTGGACAGCGTCGCCATCGGCCAGCAGTGGCAGGATGACGTGCGGGTTGTGCTGTTCGTCAGGTTGCGCGAAGGGCTGGAGCTGGATGAAGCACTGGAGCAGCGCATCCGCCAGGTGATCCGCGCCAATACCACCCCAAGGCATGTACCGGCGAAGATCGTGGCAGTGAAGGACATTCCGCGCACCATCAGCGGCAAGATTGTCGAACTGGCGGTGCGCGAGGTGGTGCATGGACGGCCGGTGAAAAACACCGATGCGTTGGCCAATCCCGAAACGCTGGAGCAGTTTCGGGATCGGTGGGAGCTGCAAACCTGAATGTTATCAATCCCAGGCTATCGGTTTGCACCTGGTTTCGCCAGGTTGCAGCCAGATCGGCTAATAAGTGGGCTTAGTGTTCAATCTGATCACTACAGGACCCGTAATGACGCCGCCGCCACTCTCGGCAACTGCTGCGCGCATCGTTCGCAGATTCGTTTCGAAAACATCTTTGTCAGCGTCAATTTGATCCAACAGGGAGGTGAACACCGCCAAAGAGTCGGCATTCTCAAAAGTCTTCGAACTTGGGTGAAAGGAGCTGCCGGCCCCCTCTACTGCTAATCGTCCCGATGCGAGATTCAGCAGTGCAGTCACATCCAGCTTTTGACCGACGGCTGCATCCCCTTTGACGTCCAGCGCATAACCGACATCGTTGATTTGTGTAGCCCCATGAAACAACTCATGAATCAGGCCATCGGCGATGACATCATGATTCAAGCCAGTGGCACAGAATTGCCGATTGATATTGGGTACAGAAATATGGATGAACGTTTGATCTGTTCGACTGCCCGCCTTCTTCCATTCTTTATAGGCATCCAGATCAAACTCGGCGATGGCGTTTGAATCTTTATGCGGATCCAGGAAAATATTGCTGACGGAAAAACCCGCAAAATCCGCCCTGACTAATCGCAGTGCGTTTACCACATTGTCCACCGCTACCGTCGAATCATCTCCCATCAGCAACTTGATCAGGCTCTCGCGTGAAGACTTATAGGCCGGCTGAGCGATCACATTCAGTGCGTTGTCGATCTTTTGCTGCATTCGCGGCAGGCTCTTTGGAACGATTTTTCGGGTAAATAAAATGGATGAAGTCCTCACCGCACGCGGAAACCGACCGGCAGCTGCGAGTCGGAAACTGCTCAGTTGCGGCCCCCATGGTCTACCCAGCCGATCAAGCGCATACCATTGAGAATGCTTGCGCATTGCAAACACCGTATAGGAACGTCCGCTGATGCCTGTCGGATGCCAAGTACCATGACCAGTCAGCAAGGGCTCGCTTGTACGCGCCAGACTCACGCCTTTTGCTACGCCATGCAATGTGTCCAGTTGAGACCTTGCCAGACCGAGAAGCTCCAGCGTGGACCTGCTGAAACGCAGGAGGCCGTTATGAACGAACTTTCCGACGCCATACAGCGCCGTGGGTACACCATCCACTGGATTCAAAAGTGAAACAGATGATGTGACTACCAGTTTAGTCAGGCGCGCCGCTTTGTTCACAGTCGATATTGATTTGGCCGAGATGCTCAGAGCTTTTGCACCCGCGCCATAAACGGCACCGCCCAATGAAATAGCGTCCATCATGCACCCGTATATACCGTCTACCACCCGATTGTGTTCGCCACTTGATATGTCCTCGATGCACTTTTTGAATGGCACAACCAAATCGACAAAATAAGTCGCAATTCTTTCGCCTTTCTCGCGCTCTTTCTCGAGTTCGGTCTGCTCAGAGGCGGCTATTAGCACCTCTTCGAATTTGACAATAGGATGATGGGCAATAATAAATTCAGCCAAGCGAGAAAGTTGCGGATTACTGAAATTCTTGAAAGGACTCTTTTCCACCTTTGCCGGATTTGCCACCGCAACGAGTTCACCCAGTTTCTCTGGGACTGCCCTCCCGTCGCCCTTGGTTTTAGCGGGTTCGCCATGCAGATATTTGTGCAAGTCGATTTTCAGATGTTCTTTCAAGACGGGTTTGGCAAAGCCTTTAGGGTCGCCACTGAAGTCAAGCCTAGCGGGTTCCTGAAAGTAGCCTGTCTTGGCCAGGTATTTCCCTAGCCAATTGTTCTTTTTCAGCTCGCCGCGCAAGGTGAATAGTTCATAAGCGATAAGATCATTGCCATTCCTGACGCACATCAACAGCCCAAAGCGCCCGGTTACCGCATCTCTGACCTCACGGGTTTCAACCTTCCTTTCGTGGTGATAAGGAGGAATGAACGGAGCAGAAATTTTTTCCGTGTAGAGAAAGGCTGCGTCATTGCGAAAAGTAAAGAAGGTAACTTTTTCGCTCAGGAATGCCTGTAGATCCTCGTTGGGCATGCTGGAAATCGCGTGTTTCACGGTCGCAATCAACGATTGATTAATACGTCCCGTATACGCACGCACCTGCTGTTGGAACTCCTCATTAACAGAACGCAGACGTCGTAGCCGGGGAAACTCTTGATGGATGCTCTTTACCGAAGGATCATAGTATTTGGTCGGTGTATAACCCGTCTGACTGGCGAGCAAGTCCGGCGTGTTTGAAAAGCTGGAATCAGGAAATACTTCACGTCGATCCCACTCGCCGCCTGCGAGGTCACCCGACATATGCAACTCAACCATCGATGTCGCAGTCGGAGACGCATAAAGCCCTGGACGCTGATAGAGCACCTTCTCTTCCAGAAAATCACACAACGGCGCTGCATCTTCCAACGCCTCTTTGGCAATCAAGCGCCTGCTGGGAAGCGCTCCCGTACGCAATACGAAATTGTCCGCGAACATCTGGAAGGTCGACACTGCCCGCTCTGTGGTGGCTTTTTCGTTGCTCGTCAATTCAGCAGAAGTCACGACACCATTTATCAATGCCCAATCGACCATCGGGTCGATCATTGCTAGCTCACGCAGTTGCCGATGAGCTTCAGTCACGGGTTCCAGTTCGGCATAGGCGAGGATTTGCTTATAGGTCAACACCCGCGAGGCGCCCTGTCTAACCGAATCCACGAGCTTGACCGCGCGACAATAATTCAACCATTCAACCGACCCCATCATCAACGAAGATGGGATCCCCTTGACTTGAAGCTCTGGAGCAATACCCGCCAACAACAGGTGCAGCGCAACAGGCGCCAAAGAGGATGTCACCGAACGATCGGCGATGAGAACAGCCTCCAGCTCCTTGCAAAGGATCGAAGGGTGGCGATTAACATTCTCCGGCGCATAAAGCGCCCTGCCACTGATTACCTTGCGCGACTGGACAACCCCGATGGACGGATCAATATCGAGCAACAGTGCAGTCACCAATAACGAAGCGAGATCGTCTTTTAAAGGTGTTTCGCCTGGCTGTGAGCCAAACCACTGCAACTTTTCAAGAAAAGAGCTTGCCAGCTCCACACTGAATGAATGACCAACCACATGGCCCATCCATTCAGAAGTATTTTGCGGGGTTATGCCTGGCTGCCTTGTCCTGGCATGCAACACGTCCAGCAGCTTCTCGCCCGGGCTGAGTAACTGCCTGGTTGCTAGACGGATGGCCTCACAATGTTCGGCAGACAACGAAAAAAATGAATGGTCATCCGAATCAAGTTGCCCCCAATAATTCCCCAGCCCGCCCACGGGTGGATCGAACTTGAAATAGCTGATCAAATTTTCCGTCTGCTCCTTGTTTTTCGGAACTGGCAGATCATGAAAAGTGAACCATTGGTCGAGCGGGAGATCCAGATCGGCCCATATGTAACCTCTTGTCGCCTCGGCCAGATTCGAAATTTCTATCAATGTAGAAATTGTCGGAGCACTTAGATCAAAATACCCCTTAGCTGTCAGATTGACCCAACCTACCCTCCCACGAACTTCCAACCCTCCGCTAGCTGTAACACGTATTAGACCGTTATGATCACTTGCTTCTTCCCTATAAAGTGCATGTATTACCGGCCCCGTTGTGAGCAATTGATTAAGAAGCATCTTGCCCGGATTATACAACTCGTATAACGACGACCCTGCTTGCAGCTCCACTTCATATGCGGACCAACTAACGGCCTGACCCTCAGAATATTTGTTCAGCGCCAACTCCATCTGAGCCAGTACAACCTGGCGCTCGACAGCATCAATCGTGGATTTTTGTACGTCTTCGGAAACGTTAGTATTTGATGCTTTAAAAATCTTGCCATGTGTATCAACCATTATCGAAAACCTCATCAAGTTAAACTAGCCGACCATTTCAGCTTGATGAGCGTTCTACCAACTTAAACCATCCCTCTCCACAGGTAAAATATTAAACAGTATTGCCAACACTTACTCCGAAGAAACTACGCCCCCCCATCAATCCATTAAACCCCACTCGCCGGAACTTATATCTCGTGTATTGTCTGTTTCACCAGCAAGCTTCATCCGCAACTTTAGATTATTCACCGAATCTGCATTATCCAAAGCCTCCTGCGCACTGATCACACCTTCCGCAACCAACGCAAACAGCGCCGCGTCGAATGTCTGCATACCCAGTTCAGTTGATTTTTCCATTATCGGTTTAAGCTCTTCGAACTGACCACGCCGCACCAGATCAGCAATGGTCGGCGTACCCAACAACACCTCGACAGCAGCCCTTCGTTGGCCATCGACAGTGCGCACCAAGCGCTGCGAGATAAATGCTTTCAGATTATTGCCCAGCGTCTGCAACAACTGCGGCCGGCGCTCTTCAGGGAACATATTGATAATCCGCTCCAGCGCCTGATTGGCATTAATGGCATGCAACGTCGAGAGCACCAGATGCCCGGTATCGGCAAATGCCAAGGCATGTTCCATGGTTTCGCGGTCACGGATTTCGCCGATCAGCACCACGTCCGGCGCCTGACGCAGGGTGTTTTTCAGAGCGGCGTGGAAACTGCGGGTATCGACCCCGACTTCCCGTTGATTGATGATCGAACGCTGGTGGCGATGGATGTACTCGATCGGATCCTCGATGGTGATGATGTGCCCGCTGCTGTGGCGGTTGCGGTGGTCTATCAGTGCGGCCAGCGACGTCGATTTCCCCGAATCGGTGGCGCCGACAAAAAGGATCAGCCCTTGCTTGAGCATGACGGTGTCGAGCAGTACCGCTGGCAGCTTCAGATCGGCAAACCGCGGGATATCGAGTTTGACGTTGCGTATGACGATCGATACATCGTTGCGCTGTTTGAAGATGTTCACGCGAAAGCGGCCGATGCCCGTTCGCGAAATCGCCAGGTTCATTTCCAGATCCCGGTCGAACTCCCGTCGTTGCTCGGCGTCCATCAGGGAGGCAGCCATGGCGGCGGTTTCTCCGCTCTTGAACGGACGCTCGCTCAGCGCCGTGAGCACGCCGTCGAAACGCGCACTGGGCGGTGCTCCCGTGGACAGGAACAAGTCCGAACCGTTTTTATTGGACAAAACTGACAACAGTGCATCGATTTCCATGGCAAAAAGCACCCGCGAAGCATTCAATGAATAGACAATGGCCTGCGTCTGGCGCAGCTCAACTGCAACAATGATAGACGTCGCCTCACCGAACCACGCTCAGGACTGATGTAATGAATGCTGTACCGAACACCGACGACGCGCAGGCACTGATCGCCCGCACCGACTGGAGCCGCAGCCCGCTGGGCGCTGCCGGCAGCTGGCCGCAAAGCCTGCGCACCGCGGTGGACATCGTGATTCACTCGCCAATGCCGATGCTGTTGTTGTGGGGCCCGCAACTCACGCAGATCTACAACAATGGCTTCGCCCTGCTCGCCGGCCACAAGCATCCGCACGCTTTCGGACAGCCTGCGCATCAGATCTGGCCGGAACTTCGCGACTTTACCGACCCGATTTACAGCGCCGTCCTACAAGGTCAGGTACGCACCTACAGCGAAAGACGCTTCACCCTGCGACGGGACGGCCAAGAGTCCGACTTCTGGCTGGATCTGACCTACAGCCCGATCCGTGATGAAACCGCGCAAGTCGCCGGAATTCTGGTCACCGCCATCGAAACCAACGAACGCCGCCGCATCGCTCTGGAACTGCAGCGACGTTCCGAGGAAAGCCTCAAGGCCCAACGGGAAACCGAGGAACGTCTACAACTGGCCCTGGCCGCGACCGATGCCGTCGGCACTTGGGATTGGGACATCGGCGAAGACCGCTTTATCGCCGATGCGCATTTCGCCCAATTGCATGGCGTCGATCCCGGCCTCGCCGGCCGGTTGCCGATCAGCGATTACCTGCAAGGCGTGCACCCGGAAGACCGCGCGATGATTGCGCGCAGCATCAAGCACTGCATCACCCACGGCACCGAATACGCTGAGGAATATCGCCTGTTACAGGCTGACGGCGAAGTACGCTGGGTGTTCGCTCGCGGGCGGTGCTACAAGGATCACCATGGCCGGCCCATGCGTTTCCTCGGGGCGGCGCTGGATCTGACCGAGCGCAAACACACCGAACAGGCGTTACGCCAGAGTCAGACCGAACTGCAACTGATCATCAACGCCATGCCGATTTTGATCAGTTATGTCGACTGTGAAGAGCGCTTTCGCCTGAACAACGCGGCCTATCTCGACTGGTACGGGCTCACGCCGCAGGAACTCTACGGGCGCACGATTCGTGAAGTCATCGGTGAAGAAGCCTATTTCCTGCGCCTGCCTTACATTGCCGAGGCGCTGGCCGGCAGGCCCTGTTCATTCAGCCTGTACACCCCGCACCGCGATGGCAGCAATCGCCACGCGCTGATGAATTACTTACCGCGTTACGCCGCCGACGGCGCGATCAGTGGTTTCTATATTTTTGTAATCGACGAGACCGAGCGCAAGAAAACCGAAGAGGCCTTGCGCAATCTCAACGAAACCCTGGAAGAGCGGGTCAGCGCCCGCACCGAACAATTGGCCCAAGCCAACCAGCGCTTACAGAACGAGATGTTCGAACGCGAGCGCGCCGAAGATGCCCTGCGCCACGCGCAGAAGATGGAGGCTGTCGGCCAGCTCACCGGCGGTATCGCCCACGACTTCAACAACATGCTCACCGGGATCATCGGCAGTCTCGATCTGATGCAGCGCTACATTGCCAATGGCCGGGCCGACGAGATCGGTCGTTTTACCGAAGCGGCCGTGTCATCGGCCAACCGTGCGGCGGCGCTGACCCATCGTTTGCTGGCGTTTTCTCGGCGCCAGTCGCTGGATCGCAAAACCCTCAACGTCAATGAACTGGTGCATTCGCTGGAAGACCTTATCCGCCGCACCAAAGGCGATCCGATCGAGCTCACCCTGCGTCTGGCCGAGAATGTGTGGCCAGTCAGCACCGACGTCAGCCAACTGGAAAATGCCCTGCTCAACCTGGTCATCAATGCCCGCGATGCGATGCCCGAGGGTGGTGAATTGCTGATCGAAACGGCCAACGTCTATCTCGACGGCAGCGACATCACCACGCTCGAACCGGTCAAGGCCGGCGATTACCTGATGCTGGCAGTCAGCGACAACGGCACCGGCATGACGCCCTCCGTGCGTTCCAAGGCATTTGACCCGTTCTTCACCACCAAGCCTATCGGCCAGGGCACCGGGCTGGGGCTGTCGATGATTTATGGTTTTGCCCAGCAGTCGGGTGGTCATGTCAGCCTCGACAGCCTGCCGGGCCAAGGCACGTGTGTACGCTTGTACTTGCCGCGCTTGTATCGCGTCGAACCGGAACGGCCAGCCGTCGTGGCCGTTGAACAACCGTCGGCGACGGCGACCGGTGAAACCGTGATGGTGGTTGAGGATGACCCGGCGGTGCGCATGCTGGTGCTCGATCTGCTCAGGGAGTTGGGTTACCAAGCCTACGAAGCCGAAGATGCCAAGACCGCCCTGCCCTTGCTGGAGTCCGACCTACGCGTGGACCTGCTGGTCACCGACGTCGGCCTGCCCGGCATGAATGGCCGGCAACTGGCGGAAATCGCCCGTCAGCATCGACCGGGGCTCAAGGTGCTGTTCATGACCGGTTATGCGCAAAAAGCCGCCGAGCGTCAGGGTTTTCTCGAGGATGGCATGGACATGGTCGCCAAACCGTTTGCCATCGAGTTGCTGGCCAGCAAGATCCGCACGATGCTCAGCCAAACCCCGTGACTTGAGGCATAATCCGCGCCCCGCCGTCACCCCGTTATCAGGTACCGCACGATGAAAGCCCAAGCCCGCCACATTCTGGTGAAAACTGCCGAAGAGGCCGAACAGCTCAAGCAACGCATCGCCAAGGGCGAAGCGTTCGATGTGCTGGCGAAGAAATTTTCGACCTGCCCGTCCGGCAAGCGCGGCGGCGATCTGGGTGAAGTGCGGCCGGGGCAGATGGTTGGCGCGATTGATGCGGTGATTTTCAAGAAACCATTGCGCACTGTGCATGGGCCGATCAAGAGCAAGTTCGGGTATCACCTGGTGCAGGTGTTTTACCGCGATTGAAGGCTTGGTTTCAGGGCCCCTTCGCGAGCAAGCTCGCTCCCACATTTGGCATGCACTTCCCTGTGGGAGTGAGCCTGCTCGCGAATCGATTGCGCAGCAAGCGGCCATTCAAGCCTGTTTCGGAATCAATGCCCCCGGCACCTGAATCACTCGGCTGGCCAGCAAGTGCCCGGCCTCGGCAGCCTCCGCCGGACTCCCGCCCAACAATCGACTGGCCAGATACGCCGCACTGAACGAATCCCCCGCCGCCGTGGTGTCCACCACCTTCGCGACTTTCTGCGCCGGCACTTCAAATGCCTCACCATCACAGCAAATCAGGCACGCCTCGGCCCCGCGCTTGAGCACCATTTCCGGCGTGCCGAATTGCGCATAAGCGGCAAACACCGCCGCGCAATCGGCGAAACCGAACAGCGCCTGTTCGTCATCCACCGTCAACAACGCCAGATCAATGTAGGGCAACACACTGCGATAGGCCGCGCGCGCCTCCTCTACCGAGGCCCACAGGCGTGGCCGGTAATTGTTGTCGAAGACGATGCGCGCATCCCGCTGCCGCGCTTCGATCAGGGTCTGGATCAGCTTTTCCCGGCCCAACGCACCGAGCACGGCGAGGGTGATACCGCTGAAATACAGCACATCGTAATCCGGCAACGCCGCCAGAATCGGCGCGGCGGCCGGCGTGGTGAAGCAGTCGCGAACCGCCGCCTCGTTGCGCCAGTAAAGGAAACGACGCTCGCCGTTGGCGTCAGTCTGAATGCAATACAAGCCCGGCAAGCGACCCGGCAGACGCTGCACCAAATCCAGGCCGATGCCTTCGCTGGTCCATATCCGGCACATCGCGTCGCTGAAACTGTCATCTCCCAACGCGGTGACGTAATCGACCTGTGCCTTGTCGCCCATCGCGCGGGACAGGTACACCGCCGTGTTCAGGGTGTCGCCGCCGAAGCTCTGCTGCAGGCTGCCGTCGGCGCGTTGCTGCAGTTCGATCATGCATTCGCCGATCAGGGCGATGCGCGGGGTGTTTGGGCCGAGGGGGCTGAGGGTGTTCATTTTGTGCTGTCTCTGTTGATACGCGGGTGTCTGGACTGGCGCCTTCGCGAGCAAGCTCGCTCCCACAATTTGGAGTGCATTCCCCTGTGGGAGCGAGCTTGCTCGCGAAGGCCGCGACTCGGTCTCAAGCCTTAGAAACAAGTCTCCATGCTCTCGATCACCGAAAGTTCTTCATCTACCAGCAACCCCACACGCCACTTGTCGAACGTCAGGCACGGGTGCGAAGTACCAAAGGAAATGATGTCGCCCACGCGCAACTCAACGCCCGGTGCCACCGTCATGAATGCATGCTGATCCATCACCGCCGTGACCTTGCACGCGCCTACATCCTCGCCCACCGCTGGCACAACATCGGCCTTGTAGCGCAGCAACGGCACCGGCAAACCGGCATCGAACGCAACATCACGTTTGCCCAGTGCGATCACCGCAAAACCCGGCTCTGGCAACGACTGCACGTGCGCCCAGACTTCCAGCGCCGGACGCAAGCCTTCGTGCAGATCACTGCGGCGGTCGAGCACGCAGCACTGCGCCTCTTTGTAGATGCCATGGTCATGCGCCACGTAACTGCCCGGACGCAACACGCTGAGAAAACGCCCGGCGGCGTTCTGCGCTTCGAACGACTCGGCAATCAGGTCGTACCACGCCGAACCCGAGGCGGTGATGATCGGTTTGGCAATCGCAAATGCCCCGCTGTTTTGCAACTGCACCGCCAGACGCACCAAGGACGCGGCAAATTCACGAATACCGCTGACGGCATGATCGCCGTGAATCACCCCTTCGTAACCTTCAATGCCAGTCAGGGCCAGCGCCGGTTGTGCGTTGATGGCTTTGGCCAGCTCGATGACTTCCTGCTCGCTGCGGCAACCACAACGGCCGCCGACCACGCCGTATTCGATCATCACATTGAGCTTCACCCCGCGCGAGGCGAAGTAGGCACCGAGATCGGCAACGTTGTCCGGGTGATCGACCATGCAATAGAAATCGAAGGTCAGATCGGCCAGCAGATCGGCAATCAGCGCCATGTTCGGTGTGCCGACCAATTGGTTGGCCATCAGCACGCGGCGTACGCCGTGGGCATAAGCGGCACGGGTCTGGGTGGCGCTGGCGAGGGTAATGCCCCAGGCGCCGGCGTCGAGCTGACGTTTGAACAGCGCCGGGGTCATGCTGGTTTTGCCGTGGGGCGCGAGTTCCGCGCCGCTGTCGCTGACAAACTTCTGCATCCAGCGGATGTTGTGCTCCAGCGCCTCGCGATGCAGCACCAGCGCCGGCAGACTGACGTCACGCGTCAGGTGCGCGCCGAGGGCGGCGTCACCTTTTTCCCCAGCAGTATTGATGGCAGTCGTCATGGTCGAGCTCCTCACTTTTGCGGCCGCAGACAGCCGCGGTTATTCGTTGATGCGCCGGGCGAGGCTGTTGGCGCTCTCGATCAGAACCCGGCGATAGTCGTTGTAATTGTTCTTCGCATCGGCCCGTGGAGCGACGATGCACAGGGTGCAGATCGCTACGCCGTAAGGGTCTTTGACCGGGGCGGCGAAGCAATGGGTGAAGGTGTCGGCGACGCTGTCGAAGGAGAAAAACCCATCGATGCCGGCCTGACGGATCTCCGCCAGAAAACGCTCCAGCGGCAGGCGCTCGCCGTCGGGCAGGATGTAATCGTCTTCGTCGATCAGGTCGATGATTTGCTGGTCGCTCAAGTGCGCGAGCAGCAAGCGACCGGAAGCCGTCCACGGAATGGGGGCGTTTTCACCGATGTCGGAGGAAATGCGGAAATGCCGCTCGCCCTCCTTCATCAACGCCACCGTGTATTTGCGCCCGTTGAGCAGGCACATCTGCGCGGTTTCATGGGTTTGGCTGACGATCTCCTGCAAGGCGTGATCGGCCTCGCGGCTGAGGTCGAAATGACGCAGATGCGCCTGGCCGAGGAAGTACAACTGCCGGCCCAGGTAGACATGACCGTCCTTGCCCACCGGTTCCAGAATCCGCCGCTCCAGCAACGAGGCGACCAGTTCGTAGACCGTGGATTTCGGGCTGCCGATGCCGTTGGCGATGTCATTCGGACGCAGCGGCTGGCCGATCTCCTTGAGGAAATCGAGGATATCGAACGCCCGGTCCAGACCACGGGCCCGGCGTTTGATGGTGTCTTCGGTCATTTCAGTGGTTCCCATTCAAAGTCGCCGGATGGTAACTGGCCCTTGGTGTTGTGTCAGTTGGATTGCTGCCCTCACCCCCCGCCCTCTCCCAGAGGGAGAGGGAGCCTGACCGTATCGATGCACATGTTGTGGTCATTTGCCAAAATCTGCATCGACAGCGATCAGTCCCCTCTCCCAGAGAGAAAGAGCCTGACCTTATCGATGTAAATGTAAGCGTCATACGCAAAATCCGCATCGATACAGATCAGTCCCCTCTCCCTTGGGAGAGGGTTAGGGTGAGGGGCTGCGGCCTAAGCAACGCAGCAATTTTCAGACCTTTTTCTTGTAGGCGATGCAATCGATCTCGACCTTGCAATCAACCATCATGCTCGCCTGCACACACGCCCGCGCCGGTGCGTGCTCAGGTTTGAAATACTCGCCGAAGACCTTGTTGAAACTACTGAAATCACGCGGATCGTCCAGCCACACACCGGCACGCACGACATCTTCCAGGCCATAACCGGCCTCTTCGAGAATCGCGATCAGGTTCTTCATGGTCTGGTGAGTCTGCTCGACGATGCCGCCAACGATAATCTCGCCATCCACCGCCGGCACCTGGCCGGACACATGCAGCCAGCCATCCGCTTCAACGGCGCGAGCGAAGGGACGGGGCTGGCCGCCAGCGGCGGTGCTGCCGGTGCCGTATCGAGTAATGCTCATGGGTGTTTCTCCTGATTACAAAGCGAAAAATTAAAACCGCGTGCTTTTCAGAAACTCAGCCAGACGCGGCGATTGCGGGCGTTCGAACAGCTCCTTGGGAGGCCCCTGCTCTTCGATTCGCCCCTGATTCATGAAAACGATTTTGTCCGAGACCTCGAAGGCAAAACGCATTTCGTGGGTCACCAGCAGCATGGTCATGCCGTCTTCGGCGAGGCCCTTGATCACGTTGAGCACTTCGCCGACCAGCTCCGGGTCGAGCGCCGAAGTCACTTCGTCGAACAGCATCAGACTCGGGTTCATCGCAATCGCCCGGGCAATGGCCACGCGCTGCTGCTGACCGCCGGACAACTGACCGGGAAAGTGATTGCGCCGCTCCAGCAGGCCAACGCGCTCAAGCCATTTTTCGGCGAGCACCACGGCTTCGTCCTTGTGCATCTTCTTCACCTTGAGCAGGCCCAGGGTGACGTTCTGCAACGCGGTCAGGTGCGGGAACAGATTGAATTGCTGGAAGGCCATGCCGGTCATCGCACGATGACGGGCGATGACTTTTTCCGCGTGTCTGATGCGCTTGCCATTGACTTCGTCATAACCGATGGATTCGCCGTCAAGCAGGATCTGTCCGCCTTGGAACTCTTCGAGCATGTTCACGCAACGCAGCAGCGTGGTCTTGCCCGAACCGCTGGAGCCGATCAGCGTCACCACGTTGCCGCGCTGCATGCTCAGATCGACACCCTTGAGCACTTCGACTGCGCCGTACTGTTTATGCAGGCCACGGATGTCCAGCAACGCCTGATTCTGTGGGGAAACTTGAGCTTGAGTCATGGCAGGGCCACCCGTTTTTCAATGTGCCGGCCGAGTAATTCGATGCCGTAGTTGATGACGAAGAACAGAAAACCGGCGAACAGGTAGAACTCCAGGGTCATGAAGTTTCGGGCGATGATCTGTTGGGTGCTGAGTAGCAATTCGGCGACGCCGATCACCGAGAGCAAGGTCGAAGCCTTGACGATTTCGGTGGACGAGTTGACCCACGTCGGCAGGATTTGCCGCAAAGCCTGAGGCAACAACACGTAGCCGAGGGATTGGTAGAACGTCAGGCCGATGGCCTGGCTCGCTTCCATCTGCCCGCGCGGCAACGCTTGCAGCGCACCGCGAACAATCTCGGCAACGTGAGAGCCACAGAACAGCGTCAGCCCCAAGGCCCCGGCCTGAAATGCGCTGATCTGCCAGCCCAGCGCCGGCGCCATATAGAAGCAGGCCAGCACCAATACAAACACCGGCGTGCCGCGAATCAGGTCGACGTAGAAACGAAACGGTGCGCGCATCCAGAACTTGCCGTAAGTCAGCACCAGCCCGGCAACCACGCCAAGCATCGTGCCGAGCAGAATCGCCAGTGCCGACACCTGCACACTGGTCAGAAAGCCCTGCCACAGCGGCTCGCGCGCCACCCACAATTCATGCAACCAACTGGGAGATTCGTACATCGCAGCCTCCTATCGGCGGATCGCCAGACGCTGCTCCAGGTATCGCAGCAGCATGGCAATGAGGTAACAGGCCGCGACATACAACGCCGTGGTCACCAGCCAGGTTTCGATCACCCGGTAGCTTTCGACGTTGATCTTGCGCGCGTAATAGGTCAGCTCCGGCACCGCAATCGCGGCGGCCAGCGAAGTGTCCTTGAACAGCGAAATGAAGTTGTTCGACAGCGCCGGCAAGACGTTGCGCAGCATCACCGGAACAGTGACGTAGGCCTTGACCTGCCACTCGCCGAGACCGATGGCCAGCCCGGCTTCGCGCTGCCCTTTGGGGATACTCAACAACCCGCCACGGAAGACTTCGGTCAGGTACGCCCCGGCATACAGCGACAGGGTGATGATGAACGAGGGAATCTTGTCCAGCCGAATGCCGAGACTCGGCAATGCAAAGTAGATCAACAGAATCAACACCAGAATCGGCGTGTTACGCACCACCGTGACGTACACCGAGGCCAGCACTCGCAAGGCGCGATGCTTGGAGAGCAAGGCAAACGCCATCAGCAGGCCGATCACGCAGCCGATGGCGATCGACACCAAGGCCAGTTCAAGACCCAGACCGAGCCCCGCCAGCAAGGTGTCGAAATCGCGCCAGACGGCGGCAAAGTTCAACTGATAGTTCATGGTCAGCAGTACCTTGAGCGGGGCGACGGCAATCGCCCCACTCTCACGGGATCATTTGAATTCGACTGGGAAACCGATCGCAGGCGACGGCAGATCTACACCAAACCATTGTTTGAACGACGCCGCGTAAGTCGGGAATTCAACGCCGGTCATGGCTTCATGCAGCGCGGTGTTGACGAAGTTCAGCCAGTCCTGATCGCCGCGTTTCACCGCACATGCGTAGGTTTGCGGGCTCCACGCATAGCTTGGGCTGCGGTAGCGGCCAGGATTCTGCACCATCAGGTACTTGACCGAAGACTGGTCAGTGGCGGCGGCGTCGGCGCGGCCGGAGTTCACGGCTTGGTACATCAGGTCGACGCTGTCGTACTGATCGACCTTGGCTTTCGGCAGGGCCTGATGCACCAGCTCTTCCGCGTACACGTTCTGCAGCACGGCCACGGTGACGCTGTCACCAGCGGCTTGCAGATCTTCGATTTCCTTGTACTTGCTGTTGTTCGGCAACAGCAGGCCAACGCCTTCGCGGTAGTACGGCAGGGTGAACGCGACTTGCTGCGCACGGCTGGCGGTAACGGTAATGAACTGACAGCTCATATCGACCTTGTCGGTGAGCAGATTGGGAATCCGCGCATCGGACGACTGCACCACAAACTCGACTTTGCTCGGGTCGTTGAACAGCCCCTTGGCGACGATTCTGGCGATGTCGATATCAAAGCCCTGCAACTTGCCGTCCGCGCCCTGAAAGTGCCACGGCGCATTGGTACTGCCGGTGCCGACAATCAATTTGCCACGGGCCAGAACACTGTCGAGCTTGCTGTCGGCTGCCTGGGCCATACCCATGACAGCGGACGAAGCCGCAAGAACGAAAACACACGTTTTGAACAACGAAGGACGGCGATGCATGGCAAGCACTCCAGAATTGTGTTTATTCCGCTATACCGGAACACGGTTTGTTACTACGGAATAGACAGCAGAAAGTGTGCCATAGCTTTGGCAATAAAACTCAGGTCTTCGGAAACATTAATCGGTTCAACGAGTTAGCCCGCGGATCTGCGCGCGGCTATTGCCAGTAGAGGTTTGACCTTCGCTACTGATGGCAACCGATTGGGAAGTAACGTCACATTTAAAGGCATGTGCGCGACCGATTGATGCACACATAAAGCATTGAATCGGATTTTAGAAAATGGCTTGACAGCAAGTGACCGCTCATCGGATTTGCGGCTCGACCTGTCAGAGTTGACAGTTGTTGACAGGTGAATTGCTAGGCCTACTGGTTTGGACCGAGCGGGTCAGGAACCAAACTTGAAATCTCAATAAGGACTTTTGAAATGGCCAATCTGATTAAAAATGGTGATTTTGCGAATCAAGGCGATCACTGGACAGCAACAACCCCGAATAACGTCAGTTACGTACATGGTCACTGCATAATCGCGCCTCCTGACTCCATCAGTCAGGACGTCCTTCTGGGCAACGAGGGCGGCGGTAAATTCATGATCTCGGCAAGAATGAAAACACTGCATGGCTATGCGGGCCGCATCACTGTGCAACCACATCCGACAGGCAACCCGGTTCAACTTGACGTCGGAGGTAACCAAGGCTGGACGATCAAGTTCCAAGAGTTCGACGCCCCTCTCGCGACACTCAAGTTCACGGTGAAGGTAGAGTCCAATGACGGTACGTTTGATGAACTTGGCTCTTATTTCAGCGATGTAACGCTATCCAAGCTGCTCTGAGCCACACGAATGAAAGCGAGCTTTCATGACGTGGCAGCTCGCTTTTTTACCGTAAACGCACCAGCGGTGTATTCCGAGAGAGAAGTTTCAATGAACTCGCCAATCCCTTTCGCAGCCTTGCCGGCCACCTATCAAAAAACACTGAAAACCTGGCGCCCGGTCATCCTGTATTTCGCCAACGAACATTGCCCCGCCTGCGATTCGGCCGGGCAGGTGTTTCGGCAAATTGTCGAGCAGTACCGCCATCGCGCCAATATCTACATGCTCAATACCAGCCAATCCCCGCGCCATCCGCTGGTTACCGGTACGCCCACCGTACTGTTTTACAAAAACGGCAGACTGGTGAAAAAACTCAAAGGCATCGGCACGGAAAAAACCCTCGCACGGGATTTCGCCGAGCACATTGGCAAGATCAAAGCACCCGTTGCCGTCCGTAAAAAAAAGCATGATCTGCCCTGGCTGCGTCAGAAACTTCGTACTTTGCGCACCGTTGCACGTGCGCACTTGCGGAGTCACTGCTGAACAGGCTGAAGGTTCCGAAGCCGGGTTAACCAAAAAGTCTCAGGGAGGGATAGGACATGACGAATTTGATCAGGAATGGCGAGTTCTACGAAGGCGAAAAAGACTGGTCAGTGAGCCATCCAGAGCACGTGAAATTCAACGAGGATGACTGCAAGATCACTTCACCCGGATACATCCGTCAGGACGTCATTTTCCCATCTGCAGCCGAAGAGTATGCGCTGTCTGCCAGAATGAAGACTGCGTCCGGCTCCACGGCTCGCGTGATATTGACGCTACATCCTGCTGGCGACGAACTTGAGTTGGCGCTGACGGACGATCCAAACTGGCAAGTGCGAACCGACTGGATCCTCGCGCCAGCCGGCACGACCGGAGCCACGGTCAGACTGCAGACAGACGGAGCAATCGGCGTCGCCGCCGCGCAATTTGGCAGTCTGGTGCTACTGAGTCTGGAGACTAGAGAACCGAAAAACATTCTTGAGCGAATCGTGGCGTGGTGGAGATCCCTGTTCAGTGCAAGGGGATAAATCCAGCGTTTCAGGCAACGGGCGTCCTTTGGAAATGTATTTCAGCGCTTGGCAGCCTCTGTATAGATTTCGCCTCGCGCTCGCTTGCCAACGGCTGTCACCGCGACCACCAAGACTTCATCCTTGACGCGATATACCATCCGATAGCCGGCGCTTCGCAGCTTAATTTTGTATGCATTACCAAGGCCTTTGAGCCGATCCGCCGGTACATGGGGATTAAGCAGCCGATCCGCTAGTTTTTTCTTGAACTGATCTCGTAGACCTGCGCCAAGTTTCTCCCATTCTTTCCAGGCCTTTTCAGAAAACTCCAGCTCATAGGTCATCTATTGAGACCTTGATGGTGGGGTCGTTTTCTCGCTCCTTGCAAAGCGCGATCAACTCCAGATCATCAAGACGCGTCATCATTGCCTCGTACTCTTTGGCAGGTACGCAATAAAACGCTGGTTCATTTCGGTTGAGAATTGCTACGGACCGCCCGCCTCCGGCAGCCACAGTGCCCATCGGATTTTTTTTCAATTCGGAAATACTCGCTACTACGTGGGAAAGAACGATGTGTGCCATTAAGGTGCTTCCTGAAGTACTTTTAGTAGCACTTAAAATAGCACCCTCTGAAGCTCTTAACTTCAGTGCATTTGACAATAGCACGCCACTTTTCCCGACGTTTCCGCATTACCCGTCAGACGTTTCCCGCACTTTGGTGGGAGCAATTTCTCCGTTTCGATGCGACTCCTAGCTTTCTGACAGCCCGTGCTCCTTGCCTCAGGCGCTGATCAAGGTGGATAGAGCGTTATAGGCGTCAAAGCATACAGGGAGGGATCGCTATATCTTCCATCATTGAGTACTGCGGCGCCCGACACAAAGCATTCGCGAGCAGGCTCGCTCCCACATTTTGCAACGCGTTCCAGTGTGGGAGCGAGCCTGCTCGCGAAGAGGCCCGCACAGTTAGTAGAGAACTCCAGGATTACGCTGGCGCGCGCTCCAAAAGCACCCGCGTCACCCGCCGCTCCTCCACCGCTTTGACCGTCATCTGCCAGCCTTCAAGCTCCAGACGATCACCGATGACCGGCAAGCGGTCGAGCAGGCTCATCACCAACCCGGCCATGGTCTGATAATCCTCGGTCGCTTCGGCGCCGAACCCGGTGCGTTGGCGCACACGCGCAAGGTTCAACGCGCCGCTGACCATAAACCCGTCCTGCTCCTCGATCACATCGGGGCCTTCGACTTCGCTGGCATCCGGCAGCTCGCCGGCAATCGATTCGAGGATGTCGGTCATGGTCAATACGCCGACGAAATCACCGAATTCGTTGACCACAAAAGCAATGTGCGTCGAGGCAGCGCGCATCTGCTCCAGCGCATTGAGGATCGAATAACCGTCGAGCAGGTTGATGGTCTTGCGCGCCAAATGTTCCAGGTTCGGCTCGGTGCCGGCCAGATATTCCTTGAGCAATTCCTTCTTGTGCACGAAGCCCAAAGGCTCATCCACCGCACCGTTGCGAATCAACGGCAGACGCGAGTAGGACGAGTGCATCAAACGGGTACGAATCGCCTCGCGATCATCGGCCAGATCAATCGTGTCGACATCGGCGCGCACGGTCATCAGCCCGCGAATCGGGCGCTCGGCCAGTTGCAACACACCGCTGATCATCACCCGTTCGCGACGATCGAACAGCTCGGCATTTGGCGCGTCACCGTCGTCGAGCAGATCGGAGATTTCCTCGCCAACCTCTTCCACCGCCAGTTTGCGCCCGCCCAGCAAGCGCATGACTGCGTGAGCTGTTCGCTCGCGCATCGGCCGCAGCCCTTGCATCGAGCGCTTGCGCCGCGCCCGGGCGATCTGGTTGAACACCTCGATCAGAATCGAGAAACCAATGGCGGCATACAGATAGCCTTTCGGAATGTGGAAGCCCAGACCTTCGGCCGTCAGGGCAAAACCGATCATCATCAGGAAGCCCAGACACAGCATGATCACCGTCGGGTGCGCGTTGACGAAGCGCGTCAGCGGCTTGCTGGCGAAGATCATCAAGCCGATCGAGATGATCACCGCGATCATCATCACCGCCAGTTCATCGACCATGCCCACGGCGGTGATCACCGCATCGAGGGAGAACACTGCGTCGAGCACCACGATCTGCGCAACGATCGGCCAGAACATTGCATACGCGGCGTTGGTCGTGCGTTCACCGATGTGGCCTTCAAGGCGCTCGTGCAATTCCATGGTGGCCTTGAACAGCAGGAACACACCACCGAACAGCATGATCAGGTCGCGGCCGGAGAAGCTCTTGTCGAACACCTCGAACAATGGCTGAGTCAACGTCACCAGCCAGGAGATACTCGCCAACAGGCCAAGACGCATGATCAACGCCAGCGACAGGCCGATAATTCGCGCGCGGTCACGCTGATGCGGTGGCAGTTTGTCCGCCAGAATTGCGATGAACACCAGGTTGTCGATACCCAGCACCAGTTCCAGCACGATCAATGTCAACAAGCCTAACCAGGCCGTGGGATCCGCTAACCATTCCATAAAACGTCTCTATCTCTCTCGGTTAAGTCAGGCTGCCGGACACGGCAAGGCGCAACGCAAAGGCTCTGGGGCCGCGTTATCTACGATAGTCGGGTGTCGAAAAACCGGATGCTGCGAGTGCGTCAAGACCGCGCCATGGCGCGAGGGGAAGGTGCGACTGGGAGGCTCCGAAAGGGTGTTCATGCAAATCCTGAATGAAAAATGGCCTTGGAGCGTACAGTCTTTGGGAACATTTCCTACAGAGGCAAATCATTTCAAAATCTGTAAAAGCTTCTACAGGGCAGTGTCAGCGTCCGGCAAAGCGCAGCCGGGACAACTGGCGCAAATCTCCTTCGATGTAGTAATCGTTGGTCCAACTGTCGCCCACCGCCAACGGACTCACCTGCTTCAATGCCAGTTTCTTCGCGAAATAGCGAAACCGGTAATGCTCATAAAACCGCAGTAGCTCTAGCCCGTAACGATCCGCCAGTTCGGTATCGCCGCGAATGATCAGGTAGTTCTCATCATTGCCGTTACTGGCCGAAGCGCTGAGGTTGTGGCTGCCGCTGATGATCGTCGGCGAATCGGTGGTGAAGTCGGTAACTACGGCTTTGGTGTGCACCAGCAGATTGCCCTTCTGGCCTTTCATGTTCTCGCGCAACCAGCCTTCCAGACCGGTATTGAGCAGTGCGGTGGCGGCGAATTCGGCGCTGCGGTCGGCGTGGAACCCGGTAATGCGGCTGGCGGTGTTTTGCAGGCCATAACGCAGAATGTCGTCGTGGGGCTCGCCGAGTAACGCGTTAAGAATCGCGTCCGGCAGCGAGAACGCCGTGACGAACAGCAGATCTTTTTTTGCAGCACTGATGATCCGCACGAATTCTTGCAGATCGGCCCCACCAGTACGCGGTGAAAACCCGGTAAATAACGGCTGCTGCGGATTCATCGGATTGTGTTCGGTGATCCAGTCACGGGTTGCACCGACGTCGTCCGGCCACGCCCAGATCTGCTCGAACGTCTGCAGATAACTCGCGGCGATCGATTCATCGTCCAGCACATGCACCACGTTGGCCTGCCGGTAGACCCCGTTGGCGGTGAAATTGGTGCTGCCACACAGAACCGCCTCAGGCTGATGCTCGCCACTGACGCCGATGCGGCTGAGGACCATGAATTTGTTGTGAAAGATATTGTGGGTCACTCGCCCGCGTTTGCTCGCCGCAGGCAGTGCCGCCAGGCTCGCTTCGTTGATTGTGGTGTCTTCATCATCTACCCGGGCGTGATACAGAACCCGCACCTTCACGCCACGCGCAAACGCTGCGTTCACCGCATCGACAATTGCCTGCAATTGGTATTCATAGATGGCGATATCCAGCGCCCATTGCTCATCGACGGCACGCTCGATAAAACCCAGCAAGCGCCCGAGCAAGCCGTTTTCCAGCCACTGACGGGCCGTATCGGGCCAGGCTTCGATGGGCATGTTTCTATTGGCGCTGATCAGTGCGTCCAGATCGGGAAACTTGCGCTGGAACGCCTGACTGGCGGCGACAGCACGATTGAATATCACGCTTTGATTGCTTGGCTGACCGTCATCGGAGGTAATCGTCAGCTGCAGCGCCTCGCCCAGTTGCACGGCCTCCGCAGTGCCGTAGGCCAGATGCACACGATAGTGAAGGGTCATGCCCGGATTCACCGCGTAATCGGCCCAGCGAAATTTTTGCAGCGGCGCGGTATTGCTTGGGGTGGCGTGGAACTGGGGAAAGGTGTGAGGCTTATTCGGGAAGGTCAGGCTGTTGAACAGGAACAACCAGGGTTTGGCGCCCTGCTGCTTTTCGATGGCAAATCCCAGCAGGCCTTTGCGTCGGGGTTCGGCCAGGTCCATGGCCAGTAGCACGCCGTTGGTGCCGGCGTAGGCTCTGACGCGGAAGTCGTCCTGAGGATTTTTGACCAGTACGCGCATCGCTCACTCCTTGTGATTGGGCTGGGTGCAGCATAGAGCAGGGATGCGGGTTTTGGTGTTCCTGATCGGGTACCGAGTTGATGCCTTCGCGAGCAGGCTCGCTCCCACAGTTGAACGCATTCCAGGGTGGGAGCGAGCCTGCTCGCGAAGACGGTCGAACAATCGCCGAAAAGGTTAGAGAGAAATCAGCTCATCAATATGTCGATACTCTGCACTCAATGTTGAAGCCAGATCCCGCGCCCGCCCCAACCGAATCGGCCCACGCTCAATATCGATCAACAACCCCGGACACCCCAGCGCCGGCAACCCCGACCACTGTTTCAAACGCCCATCGGTCACCACCAGCAGCCTTTGCTGTTCAGCGGGAAACCGTTTGCGCCGCACCGTCAGCCATTGCTCTGCCTGCCCCAGCGCCGCCAGCAACGGCGTGCCGCCGCCGGCACCCAAAGCCTCAAGCCAGATCCGCAAGCCACTGGACGCTTTCAAACCTTGCACCTGCCATTTCGGCGCCGAACCACTGGCCGTCAGCAAAGCCAGTCGCGCCCGTTGACGGTAAGCGTCGTCGAACAGTTGCGCGAGCAGGCCTTTGGCATCGCTCAACGCGTGATGACGCCGCGTCGAGGCCGACGCATCGACGATGACCAGCCACAGTTCATGCGGCGAGCGCGTGCGCAGTTGGAACAGCAGATCTTCACGCAGCCGCGGACGCCCGTTGAGCAACGTGCCCGGCCAGTTCACCGTGCCGCTGAGGGCAGTATGGCGCTTGCCTTGGTGTCCGTTGTCCAGCCGCCCGGCGCGGGGTCTGGCATTCGCCCCCGCATCGGATCGGGGGCGAATGCCTAAGGCTTTTTTGGCCAGCTCGGCACTTCGCGGCGCGCGCCGGTGGCAAGTGCGGGCGCCGGCATATCGCCCCACTGGCCCTGGCCTTCACTCGGCGTGGTCTGAGCCTCGGCTGGCGCCTGAGTCGGTTGTTGCGGGCTCGACGGCGCTTGTTCACGGCGACGATGGCGCAGGGCAAAATCGGCCACGGCGTCGATGTCTTCATCGCCAATCACCTCAGCCCCGCGCCATGCCGCGTGGGCACGCGCCGCACGCAACCAGACCAGGTCGGCACGCAGGCCATCGACGCCGGCGGCAAAACAACGCTCGGTGATCTGCGCCAGTGCCGCGTCGTCCAGGGCAATATTGGCCAGGGCGCCGCGAGCGTGTTCGCAACGCGCGCGCAGACTTTGTTGCTCGGTTTGCCACTGCGCGCAGAATGCTTGCGGATCGCTGTCGAAATCCAGACGCCGACGAATGATCTGCCCGCGTTCCGTTGGTGCCGTGTGGCCACTGAGGGCGACGTTCAGGCCGAAGCGATCGAGCAACTGCGGACGCAACTCGCCCTCTTCCGGGTTCATGGTGCCGATCAACACGAACTTCGCCGAATGCCGATGGGAAATACCGTCGCGCTCAATCAGATTGGTGCCGCTGGCGGCGACATCGAGCAGCAGATCCACCAGGTGATCCGGCAGCAAATTGACCTCATCGACGTAGAGCACGCCGCCGTCGGCCTTGGCCAGCACGCCCGGCGAAAACTGCGCGCGCCCCTCGCTGAGGGCAGCGTCGAGGTCGAGGGTGCCGACCAGACGTTCTTCGGTAGCGCCCAACGGCAAGGTGACGAATTGACCGCTGGCGAGCAGATCGGCCAGGCCACGGGCCAAGGTGGATTTGGCCATGCCGCGCGGACCTTCAATCAGCACGCCGCCGATTTTCGGGTCGATGGCGGTGAGGCACAGGGCGAGTTTCAGGTCATCGGCGCCGACCACGGCGGAAAGCGGGAAATGCGGGGTGTCGGTCATTTGGGTTTTCTCTGTCGTGGTCATTGGTGTTCTTGGCGTTGTGGTGTGTCAGTTGGGTTGGCCCTCACCCTAGCCCTCTCCCGGAGGGAGAGGGAACTGACCGAGTTGTTCTTGCAAGTTGCGCCGACCTGAATTATCGAGTTGAACTCAGGCCCCATAGCCAACACAAATCGGCGCCCTCTCCCTCCGGGAGAGGGCTGGGGTGAGGGTAGCCTTTAACCGGCTACACATCTTCTTCTATGTCCAACAACAGATTCTCCAACGCCTCTTTATAAGCCCCCGGCTCCTGCCACATCCCGCGCTGTTGCGCTTCCAGCATGCGCTCGGTCATATCCCGCAGCGCATGCGGATTGTGCTCACGAACAAACTCCCGGGTCGCCGGATCGAGCAGATAAGCATCGGCAAGCAACGCGTATTGATGATCATCGATCAACTGCGTCGTGGCATCGAACGCGAACAAATTGTCCACCGTCGCGGCCATTTCGAAGGCGCCTTTATAGCCGTGACGCTTAACCCCGTCGATCCATTTCGGATTGGCCGCGCGCGAGCGAATCACCCGGTTCAGCTCTTCTTTCAAGGTGCGAATCTTCGGCAGATCCGGTTGGCTGTGATCGCCGTGATAACTGGCCGCCGCCTCGCCGCGCAGGGTTTCCACGGCAGCAAGCATGCCGCCCTGGAACTGGTAATAGTCGTTGGAATCAAGCAAGTCGTGCTCACGGTTGTCCTGATTCTGCAGCACCGCTTGCACCTGACTCAGGCGCTGGACGAACTGCTCGCGCGCCGCGGTGCCTTCGTCGGATCCGCCATACGCGTAAGCGCCCCAGTTCAGATACACCTCGGCCAGATCGTCGCGGCTTTGCCACAAACGGCCATCGATCGCGACCTGCACGCCTGCGCCATAGGCACCGGGTTTGGCGCCGAAGATCCGCCAACCGGCCTGACGCCGTGCGGTGTCCTCATCGACGCCCGACTGCAACAGTGCCTCGCGCTCGGCACGCACTTTGGCGGCCAACGGATTGAGATCGTCCGGTTCGTCCAGCGCTGCCACTGCCTGCACTGCCGCATCGAACAGGCGAATCAGATTGGCGAACGCATCGCGGAAAAATCCGGAAACCCGCAACGTGACATCGACGCGCGGGCGGTCGAGCAGGCTCAGCGGCAGAATCTCGAAATCGTCGACACGCTGACTGCCAGTGGCCCACACCGGGCGGACGCCCATCAATGCCATCGCTTGGGCAATGTCGTCGCCACCGGTGCGCATGGTTGCCGTGCCCCAGACCGATAAACCGAGTTGGCGCAGGTGATCGCCGTGGTCCTGGAGATGGCGTTCGAGAATCAACGCTGCTGACTGGAAACCGATGCGCCACGCGGTGGTGGTCGGCAGGTTGCGCACGTCCACGGAATAGAAATTGCGGCCGGTCGGTAACACGTCGAGGCGACCACGGCTGGGCGCGCCGCTCGGGCCGGCGGGGACGAAACGGCCGCTGAGGGCGTCGAGCAGGCCGCGCATTTCGGCAGGGCCGCAAGCATCGAGGCGTGGGGCGACGACTTCGCGCAGGTGGTCAATGATTGCACTGACTTCAGCCCACGCCGGCCCCTGTGGGAGCGAGCCTGCTCGCGAAAGCGGTGGGTCAGGTAAATCTTTAGCGACTGACACGACGCTTTCGCGAGCAGGCTCGCTCCCATAGGGAATTTGTAGGGATGCGCAGATCAGTTCAGTGGCAAACAGTTCGAGGCGTTCGCGGGTGTCGCCAGCGGTGCGCCAGCTTTCCTCGCTTTGCGATTGCAGCTCTGCCGGGCACGGGCCTGTCCATGGCTCGGCCAACGCGCAATCGAGTGGATCGAACCCCAGCTCGAACCCTTTGGCCAGCGCGCGCAGCAGGCTCGATTGCGCGCCCTTCCCGTCTCCGCGTGGAATGCGCAGTAGCGCCAGCAACGTATCAATGCGCAAACGTCCGGTCGGTGACTCGCCGAAAATATGCAAGCCATCGCGAATCTGCGATTCCTTCAGATCACACAAATAGGTATCGAGACGCGGCAGCCAGATCGCCGCATCAGCGTCGCTGTCCATCCCGGCATCGAGTTGCAGTTCACGGTCGATCTGCGTCTCGCGGACCAATTGCAGAATGTCGCGCTGCAACTCGCGGGCACGGCGCGGATCGAGCAACTGCGCTTCGTAATACTCGTCAGCCAGCAATTCCAGATTGCGCAACGGCCCGTAGGTTTCGGCGCGGGTCAGCGGCGGCATCAGGTGATCGATGATCACCGCTTGCGTGCGTCGTTTGGCCTGGGCGCCCTCACCCGGGTCGTTGACGATGAACGGATAGATGTTCGGCAGCGGCCCTAGCAGCACATCCGGCCAGCAGTTTTCCGAAAGGCCCACACCTTTGCCCGGCAGCCATTCAAGGTTGCCGTGTTTGCCAACGTGAATCACGCCGTGGGCGCCGTAGGTGTTGCGCAACCAGAAATAGAACGCCAGACAGCCGTGCGGCGGCACCAGATCCGGGTCGTGATAGACCGCACTCGGGTCTACCTGATAACCACGCGCCGGTTGAATGCCGACAAAGGTCAGGCCGAAGCGAATGCCGGCGATCATCATGCGCCCGTCGCGGCACATTGGATCGTTTTGCGGCGCGCCCCAGCGTTCAACCACAGCGCTGCGATTAGCTTCGGGCAGCGCGTTGAACATCGTCAGGTAAGCGTCCATCGCCAGGCTTTGCTGGCACGGACGCAGATCAATCGTGTCGAGATCGTTGCTGACGCCACCGAGCAACTGCTGGATCAGCTCGGTGCCACTATTTGGCAGTTCAGCGGTGAGCGGATAGCCCTCAGCCTGCAACGCGCGAAGAATATTCAGCGCCGCCGCTGGCGTGTCGAGGCCGACACCGTTGCCGATGCGTCCGTCGCGGGTCGGGTAGTTGGCGAGGATCAGCGCAATGCGTTTTTCGCCATTCGGTACTCGCGCCAGATCGATCCAGCGCCGCGCCAGTTCAGCGACAAAATCCATGCGCTCGGGTTGCGCGCGGTAGCAGACCACATCGGACTGACTGCGCTCACTGCGCCAGGCCAGATCCTTGAAACTGATCGGCCGACTGATGATGCGCCCGTCGAGTTCCGGCAAAGCAATGTGCATCGCCAGATCGCGCGGGCCAAGGCCCTGCTCGCTGTCGCGCCAGCCGGGTTCGTTGTCCTGCGCGCAGATCGCCTGAATCACCGGAATATTGCGGCGAAACGGCCGCAGATGCGGCGCTTCGGGGCTGGACTGAGCGAATCCGGTGGTGTTGAGAATCACCCCCGCCTCGACTTCATCCAGCCAATCCTCGACCACCGTCAGGCAGCCGGGCTCTTTCAAACTGGCCACCGCGATCGGCAACGGATTAAGCCCCGCCGCCTGCAAGCGCTGGCAGAAAACATCGATAAAAGCAGTGTTAGCCGCCTGCAGATGCGAGCGGTAAAACAGCACCGCCGCAACCGGGTTTTCCGGCAGCCATTCGGCTTGCCAGTCACTCAGTGCCGCAGTGGTTTTGTTCGGATGGTAAATCGCCGTGCGCGGCAGGGTTTGCGGTTCTTCCCAGGCGTAATCGCGGGCGAGCCAACGATCAGCCAGGCAGCGGAAAAAATCCAGCGCATTACCCAGGCCGCCCTGCCGCAAGAACTGCCAGAGGCGGTCGCGATCTTCGGCGTTGACGGTGCTCAAGTCGCTGAGCTCCGGATCCGGCCGGTCATCGCCCGGTACCAGAATCACCTGCACACCGCGCTCGGACAGCTCGACCAGCCGCTCGACGCCATAGCGCCAGTAGGCAATGCCGCCATGCAGCGAAATCAGGATCACCTTGGCATGACGCAGCACTTCATCGACGTACAGATCGACCGAGGCGTGATTCTGCACTTGCATCGGATTGGCCAGGCGTAGGCTCGGATAATCCTCGGGCAACTGCTGCGCGGCTTCAGCGAGCAGCGCCAGGCTAGAGTCGCCGCTGCACAGGATCACCAGCTCGGCAGGGGTTTGGCCAAGGTCGGCAATGTTGTCATCCGAGACGAATCCGCCGGGCTGAGTCCTGAGCAGGTGCATGGTTTAAACGCTGAGCGCGGCGCGCAGTTGCGCTTCGAGTTGCGCCGCGTCGAGTTCCTGACCGATCAACACCAGACGCGTCACGCGCGCCTCATCGGCGCCCCACTGACGGTCGAAATGCTTGTCGAAACGCGTGCCGACGCCTTGGATCAACAGGCGCATCGGCTTGTTCGGGATGGCAGCGAAACCTTTGACACGGAGGATGCCGTGCTGAACCACCAGTTGCGTCAGCGCGTCGAGCAGCAAGCTTTCGTCAGCTTGCGGCAGTTCGATGGAGATCGAATCGAAAGCGTCGTGATCGTGGTCATCGTGATCGTCATCGCCTTCACCATGGTGGTGATCATGATGGCTGTGACGGCTGTCGATGTGTTCTTCGGAACCGACGCCGAGGCCGATCAACACGTCCAGCGGAAGACGACCGTTGCTGGCTTCGATGATTTTGACGGCGGGCGGCAGCTCTTCGGCGACTTCTGCGCGAACGCGAGCGAGGTCTTCCGGGCTGGTCTGGTCGGCCTTGTTGAGGATGACGAGGTCGGCGCTGGCCAGTTGGTCGGCAAACAATTCGTGCAGCGGCGATTCGTGGTCGAGGTTCGGGTCGAGTTTGCGCTGCGCGTCGACTTGATCCGGGGATGCGGCGAAGGTGCCGGCGGCCACGGCCGGGCTGTCGACCACGGTGATCACCGCGTCAACGGTGCAGGCGCTGCGGATTTCCGGCCACTGGAAGGCTTGCACCAGTGGTTTTGGCAGGGCCAGACCCGAGGTTTCGATGAGGATGTGGTCGAGGTCGCCGCGACGGGCAACCAGTTCGCGCATCACCGGGAAGAACTCTTCCTGAACGGTGCAGCACAGGCAGCCGTTGGCCAGTTCGTAAACGCGGCCGGTGGCTTCTTCTTCGGTACAACCGATGGTGCATTGTTTGAGGATTTCACCGTCGATGCCCAACTCGCCAAACTCGTTGACGATCACCGCAATGCGGCGGCCCTGAGCGTTGTCGAGCATGTGTCGCAGCAGCGTGGTCTTGCCCGAGCCGAGGAAGCCGGTGACGATGGTGACGGGAAGTTTGGCCAGTGTTTTCATCGGTATGCCCTTTGGCAAGCGGCGGGCATACGGGACGAGAACCGGCATCGCGCGTGCGCGCCGGAAGCGTTCGCCACCGGATCACCCCGCCCGGTTGTAGTGAGAATCTGTGACGAGGCAGGTCTCCTGGCTGACGGTGTTCAGGCGTGGGCCTGGCGTTTGCTGCGCCTTCCCGCTGGCTCATCGTTTGAGCTGGCAGTGGCGTGGCAGCGAACATCACCGTTCACAGTTGCGGGGGCAGCCGCGGCATTGACCGCGTTCCCTTCTTAGCTTCGGCAACGGCCGAAGAACCTCGAAAGCGCAAGGCTACGCATCGTCTAAGGGTGGGTCAATGGGCGTTGAGCTTTGGTTTTGGGGGCATATCCGTTGCTGCGGGTGCTGCCGCTGGCGGTTTCGCTCTTACAGCGAGTCCCTTTTTCAAACGCCAAAAAGGAACCAAAAGGCTTTGCCCCGGCGTACGGCACTTCGCTGAGGCTCAGTGTTCCCTCGCTACGGTGTCCATCCGAAGGGGCAAAAAATCAAAAGCCAAAGCAAGATCAAAGGCCAGATCAAAAGCCCCTCATCCTAGCCCTCTCCCGGAGGGAGAGGGGACTGACCGCGTGGAATGGAAGAGATACGCCGAATTGGGATACCGAGTCGAACTCAGATTCTGAAAGGCCCACCATCGGCTCCCTCTCCCTCGGGAGAGGGCTGGGGTGAGGGGCTGCAACAACGCAAATCAAAAGCCGAACACCCGCGCTCTTCACCACTCAATAGGCCGAGTGTCAGCTCGCCTGCTCTTGATCTTGATCCACAGGCGACATCGGAAGGCTGAGTGGAGGGATCGATCCCGCAGCGAAGGAACCCCGAGCCCCAGCGATCGGGCCGAACGTCAGGGCGAAGACCTTTGGGTTACTTTTTTTGGGGGCGTTTGCCAAAAGTGACCCGCCGCAAGGGCGGACCGTAACCAGCAACACCCGCAGCAACGGATCCACCCACAAAATTGACTAAAATCCCCAACCCATGCTCTCCTACACACCTTGTTACGGGTGCCCTTCACAGGGTGAAACGGGAAACCGGTGAATCATGTGCTTTACTCAAGCCCATGTCAGTCCGGTGCTGCCCCCGCAACGGTAAGCGAGCGAAGCGTCAAAACCACTGTGCCCGTGCGGCATGGGAAGGTGACGCTTGCAGGTCGGCCTGACGCCAACCCCTCGTGAGCCCGGAGACCGGCCCGCAACACACAGCCCGCATTTGTGCGGTGCTGAACATAACAAACCCGCGGTGGGCGGGCGCTGTTCGAACCTCTGCGAGCCCGACCCGCAGGGGTTTTCATGCGCTCTATATCACCCGCTGACACTCCAGAGGGAAGCGCCATGTCGATCATCAGCAGCACCGGCAGCAACACGGACAAAATTTCCAGCACCACCACCCTGAGCCAACGCCTGAGCGCCGCGATCTTCGCGTCGATTCTCGGCGCCAGCCTGGTCTACTTCGCCGGTTTCTCGCACATCGAAGCGGTACACAACGCCGCCCACGATACCCGCCACAGCGCCGCGTTCCCGTGCCACTGAGACCTGCCGACATGATCAAGCGTATTGCGCAAACCGCAGGTTTCACCGGCCTGCTGGCCGCCCTGCTCCTCACCCTGCTGCAAAGCTTCTGGGTTTCGCCGCTGATTCTGCAAGCGGAAACCTTTGAGAAGTCCGAGCCGGTGGCGGTTCACGAACACGCCGCCGGCGCCGCTGCACACACCCACGATGCCGAAGCCTGGGAACCGGAAGACGGCTGGCAGCGTGTCGTCTCGACCACGGGCGGCAATCTGGTCGTAGCCGTCGGTTTCGCCCTGATGCTCGCAGGCCTCTACACCCTGCGTGCGCCGACCAAAACCTCGCAAGGTCTGCTCTGGGGTCTGGCCGGTTATGCGACATTCGTACTGGCACCGACGATGGGCCTGCCACCTGAATTGCCGGGCACTGCCGCCGCTGATCTGGCCTCACGACAAATCTGGTGGATTGGCACTGCCGCGTCGACCGCTGTCGGTCTGTCGCTGATCGCGTTCAGCCGTCACTGGTTGATGAAGATCCTCGGTGTGGCCATCCTCGCTGTGCCCCACGTGATCGGCGCACCGCAGCCGGAAGTGCATTCGATGCTCGCCCCCGAGGCATTGGAAGCTCAGTTCAAAATTGCTTCGCAGTTAACCAACGTAGCGTTCTGGCTGGCCTTGGGCCTGATCAGCGCCTGGTTGTTCCGCCGCAAAAGCGATGGTCAATACCACGCATGACCAATGACCGCGCAGCGCCGACCTTCGTGGTCGGCCTGGGCTGCCAGCGCGGTTGCCCGGCCACCACGTTGCGTGCGCTACTCGATCAGGCGCTACAGGCACATCGCATCGACCTTGAAGCGGTCAAGGCCTTGGCCAGTATCGACTTGAAGCGCGACGAGCCGGGCCTGCAGGAACTTGCTGCACAACTGGCCTTGCCCTTGCTGTACTTCAGCAGTGAAGAATTGGCCAGTTACCAGCAACGGCTCAGTCACCATTCGCAGATCGCCTACGAACGCACCGGTTGCTACGGCGTCGCCGAAAGTGCCGCTCTGGCCCTCGCCGAACAGCTGATTCAGGCCCCGGCAAAATTGCTGATTTCCCGGCAAAAATACGCTCAGGCCACGTTGGCATTGGCCGGCGCCGCGTAAAGTCCCGATAATCCCCGCTATTGATCATGAGCGTTGCTCATCTGCAACGCGGTAATGCCCTCTTTTACTCAGGATTCAACGATGACCGTCTACTTCATCGGCGCCGGCCCCGGCGACCCGGAATTGATCACCGTCAAAGGCCAGCGGCTGATCCGTAGCTGCCCGGTGATTATCTACGCCGGTTCGCTGGTGCCGGCGGCGGTGCTCGACGGCCACCAAGCCGAAACGGTGGTGAACAGCGCCGAATTGCATCTGGAACAGATCATCGAACTGATCAAAACCGCGCATGCCAAGGGCCAGGACGTGGCGCGGGTACACTCCGGCGATCCCGGTCTGTATGGCGCGATCGGTGAGCAGATCCGTTATCTGCGCGAGCTGAATATTCCGTTCGAGATCATTCCCGGCGTGACGGCCACCGCAGCGTGTGCGGCGTTGCTGGGTGCGGAACTGACCCTGCCGGACGTGTCACAAAGCGTGATTCTGACCCGCTACGCCGACAAGACCGCGATGCCGGCAGGCGAAGAGCTTGGCAGTCTGGCACAGCATGGCGCGACCATGGCGATTCATCTGGGGGTCAATCATCTGGACAAGATTCTGGCGGAATTGCTGCCGCATTACGGCGCCGATTGCCCGATTGCGGTGATTCACCGGGCGACGTGGCCGGATCAGGACTGGGTGGTGGGGACACTGGCGGATATTGCCGAAAAGGTTGAGGCCAAAGGGTTTCGGCGCACGGCGCTGATACTGGTTGGGCGGGTTTTGGGCAGTGAGGTGTTTAGCGAGTCATCGTTGTATCGCGCCGGGCATGCGCATCTTTATCGCCCATAAAGGCCCTTTCGCGAGCAGGCTCGCTCCAACATTGGGAATGCGATCAAATGTGGGAGCGAGCCTGCTCGCGAAGGCTTTCTTGAATTTCAGGCATAAAAAAACGGCGCTCACGGGGCGCCGTTTTTCATGTTCGCAGCGAACACCTTAGTAGTAGGCGTTTTCTTTCTGCGTGTGATCGGTCACGTCGCGAACGCCCTTCAGCTCCGGGATGCGCTCGAGCAAGGTACGCTCGATGCCTTCCTTCAGGGTCACGTCCGCCTGGCCGCAGCCCTGGCAACCGCCACCGAACTGCAGCACAGCGATGCCGTCTTCAACCACATCGATCAGGCTGACCTGACCGCCGTGGCTGGCCAGCCCCGGGTTGATTTCGGTTTGCAGGTAGTAGTTGATGCGCTCGTTGACCGGGCTGTCGGCGTTGACCATCGGTACTTTGGCGTTTGGCGCCTTGATGGTCAGCTGGCCGCCCATGCGGTCGGTGGCGTAGTCAACAACGGCGTCATCGAGAAACGCTTCGCTGAAGTGATCGATATAAGCGGTGAAGCTTTTCAGCCCCAGCGCGGTGTCTTCAGGTTTTTCTTCGCCCGGCTTGCAGTAGGCAATGCAGGTTTCGGCGTACTGGGTGCCAGGCTGGGTGATGAAGACGCGGATGCCGATGCCCGGGGTGTTCTGCTTGGAGAGCAGATCAGCCAGGTAATCGTGGGCGGCGTCGGTAATGGTAATAGCGGTCATGGAAACTCCTCGCAGGCTTGGGCGCAGTTTACGCCAATCGTTGCGCCGGACAAAGTCCTAGTATTTTTGTCGGGAAAGATTCTCGTCGGGCTCGTCGTCGATTCGCGCCTTGAGCCAGCGATAGCTGCGTTTTTCCACCCATTCGTAGCTCAACCAGGAACCGACGCCAATGGCCAGCGCGCAGACGACAAACATCAAATAGGGGTTGATCGCGTAGCGCCGGGCCAGATAACCGCCTGCCGACAGCACCAGAACGTGCATCAGGTACACCGAATACGAACAATCGCCGAGCAACTTGAGCACGCGACTGCGCTCGACATAACGTTCCAGCGCGATACACGCCATCACCAGCACCGCACTCGGTACGCCCCAGTTGAGCAGCCTCGGCGCCGGCGCCCAGTGATAAATCGCCAGCAATGCGCCGACGATGGCAGCCAGCGGCAGCCACAACCCGGGCCCGATCCAGCCTCGGCGATAAAGCATGCCGATGCCGATGCCCAGCAGAAACTCATAAACAATGTCCGAACGATAAAACGCGCTGATCCAGCCAAACCCGGTCCAGGCCTGACACACGGCAAACAGCAACGCCGCGACCACCAGCAGGCGCACCTGCAAGCGAAACAGCAGCGCCCAGGCAAACAACACGTAAAAAAGGATTTCGTAATTCAGCGTCCAGCCGACATTCAGCGTCGGATAGATGCCGTAGCCGCCGGGATTCTCTGTAGGAATGAATAGCAACGATAGCAGCAGATGCCCCCAGTCCACAGACTGATCCGGCAGCAACGGCTGAGCGAACACCACCAGCAGCGCCATCAACAGCGTGTACAGCCAATACGCTGGAACGATGCGAAACAGCCGATACAACAGAAAACGCATGGGCGGCAGCGGTTTGTTTTCGGTCGAGAGGAAAATCACCAGACCACTGATGACAAAGAACACATCGACGCCCACTGCGCCTTTGTCGATGAACAGTTGCCCGATCGGCCCACGTGCCTGGAAATCGAAGAAAATCTGCATGAAGTGATGGCAAACCACCGTCCACGCCGCAAGCGCACGCAGGGCTTGCACTGAAATCAACATCACCTGCTCCCGAATCACAACCTCAAATTCACCTCAATCCCTGTAGGAGCTGCGGCACGCTGCGATCTTTTGATCTTGATTCTGAAAGATCAAAAGATCGCAGCCTCGTTTCACTCGACAGCTCCTACAGGGGATTTGTGTGTTACCTGAAGCTGTGACAGTCGGCCTGTTTCAAACGATCAAAGATTCTCGTAGCGGTTCATATCCAGCACGCCCTCTTCCACCGGTTCGGTTTCGTGGATGTATTGGCTGAGATCATGGAAATAGAACCAGAATTGCGGATGACTGCGACGGATCCCCCAACGTTCGACGATTTTCTCGAAACGGTTGCCATCCTTGGCGTTTTCCATCGCATCGACAAACACGGGCACCTGATCAGCGGGAACGTTGAAGATGAAATTCGGATAACTACTGAGCACGCCCGGGTAAATGGTCAGCGTGTCCAGCCCCGGTTGATAGCGCAGCGACTCGCCCAGCAGGAACGCCACATTGCTATGGGCACGGTTGCGCAACAGGCTGTAAACCTCGCGTTTGCCGCTGGCGGTTTCAACGCGCAGCATGGTCGCTTCCGGGAGCTGATCAATCACCTTCAACCCGGCCGCCGGACGCGATGTCAGGCGACTCAATGCCTGTTCGGCATTTTGCAGTGCCGGGTCGATATTCGGCCGCGAGCAGTAAGCACCGTCGCAGCGGTTGATCGGATCGGGCCGCGCATTGAGATCACCGTAACGCGCCAGCAATTGCATGGCGAAGTCGTGTTTCGGGTCTTTCTCGTCGAGTTTCAGCGCAGTCGGTTTGTCGTCGTCAATCGCCTCGTAATCGAGCCACATCTTGAACTGGCCGCTGCTCTGGTACCAATCGTCGAGGTAATCCTCGCGGGAGTCGGCGGGCATCAGGCGCAGGAAGTTCTGCTCGGCGCCGTTGCGGATCAGGTCGAAATACAGACGGGTCTGGGCCTGATGCGAGACGTTGCCGAACACGTCGAAGTTGACTGCCAATTGGTAATAGGTGCGTTCGAGCAGCGGATAGTCGAACAGCCACATTGTCTGCGGCACCTCGCCGATCAAGCCTTTGGTCACCGAAGCGCTGTCGAAGTGGCGGAAAATGCTCAGCAACGCGTTGTCGTTGCCGGCCCACAGGGTCGACCAGCTCGGCGCGGGCACATCGGCGTAGCTGTCGCGGCGCAAAGCTTCGTATTCGTTACGCTTGTTGCGGTAGTTGTGCCACAGGCTCAGGACGCTGCCGACATCGTCGTTCTGCCCCGGCATGGCCAGCAACGGTGTGGCTTGGCCGCGATAGTTCGGATCGGTGATGTAGAGGTCGTGTTCCGGCGCCTGGAACAGCGCCCAGAAGTTGTCGCGAATCACGTCGGTCGCGATTTGCCCACGGCACACCGGGCCGCGAATAAAGGTACGGACGAAATATTCGGCGTTATCGAGCATGAACTGATAACGCGCCTGCGCCGGAATCGCCTCGAATGTGGCAAAGGGATTGGCGCGGCTCTGCGGGCCATATCCGGGCAGCGCATTGACCTGCCAGTTGCCGCTATAAAACAGGCTTTTGACCCGCGCCATTTTCGCCGCGCTCAGCGGATAAGTGATGTGGGTCTTGTGCACGATCACCCCTTGCACCGGCCACAAGCGGTAATACACCTGGGTGCCCGGATCATCATTGGGGCGACGGGTGGCGATCAGATCGATCGGCTGCCCGGTCGGCGTACGCGAACGCACCCACTGGAAGTAATGCCCCGGCTCGCCATCCTTGAAATAGAGGTGCGCGAGGTACAAGTGCTCGTACAGCCAGCGGCCGACCAGACTCTGCCGGGCGCCGGGAGTATTGAGCAGATTTTCCCACTGGACGATTTGCAGCGCCTCTTTCGCGCTCGGCGCCAGGCTTTGCTCGTCAATCGGCGCACCTGACGCCAGCCAACGCTGCAGCGTCTGATATTGCTGATCAGTCAGCCCAGTGACCGCCAGCGGCATGCCTTCTTTTGGATGGGCGCCGGCATAGCCTTCGAACTCGGCAGGCAGCGCGCACATATTCTGGCGGTTCAGGCCCAGCACGATGTCTTCCGGCAGTTTGGCGTTCGGCGTCAGCGGGGTTTTGTGGCCCAGCTCCAGCATGCGCGCCATCAGCGCGGCCTGACTGCCCTGCGCATCAAGCACCGAATAGAAGTCTTTCTGCTGCCAGGCGAGTTTGCCGAAGGCGTCGTAAAACAATCGGGTGGTCGGCGCCGCGACGGTGCGCTCGCCGTCATACACCGGCATTTTGCTTGCACCACGGGCCGCGCCCTCGCCACTGCCCAGATTCAACTGGCAAGCGGAGTCGTAGCACGCATGGCAGGCCACGCACTTCTCGGTGAAAATTGGCTGGATGTCGCGGACGTACGAAATCGAAGGAGAAATGGCCGGCGCAGTCGCTGGCTCTTGCGCCACGGCGCCCCAGCTGAGAAACAGCAACACAAAACCAATGACGCGGTAAGACATGCTGCTGATCCCGATTGTTAAAAAACGCCGCGATTCTACAGTATGACGCTCGTACCAACATGAGCGATATTCATGCAAAAGCCCCACATGCTCTAAAAGCGCACAGGTTTGCTATGATCCCGCTCCTTCGTAATGGTCTTTCCGAGTAGTTCAAATGTCCGATCGCAGCGTCCGCCTTCAAGCTCTCAAGCAAGCTCTCAAAGAGCGCATCCTGATACTCGACGGCGGCATGGGCACGATGATCCAGAGCTACAAGCTCGAAGAACAGGATTATCGCGGCAAGCGCTTCGCGGACTGGCCGAGTGACGTCAAGGGCAACAACGACCTTCTGATCATCACCCGTCCGGACGTGATCGGCGGCATCGAGAAAGCCTACCTGGATGCCGGTGCCGACATCCTCGAAACCAACACCTTCAACGCCACGCGCATTTCCATGGCCGACTACGGCATGGAAGAACTGGCCTACGAGCTAAACGTAGAAGGCGCACGTCTGGCCCGCAAGGTCGCCGACGCCAAGACCGCCGAGAACCCGGACAAGCCGCGTTTCGTTGCCGGCGTGCTCGGTCCTACCAGCCGCACCTGCTCGCTGTCGCCGGACGTCAACAATCCGGGTTACCGCAACGTTACCTTTGATGAGCTGGTGGAAAACTACACCGAAGCCACCAAAGGCCTGATCGAGGGCGGCGCCGACCTGATCCTGATCGAAACCATTTTCGACACCCTCAACGCGAAAGCGGCGATCTTTGCTGTGCAAGGGGTGTTCGAAGAGCTGCACCTCGAACTGCCGATCATGATTTCCGGGACCATCACCGACGCCTCCGGCCGCACCCTGTCGGGGCAGACCACCGAAGCGTTCTGGAACTCGGTGGCGCACGCCAAGCCAATTTCCGTCGGCCTCAACTGTGCGCTCGGCGCCAGCGAATTGCGTCCGTACCTGGAAGAGCTGTCGAACAAGGCCAGCACCCACGTTTCGGCGCACCCGAACGCCGGTCTGCCGAACGAATTCGGCGAGTACGACGAACTGCCGTCGGAAACTGCCAAAGTCATCGAAGAGTTCGCCCAGAGCGGTTTCCTCAATATTGTCGGCGGCTGCTGTGGCACCACGCCGGGGCATATCGAAGCGATCGCCAAAGCCGTCGCCGGTTATGCACCGCGTCAGATTCCGGACATTCCGAAGGCCTGCCGCCTCTCGGGTCTGGAGCCGTTCACCATCGATCGCAGCTCGCTGTTCGTTAACGTCGGCGAGCGCACCAACATCACTGGCTCGGCGAAATTCGCCCGGCTGATCCGTGAAGACAACTACACCGAAGCGCTGGAAGTCGCCCTGCAACAGGTCGAGGCCGGCGCGCAGGTGATCGACATCAACATGGACGAAGGGATGCTCGATTCGAAGAAGGCCATGGTGACCTTCCTCAATCTGATCGCCGGTGAACCGGACATCTCGCGCGTGCCGATCATGATCGACTCGTCGAAATGGGAAGTCATCGAAGCCGGCCTCAAGTGCATTCAGGGCAAGGGCATCGTCAACTCGATCAGCATGAAAGAAGGCGTCGAGCAGTTCATCCATCACGCCAAACTGTGCAAGCGCTACGGCGCGGCAGTGGTGGTGATGGCGTTCGACGAAGCCGGCCAGGCCGACACCGAAGCGCGCAAGAAAGAAATCTGCAAACGCTCTTACGACATTCTGGTCAACGAAGTCGGCTTCCCGCCGGAAGACATCATCTTCGACCCGAACATCTTCGCCGTCGCCACCGGTATCGAAGAACACAACAACTATGCTGTGGACTTCATCAACGCCTGTGCCTACATCCGCGACGAGCTGCCGTACGCGCTGACGTCGGGCGGCGTGTCCAACGTATCGTTCTCGTTCCGTGGCAACAATCCCGTGCGTGAGGCGATTCACTCGGTGTTCCTGCTGTACGCGATCCGCGCGGGCCTGACCATGGGCATCGTCAACGCCGGTCAGCTGGAGATTTACGACCAGATCCCGCAAGAGCTGCGCGACGCCGTTGAAGACGTGATCCTCAACCGCACGCCGGAAGGCACCGACGCCCTCCTCGCCATCGCCGACAAGTACAAGGGCGACGGCAGCGTCAAGGAAGCCGAGACCGAAGAATGGCGCAACTGGGACGTCAACAAGCGTCTGGAACATGCGCTGGTCAAGGGCATCACCACCCACATCGTTGAAGACACCGAAGAGTCGCGCCAGTCGTTCGCCCGCCCGATCGAAGTGATCGAAGGCCCGCTGATGTCCGGCATGAACATCGTTGGTGACCTGTTCGGCGCCGGTAAAATGTTCCTCCCGCAAGTAGTGAAATCCGCCCGCGTGATGAAGCAGGCCGTGGCGCACTTGATCCCGTTCATCGAACTGGAAAAAGGCGACAAGCCGGAAGCCAAGGGCAAGATCCTCATGGCCACCGTCAAGGGCGACGTGCATGACATCGGCAAGAACATCGTTGGCGTGGTACTCGGTTGCAACGGCTATGACATCGTCGACCTCGGCGTGATGGTGCCGGCAGAGAAGATTCTGCAGGTGGCCAAAGAGCAGAAGTGCGACATCATCGGCCTCTCCGGTCTGATCACGCCGTCGCTGGATGAAATGGTCCACGTTGCCCGTGAGATGCAGCGTCAGGACTTCCATCTGCCGCTGATGATCGGTGGCGCGACCACGTCCAAAGCGCACACCGCGGTGAAGATCGAGCCGAAGTACAGCAACGATGCCGTGGTTTACGTGACCGACGCCTCCCGTGCGGTGGGTGTGGCGACGCAGTTGCTGTCGAAAGAATTGAAGGCTGGCTTCGTTGAAAGAACCCGTGCCGAATACGTTGAAGTACGCGAACGCACCGCCAACCGTAGCGCCCGTACCGAGCGCCTGAGTTACGCCGCCGCCATCGCCAAGAAACCACAGTTCGACTGGGCGACTTATGAGCCGGTCAAACCGACATTTACTGGCAGCAAGGTACTGGACAACATCGATCTCAAGGTGCTGGCCGAATACATCGACTGGACGCCGTTCTTTATCTCCTGGGATCTGGCCGGCAAGTTCCCGCGCATCCTCGAAGACGAAGTCGTTGGTGAAGCCGCCACGGCGCTGTACAAGGACGCGCAGGAAATGCTCGCCAAGCTGATCGACGAGAAGCTGATCAGCGCCCGTGCAGTGTTCGGTTTCTGGCCGGCCAATCAGGTGCATGACGACGACATCGAGTTGTACGGCGATGACGGCCAGCCATTGGCCAAACTGCATCACCTGCGCCAGCAGATCATCAAGACCGACGGCAAACCCAACTTCTCGCTGGCCGACTTCGTGGCACCGAAGGACAGCGAAGTGACCGACTATGTCGGTGGCTTCATCACCACCGCCGGCATCGGCGCCGAGGAAGTGGCCAAGGCTTATCAGGACGCTGGCGACGACTACAACTCGATCATGGTCAAGGCCCTCGCCGACCGTTTGGCCGAAGCTTGCGCCGAATGGTTGCACCAGCAAGTGCGTAAAGAGCACTGGGGTTATGCCAAGGACGAAACCCTCGACAACGAAGCGCTGATCAAAGAGCAATACAGCGGCATCCGCCCTGCTCCGGGTTACCCGGCCTGCCCGGATCACACCGAGAAGGCCGCGCTGTTCGCCCTGCTCGATCCGGAAGCCGAAGAAATGCGCGCCGGCCGCAGCGGTGTGTTCCTCACCGAGCACTACGCGATGTTCCCGGCGGCAGCGGTCAGCGGCTGGTACTTCGCCCATCCGCAGGCGCAGTACTTTGCCGTGGGCAAGGTCGACAAGGATCAGGTCGCCAGCTACACCTCGCGTAAAGGTCAGGAACTCAGCGTGACCGAGCGCTGGCTGGCGCCAAACCTCGGCTACGACAACTAATCCAGCTTCAACGCATCATCCTGTGGGAGCGAGCTTGCTCGCGAAGGCGTCATGTCAGTCAACATCAATGTTGAATGAATGACCGCATTCGCGAGCAAGCTCGCTCCCACATTTGTTTTTGCGGTGGCTTTGAAAGGGTTAGCTATGCTTGTCTGACACACACGCAGACGAGGGATTTATGGACGATCCAGTCGACAACAAACCGCCGACCTTCTGGCAGATGCTGCACAGCGTGATGGCCGCAGCGTTCGGGGTACAGAGCGGCAAGAACCGGGCAAGGGACTTCACCCATGGCAAGCCCAGCCATTTTGTGATGCTGGGGATTCTGTTCACTGCGGTGTTTGCGCTGGCATTGTTTGCCATCGTCAAACTGGTGCTGCATTTCGCCGGGGTCTGACGCGCTCAGCGCATCAGGGTTTGCAGGGTGAATGGATAGCGATACGACGCCGGTTGCCCCTTGGCTGAGAGCTTGCGGAAATTCACGCCGTAGTTCGGCGACTTGCCCATGGCCAGCATTTGTCGGGCCTGACGCTGGTCGATCAGTTGCAGTAAAGGAATCTGTCGATCGCGGCCACCGTAGCGATTCAACTCGACGCCTTGCGCCACGTCATGCAATTCGACCAACGCCCAGCCACCCAAGGTGAAATGCCCGCCGACCAATGCGCTCAGGCGCCCGTCAATCAATGCCTGCAAGGCCGCCGGTGAGGTGTTGACCGCACTGAACAAGGCATCCTTGCCGGGGACTTTGCCGGTCTCGGCGTACGCGCGCATTGCGCCGAAAGCCATTTCATCATTAGCCGACCATACCAGCGACACCTTCGGGTAACGCGCGAACAATTGCCTGGCCTGCTCGTAGGCGCGCTCTTGCGTCCAGCCGCTGTAAACCAGTTGCCGCAGACGTATCTGTGGGTGTTCGGCCAGCGCGCGCTGCATGCCGTGCTCGCGCAATTGCGCCGAGGGCGTGACCTTCAGCCCGGAGAACGCCAACACTTCAATCGGCTCAGCGCCTGTCGCAGCCGGATGCAGGCGGATCAGCTCCTTCATCATCAAGTAGCCGCCCTCCTCGTCATTCGGCACCAGGCTGCCGATGCGGTCGTCACGCTCGCCGACCAAGGCCTGCTGGTCAGGAGTCAGTGCGGCGTTGACCATAAACAGCTTCACGCCGCTGTTCTGCGCCAGACGCAAAATCTGCGGGGCGACGTATTGTTCGTTGACGAAAATCAGATACTCGGGACGATTCGGCCCCTGCAACGCGAGGCGCGCCTGCGCCAGGGTCAGTTCGGGTTGGCGCTGGGAATAGAGGATCTGCAGGTCGATCCCCAGATCCTGGGCGGCCGCCTGCATGAACTGTGAATAGCTGATCCAGAACGCTTCCTGGGTCGAACCCGGATTCAAGAAGAGCACCGACTCCGCCCGCGCACCGCTCTGGAACAGCGCGCCGAACAACAGAAGGCTGATATGGAAAAGCTTGAACATGAAACATCCGGGCCCAAGGAAAAATGGCCGCGCATTATAGCCCTCGTTCCACCGGCTATTGATGCCTGATCCCGTTTTTGTCCGACAATTAGTCGGGCGCGGGCCCGGATGGGTCGTTTACTGATGACTGACCCAGAATACCGCTGTCCCTACTACGAGAATGATCAGGAACAAAATGGCCCACGCATCGACACTGCTGTCGCTTTTTCTTGCCTTGGTCGGATTGCTCATTGCATCGCCTCTTGTCGGTTTTATCGGTGATTGCAGAAAGACTCGACCACAGTTAAGACGATGATTGTCCGCACGACAAATGTGGGTTAGTTGACAGCCATTCTCGTTAGGCGATTTGGTTCTTTACATATACTCAAACATCACTTTTGCGCATAACTGCAAACGGGTATATTGCCCCGGCTCCGTTAGGGAGTGCGCGGCCGTGCGCGCAGAATTGCAGAGGCACAATCGGACTCCAGCAAGCGAAAACGCAGTGCTACTCCGAATGGCCCAAGCCTGAGAACAGGACTTATATGTACGTATACGACGAGTACGATCAGCGGATCATCGAGGACCGCGTCAAGCAGTTCCGTGATCAGACCCGACGCTATCTGGCAGGTGAGCTGAGCGAAGAAGAATTCCGCCCCCTGCGCCTGCAAAATGGCCTGTACATCCAGCGCTTCGCGCCGATGTTGCGTGTGGCGGTGCCTTACGGCCAACTGACTTCACGTCAGCTGCGCATGATGGCCAAGATTGCCCGCGACTACGACAAGGGCTACGCCCACATCAGTACGCGGCAGAACGTGCAGTTCAACTGGCCGGCGGTGGAAGACATCCCGGACATTCTGGCTGAACTGGCCACCGTGCAGATGCACGCGATCCAGACCAGCGGCAACTGCCTGCGCAACGTCACCACAGACCAGTTCGCCGGCGTCGCTGCCGACGAAGTGATCGACCCGCGCCCATGGTGCGAAATCGTTCGTCAGTGGACTACATTCCACCCGGAATTCGCCTACCTGCCGCGTAAATTCAAGATCGCCGTCAACGGTTCGACCGCTGACCGTGCCGCCATTGAAGTCCATGACATCGGCCTGGAGCCGGTGCACAACGCCGCTGGCGAACTGGGTTTCCGTGTGCTGGTTGGCGGCGGCCTCGGCCGTACGCCGGTGGTGGGCGCGTTCATCAACGAGTTCCTGCCGTGGCAGGACCTGTTGAGCTACCTCGACGCCATCCTGCGGGTGTACAACCGCTACGGCCGTCGCGACAACAAATACAAGGCGCGGATCAAGATCCTCGTCAAAGCCCTCACGCCGGAAGTGTTCGCGCAGAAAGTCGATGCGGAAATGGAGCACCTGCGCGGTGGCCAGACCACATTGACCGACGCCGAACTGCAGCGTGTCGCCAAGCACTTCGTCGATCCGGACTACAAGGCGCTGGACAACCAGACCGCCCAGTTGGCCGATCTCGACAAAGAGCACGCCGGTTTCGCTCGCTGGCGTACCCGCAACACCCTGGCACACAAGAAGCCGGGTTATGTCGCCGTAACCCTGTCGCTGAAACCGACCGGCGTTGCCCCGGGCGACATCACCGACAAGCAGCTTGACGCCGTCGCCGATCTGGCCGACCGCTACAGCTTCGGTCAGCTACGCACTTCGCACGAACAGAACATCATTCTTGCCGACGTCGAGCAAAGCCAACTGTTCACCCTTTGGGGCGAACTGCGTGAAGGCGGTTTCGCCACGCCGAACATCGGCCTGCTGACCGACATCATCTGCTGCCCTGGCGGCGACTTCTGCTCGCTGGCCAACGCCAAGTCGATCCCGATTGCCGAGTCGATTCAGCGTCGTTTCGACGACCTCGATTACCTGTTCGACATCGGTGAGCTGGACTTGAACATTTCTGGTTGCATGAACGCCTGTGGTCACCACCACGTCGGCCACATCGGCATCCTCGGCGTCGACAAGAAAGGCGAAGAGTTCTACCAGGTCTCCCTCGGCGGCAGCGCCAGCCGTGATGCGAGCCTGGGCAAGATCCTCGGCCCGTCCTTCGCACAGGAAGCCATGCCTGACGTGATCTCGAAGCTGATCGACGTGTACGTAGAACAACGTACCGAAGACGAGCGCTTCATCGACACTTACCAGCGTATTGGCATCGACCTCTTCAAGGAACGCGTCTATGCAGCGAATCATTAAGAACAACGAGGTCGTCGACGAAACCTGGCACTTGCTGCCCAAGGATTTCAACATCGACGAGATCAGCAACTGCGACGATCTGATCGTGCCACTGCAACTGTGGCGCGAACACAGTCGCATGCTCAAGGCCCGCGACGGCGGTCTGGGTGTCTGGCTGGACGCTGACGAAGAAGCCGAGGAAATCGGTGAAGACGTCGCCGAATTCCAGGTGATTGCCCTGAATTTCCCGGCGTTCACTGACGGCCGCAACTACTCCAACGCTCGCCTGCTGCGCGACCGTTACGGTTTCAAAGGCGAACTGCGGGCGATTGGCGACGTGCTGCGTGATCAACTGTTCTACATGCACCGCTGCGGTTTCGACGCCTTTGCCATTCGCGCGGACAAAGACCCGTACGAAGCGCTGGAAGGCCTCAAGGACTTCTCGGTGACCTATCAGGCCGCCACCGACGAACCGCTGCCGCTGTTCCGTCGCCGCTAAGTCTTCAGGTTTAGAGCGGACAAAAAAACGCCGGTCATATGACCGGCGTTTTTTATGCCTGCTCGATTTACCAGAAGCGCTGCTGAGTCAGACGACTCCACCAGCTCAGCAGTACGCGGTCGACTGAACCGCTGGCAGCCATGCCGATTCGCTCCTGCAAGCTTTTGCGCTCGGCGTAGTGCAGGTGATAGACCTCGGCCTTCTTTGCCCGGTCTGCCAGATATTCATCACTGGTCTTCAGCTCATCCACCAGTTGTTTATCCAGCGCCGCGACCCCTAGCCAGACTTCACCGGTGGCGACGTCGTCGATGGCCAGTTGCGGACGATAGCGAGCGACAAAGTTCTTGAACAGTTGATGGGTGATGTCCAGGTCTTCCTGAAACTTCTCCCGGCCCTTCTCGGTGTTTTCGCCAAACACGGTCAGGGTGCGTTTGTACTCGCCGGCGGTGAGGACTTCAAAGTCGATGTCGTGCTTCTTCAGCAAGCGGTTGACGTTGGGCAGCTGTGCAACCACGCCGATCGAGCCGAGAATCGCAAACGGCGCGCTGATGATCTTCTCGCCGATGCACGCCATCATGTAGCCGCCGCTGGCCGCGACCTTGTCGATGCACACGGTCAACGGCACGCCGGCTTCACGGATACGCGCCAATTGCGAGGACGCCAGGCCGTAGCTGTGAACCATGCCGCCACCGCTTTCCAGACGCAGGACCACTTCGTCTTTTGGTGTGGCGAGGGTCAGCAGTGCGGTAATTTCGTGGCGCAGGCTTTCGGTTGCGGAAGCTTTGATGTCGCCGTCGAAATCGAGGACAAATACGCGGGATTTGGCTTCGGGCTGTTTCTTCTGCTTTTTCGCGCTTTTCTCGGACTTGGCCTCGCCCTTGCGCAGAGCCTTGAGCTGATCCTTGTCGAGCAAGGTTTGCTCAAGGCGCTCACGCAGGCCCTTGTAGAAATCATTGAGTTTGCTGACCTGCAACTGACCGGCCGATTTGCGCCGGCCCTTGCTGCGCAATGCGGCAAAACTGGCCAGCACCACCAGAATGGCAACTACCAGGGTGACGGTCTTGGCCAGAAAACTGGCGTATTCGGTGAAAAACTCCACAGAGACTCCTTAAGCGATGCGCGGATGTGAAACACACGCGAGATGGCTCCAGCATACCCATGCGCCGGCTTGTCGGCCAGCCGTGAAACCTCTGGCAACACCCCTGTAACGGGCATTTCAAACAAGCGTATGTTTTTTCATTGACAGCTAACCGTCATCCTCATAACCTCGCCACAACCTTCAACGTACCGGGATGACGCGGACGTGGGCAGCATCTACTTGATTCGACATGGCCAGGCCTCCTTTGGTGCAGACGACTATGACGTCCTGTCGCCGACCGGTGTGCGCCAGGCAGAAATCCTCGGTCAGCACCTCGCTGAACTGGGTATCAGCTTCGATCGCTGCCTCGCCGGGGACCTGCGTCGTCAGCAGCACACGGCCACCAGCGCGCTAGCGCAATTCGCCGCAAAGGGCTTGCCGGTGCCTACCCTCGAAACCGATTCCGCCTTCAACGAATTCGACGCCGACGCGGTTATCCGCGCCCTGCTCCCGGACATGCTGGCGGACGAGCCGGAAGCCCTCGACATCCTGCGCAACGCCGCGCAGAACCGTGGCGAATTCCAGCGTATTTTCGCCTTGATCATCGAGCGCTGGCTGGCCGGCACTTACGACACGCCGGGCCTGGAAAGCTGGCTGGGTTTCGTCGAACGGGTTCAGGCCGGGCTGCACCGGATTCTTGATCTGGCCGATAAAAATCAGAAAATCGCCGTGTTCACCTCCGGCGGCACCATCACCGCCCTGCTCCACCTCATTACGCAAATGCCTGCGAAACAGGCCTTTGAATTGAACTGGCAAATCGTCAACACCTCGCTCAACCAGCTGAAGTTCCGCGGTCGCGAGGTGGCTTTGGCCTCCTTTAACAGTCATGCACATCTGCAGCTGTTGAAGGTTCCGGAACTCATCACTTTCCGTTGAGTCCGGTTAACTGTGAACCTTGCTGTAATCAACCTCATAAGGATCGAACCATGACCTCCGTAGCCGATGCCGTAAAAGCAATGCAAGCCAAGTTCAACCCAGCCGCTGCTGCCGGTCTGGATCTGGTCTTCGGTTTCAACATCACTGACGAAGACAAGCAGTACTCGCTGATCGTCAAAGATGGCACCTGCGATATTCAGGAAGGCGAAAACCCGGACGCCAACTGCACGCTGGTGCTGGACAGCGAAACCCTGAAAGGTATCGTCAGCGGCGAAACCGACGGCATGCAGGCTTTCATGGGCGGCAAGCTGCGCGTTGAAGGCGACATGATGCTGTCGATGAAACTGTCCGAGCTGTTCCCTTCGTAAGACCGACGCTCAGTGACACAAGAATCCCGCCTTCGTGGCGGGATTTTTACATTTGAGCGCTGAGGATTACTGCTCGCACTCAAGACCTGTGGGAGCGAGCTTGCTCGCGAAGGCGTCAACTCAGTCAACATCACCGTTGCCTGTCACATCGCATTCGCTAGCAAGCTCGCTCCCACATTTGATAGGGGGTCGTCAGTGAACGAAGCGGCCAGCAACTCTCGCGTATACGGATGTTGCGCCGCATGAAACAGCGCACTCGTCTCGCCTCGCTCAACCACTTCCCCCTCTTTCATCACAATCAAGTCATGGGCCAGCGCTCGCACCACCGCCAGATCGTGGCTGATGAACAGGTAAGTCAGGCCATGTTCTTGCTGCAAACGCCGTAGCAAAGCCACGATCTGCTTTTGCACCGTGCGATCCAGTGCCGAGGTCGGTTCATCAAGCAAAATCAGATCCGGCTTGAGCACCAGTGCCCGGGCAATCGCGATGCGCTGCCGCTGACCACCGGAAAACTCGTGGGGATAGCGATGGCGGGTGGCCGGATCGAGACCGACTTCACGCAGCACCTCAATCACCGCTCTTTCACGCTCATCGGCATTCAAATCGCTGTGCACCTGTAAACCTTCAGCAATGATCTGCTCCACGCACAGGCGCGGACTGAGACTGCCGAATGGATCCTGAAAGACCACTTGCAGACGTTTGCGCAGCGGTCTGAGTTGCTTGCCGCTCAAGTGCTCCAGCGCCTCGCCCTGAAAACGGATGCTGCCCTGGGCTTCGATCAAACGCAGAATTGCCTGCCCCAATGTCGATTTTCCGGAGCCGGATTCGCCAACAATCCCCAAGGTTTCGCCGCGCTGAAGATTCAAATCAATGCCGTTGACCGCGTGCAACCAAGACTTCGCGCGTAGCCATCCGCCGCCCAAACGAAAGCGTACGTTGAGATCACGCACCTCCAGCAAATCCTCCGCAGGCTCGCGGCACAACGCTTCTCCACCCGGCTCAGCGTTGAGCAATTCAATGCTGTAAGGATGCTGCGGCGCGCTGAACAACTGTTCACACGATGCCTGTTCGACGATCACCCCGCCACGCATGACCGCCACCCGCTGCGCGATATTACGCACCAGATTCAGATCATGACTGATGATCAACAACGCCATGCCCAGCCGCTGCTGCAGTTCCTTGAGCAACAACAAAATCTTGCGTTGTACAGTCACGTCCAGCGCGGTGGTCGGCTCATCGGCAATCAGCAACTGCGGCTCGCAGGCCAGCGCCATGGCAATCATCACCCGTTGACGCTGACCGCCCGACAGTTGATGCGGATAAGCCTTGAGCCGTTCGCGCGGGCGTTGAATACCCACCAGCTCGAGCAACTGCACAATCCGTTGCCGCGCCGCCGCTCCGGCCAGCCCCTTGTGCAGCGCAAGACTTTCACCCAACTGTCGCTCAATCGTGTGCAAAGGATTCAGCGAACTCATCGGCTCCTGAAAAATCATCGCGATACGATTGCCGCGCAGTTGCCGCAAATAGCGCTCATGCACGCCCAGCAACTCCTCGCCGACATAGCGGATGCTGCCCTCAATCTGCGTGATGGCCGGGTCAAGCAATTGCAGAATGCTGTGCGCTGTCACCGACTTGCCCGAGCCAGATTCCCCGACCAGCGCCAGACACTCGCCGGGGCGAATATCGAGGTCGATACCGTGCACCACGGGCTGGCCATTGAAGGCGACGCGCAGGTCACGTATTTCAATCAGATGTTCAGGCATATCAAGTCCTCGGATCAAAGGCATCGCGGCAGGCCTCGCCGATGAAAACCAACAGTGACAGGATCAGCGCCAACGCAAAGAACGCAGTGAGGCCAAGCCACGGCGCTTGCAGATTATTCTTGCCTTGACCGATCAACTCACCCAGCGAAGCGCTGCCCGCCGGCATGCCGAAACCGAGGAAATCCAGCGCCGACAGGGTCGCAATTGCCCCGGTGAGAATGAACGGCAGATAGGTCAGCGTCGCGCTCATGGCGTTGGGCAGGATGTGCCGAACGATCACCTGCGCATCACCGACACCCAGCGCCCGTGCGGCTTTCACGTACTCCAGACCGCGACTGCGCAGGAACTCGGCGCGCACCACATCGACCAGACTCAGCCAGGAAAACAGCGCCATGATCCCCAGCAACCACCAGAAATTCGGCTCGACAAACCCGGACAGAATGATCAACAAGTACAACACCGGCAGCCCCGACCACACCTCCAGCACGCGCTGACCGATCAGGTCGACCCAACCGCCGTAGTAACCCTGCAACGCCCCGGCGGCAATACCGATCAGCGCACTCGCCGCCGTCAGCGCCAAGGCAAACAGCAACGACACGCGCGTACCGAATATCACCCGCGCCAGCACGTCGCGCGCCTGATCATCGGTGCCCAGCCAATTCTCGCCGCTGGGCGGACTCGGCGCCGGCTCCGTGAGGTCGTAATTGACCGTGTCGAACGCAAACGGAATCGGCGCAAACCACATTCGCCCGCCCTGCTCCTCGATCAATTGCCGTACCTGCGCGCTGCGATAGTCTGGTTGGAACGGCAACTCGCCGCCAAAGTCCTGCTCGGTGTAGCGCTTGAACGCCGGGAAATACCAGTCGCCCTGATACGTCACCAGCAGCGGTTTGTCATTGGCCACCAACTCACCGCCGAGGCTCAGGCCGAACAGCGCAAGAAACAGCCACAACGACCACCAGCCACGCCGATGTGCCCTGAACCGCGCCCAGCGGCGTTGGCCGATTGGAGACAATGTCAGCATCAGGCAGCCCTCGCGGTGAAGTCGATACGCGGGTCAACCAGCGTGTAACAAAGGTCGCCGAGCAGTTTTATCAGCAGGCCGAACAGGGTGAAGATGAACAGCGAACCGAACACCACCGGATAGTCGCGCGCGACTGCCGCTTCGTAACTGAGCCGGCCGAGACCATCGAGGGAAAAGATCACTTCGATCAGCAGCGAACCGCCGAAGAACACCGTCACCAATGCCTGCGGCAAACCGGCGACGACCAGCAGCATCGCATTGCGAAACACATGGCCGTACAGCACCTGTTTTTCGCTCAGTCCCTTGGCGCGAGCGGTCACCACGTACAGCCGTGAAATCTCATTGAGAAAGCTGTTTTTGGTCAGGATCGTCAACGTGGCAAAACCGCCGATGACCAAGGCAATCACCGGCAACACCAAGTGCCAGAAGTAATCCGCAACCTTGCCCCACGACGACAGCTCGGCGAAGTTGTCCGAGACCAGCCCACGCACCGGAAACCAGTCCAGTGCCGTGCCGCCGGCAAACACCACGATCAGCAGCAGCGCGAAGAGAAATCCTGGCAATGCATAACCGATGATGATCGCCACGCTGCTCCAGACATCGAACGCCGAGCCGTTGTGCACTGCTTTGCGAATGCCCAGCGGAATCGACACCAGATAGGTGATCAGCGTCGCCCACAGGCCCAGCGACAAGGTCACCGGCAGCTTCTGCCAGATCAATTCGGTGACGCTGGCACCGCGAAAGAAACTCTGGCCGAAATCCAGTCGCGCATAGCTTTTGAGCATCAGCCACAAACGCTCGCTGGCGGGTTTGTCGAAGCCGTACTGGCGCTCGATATCGGCCACCAGTTTCGGGTCGAGTCCGCGGGTGGCGCGGGATTCGCCACCGACGGTTTCGACATGGCTGGAACCCACCGCCGCGCCGACGCCAATGCCCTGCAAGCGCGCAATGGCCTGCTCGACCGGGCCACCGGGCGCCGCTTGCACGATAACGAAATTGACCAACAGAATCGCGAGCAAGGTCGGCACGATCAGCAGCAGACGCCGCAGACTATAGCCCCACATGGCTGTACTCCTTGGGCATCTGGGCGGATGTCAGTGCAGTCGGGCTGATTTCCCACCAGGTGTCGAGGCCGGCGTCATACAGCGGGGCAATCGCTGGTCGGCCGAAGCGGTTCCACCACACCGTGGAAATTCCCGGCGGGTAATAGTTGGGCACCCAGTAATAACCCCACTGCAACACTCGATCCAAAGCATGGGCATGACGCAACAGACTTTCGCGATTGTCGGCCTGCGCCAGCCCTTCGAGCAGTGCATCGACGGCCGGATCGCGCAGCACCATGTAATTGTTCGAGCCAGGATCAGCGGCGCCGTCGGAACCGAAGTAATTGAACATCTCCCGTCCCGGCGCCTGACTCACCGGGTAACCGGCGACGATCATGTCGTAGTCGCGATTGCGCACGCGGTTGGTGTATTGCGCGGTGTCGACCTGGCGAATATCGAAGCCGATGCCGATCTGCGCGAGATTGCGTTTGAAGGGCAAAAGCAGCCGTTCGAAACCTTTCTGGCCGTTGAGAAACGTGAAGTGCAGCGGCTCGCCATTGGCGTTCACCAATTGATCGCCGCGAGGTTTCCAGCCGGCGGCTTCGAGCAGTTTCAGTGCCTGCAATTGTTCGGCGCGGATGTTGCCACTGCCGTCGGTTTTCGGTGGCTCAAACACCCTGGTGAACACTTCCTCGGGAATTTGCCCGCGCAACGGCTCAAGAATCTTCAGCTCTGCAGCATCCGGTAACGCGGTAGCCGCCAGCGCGCTGTGGGAAAAATAGCTGCGCTGGCGCAGGTACATGCTGCGCATCATCTGGCGGTTGCTCCATTCGAAATCCCAGAGCATGGCGATCGCCTGACGCACGCGGCGGTCCTGAAAAACTGGTTTTTGCAGGTTGAAGACAAAGCCTTGCGCGCCTTGCGCGGCACCCGGTGCGAGGTGTTCACGGCGCAATTTTCCTTGCTCAAGTGCGGCTCCCGCGTAACCGATGGTGAAACTGGTGGCGGAGAACTCGCGGTTGTAATCGAAGCCGCCGGCCTTGAGCACTTGCCGCGACACGTCGGTGTCGGCGAAGAACTCGACGCTCAGTTGATCGAAGTTATAGAGGCCGCGAGTGATCGGCAGATCCTTCGCCCACCAGTCCTGCACCCGCTGAAAATTCACGCTGCGCCCGGCATCCACCGCGCTGATGCGATACGGACCGCTGCCGGGCGGGATCTCGAAACCACCACCCTCGGCGAAATCGCGGGTCCGCCACCAGTGTTCGGGCAGCACCGGCAGTGTCGCCAGGTCCAGCGGCAAGGTGCGGCTGTCGTTGTTCTTGAAGACAAAGCGCACTTGCATCGGCGACTCCACGACAACCTCGGCGACATCGCGAAACTGCTGACGGTATTTGAGGCTGCCCTGAGTGGTGAACAGGTTGAAGGTGTAGCGCACGTCATCGGCGGTGATCGGCGTGCCATCGTCGAAACGCGCCTTCGGGTTCAGGTAGAAGCGTATCCAGCGGCGATCCGGATCCAGCTCCATCTGCTGCGCCACCAGACCGTAGACGCTGTAGGGCTCGTCCTTGCTGCGATAGGCCAGTGGCGCGTAGAGCCAGCCATCGATATCGGCCACGCCGGTGCCTTTGTCGGAGTAGGGAATCAAGTGGTCGAACGGGCCGCTTTCCAGCGAAGAGCGGCGCAGGCTGCCGCCCTTCGGCGCGTCAGGGTTGGCGTAGGCCAGGTGCTGGAAGTCGGGAGCGTATTTGGCGGGTTCGCCGTAGACCGTTAACGCCGGTTGCGGGGCGGCCCAAATGAACGGCGTTAAAAGCGCACATGAGCTGAATACAATGAGCCTGGAGAACATGAGCAGATCCTTTTACACGGTGTCGCTGACGGCCTCTTCGCGAGCAAGCTCGCTCCCAAAGGGTTCTTCTGTGAACTCAAGTCACTGTGGGAGCGAGCTTGCTCGCGAAAGCGTCAGTGCAGTCAACACACATCCTGCCTACCTGTGATGTGCACCAGGCCGGCGATTTTTATAGGGCAGGCTTTAGATCAATAGGTGACTAAAACCCGCAACCTCTGACCATTCTCAAAACTTGTAGCTGACCCGCGTGTACAGCGTCCGGCCAAACGGATCGCCATATTTCGGGTCGTAGCCGCTCTGGAACGTGTAGGTCTGGTTGCTGAACGGTGGTTCGCGGTCGAACAGGTTTTTCGCGCCGAGGGTCACGCTCAGGGTCTTGCGCCAGGTATAGGTACCGGCCAGATCCCAGACGTTGTACGAGCCGACGTAATCATGAGTGTCGCGATCGGAGTCGTGGTAACCGCTGGTGTAGCGGTTTGTCAGCGCGGCGCCAAACGGGCCGTAGTTCCAGCTGCCAGTCAGGCTGTGGCGCCAGCGCGCCACCGCACCCGCCGAAGCAAAATCACCACCACGGAAATCGCCGAGTTTGTCGATGTAGTCACCCTTGAGCTGTTGCTGATAGTCATAACGGGTGACGTAAGTGCCTTGCAGGCCGATGCCGAAATTGCCGTACGGCGTGCTCGGCAAGCGGTAATCGAAGCTGACATCGACGCCGTTGGTCTTGATCTTGCCGAGGTTGGCCAGGCCAGTGACGATGTGATCGATGGAGCCATCCGGCTTGCGGATCAGGCGATCCGGGTACAGCTCAGGATTCTCGAACACCGCCGATTCCGGGAACTCGGCAATCTGGTTGGCAATGTCGATCCACCAGAAATCCAGTCCGGCGCTCAGGCGCTCGAACGGTTGGTAAACAAAGCCGAGGGTGACGTTACGCGCAGTTTCCGGGCTGAGGTCGGTATTGCCACCGCTGCTGCGATTGAACTGCTGCGCGCAGTCACGGTTGGCGATGCCGCCATTGCTCGGATTGCCGCCAGCGCACAAACGTGGATCGTTGTAGTTAGCGTTGGTAAAACTGGTGAAGGTCGGGTTGTACAACTCGTACAACGACGGCGCGCGGAACCCTTCGCTGTAGGCACCGCGCACCACCAGTTCCTTGAACGGCTGGAAGCGGAACGAGTATTTCGGGTTGGTGGTGCTGCCGAAATCGCTGTACTTGTCGTGGCGCACGGCCGCGGACAATTCGAGGCTGTCGAGCACTGGCACGTTGACCTCGGCGTATTCGGCCGAGACGCTGCGATCCCCGGCAACGCTGCCGTTGGGATCGACACCGAGGCTTTGCACATCGCCGGCAAACTGCGCGAAATCCTGATGAAAATCTTCCTTGCGATATTCGCCGCCCAACGCCAATGCCGAAGGGCCGGCACCGAACCAGTCGCCAATTTCACGACTGATGCGCCCGTCGATGGCCTTCACCCGCCCGACCGCCGTCGCGTAATCGCCGTCCACCGCGTTGGCTGCCAACAGCGCCGAACCGGCAGCTGTCTGCGGGCCGAACGGGTTGATCACGCCGTTGGCAATACCGGCGCTGACGGCGCGGTCGTTGACGTAGCCGTCCTGAATGCTGTTGACCACTTTGTTCTGGTTGTACGAGGCGCCGAGGTTGTAATCCCAGCCGACCAGCGTGCCGTCGAAGCTCAAGAGCAAACGCTGTCCGGTGTTGTCGTCTTCATGCTGACGAGGTCCAACGGCAGTTTCGCGCCAGTTCACGTCGACCGGTTGCGTTGGATCGAGAGCAAAACCGTTCGGCCCAGGCGTGATGCCGTTACCCGGATAGAACGCCGTGCCGGGGTTGACCTGATTGCCCATCAACGTACCGGGGCCGATTTGCGTGCGGTTTTCGTTGCGCGCCCAAAAGTACTCCAGGCTGACGTTGTGATCGTCCGACAGCTTGCCGGTGGCTTTGGCGAAGGCGGAAGTCTTTTCCGTTTCCGGCACCAGATCGAGGTAATTCCACAGGCTCTGCCGGCAGATGCCGTTGCGCGCCAGCAATCCCGGAGCGTTGCAGCCAGAACCGGCCAAAGGGTTGGTGGCGTTGCTGCCCTGGCTCCAGTTGGCCGGCGAGGCGGTGCCGGAGGTGTAGTCGAGTCCGCGGTTGGGCTGATAGTTGTAGGTGTAGCCGCGATCTTCAGCAGCCAGGCGTTGCTGTTTGTCGTAGCTGACCACGCCGAACACGTTGAAGCGATCATCCTGCAAATCACCGAAACCCCAACTGCCGCTGAAGTTACGGCTTTCACCGCCACCCGAATGCGTCGGTGTGTCGTAGTTGGTGCTGATCTGCCCTTCGGTGAGACTGGTCTTGGTGATGAAGTTGATCACCCCGCCAATCGCATCGGTGCCATACAACGCCGAGGCGCCATCACGCAGCACTTCCACACGGTCAATGGCGGCGAACGGAATGGTGTTGAGGTCGACACCGGAGCCATTGATCGCGTTGGTGGCGTTGTTGCTCAGACGCCGGCCGTTGAGCAGTACCAGCGTCTTGTTCGGACCGATGCCCCGCAGATCCGCATAAGACGCACCGCCACTGCTCGATCCCACCGAACGCCCGGAGCCGACCGAAGACTGGTTGGCGGAAATGCGACTGACCAGCTCCTCGGTGGTGGAAACACCCTGCTCGCGCAACTCTTCGACGCGCAGGATGGTGACCGGCACCGCCGTTTCTGCATCGACCCGGCGGATTGCCGTACCCGTGACTTCGACGCGCTGCAATTGGGTGGTCGGTTCAGTTGCCGTGCTGTCGGCGGCGATCGCCGGCAGTGTGTTGATTGCCAGCAGCAAGGCCAGGCTCAAAGGTGATTTAACGGGTGAAAACTGAATCATGAACAGCCATCCCTGCGTTTTGGTTTATGCAGGGATGTGCGATGACGAATAAGGATTTATAGAGGGTGATTTAGATTGTTGGGTGCTGAGGTTATGCAAAAAATGCCATGACTGCGCATCAGGCCAATGCCATCTCCTTCAGCAAGCGGGTATCAAGGCCAAACCTTTCTTGAGAGACCATCTGAAACTGCCCCTCGGCCAGCTCGCAGCTCACCAGCAGATTCCACGAATGCCGGGTTGCCGCCGAGGGGATCAGCACAAACGGATGTTCAGCCAGTAGCGCATCGGCAAACAACTGCTGATTGGGTGAAGGTCGTGCGGGACTCAACCAGTACGGATTGGGCACCTCTTCCGGCTGCACGATTCTGACCTTGGCATCGCTGATGACTTCAAAGCACGTCAGTACATACGGCTCGCTGTCGAGCGCATCAAAACTGTTATTGGCTGCCACCTCCAAAATGGCCGAGGACGGGTCGACAGATGCGTAGACGACTCGCCGGCCAGGCGCATTCCATCGACCTCCATTCAGTTCTGAACCTATCCCGCTGTCCCACGTAGTCCCGTAGGCCTCGGGGTCCAGCCGCCACGCATACCAGTGCTCGTCCCAAGGCAAGGGATTCATGGATAAACCCCGGACATGATCTGCCACAAGTATTGTTCCACCATCTGGAAACCCAGTGGATGTCGGATAAATTCCAACGGCACGCAGCCGCTCAGATAAGGGCTTGGTTTCTGCATCCATACCTCCGCCCGCGATTGCCCGGCGAACGCCCGAGTGGCCATTTCCAGCACCAGCGCATATTGGTAGGCGACAACACTCTGCTGCGGGTCAAGCCGTACCGGTTTGCCTTCCTTAATGATACGGCGCACGGTTCTGACAGATTTGCCGGTGATGCGTTTGACCATGTCTTCGCGCAGGTACAGCTCGGAAGTTGCAAGCATGTTGACGACATCGCTCAGCTCGAAGCCTTCGTCGGTCAGACGGATGATCAGCAGGGCATCGTCACCGATGTTCTGGCCGTTCACGAGCAGATCGACAGGTTTGCCCGCGACCTTCTTCAGCCCCGTCAGCCGGGGCACTTTTGCTGTGGGCATCGCGACATCCTCCATGGGGCATCTGGCGCGATCGTCGATCCAGAAGTTGCGCAGGGAATAAGCAGGCGGTTCATGCTCGATGTGGGGGGTACGCATAATCGATCCTTTATCTGGGTGCCTGAGCGTTCAAGCCGCTCAGCGACTTCAATGTCAGGACCGATGCTATAGATCGCGCTTCCGACGACCAACCTGAAAAGGTCGTCGGAAATATCCCCTGCTTTCCACAAAACCCTGCATTTTCTGTAGGACGTGAACAGAAGAAATACTGCCATCAGCCGCCGAAGTGATAACTCACATCGAGCCACCATTGCCGCCCGTACGGGTCATAGTTGCCGGTCGGGTAATACGGCCAGCCCGCCGAATCATCGTGTTTAACCTGATTGAGCACGTTGTTCACGGTCAGCCCGACACTCGCCCGGTCATTGAGCTTGTAACGCGCACTGGCGTTGAACACCGTCCACGGTGACAGGCGCCCGTCCCCCGCGCCGTTGGTGACCGAACCGTAACGAATGCCCATCAGCGTCGCCGTGGCTTTCTGGTAATCCCAGGTCAGGCTCGCGTTGACCTTGCTGCGCCAGTCGTAATTGGTGCGTGAGGTGCGCCAGTCTTGCGTGGGTGCCTCTTCCGATTCCTTGTAGTAATGCGAAAGCACCAGGGTGTAGCCCAGCGCCGAACTGAACGCGCCGTATTGCCCGGCGCCCCAGCGGATATTGCTCTTGAAATCCAGACCACTGACGCGCTCGCTGGCGGCGTTGATCGCGTTGACCCGCACGCGATTCAACTGGTTCGGATCGACCGCCGCATTACCTGCGTTGCGATCGATGCGCGCCAGGGTCGATTGGCAGTTGGCCGAATTGATGTCCTGGGTGCCATTGCGGCATTCGTTTTCCTGTTGCAGCAGCCGGTTTTCATCGACGGTGGTCAGCAGATCATCAATCTCGACGCGCCAGAAATCCGTGGAGAAATCGAAATTGCGCGACGGTGACCAGACAAAGCCGTAAGTCCACGATTTGCCACGTTCGGACTCCAGATTCGCTGTACCGCTCTGGGTGTAATCGACCCGCCCACGATCACAGGCGACCTCCACGCCCTGGCTGCAACCGTAGTAATCGATCTGCGCCGGGTAGTAGCCGTTGCTGTCGGATTGATAGATGTAGTTCAGATCCGGCGCGCGGAAACTGGTGCCGTAACTGCCGCGCAGCAACAGGCTGGTCACCGGGCGCCACTCAAGCCCGAGGTTGTAGGTTTTTTGCTGCTCGGTGCGGCCGCTGAATTTGTATTGGTCCCAGCGCCCGGCGGCGGTCGCCAGAATCGTGTCAGTCACTGGAATGCTGAACTCGCCGCCCGCCGCATAACGTTTGCGCGAGCCACCGGAACTTTGCTGTGGGCTGACGCCGTAAAACGTGCCGTCGTTAAGGCCATCATCCGGGTCAACGCGATATTCCTGCTTGCCCGCCTCCAGCACCCCGGCGAAGCCCACGGGGCCGGCCGGCAGGTCGAACAGATCGCCATTGACCGAGGCGTTGTAACTGGTCGACACCGATTTGCTGCTTTGGCTCAGGTTGCCGCGAAACTGCTGCCACTCCTGCGGCGTCAGCGGCCGGTCGAGCCGCGAGGCGTCGGGGGCGAACACCGGATAACCGCCGCTGACGCCGAGCTGCGGGCCGAGGTAGAAATCCTGGATCGACGACAGTGGCGTATAACGCGTGGTTCTGACGCTGCGATATTCCGAGCGATTGGCCGCCAGATCGTAGCTCCAGCCGGTGTCGGCAATCTTGTCCGAGAGGCCGAGGGTGCCGGTCCACGAGGTGTCGCGCCACTTGCTGTTGTTGCTGGTGCGGCCACCGATTTCCTCTTCACCGAAACGGCGGTACCAGCGCTCCAGATTGCCGCTGTTCTGGTTGATGAAGTCCGGCGACGTAAAGGTCGGGCCGCGCGTGTTGTTCTGGATATGGTCGAGGCCGTACATCAAATCGGCGAAGACCTGACCGCTGTCGCTGAAATGCCAGGTGCCACGGGTGTAGCCGTCGTAGTTTTCTTTCTGGGTTTGCACGGTCCAGTAATCGTTGTACATCTGGTCGGTGCGGCAGCGCCCGCCGCTGTTGACCAGTTTGTTGTCGAAGGTGCCCTGATAGGCGCCGCAACCGGGTCCCAGATAACGACTGTTGCTCAGGTCGCGGCGGTAACCGACATCCGCCAGTGGGCCGTTTTGCATAAAGCCACGGTCATCGGCCCAGATCGGATCGCGGTTGGTCAACTCCAGACCGAACAAGCCGTCGAAGTCGCCCCAACTGCCGCCGCCGCTGATCTGCAGGCGCTGATTGTCGCCACCGCCGCGTTCACTGGTGCCGCCCTTGAGGTTGACGTCGACACCGTTGACCTTGTCCTTGAGGATGATGTTGACCACCCCGGCAATCGCGTCCGAACCGTAAATCGCCGAGGCGCCGCTGCTGAGGATTTCGATGCGTTCGATGACCGCTGAAGGAATGTTCGCCAGGTTGGTGAAATTGACCTTGCCGTCGTACGGCGTCGGGTAATCGGCGACGCGCCGGCCGTTGATCAGCACCAGCGTATGGTTGGGGCCGAGGCCGCGCAGGTTCAGCGCGCTGGCCGCCGGTTGCCAGGTGTTGCCGTAATCTTCGCCTTGGGTCATGCCGGTGTTTTGCGTTTGCGTGGCCAGCGCGTCGTAGACGTTTTTGTAGCCGCGCGCTTCCATTTCTTCGTGGGTGATGACGTTGACCGGCGTCGCACCATCGCTCTGCGCGCGGGCAATGCGCGAACCGGTGACGGTGACTTTTTCCATGCGGTAATCGGCGCTGGTGACCGGCGCTACGGTAGTGACTTTCGCCGGCGCATCGGCTTCGCGAACCGTTAAACCCTGAGCGCTTTGCTCGACTTGCAGACCACTGCCGAGCAGGGCCTTCTCCACTGCCTGACGGCCGCCCAACGCCCCGCGCACCGCCGCACTGCGTTTGCCTTGCACCAGTTCCTGACCGAAAGAAATCGGCACACCGCTCTGCCGCGAGATGTCCAGCAGCACTTCGTCCAGTGGCCCGCTAGCGATGTCGAAGGTAAACACCGCTGCAGCAGGTTCCTGAGCCACCGCCGCCAATGGACTGAGGCCCATCGCCAATGCAGCAGCGAGGGTCAATCGAGGTAATTGTTGTTTGATTGAGAACATCGAGGGTTTCCCTGTTGAAGGCATCTGCAGGGAATGAGCAGCGGGCCAGCGCTTTTTATAGGGCGGCGATTAGGCCAAGAAGTTATGGGTTTATAACCGCGCGTCAATGCTGACCCAATACGGGTTATGCCAAGTCACGCGGATCGGCAGCGAGCGTTCCAGCAGTTGCAGGGTGCGATCACTGTCGTCGAGGGGATAAAGGCCACTGAGGCGCAGGTCGGCGACTTTCGGGCTCAGATGCAAAATGCCGCGACGATAGCGGCGCAGGTTGTCGATGACCTCGCGCAGAGGCCGGTCGCGGACTTCCAGGCGCCCCTGCACCCAGGCACTTTCCTGGCCGCTGCTGCGCTCCAGCGACAGCACTCCGGCAGCGTTGAACAGCAGACTTTCGCCAGCCGCCACCACTTGCCGTGCGCCACCTGCGGTGACCACTTCAACCTGTGAGTGAAGCATCACCAATCGCGTCGCCTCCTCGCTGGACTGCACAAGAAACTTCGTCCCCAGCGCACGCATGTGCCCGTGCCCGGTCTCGACCACAAAGGGCCGCGCCGGGTCTTTAGCCACATCGACCAACAACTCGCCGTTGCGCAAAGCGAGCAGTCGTTGCTGGCCGTCAAACAAAGGCACCACACGACTGCGCGCATTGAGCGTCAAGGCACTGCCGTCGGCCAAGGTGAAGTCCCGCCGCTCGCCGGTCCCGGTCGACAACTCCCCCGCCTCCGGCAGCCAGCCGTAACGTCGCCCGAGCAACCCGGCCAACAGCGCAACACCGAGCACACTCAAACTGCCGCTGATAAAGCGTCGACGACTCGATGGCGCATTGAGACTGTGCAACAAACTGCTGCGCGGGACGTTGCGCAGGGTTGGGTTGCGCAGCAAATTGAGGCCGCCGCCCATCTGCTCGATGACCTGCTGATGCCGTGGATCGGCGCCCCGCCAGGCCTCGAACGCGGCCCGCTCAGCCATGCCCGCCTCGCCCGACTGCAACAACGCCAGCCATTGCGCCGCCTCATCGATCACCGCATCGTCCGGCCTCATGCCTGCATTGCCTGATAGCAGCGCTTGAAGGCCTCGACCATGTATTGCTGCACACGACTGGTCGACACCCCGAGGCGCTCGCCGATCTCGCTGTAGGTCAAACCGTCGAGTTGATGGTACAGAAACGCCGCTTTGGCCTTGGCCGACAGCCCGTTGAGCAAGCGATCCACGGCCAGCAGCGCTTCGATCACCAGCGCCCGCTCTTCCGGGGAGGGATGCACTGGTTCCGGCGCCAACGCCAGGCTTTCCAGATAGGCGCGTTCAAGGTCCTGACGCCGCCAGCCTTCGTATACCAGCCGCCGCGCGATGGTGGTCAGAAGTGCTCGTGGCTCGCGAATGGCCGTGGGATCGGGCAGCGCCAGCACCCGCAGAAAGGTTTCCGAGGCGATGTCCTGCGCGCTGTGCGGGCAACCCAGCGTGCGGCCAACGGCCGCGCATAGCCAGCGATAGTCCTTTTGGAACATCTGCCCGATGATCTGGTAATGCGGGTTGTACCCACCCATGCCTTGCTCCCTGAAACGGGTCCCACCCGCTGCGAAAAACCACCGTTCTGCCGGGATCGTCCGGCTCTGATCAGGCGCGACTGTGCAATAGCCTCGAAGACATTTGAAGTAATAAAAAATGAGCACAAGCAAACCATTGAGCATAAGGCGTTTGGTCGCCGCAGAAACATTGGCTGACACAACGTTGACCTCGGTCACTGGCGCGTGGCCGGCCACTGATTAATCTCGCGGCTCCATCGAAGGCCAGGGACGGCTCACCGAGAGCCCGCGGCTGACTCCACTCAAGGAAGAGCAATCATGCGACCACTCAACATCATTCTGCTGTCGTCAGCGTTCAACGGCCTGACCCAACGTGCCTGGCTGGAACTGCGCGAGGCCGGGCACTCACCCAGCGTCGTGTTGTTTACCAATGAACAGGCCGTGTGCGAACAGATCGAACACAGCGGCGCGGATCTGGTGATCTGCCCGTTCCTCAAGGATCGCGTGCCGCAGGCGCTGTGGAGCAATGCGCAGCGTCCGGTGGTGATCATTCATCCCGGCATCGTCGGTGATCGCGGCGCCAGTGCCCTCGACTGGGCGATTACCAACGAGTTGCCGAGCTGGGGCGTCACCGCGCTGCAAGCGGTCGAAGAAATGGACGCCGGCCCGGTGTGGGCCACTTGCGAATTCAACCTGCCAGCGGGCTTGCGCAAATCCGAGCTGTACAACGGTCGGGTCAGTGACGCGGCGATTCGTTGTATTCGCGAGGTGGTGGAAAAATTCATCGAAGGCTTTGAACCGGTGGCTCTGGACTATGCCGATGCGAAAGTGCGCGGGCGCTTGCAGCCGAACATGAAACAGGTCGACCGCAGTTTCAGCTGGCACGATTGCGCGCGTTTCATCAAACGCTGCATCGATGCCGCCGACGGCCAGCCCGGCGTGCTGGCGAGCCTGGCCGGCGGTCAGTATTACGTGTACGACGCGCACCTCGATTCGCGCAGCGGCACGCCCGGCGAAATTCTTGCGGTGCATGACGATGCGGTGCTGGTCGCGGCCGGTGATCAAAGTTTGTGGGTTGGTTCGCTGCGCCGTAAACCGCAACCTGGCGAAGAAACCTTCAAACAACCGGCGCGGCACCTGTTGGCCGAGCAATTGGCCGAGGTGCCGGTGCTGGACTGGTCGATCGCTACACAGCCGTTCAGTGACGAAGCCTATCAACCGATTCGTTATCGAGAGTCCGGCATCGTCGGTGAGCTGACCTTCGAGTTCTACAACGGCGCCATGAGCACCGAGCAATGCCAGCGCCTGGTCGCGGCGCTGCGTTGGGCCAAGTCTCGTGATACTCAAGTGTTGCTGATCAAGGGCGGGCGCGGCAGTTTTTCCAACGGCGTGCATTTGAATGTGATTCAGGCTGCGCAGGATCCCGGTGCCGAAGCTTGGGCGAATATTCAAGCAATCGACGATGTCTGCGCAGAACTGCTGACGGCCCGGCAACTGGTGGTCAGCGGCGTCACCGGCAACGCGGGCGCCGGTGGCGTGATGTTTGCGCTGGCGGCCGATATTGTCTTTGCCCGCGCCGATATCGTGCTCAATCCGCATTACAAAAGCATGGGTTTGTACGGTTCTGAATACTGGACCTACAGCCTGCCCCGCGCCGTCGGCCCGGCGATGGCCGAGCAATTGACCCAGGCCTGTCTGCCGGTGAGCGCGGTGCAAGCGTGGCAACTGGGCATGGTTCAGGAAATCGGCCCGCGTTGCCCGGATGAGTTTTCCCTGTGGTTGCTGCAGCGGGCCAATGGTGTGTTGAGCGATCCGACCTATGCGGCGGTGCGCGAGCGCAAGGCGCGGGTTGATCAGGTGCTGATCCAGCAATGCCGCGAAGCCGAGTTGCAGGAAATGCAGGAAGACATGCTCTACAACCGCAATCAGTTTGCCGAGAAGTGCCGAAACTTTGTCTTCAAGCGCAAGGTGTGTGGCACGCCGGCGCGGTTGGTCGAGGAATGGGCGCGGGTGCGTTTGACCGAGTTGGCCAGTTGAGTCGGTGGTGACCGCTTTCCCCTCACCCTAGCCCTCTCCCAGAGGGAGAGGGAACTGATTGGGGGATGCTGTAGAGGTTCGCCGACATGAACGATCGCTACTGAATCCATAATCGACTCGGTCTTTCAGGTCGATGTATGACGCCAGACACCTCGGTCAGTCCCCTCTCCCTCTGGGAGAGGGTTAGGGTGAGGGGCTTTTGCCTTTACAATGCTCGCCACCTCAAACACCGGCCCGCCCATGGACATCGATCTCGCTCGCACCTTTCTGGAAATCGTCCGTCACGGCAGCCTCGCCGCGGCCGCGCAGAAGCTGTTCGTCACGCAAACGGCGATCACCGCCCGGGTGCAAAAACTCGAAAGCCAGTTGGGCAGCACATTGTTCGTGCGCAACCGCGCCGGGGCGAAACTGACGCCCAATGGCGAGGCCTTTGTGGTCTACGCCAATCAACTGGTGCAGACCTGGGAGGCCGCGCGCCGCGATCTGCCACTGCCCGAGGGTTATCACAACGTGCTGCACATCGGTGGCGAAGTCAGCCTGTGCAACCCGTTGATGCTCAGTTGGGCGGCGGAGCTGCGCGAGAAGATTCCAGGGCATGCCCTGCGCATGGAAATCCGCGACGGCGAAAACCTGCTGCGCCAACTCGAGCTCGGCGTGCTCGACGCCGCGCTGGTGTATCAACCGGAATACTGGCCGGGCTTGCAGGTCGAGCAAGTGCTGGAAGAAAAGCTGATTCTGGTGCGCGCCCCCGATCGCCCCGATCCCTATGTCTACATCGACTGGGGTCCGGACTTTCGCCGCCAGCATGACGCCGCTCTGCCGGAAAAAGCCAAAGCGGCGCTGAGTTTCAACCTCGGCCCGCTGGCCCTGCAATACATTCTCGAACATGGCGGCAGCGGCTATTTCCGCACCCGCGTGGTGCGCACCTATCTGGAAAACGGCGCCCTGGAAGCGGTGACCAAAGCCCCGGAATTCGGCTATCCGACTTACCTCGTCTACTCCCGCGATCGCGATTCGGCGACGCTGCAGCAAGCCTTCCACCTGTTGCGCGAAGTGATCCGTACCGATGACGACTGGTCGCAACGCTGGAACCCGCTGAGCTGAACCGGTAGCTTCGTACCGGATCATGGCGCATGTGCCATTGAGGTCCGGCCAGCACAAACGGCCGGATCGGCTAATCTGCCGGGTATAACAACAATACCCGCAGGTGACGCAGTGAGGCAGACCACCGAGATATTCCGCAACCGCTACCGTGCGGCCATTCACCCGCGGTACAACCCATGGCTGCACGGTGCCTTCGTGCTGCTGTTCGGCGTGTTGGCCATCGGTGTGTTCTGGAGCAGCGTGCAGCAAGTCAGTCTGCTGGAATGGCTGACGGTGCCGCTGACCCTGCTGTTGTTCAATTTCGGCGTGTACATGGTCCATCGCCATCTCGGCCACCACAAAAAAACCTTCGCGAAAATGTTCTACGCCCGGCATGCGGGCGATCATCACAGCTTCTTCACGCCCGGACACATGACCTACGACAGTGCGCGAGACTGGCGGGTGATCCTGTTCCCTGCCTGGCTGATCGTGCTGCACACACTGCTGATTACCCTGCCGCTGTGGTGGTTGTTGGCACAGCTAAACGCCAACGTCGCCGGGCTGTTCGGCGGTTGCATGGTGCTCGGTTATCTGACATACGAAATTTTCCACGCCTGCGAACACCTGCCGCCGCACAACCCGCTGACGCGCCTGCCGTGGATCCGCCAGATGCGCCGCTTGCACGAACTGCATCACCGCCGCGAGCGCATGCAGGAGCGTAATTTCAACATCGTTCTGCCGCTGATGGACTACCTGTTCGGCACCCTGTACTGGGAGCCGGAAACCGCCCCTTTGAGCTACGCGAGAATGCCCATGACCCGCATGCAGCACACCGTCGATATCGCTGGCGACCCGATTGCCGTGCTCGCCTACGCCGCCAGCGTTGTTCGCTGGCCGGAGTGGCACCCGTCGTCGCTGAAAATCGACGGCGCCCACGGCCCGCTGCATGCCGGCGCGTGCTTCGAAGAGGACATTCACGCGGGTGGACGTGAAGGCCATTTGAGCTGGGAGGTCACCGAGTATTTGCCCGGTCGGCGCTGGTGCGCGCGGGCGCAAGGCGATCATGGACTGTCGTTGCTGCTGACGTATGAATGTGCCGCCGAAAGTAGCGGCACGCGGTTTGTGCGCACGCTGGATTATCGCTTCGACGGTCTGGGCATGCGCATCGCCAATCGCTTGCTGCTGAAACGGCGCATCGAGCGCGAATCTGCCGCGTCGATGCTGGCGCTGCGCGACACGGCAAAGCAATTCCTGGCATCGGCGAGGGCCATCGCGTGAAGCTGAGACATCTGCTGTTATTGCTGGTCCTCATCCTTATCGCGTTCTTGTTGTTGATGCCCACCAAAGTCGAACCGGTGGCCTGGACACCCGCGCCGGCGCCTTCGCTGACAGAAGGCATTTACGCCGAGAACCAGAAACTCAAAGCGGCAGCACAGGTCGGGCCCAGCGACATCGAAGGGCCGGAAGCCTTGCTGCTGGAGAGCGATTTCCTGATCACCGGGCTGCACGACGGCCGACTGATCCGCACCAGCCTCGACGGCCAGCAGCGCAAGGTACTCGCCGACACCGGTGGTCGCCCGCTGGGATTGGCCCGACATCCGAATGGCTTGCTGGTGATCGCCGACGGGGTCAAGGGCTTGCTGTCCCTTGATGCGCAAGGCCAGTTGATTCCTTTGACCACGGCGGCCAATGGTCTGGCATTTGGTTTCACCGATGACGTGGCCATCGACAAGTCCGGGCATTACGCCTACTTCAGCGACGCCTCCAGCCGCTGGGGTTATGGCCATGATGGTGAGGCGATCATCGAGCATGGCGGCGACGGACGCCTGTTGCGCTATGACTTTCAGAGTGGCAAAACCAGCGTGCTGCTGGACAGACTGCAGTTCGCCAACGGCGTGACGCTCGGCCCGGACGATGCCTATGTGCTGGTCAACGAAACCGGCGCCTATCGCATCAGCCGCTATTGGCTGACCGGGCCGAAAGCCGGCACTCACGACCTGTTCATCGACAACCTGCCGGGGCTGCCGGACAACCTGGCGTTCAATGGCAGCAATCGGTTCTGGGTAGCGCTGTATGCGCCGCGCAATGCTCTGCTTGATGGCACTGCCGGACATCCGTTCGTGCGCAAGATGATCGTGCGGGCGTTGACTGTTTTGCCTAAGCCTGTGGAGAAGCGCGGGTTTGTGTTGGGACTGGATCTTGAGGGAAAGGTGATTGCCAATCTGCAGGACGCCAGCAGCGGCAATTATTCGCCGATTACCACGGTGCGTGAGTATGGGCCCTGGTTGTATTTTGGTTCGTTGAAGGCGACGCATATGGCGCGGATGCCGTTGGATGCGGCGCTGAAGTGAGCCATGAGAATTCTGTGTTGCATGGGCAGACGCCTTCGTGAGCAAGCTCGCTCCCACAGTAGATATCTGTTGGCCACAAATGCTGTGACCAGCAAATAACCCTGTGGGAGCGAGCTTGCTCGCGAATGCGGTCGGTCAGTTACTGGACTTGTCGAACTTGTCCGGATCTTCATCTTCAGGCAGATCCTCATCCGGCTCTTCGGGATTGGCCGTGGTATGCGCCGGACTGTTGGGTTCGGGATGTGTGGGAACCGGGTCGAATGCACCCTGCTCTTCACTGGGGAATTTGGGATCGTTCATAAGGCACCTCGCAAAGAGTCGCTGATGGAAGACTCTGTTCATTCGAGGTGCCGGTCGGGGCTGTCGTTCCAGTCAATCCGCAACCGTAGGTCGGCGGATCAACCGGGCCTCAGGTTCGCGCCTGTAATTGTTCGACGATCTTGTCTTTGACCTGCAAGCGCTTTTCCTTGAGTTTTTTCAGCGTGTCATCGCTGGGAGCATCCGAGGTGGCAGTCTCGGCCTTGACTACTTCGGCGTCCGCCTGGGAGTACTTGTTGATCAGTGCGTCCAGATGTGGATCCGCGGTGCGTTTTTGCTGGATCTCTTCCTTCGTAAGCTTCAAGTCCTGTAACAGATCATGGGTCACCGGCATGGAACACCTCCGTCAGTTGATCGGCTGGCCACCGCGACCGATTGCGCTGACCAGTTATCAGAATGGCCTCGGTTGCAGGGTTCTGTCGACCACCTGTCAGACCAGCGGTGCCCGTTCGTCGCCCTGGCGCAAATGCGATCAAACCTTTATTCGTCGCATTGCCTCCATTGGTTAACACCAACAAAAACTGCGTGGAGATACACAATGGACGGATTCAAGCTGCGTCATCTGGTTCTGGCTGTCGCTTTGAGCAGCGGCATGGGCAGCGCTTTCGCTGCGACTGACAATGATTTTGTCGATAATGCCGCGGCCGGTGGGATCGCTGAAATCGAAACCAGTCGTCTCGCCCTGGAAAAAAGCCAATCGGCTGATATCAAGGCGTTCGCCAACATGATGATCACCGATCACGGCAAGGCCAACGACGAACTGGCGACCATCGCCAAGGCCAACGACATCGAAGTCCCGGACACCACGACTCTGGTCAAACAGGCCAAGGAAAAAATTCTCGAAGTGCGTGATGAATCCTTTGATGCCGCTTATTCCAATAATCAGGTGAAGGCGCACGAAGAGACTATTGAGCTGTTCAAGAAACAGGCCAATACCGTGACGGATGACAAGGTCAAAGGCGCCCCTGAATTGAAGGCGTTTGCGCAGAAAATGCTGCCGGCGCTGGAAAAACATCTGGCAGCGGCCAAGGAGCTGCAGGCCAAGCATCCGAGCAAGTAAAAAGCCTTACCCTCACCCCAGCCCTCTCCCGAAGGGAGAGGGAGCCGACCGTGTTGAATGTTCGAGTTACGCCGACCTGAAAGTCCTGCGTCGAACTCAGGTTCTGAACAGCCGCTGACCTGAAAGTCCTGCGTCGAACTCAGGTTCTGAACAGCCGCCGACCTGAAAGTCTTGCGGCGAACTCAGGTTCTGAACAGCCGCCGACCTGAAAGTCTTGCGTCGAACTCAGGCTCTGAACAGCCGCTGACCTGAAAGTCCTGCGTCGAACTCAGGTTCTGAACAGCCGCTGACCTGAAAGTCTTGCGTCGAACTGAGGTTCTGAACAGCCGCTGACCTGAAATCTCGAGTCGAACCTGGCTTTTGAAAGGCACCGAGATCGGCTCCCTTTCCCCCTCGCCCCCTTGGGGGAGAGGGCTGGGGTGAGGGGGATCGATATCAGCCACACCACCAGACTCAAGCGTAAAAAAAGGCCGCATCCAAATAGATGCGGCCTTTTCATACCCGCCGAAATCAACCGCCATCCGTATCAATATCGGCATCGGTTTCCTCGCCCGGCTTGGCCCGGTCCGGTTTTGGCTCGAAGCCCGGACTGAACTCATTGTCGTTGTCCGTGTGCTGGTTCTTCTGATCCACCGCCGGATCGCCACTTTGCGCCTGCCCGCCATCGCCCTGCTGCTGCGTCGGCGCCGGCTGCCCCGGTATCTGCGGGTCGATTGCCGGATCATTGCGATTGATCGGTTCGCCAGATTGGCTCTGCTTCGTTTGCTCGTTCATGGCCACCTCGTTGGTCAAACACCCCCAGCGCACATCCGCCGGGTGTTAAAGATTCGAAGCCTGCCCCGCGCCATCGTTCAAAACTTCGCCGCTCGCGGCCACGCCGACTAGAGTTACCGGGACGTTACTTGCGCCAGATCAAAAATATACGCGCATGAACGAACAACTATTTCGAACGGCAAATGTCGATCACTTCGCGGCGATCATTTTCACGACCGCCCCCCAATTCGCGACGGAGCAACAGGCACATGGCAGCACTGCAGAACAGCACACTCGATGCGATGAAAAACAAACAAGCACAACTGCTGGGCGAATGGATCAATGGCCTGCAAGCCAGCGGCGCCACCCGCAACCTGAAAGATCACGATGTACAGCAACAAACCAGCGAGTTCCTGCAACTGGTAGTCAGTGGTATCGAGAGCGACAACGGCACCAACATCGCAACGCCGGGCTGGGAAGCCACCCGCCAGTTTCTCGAAAAGCTCTCTCACAGTCGCGCCCTGCTCGGCCAGGATTCGCAGCAGACCGCGAGTTTCATCTTCGCCCTCAAAGGCCCGCTGTTTAACCTGCTCCAAAGTCATTACAAAGACCAACCGGCGCTGCTGGCCGAACAACTCTGGGAAGTGTCCGAGCTGCTCGATGCGTTCGGCATGCACACCATCCGCACCTTTCAGAAATCCCGCGAAGCGGTGATCAAGCGTCAACAGGAAGAACTGCTGGAACTCTCCACTCCGGTGGTCAAGCTGTGGGACGGCGTGCTCGCCCTGCCGATGATCGGCACCCTCGACTCGCAGCGCACGCAAGTGGTGATGGAGTCGCTGCTGCAACGCATCGTCGACACCGGTTCGGAAATCGCCATCATCGACATCACCGGCGTGCCGACCGTCGACACATTGGTCGCGCAACACCTGCTGAAAACCGTCACCGCGATCCGCCTGATGGGCGCCGATTGCATCATCAGTGGCGTACGTCCGCAAATTGCCCAGACCATCGTCCACCTCGGCCTCGACCTGCAAGGCGTGGTGACCAAAGCCAATCTGGCCGACGCGTTGAAACTTGCCCTGACCCGTCTGGGTGTCAGCCTCGTCAAGACGGTATAAGCATGGAACGTATCCCGATTTTGCAAATGGGCGACTTCCTGCTGGTGACCATTCAGGTCGACATGCATGACCAACTCGCCCTGACGCTGCAAGACGACTTGTCCGAGCGCATCAGCAAAACCTCGGCGCGCGGGGTGTTGATCGACATCTCGGCGCTGGACATGGTCGACTCGTTCATTGGCCGGATGATCGGCACGATTTCCGGACTGTCGAAAATCATGGACGCCGAAACCGTGTTGGTGGGCATGCAGCCGGCGGTGGCGATTACCCTGGTTGAACTCGGCATGACCTTGCCCGGCGTGAGCACCGCACTGAACGTCGAGCGCGGGATGAAACTGCTGCGGGAACGAGTACTGCAACAATGACCGTACGCAGTAGCGGTACTCAACCCATCCATATCGAGCAAGACGTGGTACTGGCGCGCCAGACCGCACGCAAGCTCGCCACCGAATGCGGAATGCGCCTTATCGACCTGACGAAAATGGTCACGGCGGTCAGCGAACTGGCGCGCAACACCATGGTTTACGGTGGCGGCGGCGACATGGACTGGCAGATTCTCGATGAAGATCACAAGGTCGGCCTGCGCCTGACCTTTCGCGACGAAGGCCCGGGGATTGCCGACATCAAACTGGCGATGACCGACGGCTGGACGTCTGGCAGCGGCATGGGGCTGGGCCTGACGGGCGCGAAACGGCTGGTCGAAGAGTTTGAACTGGAAACAGAGCCTGGCAAGGGCACTCGAATAACGATCACCCGATGGACATGAATATCGTGGGGACGTTGACCCAGGTTCTGCCAATCGAAGACAGCAGCCAGATCGGCCACGCGCGGCGCACGGCGCAACAACTGGCCGAACAACATGGCTTCGACGAGCGCGATGCCGGGCGCGTGGCGCTGGTGGCGACGGAGCTGGCGAGTAACGTGCTCAAGCACGCCAGCCACGGTGAAATGCACTTGCGGGTACTGCCGCGCGCCAATGGTTTTGGCATTGAATTGCTCGCCATCGACCGTGCGCAGGGTTTTGACCTCGAGGCCTGCATGGCCGACGGGTTTTCTACCGGCGGCACCCAAGGCATCGGCCTCGGCTCGATATCGCGTCAGACCGAAGTGTTTGATGTGTACGCCGATGCCCGTGGCGCGGTGTTATTGGCCAGACTGTACGCGCGCACGGATCGCGGCCCTGACATGCGTTTTGGCGTCAGCCAGCACTCGCTGCACAACGATCCGGCGTGCGGTGATGTCTGGCAACTGGCGTATGACAACGGCAGCATCAGCGCGTTGATCATCGACGGTCTCGGTCACGGTGAAGACGCCGAACGCGCCGGCCGCGCTGGTGCGCAAACCTTCGCCCTGATGCCCTTTACCGAGCCAGTGATGCTGATGGAAGACATGCACCGCGACATGATCGGTACTCGCGGCGGCGCTGTCGCGTTCGCCCAGTTCGATGCGCGGCGCGACCACCTGACCTTTGCCGGCGTCGGCAACATCGGCGCCAGCCTGATCAACGCCGAAAAATCCCGCGGCCTGGCCTCGCACCCGGGCATTGTCGGCGTGCAATACCGAAAAGCCCGGCCCTTTGACTATGCTCACGTAAACGGACATCTATTGATCATGTACAGCGACGGCTTGCAGTCCCGTTGGAATCTTCAAGACTACCCCGGTCTGGTGCACCGCCATCCCGCCGTGATAGCCGCCGTCCTGCACCGCGACTTCTGTCGCGGGCGCGACGATGTAACGGTGCTGGTCGTTGCCCTGGAGGCCGCCCATGGCTGAGTCGCCCATTCTGAGCAGCGCGGAACAGGCTGCGCTGATTGCGCAGTTGCAGAGCGAAACCGCGGCCCTGCGCGAAGAACTCGATGAGACCAATCAGGGCGTGCTGGCCTTGTACGCCGAACTCGATGTACAGGCTGAGGAACTGCGCCAGGCCTCGGATCTGAAAAGCCGTTTCCTGTCGTACATGAGCCATGAGTTCCGCACGCCACTGGGTTCGATCCTCAGCATCAACAGCCTGCTCGCCGACGAACTCGACGGCCCGCTCAGTCCCGAGCAACACAAACAGGTAGCGTTCGTCAGCACCGCCGCCCGCGAACTCAGCGACATGGTCGATGATCTGCTCGATCTGGCGAAGATCGAGGCCGGGCGCATCACGATTTCCCCGGCGTGGTTCGACATGTTCGACCTGTTCTCCGCGCTGCGCGGGATGTTCCGGCCAATTGTCGATGCCTCCGCCGTGGACCTGATTTTCGAAGAACCGGTCGGTTTGCCGCGCCTGTACACCGACGACAAGAAACTCGGGCAAATCCTGCGCAACTTCATTTCCAATTCGCTGAAGTTCACCACTCGTGGCGAAGTGCGGGTTTCCGCGCGGCTCGAAGGTGCGGACAAGGTGCGTTTTGCCGTCAGCGACACCGGAATCGGTATCGCTGCCGAGCTGCATGGCGCATTGTTCGAAGACTTTTCCCAGGTCGACTCGCCGTTGCAGAAACGTCTGCGCGGCACCGGGCTGGGCCTGTCACTGTGCAAACGCTTCGCCGCCCTGCTCGGCGGTGAAGTCGGGCTGGAAAGTGCGCCGGGGGTCGGTTCGACCTTTTTCGTGATCATTCCGCTGGCGATCGCTCTGGAGAACGTCGATGAAACGTGACATCCGCCTGTTGATCGTCGACGACAACGTCGCCACCCGCTACGCCCTGCGCCGACGGTTGGAGCGCCACGGCTATGAAGTGCTGGAGGCCGGCACGGGTGGCGAGGGGCTGGCGTTGATCGACAGTGAAGCGATTGATGCGTTGATTCTCGACGTCAATCTGCCGGACATGAGCGGCTTCGACATCGTGCGGATTCTGCGCGCGGACACCCGCACCGCGCTGCTGCCGGTGATCCATGTGTCCGCCGCTTCGATTCAGACCGGCGACATCATCACCGGTCTCGATGCCGGCGCCGACGCCTACCTGATTCATCCAGTGGATCCGGACGTGCTGCTGGCGACCCTGCGCACGTTGCTGCGAGTGCGCGACACGGAAAATGCCCTGCGTGAGAGTGAAGCGCGGTTCCGCGAGATTTTCGTCAACGTCTCCGCACCGATCGCGGTGCTCGATGCCAGCCTCAAGGTGCATGAGTGCAACCATGCTTTCACGCAACTGATTCTCGACAATCAGGACCCGCAAACCCTGCGTGAATGCTTCGCCGAGGAACAGAGCGCCATCCTCAATGAACTGCGCCTGCGGCTGGTCGATGGCGAGCGCTGGAAAGGCACGCTGAACATGCGCGTGCAGGGCGAGATTCGCGAGACCGAATGGCAGATTTCGCCGTACCGCACGCCCGAATTGAGCCTGGTCTTCGTTGAGGACGTTACCGAACACCGCCATCGCGAGCGCTCACATCTGGCGCGCCTGAACGACACCACCACGCAACTGGCCAAAGAGGTCGCCGAACGCGTGCGCGCCGAAGCGCAGTTGCTGCAAGTGCAGAAGATGGACGCCCTGGGCAAACTCACTGGCGGCATCGCCCACGACTTCAACAACCTGCTGACAGGGATCATCACCAGCCTGGAGCTGATCCAGAAACGTGTCGCCGATCAACGTCTGGACAAGGTGCAGTTTTATAGCGAAGCGGCGCTGAATTCAGCGATGAGTGCCGCCTCGTTGACCCATCGTCTGCTCGCCTTCGCCCGTCAGCAGCCGCTGGATACACGGCCGGTGGACATCAACGAGCAAGTCCGTTCGCTGGAAGAATTGCTGGTGCGCACCATCGGTGAGCGGATCACCCTCAAGCTGGAGCTGACCAGCAAACCGGCGATCGCCCTGGTCGACCCGGTGCAGTTGGAAAGCGCGGTGTTGAATCTGGTGATCAACGCCCGCGATGCGCTGCCGGCGGGCGGCAATATCTGGGTCAACACCTACGCCGCCTATTCCCATGGCGATCCGAATCTGGCCGACGGCGCTTACGTGGCACTGTCGGTGCGCGACGACGGTACGGGCATCGAGCACAACGTCATCGACAAGGTCTTCGATCCGTTTTTCACCACCAAACCGTTGGGTCAGGGCACGGGGCTGGGGTTGTCGACGATCTACGGTTTTGCCCGCCAGTCCGGCGGCGATGCGCACATCCGCAGCGTCGCGCGGCGCGGTACGGAAGTGACGATCATGCTGCCCGCCACCACCGACCCGACAGGCGCTGACATCCCCGCACCGGTGGTCGATCCGCAAGGCAGCGGTGAGCATGTGCTGATTGTCGAAGACATGCCGTCGGTGCGCATGTTTGTCACCGAAGTGCTGGAAGACGCCGGTTATCGCTGCACCCAGGCGGCGGATATCGAAACGGCGCTGGAGCGGCTGCAGAATGATTCGTCGATCAACCTGTTGCTGACCGACGTTGGCCTGCCGCGCATGAGCGGCCGCGAATTGGCGGATGTGGCGCGGGGTTGGCGTGACGGATTGCCGATTCTGTTCATGACCGGGTATGCCGAGACAGCGATCAATCGTCAGGTGTTTCTGGGCAGCGGCATGGACATGCTGGTCAAGCCGTTTCAGATTAGCGAATTATTGGATAAGGTCCGCCGCACCCTTGATGGTGCCTGATCAACCGCTTTCGTCGGAACGCCGCCCCGGAGCGAGCTTGCTCCGGGCGGCGTTCCGACGAAGACGTCAGCCCTGCCAACACACCTATCGGTTCAAAGCCCGAGCCAAAAACGGCGCAGTCTTGCTCTTCTTGCTCGCCGCAACCTTCTGCGGTGTACCCGCCACGACAATCCTGCCGCCCTGATTCCCCGCCCCCGGCCCGATGTCGATCACCCAGTCACTCTGCGCCACCACGCGCATTTCGTGCTCGACCACAATCACCGTGTGCCCCGCTGTCACCAGCGTATCCAGTTGCTCCAGCAACCGGTCGACATCGCGCGGATGCAGTCCGGTGGTCGGCTCGTCCAGCACGTACAAGGTCGCGCCGCGCTGGTTGCGCTGCAACTCGGTGGCCAGTTTGATCCGCTGCGCTTCGCCGCCGGACAGTTCCGTGGCCGGTTGCCCGAGCCGCAGATAACCCAAGCCGATATCGCGCAAAACCTCCAGCGAACGACGAATCCCCGGTTGCTCGGCAAACACTGTCACCGCTTCCTCGACGGTCAATTGCAGCACCTGGGCGATGCTCAATCCCTCCCAGAGAATCGCCAGCGTCTGCGGGTTGTAGCGCGCGCCATGGCAGGTCGGGCACGGCGCATAGACACTGGGCATGAACAACAATTCGACACTGACAAAACCCTCGCCTTCGCACATGGCGCAGCGGCCCTTGGCGACGTTGAAGGAAAACTGCCCAGCGTCATAACCCGCAGCCCGAGCAGCATCGGTGGCGGCATAGAGTTTGCGCACGTTGTCGAACAGCCCTGTGTAGGTGGCCAGATTCGAGCGTGGCGTGCGGCCGATGGGTTTCTGGTCGACCTGCACCAGGCGCTTGATCGACTCCAGCCCCGACGTCACCTGGCCGCTGCTGACCTGCGGTGCGTCATCTTCGAGGCTGAGTTCTTCCGGCTCGCGTTCCTGCGCGGGACGGCCCAACTGCGCGCCGACCAGTTCCAGCAAAGCCTGACTGACCAGACTCGATTTGCCGGAGCCGGACACGCCGGTCACCGAGGTAAAGCAGCCCAGCGGGAATTCGGCACTGAGGTTGTTCAGGTTGTTGCGGGTGATCCCGTCGAGTTTCAGCCACGCCGTCGGCTTGCGCGCCGTGCGCGTCTGACGCTGAGATTCGGCAAACAGATAGGCCCGCGTCTGCGACTGTTCGATCTCGGCCAGACCAGCCGGCGGGCCGCTGTACAGCACCTGCCCCCCCTGCTCCCCTGCTGCCGGGCCGACGTCGATCAGCCAGTCGGCGCGGCGCATGGTTTCCAGATCATGCTCGACCACAAACAGCGTGTTGCCGTCAGCCTTCAAGCGCTGCAACGCCTCGAACAACGCCTCGCCATCGGCTGGATGCAAACCGGCGGAGGGTTCGTCGAGCACGTAGATCACCCCGAACAATTGCGAACCCAATTGTGTCGCCAGGCGCAAGCGCTGCAACTCACCGGACGACAGCGTCGGCGTGCTGCGCTCCAGCGCCAGATAACCAAGGCCCAGATCGGTCAGGGTGCTGACCCGCTCCAGCAGATCCTCGGCAATGCGCTGCGCCGCCAGACGTTTTTCCAGCGACAGATTTGGCGTGTGGCGCACATCCGGCGCGGAGCCGTGGCCGCTGGCACCGTGGGCCACCCGCTGCTGGCGGGCCTCGCGGGTTTGCGCGTGGCTCAAGGTCTCGCCCGTTTCTTCAGCCTGCTGCAGATAACTGGCCGCCGCCACCGGCCGCAGCACCTCGGCCACTTGCAGCAACGGCATCTGCGACAGTTCACCGATGTCGTACCCGGCAAAGGTCACTGACAACGCCTCACGCTTCAGACGCTTGCCATCACACAACGGGCAAGGGCTGCCGAGCATGAATTGCGAGACGCGCTTCTTCATCAGCGCACTTTGCGAATGGGTAAACGTGTGCAGGATGTAGCGTCGGGCGCCGGTGAAGGTGCCCTGATAGCTCGGCTCCATTTTGCGTTTGAGGGCGACGCGGGTTTCTTCCGGCGTCAACCCGGCGTACACCGGCACGGTCGGGGTTTCTTCGGTGAAGAGAATCCAGTCGCGCTGTTTTTTCGGCAGCTTCTTCCAAGGGATGTCGACGTCGATGCCCATGGTCACGAGGATGTCGCGCAAATTCTGCCCTTGCCACGCCAGCGGCCAGGACGCCACCGCGCGCTGGCGGATGGTCAGGTTCGGATCGGGCATCATCAGCGCTTCGGTGACCTCATACACCCGGCCGAGGCCATGGCATTCGGGGCACGCACCCTGTGGCGTGTTCGGCGAAAAGTCCTCGGCATACAACATCGGCTGCCCCGGCGGATAACTGCCGGCACGCGAATAAAGCATGCGGATCAGGCTCGACAACGTGGTCACGCTGCCCACCGACGAGCGCGTACTCGGCGTACCGCGCTGCTGTTGCAGGGCCACGGCCGGCGGCAGGCCTTCGATGGAATCGACATCCGGCACGCCGACCTGATCAATCAGCCGCCGCGCGTACGGCGCCACCGATTCGAAGTAGCGGCGCTGGGCTTCGGCATACAAAGTCGAGAACGCCAGCGACGACTTGCCCGAACCGGACACCCCGGTGAACACCACCAGCGCATCGCGGGGGATGTCGACATCGACGTTCTTCAGGTTGTGTTCACGGGCGCCGCGTACCCGGACCATGCCGGCGGGTGCTTTGGAGGTACGTTTGGAAGTCATCGACCTGCCTTGGTAAAGGAATGTTCAGCGCTCAGCTCCCGAGTACCACCCTGATCATCTGCAGCAACGCTTCCGGGCTATACGGTTTGCCGAGCAAGTGCGTGTCGGGACTCAACTGATGATTGCGCGAAATGATGTCGCGGGTGTGTCCGGAGGTGAACAGTACCGCCACCGGCGGCGTCTGCACCTTGGCCCAGGCAAACAGGTCAGAGCTTTTGATCAGCCCGGGCATGACCACGTCGGTGAAGATCAGGTCGACCTCAACACCTTCGAGGAGCATTTGCATGGCCGCATCGCCGTGGCCGGCGGTCAACACGCGGTAACCTTCCTCGCGCAACAACTCGACGGCCGAGGCGCGCACCGCGTCGTTGTCCTCGACCACCAGAATCGTTTCGTGGCCGCCGCTCTGCTGCCTTTGCAGATTGGGTGATTCCTCAAGGATCGGCCGCAGGCTGCGCGGGAAATACAATTGCACCCGAGTACCCTCGCCCAAAGCGCTGGTGATTTCGACATGCCCGCCGCTCTGTTTGACGAAGCCGAACACCATACTCAGACCCAGCCCGGTGCCCTGACCATCGGCCTTGGTGGTGAAAAAGGGTTCGAACACCTGCTCGAGAATATCGGGCGGGATGCCTGCACCGGTGTCACTGACGGCAACGCGGACAAACTCGCCGGGGACAATGCCTTTACCGGCACAGAACTCGCGATCGAGCCGCACATTGGCCGCGCTGAGCGCAATAGTACCCTCGCCCTTCATCGCATCACGGGCGTTGATCGCCAGGTTGAGAATGGCGTTTTCCAACTGGTTACGGTCGACGTTGATGTGCCACGGTTGCTGCGGTAACTGCACGTCGATCTGAATGGTTTCGCCCAGCGCGCGCTGCAACAATTCGCCGACGCCTTCGAAGATCTGCCGCGGATTGCACACCGCCGGCGACAACGGCTGGCGCCGGGCAAACGCGAGCAATTGCGAGGACAGCTTGGCACCGCGCTCGACCGCCGCCAGCGAGGCACTGACACGGCGTTGCACATTGGCGTTGTTCGGTTCGTGGCGCGCGAGCAGATGCAGATTGCCGGCGATCACTTGCAGCAGATTATTGAAGTCGTGAGCGACGCCGCCGGTCAGTCCGCCAATGGCCTCGAGCTTCTGCGACTGGCGCAACTGCTCTTCAGCCGCCAGCCGCGCCTCGACCTCTTCGCCCACGCGCTGTTCGAGGTTACGGGTAAATTTGAGCAGGGATTCTTCGGCAATCTTGCGCTCATGAATGTCGATCAACACGCCGGGAAAGCGCAACGGCTTGCCCTGCTCGTCGAACTCGCAGCCGCCGCTGGCCAGCACCCACAGATAACTGCCGTCGCCACGCTGGACGCGGTATTCGGCGTTGTACGGTTCACCGGTTTGCACAGAACGGGCGACGCGCTCTTGTACCCAGGCGTGGTCATCGGGATGGATGCGCGATTCGGCAATGTTCTGGGGCAGATTGCTCAGGTCCTGATCCGGCGGATAGGAGAAGGTGCGGGCGAAACGCTCATCTGCCGACAGCGTGTCGTTTTTTACGTCCCACACAAACGAGCCGAGCAAAGCCCCGGCATTCAGCGCCAGACGAACCCGTTCATTGTCGGCGCGGTAAGCCTTTTCGGCGGCCTGACGGCGGCGTTCGGAGTGCATGAATTCAGTGGTTTCCACCACCATCGCCATCACCCCGGCGGGCACACCGTCATCATTGGCGACCGGGCTGTAATACAAATCCATCCAGACGTCTTCGGGAACGCCATCGCGCAGCAGCACCAGTTCCTTATTGCGGAAGGACAAGGTGCCGCCCGCCAGACAGGTGTCGACCACATGCCGGTTGAACTCGGCGACTTCCGGCCATCCCAACTCGACCGGCGCGCCAAGGAGATACGGATGGCGGCCCCCGGCGAATTTCGAATAGGCATCGTTGTAGATCATGTAGCCGGCACGGCCCCAGAGCATGACCATCGGCAGCGGCGAAGCCAGCATCAATTGCACGGCGCTGCACAGACTGGCTGGCCAACTGTTCAGCGGGCCGAGTTCGGTGCGGGTCCAGTCGAACGCGCAGATGCGCTCGGCCATCTCGCCTTTCCAGCCGTCACAACCATGGCTATCGGATAAAAACTGCATCGCCTGACTCAGTGTCCTGTACTGGTTGTCCCGTAAACCTTGCCGCCTAAACGACACGACGCCCGTCTGTTTCGAGCGTCTTCAGTCGTATTGGTTTCATTAGAGGTATAGCCGATTTCATCGCCGCCCGGAGACTAGACCCCGATCAGGTGTTTGAGCGGATGGTAGCCAGTTTTCATCTTCGCAGCGACGTCGAGGATGGCCTTCTCGATTCCGTTCAGATGCATGCAGGTCAGCTCGATGGCGGCGCTCTGATTGCCAGCCTCGATGTACTCGATCAGGCGCAGGTGTTCGTCATCGCGGCAGACTTCGTGACTGTCGTCGTCCAGCGCCGCAGCATACAGCGAGGCGCGGGAGATCAGCTTCTGGAACCAGTCAAGCAGCACCGGGTTATTGAGGCTGCGCGCCAGTTTGATGTGGAACTCACCGAGCAGATGAATCAGCCGTTCGTGATCGCCAGCCGCGTGTGCTTCATCTTCCAGCAGCAGGTGCTCGCGCAAGTCCTGCATCGCTGCGCTGTCCATGCGTCGGCACAGTTCGGTGACGATGCCGATCTCGATCAGCCGCCGGGTTTCGAATAGTGAACGGATCTCTTCGTTGCTCGGCAGTGACACCGATGCACCTTTATTGGGCTCGGTGGTGACCAGCCCATCGGCCTCCAATTGCTTCAACGCGGCGCGCACCGACGTGCGGCTGACATTGAATAACTCGGCCAGCGAGGCCTCGCCCAGCTTCATCCCCGGGCGCAACGAACGCTTGCTGATCGCCTCGTAAACCCCTTGGTAGACGCGGTCGACCGTGGTTTCCGGTTTCTTTTCGGTCATTTGGGTTCCCCTTTAACGTCGAGCAACTGAGTGTCACGCAGGATATAGCCTTCCGCTTCGAGATGCAGGGTCTTGATTTCACGTTGATTGCGGATCACCCATGGGGGCAAGCGTCGCTCTACCTGTCTGCTCGTTGCGAGCAGGGATACAAGCGGCAGGGGGGACGGTGAGCAGGCTCACGCCTACATTTGATCGTTCCACGCGCAGCAAAGGAATGCCGCTATGGACGCTCTGCGTCCACTGAGACGCGGAGCGTCTCGGGATGCATTCCCACGCAAAGCGTGGGAACGATCATTTCCAGCCTCAGTCGGTGCCGTACTTCGGCGAGCGCGGGCCGTACAGAAGGCCTGCGTGCTGGCCGGCCGAGAGCAGGCGATTGCTCGCCACACCGGCAATCGGGTAGCCGGCATCGGTGGAGCTGTTGATGATCTGCTTCACCGCCGCCGTGATCAGCATGCCGATCAGACCGCCACCGCCGTTGTTGCCGCCCTCTTCGCTCGACGCCCGTGCCGAACCGGTCCACAGCGTGGTGCCGCTTTTCAGGTCAACCAGTTTCGCCGTTGCAGTCACTGCGGTTTCGCTGCTGATCACCATGTAACGCGTGCCGTATTCGGTCACGGTGATGTACAGCGCCGCGTCCGCACCGAAGATTTCCTTCAGTTTGTTCGGCGGTGCCTGATGAATGTCGTCCGGGGTGGTCAGGCCGTTCTGGCGGAACGTCTCGTCAACCAGCGTAATCGGCAGCACGTAGTAACCGGCCTCGGCCAACGGGAACGTCACCTGCGACAACAGGCTGTACGAGGCCTTCACATCCGGCGAAGTGTTCAGCGGTGGCAGCACCAGAATGGTCTTCGGCCGCGCTTGTTTGTAGGCCGAGTAGTCCACGGTTTTGGGGGCGACGCAGCCACCCAGCACGGTCAGGGCCAAACCGGCGGCGAACAGCTTCAAGGTACGCGCAATCATTTAGCGTCTCCGGTCTTGGCGTTCTTGAGCAGGAAGTCCATGTACGTGCCGGACTCGGGGAACAGGGTTTTCTCGGTGTTGAACTGCTGCACCATCTGATCGTCCTTGCCCATGCTCAGGTAGAGCAAGCCAAGGTGCGCGTGGTAGCCCGGCGGTACGGCCTTGCCGGTGGAGCGGATTTTCTGCAGGTCACGTTCCAGCGCTTCGGCCTGGGCTTCTTTCGGCTCTTCACCTTTGAAGTATTCGTAGACCTGGGGCTCGTAGCCTTCCCACTGGTACAGGGTTTTCGGGCTGCTGCAACCGGCCAGCAAGGCGCTGGCGGCCAGCGTCAGCGCCATCAGCGAGCGCGACAAAGTCAGATTCATGGGGTAATGCTCCTTGCAATGGGCGTCGATCAGTTGCCCGGTTTCCAGGCACCGGCGTTCATGCCATCGACCAGACGATTGATCGCCTCGCGCATGGCCAGATCGAGGACTTTGCCGTTGAGGGTCGAGTCGTAGGCAGCGGTGCCGCCGAAGCCGATGATTTCGCGGTTGGACAAGGCGTACTCGCCGGCGCCCTGAGTCGAATACACCACTTCGGAGGTGCTGATGTTGACGATGTTCAGGTTGACCTTGGCGTAGGCCACTTGCGTCTTGCCACGGCCAAGAATGCCGAACAACTGGTGATCGCCGGTCTCTTTGCGGCCGAACTCGGTGACGTCACCGGTGACCACGTAATCAGCACCTTTCAGACGCTGGGCCTGGCCCTTGATCGCCGCTTCCTGCTGGATTTCGCCCATGTTGTCGCGATCCAGCACGCTGAAGCGGTTGGTCTGCTGCAAGTGGGTGATGAGGATGGTCTTGGCCTGGCCACCGAGACGGTCGACGCCGTCGGAGAAGATTCCGCGCATATAGCTGGAGCGGTTGTCGAACTTGCCCACGGCCATTGGCACACGAACGCCGGTCCAGACTTGTGTAGCGCTTTCAACCTTGGCCACCGGCAGCGCGCGGGAGCTTTCGGTGGCGCAACCGGCAAGTGTGCTGGCAAGGGTGCCGAGCACGGCAATCGCAACGCCTGAGACCAGCATCCGGGAGATCATTCTCACTGAGTATTCCTTTTGAAAAACGGGGATGTCCCACCACGGCAATGCTCGGCGGGAGTTGAAAAGGGGCGGCATTATGACAAAGTGCCATCATTCGCGACAGACTTTTTTGACGCCAATGAATTGGCTGTCTTGTACTGGATCGTTCCCACGCTCTGCGTGGGAATGCAGCCGCGGACGCTCCGCGTCCGCTGTGACGCGGAGCGTCACGGGAGGCGTAACCACGCAGAGCGTGGGAACGATCAGATCAGAACGCGCTAATGGAAATCGCGGCTTTGCACGCGGATGCCATTGAGCAACGGGCTGAGATCGCTCAGACGTCCGGCGATCAGGTGGCGCACTTCGCCTTCGCGCTCCCAGCGGCCGTCGACTTTCAGCAGTTGCGAGCCAACCAGTACTTGCCGTTGACGCTCGGCCAGATCGCGCCAGACCACCACGTTGACGTTGCCGAACTCATCTTCCAGGGTCACAAAGGTCACACCGCTGGCAGTGCCCGGCCGCTGCCGCCCGGTGACCAGCCCGGCGACACTCACCGGTCGGCCGTGCTCGACCTCAAGCAATTCCTGCGAACTGCGGCAGCGCCGGGCTTTGAGTTCGCCACGCAACAGCGCCAGCGGATGCGGCCCCAGCGTGGTGCCAACGGTTGAGTAATCGGCGTAAACATCCTCGCCAACGCTGGGTTTGGGCAGCAGCACTTCCGGCTCTTCCTGACTCGGCAACCCGGCAAACAGACCCAGTTGTTTCTGCACCCCGGCGACTTCCCAGCGCGCCCGATGCCGATGCCCGGCCAGACCGCGCAACGCCCCGGAGTCGGCGAGCAAAGCCTGTGCCCGGCTGTCCAGCGTCGCCCGCTCGCCCAGATCAGCGACATCGACAAACGCCCCGCGCGCCCGCGCCGCTTCGATGCGACGGGCATCGTCCTCGCGAAAACCCTTGATCATGCGCAAGCCCATGCGAATTGCCGGTTGCGCAGCCGTGGTGGTTTCCAGGCTGCAATCCCAGTCACTGGCGCGCACGTCGACCGGGCGAATCTGCAACTGATGACGGCGCGCGTCCTGCAGAATCTGATCGGGGCTGTAGAAACCCATCGGCCAGCTGTTGATCAGCGCACAAGCGAACGCCGCCGGTTCGTGACACTTGAGCCAGCAACTGGCGTAAGTCAGCAAAGCAAAACTGGCGGCGTGGGACTCGGGGAAGCCGTAGCTGCCGAAGCCCTTGATCTGCTCGAAAATCTGCGCGGCGAACTCCGGCGTGTAGCCGTTCTTCTTCATGCCGGCGGCGAGGCGTTCCTTGTGCGGCTCCAGTCCGCCGTGGCGTTTCCACGCGGCCATCGAGCGGCGCAACTGATCGGCCTCACCGGGGCTGTAGTCGGCGGCAACGATGGCGATCTGCATGACCTGTTCCTGAAACAGCGGCACGCCGAGGGTTCTTTCGAGGACGACCTTGAGTTCTGGCGACGGGTAGGTTTCCTTTTCTTCCTTGTTGCGGCGGCGCAGATACGGATGGACCATCCCGCCCTGAATCGGCCCCGGGCGGACGATGGCCACCTCGATCACCAGATCGTAGAACTTCGCCGGTTTCAGGCGTGGCAGCATCGACATCTGCGCCCGCGACTCGATCTGGAACACGCCGATGGTGTCGGCGCGGCTGATCATGTCGTAGGTCGGTTTGTCCTCGGCCGGGATGGTCGCCAGACTCAGGTCCAGATTGCGGTGACGACGCAGCAAGTCAAAGCACCGACGAATGGCGCTGAGCATGCCGAGGGCGAGGATATCGACCTTGAGCAGGCCGACCGCGTCGAGGTCGTCCTTGTCCCACTGAATGATCGTACGATCGGCCATGGCAGCGTTCTCGACCGGCACCAGCGTGTCCAGCGGCTGTTCGGAAATCACGAAACCGCCGGGATGCTGCGACAAGTGCCGGGGGAAACCGATCAGTTGCCCGGTCAGGCTCAACACTCGGCGCAACACCGGGCTTTCCGGGTCGAAGCCGCCTTCGAGCAGACGTTCGATTGGCGGCGTTTCATCACTCCAGTGGCCGCAGCAATCGGCCAGTGCATTGATCTGATCCGGCGGCAGGCCCAAGGCCTTGGCCACATCGCGTACGGCACCGGCAGCGTGGTAAGTGCTGACCACCGCGGTCAGCGCCGCGCGACCACGGCCGTAACGGCGAAACACGTATTGCAGGACTTCTTCGCGACGTTCGTGCTCGAAGTCGACGTCGATGTCTGGCGGCTCGTTGCGCTCCTTGGACATAAAGCGCTCGAACAGTAGCGTGGTACGGTCCGGGTCGATCTCGGTGATGCCCAAGGCAAAACACACCGCCGAGTTGGCCGCCGAGCCACGGCCCTGACAGAGAATCTGCTGCTCGCGGGCGAAGCGCACCACGTCATGCACGGTGAGGAAGTAGCTTTCGTAGCCGAGTTCGGCGATCAACTTCAGTTCATCGTCAATCTGCTTGAGCACTTTGGCTTGCGGCCCTTGTGGCCAACGCCAGGCGATGCCCTCTTCGGTCAATTGCCTTAGCCACGAACTGGCGCTGTGCCCCTCGGGCACCAGTTCTTTCGGATATTGATAACGCAACTCGCCCAGGTCGAACGTGCAACGCCGGGCCAGGCTCACCGATTCATCCAGCAACGCCTGCGGATACAACTCGCGCAACACCTCGACACTGCGCAAATGCCGCTCGCCATTGGGGTGCAAACGCAGCCCGGCCTCAGCCACCGGCACGTGATGACGGATCGCGGTCATGGTGTCCTGCAGCGCGCGACGGCCACGGGCGTGCATGTGCACATCGCCGCTAGCCACAGCCGGAATCTGCAACCCGGCGGCCAGACTCAACAAGCTCGCCAACCGTTGCTGATCGTCTTGACCGCGATGCAACTGCACGGCCAGCCACAAGCGTTCACCGAAGGTCTGCTGCAGCCAACGGCCCTCTTCCACGTCATCGAGTGAATCCGGCACCCACAACACCAGCAACCCCGGCAGCGCTTTGGCGAAGTCTTCGCGCAGCACCTGATACTGACCTTTCTGCGTACGCCGCCGCGCGCGGGTGATCAAGCCGCACAGCGCCTGATAGCCCGCCAGGTTCTCCACCAGCAGCACCAGTTTCGGGCCATTTTCGATGCGCACTTCGCTGCCGATGACCAGCGGCAGTTCAACCGATTTCGCCGCTTGCCAGGCCCGAACGATCCCGGCCAGCGTGCATTCATCGGTGATCGCCAGTGCCTGATAACCGTGCTTTTTTGCGCGCTGAAACAGTTCCAGCGCACTGGACGCACCGCGCTGGAAACTGAAGTTCGACAGGCAGTGCAACTCGGCATAACCGTCGTTCATGCAAACCAGCCCTGCAGCCACAACGGACCACCCTCGCCCACCGCGCGATAAGCCCAGCCCTGCTGGCCGGCGCGGTTCTGGATCAGGTAATAATCGCGGCGCACATCGTCGCCGTCCCACCAGCCGGATTCGATACGTTCCGGGCCCATGAGAATTCGCGCTGAACCTTGCGCCACGCTTTGTGGCTCGCCGAGCAACCAACCCGGGCGGTGCACGTTCGGCAAGCCTGCGCAGCGTTGTTTGTCGATGCCGTGCTGCCACGCGCACTCCGGACGGTGATCAGCCTGAAAGCGCAGCCCTTGCACGGCGTCATCGCCCAAGCGTGCACGCAAGCGTTCGCGCAATTGCTCCCATGGCAAGGTCTGCTGCGGACGGTCGTCGAACAGTTCCTGAAACTGCGGGACGAAACTCGGCAGATCCTCGGCGCGCAGACGAAAGCCGCGCACGGGCGCCTCGACCTGCACTTGTTCCAGCCGCCCACGGGCCAGTTCGAAGAGCATCGCCGGATCACGTTCGGCGCTGAGCAGGCCGACCTTGATCACGCTGTCCGGCAGCCCGGCGTGTTCCAGATGCAGGTCGAAACGTTGCACGCCGCTGTCACGCCCGCAGAGGAACGCCGACAGATCGCCGGTCAAACGGCGTAGCGGGAACAGCAGCGCCTGATGCGACTGCACGTCGAAATTCAGTTCGATGCGCACATCGAAACGATCCGGCGGCAGGTAGAACTCCAGCGCCAATGGCCGGGCACCGAACAAGGTGTCGAGGTGCTTGAGCATCTGCGCCTCGAAACGCCGGGCCAGCGCCTGACGCGGCAGGCTCTGCACCTGATTCAGATTGCGCAGGCCCATGCGCGACAACGCCGTAGCGACTGCGGGTTCCAGACCGACACGGTCGACAGGCAACTGACCGAGGTGATGTTGCAACGCCTCGCCGTCCGGCACCACGAGGCCGTCATAGGCGTTGGCCAGCACCCGCGCCGCCACGGGATTCGGTGCGGCGACGATGCGATGACGGAAGCCCAGATCAGTCAATTCCTGGCGCAGTCGTGCTTCGAACTGCGCCCAGGAACCGAACAAGCCAAGGCTGGATTCGATCTCGAACACCACCGTACGTGGGTAATGCACGCTGACCTGCGCGCTGAAACCGTAGGCCCACGCGGCGAGAAACTGCTGCCAGTGTTCGACCTCGGCCACCTCGTAATCAGCGGTGGCGAAACCTTTGCTCATCGCCTGTGCAGCGGTCATCGACTGGCCCGGGCGCAGACCGAGTTTGCGCGCCGCCGGGTTGACCGCTTGCAGCACCCGGCGCTGGGCCGGGCCGTTGAGCAGCACCAACGGTTCATCGGGATCGGGGCGCTGACGCAGCACGGCGTCGAGGGCCAATTGCGGAAACAGAATACACACCCAGCGCATGGCGACCTCAGTGCCCCACGGCAAAGGCAATCGGTGCCGTACGCGCCAAACCGCCACGGCACTTGAGCACGCGCAACTGCGCAGGTTTGGCGTCGATGGCAATGCGCAGCGCCGCTGGTGAGGGGTTGACCGCTTCACTCAATGGGCGCCATGCAAACGCCAGGGTCTGGCCGGTTTCTGCCGCCACCTGCAAGCGCCGCAACGCACGGTCATCGGCCTTGTGCGGCCAGCACAGCACCGCGCCGCAACTGCCCGAACGCAGGCACTGTTCCGCCGCCCACAAGGCGTCGCGCTCGCTGGCCTGAATCACCGATAACTGGCGCAAATCGACCCCAGCGTTTTCCCATGCCTGCGGGTACGGCACGAAGGGTGGCGCCACCAGCACAATGCGCTCGCCTGCCGCTGACAACCGCGCCAGCGTTGGCCAGACCAGTTGCAGCTCGCCGACACCGGGGCCGGCCAAAAGGATTTCGCTCAGCGCCGCTTCCGGCCAGCCACCGCTGGGCAGTGCCGCGTCCAGCGCCGCATGACCGGTCGGTTGCGGACTGGCGGCGGGTGGCGCAGGCCGGCCTTTCCAGACCTGGCCGCCATTGAACAGCGTATCCAACGCAACGACGGCGCCCATCAGCCTTGCCTCACCAGACCGCAGAACACCCCTTCGATGGCCAGATCCTGATCGTCGCGCACGACAATCGGCAGGTACGCCGGGTTGCGCGGTAACAGCCGCACTTCATCGCCCAGCCGCTCGAAGCGTTTGATGGTGACTTCACCGTCGAGCCGCGCCACGACGATCTGGCCGTTGAGCGCCTCGGGATTACGCTTAACGCCCACCAGGTCGCCGTCGAGAATGCCGTCCTCGATCATCGAATCGCCCTGCACCCGCAACATGTAGTCGGGTGGACGGGAGAACAGCGCCGGATCGAGCATCAAACGGCTGTGGATGTCGGCATCGGCGCCAATCGGCGCACCGGCAGCGACGCGACCGAGCACGGGGATGTCGAGCAACTCCGGACGCGGCGGCTGACCGAGCAAACGAATGCCCCGGGCCTGATGCGGGTTGACCTCGATAAACCCGGCTTCGGTGAGCGCAAGCACGTGCTTCCGCGCCACGCTGCGCGAGGCAAAACCAAAAGCCTCGCTGATTTCAGCGAGGCTTGGGGGCTGACCGTGTTCGGCGATGCGATCGCGGATAAAAGTCAGAATGGCGGTACGGCGGGGAGTCAGGTTCGTCATGGAGTACATTTGTACTCCTGTAGGATTTTCCTGACAAGCGCCGCCAGTCGGCCCACCCCACGTTGATCGTTCCCACGCTCCGCGTGGGAATGCAGCCCGTGACGCTCCGCGTCACTGGACGCATAGCGTCCCTAGAGGCATTCCCACGCAGAGCGTGGGAACGATCAAGTTAGCCAAGGCCGCGTTCGGCGAGGAATTCGGCGATGTAATCGATGAAGGCGACGACTTTCGCCGTGGCCCGCCGATGGCTCGGGTACACCGCCAGGATGTGCGGGCCGAAAGTATCCGGGTCGATCTCATAGTCAGCCATGACCCGCAGCAGTCGCCCGTCGGCAATGTACGGCGCGGCACTCCACAGCGGCGTGTGCAGCAAACCGCGTCCGGCCAGGGCGCTGGCCAGCAACAAATCGTAATTGTCGCTGCGCAACAGCGGATTCGCCGGTTGCGCGAGGCTCAAACGCTGCCCGTCGCGCTCGGCCCACCAGAATTCGCGGCTGAGCAACGGGTGTTGATAAAGCAGCCATTCATGCTGCTCAAGCGTCTGCGGATTCACCGGCAAGCCCTTGCGCGCCAGATACTCGGGGCTGCCGCACAGGGCCAGACGATTGCTGCCGACCACCCGCGCAATCAGCCCCGGCAAGTCATCGTGGCCCTCACGCAACGCCAGGTCATAACCACTTTCCAGCAGATTGACGAACGCATCGCACAAATCCACTTGCAGGCTGATCTGCGGGTATTGCTGCAAAAAGCCGTCACACACCTGATCGAGAAACGCCCGGCCATAGGCCAGCGGCGCGGTGATTTTCAGGCTGCCGCGCAAGCCATGCTGCAACTGCACGATTTCCTCGCTGGCCTCATCCAGTCGCTGCAGCACCAGTCGCGCGGTTTCCAGGTACACCCGGCCGATTTCTGTCAGCAGAATCCGCCGGGTACTGCGCTCGAACAGCCGTGCGCCCAGCTCCGACTCCAGGTGATTGACCGCTTTGGTCAGCGCCGACGGGGTCTTGCCCAATTGCTCGGCGGCGCGGCTGAAACTGCCGAGCTGCGCGGTGACCACGAACATTTTCAATGCACCCAACTTGTCCATGCTTTTTCCATTCAGGCAAAAACGTTTTTCGTGAGGCAGGCGTTCTGTCAGCCGTTGCCAGCCACTAATCTGGCCATCAGACGCAATAACAAGGAAATCTTCAATGAAAAGATTCATCCCGAAGCTGTTGGTTCTCGCTGTAAGTTTTGCCTCGATGGAAGCCATGGCCGCCGCCGACCTGATCCTGCTCAACGGCAAGATTTTCACCGCCGACCGCGCGCAACCGAAGGTGCAGGCGCTGGCCGTGGAAAACGGCAAAGTGCTGAAAGTCGGCTCCGATGCGCAGATCAAATCGTTGATCGAACCCGGTACTCAAGTGATCGACCTCAAGGGCAAAGCGCTGATGCCCGGCCTGATCGACAGCCATTCCCACGCGATTTTCGGTGGACTGGAAATGGTCTCGGCGAACATGGAAGACGAAGTCGTCGGCCTCGACGAACTGCAAAAGCGTCTGCGCGACTGGCGTGAAGACGGCAAGGCCAAACACGGTGATGTGCTGAGTATTGCCGGCATGAGTTCGGTTTATTGGGCGCAGGCCGAGGCCTTGGGCAAAACCTTCAACAACGGCGAATGGGCCGATGTGCCGGTGGTGTTCATTGGCAGTGACCACCATACGGCGTGGGCCAACAATGTGATGCTCAAACGCGCCGGCATCGATGCAGCCATGCTGAAAACCCTGCCCGACGCGGAAAAAGACACCATCGGCAAACTGCCCAGCGGCGAGCCGAACGGCTTTGTAGTCGACGCCGGTTGGGATCGAGTCGCCTCGAAAATGCCGGTGCCAAGCCCCGCCGATATGCTCAACGCCGCCAAATCCGCAGTGCGCTACAACAACAGCCTCGGCATCACCGCGTGGATGGATCCTGCCGCCAACGCCGCACCGGGCGAAGCGGTGTTTGCGCTCAACCCACCGAGAAAACCGTCGGCGTGCTGCCGGCCTATAAAGCCCTTTCGGAAAGCGGCGACATGAGCGTGCACGTCGCCGCGCTGCTGGTGGCCAACCCGAAAAGCATGCCCGCCGACCTCGATACGCTGGACAAGGTGCGCCAGCAATTTCAGGGCATCCCCAACCTGACCTTGCCCGGCATCAAGATCTTTGCCGACGGTGTGATTGAATTCCCGGCGCAGAGCGCGGCGATGATCGATCCCTACAGAAATTCGCACAAACAGGGCGAATTGCTGATCGATCCGCAGCATTTCGGTGAACTGGTCAGCGCCATCGACCAGCGCGGCTGGCTGGTGCACATCCATGCCATCGGCGATCGCGCCGTGCGTGAGTCGCTGAACGGCATCGCCCAGGCGCGCAAGGATCGCCAGAGCGGCGTGACCCACTCGATCACTCACCTGCAAATGGTCAACCCGAAAGAGTTCGCCCGCTTCAAACCGCTCAATGTCATCGCCTCAATGCAACTGCTGTGGGCCAGCGCCGACGATTACACCACCGACATGATCAAGCCCTACGTCAGCGCCCTCGCCTTCCGCTACCAGTACCCCGCGCACTCGCTGCTGAAACAGGGCGCGACGATTGCCGGCGCCAGTGACTGGCCGGTGTCTTCGCCGAATCCGTTCAATGCGATGGCCCAAGCGATTACTCGCGTCGGCCCGTTGGGTGTGCTCAATGCCGATGAGCGTCTGGACCGCGAAACCATGTTCTATGCCTACACCGTCAACGCGGCGCGCACGATTGGCCTGGAGAAACAGATCGGCTCGCTGACGCCGGGTAAACAGGCCGACTTTATCGTGCTCGATCGTGATGTGTTCAGCGTCGATAACAAAGCCCTGCATGACACCAAAGTCCTGCAAACCTGGTTCGGCGGTCGTCAGGTCTACACCGCCACCCAATAACAACGCGTTTCCCCTGTAGGAGCTGCCGCAGGCTGCGATCTTTTGACTTTGATTTTAAAAAACCAAGATCAAAAGATCGCAGCCTGCGGCAGCTCCTACAGGTTTACCTCCTGCCCCCATAACAATCACAACATCGGGACTTCACATGAAAGCCTTGCCCCTGTTCGCCCTGAGTTTCTTGAGCGTGCTGCCGTTGAGCAGTTTCGCGATCCCTTTGAACGATGACTTTGCGTTGTTGGTCGACCTGACCCTGGCCAGCGACTACCGCACTCGCGGCATCTCGCAGACCCAGAATGACCCAGCGGTGCAAGCCGGTCTGACCCTCGCGCACAGCAGCGGTCTGTACCTTGGCGCGTGGAGTTCCAACGTCGATTTCGGCGGTGGTCTGAAAACCCGTCAGGAAGTCGATTACTACGGCGGTTGGCTGTGGCAGGCGACCGAGGATGTCAGCCTCGATCTGGGCTACATCAAGTACGCCTATCCCAAGGAAAGTCAGTTCAACCAGAGCGAGGTCTACGGGATTCTCGGGGTGTACGGGGTGAAGCTGGCGGTGTATTACTCCAGCGATGCGCCGGGGATCGATAGCAAGCAGAGTTCGCTGTACACCTACATCGGTTATGAAACCGAGTTGCCTTTCGACTCGGGCTTGAAGCTGCGCTACGGCAATATGGATTTCAAGGATCCGCATTTGTATTCGGCGTCCGGGCAGGACGAAGACAGCTATCGCGAATGGGAAGTCAAACTCACCCACAATCTGGCCGGGGTGGTGTTGGGCCTGAGCTACATCGACACCGATCTCTCACAGAGCCAATGCCTGAGCAACTGGGGCTTCAAAGACGTCTGCACCGCCACCGTCGTCGCCAGCGTCAGCAAATCCTTCTGACCCACCGAAATCCATCTGTAGGAGCTGCCGAAGGCTGCGATCTTTTGATCTTGATGTTAAGAACAACATCAAAAGATCGCAGCCTTCGGCAGCTCCTACAGGAAATGGGGGTCGAACTTGTTACAGGATGTTTACGAATTTTTTACCAATGCTCTTCTACAGTTACCCGCGCAACCGCGTGGTTTCTATTCATGTAGAGGAATGTTTGACATGGCTTTGGGCAACGGACTGCGTTTACCGTCCATCACTTCTACTCGACTGGTGCTGCTGTTCTCCCTGGCCCTGGTGGCGTTGTACAACCTGGCGACCTGGAAGGCGCTGGGTACTCTGATCACCCTGCAAGGCGCGCACAAAGTAGCGTTCTTCGCTTCATTCGGGCTGTTTCTGTGGGCCGCGATCACCCTGCTGCTGAGCCTGGTGTCGTTTCGCTGGACACTGAAACCGGCGCTCACCGTGGTCGCCCTGCTCTCGGCGTGCGCCGCGTATTTCATGAACGAATACGGCATCACCATCGACACGGTGATGATTCAGAACGTCTTCGAAACCAACCCCGCCGAAGCCACCGCGCTGTTCAACGGCAAGCTGCTGGCTTACCTGCTGTTGCTCGGTGTGTTGCCGGCGGCGTTGATCTGGCGTTGGCCGGTGAGTTATCGGCCGTTCTTTCGCGGTCTGCTCAACAAGGTGCTGGTGATCATCGCCTGTGTGCTGGTGATCGCCGCGTCGGTGGGCGCGTTCTATTCGACCTACGCGCCGATCTTTCGCGAAGAAGACAAGCTCACCCACTTCATCAACCCGACCAATTACATCTACGCGATCAGCAAGTACACCAAGCAACGCCTGGGCATCAAAAAGCACTTTGTGGTGCAGGCCATCGGCGAAGACGCGGTGATTAGCGCCAAGGCCGCCAGCCGCGAGAAGAAATCACTGATGGTGTTTGTGGTCGGTGAAACGGCGCGGGCCGATCACTTCTCGCTGAACGGATATGAACGGGAGACCAATCCCGAACTGAGCAAACTCGATATTCTCAACTTCACCCAGGTGCACTCCTGCGGCACGTCGACGGCGGTGTCGGTGCCGTGCATGTTCTCGATGTTCCCGCGTGAGGATTACAGCGACAAGAAAGGCAAAACCTACGAAGGCCTGCTCGACATCCTCCAGCGCGCCGGCGTGCAAGTGCTGTGGCTGGACAACAACAGCGACTGCAAAGGCACCTGCCTGCGCGTACCGCATCGCGACATTTCGAAGAATCAGCCGGGGCCGTTCTGCGACGGCAACAACTGCCTCGACGAGGCGCTGCTGGCCGATTTGCAAAGCTACATCGACAGCCTAAAGGGCCACGCGATCATCGTCCTGCATGCGGACGGCAGCCACGGCCCGGAATACTACGAGCGCTATCCGCAGGACATGGAACGCTTCAAACCGATCTGCCACACCAATCAACTGGGCAGTTGCAGCCGCGATGAACTGGTGAACGTGTACGACAACACGATTCTCTACACCGACCATTTCCTCGCCAAGGTCATCGAACTGCTCAAACGCAATCAGGATTCGCTGGATACCTCGATGGTGTATGTCTCCGATCACGGTGAATCGCTGGGCGAGAATGGCCTGTATCTGCATGCGGCGCCGTATGCGCTGGCGCCGGAAGCGCAGACCCATGTGCCGATGGTGATGTGGTTTGGCGACGGCACGCTCGCCAGTGAGGGGATTGATCGCGGTTGCCTGCAAGGCAAGACCGGGCAGGCGGATTTGAGCCATGACAATCTGTTTCACTCGGTGCTGGGGTTGTTTGAGGTGAGGACGTCGGTGTATCAGCCGGGGCTGGACATATTCCATGGCTGCCGACCGTCGATGACGGCAGCGCAATAACCCGGGAATTACACACTTCCCCCTGTGGGAGCGAGCCTGCTCGCGAAGGCGGCGTATCAGTCGCCATCAATGCTGAATGAACCACCGCATTCGCGAGCAGGCTCGCTCCCACATTTGGATATTTGTCGGGTTAAGAATTGAGTTGTGCCAGATAGGCCCACGGGTAGATGCCGCGTTGATGGCCGTCACTGAAGATCAACTGCACGCCGTAGCCCTGGGGATTGAGTTCGATCAGGCGGACGCGATCATCCACCAGCGGCGTCAGGCCTTTCAGGCGAAACGCGCGGCATTGCGAGCACGGGCACTGGCGGCGCAGTTCGGCGTGGTTGAGCTGTTGTTCGCGGCCGTCCGGCCAGTTCAATCGTAGCGTCCCTTCGCTCTGCGAATTCCCCACCGACAGCGGATTCATTGCAACTGACTCAAGGCAATGCGCACGGCTTTACGGACTTCCGGGTCGCCGTCGTCCTGCGCGGCCTGCAAAGCGGCCACGGCACCGCGATCATTCAATTCGCCCAAGGCCAGCGCGGCTTCCTTCCGAAGGTTGCTGATGCGATGGCCGAGGGTGTCGATCAAGGCGTCCAGTGCTGGGGCGAACCGCAAACGGCCGAGGCTGCGAGTGGCGCGCAGGCGCACTTGCCAGTAATCGTCGCTCAAGGCTTCGACCAGTGCAGAGCCAGCGTCAATGTGGCCGACCTTGCCCAAGGTCGTCGCGGCTTCTTCGCGCACTTGCCAGGCGTCGTCCTGCAAGGCCTGGCGCAGGGCTGGCAACACTTCGGCGCTGGAGGCCAGGCCCAAAGCGCCAGTCGCAGCACGGCGCACTTCGGTGTCGGGGTCAGCGCTAGCCAATCGTGCCAGAGCGGGCAAAGCGTCGAGCTGCTTGAGCCAGCCGAGCACGCCGACGGCTTCGCGGCGGACGTTGGCGTCGGCATCGTTCAACGCCGAAACCGCTGCAGGCGCGGCATTGGCAAAACGCAATTCACGCATGGCCCGGAACGCAGCGATGCGCACGCTGACGTCAGCGTGATCAGTCCACGGCAGAATCACCCGCCCCGCCGCCTCAGTCTTGAGCAGACTCAAGCTCTGCGCGGCGGCAGATTGCACGGCGATTGACCGGTCAGTCAGCGCCTCGCACAACGCATGCACGACGTCTTCATCCTCCCAGGCTTCAAGCAAGCGCGCGGCTTCAGCGCGGACGTCTTCAGCGGGATCTTGGCCGAGGCGATCGACCAGCCAGAGCAAGCCATCCGGCTCTTCGAGATCGGCCAGATCGATCAGCGCAATACGGCGCACGGCGGCATCTTCAGCGGTCAGGCGCGGTTGCAGGGCAAGGATGTCTTGGTTATCGGTCACAGCAAAAATTGAGGTCATAGGGCAAATCGCGGCAAAGGGTTTTCGGGAGGCAGACCGAGCGGATTGAGGCGCGGCAGCGGTCGGTCGTTGTCGTGGCGCAGCAGGTCGAGGCAGTGGCGCTTGAGGCGCGAGAACTCAGGGCTGGTGACCAGCTCGCTGGTGCGTGGCCGGGCGAAATCCAGACGCAAATCTTCGATGATTCGCCCCGGCCGTGCGCTCATCACCAGCAAGCGATCGGCGAGGAATAGCGCCTCGTCGATGTCATGGGTAACGAAGACCACGGTGGTGCGGATCCGCGTCCAGATGTCCAGCAGCAGCTCCTGCATGTTCAACCGGGTCAGCGCATCCAGCGCGCCGAACGGTTCGTCCATCAGCAACAGACGTGGACGGTTGACCAGCACTCGGGCGATCTCGACGCGTTGCTGCATGCCGCCGGAGAGTTGATCGGGCCAGCGTTCGGCGAAACCTTCGAGGCCCACCAGTTTGAGAATGTCATCGGCGGCACGGTGGCGCTCAGCCTTGCCGATGCCGCGCATTTTCAGGCCGAAGGCGACGTTGTCACGCACCGTGCGCCACGGAAACAGCGTGTGATGCTGGAACACCATGCCGCGCTGCGGTGACGGGCCGGACACCGCTGCGCCATCGACTTTCAGGCTGCCGGCGTGCGCGTTCAGATGCCCGGCCAAGGCACCGAGCAAGGTCGATTTGCCGCAACCGGACGGACCAAGAATGCAGACGAACTGGCCCGGTTCAATCTGGCAATCGAGCTCTCGCACCGCTTCGAACGCTTCACGCCCTTGGCCCAGGACGATGGACAACTGACGGATATCGATCCGCCCTTCCGGGGTTTGCATCACGCTCATCAGGCTTTTCCTCGCGGTCGATGCCAAGGCGTGAACAACCCGCCCAGGCGTTTGATCAGCAGACTGCTGCCCATGCCCAACACCCCGATCAGGAGCATGCCGACGACGATGTCGGCGTAGTTCTGAATGGTGTAGGACTCCCAGGTGTAGTAACCGATGCCGAACTGGCCGGAGATCATTTCCGCCGTGACCAGGCAAAACCACGAAGTGCCCATGCCGATCGCCAGGCCGGTGATGATGCTCGGTGCGGCGCCGGGCAGGATCACTTCCAGCAGGATCGCGCGGCGCCCTGCTCCGAGGCTTTTCGCTGAGGCGATCAAACGCGGGTCGACGCCTTCGACGCCGTGCACGGTGTTGAGCAGGATCGGGAACAGCGCGCCGGTGAAGGTGATGAAGATCATCGACAGCTCGGAGGATGGGAACATCAGGATCGCCAGTGGAATCCATGCCACGGCGGGGATTGGGCGCAGGACTTCCAGCGGTGGCAGCAGCAAGTCTTCGGCCCATTTCGAGCGGCCGATGGCCAGACCGAGGGCGATGCCGATCAGCAGTGCGGCGAGGTAACCGGCGAAGACGCGGCTGAGGCTGGCGGTCAGGTGTTGCAGGAGCTTGCCGGAATCGCCCAAACCGAGTGCGGCTTCGATGACGGCCAAGGGTGTTGGCACGTTGGCGAAGGTGACCAGGCCGAGGTTCCAGTGGTGGCTGGCGGCGAGTTGCCAGAACAGCAGGCAGAGCAGCAAGGATGCGGCTCTTGATGTCCAGCGTAGGGTGGGTGAGTTCATGGATCGGGTTTCCGGTTGTGGAGCTGTGTTGTGGCTGAGATTTACCCCCTCACCCCAGCCCTCCCGAAACGTCGGACCGCCCCCAAGGGGGCGAGGGGGAAAGGGAGCCGATCTTCATGTCTTTCAAAACCTGAGTTCGGCTCGACAGAGTCTTTTCAAGACCTGAGTTCAACTCGACAGAGTCTTTTCAAAACCTGAGTTCAACTCGACAGAGTCTTTTCAAAACCTGAGTTCGGCTCGGTATTCCAGGTCGGCGTACCTCGCCCAAACACCGCGATCAGTCCCCTCTCCCTCCGGGAGAGGGCTAGGGTGAGGGGCTCTTGATCTTCAACTAGCGGGCGGCGACGGATTGGGTCGTGGCATCAGCGAAATCGAAAACCTTGCCACCCTGCGCCGAGGCAAATTGCTGAGCCTGACCCTTGAGCAAAAACGCACTCAGCCGCCCCTTGCCATCACTGGCAAACCACGCCTGCTCAGCCAACAACTTGATCCCGCTGTCACTGGCCTGCGCATACACGGCACGTATGTTTTTACCCGACTGCTTCAAAGCAGCCAACGCGGAGAACGCCTCCTCCGCCGAAGCGTACTGGCGCACCTGGTCCTCACCGCGCACCCAGATTTCCGCAACATGGCTGAAGTCAGTAATCGCTTTGCCCGTCGCCGCATCCGTAGCCTGCAACGGCGTCTGCGCGTAATTGGCCAGTTGCGCCGTGTAATCCAGCCCCGACGCCTTGAACGCCGCACGGATGTATTGATCGTCGACAAAGGTATTCAGATCGAGCCCGCGATCAGCCTTCTTCAGTAGCTTCAACGTATCAATCGCGGTGCCGACTGCCTGGCGATATTCGGGTTTCCAGCTCAGGTCGCGGGTCTGCACGCCGAGCGGGCCATGGAACAGATAATTGACCTCGGCATCGACGCCAGTGACTTTGGCGATCAACTCGCTGTACTTCTCAGGCTCGGCGGCGAGCAGTTGATTGGCCTCAATGCTGGCGCGCAGATACGCGACGACAATCTCAGGATATTTTCTGGCGTAGGCTTGATCCACCAGCGCACCGTGAAAGGTCGGCGCATTGGCTTGGGCGCCGTCATAAATCTTGCGAGCAAAGCCCCGGCTCGGGAACAGTTCGGCGAACGGCACGAAATCGGCGTGGGCGTCGATCTTGCCGGCCTGCAACGCGGAGCCAGCGACTTCCGGAGGCTGCGCAATGATGTTCACGTCTTTGAGCGGATCCCAGCCCTGCGCCGCCACTGCACGCAACAACATGCCGTGCGCGGTGGAGGCGAACGGCACGGAAATGGTCTTGCCTTTGAGTTCGCTGAGCGCCTGCACGCCCGATGCGCTCGGCACGACGATGCCGTTGCCGCTGCCCTTGATGCTCCCCGATAGCACGCTGATAAACAGGCTGTGTTTGCCGGCGGTTTCAAACGCCACACCGTTGAACGCGCCGGGGAAATCGGCCATCGCGCCGAAGTCGAGTTTGCCGGCGACCATCTCGTTGGTCAGTGGCGCGCCGCTGGTGAAGTTCTTCCACTGCACGTCGTACTTCGCGTCTTTGTAGACGCCGTCGTGGGGCAGGTATTTGTCGAGCAGGCCAAGTTCACGAATCAACAGACCGCCGGCGGCGCAGTTGATGGTGGTGTCCTGGGTGCCGATGGCGATGCGGATGGTTTCGGCCGAGGCCGACAAGGTGAACGAAGCCAGTACCAGACCGGCGATTGCTGCACGCAACATGGTTGTTTCCCCTCGAATCATTTATTTGAGTTCGTCTCCGCCGCGATCAGGGCGCGGTGGGAAACGAGGGGTTTTCGGTGAATCCAGCGTCCGGGGTGTCCGGATGGCTAATGGTTTGCCACAAATCCCTGTGGGAGCGAGCCTGCTCTCGAAGGCGGCGTGCCAGTCACCATCAATGTTGAATGAACGATTGCTTTCGCGAGCAGGCTCGCTCCCACATTTCGATTGGGTTTCAACGCAGGAGGTAGGGAATGTCGACCTTGACGGCACCCGTCGGGCAATCCTTCTCGCACGGCATGCAGTACCAGCATTCATCGAACGCCATGTAGGCCTTCTGCGTCGCCGGGTTGATCGCCAGCAAATCCATCGGGCAAACGTCGACACACACGGTGCAACCCTTTTCAGCGATGCATTTGTCCTCGTCCACGGTGACGGGGGCGTTGGAGCGGAAGAAGATTTCCTGAGCTTGATAGGCCATGGTTCGGACTCTTTGATTTATTGATGTATCAAGCGGCGAAAGCGCCCACCCGCAAACGGTCGTACGCCTGCATTTCTTCCGCATCGAGCGGGATGATGTAAGGCTCGACGGGCTTCTTGAAACTGGTCATCTGGCCGTCTTCGCCCTTCTTCAAATGGCAATGGCAGAACCATTCACTGTCATTGCGCTGCGGGTGATCGACGCGATAGTGGTACAGGCCCCAACGGCTTTCGGCGCGGAACAACGAAGCGCGGGCGGCCATTTCGGCGCAGTCGCGAATCACGCTGGTTTCCATCGCACGCATCAGTTCGTGAGCGTTGTTGGCCTTCATCTGCTCGAGATCACGTTCGATGTCGCTGAAGCGTTGAAGGCCGATCTGCATCTTTTTGGTGACTTTCGGCGGTTGCAGGTAATCGTTGACGAAGCGCCGCAGCTTGTATTCGACCTGGGCCGGTGGCAGTCCGTGTTCGCGATCCAGTGGTGCGTAAACCCGAGCCTTTTCCTTTTCGATCTGCTCCGCATCCAGGGCAGAAAACTCGCGACCGGCGACAAAATCTGCGGCGTTGTGCCCGGCAAACCAGCCGTAGGTGAATGCGCCAAGCATGTAGTTATGCGGCACGGCAGCCATGTCACCCGCCGAATACAAACCCTTCACCGAAGTCTCCGCACGTTCATTGACCCACACGCCGGACGCCGAGTGACCGCTGCAAAAACCGATTTCGGAGATGTGCATTTCGACCATCTGCGTGCGGTAATCAGTGCCGCGATTGGCGTGGAACTGGCCGCGACTCGGGCGTTCATTGCTGTGCAGGATTTCCTCAATATTCTGGATGGTTTCTTCCGCCAGGTGATCGAGCTTGAGAAACACCGGGCCGTTACCGCTCTCCAGTTCCTGGTGGAACTCCCACATCATCTGCCCGCTCCAGTAGTCGCACTCGATGAAGCGTTCGCCCTTGTTGTTGGCGGTGTAGCCGCCCAGCGGGCCGGTGACGTAAGCGCAGGCCGGGCCGTTGTAATCCTTGATCAAAGGGTTGATCTGGAAGCACTCGAGGTTCGCCAGTTCAGCGCCAGCGTGATAAGCCATCGCGTAGCCGTCGCCGGCGTTGGTCGGGTTTTCATAAGTGCCCATCAGATAGCCCGACGAAGGCAGACCAAGACGCCCGGCAGCGCCGCAGGCGAGGATCACCGCTTTGGCCTTGATCACATGGAAGTCGGCGGTGCGGCAGTCAAAGCCCATCACACCGTTGACGGTGCCCTCCTCGTCAGTCAGCAACCGCGTGCAAACCAGGCGATTGGTGATGCTCACCCGCGCACGTTTCAACTGCCGATAAAGGACTTTTTTGATGTCGTGCCCTTCCGGCATCGGCAGCACGTAGGCGCCCATGTGGTGGACTTTTTTCACCGCGTAATCGCCGGTCTCGTCCTTCTCGAACTTCACGCCCCAACGGTCGAGCTGTTCGATGGTTTCGAAGCTGTGCGTTGCGTAGGCGTAAACGGCGGCCTGATTGACGATGCCGTCGTTGGCGATGGTGATTTCCTTGGTGTACTGCTCAGGTGTCGAGTGGCCGGGAATGATCGCGTTGTTCAGGCCGTCCATGCCCATACTGATCGCACCGCTGCGTTTGACGTTGGCCTTGTCGACCAGCAACACGCGCAAGTCGCGGTTCTTTTCCTTGGCCTTGATCGCGGCCATCGGGCCGGCAGTGCCGCCGCCAATGACGACGATGTCGTATTCCTGCTCGAGAACGTTGCGGGTCATGCCTGCTCCCCTTTTTGCCGATCGATCCGCAGGCGGTACTGGAATGCATCGCCACGGTAGTAAAGGTGTTCGAAGTCCAGTGGCTGGCCTTGTGCGTCGTGGGTCAGACGTTCGATGCGCATGATCGGCGAGCCGGCCTCGACGTTGAGTGCCTGGGTCAGATCGCTGTCGGCGAGCACTGCGTCGATGGCCAGATCGGCGTGACCGAGGGCGATGCCGCAGTCGTTTTCGAGGATCAGAAAGATGTCGCGGGTGACCAGATCAGCCTTCTCCAACCGCTCGCCGACGGCTTTGGGCAGGTAGGTGATTTCCAGCGAGATCGGCTCACGGTTGATCAGGCGTACGCGTTTGATCTGGGCGACGGTTTCGCCTTCGGCAACTTGCAAACGCTCGGCGACACGCTTGTCGGCCGGGATGAATTTGAAGCTGCGCAGGCGGTTGATTACCTCGTAGCCACGGCCGGTCATCGACTCGGCGAGGCCTTGCAGGCTGCTGACGTTCTGGAAGGTTTTCGGCTTGGCGACGAAGGTGCCTTTGCCGTGGATCTTGAAGATCAGCCCTTCCTTCTGCAGATCGCCCAGCGCCTGGCGCACGGTGATGCGGCTGACTTTGAACAACGCGCCGAGTTCGCTTTCGGAGGGCATCTGGCTGTCTTGCGGGTATTCGCCGTCGAGAATGCGCGCGCGGAGGACGTCGCGCAGTTGGGTGTGCAGCGGGACGCTGCTTAGAGAGAGAACGTTATCGGTCATCACGGGATCACTTGTTATAACGAGTTATGACGTGATCTTAGAGTTGTTATGACAAGGTTGAGAAATACCGAATGGGCATAACCTTAGATACAGGACACACGCGATTCCCTGTGGGAGCGAGCTTGCTCGCGAAGGCGGTGTATCAGTCACCAAATTATTGACTGACAGGACGTTTTCGCGAGCAAGCTCGCTCCCACAGGGGACGGTGTACGCATGGAGGATCAGTGGCGTTTGAGAATCTGATCCATGACCCAGTCGGTCTTGAGCGCTTGCTCGGCGACGGCGGGGTGTTGTGAGTCGCCACGAATGTGGGCGTTCATACCGAGGACGTGATGCCACTGAATGTGTTCGTGATGGGGGATTTCCAAGCTGATACTTTCATCGGCATGCAGCTGCACGGGATGCTCATCGAATACGGAAAAACTGATCCGCCCCAGGCTGCCGATGATCTCGACGCGATCCTCACGCCGATCCGCGACGAAGCTCCAGCAGCCCATGCCCAATGCGCCTGACGCGAAACGCCAACTGGCGCTGACGGCGTCTTCGGCAGCATACAACCCGGCCTGATGCGCGGTGAATCCAGCCACTTCGACGATGTCGCCGAGCAGATACTGGAACAGGTCAAAGCCATGGCTGGCCAGGTCAGCGAAGTAGCCGCCACCGGCCACCGCAGGATCCGTGCGCCAGTTGTCGCGCCCTTTCAGATCCGCAGGCGACGGCGCCTTGGTCAGCGTCCAGCTCAAGTGTCGCACGTCACCAATGCGTCCCTCCTCCAGCCATTGCCGCACCTGCGCAAAACGCGGCAACGAACGGCGATAGTAAGAAACGAACAGGTGCAAACCAGCCTCGGCAAACGCCTGCTGCATCTCGCGGCTTTGCCCGGCATTCAGTGCCATGGGTTTTTCCACGCAGCAATGTTTGCCGGCGGCGGCGACTTTGAGGCTGTAGGCGTGGTGGCTGTCGGGTGGCGTGGCGATGTACACCGCGTCCACCCCGGGATCGTTGATCAGCGCATCGACATCGGTGTAGACGCGGGCGATGCCGTGGCGCGCGGCGTAGTCGGTCACGGCTTCGAGACGCCGGCCCATCACCGCCACCAGCGCCGAACCGGGTGCCTTGTAGAAGGCCGGCCCGCTTTTGCGCTCGGCGACGCTGCCACAACCGATCATGCCCCAGCGCACCACGTTCATTTCTATTCCTTTAGCCGATGCGCAAGGCGCGCAGATCGAGATGACCGCCCTTCAGCGGCGGGCACCAGTAGTAGCCGCCAGTGATTGGCCGGCTGATGCGATACAAGCCATCGGTGATGCCGTCCTCCAGGCCGCTCATACGGCGCAGTTGCGCTTCGAAAGCATCCAGCGAGAAGCCAAAAGCGAGGAACATCAGGCCAGCGCGATCGCCTTCGATCCACGGCATCGAGCGGCGCACGACGAACGCTTCAGGCGCGAAGCTTTCCTGCGCGGTGCGTTTGACGTGGGCGGAGACTGGCGCGTCGTCGATTTCTTCGTTATCGCTGAGGCGACGACCCATGATGTTGTCTTTGTCGTCGGCCGAGAGTTTGTGGAAACCCTTGAGGTCGTGCTGCCACTGCTGGATCGCGGCGAAGCTGCCACCGACCATGCCGTCAGTGCCTGCACTTTGCAGGGCGGCTGCGATGGCGGCTTCGTCGTGCGGGTTTTCGGTGCCGTCTTCGTAGCCGGTCAGGTCGTGGCCGTCCTTGTGGCGGAAGGCTTCCTGCATCTCGACCAGACGCAGGGCCGGGGCCAGAGCGGCTTCGAGGGCGTTGCAACGATTGAGCAGTTCACCACGGTCGACGCCGTGCAGCCACACCCACAGCGCGTGCTGGGTCGACGGGTTCTCGACGCCGACGCCGGTCATGGCCGGGAAGCTACGCAGGCCGTCGATCTGCACGTTGAGGGCCTTGGCCAGGGATTCGCCGAAACCGACCACCGCCGACTTGCCGTCCACCTGATTCATCAGGTTGTCGATCGCCTGCGGTAGCGCTTCAACCGACTCAAGGGCGAAAAACAGGTGACGTGCTTGCGCAGGAACTGGGGTGGCGAGAATGCCCGGCTGGTAGTAACTCATGTGAACTCCTTGGGAAAGTGCGCGGGAGTTTACCTGTGGCCGGAGGATTTGTGGGGGTTTGGATGGAAGTCAAAAGCCCCTCACCCTAGCCCTCTCCCGGAGGGAGAGGGAACTGAATGGGGGATATTAGAGATCTACACCGACTTGAACGTGCATCGGTGAATCCATAATTTCAGGTCCGTGCATGACTCAAGACACCTCGGTCGGCCTTCATTCTCTCAAGTCCACAATCGACGCAATCTTTCAGGTCGATGTAACTCGCAAGACACCTCGGTCGGCCCTCATTCTCTCAAGTCCATAATCGACGCAATCTTTCAGGTCGATGTAACTCGCAAGACACCTCGGTCGACCTTCATTCTCTCAAGTCCACAATCGACGCAATCTTTCAGGTCGATGTAACTCGCAAGACACCTCGGTCGGCCCTCATTCTCTCAAGTCCATAATCGACGCAATCTTTCAGGTCGATGTAACTCGCAAGACACCTCGGTCGGCTCCCTCTCCCTCCGGGAGAGGGCTGGGGTGAGGGTTAGCGTCATGACGCCAAGCGCTAGGGCTCATCCCCGTCCAGCGCTTGAACGCCCGGCGAAAACTGCGCACATCGCTGTAGCCGACTTCCTCGGTAATCCGCTCGATCGGCATATCAGGATTGCCCAGCAAACTCATCGTCCGCGCCTGCCGCACCTGCTCCAGCAACGCTTCAAACGTCAACGCATGCTCAGTCAAACGCCGGCGCAATGTGCGACTGCTCATGTTCAAATCGCCGGCAATCTTTTCAATGTGACTGCCGCTGCTCAGATCCCGGGCAATCGCCCGTTCCACGGCCTGAATCAAATCAAGTTTCTGATGCACCTGCGCCGCTTCCAGCTCCAGCAATGCAACCGCCTGACGCAACGCCAAAGCATGGTGATTGGGCAAATTCACGTCCAGCCACTGCACGTCGATCAGCATGCGATTGTGCAGGCAACCGAAGCGCACCTCCGGCCCCAGCAAGCGCTGATATTCAATGAGATAGTCCGGCGCGGCATGCATGAATTCCACGGCAATGGGCTTGAAATCAGCCCCCGCCAACGCTCGACCATACACCAGCAAACTGGCGAAAAACTCCTCGACCGCGAACACCTGCACATCGGAAAACGGCAAGCGGCATTCGGCATCGAGATGCAGTTGCTCGCCAACCACATCGACGCTGGACACCACAATCCCGCCGGAGGTGTGTTGATGGCGGATACCCAAGGCAAAAGCATCGCGCAGGGTTTTGCACAACGACAGCACGTGCCCGAGCAAACCGAGTGTGCCAAGCACATTCTGTGCCCCCACCCACAGGCCAAGGCCCTGATTGGGCAGCGCCTTGAGCGCGCGTTGAATCATTGCCACCGCTTGACGGTAGGAAATCCGCTGCGCCGGATCCTGCAGATCTTCAAGGGTGAAACCCAGCCCACGGCACAGGCTTTCTGGCTCGACGCCCTTGTTCTGCGCAACTTCAGCGAGGGTTTGCAAAAGAAATGGCGAAACCAGCGCCAGTTCAAAGGTCGGGTCTTGGACTTTTACGTTCATGGGGGCTGATTTTCCGGATCACGCTTGATTGTTATTTTTGTAACCGGTTATGTCGAAGGAAGTTAGCACAGGGTTGGCCGACTGTCCGCAGAAGTCCCCCTAACTGTCCGCCAATACCCTGCCCCGCCGGGCACCAAGCGCTTATTTCTATAGTGCCGGGCGTGCTGCGTGCCGGCGTTGCGCCCAAAACACAATAATAATGAGGACGGATATGCACCCGAACCGCGCGACACGCCCCCTGCGCCTGACTCTTTCCTTGCTGGGTTGCGCCGTGACCTTACCGGCGCTGGCCACCGAAGCCGGCGTCGATAACATAGGCACCGGCACCGATGGCTTTTTCATGCTGCCGCTGGAGGTCGACAGCCTTCCGGAGAACATGGTCGCGTTCAACCTCTACTACAACCATTACAAGTCGCGGAAACTAAACATCAGTTCCCTCGGCGGCAAAGTGCCAAATGTCGAGATCGAATCCACGGCAGTGATCCCACGCCTCGATTACTTAAGCCCGGTGCGCGTATTCGGCGGACGTCTGGCCGGTTACATCGCCCAGCCATGGTTGAAGCAGGAAGTCTCGGTGTTCGGCTTGAGCGACACCCGCGAAGGCATGGGCGACACCACCATCGCGCCGATCATCCTGTGGGACATGGGCAAGAACCTGACCCTCGGCGCCGCCTTGGAAATCACCGTGCCCACCGGCGAATACAGCGTCGACCGACTGGCCAACACCAGCAACAATTTCTACACCTACAAGCCGTTGTTCTCGTTCACCTGGCTGCCGACTGAACGCACCGAAGTCTCAATGAAGACCACCTACAGCTTCAACGAGAAGAACAAGGACACTGACTACAAGTCCGGGCAGATCTTCCACTTCGATTATTCGGCCAGCTACAAGATCACCGATGACCTGATGCTCGGCCTCAACGGCTACTACCTCAAGCAAACCACCGACGACAAACAGTTCGGTCACACCGTGCAGTTTGCCGGGCAAGACGTCGATGACGGCGTGCGCGGCAAGGTGTTCGCAATTGGCCCGGCGCTGCACTTCACCTTTCTCAAGTACGCCAGTGCGGAGATCCGCTGGGCCAAGGAGTTTGATGTGGAGAACCGGCCGGAAGGGGAAATGCTTTGGGCGAAGGTGAGTATCCCCTATGCGTTCTGAGTGTATTTGTAGGAAAGAACACCCGGTTTTGTAGCCTGAAAACCTGAAAAACGGAGGGGAGGAATACGCCTACAGCGGCGGTCGAGATTGCCGGACAACGGTGGGAAACGTCTGGCAGATTTCAAAGGGGCACTTGCAGATACTTGGCTCCGTTACCCCATGGCTCCTCAAGGGCTCATGGGGTGCATCGTCTGCCAGTGACGACAATGGGCCATTCCCCCCTTAAACTGCCGAGATTGATCACGGAGATCACTATGAGCATATTACTTTCCCCGTTTTACTCTGACTTCGAATCCGAAGAAGAGGCCGAGAGCTACGATCGCTGGTTTCGTGCAGAGGTACAGGATGCACTCGACGATCCTAGTCCTGGTATTCCCCATGATGAGGCTATGGCGATGCTCGACCAGATGCTGGAAGAGATGCGCAGGAAGCGTCGCTCTGCTGCTTGAATGGAGCAGCAAGTCCTCGCGTCAACTGGCTGACATCTTCAAATACATCGAGCAACACAACACCAACGCTTCAATTTCGCTAAGACACAAGGTTGGTGCGGCAGCACAACGGCTTTCATCAATACCTTACGGTTACCGACCTGGCCGAGTGCCTGGTACTCGTGAGATGGTGATTCATCCGAACTATCTGCTGGTCTATCGAGTGAATGGGCGCATCAGAATACTGAGGGTGCTTCACACCCGGCAACAATACCCACCAACCTCATAAACATAAAAAAAGGGCGACCCAGCGGCCGCCCAAACGTACTGCACGAGAGTCTTTTACAACGTCAGTTGCCCACGTTCCTCCTCGGTCAACTGCTGTTTCGCCTGTTCATCCAGCGCCCCGGCGCCCAACACCTGCACCGGGCTGTTCGGGTTGTAACCCGGGGCCGGTGCACGGCTGGCACCATCGCGGGACGGCGCGAGTTGCTCATTGCCGAAGCTCAGCACCTGCACGGTGAACACCGAAGCCTGATTCTGCCGCGCTGCCGCCTGCTGCTGACGGGCGACGTCCTCCGCCGCTTGCGTCGCCGACGACGCGGCCGAACTGGCCGAAGTGATCGCGCCGGTATTCACCGCCGATACCAGCGGCACACCGGTTGCCTTGCCCTGCACCGAGATGTTGGCGGCGTTGACCACCGTCAGCGCGGCGATGTTGACGTTGCCCGACACGCGAATCCCCGCCTCGCCGGCATCGATGGTGCCCAGTGGCGCGATCAGGTCGATGTCGCCCGGTGCCACTTCGGCGATCGGGTTGAGCGTGGCGATACCGGCGCCGGTACTCGGCACCGATGGCGATAGCGTGACGTTGCCCCAGGTGTCGTACACCCGTTTCGGCGGGGTGTAGACCACGGTGGTTTTCGAGCCGCGACCGGCGTTGATATCGCCCTCGGCAGACCAGCCGAGAATCGAGCCGCCGAACGTGGTCATGATCCGGCTCTGGCCGAGCAGAATGCTGCCCTGCGAGTAGAGCTGAATGTTGCCCGAGCCCTGGGTGATGATCCCCGCGGTGGACGGTGGTGCTGCGCCTTCGATGCCAAACACCTGAGCGCCGCCCGGGGTGAGCATCTGGATATCGCCGCCGAACAGCGTCTTCACCCCTGCCCCGCCATACATCGTGATGTCGCCGTCGTAGCGGATCGGATTGCCGGCCACATCGGTGCTCGGGAACAGCGCCGCAATGGCGTTGCGACCGCGCAGGTAACTGCCTTTGCGCGGGCCGTCGACATCGTTGTATTCCAGGCCACCGGCACGCAGTTCGGCGAAGTACACCTGACGGGCAAAAATCGCCTGCTCGGCACTCGGCAGCGCCGCGTAGAAGGCTTGCGCCTGTTCCGCGCTGCCACTGAAGCCGTAGCCCAAAGTCAGCCAGCTCTGCAGCTCATCGAGATAAGTCTTGACCACTTTGCCCGGTTGCGCACTGAGTGAGGCGTCCGCGCTGGCGATGTTCTGCGGGTTCAGGTAACGCGCGATGAACCGTGAATAATCCGGCCCCTGCGCGCCCACACCGGCCTGCAAGACTACGTTGGCACCTGGCCGCTGATCACCTGCCAGCAACGGCCCGAGGCTGGTGATGCTGGCCCGGTCTTCCATGAGGATATTGCGTCCGGCATTGACCTCCAGGGTACCGGGGCCGGCGACGTCGAAGCTGCTGTAGAGGATATCGCGACCGGCCGACACCCTCGATACATCCCTGGGGTCGTTGTGCACGAACAGGTTGCCGGTCGAGTAGATCGTGTCCTTGCTGGTGCCGACGCCATCCCTCGGCGAAATCGTCGGTTGGCCCAGATGGGTGCCGGAGGCGACGATGTCGCGACCGGCCATCATCCACACCGGCCCGGCGGCTTCGTTCCAGGTCAGCAGCGAATCGCTTGCGCGCAGTGATTCGCCACTGCGGATACCGACCAGATCGCCGGTCAAAGCGTAGATGCGCGCCGGCCCCATGACATCGCTGAGGCCGGAGTACGAATTGCTGCCAAAGGCGAACAATGGGAACCGCAGGTTCGGTTCCGCGGCGACACCATCGCTGCCGCTATTGGAGATGAACGGGGTTTCCGCCGAGTTGCTGGCATAGCCGTTGAACGCCGGGGCGAACGGCGTGGCAATCGCCAACGGACTGGCTCCGGACTGATTGATCGCATAGCCACCGGCATAAATCGAATCACCGGCCAGCAGTTCCAGTTGACCCGACGTCGACGGCGCCAACAGCAGAGAGTACGCGGTTGCGGGAGCGGTGTTGCCAACGCTGTAAGCCGCCGACGAACCAGAATAGATAGAACCCTGCGCAGCCACCGCGCGCAGGATCGACGGATAGACGAAACGGCTGTCGGTCGGCGACGTGTTCTGCCCTTTGATGGGGCCGTTGGTGTCCGTCTCGGCCAATTGAGTGCTCGGGGTGAGATTGCCACCGGCCGAGAACAGGTCGATCGCCGTGTGCGCGGTCCACAGCGAAAAGCCGCTGAGAATCCCGCCTTGGGTGATTGTGCCCTCGTCATCAAACAGCGGCGTGGCGTTCTGCAAACGCACCCGGCCCGGATCCGCCGCCCCACCCAGGACCAGATCGCCACGGGTGTTGATGCGCATGCCCGAGTCGCCGGGAATCAGCACAATCCCGCCGGAGGCATTGCTGGTGGTCGCGGTAAACGGGTCAAGCGCGCGGGTTTCGCGCACATCGTGCTGCACACTGTTGGCGCCGTACTGCAGATTGATCCCCCCCACCGCATTGCCACTCACCTGTGCCGCGCCGCGCAGATTGATCAGCGCGCCTTGCAGATCGTGCTTGGGTGGCGTGATCCCGTCGTTACCGGCCCGCGCTTGCAGAGACGGATTGAGGGTGCCACCGATACGGATGTCCATATCGCCGCCCCCGGTCAATTGCAGGCTGCCGTCGCTGCCGACACGACCGGTGCTGCCCACCGCCACGACCAACCCCTGACTGCGTGGGTTGGTCCGCGCATCCCCCAGCGGTTTGAGCATGCCGGCGTCTTCCCCGGCGCGCAGGCTGATGTTACCGCCCCCCAAGGTGCCGAAACCGGTGAAACCCACCAGGTAGGGCGCCGCATCCATGTCGGCATCCGGCAGCGGCTGAGTGGCATAGCTGCCGAAGTTGATCCACCAGGCGGTCGGCACGTCACTACTGCCCGTACCCTGACGCCATAACCAGTTGCCCACCGCAACGCTTGGCACCTGTTCACGATAGCCGCCGGTATTCGCGGCCTTGCGCCCTAGGGTGTCGCCAGAGACAGAGCCGCCGGCATTGATCGTCAGGTTACCGCCCAATTGTGGATACCAGGCCTGATAGAGACTGTCGGTGCCACCGTCGACCCATTTTTCAACGTCAGTACCGCCACTGCCCAGTACCGAATCAGTATCAGACAGGTGTGCGCGTTGCTGGTTGAAGCGCGGATCGATATCGGCTGACTGGGTGCCGGCGGTGTACACGCCGAACGGTGAAGCCATGCTCAGATTGCCGGCCGCGATCAGATCGAGATCGCCGGTACCGGTGCGCAGTACGCTGAACATTTGGCTGTGGATGCTGGCGCTTTTCGCCGGATTGCTCTCCACGCACACCTCGGGGTAACTGTCGCACAGCGTCAGGTATTCCTCGGGAATCGGTGCGTAATCCTGGAAGCCGAACTGGTTACCGGGTGCCCAGGTCCAGCGCGCCATCGGGGCACAGGCGCCGGGATCGGTTTCGCAGAGAATCAGGTATTCCTCGGGCACCGGTTCGAAGGCGGGGAAACCATATTGGTTGGTTTCCGACCACACCGCGCGTGGATTGCCTTCGGTAATTTTCGCCCCGTAATGAGTGTCCGCCAGACGCAAATTGCCTTCGGTGGTGAGCGGTTTTACCGCACGGCTGTCAGCTGCGGAAAGATCAGCCCCCGCCACCGCGCGGATCGACCACGACGCACTGCCCGACGGCAACATCGGCGCGAGTGCCCAGTTGGCGCCCTGCTGCGCGCCGTTCAACGCGCGCAACTCGATAAACGCAACGCCGTCGGCGAGCACCACATTGGTCATCGATGGAATCAACGAACCGCGCAACAGCGCCAGCGAACTGCTCAACATCAAATTCTTGCTACTGCCAGTGTCGACATCGAAAGCGCCCGGCAACGGCACACCTTTGGGCCAGCTCATGGCTTGCAACGCGGTGTTGCGACTCAAGCGAATCCCGGCACCCAAACGGCTGCTGGCCGGCACGGTCACGTCGCTGGCCAAGAGCGTCCCGGCGGCATACAACAGATTGCCCGAGGCGTCATGCACCGCCCCCGCCAGCACCGTGCCGGCACTGAAGGTGTAAGGCGCGGCCAGTTCCACCTGCACCGGCAGCAGCGTGCCGCTGACCAGCGTCGTCGCCTGAATCGGCAGATCGTAATTGAGGGTAACGCCCGACGGGAATTGCGTGCCCGGCGCCAGCGTCACCCCGGTCCCCGGTACAACCAGATCACCACCGAACGGCTGCACGCCCGGCAGCAGTTTCCAGCCGGCGTCGTCGACGGTCTCCGGTGGCGGCGCGAAACCGTCGTTGATGCTGCCGTAAATATCGAGGTTGCCGCCGGCACGGATCACCAGGCTGGCGGATTCACCGGAGCCATAAACATCCGCGACTTTGCCCGTGTGCGGATTGAGGCTGGCGTAGCGGTAGCGCGACAGATCGATGTCGCCCTCCACCACCAGGTCGCCGTCAGCTGTTTTGCTGGCGATCTCGACCCCAGGGCGAAGATGGAAGGCATCGGCGTAAGCCGTATTGTTCAGGCCGGCCAGTTTGCGTTGCAACAGATCGGCGTTGTTCAGCGCAGCGTCGATGAACGCGCTGTTGTCGCCGTCGATGCGGTTAAACAGGGCCTGATCGATCACCTGATAAGGCCGGCCGCTGACCGCCGGATCGACACCATCACGCGCATCGTCATAGCGGCGCACACCATTGAGACCGATGGAGCGTGCGCCCTGAATATTCACCGTGCCACTGGCGTCGATGGCAATGTCGCCAGCACCCAGTCGCGGCGCATTGAGTTCGAGGGTGCCGCGCAGCATCTGATCGTGCTGACCGGCGAGGAAACCCGGCACCGCATCAGTACCATGGCGCAAGTCGATGCGCGTACCGGACGCCAGGGTCAAGACACCCGCCCCGGAGTTCAGCTCGACCATGGCCCGGTTCGGCGCGTCGATGATCTTGCCGTAACTGTCGACCCGCAACACCCGGCCATGGGCGTCGAGCACACTGTTGCCGGCCAGGGTCAGGCCGTTCTGCGACGCCAGACGAATACTGCCGACCCGCTCGCCACTGGCGTCGATCAAGCCGTTGACGGTCAGGCTGCCGTTGTCCACCGAAACATTGACTTCAGCGGCCTTGAGTCCGTCGCCAATCACCAGATCGCCCTGTTTGAGTTGCAGGCTGCGACTGCCGAATACCTGCCCGGCGTTCAGACGTTGATTGAGTGCCGCGAACTGCGCGCTCGCATCACCGCCCAACTGCTGGGCGCGAATGTCCACGCCGCCGGCCTTGTACGGCACCAGCGTGCCGCCGGCATCGTAATAGCCACTGCTGGCGCCGAGAATCTCGCCCTGCAGATCGACGATGCCGGCATCCGCCGCCAAGGCCACGGCGCTGAGGTTACCGGCCTGATTGTTTTTCGCCGACAGATCGATGCGCGACCCGCCGAGCTGGCGGATATTGCCGTTGTTGCTCAGCAATGACACATCGCCGCCCCAGCTGTACTTGCTCACGTCGTTGAACGGCAAGGTGCGCCCGGCCATGTCCAGTTGCGCGCCGCCGGCCAGGGTCAAATCCTGCTCGGCGGTGATCGTGAGTTTGCCGCTGGCCAGGGCAATGCGGCTGTCCAGCACGATGTCGCGGGCTTGTAGATTCAGGGTTGCGCCCAAGGCATCGGCCACACCCGAAGCACCGCCACCGCTGAGCGTCAGGCGATTGCCGGCCTTGAGCAGACTGACCGACGCCGCCTCACCGGTGAGCAACGGCGTGCGCAGATTGAGGTTGCCGCCAGTGTAGGCGTAGCCCTTCACCGGATCGTAAGCACCCTGCTGTTGATACACCGCCAGACTGCCCTTGTGATTGGCGCTGATGCGTTCGCTGGCGCTCAGGTTGACGTTGGCAAAACCCAGCGCCAGACGGTTGTTCTGATCGAGGCCGTTGGCTTGAGGCATCGGGCCGTAACCCAACTCGATGCGTTGCGCCTGAATATCCAGCGTGCCACTGCCTGTACCGGCGCCGTCGCTGATTACGCTGCCGGGGTCCTGCGTGGCCCCGTTCCAGATCAGGTTGGCGGTGCGGATCGTCGCGACATCGTCGGCACTGCCCGCGCCGTAAATCGCCGGGGTAACGAGCACAAGGTTTTGCAATTTGCTCTGGCCGGTCTGTGCATCGAAGGTGTCGAGGGTCACGCTGCCGTACAGATTGAAAGCGTCGCGCGTGGTCAGGCTCAGCGTCTCCAGAGCCGGTGCGCCGAACTGCTTATCACCGCGCAGCAAACGATCCAGTACGTTCTGATTCAAGGTCAGACCGGCCGGTACCCGGTCGCCCGCAGTGGCCAGCGCCTCGGCACTGCCAGCGTTGACCGCCCCCACCGCCAGGGCCAAATGACGCGTGCCGAAGCGCACGGCTTCACCGAGTTCGAACTGGTTATCCGTGGCGGCGGTGATACTGCCGTTCGAATACAGCAGCGCCGGACTGTTGCAGACCGCCGTGGCGCACGTGCCGATGCGAATGCTGCCAGCGCCAATAAAGCCACCGCCCGCCTCCGGCGCGAGCACGTTGGTCCAGCCGTTGGACACCACCACCATGCTGGACGCACCGGGTTGATAGAGGTAGCCGGCCGTTGAGTCATAAGCGACGTTGCCACGCCCCAAGGCATTGACCCCGGCGCCCGCCTCAATGGTGATACCGCCCTTGATCGAGTTGCTGCGCAACAACACTTCCGGCGCTGCCAGCAACGCCCCTTCCCGCAGGACGATATTGGAGGTATCACCGATGAAACCGATGATATTGCCTGCCGTGGTGTAGCTGACGGTCGGCATCGCACCGATGGTCAAACGCCCGGCGTTGAGGTTATTCAAGGTTTCGGCATACAGCGAAATACCGTTGAAATCCTTGCTTGGTACATGCCCGGCACCGAGGATTTCAAAGCGGCTGCTGGCATTGCCACTGCGCACCACGGCCGTGCCGACCAGGCCACCCGTAGCGGCACCGAACCGCGCTTGCCCATTGAACTGCAACGCGATGTCCTGCTCGCCACCTTCAATCAGGCGCAGGTCCAGGGTCTTGCCGTCCTGCGGCGCCAGCGCCCGGGGAACCCCGCGCCGCACGGCATCGCTCTGGATGAATTGGCTGAGACCGGTTTCGTTGTACTGCGAGTAACGGCGCAGCACATCCGCCGGGGTCAGAATGATCTGGCGGGCAAGGCTGTCGCGCAGGCCGGTATTGGCAATCGACATTTGTCCGCTGCCCGTCCACGAGCCGTTGCGCATTGGCAGCGCACCGCTGGACACGCCCGGCGTCGCCTGGCCGTTGACCTCGACCCGGAACGCGCCGGGCAGCAAGGCAAACGTCGACGGCAACAACGTGTAAGTGCCGGCCGCCAAGCCCGGCACGCCGGCGCCGATGGTGATCTGCTGGCCGATCCGCGGATCGACTGCACCCGCCTCGGCCAACACCGGTGCGTAAGTGCTCTGGTTGCCCGGCACAATTGCGTATACAGGGTTGCTGCCCAGTCCCGGCAAGCTGAACGTGCCGTCGGTAGCGTTACGCACCAGCGGATTGAAACGGGCATCGGTGGAACCGCCGCGCCCGGAAATGAAACCGGTACCGCGCAGGTCGCCACCCCCCGACAAATCGATGAGCGCACCGCTCTGCACGTCAATGAACTGAGTGCTCATCGACACGCCGGTCGCTTCCCCGGTGACGCCGTTCAACACCACCGACTTGCCGCCATAGCGGTAGTCGATGCCGTCCGTGGTGCCGCCATACGGCATGACCAGCCCGGCACCGCTGACCGACGTGACGCTGCCCGGCAGCAAGCGGACTTCACGGGTGGTGGTCAACACGTCATCGCCGAGGACAATCTTGCCCAACGGCGCGCGCAACACGCCGCCCTGCTCAATAAACGCGGCCGAGAACGTCAGCTTGCCGAACGCCGAATACGGCGCGGCAACCGGTGCCGGGCCGTGGCCGCTGATCCGCAGGGTATGTTCGGCCACCGACTGCGCGCCCTGATAACCCACGCGCACTTCGGCCTGTACATCACTGGCAGGATAAATCTGCGCCGCACTCAGGTGCAGATCACCCGGTGTCCACAAGCGACTCTTGTCAGCGCCATCGGTCGGCGCCAGAAAGCGCAGATCACCGCTGCTGTCGAGGCTGACCTCGGTAAACCCACGGCGGCTGTATTCGGCCGCCGGGGCCTTCAGTTGCAGGATCGAACCCTGTGCCCCGAACGACAGACCATTGCCCAGATCCAGCAGGTTCGCCGTCGCCGTGAAGCGCGCGTCCGACAGTTTGTCGGTCGGGCTGTTGGTCAGACGTGGGCGCACGCTGCCGACCACGCTGTAATAGCTGCCGACACCGGACAAACGCAGATACGGCGCGCTCAGATCGACCCGTGACGCGTCTTTGGATGACTCGGCCAGGGACAATGCCCCGGCGTACAGGCTGAGGCTTTGCTGGGTGTGCAGGCTAACGTCACCGTCGAACGACAGCAGGCCGTTACTCAACAGACTCAGGTTGTCAAAGCCGCCGGCCATCAGGCTGTCGGCATGCACACGGGCCTGACCGTAACGCAAACCGTCGTCGGCCTCGCCCGGGCGCAGGTCGGCGGCCAATGCCTGCCCGGTCGACGTCTGGTCGATGATCAACTCGCGTGGCGCGCGCACCTTGTTGTCCGCTGAATCGGCGTACAACGGCGTCTCCAGCGCCACTTCCAGACGACCGCCGGCCGCCCCGACACCGCCCGCCGCCGCACGCAGATCGCCATCGATAAACAGGCCGTTGTAAGAGCCGATGGCAATGCGTCCGCCATCGGTTGCCACCCGCGTCGGCCCCTGCCCGGCGATGTCCAACAGCGCCTCGGCGCCCGAAGCATCGAGCTGCGCGCCCTGGCGCACAATCACGTAAGCATCAGCGGCAGTGGCCGTGGCCAGTTTTGCGTCGATCTCGCCACCGAGGATGATGCTGCCACCCTTGCCGACCTGCCCGTAAGTGCGGCCCAAAGCATCCACTGCGGTGTTCACACGCCCTGCCACATCCAGCCGCGCCTGTTCACCGATCCAGATCGAGCGGTTGTGCGCATTCGGTTCGGCCAGTTGATTGGAGGTGGCGGGTTTGATCGAGCCGAACTGTTGCTGGCGAATATCAATCGTGCCGCCCCAGGCGTTGAGCTCGCCGTCAACGGTGATCTGCCCGGCGCCGCGCAGTTTGATGCTTTGCCCCGGATCGACGCTGATGCGCGAACCACGACCGAGGGTCAAATCGCTGTTGGCCGCATCGATCAGGCTGAGCAGGCTGGCCCCGCCTTGCAGTGTCAGGCTGGCACCGCCGCGTTGCGTCAGCACACCCTGGGTCGGGTTTTCCTGGAACAGTCCCGGCGTCCATAGCTCCAGCGCTGATTGCGGGTCGGCACCGCTGGCCTGATTGGGCGCGGCATCGCCAAAACGATAGACCGGCATGCTCACGTCCACGACCGTGTCGTCCGCCACTTGCAGACCGCTCAAGCCGATCAGGTTGTAAGCAGCGAAGCCTTTGTTGAACAGGTCGGCGGACAATTGCAGCGTGGTCTCGCTCAACGACTTGTCGGTCTGGCCGATCAAGATCTGGTTGGCCTGCACGGTCAAGGTGCCGCCGCCCGTGACACCGTAGCCACGCAGCTCGCCATCAAGGCGCAGATGCGATTGGCCCGGTGCGGAAATCGCACTGGATTCCAGGGTCAGATCACCACCCTTGCCGCCACGGGTCTTGCCGTTGGCAAGTATGGCACCACCGGACGAAACGTCGAGCAAGCTGCCGGCGCCAATATTGATATCGCCGCTGCTGCGGATCGACACCAGCCCACCATTGAGCGAGGCCAGACTCGCGCCATCGTCAGGCTGGGTGCGCAGGTTGCTCCACACACCACGGGTATCAAGGTGAACGCCTTGGGCCACGGACACTTGCGTCGACTTGCCGGTCTTCGCCGTGAGTCGGGTGTCACTGCTTTCGCTGCCGTTGAACTGATTGAGCACGTTGCCTAACCGCAGGCTGCCGCTGCGCGCGGTCAGGTCGGCGCCGATCTGCACATCCGGCGCAAACAGGGTGATGTCGCCACCGCTATCGACGCTGAGCGCGCCGTCCACGACGACCTGATCTTTGGCCGCCACTTTGAGCGCGCCAAGACTGAAGCCGTTGAGCTGATGGTTATCGAGAAACAACTTGCCTTTGCGCGCCTCCGAGACAGCACCGGCGAGGTCCAGATCGGTGCCGGCGAGCGGGCGTTCGCCACCGATCTGCACCTGATCCAGCAACGGATTGAGCGCATACAACACACCGCCCGCTGCCGCCACATACGCCGGGTCATAACTGCCGACAATCAATTGCGCGCGGCGCGCCAGTGCGGTCTGACTCTGCTCATAACCGTCGAGCACCGGTTTCGGCGCCTGGTTCTGCCGCTCGCCCTGATACACCTCGCCAAGCATCTGCCCGTCGAGCGCGGCGTTGGCCGTGGCAATCACCAGTTGCCCGGCGTCACGGCCCACGGTATAGCCCGCCTCGAAACGCGAACGCGGGGCAATCAGCGGGTTGTAGAAATAGCTGCTCTGGCCCCAGCGTTCGCTGCTGTCCTCAAATCCTTTGTACAGCCCGGTGTAGAGCAGATCGCCCGGCGCGCGCGACACTTCATACAATTTACCGTCGGCACCGCGCAGCCAGCTCTGGCGAATCTCGCCACCCTGCACGTCCAGGGTGCCGCCGGACAGATTGATCAACGAGCCCTTTTCGGTGACCACATCATTGCCGGCAAAACTCACCGTGCCGCCCTGCGCCATCCATTCGCCGACGCTGTGCGCCTGGGTGCCAAGATAACCGCCGACTTCAAGCAAGCCGCCCGCCGTGTACCAGCGATCCGTGGCATAGCCGTTGGTGCCCGCCGGCACATAGACCAACTCGCGCACATCGACCCAAATGTCATTGCTGTTGAGCGCGCCTTTTTCGCGGTTGACCGACGCGTCGCGTTGCTCGTTGCCTTGCACGTTGATCTTGATGTTGTTGTTTTCCATCGCCACTTTGACGCCGAGGGCACCGGAAACATCGATCATCGCCCCGTCGCGCACCAGGCTGCGGCGCTGCGCTGTCACTGCCACTTGCCCACCGGTGGCGAGGGTGATCGAACCGTTCTGGAACTCGACACTGCCGCCGCTCTGGATCTCGATGCGCGACTGATCGCCACGGATGCGGTTGTTCGCGTTGACCGCGCTGAGGGCGGCCTGATGCTGGCTGTCGAGCGCCGTCAGGTCGCTACTGTCGAGCATGATCGCCGTGGCGCTACCTTGCGTCAGGGTGACAGTGCCGCCGCTGTCGGTCGCGGGGTTGGACAAGTGAATGGTGCCGCGAGACGCCACCGACGTACTGGCGAGCAACACGCCGTTCTGCACGACTTCATGGCCGGTCAGAGTGATGTCGCCGGTAGACGACTGGATCAAGCCGTTGTTGCTGACCTTGCCGCTAATGTTGCCGGCCTTGAAGCCCGGCGTGACTTCGTTGCCGAACGTGGTCGACAGCGCGTTGCCCTCGGTGCCCGCGCCCTTGCGAATGTAGAAGCGGTCACCGGCGCCGAGCACAGTCTGCCCCTTGGCGGTGCTGATGCTGCCGTCGTTCTGCACTTCGCTGCCGAGCAGCAAGGCATAACCACCGGCAGCGGTAGACGACGCCGGTTTGTGCGTCGTGATGCTCGCGCCGCGCTCCACCCACACCTTGCCGGCGGCATCGGTGAAGGTCGGCTGAGTGGCGCTGCTGTCGAAATACAGCCCTCGGTCGCGGAACTGGATATCGGTGATATTCGCCGCTGCCGCCACCAGGTTGCGCACGTTGACCTGACTGCTGCCGCTGAAGACGATGCCGTTGCGGTTGATCAGCATCACCGTGCCGTCGCCCTTGATCTGCCCCTGGATCTGACTCGCCCGGGCATTCGGATCGTTGACCCGGTTAAGCACCGCCCAGTTCGCCTGCTGGGCAAATTCAACGGTGGTGTTACGCCCGACGTTGAAGGTTTCCCAATTGAGGATGGCCTTGTCGGCAGTCTGCTCGATCTTCACCGTGGTCTTGCCGTCAGCCTGGGTTTGCTGCGGGCCTTTGGCATTCTGCCAACCTTGGGTGAGGCTGTTATCGACCTTCAGACCGCCCTCGCCCAGACCGTCCGGGACAAACTGCACCGAGCCCAGCGCAGCGGCACGGCCGGCCGCCTGCGCCGCCTGCTGCGCGGCAATCGCAGCGACGGTGTTGTTCAGGGTCTGGATCGAGCGTTGCAATTGCTGATTGGCTTTTTGCTGCTGCGCCAAGGGCGGCGTCATCCCCGGCAAGCCGCCAGTGCTCGGCCGTGCGGCAGCGGCTTGCTGCGCGGCACCCTTGGCGGCAAACCAGTTGGAGCTGAACGCCGTTGCCGCGTGCGCGTTGCCCGCCACCAGACACAACGCCACCGCGTGCGCCAGCGGTTTGAGCAACCACAGCGCCGGCTCCACGGCTTCACGTTTGAACGACTGGACGTTGGTACGACGGGATGGGCGAGCGAGCATCACTACGAGATCCTTTTGGGTTGCCACACATGCCGCAGGCGTGCAAAAACCTGCTGTTACGTCATAGGCAGTTGGCGGCGGTCGCGACCGAACGGATGTCACACAAACTTCATGTTGGGGGAGTATTCGCGGCGGGCCGTTCCGCGCCTTCAAAAAAAATGGCAGCCCTGTACGGAGCTGCCATCGGTTAAGCGGCAGGCACTTTTAGAGAGGACGGCCAATGCCGTTGCACACGGCCGGGTTGTTGATGTCGAGGTTGTTGCCAGTGGTATTGGTGATGAAGTTGGCGGTGACGGCGTTTTTCCAGCTCAGTTGCATCGCAAAGAATTTGTGCGCCTGTACCGCAGCATTGTTGCCGGGCTGGCTGTAGTGAGTGGTGAGAAAGTTGCGTATTTCGTTGGCCACGTTGGCATCCCTGTAGCACTGACCAATGATCAAGTTGCTGTAGGCAGCAATTTTGTAGCCAAGGGCAGGGTTCGCCACCACGGGCGACCAGCGGGCGGGATTATAGGCGTCGCTAGACGTCGACGGTGGCGTCACCGAAGACAGTGCCAGCGCGACGTTGAGCGGGGTTGGCAGCACACCGTTAAGACGTGCAACGACAGTGTTGTCGGTCACCTGGATACCGTCAGGGCCGGAGTAACCGATCGAGCCGTCGACCTGATTGATCGTAGGCAGGACATCACTGTCGCTCGACACGCCGACCCAGTTTATCGGCACTGTCGAACCTGACGGCTGGCGCGCGGTAGTGAACAACGAACTGGTCGAGAACTTTGTCGGGCAAACGGAATTGAGGTGGCGAGTGAGGATTTCCGAGGTGCCGCTGGCGTTGTTCCGGTAAACCACGCGAATCGGCGTGGTGTCGGCAGTGCCCATTAGATAGCCCCACGTTGTGACCTCACCCGACAGCGCACTGCACAACTGGCTGCTCGTCAGATTGAGATTGCTGATACCGCTTTTCTTATAGGACACGACGATGGCGGTGCTGACGGATGGCAGCTGAATCAGCGGACCATAACTGGCGTAAAAAGCGCTGTTGTATTGGCTGATTTCGCTTGCCGTCAGGATCGAATCGCTGCCAGTGAAATGCACGGTGCCTGTAGTGCCGAACGGCGCAGCATTGTTGCTTAAAAACGCCGCTTTGCCTGCCCCGCTGCCAACAGCGGCGTAGCTGAAACTGGCCGGCAGAATGCTGTCGGCCGAACCCTTGTACAGCGCGGCAGGCAAGGTCGCCCCGCCACCGGTCACCGCCAACGCGTGGCCCGACATCAACGCCGCCGCAGACAGCAGCGCAACCCTTCCAATTCGTTTGAACATGTCCAATCTCCTTATCGAATTCCCCGTAAACCGGGAGGCAAAAAAAATGGCAACCCCGAAGGGCTGCCATTCGTGTTGCGGTGTGAATCGGGCGCCTTACAAAGGACGACCGATGGTGTTGCAGACGCTGGTGTTGTTGATGTTCAGGTTGTAACCGGTGGCGTTGGAAACGAAAGTTTCATACACCTTGGTTTTCCAGGCCGATGGCACGGTGACGAAACCGTGGTTTTTGATCGCCAGGTCGTTGTTGGTGGTGTTGTAGTGAGTGGTCAGGAAGGCCTTCACGTCGTTGGCCACGGCTGCATCCTTGTAGCACTGACCGACGATGAGGTTGGTGTAGGCAGCCAGTTTGTAACCGATGGCCGGGTTAGCCACCACTGGCGACCAGCGAGTCGGGTCAGCAGCCAAAGCAGCGGTCGCCGGTGGAGTCACCGAAGCCAGTGCCAGGGCAACGTTGGCCGAAGTCGGCTGTACGTTGTTGATGCGCGAAACCAAGGCGTTGCTGGTGGCGTCTACGCCGTCCGGACCGACATAACCGAGCGAACCATCAACGGCGGCAACAGTAGGCGCAACATCAGCGGTGCTGGCAACGCCGACCCAGTTCGCAGGCAAGGTCGAACCGGCAGGACGTGCGTTGACGAACGTCGAGTTGGTGGTGAACTTGGTTGGGCACACAGCGTTCAGGTGACGGGTGAGGATTTCCGAAGTGCCGCTGGAAACGTTGCGATAAACGATGCGGATCGGCGTGGTGTCAGCCGTGCCCAGCAGGCCGCCCCAAGTGGTCACGGTGCCCGAGAAGGCGTTGCACAGTTGCGCGCTGGTCAGGTTCAGAGCGGTCTGGCCGGATTTTTTGTAAGGGATGGCAACCGAAGTGGCCACCGAAGGCAACTGGATCAGCGGGCCGTACGAAGCACCGAAAGCGCTGTTGTAGGTGCTGATGTCCGAAGCGCTGAGTACCGAGTCGCTACCGGCAAAGTGCACGGTGCCGGTGGCGCCGAAGCCAGTGGCAACGTTGGTCAGGAAAGCCGTCTTGCCGGCGCCGCTACCCACAGCCGCGTAGCTGAAGTTGGCTGGCAGGATGCTGTCGGCAGAACCTTTGTACAGAGCGGCAGGCAGAGTTGCACCACCACCGGTAACGGCCATGGCTTGAGCGGAAGCCAGAGCGGCGACGGTCAGGGATGCTGCGATCAGAGTGCGCTTGAACATGAAGAATCTCCTTTTCAACTAGGTTGTGAACACAGGTTTTCGGGTGACTTGCATGACACTGGGAGGACTCACCGGGGCCCTCGCTAGCGTTGGCCTTGGTTAAGTCGCACTGAGAAATTCGCAGTTTCCGGTGACAGATAAAGGAAAAAACCTCGGGAGCTGCGCGGTGTTTCTGAAGGGATTTTCTCGGGTGTTTGTCGGGTGTAGCGCAGGGTCTGGATCGGGGGTTTGGCGGAATCGGGCTGAAGGCGTTGGCGGGTGGTTGCAGATGACAGAAAGGAGAACCCGAGGATGGTTCTTTTGAGGGTCGGGTGATGCCAGTGGTTTGGAAAAAAATCTGGATTATTTATTGCCCCGACTGATCTCTTCGCGAGCAAGCTCGCTCCCACAGGGATTGATGTTGTTAATGCAATTTACTTCACACCACACAACCCTGTGGGAGCGAGCTTGCTCGCGAAGGGGCCCGATCAGACACCCTCAAAACCGGCTACTGGACCAATTGGTTGATCTCAATGATCGGCAACAGCACCGCCATCACAATCACCAGCACCACCCCGCCCATGACTACAATCATCAGCGGTTCAAGCAGCGCGGTCATGCCCATCGCTCGCCGTTCGATATCACGCGACAAGGTCTGCGCAGCGCGCTCAAGCATCGGCGGCAGCGACCCGGTTTTCTCGCCACTGGCAATCAAGTGAATCAGCACTGGCGGAAACACATTCTCCACGCGCAACGCTGCCGCCAGATTCACGCCCTCACGCACCTTGGCCGTGGCCTCAGTGACACTCAAACTCAAGCGGTCGTTGGACAAGGTCTGCCGCGCCGCCTCCAGCGCGCGCAACAACGGCACCCCGGCGCCGCCGAGAATCGCCAGCGTCGAAGCAAAACGAGCGGTGTTCAGGCCGAGGATGAATCGCCCGAACAACGGCAACTTCAGCACCCGATGATGCCAACTCAAACGTGCCGCCGGATTGCGCAGGTACAGACGCCAGCTCCAGAACGCGCCAGCCATGATCGCTGCGCACAACCAGCCCCACGCCCTTATGAAATCACTGGCGTTGAGCATCGCCAGGGTCAACCCCGGCAAATCCTGCCGCGCCTGGGAAAACGCGCTGACCACCTGCGGCACCACATAACTGAGCAGGAAAATCACGATGCCGATCGACACCAGCCCGACCACGCCCGGATAGATAAACGCGGTGAGAATCTTGCCGCGCAGGTTGTTGCGTTCTTCGATGTAGTCGGCGAGGCGTTCCATGACCTGCGCCAGATCGCCAGACTCTTCACCCGCCGCAATCAACGCGCGATAGATCTCGGGAAAGTCTCGCGGTCGTGCGGCGAGGGATTCCGCCAGACGCATGCCGCTGCGCACATCCGCACGCACGGCACTGAGGGTGTGGGCGATGTGCTTTTTCTCGGCCTGCTCAACCGTGGCACTCAACGCGGCTTCCAACGGCAGGCTGGCCCCGAGCAGGCTCGCCAATTGCCGCGTGGCCCAAGCCAGATCGTTGTCCGAGAGTTTGGCGCTGAACAGTCCACCGCCACCGTGACTGGCGACATTGCTTTCCTTGTGCACCGACAACGCGGTCAAACCGCGCCCGCTTAATGTTGTGAACGCGGCGCTTTGGCTGTCCGCCTCAAGGTGCCCGGATTCAATCTTGCCGGTCGCGTCGGCAGCTTCAAAACGATAGCGATTCATCAGGCGTCCCGTGTCACACGCAAGATTTCTTCAGGCGCGGTGGCTCCGCTGCGGATCCAGCGCTCACCGTCCTCGCGCAAGCTGAACATCCCGGCTTTGGCGGCGGATGCGCGCAAGGCCTGCTCCCCTGCCCCTTGGTGAATCAGGGTGCGGATGTCGTCGTCGATACAGAACAATTCATGGATGCCGGTGCGGCCGCTGTAACCGGTTTGATTGCAGTTTGCACAACCGACCGGGCGCCAGGTGCCGGGCGCGGTGGGGTCTTCTTCCTTGCATTGATTGCACAGCCGCCGCACTAGTCGCTGCGCCAAAACCCCGAGCATCGACGAGGCCAGCAGAAACGGCTCGACGCCCATGTCGATCAAGCGGTTGACCGCCGACACCGCGTCGTTGGTGTGCAGCGTCGCCAGCACCAGATGCCCGGTCAGCGAGGCCTGCACGGCGATTTGTGCGGTTTCGAGATCGCGGATTTCGCCGATCATGATGATGTCCGGGTCTTGCCGCAGGATCGCCCGTAGCGCCAAGGCAAAGGTCATGTCGATCTTGGCGTTGACCTGAATCTGACTGATCCCCGGCAAGTCGTATTCCACCGGATCTTCAACGGTGAGAATGTTGCTGGTACTCGCATCCAGCCGCGCCAGCGCCGCGTACAGGCTGGTGGTTTTGCCGCTGCCAGTCGGGCCGGTGACCAGGACAATGCCGTGGGGTTGGCGGATCAGCTGATCGAGTTTGGCCAACACCTGCGCGTCCATGCCCAGCGTTTCCAGATGCAGACGCCCGGCCTGTTTGTCGAGCAAGCGCATCACCACGCGTTCACCGTGTCCGGTCGGTACCGTTGAAACACGAATGTCGATCGGCCGCCCGGCCACGCGCAGGGCGATGCGACCGTCCTGCGGCAGGCGTTTTTCGGCGATGTCGAGTTGCGCCATGATCTTGATCCGCGACACCAGCGCACCGTGCAGAGCCTTGCGCGGTGAGACCACATCCCGCAGCGTACCGTCGACGCGGTAGCGCACCACTGAATGGGTTTCGAACGGTTCGATGTGGATGTCGCTGGCCTCGTCGCGCGCGGCTTGCGTGAGCAAGGCGTTGATCATGCGGATCACCGGCGCGCCGTCCTGAGTGTCGAGCAGGTCGGTGATTTCCGGCATGTCTTGCATCAGGCGATCGAGGTCGACTTCGTTTTCTGCTGCGCCGACCACTGCCGCTGCGCTGCCGGTGTCGGCGTAAGCGCTGGCGAGCAAGCCATCCAGCTCATCATCGCGCACGCGCTGTATCGTGGTCGCGCCGAACTGCCGCCGCGCCTCGCTGATCGACCAGCCCGGCGTCGACGGGCACACCGTCAGCACGCCATCGCACAACAGAATGCGCTGCGCCTTTGCCCAAGCGTAAGGCAGCGCACTCACTTCAAGCCCTCCCCAATCCCTGTAGGAGCTGCCGAAGGCTGCGATCTTTTGATCTTTGGTCGTTGGGATCCGTCGAAGAGCAGGATCAAAAGATCGCAGCCTTCGGCAGCTCCTACACGTCGGTTTTCCAGATCAAGGAGCGATGTCGGCGTCATTGGATCGGCACCGCTTTGATGGTTGCGCGTGGGCCGGAGCTCGGTAACACCGCCGGCACACCCTGCGCCGCCGTCGGCAACTGTGGCGCCTGCATGTCCGGCATCGCCCAGCTGCGTTCCGGCTGCAAACCGCCCTGCGCGCGGCGCATAAAGTCGTAGCGATTAAGCGTGATGCTGCGCCCCGCTTCGCTGTCACGGATGATGTACGGGCGCAGGAACACCATCAGGTTGGTCTTGGTAATCGCCCGGCGTTCGTTGCGAAACAGCGCGCCGATTCCTGGAATCGTCGATAACCACGGCACCGCGTCGTTGCTCTGGCTGTAACCGTCCTGCAGCAACCCGCCGAGCACCATGATCTGCCCGTCGTCGAGAAGAATGCTGGTGTCGATCGCGCGTTTGTTGGTGACGATCCCCGCAGAATTGGCACTGGCCGAAGCCCGCTCATCAATGCTGCTGACTTCCTGATAGATATCGAGCTTGACCGTACCGCCCTCGGAAATCTGCGGGCGCACATTGAGCTTCAAGCCGACCTCTTCACGGGTCACGGTCTGGAACGGGTTATTGCTGGTGCCGCCGCCCCCAGTGACATAGCTGCCGCTGACAAACGGAATAGTCTGGCCCACAAAAATACTCGCCGCCTCGTTGTCGAGGGTCAGCAGGTTCGGCGTCGACAACACGTTGGTGCCGCCCTTGCTCTTCAACGCCCGAGCCAGCACTTTCAGATCAAGAATCTTGCCGATCCCGGGAATGTCGACAGTGCCGTTGACGTAGCCCAGGTTCAAACCTTGCGGCAGCACGTCGATGCTGGTCTTGCCGTTGGTGTTGAGTCCCGAACCGCCCAAATTGGCGCCGCCGATCACGCCTTTGCCGCCGAGATTGCCGGTCTGCCATTGCACGCCGAACTCGCTGGCATCGTCCTCGCCGACTTCGACGATCAGGCTTTCGATCACCACTTGCGCGCGGCGCTGGTCGAGCAGATCGATGACTTCGCGCAAGTTGCGATATAACGGTTCCGGCGCGGAAATCAGCAAAGTGTTGGTGGTGGCGTCGGCCTGAATGGTCACGCCGCCGGCACTGAAGGCGACGTTCTGCTCACTGCTTTGTGTGCCGCCACTAGCGGTTGCGCTGCCACTGCTGCCCTGCGCATAACTGCCGCCCGCGCTGCCGCTGCTATTAGTCGATGTGGTGCCACTGGTTTGCGTACCGCTCTGGCCGTTCTGCCCAGCGCCACCAGTGCTTGCACCCATCGCACTGAGCACCGAACGCGCACTGTCGCTGGTGCCGCTGTCACTCTCACCGGTGAGCAAACCGCGCAAGGCCTGCGCCAGTTTCGCCGCTTGCGCGTTACGCAGATAAACCACATGCAGATTGCTCGGATTGCTCTGCGCGTTATCCAGTTTGTAAATCAGATTACGCGCCAACTCCGTGCGCTCCGGACTGCCAGCGCGAATGATGATGGTGTTGGAACGCGGATCACCAATTACCGCAATTTTCTGCGTCGGATCATTGCCCGGCGCATCGAGCAGATCAGCCACCATTGGCGCGATGTCAGCGGCGATGCCGTTCTGAATCTGCACCACATCGGTATCAATCGCGCTCGGCGAATCAATGCTCGCAATCAACTGCGCAACACGGGTCAGGTTCTCCGCGTAATCGGTGATAACGATGGTGTTGTTGCCCGGATAGGCGTTGATCGGATTGTTCGGCGACACGATCGGCCGCAGCACCGGAATCAGGTTCACCGCATTCTCGTATTGCAGACGAAACGTGCGCGTGAGCATGCCGTTGCCGGCCGGTTTGTCGGCGCTGTAAATCGGCCCGCCGAGCAACTTCGCATCCGCCTCCGGCACCACCTGCGCCACACCGCCAACATCGACCACACTGAAACCCTGCATGCGCAACGCCGCCAACAACATGTCGTAAGCCCGCCGCGCCGGCACCTGACCTTCCGAGACCAGCGTCAACGTGCCCTTCACCCGAGGGTCGACCAAAAACTGCTGCCCGGTGGAACGCGCCAACGCCCGCACCACCGCTTGAATATCGGCGTCGACAAAATTCAGCGTCACCGGCTGATCACCCAAAGGATTGCTCGGCAAGGCAATGCCCGACGCCGCCGCACCACTGCGCGCACTCTTGCTGATGTTGTGCAATTGCTTCGGCGCCGGTCGCGCCTGCGCTTGTGCGCGCTCGCGGTCGAGCACCGCGTCGCCGCTACGCTGGGTGTTGGCCAGCGGCCGGCCCAGTTCACTGTCGACCAGCAACGGCGGCTGATTCTGCGGCGTGGTGCTGGTGTTACTGCACGCGCTCAACGCCATCAGCAACATCGGCAACGCCAGACGTGCCGGTTTGGATCCTGACCCCTTCATGAAGCTTCCTTAGCGCCCAGCGCCTGATCCATGCGAACGGTGCCTGACAAAGTGCCGGCAGTGACTTCGGTCGAGGGGTTGTCTGCGCGTTGCAAACGGGCCTCGACCACTTGCAGAGAGAGTTGTGCCGGGTTGCTCAGCAGCCAGTCGAGCACGGCGTCGGCCGGTGCTGCGTCGAAGGTCAACTGCCAGGCGCCCTGTGCCTCCTGTAATTGGTAATGACCCGCCAAGCCACCGGCCTGAAGGGTTTGCTCCAGCGACTGCGCCACGCTCTGCCCGTCCGGTCGCACGCTGACTTCACGCAACAGCACTTCCAGCGCTTCGGTCTGGGCGCGCAGCTTTGGCGTTTCGGTTTGCCAATAGGCGATTTTCTTCAGCGGCGGCTGGATCAGCGCCACCCACAACAGCAGGCCGATCAGCGCTATGGCCATGCCGCCTACCATGCGTTTTTCACGCAGGGCCAACGGCTGCCAACGCGCCTGCAACTGGGCGTTAAAGCGTTGCCACTTGGCGCGGTACAGCGCGAGCGAGGCCTTATTCATCTTCTTCTGCTCCGCCGCTGTCATCGCTGTCGCTTGGGCTGGCTTCAGTGGCCGGACGCAACGTCCATCCCTCGTCGTCTGCCGTCACGCTGATACCGGCCTGGGCCAAGGTGCTTTGCCACTCCTGATCATTGCCGCCGCGACGGGCTTCACTCAGCAGACTCAGTTGCAAGGTGCCGTCGACAAACGCCAGCCGCTCGACACTGCCGGCCATCGACGGCATGCCGCTGCCCGCCTGCAACACCAGCCGATTGAACGTCTGCGCCGGATCATCCGCCGCGCCCTTCTGCCGCGCCGCCAGTTGCTGACGGGCCTGTTGCAACGGGTTGAGAATCACCGGCAACTCGGGGAATGCCTGCTTTACCCGCAGGTTCATTTGCATTTTCAACCGTTGGCCCTGCCCGGCTTCGCGAGCGGCATACAGATTCAAACCGATCACCCACACCGCCACGGCCAACGCCGACAAGCCAATGGCTCGACCCCAACCGCGATGCTCGATTTTTTGTTGCTGGACTGCGCCATGCAATCCCCAACCCGGTAGCGGCCCAGTCCAACGCTGCGCATCCGCCATCGGCAGTTCAGCACCCGGCGGCGGTTGCTCACCGACCCAGTGCAAAGTGACGCCCGGTTCCCAAACCACACCGTCGAGTCCGTCATCGAACAACGGCTGCACCCGCGCCGCTTGCACGCTATCGCGCAGCAACAAATGCCCGTCCTGCACGCACGCGACGGTGCCGGGCAGCACCGGCAACCGATACGGCGCTGGGTAGAGACCGCGCAGGTTCAGCCCAGCGCTTTTGAGCAACTGGCCAAAATGCAACAAGTGCTGCCGAGGCGCCCAGGCGATCTGCACCTGCCCGGCCTCGTCCCGCGAACTGTGCGCGATGTGCATCTCACTGCTGTCGCCCAGCATCAACGCCTGCGCCGCACATTGCACCGCCGCAACAATCTTGTTGGCGGGCAGCGGCGGCAAATCTAGACTCGCCAACAGGCTGTCAGCCGGGTGCAGAAAACACACCAGCGGCGGCAGTTTCGACTGCTGACTCAACTGGCTCAGACTGTGGCGTTCTTCGCGCGTGACCTGGCCCTGACGATCCAGCCACGCGCAGTGCAATTCACTCTGCAGATCCAGTTCCGCCAAGGGCGGCAACGCCACTTTCAACTGGCTCATACGCCCACCCGCGACCAGATCACCTGCGGCAAGCGGTCCTGGCTGCGATGCAGCAACGCCTCAAGACTGACCCGCCGCTGATCACGCCGCGCCTCGCCGCGCAGGCGAAACCAATCACTGGTGATGCCGACCTTGACGCTGGTCAGCTCTAGTTGCGGCATGCGCAAACGGTTAACGAAATCGCCACGGTTGATAAACCAGCGCCCGGCATCGCGCTCGGCGATCAGCGCATTCGCGCGCTCCAGCGACAGCCCCGGCACATACGCGGCCAAGACCGGCGCGGTGGCAGTGTTGCCATTGAGCCAAGTGGTCGCGGGAATCACCGTCAGGTACGGCGCCAGTTTGCCGATCACCGCCTCATTCACACCGTCGACACTGCGCAAATCATCGATGCTGCGCAGCATCGGCAACGTCGGCTTCTGCGGTTTGTGTGAAGCGTTGGGCGAGGTGGCGCGACCACTGTCGAAACCACTTTTCGGCGCCTCGGCAATCTGCGCATTCAGCAGTCGCGGGTAGGACGCGATCACCCGCTGACTGATGCGCTGACTCAACCCGGCACTGACCCCGATCAACTCGCACAAGCGCTGAAACGCCGCGACCTGCGCCTCATCGACCCGCTCGTTGGCCACCAGATTGCGCAGGTTGAACTTGCCCTGCTCATCCTCCAGTCGCCCCTCAAAACCTTGCGCGGAGAGCCGCTGCGCCCACGGCTGATCGAGCCGGGTCAGCGGATCGCGCTGACGTGCATCCCAGAGCAATTGACGGCTGATCTCCAACCCGCCCAGCACCAGCCAACGCCCCTGCACGCGCTGCTGATCCGCCTCCAGCGCCCGGGTCGACACGCTCTGGCGCGTCAACATGCCCGCCGCAATCACCGCCACCACAGCCGCAATCAACAACGCGCTGATAATCGCCATGCCCTGTTGCTTCGCCCCCTCAGGCGAGCGGCTGTTCATGGCCGGCCTTACAACTGCCAGGAACCGATATCGGCATTTACGCCGTCGCCGTCAGGCTGACCGTCGGCACCGAGGGAAAAGATGTCGATCTCACCATTGGCGCCGGGGTTGAGGTACTGATAAGGACGCCCCCACGGATCGTTCGGCAAGCGCTCCAGGTACGAGCGCCAATTGCTGTTCTTCGCATCCGCCGGCCGCTCCACCAACACCTTCAGCCCTTGGTTCATGCTCGGATAAGTGCCGTGATCGAGGCGATACAACTTCAACGCCTGCATCAACCCACCAATATCCTGCTTCGCCGCCGTCGCCCGCGCCTGATCCGGCCGGTCGAGCACCTTGGGCACCACCATCGCCGCGAGAATCCCCAGAATCACCACGACCACCATGATCTCGATCAGGGTAAAACCCTGCTGCCCACGCGGCGTGCGCATCGGTTGCTGAAGCGATTTGAAAGGTGCGATATCCATCTCGACATTCCCTGGCTTGATTCGATTCGACGCGCAGTGTTGCAAGAAGATATGTCAGTGATGTTGAAAATCCTCGGGTGTTTTCGTCGTCAAGCTTTCAAGGACGCGGGTTAGCGTCGAGGGCTGGGTTTTGGTTTTGGGCCACTTATGCGTGCGCGTTCGCGGGAAGAAGGTTTCACGTTGATTGAGGTGCTGGTGGCGCTGGCGATTATTGCCGTGGCGATGTCGGCGGCTGTGCGCGTGGCGGGGTTGATGACGCAGAGTAGCGGGGTTTTGCGGGATCGGTCGGTGGCGATGATTGCGGCGCAGAGTCGAATGGCAGAGTTGCGGTTGGAAGGCAAGTTGCCGATGGGTATAAAAGCTCAGGATTGTGATCAGGGGCGGTTGTTGTTGCGGTGTGAGCAAGTGATTGGTGCGGCGGAGAATGGGCGGTTGCTCAAGGTTGGGATTCGGGTGTTTGACCGGAGTCAGGATGCGCCGCCGTTGGCCAGGCTTGAGACCTTGTTGTCACGAACGGAAAGCCCCTCACCCTAGCCCTCTCCCGGAGGTAGAGGGGACCGATTCGGGGATGTTCTGAAGCTTCACCGACTTGAACGTCTTTCATTGAATCCACAATTGCCAAGCTCGCAAACCCAAATCGAAGAGCCTTCACCAAAGCCATAATCACCCAGATCTTCCAGGTCAATGTACCCCGCAACACACCTCGGTCGGCCCCCTCTCCCTCCGGGAGAGGGCTGGGGTGAGGGCCGCTTCTAATCACGAATTCCCCAGAATCACCAAAGCCATAATCACCAAGATCTTTCAGGTCAATGTACCCCGCAAGACACCTCGGTCAGCCCCCTCGCCCTCCGGGAGAGGGCTGGGGTGAGGGCCGCTAACTACTTGCGAATTCCCCAGAATCACCAAAGCCATAATCACCAAGATCTTCCAGGTCAATGTGCCCTGCAAGACACCTCGGTCGGCCCCCTCTCCCTCCGGGAGAGGGCTGGGGTGAGGGCCGCTAACTACTTGCGAATTCCCCAGAATCACCAAAGCCATAATCACCAAGATCTTCCAGGTCAATGTGCCCCGCAAGACACCTCGGTCGGCCCCCTCTCCCTCCGGGAGAGGGCTGGGGTGAGGGCCGCTAACTACTTGCGAATTCCCCAGAATCACCAAAGCCATAATCGCCAAGATCTTCCAGGTCAATGTACCCCGCAACACACCTCGGTCGGCCCCCTCTCCCTCCGGGAGAGGGCTGGGGTGAGGGCCAGGGTTTCCAGCTAGCGGTCACTTGGCAGCAACGCTCTCAAGCGCCGTGCCCTCAGCGACGCCCCATTTGTTGAAACCATAGCCAAGTACCGTTGCGATCAAAATGAAGACGGACAGGCTCGCCAGCGGAGGAAAGGGTGCGACGGCGAGCAGCACGCTGACGACGCCAGCCGTCACGAACATGAGGGTGCCGCCCGCCGCCGACGAGGCCCCCGCTTTCTCGCTGAACATCTCCATGGCCCTGGAGGCGGCTGCGGGTCTGACCAGTGTCGTTCCTAGCGTACAGATGATCATCGGGATGGCCACTGTGGCGATGGAGAGTTGGAACTGAATCAACCCCACCATGATCAGGCCGGACAGCCCGGAGATAGCCAATCCCACCTTGATTTGAGTGTCGATCGTCAGTGTTCTGGATAACCGGGTAGCCAATAACCCGCCCACCACATAGGCGCCTCCGTAGGCCAGTAGCACAAATGAGTACGTCAACGAGGACACCCGGAGCGTTTCGAGAAAGATGATGGGAGAAATAGCAATGAATCCAAAATGACAGGAAAAGGCCATAGCCGATGTCATCCACGAATACACGAAAGGTTTAAAGCTGAAGATATCCGCATAACGCTTGAGAATTTCCAGCTTTTGCGATCGCGACGTGAGCGACTGATCCGGTAATTTGGGAAAAAACCACAGTGTTTGCCCCAGCAAGATCACAGCCAGGACAGCAAACACGTAGAAACTCCCCTGCCAATTCAGGGCGTACTGCAGATACGTCCCAAACAACGGCGAGAAGGAAATACAAATTCCGCTTAACGACAGCATGTAAATGCGAATCCGCTGTCGATCTTCAGCCGTGAAGACATCCTGAACAATCGCTTGCGCCAACACAAAGCATCCGCATCCTGCGCCCTGCACGACTCGCGCCAAGGCAAACTGCACTTGCGTGCTCGACAGCAGGCAGCCAGTAATACCCAGGAGCGATACCACTAAGCCGAGTTTGAGCATGATAGGTCGGCCATACTTGTCGGACAGCGGCCCTACAACGATTTGCGAGATCGAGAACCCCACCGCAAATGTCGCCACAAAGTATGTGACTTCATTGACCTTCATTCCAAACGCATCCGCCAGAGCCGGATAAGACGGCAGTAATACATCGAGCGGGAATACGCCAAGTGCAACCATGACCGACAGCAGGAAAAGTGCAGAGGCCTTTGAAGGCGATTTGAGTTTAACGTTCACCGTAGTCTCCCTTTGGCTGTCATTCGATAAGCCCTGCCTCGGCAAAGCGCTTCACGTTCATCGGTTCTTTGAAAAAACCACTGCGTTTCATCGCCGTTATCGTTGCGGTACATCCAGCTCTGGCCCTGGCACGATGAGGCGCGTTGCCTTGCTGCCTTTCATGGATAACCTGCGCACTGGCGGCATCAACGCCCACCAGCTTCAAGTTTTCGTACAACCACGTTTCATGCAGCCTGAAAAATTCGAAGATGGCTTTAACGATAAAGTCCGCCATGAATGTTTTCTGAGCGTCCGAAGCACCCTGCCAAACAATGGTAAAAAGATGTGAAAAATAAAGTGAGTGTTTGAGTTCATCCTCAAGATGATCACGCAGCATTCGGTAGACGGGCGTATAAACCGTTGACTTGGAGATCTTCAGGAATTCTTTGGTAATCACAGTTTCAGAAACAAACCCAACAACAAACCAGGCTAATTCGGTATGGGCAGGCTCTACCGAGTTAACAAGCGCCCGGATGTTCTGCACGCGTTCCGAGGCAATTTCCCGATTGGCAATTCCGTAAATAGCGCTGACTTGATTGGCGACATCTGCCGACATCACTGCATGGTAGGCCTCATCGGCATATAACTTGAGTCCTGTGAGTTTCAACGCTGGAGACAAACCCAAACCGATTCGATCATGAGCAATGGTTGTGATCGAGCGATTGACAATGCGGGTCTCTAACTCAGTGGTGTAGTCGAGGAACATCACCAGATATCTTGCCAATATCGCCTGCCGGACTGCGTCTCCATGGCAATGAACAGCCTCGTCAGCCAACCAGGGAGTTGCCGTCGGCACAAACCAGTCTTTGTGCTGTTCGCCGCCCTGCGCCCAACCCGACAGGTCATAGGCGTTAGGCCGCGTGCGCACGGTGGCGGCCTCGTTTCAGTCCGAGAAGACCATCAACGCATCGTTGTCGATTGAGCACTCTTGCTTAATCATTTTCTCGTGCGCCTCCGCTGGCATGCAGCGCTTCCAAAGCCACCGGCATGTCCCTGCCGGTGCTAACCCCGGCACCGACAAACAACAAAGGAGCTGACTGATGGGAATCGCCCAGAAACGGCTCCAGACAAGCCTCATCAATAGCGGCAGAGACCCACGTCCCAAGGCCCAGTGCAGTTGAAACAAGCTGCACGGTCTGGGAAATATGACCGGCGTCCAGCAGCGCGACACGGTAGGCCCTTGAGTGCGGATACTTCCACCATAGCCGGTCAAACTGGCACGTCAGAAAAATACCGAACGGAATATCTTCCGCGAAAAATTGGCCGTTGAGTGCATGACCCAAACTGAAATCGTCATCGGTTTTTATGGATTCCAACTGGTGTTCGACAGGATTGTAGTAATAAAACCCACGCGGGATCTGCGCGACATTGTTGATGTAAACATATCCCTCAATGGCATTGAGTCCGCCACCTGATGGGCTACTTCTGCGATGGCGAAGTTCATCGGGACACAGCAGACTGGTCGCAAGACTGCGGGAAGGAAGATACGCCAGCGAATAATAAAGGATCGACTCTATCTGTTGCTTCGTGAGCGCCACAGGAAGGAACTCCCTGACGCTGCGCCGCTTTAACAAAGTACTTTGCAAGTCAAAATTCTGAGTAGTGACCGGTTGTGTTAGAGCTATACATTGCCCTTTATCTTTATCCTGACTCTCATGCCTTAACCTCGGCACAGGAACAGTAAAGGCTTCGTCACATGCCGATTGGTAGGCTATCGCCCATTCATCGACACTTTCTGGTCGCGACGCATAGTCGATCTTGCTGGTACCAACGTGAAAGATGCGGGAAAGATCATCCCAGCCCCAGTCCATTGCGGGAAATCCGCTCTCTGACACTACTCCGGCGGCCAGCAATTCCTGGTCGATCGAATCTTGTGTATCCGGCTCTTCGTCCGGGTTTTGGCTGAGATGCAGTAAACGACAAAGATACTGAGGAGAGATGGAATATTGCTTGTGTGCCTGGTAGTCCCATAGCACCAATTGCTTATTCTTGATCAGAAAAAAAATATTATCACTAATAAAGGATGGCACTTCTCTCGTCCTTGAGACTGGCAAAAACAAAAAGCCCGGAAGAACTTCTTCCGGGCCCTGACATCACTTGACGGTGGTTTTAACCGGACCTGCTGCTTGAGTCCAGTTAGCCAGGGTTTTCGATTCGAGATTAATAACGGTCATGACATTCTCCTTATCTTCAATGAAGCCGAACCATTCGGCGAAGTGAGATTTAAACAAATAAAAACAACTGTCAAGAATGAAAACCAAAAAAACTTTATGTGCTTAACTTGGTGCGCAACTGTTATACAACCGCACCGTGATAGTGCCGCGAAAGTCTCCGATTCCGGCCAGTTCACCATTGTCTGACAATTTAAGTGCGCCATTGCAGCGCACACTTGCAAAGCATATGAATTGCCCTGAATTTCACAAACGCCGCTCAGCCTGAACTGACACCAACCAAATGACAGAAAGGCGTGCGGTTGGATTGCGTCCTTATCATCGGTCGGCGAGGTAACTGCCATGACAACGCTCGGCGCAGGGACGGGGAAAACAGGCTATTGCCTGTCGAATGCTCGACCATTTCCAGAAGCGCGTATCCGCCACAAGCGGTCAGCGCATGAGAATGGTATCGTCCACTCCTTTTCAATATTTCTGACAGATTATGAATAGAGCCAAATCCTCAATCCGGACCATTGTTTCCGCACCAGGCATCCCTGAATCCGATGTGAGACGCCATCGCTATGCTTTTGTGAGTCTTCGACCTTGCTCTCGCTGAAGGATGTCTACATGCCCAACGCATCGCAGAACGCGCGACTCACTGAGTTGCTGACGATGAGCGAAGCCAGTATTGACAGGGCTGAAACCAACGCCGACCTCCTGAACGTGATCCATGAGTTCGCCTTGTACAACGGCCCGCTCGAATTCGATCGCACACGCGCATGGTGGTGTTTCGGCACCGGCCTGTTATTGCTTGCGATCGCTGTGGTCCTTTATTGGATTGGGAACATCCATAGCGTCGCTCTGTTCTTTTACCGGTTGGAAATTGATCCCGACTCGTTCGGCATGAGTACTGGTTTTCTCGGCATCGTGATTGCCGTTTGGAGTCTGGCATGGATGAAATCCAAATCTGATCGGTTGCCGTCGCTCAGTAAAAGAATTGCTCGACTGTCATCCTACTTCCACAACGGACTGACTTTCCTGAGAGAAGACTCGGCCGCAACCCTCAAGGGGCTGGACACGGAATTTGGTGATTACCGCCGGGGCGACTACAGCCGCAAGTTGGTCGAGTCGATACAGGGTGAATTTACCGGCACGTTGCGCAGCCTCCCTTTCACGTACCGCCAGTTGCACTATGTCAACCGACGCGAGGTGCATACCACGGTTACCGACGAAAAGGGCAATACCAAAACCGAGACTCGAGTGGTTTATGACCACTACGATCGCTACAGTTTGGTCATCGACTTTCCATGGGTCACCGGAATATCGGTCAGATCGGATCACCACTCACAGAACGACTATTCGCACCCCATGGACACGGCTTCTCCGGATTTCAATAAAGCGTTCCGTTTGACCGGTCGCAGCGAGATGCTTTGTGCGAAATTCATCAAGCCTTCGACGGTGCTCCACTTGCTGAAGCTGTTCGACATCCTTGATCGTCCAAACCTGGAGTTCTCCGACAGTGGAGAGCTCTGCCTCAGTTTTGAAAGCAGCGACCTGTTCGCGTACGGAGCTCAGTATTCGCTGGCTTCGCCCAACAATTTTTACGAAGAAATTTCTGCCGGTATCGAACTGCCGCGTCTGATGTCAGCGCTCCAATGGAGCCATGCACTCAGTGAGCTGCACGATGACAACTTTACCTTTACCGCCACGCCCCCAAAACAACGCCAAGAGAAGTAAGCCATGGACATTGCACTCATCCTCTCCGCTGTTATCGCTGTCGTCATAATCGTAGCGGGCTTCAGCATCTACAACGGCATTATCGGGGGACACAACCGAGTACAACGTGCCTGGTCGGACGTCCTCGTTTACGAACGCCAGAAGACCAAAGTTCTCGACCAGCTGCAAAAAGTTCTCGCAGATTTCATGGTCTACGAGTCCAGCCTCCTGGAAAAGATCACCGGCCTGCGCAGCGCGGTCAACGCCCTGCCTGCGGGCGCCAATGGCGATGCCCTCACGACCGTTGAAACCGCCACCCGGGAGCTGATGGGTGGCTTGCGCATCGCTTTTGAAGCGTACCCTGACCTGAAAGCATCAGAAGCGGCAAACAACATGATGCGTGAAATTGCCGAACAACAAGAGAACGTCGGCGCAGCCATCACCATCTACAACCGCAACGTCGAACTGTTCAACAACGCCATCGAGATGTTCCCCGGCTCGGTCGTCAATGGCTTGTTCAACAAGAAAACTCGCGTTACGCCATTCACCGATACCGAAGCTTCACAGAGTTTCTCTTACACCCCGAATATCTAACCTGCGTTAAGCATCGAACCATCACCCGTGAGGGTGGTGGTCGATCACCTGCCTTCTTGAATAGATTCGCCGCTGATTTTTCCAGGCGCAATGCCGAAAGCAACAACAAACCAAATGAAAACGCCGCAGGAAAGTAACCGACCCGCTCCCACACGTTTCAGCGTCGTACACAACATCTGCAATCAGCACAAAACCCTGTGGGAGCGAGCCTGCTCGCGAAGACGCCAGAACGGATACCCGGTCAATCACCAGGTGATCCCGGCACCCGCATCACTCCGGCAATTGCAAATTATCCAGCGCCCGATTCACCGCCAACTCTCCGAGCATGATCAACTGCGCAATCCCCGCCAGCGCATGGCGCTGCGATGCCGGCAACAGGCTGGAGACGTTCTGGGCGATGGTTTTGGCCGAAGCGAGTGTTGCACTGGCATCGACCAGCAGTTCTTCGGTTTTATTGTCCGCCGTCACGGCGTACATCCCACGGTTTTTACGTGGGGGCGGCGCGGAACCGGGTGGACAGAGGTAATGGTCGAGCGCGCGGTCGGCGGCTTCGTGGAGTTTTTTGGAATCGATGGATTTGTAGGGAGACGTGCAGTTAGATTCGGGCGGATTGGGTGTTGGTTTGATCATGGTAAAGCTCCTTGATGACTGGAGCCGCCACCGTTCGCGGTCAAACAAACAGGGTGGCAGCTGTACGCGGGTTGACCGACCGGACATCAAGGAATCCGGCACACCCGAAGGTGTCCCACGCACAGCCACCGCGACATGATTTCAGACAATGCCTGAACACGTGCAGAACGCTGGCGCGCCTTGATATTGGGCGGACGGTCAAATCCGATCACTGATTCGTCAGCGACCGGACCACAATAGAATCCGCCCCCAAGGCGCACAAGCCGGCGAATTCTGGCGTAGCTGTAGGCAAAGGCGCAAGGATAGGTAGCCTGCGAGAGTGTTTGGAGATGTCTTTTTAAACGTTGGTGTTTATCGGAATCCTCATTGCGTCTCGGATCCCACGACAGAACCGTCCCCTGCCCCAACAGACGAAAGAAAATGGCCGAGATTGCCAGTCGTAACTGACAACCTCGGCCATATAAACAGTTCTATTTCTTCCAGCACATATCGACGTCATCCTGAGTACTCAGGTCTGTATCAATACCCAACCGGTACCAGCAATAATCAATAATCCACCCCCGCTCCTCCGCCGTCAGGCGCTCTACCTTCCTTATCTCTCCATCATTGGCGTGGATGTTGTAGAACTTCATCTGAAACGTGGGGTGCTTCTTGATGAAGACGATCGTCTCGATGTCTCCGTCCTCAAGAGCTTCGTAGTAACCGACGTAAAGCATGGTGCCAATGGCGACGATCGCTGCGATTAAAAGCTTATTCATTACTATCACACCAGCTAATTCTAAAATCTTCTACCGCCACTGTGCACATTTAGCTATAGCCTATTTCGCTGGCCTATCCTTTGCTGCAACGAGAACATCAAAAGCTTTCTCATACATACTAAGTGGAGTTTTCCCAAATGTAACAGAGGAAGGTGAAAGTATTTGGAAAATGCTAACAAATTTATCTGGATCGTCATTTGCCGCTAACAACGCGCTCGCCTGTGAATCGTATAATTCCGCGAGCTGAGAGTAGTACCTTATGAACGAAACACCCGTTTGGAAAAGAAGAATTGAAATAGCTATAGCACCAAACGTAAATGCCATAGAAGATATTGCATCCGTCCAGCCCGCCTGCCTATCTTGTACTAATGCCTGCTTAGCATAAGCCGTTTGCGCACGTTCATAAAAAGAAACCAATCGCTCTAACTCACGCATGTAAGCAGAACGTTCATCGAAAGTAAAATTTTTGCTGCTGACTTCTTCCCCATCCATACCCCTACCCATTTCCACGAGACTATCGGGATAAATTTTTTCGAGAAGATCGCTAGACTTCCGTAAGAAAATCCCAGGATCGCGAATTGCATTGGAAGATATTTTTTCGCCGAGCAGTCGATAGGAGAAGTCACCGAGTTGACTTGACGTGTAAACCGCCCCAACAGAAAAACTGATTAAACATATTAGGCCAACAGCGATATAAAACCTCGAACTCCTTGCACGCCGAGCCCTTCGCCTTAAGTCTTCAATTGCCGCACTATAATTCAAAGCCAATACCTATTCCAGAAATATATTTACACACCGACAAACACCCAAAAACAAACTCCAAAGAGAATGATTTATCTTAAAAAACAAATCATCCCCTATATTTATTTCTCCATAATCAGTGGCTGATTATACTGCGGTTTTTTTCAGTTCATGGCGCTATCGTTTCACAAACAAGATCCTGAGGCGCGCCATCCTTAAATGGAACAGTACATTTTTTTAAAAACTCAGGTGCTGGCTCAAGTGGCATTATCTCAAACAAGAACGTCAGCTTCTCTTCTTGAAATTCTCCTTTTTTCAATTCGACTTGGGTGTATCCGTCGAGAAAGCTTTTGCCGTCAATGGAGCATAGCTCTTTTTCCTTAACTATTTTCCCATTCCCCCCGGGCAAGAGCGATTGCACCCGTATGCACGGGGAATCGAATGTCCTCAAATACCTGACGATATATTTACCTATTTTCCCTGCATCTGCTTGGTAGACCCGTTTGTAGTCAAACTCAGCCGCTGTCGCAGATGAAAGACAGGCCAGTCCAAAAACCGTGTACGCTGCCAGACGTAAAATACGCATTAATTACTCTCCAAGTAACTTTTTCTTTCGGCGAACCTATTTGGTGGCACACCTACCCAATTACTATGCTTCGACATTTCTACTTTTATTTTCGCCAGATCATTATCAGTAAAAGGCCTTTGAATGAATTTTCTGGATTCAACGTGATAGTCTCCTCGATATCGAAGATCTACAATGACGTCTTGAATTTTTTTATTAACACCTTCCCATTGCAAGGCACCATATTTCTCTACGTTGCTGGTTGTGCCCGAAATCCTAAAAATATCTTTTTTCATGAATTCATAAACAGATATGAATAACATATATTGTTGCTTTCTTGTTATTACATGTTTTCTGATTTCTTGGCTCGCATTATCTAAATATGTTTTTGCGGCTTGACCATGCAAGCCTTTCGCCCCAACCAACCACGACAAGAGAGGTTCTTTTACTCCGGCATTAATTAAGTCCGCCCTTGGATCAGCCTGTTGACCCAAGTCGTATCCTCGACCAATCGTCACGCCTGACACACCTTCTGGCCAGTGCACGACTCGGCTAAAATATCGATGAGCAGGATGTCCAGCATCTTCAAAGTCGTTCCCCTCGACATTGAATGTTAGTTGTCCGTAAGGCACCTTCAGCCATTTCAAATCATTATCATCGGTCGGAAATGTAAAGTTCCCGAGCAATCCCATTAGATGAAAGTGCCATGCTTTCCCATCAGTCGATAAGCCAGCGTTTTTCCACCACGACAACTTTTCGATTCTTTTTTTCTCATTCACCCAGTTTTGATTCGGCTGTGATGGCGAATGGTTGAGCAGAGGGTCAAGCTCGTCCCATTTTTCAGCGTTCCAAAACCACTCACTTTCATAACGTGTCATGAGTTGTGATATTGATTGAGCATGCCAGAGTTTAGCTAATGCAGAGTGAATCTCTTCTACACTAAATTTATTATCCTTGTTAGTATCTACGATATCGTAAAGCCTTTGCTTGACTGGGCCGTTATCTGCTTGGCTAATTTTGGCACGATAGTTTTCTCGTTCTTCGTTACTGAGTAAGCCTCGTGTATCCAGAAGATGGGCAAGATGCTCAACCGGCTTCCCGCTCTCCTCGATGAATTCAAAACCCTCCCACTCCCAAGGACTATGACGAGTAGTAATCAAGTCCTGCTCACCAAGCCAGCCATTGATCGGATGACCTTCTGCGTCTTCGAGTAAGTTGTCCAAGCGCCACCAGCGAATAGTTTGGGCCGGCGTGCTCGCGGGAAAGGTTTTAGTATCTGACAACTTATAGGTTGCAGGCAGATCCTCAAGAACCCGCTGAGGAATTATAAGATCGGCTCCAACAACTGCCCCTTCCTGACATATATCAGGTGGGTTTCGGGCATTAATACCGTCGTTATGCTTAATCAGCCGACTCGCACCCATGTGGATTTTTAGTAGTGTTTTTTGTGTCTCAGCCAAAGCTTTTGCATGATTTCGACTTTTAGCGATAAACGTTGGTACGTCATCACAGCTAAAAATCTCTAAATGCAGGAGCGACTTTGATTCACTGTCAGTGACGTTTTGATAAGGTCCTAAATGTCCGACTACTTCCCCCGCCTTGACTTTGTAAGGTTCTGGCAAAAGATGAAAAGAATCAGTAACCGGCTTGCTTGGCTGTGCTTGCAAGGCACTAATGGCTACGTAACCATGAATATTTTTGGCACTGTCAGCTGTAAGCGGGAAGGTATCTACGCCCTCGGTGAGACTGCTGATTTTCCGAAGATCTCCGCTGCCGTCTTCCAGAGTGAGCTTCACCCCTAAAGGCAAGACGCCTGTTATCGAGTTTTTTTGTTTCCCCTTTGAGGTTTTATAGACGTTCAACCCTTTCCCAGGCAGCAACCCCGTATTCAAATCATTGGACCGTACGGACACTAAATAGGTGTCGGGACCAGCAGCCTCAAGCTCTCCGGTGTAAACCCATGCCTCACTAATCGTTTGGGGAATGGAGTTCCCTTCAAGCACGGCGCTCAGCTTCTTCCATTTTTCATTGGGGGCGGCCGCTGACTCCGCGGTTCTGATTTTTGCACCTTTGGGCAATATGGCATTTTTGACGCTGTGGGCAGCAGTTCCGGGGGCTCCAGCCCTAGTGTTCAACCCGAGGAAATTATCGGCAGATTTCTCTGCTTTTGGGCTATAGGTCAACGGCCCAAAAAGAGCTGGAGGCAGAGGCGCATCGTGTTTCTGGTAGCCAGCCCAGTCAAGCAAGTGCATGTAGAGGCTGTAAAAAATCAGCTCTCCAACTGGTGGTGCGTTCTCATCTTGATCACTATTTTGGCTCGGTATCTCGAGTCGGTGCCGGATAAGTACGAGTCCTGTGGAATACGGGGCTTGTACAACACGCATATGCTCACCGAAATACTCTGTGACGGGGGCAGTCTCGTCGACTCGATATGCGATTACCTCTCCGTCTGCGATGCAGCGCACTGAGGATTGATCGAGGACATCTCCCGTTCCTCCATCAAAATGAATTCCACCATGCCATGAACCATTAGTACCCATCGGGTAGAACCCGCCGTGGGCCTTCGCCAATGCTTCATAGTATTGCTTGGGATCCTGTGCCTCGACGTGCTGGTTACCTGCTCGCTTTAGCTTGAACGGATATGCCCAGTGTTCGACCTTGCTTTGCTTTTCCATAACTTACTCTTGCTTTCCATTTCCTTTGGTCCGCTCGGTTTTGTATCAAGCTGTTTTGACCGTGACATTTGTGAGGGGCGCCGATAGTAAAGGCATTGGGAAACCCTGAATACCCCTCGTCAAACCATGCTCCCCCGACTTAATCGTATAGGATTCTCTTTCGCTGGCGATGCGCGGGGATTATGAGAAGCCAGGCAGAAGAAATCACCATCGTCGAGCTAAAAAGCGGCTATAGGAACGATCAAATGAAGGCTTCGACCCTCGCATTTTTCGCACTTTATTGCATGGGTATCAGCGCAACGTTTGCCGATGCCTCACAGGCGCTAAACGACCAGCGAGGGCCAGCAGGCATCGTCGTCGGTGAGCGTTTGGTTGCGGTCAAGTCCAAGCTAGTCAAACAAGGATGGAAACCGACGCTGATGCATAGCAACGACGGCTATGAATACAGCGGCGTGGAGAAGGAGCTGGCTACACACAAGTTCTTCGAACTGGATACCTGCTCGTTTGATAGCTCGCGCTGCATCTAGTACTACGCGAAGAAAGGAACTTGCCTACGCGTCGATATCATTGGAGAGCAATTCAATGACATGACGGTGACGCGATGGACCCGCGAATGTCCCGAGGCGCCCCAATAACCACCCGAAGACGACGCGGTAATAATCAACTGCTCCCACAGGTTTCAGCGTCGTACACAACATCTGCAGTCAGCATAAAACCCTGTGGGAGCGAGCTTGCTCGCGAAAGCGCCAGAATGAACACCCGATCAATCACCAGGTGATCCCGGCACCCGCATCACTCCGGCAATTGCAAATTATCCAACGCCCGATTCACCGCCAACTCCCCGAGCATGATCAGTTGCGCAATCCCCGCCAGCGCGTGGCGCTGCGATGCCGGCAACAGGCTGGAGACGTTCTGGGCGATGGTTTTGGCCGAAACGAGTGTTGCACTGGCATCGACCAGCAGTTCTTCGGTTTTGTTGTCCGCCGTCACGGCGTACATCCCACGGTTTTTACGTGGGGGCGGCGTGGAACCGGGTGGACAGAGGTAATGGTCGAGCGCGCGGTCGGCGGCTTCGTGGAGTTTTTTTGAGTCGATGGATTCGTAGGGGGAAACCGAGGCGGTTTCGGGCGGGTTGGGTGTTGGTTTGATCATGGTAAAGCTCCTATTAGAGTGGAGCCGCCATAACTGTCGCTAAACAGAAAGGTGGCGGCTGTACGCAGGTTAGCGAACCGGTTATAGGCACCCGGCAGACCCAAGGGTCTCCCGCATACAGCCACCATAGCGGAGTCGCAGACATTGAATCTGCGACAAAGCATGGAACGCTGATGCACCTAATACAAAAAGTCGAGTCGCTAAACCCGATCGCTGAATCATCAGCGACCGCACCACAATAGAACTCGCCCCCAAGGCGCACAAGCCGGCGGATTCTGGCGTAGCTGTAGGCAAAGGCGCAAGGATATGTAGCCTGAGAGAGTGTCTGGAGATGTCTTTTTAAACATTGGCGTTTATCGAGCCTTATCGCATCCCAATTTTTAAAATCGATCCTGTCACGTGTTGCCAGAGATCACCCGAGCCTGCCACCCCCGCATTGCGACTGCACCCAACAGTCAATCATTAATTTGTAAGTAATTATTGAGCGCTAAGCCTGCCTCGGGCATGCTGCGCGCAGCACATTTACATGGACAGTAAAACTTTATGCACCCCTCCCAGGACATGCCCATTCTTCTCGCGTACACGCTGGACATCCCCGCATTATTTTGGCAGTCGATATCCCCCGCCCCTTATCGACTCCATTCAGGTCAAGAAAAACTGAAACTTTGAAAAGGAACATTTCATGAGTGGCAAACCTGCTGCGCGAGTGACAGATCCAACCAATTGCCCGCTCCCCGGGCATGGCACAAACCCTATTGTCAGCGGCTCGCCCAATGTAAATTTCGACGGCCTTGCCGCCGCTCGAATGACCGACAAATCCGCCTGCGGTAGCCCAATCACGGGCGCCGTCAGCGCTACGGTTTTCATCAATGGGCTGAACGCTGCGACCAAAGACAGTACCGGTGGCCACGGCAACGTGGTTATCGGCGGATCCGGCACGGTCATTATCGGCGACACCGTCGTATCAGCGCCTTTCAGCGGTCTGACGTCGATGCCCGTGCACTTCAGCGACAAGTTCAGGCTTATTGATGACGAGTCAGGAGAGCCGCTAGCTAATCTTGATTACGCCATTCAGCGAGCTGACGGCAGCATTGAGCACGGTGTCAGCGATTCAATGGGGTATACGCACGTAATTAGCTCGCACCTCGCCGAAACGATCCAACTGTTTTTGGAGGATTGAAAATGGATGTAGATAAAACTCAAGAAAACTACCGTGTACAAGGCTCCATGGCCAAAAATATAAACTTCTTTATTTCCACTCTCCAAAACCGCCGCCAGCCGAGCGTCAAAGAAAATAACGGAAGTTTTCTTCATGGCTGAAGTCATTAGCAAAAACGGCCGAAAAATGTCATCTGTAGCTACCAGAACGGTGACGCCTGTCAAAGACTCCAGCCCTAAAGCTGTATCCGTAGACGCAAAGCAACAAAAGAGGCGTGCCGAGAATGCGGAGTTCTTAAAGAATAAAAATGTGAAGGCCTTTCTGGATACGTTGGCAAAAGTCGAGGGTGGCGATTATCACGCGAAATTCGGATATGGTTGGGCAGCTGGCTGGAAATCTGGGAAGTGGACATTCAGTGATGAGTCGACTCACCCAGGACCAGGTTATGGCGGTTCAACTACAGCTTCTGGAAGGTACCAAATCACGAAAGCCACCTGGTCGGAACTCTCCATCAAAGCAATGGGGCTATCTGACTTCAGCCCCGGAACGCAGGACTTGATTGCCGTTGAACTCCTGCGCAACGTGAGTGCCATCGAACCGCTGATCGGTGGCGACTTAAAAACTGCAGTTGGGAAAGCATCAAAAAAATGGGAAGCGTTGCCGATGGGGCCGGGGTTGGCAAATCGACCAATCAATGGAAAGCCTTCCGGCCAACCTTATACTGAGTACGACGAAGTAGAAAAAATATATAAAGGCTTTGGTGGTACTGTTAAATGAAACTAAAAATATTAGCCATCAGCCTTTTATGTTGCGTCAGTTTATTTTCTAGCGCAGCAGACGTTCCTATCAAAGAGGGAATGCCATTTTCGAAAGCCCGAAAAGCGTTGATTAAAAATGGCTGGAAACCGAATCCGTCCTACTCAGGTGAGTTCGGGGTTGAAAACGTCATCCAAAGAGAAGGCTTCAATGAAATCGAGTCTTGCACGGAGGGCGTCCGTTTCTGCAGCTTCAACTACATCAAGAACGGAGCTTGTTTAGGTGTAGGAACTATCGGCGAAGAAGTCAAAGACATGAAAGTTTATTCCTGGAACTTCAAATGCCCTGAAAAGGATTGAAACCAGAAATCGACAACAAAGTGATAACAAAGGGGACTGATTTATTTTATGGAAATAAATCAGTCCCTTTTTTTTGCTCGATAACACATCAAAACGGCACAGGACAGTAGCCGACCGCTCCCACAGGTTCAAGCACCGAACACGATATCCGTGACCAACACAAAACCCTGTGGGAGCCAGCCTGCTGGCGATAGCGGAATATCAGGCAACAGAAACAGCGCATGTGCCATCGCTGCCAGCCCTACTCCGCATCACCCCGGCAATTGCAGATTATCCAACGCCCGATTCACCGCCAACTCTCCGAGCATGATCAGCTGCGCAATCCCCGCCAGCGCCTGGCGCTGCGATGCCGGCAACAGACTGGCAACGTTCTGCGCGAGGGTTTTGGCCGAAGCGAGTGTTTCACTGGCATCGACCAGCAATTCTTCGGTTTTGTTGTCCGCCGTCACGGCGTACATCCCACGGTTTTTACGTGGGGGCGGCGTGGAACCGGGCGGACAGAGGTAATGGTCGAGCGCGCGGTCGGCGGCTTCGTGGAGTTTTTTGGAATCGATGGATTCGTAGGGGGAAACCGAGGCGGTTTCTGGCGGGTTGGGTGTTGGTTTGATCATGAGTGAATCTCCAAATCATAGAAAAGGAGCCATCATCTTTCGCTACCAAACGAAGGGGTGGTGGCCATACGAAGGTTGGTAGACCGGTGACTTGGAGAACCGGCGCGCCCGAAGACGCCCTGCGCATGGCCACCATAAATACACAGCCCCAAAAAAGGCCTGTATCGGGTGACGCTATGCGCCAAGTCTAGCCGGGCTACCAAACCCGATCGCTGATTCGTCAGCGACCGGACCACAATAGAACCCGCCCCCAAGGCGCACAAGCCGGCGGATTCTGGCGTAGCTGTAGGCAAAGGCGCAAGGATGTGTAGCCTGGGAGAGTGTTTGGAGATGTCTTTTTAAACGTTGGTGTTTATCGAGGCATCACTGCGTCACATCCCTACATCTACAAGTGAAGTTCAGGCAACACTGGGTCAATGGCGGAAAAAAATGCCATCCATGTCTATCCTAAAGCGATGCGATTTTGCAACCAATCGACAAAGTCGACCAAACTGTCCCGGATCGAGTTGCGCGAGTTTTTGCGGGATGGGATTTTGACTGTGCTCGCGCCCAGCGCCCAAAGGGACTTGCCATGAATAACACCTACAATATCTATAAGGTCAAGCACTCCAAGCTCGCTCAGCTAATAGAAAAAATAGCCGGCGTTGGGCTTCACCAGCAGAAAACCCACATCTCAAATGGCTATTCGATGACTTTCTATTTCTCCGAGAAGGTAAAGGGGAATGACATTTGGTGGTGGGATACTTACAAAGATTTTTTCAATGACGATGTCGTGAAACCGACCAATACCTTCCATTTTGGGATGTTGCTGAGTCACCACATTGAAAAACCAGAACAAATCTACGCGGTGAGCCTAGGAAAAGCTCATTTTTATCTTTCCAAGTTAATTCAGTACGATTTCGGAATCGATCTGGCCGTGCGCATGGCGGATGAAAACACTATCTTGCTTAAAAAAAGTCGCTATTTTACGGGGACTAAAAGACAGGACGTATCCTCCTACCAACGTTTCCAACCCAATGGCTATGAGCCCGGCGAGTCGGTCGATCATCTAAAGCTCAGAGCATCGGATAGAGAATTGTGGGGTGAGCGCAACATCATTTTTGCTGACTCTATCCAGATGGATATGGATCGCAATCCACTTGATCTTTCAGAAATATTTGATCGTATAGAGGCCGGTCTGAAAGGTGAAGAAATTATCCGCCTTCCAAAGCTGGAAGCTGTTGCCGATGAGTTGCGTGACGAACTTGATGAACTACTGTTCACGTCCCTAAAAAATCGACAGGGCGATGTTCAAATTGACGAGTTCCAAGTATATGGAGTCGCTATTTGTTTTAGCTTCCATGATTACGACTATCGTCTCTCCGCTAAGAAATCCGGCGATGCAGGAGTGCACCGCAAACATATCGGCAACTCTTTGACAGTTGATAAAATCAGCGACTTCCTCAGTGAACATGAGGACATTGACGATATTAACTCTGTAAGCGTCCAGTTTAAGAGCGGTGATCACGGGGTATTCACACAGGATCTAAAAGAAATACTTGACCTACCGATTGCTTACGACGGCTATCACTATTTTTTAAGGAATGGTGATTGGTATAAATTCAACCAGACGTTCATGGATTATTTAAAGCACTCGTTAGATACAATCGAGACCATTTTAATGGAACCACTCGATGAGGCAGACTACATACATTGGCGCGATGAAAAGCAACGTAAGATTGATGCCGATGAGCCTGTCGATGACAAGCTTATCTATCGCGAATCTTACTTCAATAAAAAACAATGTGCAGAGCAAGGATATACGCTTCTAGATCGACAACTCACACAACTACAGTCGTTGGAGAGAGGTAAGAAGAAATACCGTATAGAGGTAGCCGACCTTTTTAAGGATAGGGAGATCATATCAGTCAAGATATCGGAAACTAGCCCCGAGCTAATTTACAATATTGAACAGTCACGCGACGCCGTTGAGCTCATCAAGCGAGGTGCAATTGATTTTGATCAAGAGTTCGACGCAGCAGCAATCTGGTTTGTGTTTGAAAACGAGATCCAGCGAATTACTGAGTTCAATTCAATACAATTTCTGCTCGCCGTCGAGTCGTGGCAAAAAATGGTTAGAAGCTTCGGCCTCACACCGAGAATCTATATCTCTAAGCATAATAAGTGAGCTTACCTATTTTCTTGATAAACCCACTGCGCATGAAAACGTTAAAATCTGGAAGGCTATGCGCTTATTGTTCCACTACACCATTCTTCAAAAATAAATCAAAGGGGACTGATTTATTTCTCAGGAAATAGATCCGTTCCTGAAGGATCTAAATATCCACCTCAGACAAGTCAATAAAACTGCATTAAACATTTGACTGATTTATTTGCCCACATCGTCGATCACAGGCTCTTCGGCAAACTCGTCCAATACAGAAAAAACTCCATCCAAGTCCTCTTTATAGGAGGCAGTGTAGGCAGATGTGAATACAGATCGACTTTCGACCTCTTTAACTTTTTTACGGATTAGATCTCGATACTGGAGCCAGTATTGGCGCATTTCTTTCGGATCAAACCCAGCTAAGAGTCCTCCTTTCGTAGCAACATAACCCGCTTCTTCCGAACCAGTGAAGAAAGAATTACTCAAATTAGCCAAGCAGTGACCGACAAAATGAAAAATATTATCTTCGTCAACATCTGGATTGAAGCAAAATTCAAATACGTATTTATTCATCAAACTTGCAATGCCCGCAGCATCCTTTTTGCCAACCATATCGTAATAACCGCACCCTACCCCCTTCCCGTGCGGAAGCTCTGAATTAATAAGCTGGTAGATTACAAACGACTTCAAATCGCAACGCTCCGACAAAATCCTTCTACTGAGTGATTCTTCATCTGTGGAAGTAGCCACATCACCAATAGATTGAGCTTCACCGAGAAAATCCTCAGAGGGAGTAATGTCGACTGCTTTGAAAAAATTCTCTTTTGCATCAATGTAATTGGATTTAAATAGAGCAAAAACTTCTTGAGAGAGTTTTCTCATACCCATTAGTGCAAGTTTCTCCACCGAACCGTTTGTAGGCGCATTTGGATCCTGATTTATTATTAGAGCTGAGTGAAGATTATATACCTGCCCCTGCCGATCAGCGCAGCACTGAAGCCTGAACAACATCAAATCATTCCATCCTAAAACCCCACGACTGCCCCCAACAAGTTGCTGTAACAAGCCCTTACCCACGTAAGTGTGCTCGCCAAAAATTCGCCATGCAATTTCAACGATGTTTTCCGGTGAATTGTCTATCCTCTTTCCAACTGCCTGCCCCCAACCCGCACGGTCTAAAAGCCTAATTAAAGAGTAAATAGATCTTTGCCGTAGACCTATACCTTTGTATCCGACTGTAGAGTATCTAGGTAAGTAGCCGACAAGAGTATTAAATGCATCCTCTGCGACAGCCGGTGTGACGTCATAAGCTCTATTTACAAATATTCGCCAGAACTGATCATGTGAGTGCTGCCCCTGCTCTAGCTGAAAGTGCTGGGACGTAAGAACTGAATCTATTGCTTCACCCTTGCGAACCTGCTCAACCGCATTATGATACAGAACATATGTTTTCTGAGGTTCTGGCGTGGCGAATCTCACGATGAGCTTCAGGTAGTTCTCTAGATTTCTGAAAGATTCATGATTGAAGCATGCACGCGTCGCCAACACCGCCTCTTCTACCTCTCTACTGGCGGGGAGATTTAGTGTCTCAACATCAAAAAGTTGTTTTAATAAAAACTTAGCTGGTTCCGGTTGTCCATCCAGCTCTTTTGAAAACTCAGCTGAGTTACTGTAGTCAGACTGCCCATAGAGACGACAAAGCGAGAAAGACCCGGACCGCCCCCCCGTTTCCTCAGCGTAAATACGCCTGAACAACCCAGGGTAACTCAAATGTAAAAGTATAAGATTAATAAGATCACGTTTATTAAAGTCTGTCCGAGCTAAATCACTGCGTTCGAGCTGCATGAGTAGCATGGCGTTAACGACACGTTTTATTTTCCGAAGATTTCCAACAAGAGGAAGATAGCTCGCGGCAAGACTACCATTAAGGATGCTTGCCAACTCAATCAATATTGCCCCCAACTTCACCATCGTATCAGAAGGAATCGAACCCAGTTGATTAGCCTCACGCTGCCAGTCCCTTAGTAAGAAGTCCCGAATACCGGAACTATCGACAAACAAACTAATCTTCACCGTTACGAATTTCTCTAGAAACTCGCGAGCTCTTGAATCCTCTTCATGATTACCGGCAAGTATCTCCGTATCGTAACAAAGCACGTAAGTCGCCTGCGACAACTTGAAGGTACGTCGCGTTGCAAATAGAACCGAATTTATGGTTTTTGCATCTAGACGATCAAGATCATCAATGACAATTATCACCCGACGATCAATACGTCTGAGAACCTCATCAACATCATCCAGGAGCTCATCGACGGTTTCCTGAGACGGTTCCAGCGACAACTTAAAACCGAGAAAGGAAATATCTGCTTTGCCCTTTATTAGTCGCGAGTACCGGGAAGCGGCAGGTCGAAATTCAGGGGCGAATACCTCACGCTGGATTGCAGCTGATAAATCCCTTATCAAGCGTTCTGCAAGATCTGGCTCTGAGGCATAACGAAGAGGTTCAAAACGAACAACAATTGCCCTGTCTTCAGCATTTTCCCAATGCCGCTCTGCGAGGTTTAGAAAGCTTGTCTTACCGACTCCCCATGGGCCGTCGACTCCGAAAACAAGTCCGGCGTGGGCACCACTTGCGAGCACCGTTTCAGCGAACGACTTGGCCTGAGTTTCGCTTAAAAGCACGTCCTCGCTTTTGTCAAATATTTCCTCATCAGCAATAAAATAAAGTTGCGGAATCGTTTTCTTAGTTCTAGGCCAGTACTGCTGCACCAAGGGCGACATCAGCACCGTACAGAGTAGAATAAGCAATGCTGGTGTCCAATATGGATCCACAGCGTTTAATATCATATGAAACTTTACCAGCAATGGGGAAATGAGTTCGTTGACCCAGATGCCGACACCAACTGCAATCAACAAATCGACTCGAAAGCTACGAACTATTTTTGCAGACTCGAGAAATGCCCCTCGTGTTAAAGCGTATGCAAAACAAAGAACTAGCACGATTAAAACAATATGCAACTGTACAACAAAGGCGACATCCTGCAACAGCGGAGCAAAGTTTTCACCAAGATAGGAAGCAACTCTCCATACTTCCGCACCAATAAACCCTACAACGAGCGCTCTGACAAAGACCAGAAATTCAGGCATTTTCATCATTGGCTTTACATTTGCCATTTACTCCCCCTATTGCACGACCAAAGCTCTATTTCTTGAGAAAACAATTAGCTAACAGAACTGATTATTTCTAAACTCTACCCTGTCAACAACAACAACAACAACAACAACAACAACAACAACAACAACAACAACAACAACAACAACACATCTGCACACTGCCCCCATCAGAAAACTGGAGCTCAAAAACACGACCAACAACATAATCCATAAGCAACAAACTCAACCCCAAACATAAGTCACAAAAAAACCCTACGCAAGAGATATATAGCTCGTCCCCAGTACGACTCGTTGACGAAAGGTTAGTTGATATTCGAGTGTCTGCCACAGACCGAAAACTGGCCGTATGTGAAGGGCAGGTTTTTACCGAAGGCAACTACGAACATCCCTGGCTTATTCGTTCTCTTCTTTTGCAAAAACGCTTTGAGCTGACATCCGATCAAAAGAAAAAAACAACCAGCTTCAACCTGCAGATCACGGCCTAGTCAGCCTCGGCAAAACCACCCCTTCCGCCAACCTCTCCACCCCCAACCGCACCCTCTCCCCACCCTGCTCAATCACCACCCCATCCCCCTCTACCGCCACCAACTTCACCCCAGGCCCAACCTTCTCCCCCTGCAAAAAACTCCTCGGCGGCCCATCGTTCAGACTCAGTATCGCCACCGCCCCCCGACTCCCCGCCATCACCCCGCTCACCTTGATGTCAATCGGCGCCGTTTGATTGGAAAACCACTGCAACGCCGGGCTATCACTTCGCGCCGCGAGCAATTGTGGGGCCGCTGCCGGGGTGTGGGATTCGGCGGTGGTCAGCAGCAGCGACGACCATGTCGCCACGCCGACCAGTGCCGCGAGCAGCGCGAGGGCCTGGACCATTTGGGGTGGGGAAACGCGTGCGGTGAAGGTCATGGGTTGAATCTCCTTTTTATCCCTGCTGTCAGCCTACGCGGCAATTCTCTCCGTTTTATTTCACACGCCTTACATGTTGGCCGTGCACGATGGCGCAGGACGCAAAGGAGCGCGCGCGCGATGAACAGGCAAGAGGGTTTTACGCTGATCGAGTTGATGGTGGTGTTGGTGATCATCGGCATCGCCAGTGCGGCGATCAGCCTGAGTATCAAGCCCGATCCGCTGCAGTTGCTGCGCAAGGATGCCGAGCGTGTGGCGCAGTTGCTGCAGGTGGCGCAGGCGGAGGCTCGTGCGGATGGGCGACCGATTGTGTGGGTGAGTGATGCCAAGGGGTTTCGGTTTAGTCGGCGCAGTGACAGTGGCAAGGGATTTGATCATTTCGCGCAGGATCCGCAGTTGCGGCCGCGTGCCTGGCAGAGTCCGAAGATGGAGGTGCGGGTGGAGCCGAAACAGAAGGTTGTGCTGAACGCTGAGTGGATCAATCCGCCGCTGCAACTGACGTTGTCGGATGGGTTGAATCGCTTGAGTGTGCTGCGTGATGGCAGCGGAAGGATCAGCCTGCAATGAAGCGCCAGCAAGGGTTTACGTTGATTGAGGTGATGGTCGCGATTTTGTTGATGGCGGTGGTGAGTCTGATTGCCTGGCGGGGGCTGGACAGTGTGACGCGGGCGGACAGTCATTTGCAGTCGAGCAGTGAGCAGAGTGACGGTTTGTTGCGGGCGTTGAATCAGTTGCAGCGGGATGTGGAGATGCGCGCGGGGATTGAGTTGACCGAGCCGAAGAAGGTTGGCGTGGATGATGAGCCGCCGAGCGCCCCGCCCGCTCTGACTGTGCGCAGTAGCGACAGTAAGGGTTTTCGGCTGGACATCATTCGCACGGCGGCGGATCAGCCGGGGGCGTTGCAGCGGGTGCGGTGGTGGGTCAAGGGTGACACGTTGTATCGGGCGGTGGCTGAGGCGCGGAGTCGATATCCGTTGCCGGCGCCTGGGAATGGGGTGGCTGTTTTGAGTGATGTGAGTGATGTGCAGGTGCGGGTTTGGGAGGTGGATAAGGGGTGGCGGCAGTTGAGCGGGAATCGGCGGGAGGATCCGTTGGGGTTGGAGATTCGGTTGAGTCGGGGGACGGCGCAGGGTGTGGAGAAGTATCGGCAGGTGATTGGGCCGTTGGAGTGACATATATCCCTTCTGATCGGATATTCCTGTAGGAGCTGCCGAAGGCTGCGATCTTTTGACTTTGATTTTGAAGATCAAAAGATCGCAGCCTTCGGCAGCTCCTACATTTGGATTGGGGGTAGTCAGTTGGGGGGTGGTTGGCTGTGAGGCCGCAATCGCTGGCAAGCCAGCTCCCACAGGGGGTGGTGATGTGTTGGCGGGTGTGGGTTAGCTGAGGACGACGACGCCGCCGGGTAGTTCGGTGCATTTGACGCCGTAGGCATCGCGAATCAGCAGTGCGACGCCGGCGAGTTGGTCGAGGCTGAAGCGGGCCTGGACGCGGCGTTGGCCGAGCTCACGGTTGAGCAGCAGCAACATGCCGGGGCGGTAGCGGTTGATTTCGTCGATCATCTGGCTGAGGGTGGCGCCGTTGAAGACCAGCACTTGTTGGCGCCAGTTCATCACGGCGGCCGTGTCGACGCTTTGTACGCTGCCGACTTGCCGCGCGTCGTAGGTCACTTGCTGGCCCGGTTCAAGGCGCAGGCTGCGGCCTTCTACGTCGACTTCAACTGCGCCGTCGAGGCAGGTCACACAAACTTGCTGATCGGTGTTGCGCAGGTTGAAACGTGCCTGACTGGCGCGCAACCACCCTCCTCCAGCCTGCATCGCCAGCGGCAAGCGTGCGGTCTGCACTTCGACTTCGCCGCTGACCAGTTCAAAGCCTTGCACACCGTTATCGATGGAGCGCTGATTGATCCGCGTCTGAGTATTCAGCTCCAGGCTCACACCCTGCGCCGGTTCGAAGCGGCGCTGTTGGCCGACTTCAGTAATGTAGTCAGCACCCAGCCCTTCAAAGCCACCCGGAATCGTCCCGCGCACCAAGAAAAAAGCCGCCGATGCGGCAATCGCCCCACCGAGAAAAGCACGTCGACCAAACCCGCGCGGCGCCTGCATTTGCTCCACGGCCGGTTGCAGTTGCTGCCACAACCGCTTGGCCTCGTCGAACGCGCGGGCATGCTCGGCGCTCTGCGCGCACCATTCGCGCAGGGCGCGGGCGTCGGCCACGGTGGCGCGGCCGGAGGTCAGCAGGACCAGCCAGTCGCGGGCTTCACTGTGCAGATTGTCGGCCACCGATGGCTCGGCAGGTGTCAGTCGAAAGATGTTCAAACGCGCAGATTCTCAACGAATTGATCGGGCACTATTCAGAAGACGGTTTTCCGGCCCCGCGACCGAACCGCTGAAACACTTTTCTTTCCAGTTTCGCGGCGCAGAAGCTCAACGCGGCTTTGATTTCCTTCTCGACCATGCGCGTGGAGATGCCAAAACGCTGCGAGATTTCCAGATGCGGCGCCTCTTCCAGGCGCGCCGCGATGAAGATTCGGCGACGGCGGGCGGGCAGTTCGTAGAGGGCGCTGAGCAGCGACTGGATTTCCTTTTGCCCACCGACCACGCGCGCTGGATCAAGGGCTTCGTCGCCGATTTGCAGCAGCTCTTCGACTTCCTCGCCAGTGAGCAGGCGCGCGTCGGCCTGACGGCGGTCGGCGGCGATGTTCAGGGCCATGCGATAGAGGTAGGCATTGGGCCGCAAGACGTTCGGCGGCGTCTCCATGCGGTCGACGCGCAGGTAGGTTTCGTGCAGCACGTCGTTGGCCAGATCTTCCGAACCGAGACGCCGGCGCAGGCGCACCCGAAAGTCCTCGTAGGACGTCAGGAACAGTTGGACCATCGAACCTTGTCCGGTGTCTTTCATCCCCCGGAAACTCCTTCCCATTTGGTGCATTCCATGCGTTTCCCTGACGACTCCGGTAACAACAGCAACGTGACCGGCTGACGCAAGGCACTGGGCGTCGGCCGGTCGATCTTGAGGTTGCGAAAACTTTCCACCAGCGCGTTGTCGCGCCGTACATCTCCGGTCGAAGTGACCAACCGGTTGTGCTGCACCACGCCATCGCGGCCGACCCAGACTTGCAACACCGCGCGATAACTGCCCGGACGGGTCAGCGGCGAGAGGCACAGGTTGCGCTCGATCGCCGCTTGCACCGCCGTGGCGTAACTGCGGTTGACGGCGACGCTTTCCGGCGTCTGTTTTTGTGCCGGCGCCGGCACGTCTTCGACTTGCGCCACTTGCAAGGTAAACGCATCGTCACGGGCATACCGCGCCATCAAGCCACTGCCGCCGAGCAAGCGACGCAAGGCATCGGCAGCGGTGTATTCACCGTCCACCGCCAGCGAGCGACGACCGCGACTCAACTGGCTGTCGACCAGCACCGCAACGCCAGTGGCATGGCTGTACTGATCCAGCGCGTGCGCCAGATCCTGTGCCGGAATGTGCAGCGTCATGCGCAAGTCCGCCGGCACCGCGTCGGCCATGGCGTGGCCCGCCGCACAGCCAAGCAGCCACCCCAGACACATCCGGCGCACAAGCCTCGTTGAACGCTGAAAACCGTCCGTGGAATTGCCTCGCTGCACGGCTGACGAATCCTTGGAAATCGTCATCCTGAGGGCTGTTTATGAATCTGGTGTGACGGGCGGTGCAAAAAAACCATCACGGGAATTGCGCACGGCTTGCACTAGACTCAAGCCATAGCGCGGCCCCGTCGGGCCGGCCAGGAGGCGAGCATGAACACACTGTGGCGATTGAGCCTTGGCGGGCTGTTGTTGATGGCGCTGTCGAGCGCTTATGCGGAGCAGCCGTTGGGATGTGTCGAGGTAACGGTCGGCGGTTACAAGGCGCCGAATTACGACTGTTTGAGCCAGCAGATGGGCAACAACCCGGAAGGCGCTGCGGCGGCGCAGAAGAATCAAGAGGCGCTGAACGTGCCGGTGAACAAGCGGCCACCGAATCAGGTTGGGTTGGCGACACCAGCGGCGACCAGTACGCGGATGGGCAATACCTTTGGCACTTCCGTGAAACCGCAGCGCCCACCGCAATGATTTTGATCTTGATCGTTCCCACGCGCAGCAAAGGAATGCAGCCCGGGACGCTCCGCGTCCCATCCGGAGCCGAACGCGGAGCGTCCGTTGAGGCATTCCCACGCAGAGCGTGGGAACGATCCTGTGGTGTTCAGTCGCTTACCGATCGTTCCTACGCTCCGCGTGGGAATGCAGCCCGGGACGCTCTGCGTCCCATCCAGAGCCGAACGCGAAGCGTCCGTTGAGGCATTCCCACGCGGAGCGTGGGAACGATCAATGCGCGGCTCAATCGCTAGGGGTTTGGCGGAAGCTCACCGCGAGGCGGTTCCAGCTGTTGATGGTGGTCACGGCCATCGTCAGGTCGACCAGTTCGCCTTCGCTGAATTGCTCGCGCGCCTGCTGATACACCTCATCCGGCACTCGGCTCTCCGCCAACAACGTCACCGCCTCAGCCCAGGCCAGCGCCGCACGCTCACGCGGATTGAAGAAGTTGCTGTCGCGCCACACCGCAATCGCATACAGCCGCCGATCACTCTCCCCGGCCCGCCGCGCGTCCACCGAGTGCATGTCGGTGCAGAACGCGCAGCCATTGAGCTGCGAGGCACGGATGCGGATCAGTTGCAGCAGCTGCTGCTCGATACTGAGGTTGGCGGTCAGCGCCTCCATGGCAATCATCGCTTTCATCGCCTTGGGCGAAGCGTTGTAGTAATCCAGGCGCGGGGACATGGCGGTTCTCGGTGGACGGAATAATGAGTTCACCGTAAACGCCGAGAGCGATGCATTACAGCCCCAATTTGGCGAATTGTGGGTACACCACTGAATCGCGGATCCACACGATACCTGTGGGAGCGAGCTTGCTCGCGAAAGCGCCAATCCAGACACCCAATTCGGCGACTGACACACCGCATTCGCGAGCAAGCTCGCTCCCACAGGGGATCTAGGCCAATTTCGGGTTTTTCGGATAGGCAACTATTGTGGATCACCCAACAGCGGTAATCTGGCGGGCACGCCAAATAGCCTCAGGAGCCTCGTCGGTATGGAACTTCACGTCGTGATCAACGGCCGCAAGGATCTTGCCGGTCAGTTGTATCAGCAACTGCGCGGGGCCATCGAATCCGGACGCTTGGCCGCTGGCACGCAACTACCGCCCAGCCGTCTGCTCGCCGAGCAACTGGGTATCTCGCGCAAGACCATCTCCGATACCTACGCGCAACTGACCTACGAAAACTTCCTCACCGGGGTGATCGGCAAAGGCACCTACGTCAACGCGCGTCCGGCGCAGATCCAGCGCAAGCAAAGCCACAGCGAACTGGCCAGCGCCGAGGTGATCGAGAGCTGGCGCAATCTGCCGGTGTTTCTGCGTCACCCGACACTTGAAGGTTCGCTGCGCTACGACTTCATCGGTGGCGCGACCAGCAAAGGCCAGTTTCCGCAGGATGACTGGCGCCGTTGCGTCGCCCATGCGATGCGCCAGATGAGCCAGTCGAAAGGCTTCTACAGCGTGGCCGAAGGCCTGCCGGCGCTGCGCAATGCGATTGCCCGGCACATCGCGTTTTCCCGAGGGATCAACTGTCAGGATGAAGACATCGTCGTGTGCAATGGCGCACAGCAGGCGCTGGATCTGATCACCCGTGTGTTGATCCGCCCGGGCAGTCTGGTGGCGATGGAAGACCCCGGTTATCCGCCGGCTCGCTTGCTGTTCGGCACCCATGGCGCCACGGTGGTCGGAGTGCCGGTGGACGCTGAAGGGATCGTCGTCGAGCAGATTCCCGACGGCACGCGACTGATTTATGTAACGCCATCGCATCAGTTTCCACTGGGCATGCCAATGAGTCAGGCGCGCCGTGAAGCCTTGCTGGCTCGCGCCCATGAATTGGGCGCGATCATCATCGAGGACGACTATGACAGTGAGTTTCGCTACGAAGGCCGGCCGACCGATTCGCTGTTCAACCTCGACCAGCGCGGCATCGTTGCCTACGTCGGCACGTTCTCGAAAACCCTGCTGCCGGAGTTGCGCCTGGGTTATGCGATCCTGCCGCCGGCGATTCTCGAAGCGGTGATCCGCGCCAAGCAGCTTACCGATCTGCACGCCTCGACCCTGCCGCAGTGGGCGCTAGCCAAGTTCATCGCCGAGGGTTGCCTGCTCAAGCATATCCGCCGCTGCCACGCCATTTATGCCCAGCGCCGTGAACGGATTCTGGCGCGCATGGCGGATGATCTGGCGCCATGGCTGGAGGCGGTACCGGCCAGCGCCGGATTTCATATGGCGGTGTTCTGCAAAGTGCCGATCGACTTGCCGCTGGTAATCGAACTGGCAAAAAAAGTCGAAGTCGGGCTGTACTCGATCAACGGTTTCTATCATCAACAACCGGCGAAAAACGGCCTGTACTTCGGCTTCGGCGCCATCGAAACACTGGACATTGATATCGCTCTGGATCGTCTGCGCGACATCCTCGAACAGATGTCATGAGCCTTTGGTATAACGCATTTACTGCCGATTGGTTATTGGTGATTCACGACGGCAGGCCTATCCTGCACAGGCGTTATCCCTCAATGAGCAGGATTCGTCCGGCCTGATTCAGGAGTGTGAGCAATGTCCAACGAAGTGATCAATACGGTCCAGGTGCAGGCTGCCGCCGGCCGCTCGGATGAACTGGGCAGGCAACTGCAGAAGATCGTCGAAACCCTGCGTGAAACGCCGGGCTGCGATTCCTATCTGGTCGACCGCTGCCCCGAGGACAGCCACCGCTGGACGGTCAGTGCCCGCTGGCAGTCGGAAGCAGCGATGCAGGCGCATTTCAACCGGCCCGAGGCGCAGGGGTTTATTGACTTGATCGATAGCCGGTTGGCCAATAGCGTCGATTTCAATAGTTTTCCCATCGTCTGATCTGACGCCTTCGCGAGCAGGCTCGCTCCCACAGGGTTATTGGTTGTTCACAAGATAAGTGAATGACCGCAGAACCTGTGGGAGCGAGCTTGCTCGCGAAGGCGTACTCCGCCACACCGATAGCCTTTCTGACCCCCCGCCAATTGGTCACCTGATCTTCCCGAATATTGGCCGTTTGAATGCTCCGCCCCCCGGACTACCGTGATCAGCAACACCTCCATCATCACAGGTAACCCGCCATGAAAATCCTGCCCTTCTTCGCCGCCGCCCTCACCCTGAGCCTCTGCACCTCGGCCGCTTTCGCCCACGACCCATCGGAAAAAGTCACCGTGCTGCAAGACCAGATGCTGAAAAACGCCCCCGGCAAAAAAGCCATGATGATCGAGGTCGACTACAAACCCGGTCAGTCCTCCATCGCCCATAAACACGACGGTACCGCCATGGCCTATGTGCTGGAAGGCGAAGTGATTTCCCAAGTGAAAGGCGAACAGGCGATCACCTACAAGAAGGGCCAGTTTTGGTACGAGCCGGCCGGCTCCGAGCATCTGGTGTCGAAAAATGCCAGCCAGACCAAGCCTGCCAAGTTGCTGGTATTCATGGTTTTGGCCCCGGATGAGCAAGTGCTGATCCCGTTGAAAAACTGATGGCTGTTTAACCAGCCATAAATAAACGGGCGCAAATCGAAGATTGGCGCCCGTTTATTTCCCCGGGTAATTAACTGTTATGGGTTAAAGCGAATAAAACTATTATTCGGCTTTTATTACAGCAAATTGTCAGCTTGGCGGGTTTAGTCTGAATTAACTGTCGTCTGCGACGGCATTTCAAACTTTCCGACTGATGTTGTTTCACGGGAGAAACACCATGAAACTTGCGCTCACCAGTGTCTTGGCGATATCGGTTTTAGCTCTGTCAGCCTGTTCAGTCCCCACCGCGCCCCAAGCAGTTTCCTCACTGGACACAATGCTCCCCCATCCCACCGGCCGCAGCAGCGCCACCCAGGTAAAAAGCGGTCCCGGCGTGTCGCTCGGCGTGGTTTACAGCCCAAGTACGCAGACCAACCGCGAATACTTGCGCGACTATCAGGCCAACGCCGGCACCGGTTTCGGCCAGAGCCTGCTGATGCAACCGATCCACGACGCCTACGTCGCCAGTTCGAAACCGGACATGGCCGTGGAATGGGTCAATGCCTCACTGCAACGCCAGTTCGGCTCGGTAACGGTCTACCCAGACATGCAAAGCCTGCGTGTGGCCAGACCGGATGTGACCGCGATCGTCGACACCCACAGCCAGTTGATCACCTCGCGCAGCTCCGATATCAAGGCGGATGTCAGTGCCGATTTTTATGATGCGCAGTTGAACTATATCGGTACGGCGAAAGGTTCGGAGGCGCGAGAACTGACGCCGGTGTGGGCGGACTTCAAGCGTTCGGAAGAAATTGTTGCGGATATTAATCAGCAGCACGATGTGCAAGTTCGGGCGCTGCAGAAGTTTGACCAGTCGCTCAACAATTTAGTGGCCAGACCTGCGGATAAAGTGTCGATGCTCGATAGTAAACAGTCATCTAAGTTGTATTGATATCAAGGGACTCTTCGCGAGCAAGCTCGCTCCCACAGGGGGAATGCATTTCAAGTGTGGGAGCGAGCTTGCTCGCGAAGGGGCCAGACCAGACAACACAAAATCCTCAGACAGAAAAAAGCCCCGGTATCTCACGACACCGGGGCTTTCTCATTCAACCACTACTTACGCCAGTTCAAGCTCGGCATTAGCAGCCACCGCAGGCACTACCGCTTGCCCACTCAACGCCAGGTCCAGCAGTTCACGGTTGGCCACTGCATACATGGCGTAGTCCGTGCCGCTTGCCGCACGGATTTCCACCAGCATGGCGCGCCAGCGCGAGATCATGCTGTCGTGCTGTTCCATCCACAGCGCCAGACGTGCTTCCACATCCAGAGTGCCGTCGCCCTGTTGCAGGACGGAGATGGTGATCGCACGTTGTTGCCAGTCGACGTCATCACGGAACGCTTCACGGGCCAGGGCTTGCCAGTTGTTTTCAACCGGCAGTGCGCTGATCTGTTGCAGGTACCAGGTGATGTCCAGCGCACTGCCCACGGCGAAGTAAGCCTTGGCCACTTCAGCAGGGTTCTGGCCAGTTACGTCGGAGGCTTCGATGATCGGCAGCAGCGTGTACAGGTGCGAGGTGCCCGCCACCATACGCGCCAGCAGTTCCGGCACACCGGCTTCGACGTACGCCTGATAACGCGCCTGCCAGTTTTCACGGATTTCGCCGCTCAGCAGTTCGTCGAGTTTCAGGCCCAGCTCTTTCAGGTGTGGACCGAAGTGCGCGGTATCACGGGCAGCGTTCTGCTCGTTGCGACGGGCACGCAGGAACCAGCGCGTAGCGCGACGGCCCAGGCGCATCAGCTCATCCATCAGCTCCAGCTGTACGTCGGCGCTGACTTGGTAGTCCAGCGCTTCGATCTGGCGGAACCAGTGCGGGAGGTGGAAGATGTCGCGCACGATCACATAAGCGCCGGCCACGTTCGCCGGGCTCATGCCGGTCGACTCTTTGAGTCGTTGAACGAAGGTGATGCCCATGTGGTTGACCAGGTCGTTGGCGATCTGGGTGCTGACGATCTCGCGCTTCAGACGGTGACGACGCATGGCTTCGGAGAACTTGCTGACCAGGGACGGCGGGAACGCCGTTTCCATGTCGCGGGTCAGGTAGTCGTCGTCAGGCACCAAGGAGCCCAACAGCTGCTCTTTGAGGTCGATTTTGCTGTAGGAGATCAGTACCGACAGCTCAGGACGGGTCAGACCGTGGCCTTCGGCAATGCGCTCAGCCAGTTGCTCTTCGGTCGGCAGGAACTCGATGGCACGGTCCAGCTTGCCACGGCCTTCCAGATCGCCCATCAGACGCTTGTATTCGGCGATGCGCGCATAAGCACGACGCGCCGCCAGGGACAGGGCCTGAGTCTGCTTGTAGTTGTTGCCCAGCACCAGATTGCCGACTTCGTCGGTCATGCTCGCCAGCAACTGGTTGCGTTGCTTGTCGGTCATGTCACCGGCCTGAACCACTTCGTTCAGCAGGATCTTGATGTTCACTTCGTGGTCGGAGCAGTCGACGCCACCGGCGTTGTCGATGAAGTCGGTGTTGGAACCGCCGCCATTCAGACCGAATTCGACACGACCCAGTTGGGTCATGCCGAGGTTACCGCCCTCGCCCACGACTTTGCAGCGCAGTTCGTTGCCGTTCACGCGCAGTGCATCGTTGGCCTTGTCGCCGACATCGGCGTGGCTTTCAGTGCTGGCCTTGACGTAAGTACCGATACCGCCGTTCCACAGCAGATCCACCGGTGCCTTGAGCAAGGCGTTCAGCAGTTCGGTCGGGGTCAGCTTGTCGGCCTTGATGTCGAAGCGTTCCTGCATCTGCGGGGAGATCGCGATGCTCTTCGCGCTGCGCGAGAAGATACCGCCACCTTCGGACATGATGCTGGTGTCGTAGTCGGTCCAGGCCGAACGCGGCAGGTCGAACATGCGCTGACGCTCGACGAAGCTGGTCGCCGGGTTCGGGTTCGGGTCGATGAAGATGTGCATGTGGTTGAACGCCGCAACCAGTTGCAGCTTGTCGGACATCAACAGGCCGTTACCGAACACGTCACCGGCCATGTCGCCGACGCCGACAACAGTGATGCTGTCTTCCTGAACATTGATGCCGCGCTCGCGGAAGTGACGTTGTACGCCGACCCACGCGCCCTTTGCGGTAATGCCCATTTTCTTGTGGTCGTAACCGGCCGAACCACCGGACGCAAACGCGTCACCCAGCCAGAAGCCGTAGTCGATGGCGATGCCGTTGGCGATGTCGGAGAAGGTTGCAGTGCCCTTGTCCGCTGCCACTACCAGGTACGGGTCATCGTCGTCGTGGCGAACCACGTTCAATGGCGGCACCAGCGCGCCGTCTTTCAGGTTGTCGGTGATGTCCAACAGGCCGGAAATGAAGATGCGGTAGCAGGCGATGCCCTCGGCCGCGATCTCGTCACGGCTGCCGCCCAGTGGCAGGCGACGCGGCAGGAAGCCGCCCTTCGCACCCACTGGCACGATGACCGAGTTCTTCACTTGCTGAGCTTTAACCAGGCCGAGGACTTCGGTACGGAAGTCTTCTTCACGGTCGGACCAGCGCAGACCACCACGGGCGACGTTACCGAAGCGCAGGTGCACGCCTTCAACGCGTGGCGAGTAGACGAAGATTTCGAACTTCGGCACTGGCTTCGGCAGTTCAGGGATCGCGTGCGGGTTGAACTTGAAGCTGAAGTACGACTTGTTCTGGCCGTTGGCGTCAGTCTGATAGAAGTTGGTCCGCAGGGTGGCTTTGATCAGATCGAGGTAACGACGCAGGATGCGGTCTTCGTTGAGCACCTGAACGTCGTCCAGTGCGGTCAGAATCGCTTGTTCCAGACGCTGTTGCTTGTCTTCCAGATCGTCGTCGCTGAGCTTGCGCGCCAGATAGAAGCGGGTCTTGAACAACCGGGTCAGCTCGCGAGCGATGTCGGTGTGGTTGTTCAGGGTGCTGGCGATGTAACCCAGATCGAAGCCCAGACGAATCTGCTTCAGGTAACGTGCGTAAGCACGCAGCAGCGCAACGTCGCGCCAAGGCAGACCGGCAGTCAGCACCAGACGGTTGAACGCATCGTTCTCGGCTTCGCCACGCACGATGTGGACAAAGGCGTCCTGCAGGGTGTCGTTGAGTTGCTGGATGTCGAGGTCGAGGCCTTCAGCGGCGGTGAACGCGAAGTCATGAATCCAGAACTCGCGGCCATTGGTGTGACGCAGACGGTACGGGAATTCACCCAGTACGCGCAGGCCGAGGTTTTCCAGAATCGGTAGCACATCGGACAGCGCCAGCGGCGTGTCGGCGTGATACAGCTTGCAATGCAGTTCGCGTTGGCCGGAGACCTGGCCCAGCGGCTGATAGAAGCTCATCACCAGCGGATTTTTTTCGTTGAGGCTCAGCAGGTGCTGCATGTCGACCACGGCCGAATGCGCAGCGAAGCGCTCGCGGTAACCGGCCGGGAAGCCTTTCGGGAAATCGGCCAGCACGTTGGTGCCGTGGGCTTCGCCAAAGCTTTCGACGGTCAGTGCGGCGTAATCGTCCTGCCAGCTGCGGCAGGCTTGCACGACTTCTTTTTCCAGCAGCACCGGGTCGATGTCGAGACGGTTTTTCGGGTCGACACGCAGGATCAACTGCACGCGCGCCAGTACCGACTCGGAGAAGAACGTCCAGAACTCGCAGTCGGAAGCCTTCAGGCGCTCCATCAGCACTTGCTGGATCTTCTGGCGCACTTCGGTGGAATAGATGTCGCGCGGCACGTAGGCCAGGCAGTAGCAGAAACGGCCGTACGGGTCTTTGCGCAGGAACACGCGGATCTTGTTGCGTTCCTGGATCTGTACGATCGACATCACGGTGGTGAACAGTTCGTCGACCGGGGTCTGGAACAGGTCATCACGCGGCAGTACTTCAAGCACCTGCGCCAGTTCCTTGCCCAAGTGAGCCTTGGACTGGAAGCCGGAGCGACGCTCGATTTCTTCGACCTTGCGGCGGATGAACGGGATGACCCGCACGCTCTCGCCATACACCGACGAGGTGTACAGGCCCATGAAACGGTGTTCCTTGATGACTTTGCCGTCAGCGTCGATTTCTCGGATCGACACGTAGTCCGGGTACGCCGGACGGTGAACACGGCTCGGGTGCGCAGCCTTGGCGAACGACAGCAGGGTCGGTTCGCGCAGGTAGGCAACGGCGTAATCTTCGATGCGCAGGTCTTCGTAAGTCAGGCCGGTGCGCAGCAGTTTGGTCAGGCCGAGGAAGGAGTTCTGGTCGTACTCGATGTGGCCGCCATCGGCCTGATCGGTCACCACGAATTCTTCGTAGCCGAGGAAGGTGAAGTGGTTGCCCACCAGCCATTCCAGGAAGCTCTTGATCTCGTTCTTTTCGTCGGTATCGACGGCGAACGCGCTGTTGTCGAGTTTGGTGAGGATTTCCTGAACCTTGGCTTTCATCGGCTCGAAATCGGCGACCGCGACGCGGACTTCACCGAGAACCTGTTCCAGCTCTTTGCTCAGCACATTCAGTTCGGCCGCGTTGGCGCAACGGTCGATTTCCAGGTACATCAGCGATTCGTGCAGCACGCCTTCGCCGGTGCTGCCCTTCGGCAGGATTTCGAGCAACTCGCCCTTACTGCCACGACGCACGCTGAGCACGGTGGTTTGCAGGGTGTGGATGCTGTAGCCGCGACGGTTCAGTTCGGTGCGGACCGAGTCGACCAGAAATGGCAGGTCATGGTGCAGGACTTCGACCGCGGTGTGGGTCGACTGCCAGCCATGACGCTCGTAATCAGGGTTGTAGACGCGCACTTGCGGTTGCGCGTGATCGAAGCGCTCAAGCAGGCGCCACGCAGAAAGAGTACAGCCAGCGAGGTCGGAGAGGCGACGTTGAGTCAGCTCGTCCAGGGAAATGATGCCGAAGAATTGTTCAGCGAACAGCGCCACTTGTGGCAGTGCCTGTTCACTGATGTGCTGCGCCAGTGCCGCTTGCAGTTGGTGCTGGAAGTCGGCTTTGCTGGCTGCGGTGAAGAACGCCATCTGTGGTACTCCGCTTAAGCTTGTTATTGATGGAAAGCGTCGCGTGCAACACCCCTTTCGGGGCTGTGTCGCCCTGTTCCTGATTCTCGGGCAGAGGAAACAGGGGGACAGGTGGGTGAAGCTGGACGGGACACTGAGGTCACATTCACCTTCCATAGAATGAGCATCTGCAAAAGCGACTGCCGAAGGTGTCGACAATGCCTTTACGGGTGCTCATCCGTTGCGCAGCTTAAAGGGTGCGACAATGTGTCTGCTTGCGGTGCTGCGACATATTCGGTCATTGGCACGTAAACCGAGGGTTTGGCAACGGTAAACACTAGCACTCGTGGCGCAAAACGCTGGGTTCCATCCCCGTATTTACGGGACATCCGTGCCAGGCGCAGACTTTTTGCCTCTACATATCCAGAAACGAAAACGCCCAAGGCCGTTCTATCGACCTTGAGCGTGGCATCGGGTTCCAGCGCGGGCGGTTGACGTGGATCAGTCCGGCAACTTTGCTCACGCTTCGAATGTGCTGACGGTGGCGCAGTCGTAACACATCATTTGCAGGGTCATTTTGTCCAGTCGGCGTAGAAGCGGCTGGATAAAAAATCCTACAACTGTGTCAGATATTTCACTTCCAATAATCAGAAAATAACGCAGGAGTTTTCCTGCCCTGGCTCTTTGAAACGGTCAAGAACAACAAAAAACAACCAACAAAAAGCACTCACACAAACTTACAACCCGACAAGAATTGTCTCACACAATTAAAAGACCAGACCCTACAGAATATTTCTGCCAACAGCGCTATTAATATGAGACCGGACCACGGAACAGGTTCTTTATAAGGAAAAGGAATCAGCGCATGCGACAACTGGAACTTCCGACAACCGTATTTTATGGCGACGGCACATGGGAAATAATCAATCTGAACCCAGGCTCAATTCGCGGTGACATTCTAAATAATTACCCGCTTGGTAATCCTATGCATGGCTTTACACTGGCCATCGAAAGCGATTACCTCGCGCAAAAACAAAACCTTGAACACAACTTGCAAGTTGAGCTCAACGTGACAGACAGCCGACAACCACCATTGGCTGACGTAACACCGCAAACATGGCTGGAGAGAGCGACCAATACAGTCAACGAGTTACTCTTTCAGAAAAACACGGCACTCCAGCAAAAGCTGAGAGACGTGCAGACCTCTCGGCAGCATGCAAAATTGCAGGCCACCTATGATGCGATGCTTCTGAATGAACAGATCACCAGTCTTCAATCGCGGCAATCACAACTGTATGCCGAGATAGCACGGCAACAGGCCGAGGCACTTGCACAACAACAAGCCACCGAAGCAGCGCGACGCGCTGAGGAGGCTCGCAGGCATGCGGCTGAACAAGCTCGTTTGGCAGCGCAGGCAGAAGCCAAACGTCTGGAGGACGAAAAAAAGCGGATTGAGGCCGAAGCAGAAGCCAAACGCATTGATGAATACAAACGCGCGGTGGCTTTCGTCGCCGACGCGAATAAACACATCTTCGACAAATATGGCGCCAATCTGCACCAGGTGGTCATGGATCTGCAGAAGGACATCAAGGGAAAGAAGATCAGAAGCTATGCGGAAGCGATGCAGACTTTCGAGACAGTGCGGACCAATCCCAACGCGCGACTCAGTCCGCAGGATACACGCGCGGTTGTGGACGCGCTCAATGCGCTGGATAAAGCGACCTATATGGACAGTGTCAATAAGCTTGCCAAAGGGTTTGGCGTGACCGGAAAAATCGTTCAGGCCCATTCGGTGATCGAAAAGACGGTCATTGGCTTTCGGGACGGTAGCTGGAAGCCTTTGATGCTGGAGCTTGAAAGTATTGCTGCCGGCATGGGGGCAGGTGCACTTGTGGCGACTGTTGTCGCGTCTCTCCCTGTGGCTGCTGCCACCAGCGCACCTGTCATCGTAGCTGCTGGCTTGGTGATTGCAGTGGCAGCATTTTTCCTGGACTCCACTAACGTGGAAAAAATCAACGCTATTATCCTCGGACAAATAGACACCACGTTACCCAGGTAACGAAAAAAAGTTGTATCAAGGTTGGGTCGACCACACCGACTCAACCTTGGCTATCTAACTTATTACAGCCGCGGTGGGCCGGGATCCCTTTATGACTGAAAAAAAATTCAACCCAACTTCGTTCCTGTCGGCATTCGGGATTTTTTGCATTCCAATTTTCCTAATAAGTCTGTTACTTCCCGCGCAACCTCAAACCAGCCTGGATATTGCCATCAATGCATTCATAGATAACCAGCTATTTGGCATGATCGGGTTCTGGTCATCTCTTTTCCCCTTCAGCTCAAAGGCAGCCGCAAATTATGTCGCCATATTCGGGCCATTGTTAGCCATCCGCTCAACCTATCAAACCTTCACAACAGAGTTCGACCCCACACAATTTGACAAAATGACACTCAAGCGATACCTAGCCATTCTCACTGGAGGCACACTTCTTTTCATACTTTATGTATGGGGTTTTTATCTGACTTCAAAAGACCTGGCCACAGCGACGGGCAAGTACGGAAGACTCTTCGGGCTCAATGCAGTTTTCTTCTCTATTTATTATTCAGCCATGTCGTTTTTTCTATACTTCATGGTTCCTTTCATGCTGCATCGCTGCTTTTTCTATATTCCCTGCCGTTTTGTAAAAAAATGGTGGAGCAAAAAACAGAAATCCCGCAGCCAGGGCAGCAAAATATTCATTCGGCTGGCAAAATCAATTCTTTGGCGCATCCGTCGCGCCCGTCTAACCAGGAATTCCCCCATGCACATGACCACCGCCCTACTCATCGTCAACCCATGCGATGACGAAGAAGACAACATGGCCATGCTCTGCTGCCATAGCGACAAGGGCGATATGTTTTTGATGAGCCGCTATCCGGATGAGGATGAGCTGGAGATCACCCTGGATGGCGAGCCTTCGACGCTCGACGGCGTAAAAGTCACCCTGACCTCGACTCTGCTGAAGATCGAGATTGCGGCGGCGGATGCTGATGCTTTGAATGGGGATGATGTGCTGGAGATCAGCTTTAACCCGGATATGGTGGATATGGATGAGGTGGTCGAGACCTTGACGAATATCCTTGATGGGACTGGCACCTTCATTAACGAAGTTTGATGGTGTCTGGGCTGGCCCCTTCGCGGGCAGGCTCGCTCCCACATTGACGGATGTACGCCGCTCAAAATTTGGGAGCGAGCCTGCTCGCGAAGGGGTCCAAAGAACACTGCCCCTCTGCGGCACTACAAAAATCCAACAATTCCCCCAATCATTTCCCGCACTTTGCGCAAAATGCCGTTAGTCGCCACCCCCCGCGATGGATTAAAGTAACGCCCCCAGCCCCGGCGTTATCCGAACGCCGGTGGCCACCCCTTTCCAGGAACAGTCACCGATGGAACATCGTGAAGCGCTGCTGGCGCTGCGAACCTTTCTTTCAACGCAGATTCTCGGCCAGGAAAAACTCATCGAGCGTTTGCTCATCGCCCTGCTCGCCGACGGCCACATGCTGGTCGAGGGTGCGCCGGGTCTGGCCAAGACCAAAGCGATCAAAGAACTCGCCGAGGGCATCGAAGCCCAGTTCCATCGCATCCAGTTCACCCCTGACCTGCTGCCGGCCGACATCACCGGCACCGAGATCTATCGCCCGGAAACCGGCAGTTTCGTGTTCCAGCAAGGACCGATCTTCCACAACCTGGTGCTGGCGGACGAAATCAACCGCGCCCCGGCCAAGGTGCAATCGGCACTGCTCGAAGCCATGGCTGAGCGTCAGGTCAGTGTCGGCCGCAGCACCTATGAACTGTCGCCACTGTTTCTGGTGATGGCCACGCAGAACCCGATCGAGCAGGAAGGCACCTATCCGCTGCCGGAAGCGCAACTCGACCGTTTCCTGATGCACGTGAAAATCGGTTTCCCGGACGCTGCCGTCGAACGCCGCATCCTCCAGCAGGCTCGTGGCGAAGCGCTGAACGGTGAGACCAAGCCCGAGCGCCGCGTCAGCCAGCAGGCGATCTTCGCCGCGCGCAAGGAAATCCTCGGCCTGTATATGGCCGACGCTGTGGAGGAATACCTGGTGCAACTGGTCATGGCCACGCGCAACCCGGCCAAGTTCGACCCGGAAATGGCCGAGTGGATCGCCTATGGCGCCAGCCCGCGTGGCTCGATCGCCCTTGACCGCTGCGCCCGCGCCCACGCCTGGCTGGCCGGTCGAGATTTTGTCAGCCCGGAAGACATTCAAGCGGTGCTGTTCGACGTGTTGCGTCACCGCATCATTTTGTCGTTTGAAGCCGAAGCCGCCGGCATCGATCAGGATCGGGTGGTGCAGCGGATTCTCGACGTCGTAGCCGTCGCTTGACCCCCATGAACGCCCCCCTCTCTTCCGAACCGGGTATTCGCGTCAGCCTCGCCGAGCTGATCGAGATGCGCCACCGCGTGCGTGAAGTGCAGCTGTTTTCCACGCCGAGTCAGCGCAGCCCGCTGATCGGCCTGCATCATTCGAAATTCCGTGGCCGTGGCGTCGACTTCGATCAGGTGCGGGTCTATCAGGCCGGCGACGATGTGCGCACTATCGACTGGCGCGTGACCGCGCGTACGCAGGAGCCGCACACCAAGCTGTTCCATGAAGAACGCGAGCGGCCGATTTTCATCATGGTCGAGCAAAGCACGCGGCTGTTTTTCGGCTCCGGGCTGATGTTCAAATCGGTGCTGGCGGCGCAAGCGGCAGCGTTGATCGGCTGGGCCGCGCTCGGCCATAACGACCGGGTTGGCGGACTGGTGTTCGGCGACAACGAGCACTACGAAATCAAACCGCGGCGCAGCAAACAGAGCCTGCTGCAATTGCTCAACCGTCTGGTCAAGGTCAATCAGTCGCTGCACAGCGAACGTGAGCCGGATCGCGATGCGTTTGGCGTGGCGTTGCGCCGGGCCCGTGAAGTGCTGCGCCCGGGCAGTCTGGTGATCGTTATTTGCGATGAGCGCGCGTTGTCCGACAGCGCCGAGCAGCAACTGAGCCTGCTCTCGCGTCATTGCGATCTGCTGATGTTGCCGCTGTCCGATCCGCTGGATCACGCCCTGCCTGCCGCCGGACTGTTGCGATTCGCCCAACGCGGTGCGCAACTGGAACTCGACACGTTGAACTTCGAGCTGCGCCAGACCTATCGCGCCCAGGCCGAAGCACGCATCGCGCGCTGGGAATTGCTCGCGCAGAAGCTGCGGGTGCTGTTGATGCCGCTGAGCACGCAAAGTGAAATGGTCGAGCAGATGCGCGAATTCCTTAATCCGCAGCGTCCGGGGAAAGGTCGATGAACGGCCTCGAACAACTGCAACCGTTGATCTCACCGCCACCGATTGCTTTCTGGCCACCGGCGCCGGGCTGGTGGTTGCTGCTTTTGTTGCTGCCGCTGCTGGGTTTCGCCGTGTGGCGCCTGCGCCGTTTCATTCCGATGAAGAAACGCCCGATTGTGCGTGCAGAACAGCCGCTCGACCCGGTGCGCATCGCCGCCCTCGCTGAACTCGCACAAATGCCCAAACCTTACGACGGCGCCCCGGCCGGTGCCTGGCTGCAACAACTCAACGGCCTGCTCAAACGCCTGTGCCGCAACCACTATCCGTACAGCCAGAGCCACACACTCAATGGCCGCAAATGGCTGGCCTTCCTCGACAATCGTTGCCCGGCGGCCGGTCTGACCCGCTGGATGGTGCTGGTCGAAGGCGCCTACAAACCGGAATGCAAACTCGATGACAAAGCCATCGCCGGCCTGACCCAAGCGGTCGACACGTGGATTCGCAAACATGTTTGAGTTCGCCTGGCCGTGGATCTTTGTGCTGGTGCCGCTGCCGTGGCTGATGCGCCTTGTGCTGCCAGTGGCCGACAGCGGCGAGCCGGCGCTGAAAGTCAGCTTCCTCGCCGATCTGGAAGGCCTCGCCCGTCGTCGCGCCCGCGCCAATCTGCCGGCGTGGCGGCAACAGGCACCGTTCATGCTGTTGTGGCTGTTGCTGCTGACCGCTGCCGCCCGCCCGCAATGGCTCGGCGAACCGCTGCCGATCGCCGCCAGCGGGCGTGATCTGCTGGTCGCGGTGGACGTGTCCGGCTCGATGGATTTCCCCGATATGCAGTGGCAGGACGAAGAAGTCAGTCGCCTGTCGCTGGTGCAGCATCTGCTCGGTGATTTCCTCGAAAGCCGCGATGGTGATCGTGTCGGCCTGATCCTGTTCGGCAGTCAGGCGTATCTGCAAGCGCCATTGACCTTTGACCGCCGCACTGTGCGTGTCTGGCTGGATGAAGCACGGATTGGCATTGCCGGCAAGAACACCGCCATTGGCGACGCCATCGGTCTCGGCCTGAAACGCCTGCGCATGCGCCCGGCGCAAAGTCGCGTGCTGATTCTGGTCACCGACGGCGCCAACAACGGTGGCGAAATCGATCCGCTGACCGCAGCGAAACTGGCCGCCAGCGAAGGCGTAAAGATCTACCCGATCGGCATCGGCGCCAATCCTGAGGACAGCGGCTCGACCGGTTTGCTTGGGGTCAATCCGAGCCTCGACCTCGACGAGCCGGCACTCAAAGCCATCGCCGAAGTCACCGGCGGGCAATATTTCCGCGCCCACGATGGCAAAGAACTGCAAGCGATCAAGGACACCCTCGATCAACTCGAACCGGTGACTCAACAACCGACCCAGGCCCGTCCGGCGCAAGCCTTGTATCACTGGCCGTTGGCGCTGGCCCTATGGTTGAGCCTGTTGCTGGTCGCCCGTGAATTATGGCCGGACAACCCGCTGCAACGGCTGTTCACCAAGGAGCTGTATCTGCAAAGTCCGTTGCCTGACTGGCGCGAGCGCCTCAAGCGCCTGCGTCTGCGGAGGCGCCGATGATCGCGCTCTGGCCGCACTGGTTCCGTCCGTGGTGGTTGCTTTTGCTGCCGGTGCTGGGCTGGCTGATCAGGCAGCTCTGGCACCGGCAGAAACGCGCCGGGCGCTGGCAGATGATTTTGCCGCCGGCGTTTCATGCCACCCTGCTCAGCGGCGGCAATGGCCGTGACAGCAAATTGCCGTGGATCGCCCTCGGCCTGGCGTGGTTGCTGACCATTCTGGCGCTGCTCGGACCAAGCTGGGAGCGCGTCGAACAGACCAGTCAGAAACCCGCCGATCCGCTGGTGGTGGTGCTGGAACTGACCCCGGAAATGCTCGCCACCGACTCGCCACCCACGCGCTTGGAGCAGGCGCGGCGCAAGCTGTTCGATCTGTTGCAGGCGCGCAGCGATGCGCAGACCGCCATCGTCGTTTACGCCGGCAGCGCGCACACTCTCGTACCGCTGTCGGATGACCTGGCGACCAGCCGCAATTTGCTCGATGCGCTCAAGCCTTCGCTGATGCCGGAAAGCGGCCATCGCGCCGATCTGGCAGTGAGTAAAGCGCTGGCCCTGCTGAAACAGGGCGCGCTCGGTCAGGGGCGGATTCTGCTGATCGGCTCATCGCTGGATGACCAGGAACGCCAAGGCATTCGCCGCGCACTCAGCGGACAGTCGGCACAACTGTTGATGCTCGGCGTCGGCACCGCCGAGGGTGCACCGATTGCTCAAGAGGACGGCAGTTTCCTCAAGGACGACCAGGGCGCGATCCGCGTGCCGCAACTCGACAGTCCGGGCCTCGCAACGTTCCTCAATAGCGTCGGCGGCGAATACCACCCTGCCCGCCTCGACGAAGCGGATCTGGGCGCACTCGGCCTGCTCAGCGGTCCACGCAGCCTGCGCGACGACGGCCAGACCGTGCGCCTGGATACCTGGGCCGATCAGGGTTACTGGTTGCTGTTGCCGCTGTTGCTGCTCGCCGCTTGCGCCGGACGACGTGGCTGGTTGTTCTGCCTGCCGTTGCTGTTTTGCTTGCCGCAGCCGAGCTACGCTTTCGACTTCGAAGACCTGTGGCTGCGCCCCGATCAACAAGGCTTGCATCTGCTAAAACAGAAGCGTCCGGCCGAAGCAGCGGCGCATTTTGACGATCATCAATGGCAAGGGGTGGCGTTGTACGAGGCCGGCGACTACAGTGGCGCCGCTCAGCGTTTCGCCGAAGGCAGCGATGCCCGCGCCCACTACAATCGTGGCAACGCGCTGGCAAAAAGTGGTGAGCTGGAAGCGGCAATCGACGCCTATGAACAGGCCCTGGAACTGCAACCGGATCTGCGTCCAGCGCAGACCAACAAGGCGCTGGTGGAAAATCTGCTCAAGCAGAAAACCCCACCGCCGCCCGCCGAAGCGCAAAGCAAACCGAACGAACAAAGTCTGCCCGGCGATGAATCACCGCCCGCGACTGCACCGCCACCGGCGGTAAAAAGTGAAACCCAGAGCGAGGCGCAACCCGCCGAGACGGCCAGCGAACCGCCACCGACCACCCCGCCGCAGCCTGGCCCCAACGAGGTGCCGGGCAGCGACGAAGAAGAACAAACGGACACCGTGCCAACGCTGCGCCCGAGCGAGGACAACCTCGAAGGCGAGCAACGTCAGGCGCTGGAACAATGGCTGGGCAAGATCCCGGACGACCCGGGCGAACTGCTGCGCCGCAAATTCTGGTACGAACAGCAACAACATCAGGATCAGGAAAACACTCGATGACCCGCTTCACCGCTCTCTTGCTGCCCCTGCTGCTCTGCACGGCCACCGCCCAGGCGGCCGAGTTGACGGCCAGCGTGGATCGCAGTCGCCTGAACTCCGGCGAGACGGTCGAACTCACCCTCGAAACCAGCGACGTCACCCAGTTCGGCAAACCCGATCTGACCGCACTGGAAGCGTTGTTCGAAGTGCGCGGCACGCGGCAGGTCAACCAGCTCAACACCCTCAATGGCGACAACCGCGCGACCACGCGCTGGATCATCACCCTGCTGCCGAAAGAGAACGGCAGCGTGGTGATCCCGCCGCTGCAACTGGGCGATGCGCAGAGCCAGCCGATCACCGTGCAAGTGGTCGAAAGCGATACCCGCGAGAACAAGAACAGCCTTGATCCGGTGTTCATCGAGGCCAGCCTCGATCAGTCCAGCGTCTATGTACAGGCACAGGCGATCCTGACTTTACGCATCTACCACTCGGTGTCGCTGTACGACGACAGCAGCCTGACGCCGCTGCAAATTGCCGATGCGCGCATCGAGCAACTGGGCGACACGCGCACCTACGAAAAAGACCTCAACGGTGTGCGCCACGGCGTGATCGAGATGCGCTATGCGATCTACCCGCAGCACAGCGGTTTGCTGACCATTGCCCCGCAAACGTTCAGCGCGACGCTGGTCGATACACAGCCGACTCAGGACGCCAATGCGCAGGGGCCGAAGCCGGGCAAACTGATGCGCGTCAGTTCTTCTGAAATCCCGCTGACCGTCAAACCCAAACCCTTGACCTACCCGGTCGACGCGCCTTGGTTGCCCGCGCGCAGCCTGAGTCTGAGTGAAAGCTGGAACCCGGAACCGGAACACACTCAGGTCGGCGATTCCCTGACCCGCAGCCTGACGTTGAAAGTCGAAGGTCTGGCTGCCTCGCAACTGCCAGCGCTGCCCGCCACCGACGTCAACGGCCTGCGCCGCTACCCCGATCAACCGGTGCTGAGCAACCAGAGCACTGACCGAGGCATTGTCGGCAGCCGTGAAGAACGCGAAGCGCTGGTGCCAAGTCGCAGCGGCGCCATCGATTTACCGACGGTGGACGTGGTCTGGTGGAACACCTTCGAAGACCATCTGGAACACAGCAGCCTGCCCGCGCGCACCCTGCAAGTGGCCAACAACCCGAGCCTGCAAGTCGACACCCCGGCCGGCAATCTGCAAGTGAGCGCCGTCGATAACGATGTGTTGTGGTGGTGGAAACTCAGCACCCTGATTCTGGCCTGCACCACCCTCCTCGGCTTCGGCCTGTGGTGGCGCGCACGCTGGCAACCGGCGGTGCATCGCGCCGCACAAACCGGCCCGAGCCCGCGCACACTGATGGATGACATCAAGCGAGCGAGCCAGGCCAATGACCCGCAAGCGACGCGGCAGGCATTGGATGCGTGGGCGCGGCAGCAGCCGGAAACGCTGGCGGACATGGCGGCGCGGTTTGTGCCGTTGTCGGATGCCCTCGACGGACTCAACGGCGCGCTCTACAGCGAAACCGGTCAGCATTGGCAGGGTGAGGATTTGTGGCGGGCGATCCGCACCATTCCGGCGGCGGAACGGGTGCAGGATCCGGTGGGCGAAAGCGGATTGCCGCCCTTGTACCCTAAGTAATCTCTGTAGGATTCTGGATTTTAGGGCGTACGCCTTTTCCTGACTGATCGCATCCTACGCAAAACTTAGAAACGTCTGACTGCTGTAGATTCTGGATACATTCACAGTTCCCTGTCTCGAAAAGAGACAGGAAAACATGAATGTCCAGAACCCATCCCGCCAACCTCGCAGCTGCCGCCGCGTCCAAAACCCCCATCGGTTCTCCTGGCGCTTGCCCGCTGCGGCAAACCCATGTGCAACTGTTGCCGTTGGCCTATGGCCTGGTGGAAAGAGCTTACGACCCGGTTGCCGAGTTGCAGTTGCCGTATGTCCTGACCGCGCGGCCAATGGGCATTCGCCGGTTGCGCGATGGCTGGCTGTACATCATCGACAGCCTCGGTGGCGAGTTGTACGAATATCGCGTACTCGACGGCATCGTCACCGCGCTGCTGCACCAAGGTAAAACCGTCACGGAAGATCAGCGTGCAGCGATCGAAGAGCGTCCAGCGTTGATCTTTTCGCGCAAGAGCACGCTGTACGTGACGTTTGCCGAGGTGCAACTGAGCGCTGCCAAGTGCCAGCAGGTGCTGGACAGCATGGCAGAGCGCGAGCACTTCATGCAGGCGGTCGATCTGGGGCCGGTCAATTGCCTGGTTGGCGGCGAGCACTTGTTGACCGTCGAGCAGACCCGACAATGGCTGGCGGAGGTGGCGGTGGAGGCTGAACCGGTTGCCGAGACCGATGCGGTGCGGATGCCGGCGGTGCAGGTCAGCGATGCGCCGGAGCACGAACGCGAACCGTATCTGTGGGAACAGCCGCGACGCTTTCGCGAGGCGCACATCGGCGAGTTTCTCGGTCGGGTGCGCGGGCCTTATCAGGACGACACGCTGTTTCTGCTGGTCAATGATGACTTGGGGGTGATGCGTGATCTGGCCGAGTATCAGGATGTCGTGGTCGGCTGGGTCGAAGAGTGGAGCAACAGCGGCAACAATGAACGTGATTATCTGCTGGCCAGTTACATCGAGTCCCTGAGCCAGCTCGGCAGCGAAGATTTCGATAATTTGGCCAAGGCCAGTGACGATCCGCAGGCAAAGGCGTTTTATGCCGAGCTGGAGCAACTGCCCGAGCCGGATCGGGAAAATACCCGCAAGGCGTTGCTTGAGTATTTGAACAAGGGCGGCACGGTTGAACCTGCTTCTGCGGAAGTATCGCCAGAGCTTTCGCAACTTCGCGAAAAAGCCCTTGATGATGCGTTGGCGTTAAATCGATTCGATGGTTTAGCGCCGGACGCCAAGGCTTATGGTCGCGCTACCGCCGAGGCGGATCGACGTTTTTATACGCGCGAGTATTTTGCCGAAGTCGCCCCGCGAGACTTTGTCGAACGGCACCTTTCGACACTGGTCGACCTCGGCAAGGATCAGGATCGGCGCATGCGCGACGTGCTCGACGGGCCGATCCTCAGCGGCAAACGCGGCATCAACGACCTGATCGACCGCCCGGCGATGGACGAAGTCCTCAACCGTCACCGCGACAACCTCGGCCGCTGGAACCGCCTGCTCGAACGCATCACCGCCGACCGCACGCAACTGCTGGTCGCCGGGCGCTTCCATCGTTCGGCCTGGTATTACGACGCGCAAGTGGCGGTGCAAATCGGCCAAGCCCTCAGCACCGAATACGCCTGCCTCAAGGACCTGTGCCGCAGCGACGCGGCCAGCGAACAGATGCTCGGTTTTCTCGAACAGCACCCGGAAATGACCCGCACGTTGTTCTACACCTTGCCGCTGCGCCTGCAAACCCTGCAAGCCGGGCAATATTCAACGCTGTTCAACGCCGGCATGGCGATGTTCAACAACCTGCCAGAATGGCTGGCCAAACTGCGCAAAGTCGAGCATCCGCAGTTGCCGGCCCTCGACGAACTGCCCGAACACACTCGCGTCGTCGCGGCAGCCGTGCAGGACACCTACAGCCCGGCACTGAACCTGGGCTTGAACCGCGTACTGGAAGGCTTCGACCTGTCGGGCGAGAAAATCCCCGAGCTGGAAGAACTGTTTCAGCGCCTGCCCAAAGCTTTGCGCCTGCGCCTCTTCGACGCGGCCAGAACCAGCGGCGTGACCTTCACCGTCGCCAGCCCGGCGGAACAGACCGCGTTGCAAGGCGCGATCAAGGAATTGCTCAGAGAACGCGAATACCTGAAAACCCTCAATCGCGAACGCAACCAGCTCACCCACAACAAAAATCGCCAGGGCCACAAAACGGCGCGGGCGGTGGAATTACAGGAAGAAATCGTGCGGGTGCGGGCGCAATTGGCGCTGTTCGAAGGACGTTTGGCAGCGGCGTTGAGCCCGATCGAAGAACTGCCGGATCGCTCGGCGCGCTTGTATGGCGCAACGCCTGCAAGAGCGGGGGTGACGGTGGTGTTTCCGCCGGCGCAGCAGGGGGAGTTGAGGAGTTTGTTGGGGAATATTCGGTTGGGCGTGACTGGGGTGTCGACGGGGAGTTTGGTGAGGACGGAAGGGATGGGGTTGGTGGTGGTTTTGGTGCAGGTGGTGAATTTGGTGGGGGTTTTTAAGGAAACGCTCAGGCAGTCAAAGAACAAACGAACTATCGGCCCGATTTTGTCTGCGGTAGCTACGACTGGAGGTGCTGGATTCACTGCAGCGCAGAGTCTCGCTGATACGGCTTTGAAAGCTCGTAGTACTGCGCTTATTGCTGCGCTTCAACCCCATGCTATGCAGCATGTAAATGTGCAGTTGGGTAAGTTGCATGTTGGGTTAGGCATGTTCACTTATGGTCTTGGTTTGTTGTCCTCAGCAATCAGTCTCAAAAAACAAATTGAAAGTTGGCAGCAGGCAATTCGCACTGGCAACTATTCGGAGCAAGGTGCAGCCGCGTTGGCGACACTAGGTGCTGGTGGAATGACGGCCGCTAATGCTTACGGTTTAAGCAACACCTTACACGCGGGTTATACCGTATTTTCCGCACCAAATAGGGCAGCAAGAACAGCTGCATGGGCCGCCGCCGGCACACGTCTTTCCACCGTGTTTTTTCGCTTCAATCTGGCCGGTGCCTTGTTCACAGTGCTGGAACTCAGTGGCACCTGGCTTTTCAACCGCTACAACCTTAGCGTCCACGACAAGTGGCTGAAAATCACGCCTTGGAGCCGGGACACAGGGATGCGCGGGGATCATTCACTGGAGGACTATCAAAGTTATCTGGCTTTTCTGATACATGCGCCTTATGCGCAACTTGGCCTAAATCCGCACGATTCTTGGTTGAAAAACCTGCTGTTCAAAGCCAAAGCCAGCGATATCCATCTGGTGCTGCCAAGACTGACGTTAAGTGATCTCCAGCCTCCCTTTGGAGGCAAATCGAAGTATCGATTAGGCATCGGCGCGCACCGTATTTCCATTCCCTTGCATAGTCGAGGAGCACCGCGAGAGCGAAAGGATGTGATCAGCGATGAGATTTTAAGCAGCCTGCGCCTCGTCAAGTCATCGCCCGAGGGGTTGGTGCTCTGTCTTCAGTACCCGGTGGATCCAGATTCTGAGTTCATCCCTGCGAAAGAAACGCTGGAACTGGCAGTTTGTATTCAAAAACTGAACGACAAAGGCGAGTGGGCCGCGCGGACACGCGTCATACATCTAGATCCAAGGGATGAAGGGCATTTCGATGTAGTCACACCTCAAATCGTCAAGGAAAACCCGCCCATGTTACTGGTTGAAGCCCAGTTTTTGGAGCAGTCCGACCATGCCGAATAAATCCTGTCCGCCCGCATCCGCACTGCATTTTAAGCAATCTAAAAAAGCTGGAGATATCGAACCGTTTCCGAGCGGAAAAATTACCTATCTCGCGCCCTTACCGTTTCCAACATCTCTGCCGCCCTACAGCCCATATATTGGTGAATTGAATGACGTTTTTATGGACTTCGGGGCGGGGGGACCCCAAGTTTTTATGTGGCAGATGACTTTAGGTGGTCCATTAACAATGACCTTTATGTGGTCCGTCTTGCTGCCTATATTTAGTTTTTGTTTTGGTCTCGTGTTGGGGTACGACTGGCTGTATTCCTGGGAGTTTGCGGAGCAATTATTTTTTCCGTCATCAAAACTAGGATTGCTGACCGCATTTGCCATGCTGTCCATAGGACTCGCTGTCTGGCACCACAACCACAAAAAACGCGCCACCCTCATCCCAACCCGCTTCAACCGCCAACGCCGCGAAGTCTGCTTTATGCCCGCAGGCGAAACCGAGCCCGTCTTCGTCCCCTGGGAATCCCTCTCCGCCTGGATCATCGAAGCCCAAGGCGCGACCCAATACGGCATCCACCGCCAATACGGCATGGGCATCGGTTTCTACCAAGGCGAAACCCTCACCAGCCTAGAATTCCAATGCGCCGGCCTGCCACTCGCGATCAGCCACTGGGAGGCGATTCGCGGCTACATGGAATACGAGGTCAACGACCTCAAATCCATTCAGGACCTGCAAGACCTCCAAGGCCCGGACGACCCAGCCCACGAAGGCCTGCACACCTTTCGCAACGCCCGCGCGCGCATGCACCAGCAAATCCGCGAAGGCACACGAACAAGGCTGTCGGGCTTTTTCTGGTACCTCTACCACGTCATGACCTTGTGGACGATTCCCAACCACCTCGTCGAATGGGAAGTGCGCCGCCTCGAAAGAATCGGCAAACAGGCGCTGCCCGACGTCATGCGCGAATGGTCGGAACCGCTGCCGCAAGACCAATGGGCTAAACCTAGCGAAGAACTACTGCGGTTAAGTGAACAAGTGCGGCAAATGCAAAAGCGCCAGCCGTACCGCCCGATCACGGAAATTTTTGCCGAAGTGGGCGCAGTTGGGCACGCGGCACAGCAAGGGGGGTGATTTGCCAGTAAACTCCCTTTCTTTTCGCCGCCCTTTCTACCCTGCGGCTCTTTTCTGATCGACATGCGGAGTCCACCTTGCGTCTGTTCCACACCTCCGACTGGCACCTTGGGCAAAACCTGCATGGCCAGGAGCGCGATTTCGAGCACGCCTGTTTTCTAGAATGGCTGCTGCGCCAACTGCAACTGGCGCAGCCGGATGTGCTGCTGATTGCCGGGGACATCTTCGACACGGTCAATCCGCCGGTCAAAGCTCAGGAACGCCTCTACGATTTCATCGTCAGCGCCCACGAACAGCAGCCGCTGCTGACCATCGTGATGATCGCCGGCAACCACGATTCCGGCTCGCGGATCGAACTGCCTGCGCCGCTGATGCGCCGTTTGCGCACCCATGCGCTGGGACGGGTGTTGTGGCTGGATGACGGCCAACTCGATGCCGAGCGTTTGTTGCTGCCGCTGCCGAATGCCCAAGGGGAAATTGCGGCGTGGTGCCTGGCGTTGCCGTTTCTGCGCCCGGCGGAAGTCACCGGCGCGCATCTGGGCGACAACTATTTGCGTGGCATCGGTCAGGTGCACGAATGGCTGATCGAAGCCGCCAATGCCAAGCGCCAACCCGGTCAGGCGCTTATCGCCATCAGTCACGCGCACATGGCCGGCGGCTCGGTGTCGGAAGACTCCGAGCGCAGCCTGATCATTGGCAACGCCGAAGCCCTGCCCGCCAGTCTGTTCGGGCCGAGCATCAGCTATGTCGCCCTCGGCCATTTGCACAAGCCGCAGAAGGTCAATGGTGAAGAGCGCATTCGCTACAGCGGTTCGCCGATTCCGTTGTCGTTCTCGGAGATTGGCTATCAGCACCAGATTCTCGACGTCACCCTCGACGGCGAAACCCTGGTCAGCGTCGAGCCGAAACTGATCCCGCGCTCGGTCAATCTGCAACGCATCGGCCCGGCACCGTTGGCGGAGATTCTGCTGCAGCTGGCCGATCTGCCGAACATCGATCTGCTCGCTGAAACCCAGCGGCAACCGTGGCTGGAAGTGCGCGTAATCCTCGACGAGCCACAGCCGGATCTGCGCCATCAAGTCGAAAGCGCCCTGCAAGGCAAAGCCGTGCGCCTTGTGCGCATCGCCGCTGAATACGCCGGCAAGCGTGGCGCTGACGGCGAGGAGGATGGCACCGCGCTGATCGAACTCGACCAGCTCACCCCGCAAGAACTGTTCAGCCGCGCCTGGCTCGATAACTACGGCAGCGAGGTCGATGAGCAGACGCTGAAGGACTTCGCTGAACTGCTGCAGGACGTACAACTGGAGGGCGAGCAGCCATGAAAATTCTCGCCATTCGTTTGAAGAACCTCGCCTCGCTGGCGGGCCCGTTCGAAATCGATTTCACCGCTGAACCGCTGGCCAGTGCCGGTTTGTTCGCGATTACCGGCCCGACCGGCGCCGGTAAAAGCACCCTGCTTGACGCGTTGTGTCTGGCGCTGTTCGGCACTGTGCCGCGTCTGAACAACACCAGCCGCGATGCGAAAGTCCCTGACGCCGACGGCGAAATTGCCACTGGCGACCCGCGCACCCTGCTGCGGCGTGGCACCGGCGAAGGTTATGCCGAAGTGGATTTCGTCGGCGTCGATGGCCGTCGCTATCGGGCGCGCTGGGAAGCCAACCGCGCCCGCGAGAAGGCCGGCGGCAAGTTGCAGGCCAGTCGTCAGAGCCTGCGCGATATCGACCAGGATCAACTGCTCGCCAGCCAGAAAGGCGAATACAAAACTCAACTGGAAGCCGCGCTCGGCCTGAACTTCGAACAATTCACCCGCGCCGTGTTGCTGGCGCAGAGCGAGTTCAGCGCATTCCTGAAAGCCGACGACAACGACCGCAGCGAACTGCTGGAAAAACTCACCGACACGGCGCTGTATACCCGCCTCGGCCGCCGCGCCTTCGACAAGACCAAGGAGGCCCGCGAAGCGCACAAGCTGTTGCAGGATCAAGCCACCGGCGTCACGCCACTGGCGCCCGAAGCCCGGGCTGAACTGGACGAGCGCTTCAACGCCGCGCAACAGCAGTTGAAATTGCAGCAGGCGCAGCTCAAACAGCTTGAACAGCAACACGGCTGGCTCAAGGATTTGCGTGTGTTGCAGGATGCGCAGCAAGCCGCCGCCGAGCAACTGCACAGTGCCCAGCAGCAATCGGAGGGTCTGGCCGGCGAGCGGCTGAAACTGACGCGCCTGGAGCAGCTCGGCCCGCAGCGGCATCAGTTCGCCCGCAAAACGCAACTCGATGCGCTGCTGACGCCGTTGGCCGCGCAAATAGCCGCGCACACGCAGCAGTACGCCGAACTGACTGAGCGGCAGACGCAACTGGAACAAAATCTCGACGCGGCGAAAGTTGCGCTGAGCGAAGCGCAACAACGGCAAAGCGAAAACGCGCCGCTGTTGCGTCAGGCTTTTGAAGAACAAAGCACCCTCGCCCGCCTGGCCAAGGATGTCGCGCAAAGTGCCGAAGCCAGGCTCAATGTGCAGCAGGCTTGCAGCGAAGGCCAGAACGCCATTCAAGCCTTGCAGGAAAAACAGACCCAGGTCGCCGAACGCCTGCAACGCATTGCCGCCGAACTTGAGCAAAGCGCGCATCTGGCACCGTTGAGTGATGCATGGAATGCCTACCGCGATCGCCTGCAACAGCTGATGCTGATCGGCAATCGCTTGAACAAGGGTCAGGCGGAACTGGCGGGCCTCGAACAGAACGCTACGCGCAGCGCCGCAGAACTGACCACGCAGAAGCAGCAACTGGAAGTGCTGTTCAAAGAGGCCGGCGCCGAACCTGATGCGGTCGCCGAGCAGATCGGCATTCTCGGCACACTGCTGCAGGACAACCGCAAACAACTGCGCGCCTTCGAAGACCTGTCGCGCCTGTGGGCCACGCAACAGGATCTGGACCAGCACAGCGCCGAGTTGCAACAGCGTCAGCTCAGCGCCCAGCAGGAACGCGAACGTCTGACTCAGGACGGCGTGAAAAGCAAAGCCGATCTGGCTGTCGCCGAGCAAACCCTCAACGTCACCCGCGAACTGCTTGAGCGCCAGCGTCTGGCGCGCAGTGCCAGCGTCGAAGAGTTGCGTGCGCAGTTGCAGGACGATCAGCCGTGCCCGGTCTGTGGCAGCAGCGAACATCCATATCATCAACCGGAAGCACTGCTGCAAAGCCTCGGTCGCCACGATGAAAGCGAGCAGGCCAACGCCCAGCAGGTGGTTGATCAGCTCAAGGAAAAGCTCACAGAACTGCGCGCTGAAGTGGTTGGTGTCATCGCTCAACAGAAAGAACTGCTGCAACAGCAAGAACAACTGGCCGCCCGGCAGCAAGCATTGGCGCCAAGCCTCGACGCGCATCCGCTGGCCGCGCAGTTGTTCAATCAGGACGCCGACAAGCGCGATGCCTGGCTGTCCCGCCAGAACGATCAACTGAAGCAGAGCATCACCCAGGACGAACAACGCCAGAGCGCCCTGCTCACCCTGCAACAGGATGCCGCGCGTCTGACCCAGCAATTGCGTCAGGCCGAAACCGCGCATCAGCAGGCCGCGCAACACCTGAGCAATCAGCAGCGCGAGTTGAGCAGCGACCGCCAGCGTCTCGATGAAGAGCTGGCGGCGTTCGGCAATCTGCTGCCGGCCGATACCCTTGAAGCCCTGCGCCAGGAGCCGGCGGCAACGTTCATGCAGCTTGACCGGCAGATCACCGAGCGCTTGGCGCAAGTCGACCAGCAGAAGGAAGAGCAGGCCGAGCAGCAACAGCGGCAACAGACGCTGGAAAAAGAACAGGATCGCCAGCAAACCCGTACGCAGCAGTCGCTCAGCGCCGAACAGCAATTCACTGCGCTGACCGGGCAACAGCAAGCCTGCCAGCAGAAACTCGCACAATTGCTTGGCGAAAACAGCAGCGCCGAGCACTGGCAGCAGCAACTCGAGCAAGCGGTCGAACAGGCGCGCAACGCCGAAACCGGCACTGCGCAGGAACTGCAAAACGTGCGCACGCAGCTCGTGCAGATCGCCGCCGAACTCAAGGCGCAGCAAGAGCGTTTGCAGGCGCTGGAAATCGAAGAACAGGATCTTGCCGGCAAAATTGCCGACTGGCGCGCCCGCCATCCGGAGCTGGATGACGGTGGCCTCGAAGATCTGTTGCGGGTCGATGACGGGCAAGTTGCCGAGCTGCGCCAGCGCTTGCAGCACAACGAAAAAGCCATCGAACAAGCCAAGGTGTTGTTGCAGGAGCGTGATCGCCTGTTGCTCGATCATCAGGCGCAGCACAACGGCAATCTAGATGCCGAGCAACTGACCAGCGCCCTCGCCGACCTGCAAAACCAGTTCACCGTCAGCGAACAGCAATGCGCCGAATTGCGTGCCGAACAGGTCGAGGACCAACGTCGGCAAAACGCCAATCAGGCACTGGCGCAGCAGATCGCCTCGGCGTATGCCGAATATCAACGCTGGGCGCGACTCAGTGCCTTGATCGGCTCAGCCACCGGCGACACCTTCCGCAAGATCGCCCAGGCCTACAACCTCGACTTGCTGGTGCATCACGCCAACGTGCAACTGCGCCAACTGGTCAAACGCTATCGCCTGAAGCGCGGCGGCAGCATGCTCGGCTTGCTGGTGATGGACACCGAAATGGGTGACGAACTGCGCTCGGTGCATTCGTTGTCGGGCGGCGAGACGTTCCTGGTGTCTCTGGCCCTCGCACTGGGCTTGGCGTCGATGGCGTCGAGCACGTTGAAAATCGAATCGCTGTTTATCGATGAAGGCTTCGGCAGCCTCGACCCGGAATCCCTGCAACTGGCGATGGATGCGCTCGACGGCTTGCAGGCACAGGGCCGTAAGGTCGCTGTAATTTCCCACGTGCAGGAAATGCATGAACGGATTCCGGTGCAGATTCAGGTACAGCGTCAAGGCAACGGTTTGAGCACACTGGAGGTGAAATGAACACACTGTATTCCTTCCGCCGCTGCCCGTACGCGATGCGCGCGCGGATGGCACTCCGTTATGCGGGCGTGCCAGTGGAGATCGTTGAGGTCAGCCTCAAGGCCAAGCCTGCCGAGATGCTGGCGATCTCACCCAAGGGCACGGTGCCGGTGCTGGATGCCGGTGGGCGGGTGATTGACGAGAGTCTGGAGATCATGCGCTGGGCGTTGGCGCAGAATGATCCGGATGATTGGTTGCTCAAAGATGACCCAGGTGCGCAAGTCATCATGGACATGCTGATCAAGACCAACGATGAGGTTTTCAAAACATCGCTGAACCACTACAAATACGCCGAGCGCTATCCCGAAGAGCCGATGGAGGTCTACCGGATGCAATGCTCAATGATTGCGCATCATCTGGATCTGACGCTGGGTGAATACGACTACCTGTTGGCTGACCATCCTTGCCTGGCCGATATCGCCCTGCTGCCGTTCGTACGGCAGTTTGCGCATGTTGATCGTGAGTGGTTTGCGCAGACGCCGTATCCGCGATTGCAGGCCTGGTTGCAGCGCTTCCTCGAATCCGAGCTCTTTACCGCAGTCATGAAAAAGTAACCCTTACCTTCCTGCTCTGATCGTTCCCCACGCTCTGCGTGGGAATGCCTCAAGGGACGCTCTGCGTTCCAATCGGACGCGGAGCGTCCGGGGCTGCATTCCCACGCGGAGCGTGGGAACGATCAAGAAGTAAGCGCTTTACGCCAACGCGTTGCACATGCCGAGCGCCATGCAATCCACTTCGAACGGGCCAAGAAAGTCCGCCGAGACTTTTACCGGCGGATTGCCGGTCATCAGCCCCAGGGTATTCGCCCGTTCGATGTTGTGCGCGATGCTGTGATTGGCCTCTATGGCCCGGGCCAATGCGCCTACCGAGCCTTGGCCTATTCCCAGTAATGAAGCGCCGTTGGTCATGATCGCCAGACTGGCAATGACCCAAAGTCTGTAGCCTTTCATGCTCCGCCGACTCCCGCGAGTTCGGCCCGGTCGACCATCACGCTTTGCGAGCGGACTTCGAACTGGATGCCAGGATGGGCGACTTCAATCGGTGCGTCGAAGCTGTGTTCCATCTGCGAGGCGATGCTGACGACCAACACCACAGCCAGGTAAAGACCAATGGCCAGGTAGGCGCCGCGTTTGGCTGAATGAATGATTGCGCTGGCCATGGTGTTCACCCGTGGGCATGTTTCGATGCCCACAGAATCGATCAAAAAAGCCGTGGCAACCACTCAGGGTTTGCCATAGTAAACATCAGCTTCGTTGATTATTTAGCCAGTCTATTTGCGGGTTTGAAGAAAGCTATCGTGAGGTGAAAAACACACGGACAGGAGCTGTCGAAGGCTGCGATCTGATCGTTCCCATGCTCCGCGTGGGAATGCCTCTTGGGACGCTCTGCGTCCAGTGACGCGGAGCGTCACGGGCTGCGTTCCCACGCGGAGCGTGGGAACGATCCCAAGGGCAAGATCAAAAGATCGCAGCCTTCGGCAGCTCCTACAGGGAGTTGTGCAGAATGGGCATTTCAGTGTTGAGCTTTGTGATCCAGGGCGGCATAGAAGTTGGCGCTCTGTTGCAGGTATTTTTGGGTATAGCTCTGGGTGTGGGATTTTTTGCTGTTGATTTCAACGTTGGCACTGGCTGGCAGCACAACGGTGGCGGAGATGGCGGAAGCGGCAATCACGGAGAAGAGATTGAAGTTCATGGTGGTAACCCTCGTGTTCGGTTGGCTTGTTTGCCCGGTTGGGCCGTGAAGCAAACTTAACGCTCGAGGGTCGATCGCTTGAAATGCTTTGTAGCATTACCGGATATCAGCGCGATTAATACAAAGAGACAGGCCCCGTAAACCGGGGCCTGTGGCTTATTGTCGCACTAGAAACTTGAGGTCGCTCGGTGCGTCCATCGGCAGTTTCTGCACGGTTTTGCCGAGCAGGCCGGTTTTGCCATCGCGCTCGACGACGACAATCTCGTTGCTCTTCTGGTTGGCGATCAACAGGAATTTTCCGCTTGGATCGAGGCTGAATTCGCGCGGATGATCGCCTTCCACCGAACGCTTTTGCAGCTCTTTGAGCTGGCCGCTCGCCGGATCAATCGCAAACACCATCAGTTGATTGGCAGTGCCACGGTTGCTGACGTAGAGGAACTTGCCATCCGCCGAGGCGTGCAACGCGGCCCCGGCCTTGTCCGAGGTCGGCTGACCGGCGGCCAGATCGACCAGTTGCGTCTGGGTCAGCACGCCGTCGTTGTAGTCGAACACCGCGACCTGCGCGCTCATTTCCATGGTCAGCCAGGCGTGTTTGCCGTCAGCGCTGAACAGCAGATGACGCGGGCCGCTGCCGGCTGGCAACGCCACGGAAGCGGTTTTCGCCGGGGTCAGCGGCAAGTCCGGATTGGCTTTCGGGTCGAATTGGTAGATGAAGACTTTGTCCGCGCCCAGGTCGTTGGAGAACACATAGCGACCGTCCGGCGAAGAGACCGTCGAGTGTACGTGATTCGAGGCCTGGCGCTCAGGATTGACCCGGCTGGCCGGGTGCGCGCTCATCTGCACAACGGGCTTGAGTTTGCCGTCGGCACCGACCGGCAATACTGCCAGCGTTCCACCCGGATCTTCCATCACCGAATAGTTGCTGACGAACAAGTGGCTGGCGTCAGCGCTGAGGCTCGAATGGGTCGGCTCGTTGCCCAGGCTCTGCACCTGATTGATCAGGGTCAACGTGTGGGTTTTCGGATCGATCGAATAACTGCTGACACGGCCGACCGGGTCTTTCTGGCCGGGGCCGTTTTCATTGACCACGAACAGACGATGCTGATCCTTGGACAGGGTCAGCCACGACGGATTTTCACTCTTGACCACTTGCAGCGGCTTGGCGGCGATCTGGCCGGTAGCGCTGTCGAAGTTCATGCGATAGAGACCCTGGCTGGTGTTGGCGGTGTAGGAACCGACCAGCAATTGGAAGCTTTCTGCAGATGCAGTGGACAGGCCCATCGCACTGACGCTGCCGGCCATCAGCAGCGGCCAGAATTTACGCATTTTCATCAGTGTCATCCTCGTCATCGCTGCTGCTGACTACATCGCCATGACAAACCAAGCGGTGTTCGCCGATCGCTTTGGTTTCATTGAAATAGCCGACAATCAACCAGCTCTGCAAAGAGTCGTCGAAGGTTGCCGCGGCAACCTGAGCCGGAGTGAACTCCCAATGCTTGGCCGCTCGGCCGTCGATGCACTCGATGTGCAGGTTGTCGTCTTCGTCGAGGGCGAATTCGAAGGCATGCAGGCCGTCGATTTCGACCATGCCGCAGTGTTCGAGGGCGTTGAGAAGGGTTTGGGCAGTCATGGCAAACAGTCTTTCTAGGGGGGAAAGGGCCAATGATAGCTCAATGTGATCCAGAGGCCTTATGGGAACCCTTGTGGGAGCGAGCCTGCTCGCGAATGCGGTGTGTCAGGCCATGAAAGGCTGACTGAAAGAATGCATTCGCGAGCAAGCTCGCTCCCACAGGAGGTATTGGCTGTCAGTTACAACGCGTCGCGCGAGGGCTTGCCATCAACCAGGCGCTGGATGCGTAGCGGATTGGCGTTTTTCAGCGGCTCCGGCAGCAAGCTGTCCGGGTAGTTCTGGAAGCATACCGGGCGCAGGAAGCGATCGATGGCCAGCGTCCCCACCGAGGTGCCACGAGCATCGGACGTCGCCGGATACGGCCCGCCGTGCACCATCGAATCACACACTTCGACACCGGTCGGATAGCCGTTAAGCAAGATCCGCCCGACCTTCTGTTCCAGCAACGGCGTCAGCTCAGGGAAACGCTCGAAGTCCGCCTGCTCGCCAATGATCGTCGCGGTGAGTTGCCCGTGCAGACCGTTCAACGCGGCGCTGAGTTGCGCCTTGTCCGCCACTTCGACGATCACCGTGGTCGGGCCGAACACTTCTTCCTGCAACACTTCATCGCCATCGATCAACAGACTGGCGTCAGCCTTGAACAACTGCGGCTGCGCCTGATTGCCCTGCTGCGGATTACCCGCCAGATGCTCAATGCCGGAATGCGCCAACAGCTTCTGCAAGCCTTTGCCGTAGCTGCCGAGGGTGCCGGCGTTGAGCATGGTTTGCGCGGGTTGATCGCCGATTAATCCGGCGACCTGCTGCACGAACGCGCTGAACTGCGGCGAACGGATGCCGATCACCAGACCGGGATTGGTACAGAACTGGCCGCAACCTTGCACCACCGAAGCGGTCAGGTCGCGAGCAACCGTTTCCGCACGAGCCGCCAAAGCCTGAGGCAAAACGATCACCGGGTTGATGCTCGACATCTCGGCGAACACCGGGATCGGTTGCGGGCGTGCAGCGGCCATGTCGCACAGTGCCCGACCGCCCTTGAGCGAACCGGTGAAACCTACGGCCTGAATGGCCGGGTGTTTGACCAGCCACTCACCGACGCCACCGCCGTAGATCATGTTGAACACGCCGGCCGGCATCGCGGTTTTTTCGGCGGCACGGATCACTGCATCGGCGACCATTTCAGCCGTGGCCATGTGACCGCTGTGAGCCTTGAACACCACCGGGCAACCGGCGGCCAGCGCCGAAGCGGTGTCGCCGCCAGCGGTGGAAAAGGCCAGTGGGAAGTTGCTCGCACCGAACACGGCCACAGGACCGAGACCAATGCGGTATTGACGCAAATCCGGGCGCGGCAACGGCTGGCGATCCGGCAGTGGTAAATCAATGCGTGCCCCGTAGAAATCGCCACGGCGCAACACTTTGGCGAACAACCTCATTTGCCCGCTGGTACGCCCGCGTTCGCCTTGAATCCGTCCGGCAGGCAGCGCGGTTTCGCGGCAGACCACGGCAACGAAATCATCACCGAGGGCATCGAGTTCATCGGCTATCGCGTCGAGAAACTGTGCGCGGCGTTCGGCGCTGAGGCTGCGATACGCCGGGTACGCGGCAGCGGCGGCTTTGGCGGCGGCGTCGACTTCTTCAACCGTGGCCTGAATGAAATCGTGCGGCAACTGTTCGCCCGTCGTGGCATCAACGGATTGCAGTTTGACGTTGCCAGCGGCGCTGCGCTGACCGCCGATGTAGTTGTGACCGAGAATCTGAGTCATGGGATCTCCTTAAAGGGTGCCGATGCTGTCCGGTTCAAAAGCCGCTGCGATCGGCACGATGCCGTTGACCAGCGGTGCGCCGAATTCGGCCTGGCTGATTTCGAACAGATCGCCCGGTTGCGTGCGAATGCCATCGGCGAACGACAGGGTCGCGGTGCCGAAGAAGTGAATGTGCACGTCGCCCGGACGCAGGAACTGGCGGTATTTGAAGTGGTGGTATTCGAGGTTGGCGAGACTGTGGCACATGTTCGCCTCGCCACTGAGAAACTCGTTCTGCCAGAGCACTTCGCCGTCACGCAGGATTCGGCTGGTGCCGGCAAGGTGTTGAGGCAATTCACCGGTGCGAAGTTCCGGGCCATAACTGCAATTGCGCAATTTCGAGTGCGCGAGGTACAGGTAGTTCTTGCGCTCCATCACGTGATCGGAGAACTCGTTGCCCACCGCGAAACCGAGGCGATAAGGCTTGCCGTCGTTGCCGATCACGTAGAGGCCGGCCATCTCCGGTTCTTCGCCGGCATCTTCGGCAAACGGCGGCACCGGGAAAGGTTGGCCGGGGCGAACGACGATGCTGCCATCGCCTTTGTAGAACCATTCCGGTTGCACACCGGCCTGCCCCGCCGCCGGTTTGCCGCCCTCCACGCCCCATTTGAAAATGCGCATGGTGTCGGTCATCGTCGCTTCGTCGCCGGCCTGCTGGTGCATTTTGTCGCGCGCCGAAGCGCTGCCCAAGTGGGTCAGACCGGTGCCGCTGACCAGCATGTGTGCCGGGTCCGGGTGGTCGAGTGGCGGCAGGATGCGCAGTTGCGCGAGCAGTTCGGCGTAATCGTGGCTGATGCCGAGGCCGAGGGTTTGCACTTGCTGTTCCAGGGTGCTGCCGGCCTCGATCGCGGCCAGGGCCAGATCGCGCACGCTGCGCGCGTCCTGCACTTCGCGCACCAGCCCGTTGTCGACCACGCCGACGCGGCGCTCGCCGTTGCTTAATTCGAATTGAACCAGATGCATGATTTCTCCTATTCCCTCAAAAACACCGCCTATCCCCTGTGGGAGCGAGCTTGCTCGCGAAGGCGGTGTGTCAGTCGCCAACAATGTTGAATGTGATGGCCTCTTCGCGAGCAAGCTCGCTCCCACATGGGGTCAGTGTTAGTCAGTCAGGTGCGGGTTGCGCCTCTGGCGCTGGCGGCGAACTGGTCAACCGGCAGCACGTGTTTGCGCTCCAGCACGCGGTAGACGATTCCGGTCAGAATCAAGCCGAACACCATCACCCCGGAAAGGAAGTACAGACCTGAAGCCAGATTGCCGGTGTATTCCTTCAACGCCCCGATCACAAACGGCCCGATGTACCCGCCGAGATTGCCCACCGAGTTGATCAGCGCAATCCCCGCCGCCGCACTCGCGCCGGCAAAGAACCGTCCCGGCAAGGTCCAGAACACCGCCGTGCAGGAAAACAGCGCAAACGCCACCAGACACAGCGCCGCCAGTTGCGCGACCGGCAACGACAGCCATGCGCTCAGGAACAGGCCAATCGCGCCCAGCACATACAAAACGGCGAGATGCCCGTAGCGATCATTCAAGCGATCGGAGCTGCGCGGCACGATCAACAGACCGATGATCCCAAAGATGTACGGCACCGACGACACGAAACCGGTGACCAGATCGCTGCCGCCAAACTGTTTGATCAGCGTCGGTAACCATAGACCGAGGCCATAAATGCTCAACGTCACCGGCAGATAGAACAGCGCCAGCAGCAACACGCGTTTGTCTTTCAGCGCGTGCAGCGGATTGCCGTGACGGGTCTGGCCGTATTCCTGCAGATCCTTTTTCAGCTCGCCGGTCAGCCAGTCTTTTTCCGCCTGATCCATCCATTTCACTTGCTGCGGGCCGTCCGGCAACCAGCGCAATACCGGCCAGGTCAGCAGGATCGCCGGGGTGCCGATCACGATAAACAGCCACTGCCAGCCGTGCAGACCGAGAACGCCGTCCATGCCGAGCAAACCGCCGGACACCGGGCCGGTGATCATCATCGCGATAGGCTGGGAAAGAATGAACAACCCGAGGATCTTGCCGCGATGGCGCACTGGAAACCATTGGGTGATGTAGTAGAGAACGCCGGGGAAGAACCCCGCCTCGGCCGCGCCGAGCAGAAAGCGCATCACGTAGAAACTGTGCGGGCCTTGCACGAAGGCCATGCCGATGGTGATGGCGCCCCAGGTGATCATGATCCGCGCGAACCAGCGCCGCGCGCCGAAGCGTTCGAGCATCAGGTTGCTGGGGATTTCGAGGAGGAAGTAACCAATGAAGAACAGCCCGGCGCCGAGGCCGTAAGCCGCATCGCCGATGCCGATGTCGGCGCCCATGTGCAGCTTGGCGAAGCCGACGGCGGAGCGATCCACATAGGCGATCAGGTACAGCAGGATCAGGAAGGGAATCAGTTTCAACGTAATGCGCCGTATCAGCCGCAGTTCCTGGCTCATGAGATCGGTCTCCGATTGTTGTTTTTATAGAACCTCGGGGGACGCCTCTCGCGGCAAACCGTCAGGGCCATCCCTCCGTCGAAAACGACTATATAGTAATACTAATTCACCAACAACACTTCCAAACCTAGGATTTTGCGCTTAGATTAAGCCGTAGCTGGAACACTATAGTCATACAATAAGAGAATCGATCATGTCTGAGAAGAAACCCACCCTGCGCTCCGCCCAATGGTTTGGCACGGCCGACAAGAACGGCTTCATGTACCGCAGCTGGATGAAGAATCAGGGCATCGCCGACCACCAGTTCCACGGCAAGCCGATCATCGGCATCTGCAACACCTGGTCGGAACTGACCCCGTGCAACGCGCACTTCCGCCAGATTGCGGAGCACGTCAAACGCGGGGTGATCGAGGCTGGCGGTTTTCCAGTGGAATTCCCGGTGTTCTCCAATGGCGAATCGAACCTGCGCCCGACCGCCATGCTCACCCGCAACCTGGCGAGCATGGACGTTGAAGAAGCGATTCGCGGCAACCCGATCGACGGCGTCGTGCTGCTGACCGGTTGCGACAAAACCACCCCGGCGCTGCTGATGGGCGCAGCCAGTTGTGACGTGCCGGCCATCGTCGTCACCGGCGGGCCGATGCTCAACGGCAAGCACAAAGGCAAGGACATCGGTTCCGGCACCGTGGTCTGGCAGCTCAGCGAGCAGGTCAAGGCTGGCACCATCACCATCGACGATTTCCTTGCAGCCGAGGGCGGCATGTCGCGCTCGGCGGGCACCTGCAACACCATGGGCACCGCATCGACGATGGCCTGCATGGCTGAAGCGCTCGGCACTTCCCTGCCGCACAACGCGGCGATTCCGGCGGTGGACGCGCGGCGTTATGTGTTGGCGCACATGTCCGGTATGCGTGCGGTGGAGATGGTTCGCGAAGACCTTCGTCTGTCGAAGATCCTCACCAAAGAAGCTTTCGAAAACGCTATCCGTGTCAACGCTGCCATCGGTGGTTCGACCAACGCGGTCATTCACTTGAAAGCCATCGCCGGGCGCATCGGCGTCGAGCTGGATCTGGATGACTGGACCCGTATCGGTCGTGGCATGCCAACCATTGTCGACCTGCAACCGTCGGGACGTTTCCTGATGGAAGAGTTTTATTACGCCGGCGGTTTGCCAGCGGTGCTGCGCCGTCTCGGTGAGGCCAATCTGATTCCAAACCCGAATGCGCTGACAGTGAACGGCAAGTCCATCGGCGAGAACACCAAGGACGCGCCGATCTATGGCGAAGACGAGGTGATCCGCACGCTCGACAATCCGATTCGTGCTGACGGTGGCATCTGCGTATTGCGCGGCAATCTGGCGCCACTCGGTGCGGTGCTCAAACCGTCCGCCGCCACACCGGAGCTGATGCAGCATCGTGGGCGTGCGGTGGTGTTCGAGAACTTCGACATGTACAAGGCGCGGATCAACGATCCGGAGCTGGATGTCGATAAGGATTCGATTCTGGTAATGAAAAACTGCGGGCCGAAGGGTTATCCGGGCATGGCCGAAGTCGGCAACATGGGCTTGCCGGCCAAGCTGTTGGCCCAGGGTGTGACCGACATGGTGCGGATTTCCGATGCGCGGATGAGCGGCACCGCGTACGGCACCGTGGTTTTGCACGTGGCACCTGAAGCGGCGGCTGGCGGGCCTTTGGCGACGGTGCAGGAAGGCGACTGGATCGAGCTGGATTGCGCCACCGGGCGTCTGCACCTGGATATTCCGGATGCTGAGCTGGCGGCGCGCATGGCCGATCTGCAGCCGCCGCAGCAGTTGTTGGTGGGCGGCTATCGCCAGCTGTACATCGACCATGTGCTGCAGGCGGATCAGGGTTGCGACTTTGACTTCCTGGTCGGCTGCCGAGGCGCTGAAGTGCCGCGCCATTCCCACTAACAGCGCAATTCTCCTGTGGGAGCGAGCCTGCTCGCGAAGAGGGAGTGTCAGTCGACATCTATTTGACTGATATGCCGCCTTCGCGAGCAGGCTCGCTCCCACATTTGGCTTGTGTGTCTGCCTCAAGATTGTCTGGTGCCTGCTATGATGCGCGGCATCTCCATCGCTCAGGATCGCGCCGTTCCCCATGGATTACCGCAAACCCTCCGACCGTAAAAGCATGCACTCGCGCATCGTCCAGGAACTGGGCATGCAGATCGTCTCCGGACGCTTCAAGCCCGACGACAAACTGCCCGCCGAAGCCCTGCTCTGCGAGGAGTATGCGGTCAGCCGGCCGGTGTTGCGCGAAGCCACGCGAGTGTTGGTGGCCAAGGGTCTGGTGTATTCCAAGCCACGCGTGGGTACGGTGGTCAAGGCTCGGCGCGAATGGCACATGCTCGACCCGGACGTACTGCACTGGCTGATGCAAAGCAGCCCGCAGAATGAGTTTTTCAATGTGCTGACCAGTGTGCGCAGCATTATCGAACCCGCCGCTGCCGCCCTCGCCGCTCAACATGCGACCGAAACTGAAATTGCGTCTATCGGTGAGGCTTACCAACGGATGGAAGCCGCGCCGACACCAGAAGCATTGCTGCAACCGGATCTGGACTTTCATAGCCGGATTGCCGATGCGACGCACAATGATTTGCTGGCGAATCTGTGCAACATGTTGTCGGTGGCGATTGCCGAGGCGTTGAAGCATTCGAATCAGCGGCCGAATCTGCATGAATTGGCGCTGCCTCGGCATAAGGCGATTTTGACGGCGATTGAGAATCGTGATGCCCTGGGGGCTCGGCATGCGACGTTGGTGCAGTTGGATGATGCGCGTAGTGCGTTGAGTGTTGTGCTTGGCGCTGAACTTACTTAACGCTTGAGATCTTCTGCCCTCACCCTAGCCCTCTCCCAGAGGTAGAGGGGACTGACCGAGTTGTGCTTCGTCATACATCGACCTGAAAAACCGAGTCGATTATGGATTCACAGCAAACCGTTCAAGTCGGCGTAAATCTCCAATCTCCCCCAATCAGTCCCCTCTCCCTCTGGGAGAGGGCTAGGGTGAGGGGCTCTTGATCCCAGCCCACAAAAAAAGCCGCAACCCTAAGGTTGCGGCTTTGTCGTTTCAGGCTTTCAGATCAGTGGGCAAACAACGAATTACCCTTCTGCCCCGCCAGCTTCTCCGGTTTGATCAGGAACTTCGCCAGTGCCGGCAACAGCCACAGCGCACCGAACATGTTCCACAGCAGCATGAAGGTCAGCATCAGGCCCATGTCGGCCTGGAACTTGATCGCCGAGAAGATCCAGGTGCACACGCCAATCGCCAGGCACAGGCCGGTGAACAGCACCGCTTTACCGGTGGATTTCAGCGTCTGGTAATAGGCTTCCTGCAACGGCAGCCCGGCACGCAGGAAACTTTCCAGACGGCTGTAGATGTAGATGCCGTAGTCGACACCAATCCCCACACCCAGCGCCACCACCGGCAAGGTCGCAACCTTCACGCCGATGCCCATGAACGCCATCAGCGCGTTGCCGAGTACCGAGGTCAGCACCAGCGGCAGGACGATGCACAAGGTCGCCGCCCACGAACGGAAGGTGATCATGCACATCACCGCCACGCAGATGTACACCAGAATCAGGATGGTCAGCTCGGCCTGCTTGATGACTTCGTTGGTGGCCGCTTCGATCCCGGCGTTACCGGCGGCGAGGATGAATTCCAGGCCGTCCTTGTTATTCTCCTTGGCGAATTCCTGCACGGCAGCCACTGCACGATCCAGGGTTTCAGCCTTGTGATCGTTGAGGAACACCAGCACCGGCGCCAGCGAGCAACTGTTGTTGTACAGACCGTCGGCGCGGGCAATCGAGTTGTTCAGTACGTCCGGGTTGCGCGACAGGGTTTCCCATTTCAGGTTGCCCTCGTTCATGCCCTTGATCATCTGCTTGGACACGGTCACCAACGAGATCGCCGACTGCACGCCCTCGGTGTTCTGCATCTTCCACATCAACTGATCGATCGGCGCCATGGCTTCATAACGCGAGCAGCCTTCGGCTTTGGTCTTGACCATCACCACCAGTACGTCAGAGCTGGTGGAGTAATTGCTGATAATGAAGTTGTTGTCCTTGTTGTAGCGCGAGTCCGGACGCAGTTCCGGTGCGCCCTGGTCGAGGTCACCGATTTTCAGGTTCTGGCTGTACCAGAGGCCGCCACCGAAGGCGATCAGCGCCAGCAGCACCGAGATGCGCGCGACTTTCGGATTGGCGAAATTCGACAGCAAGCGCCAGAACGGATGCTCGCGGTTTGCGTCCTTCTTGCTCTTGGCGATCGCCCGCTTGCTAATGCCGACATAGGAAATCGCCACCGGCAGCAGGATCAGGTTGGTGAACACGATCACCGCCACGCCGATCGACGCGCCGATGGCCAGTTCACGGATTACGCCGATATCGATGATCAACAGGGTGATGAAGCCCACCGCGTCCGCGAGAATCGCGATCATCCCCGGCAGGAACAGTTGCCGGAAGGTGCGCCGCGCTGCGGTCAGCGCGTTGTCGGCCTCGCTGGATTGCAGGGCGATGCCGTTGATCTTCTGCACGCCGTGGGAAATACCGATGGCGAAAATCAGGAACGGCACCAGCATCGAATATGGATCGAGCCCGAAGCCGAAAAAGTGCATCAAGCCAAGCTGCCAGACCACCGCCACCAGCGTCGTACTCAACACGGCAATGGTGCTGCGCACGCAGTTGGTGAACCACAACAGAAGGATCAGGGTGATGACGAAAGCGATGCCGAAGAACAGCACCACCATCACCAGACCGTCGATCAGGTCGCCGACCTTTTTGGCGAAGCCGACGATGTGAATCTTGACGTTGGGGTTCTGCGCTTCGAACTTGTTGCGGATCTTGTCTTCGAGTTCATGGGAGAACTTGCGATAGTCCAGCGCGAGCAACTTGCCCTGGTCTTCCGGGTCCGGGTAGGACTCCAGCAGCGGGATGTCGACGATGCTCGACTTGAAGTCGTTGGCCACCAGACGCCCGACCTGGCCGGACTTGAGTACGTTGTTGCGCAGCAGATCGAGGCTGTCCTGCGAGCCGTTGTAGCTCTGCGGGATCACTTCACCGCCAGCGAAACCCTCTTCGGTGACTTCGGTCCAGCGTACGCTCGGGCTCCACAGCGATTTCAGCCCGGAGCGGTCAACGCCGGAGATGTAGAACACCTCGTCGTTGATCTGCCGCAGGGTCTCCATGTACTCCTTGGAGAAGATGTCGCCGTCCTTCGCCTCCACGGAAATGCGCACGGTGTTACCGAGGTTCGCCAGATCGTTGCGGTGCTCCATCATCTTCTCGATGAACGGATGCTTGAGCGGGATCATTTTTTCGAAACTGGTCGACGGCCGGATCAGCGTGGCCTGCCAGAACAGGAAAATGCTCACCACCAGACAGATCAGAATCACGGCCGGGCGGTTGTTGAAGATCAGGCGTTCAAGAAACGTCGCCTTGTCCTGCTGAGGAGTGATCAAGGAAGTCATAGCCCCGCCTTCTTGTTATTAACTTCGGCGCCGTTTGGCTGAGTGGTATGAACGCCACCCTGCCCGGTCAGAATCAGGTTGCCGTCGCCGGCAGCGGTGACGGAAGACAGCGAGATGCGGTCCGGACGGTTGAACACGCTGAAGGTCTCGCCGTTGTCGCTGCTGCTGATCACCGAACCGCCGTTGCCGACGATGACGATCGAGCCGTCTTCGAGCAGTGTGGCGCCGGACAGACCGAACTCCAGTGCACCGCGCGCGGCTTTCAGTTCGACTTGCTCCCAGGTGCTACCGAAGTCGGTGGAGCGGTAGAGGTTGCCGCGCAAGCCGTAGGCCAGCAGGGTCTGCGGTTGAGCCGTGCCGATCACGCCGAACAGCGAGCCTTCGTACGGGCCTTCGAGCTTTTCCCAGGTCTGGCCGTCGTCGGCGGAGCGGAACATGCTGCCAGACTCGCCGACGATGAACAGCCCGGCGTCCTTCACCGACGCGATGGCGTTGAGGTGGAACTGGTCTTCGTTGTCGAGGCGGTCGCTGACGTCTTCCCAGTTTTTGCCGCCGTCGGTGGTTTCCAGTAACGCGCCGTATGCGCCCACAGCGAGGCCGCTGTTGACGTCCTTGAACCAGACGTCGAGCAGCGGCGATTCACGTTTGAGGTCTTCGAATTGTTTGGTCCAGGTCAGACCGCCGTCTGCGCTGGCGAGGATTTGCGCATCGTGCCCGACGGCCCAGCCGTGCTGGTCGTCGACAAAATACACAGCGGTCAGCAATTGCCGGCTCGGCACCTTGGCTTGAATCCAGGTTTTGCCCTGGTCATCGGAATAGAGAATGTGCCCGCGATCCCCGACCGCGACCAGACGCGCGCCGGCGTGGACGACGTCGAGAATCAGGCTTTTCGCGGCTTTGGCGGATTCAGTGGCATAGACCACGTCGGCTGGCGCCTCGGCGGCCATCACAGGCGCCGATAACGTGGCAAAGCCCAGCAGAGAGAGAGCTGTGGCCAGCAACGCGGTGTTGCGTAACGCCGGCGGGCGGCAACGACTCATAGACCTTCCCCTATTTATTATTGTTAGGCCATTGGGCCTTCAAGGGCGCCGCAAGTGTGCTCCGCTGATGGCTGCTCAGGAGCATAGTCCTGAAACCCGCAATCCAGAGCCACTTCGGAAGCTGGCTCATCCTATCGGGCTTTGGAAACGTCTGACAATCGGCGCCACGTTATCTTTTGTTAACCGAAAGCGGCCCTCTGTAACGAAGAAATTCCCCTGTGGGAGCGAGCTTGCTCGCGAAAGCGCCGGGTCAGGCAATGAACATGTCGACTGAAAGGGCCTCTTCGCGAGCAAGCTCGCTCCCACAGGGGTTGGTGGTGGCTGCGGGAGTTGAATACATGACCATTCGCCGGGGTGATGCGGCAAAAGTCATCGAGGGGACTTGCACGATCGGTATTATGGTATACCATCAGACGCACAGACACTCTCAATCCCTCAACGGAGCAGCTCATGAGTTTCGAAATTCGCAAGATCGTCAGCTATGTCGAAGAAACCTTCATCGAAGGCGGCAAAGCCACTGACAAGCCAGTGACCATGGTCGGTCTCGCCGTGGTGATGAAAAACCCTTGGGTGGGCAACGGTTTCGTTGAAGACCTCAAGCCGCAGATCCGCGCCAATTGCTCCGACCTCGGTGCACTGATGGTTGAGCGTCTGGTCGGCATCATCGGCGGCGCGGAAAAGATCGAGGCCTACGGCAAAGCCGCTGTGGTCGGCGCTGATGGCGAGATCGAACACGCCTCCGCGGTGATCCACACCCTGCGCTTCGGCAACCACTACCGCGAAGCGGTCAACGCCAAGAGCTACCTGAGCTTCACCAACAAGCGCGGCGGCCCGGGCACTTCGATTCAGATCCCGATGATGCACAAGGACGACGAAGGTCAGCGTTCGCACTACATCACTCTGGAAATGCAGATCGAAGACGCGCCACGTGCCGACGAAATCGTCGTCGTGCTGGGTTGCGCCGACGGTGGTCGCCTGCACCCGCGCATTGGCAACCGCTACATCGATCTGGAAGAACTGGCCGCCGAAAAAGCCCAGTAATCACAATAAAAAGGCACTGCAGGAGCGCTCCATGATTCGGCTCACCGCTGAACTCACCCCGGCTGGCACCAGTTACCTGGCGACCGGCCAAGGCCAGCCCGTGGTTTTGATCCACGGCGTGGGCCTGAACAAAGAAATGTGGGGCGGGCAGATTGTCGGTCTGTCCAGCCAATACCGGGTGATCGCCTACGACATGCTCGGCCATGGCGCCAGCCCGCGACCGGCCAGCGGCACCGCCCTGCTCGGTTACGCCGATCAGTTGCTGGAGCTGCTCGATCACCTGAATCTGCCGCAGGCAGCGGTGATCGGTTTCTCCATGGGCGGTCTGGTTGCGCGGGCCTTTGCCCTGCATTATCCGGAGCGCTTGCAAAGCCTGGTGGTGTTGAACAGCGTGTTCAACCGCAGCGAAAAACAGCGAGCCGGCGTCATCGCTCGCACCGCGCAAGCAGCCGAGCACGGCCCGGACGCCAACGCCGAAGCGGCACTCTCACGCTGGTTCAGCCGCGAATATCAGGCGGCCAACCCGGCGCAGATCGCGGCGATTCGCCAGACCCTAGCCGGCAATGATCCGCAAGGCTACCTGACCACCTACGAATTGTTTGCCACCCAAGACATGTACCGTGTTGACGATCTGGGCAGCATTCAGGCGCCGACGCTGATCGCTACTGGCGAACTCGACCCGGGTTCGACCCCGGAAATGGCCGAGCAACTGGCCCGACGCATCCCCGGTGCGAAGGTTGCCGTGCTGCCCGAGCAACGGCATATGATGCCCGTAGAGTCGCCGCGTCTGGTCAATCAGACGCTGCTGGAATTTCTCCAATTCGCACACTCCCGACAAAACCATATAAAGGGGATCGTTGCATGACACTCGCACGCTTCCAGATGTGCATCGGCGGAGAATGGGTCGATGCCCTCTCCGGCAAGACCTTCGAAAGCCTTAACCCGGCCACGGCACAAGCCTGGGCCGAGCTGCCTGACGCCGATGAAGCGGACGTCGAACGCGCCGTGCAATCGGCACAGACTGCTTTCGACAGCCCGGCCTGGCGTGGCCTGACCGCCACCGCTCGCGGCAAATTGCTGCGCCGTCTCGGTGATTTGATCGCCGAAAATAAAGAACAACTGGCGCAGCTGGAAAGCCGCGACAACGGCAAGCTGATCCGCGAGACCCGTGGCCAAGTCAGTTATCTGCCGGAGTTTTTCCACTACACCGCCGGCCTTGCCGACAAGCTTGAAGGCGGCACGTTGCCGCTGGATAAGCCGGATTTGTTCGCTTACACCGTGCACGAAGCGATGGGCGTGGTCGCTGCGATCATTCCGTGGAACAGCCCGCTGTACCTGACCGCAATCAAACTTGCCCCGGCCCTCGCCGCCGGCAACACGATTGTGATCAAGCCGTCCGAGCACGCCTCGGCAACCATTCTTGAGCTGGCACGTCTGGCCCTCGAAGCCGGGATTCCGCCGGGCGTGGTTAACGTCGTCACCGGTTACGGCCCGAGCACCGGCGCCGCCCTCACCCGCCACCCGCTGATCCGCAAGATTGCCTTCACTGGCGGCGCGGCGACGGCGCGGCATGTGGTGCGCAGCAGTGCCGAGAACTTCGCCAAGTTGTCGCTGGAGCTGGGCGGCAAGTCGCCGAACATCATCTTCGCCGACGCCGATCTGGACAGCGCGATCAACGGCGCGATTGCCGGGATCTACGCGGCGTCCGGTCAGAGCTGCGTGTCCGGTTCGCGTCTTTTGGTGCAGGACGAAATCTACGACGAGTTCGTCAGCCGGCTGGTCGAGCGCGCCCAGCGCATCCGCATCGGCAACCCGCAAGAAGACAACAGTGAAATGGGCCCGATGGCCACCGCGCAACAACTGGCGGTGGTCGAAGGTCTGGTCGCCGATGCCATCGCCGAGGGCGCGCGTTTGCGCACTGGCGGCAAGCGCCCGACCGATCTCGGCGAGGGCTGGTTCTACGAGCCGACGCTGTTCGAATGCGACCGCAATTCGATGAAGATCATGCAGGAAGAAGTCTTCGGCCCGGTGGCTTCGGTGATTCGCTTTAAAGATGAAGCCGAAGCGCTGGCGATCGCCAACGACTCGCAGTTCGGACTCGCGGCGGGCATCTGGACGCGTGATTTGGGCCGGGCTCATCGCCTCGCTCGTGATGTGCGCTCGGGGATCATCTGGGTCAACACTTACCGCGCGGTGTCGGCCATGGCGCCGATCGGCGGCTTCAAGAACAGTGGCTATGGACGCGAAAGCGGCATCGATTCGGTGCTGGCCTACACCGAACTGAAAACGGTGTGGATCAACCTGTCTCAGGCACCGATGCCTGATCCGTTTGTGATGCGCTAGGAGTCCTGCGAAATGATCGAACCCGGCATTTACAAAGACGTCATGAGCTCGTTCCCGTCCGGCGTTACGGTGGTTACTACCGTTGACCCCGAAGGCGGGATCGTCGGCATCACCGCCAGCGCCTTCAGTGCGCTGTCTATTGACCCGGCGCTGGTGCTGTTCTGCCCCAACTACGCTTCCGACACTTACCCGGTGTTGCGTGACAGCAAGAAATTCGCGATCCATTTGCTGTCCGCTGATCAGACCGCCGAGGCCTATGCGTTTGCCGGTAAAGGCAAGGACAAGGCCAAGGACATCGAGTGGCATTTGAGCGAACTCGGTAACCCGATCCTCGCCAAAGCCACGGCGATCATCGAGTGCGAGTTGTGGCGTGAATACGATGGTGGTGATCACGCGATTATCGTTGGCGCGGTGAAGAACCTGATCCTGCCCGCGCAACCGGTGACGCCGATGATTTACCACAAAGGCAAGCTTGGGCCGTTGCCGACATTGGCCTGACGGATTCACACACGTCTCTGTAGGAGCTGCCGAAGGCTGCGATCTTTTGACTTTGATTTTCAAGAGCAAGATCAAAAGATCGCAGCCTTCGGCAGCTCCTACACAAGGGATCGGTGTCGTGAGGAGGAATGATGAATAACGAAAAATACGAAAAAGGCCTGAAGATCCGCACTCAGGTACTGGGCGAAGCCTACGTCCAGCGTTCTATCGAGAACGCCGACGACTTCACCCGCCCCCTGCAGGAAATGGTCACCGAATACTGCTGGGGCCATGTCTGGGGTCGCGAAGGCTTGTCGCTCAAGGAGCGCAGCATGATCAACCTGGCGATGATCTCGGCGCTCAACCGCCCGCACGAACTCAAGCTGCATGTGCGTGGCGCCTTGCGTAACGGCTTGAGTCGTGAGCAAATACGCGAAATTCTGCTTCAGGTCGGCATTTATTGCGGCGTTCCGGCAGCCGTGGACAGTTTCCGGCTGGCCCGTGAAGCCTTTGCCGAAGCCGACGCCGAAGCCTCAGTTAACCCCTCGGCTGTTTAGATGCCCGTCTGGCATGGACAGCCAACCGAAAGAGCGGACCCCATGAAACGCCAGCCACTCGACGACAGCTTCAAGGTCAATCGCAACCCCGTTACCCTGCGCGAAATCGTGCTGGATAAACTGCGTAGCGCGATCATGAATTTCCAGCTCATGCCCGGTGATCGCCTGGTCGAGCGCGATCTGTGCGATCGCCTGGGCGTCAGCCGCACCTCCGTGCGTGAAGCCTTGCGTCACCTCGAATCCGAAGGCCTGGTGGAATTCGCCGATGCCAAGGGCCCGCGTGTCGCCATCATCACGTTGGCCGATGCCGTCGATATCTACGAACTGCGCTGCGTGCTCGAAGGCTTGATCGTGCAGCTGTTCACCTTGCGCGCCAAAGCCAAGGACATCAAAGCCCTGGAAAAAGCCCTCGACGACAACCGCAAAGCGCTCAAGGACGGCGAACTGCAACAAGTTATCGACTCGGTGCAGGGTTTCTACGACGTGCTGCTCGAAGGCTCGGGCAACCATGTCGCGGCCACACAGTTGCGTCAGTTGCAGGCGCGCATCAGCTACCTGCGTGCGACTTCGGTATCGCAGGAAAACCGTCGCGGTGCGAGTAATCAGGAAATGGAAAAAATGGTCGCGGCAATCAAGAGCGGCGACCCGCTGGTGGCGCATCAGGCCTGTGTCGATCACGTTCGCGCAGCGGCTGCCGTGGCCCTCGACTATCTCAAGCGCAAACAGGAAGAAACAGGCGCGACGCCTGCGATCACCCTGCCCATCGCGCTGAAAGAACCGCGCATAGGTCAATGACATGTTCAGCCCGAGCTTTTGCCCGAAATGCGGTGGCCCTGACCTCGGTCAGCAGATACCGGCGGGCGATACGCACGAGCGCCTGATGTGCCGCGGCTGCGGCTACATCCACTACGTCAATCCGAAGATCATTGCCGGCTGCATCATTGAGCAGGACGGCAAATACCTCTTGTGCCAACGGGCGATCCCACCGCGCCCGGGCACCTGGACGCTGCCGGCCGGGTTCATGGAAAGCGGCGAGACCACCGAGCAAGCTGCCATTCGCGAAGTCTGGGAGGAAAGCGGCGTGCGTGCGGAAATCGTCTCGCCGTACTCGATTTTCAGCGTGCCGAAGATCAGCGAGGTGTACATCATCTTCCGTGCGACCGCGCTGGAGATCACCGGGCAATACGGGCCGGAAACCCTCGATTACAAGTTCTTTGCGCCTGAAGACATTCCGTGGGAACAGATCTATTACCCGGCGATCCGGCAGATTCTCGAGCGCTATATCGAAGAGCGCCAGGCTGGGGTGTATGGGATTTACATGGGTAATGACGATAGCGGCAAGATTCACTTTATTCGCTGATCACGCAGCCCGCTCTTCTGATCGTTCCCACGCTCCGCGTGGGAATGCAGCCCGGGACGCTCCGCGTCCCTTTCAAAGCCGAACGCGGAGCGTCCGAAGAGGCATTCCCACGCGGAGCGTGGGAACGATCAATACCGTGGGCTTCAGAGTGGGGCGATGCCTTCGACGATGATGATCTCCGCCCTCGCCCATTCTTCGCGATAACTTCTCGCTTCCTGGTACGCCGCCGAGTGGTAGCACGCCACAGCTTTTTCGTAACTCTCGAATTCGATCACCACACTGCGCTGCGGCGTCTTGCGCCCTTCCATCGCCTCACTGCGCCCGCCTCTTGCCAGAAACTTCGCGCCAAACTCAGCGAACGCCGCGGGCGCGCGCTGGGTGTATTGGCTGTAGTGATCGGCATCGGCTATATCCACGTGAGCAATCCAGTACGCCTTCATAGTGACCTCTTTGTTGATTTTGTATTATGGTATACCAATATATTTCCAACGAACCCTGAGAGTCCAGCATGGCCTTCAACAGCATCGAAGAAATCATCGAAGATTATCGCCTCGGCAAAATGGTCCTGCTGGTCGATGACGAAGACCGCGAGAACGAAGGCGACCTGCTGCTGGCCGCCGACCGTTGCACGCCGGAGGCGATCAGCTTCATGGCCCGCGAAGCGCGCGGGCTGATCTGCCTGACCCTGACCGACGAACATTGCCAGCGTCTGGGCCTGGAGCAAATGGTGCCGTCCAATGGCAGCGTGTTCAGCACCGCGTTTACCGTGTCGATCGAAGCGGCGGTTGGCGTGACCACCGGCATCTCGGCGGCGGATCGTGCCTGCACGGTTGCCGCTGCCGTCGCGCCGAATGCCCGCGCTGAAGACCTGGTGCAGCCGGGCCATATCTTCCCGCTGCGCGCCAAGGAAGGTGGCGTGCTGACCCGCGCCGGGCATACCGAAGCGGGTTGCGATCTGGCTCGTTTGGCTGGTTTTACCCCGGCCTCGGTAATTGTCGAGGTGATGAACGACGACGGCACCATGGCTCGCCGTCCGGATCTGGAAGTGTTTGCGCGCAAGCACGAGATCAAGATCGGCACCATTGCCGACCTGATCCACTATCGCCTGAGCACCGAACACACCATCGAGCGCATTGGCGAACGCGAGCTGCCGACGGTGCATGGCACGTTCCGTTTGATCACCTTTGAGGACCGCATCGAAGGTGGCGTGCACATGGCGATGGTCATGGGCGATCTGCGCCGTGAAGAGCCGACGCTAGTGCGCGTGCACGTGATCGATCCGTTGCGTGATCTGGTCGGTGCCGAGTACAGCGGGCCGACGAACTGGACGCTGTGGGCGGCGTTGCAACGGGTCGCGGCTGAGGGGCATGGGGTTGTTGTGGTGCTGGCCAATCATGAGTCTTCGCAGGCGTTGCTGGAGCGGGTGCCGCAACTGACCCAGCCGCCACGGCAGTTCAGCCGTTCGCAATCGCGGATTTATTCGGAGGTGGGGACTGGGGCGCAGATTTTGCAGAATCTGGGGGTGGGCAAGCTCCGGCATCTCGGGCCGCCGCTGAAATATGCCGGGTTGACCGGGTATGACCTGGAGGTGGTCGAGAGTATTCCGTTTACCGAGTGAAGCTGCCCTCACCCCAGCCCTCTCCCCGAGGGAGAGGGAGCCGACCGAGGTGTTTAGTCGCTATACGCCGACCTGAGATACCGAGCCGAACTCAGGTTTTGAACAGCACGAAGATCAGCTCGCGTTCCAATGCCGAGTCGAGCTCGATTTTGAACGGTATGAAGATCTGCTCCCTTTCCCCCTCTCCCATTGGGAGAGGGCTGGGGTGAGGGGCTGGATCTAAAATTTCTACACATCTCTCAGTGAAAAAATCACCCACCGCCAGATAACCGGTAAGGCAAAGTGCTTGCACAAAGTTTGGAATACCATAATATGATATTCCATAGACCGGACACTCCAACGAACGTCCGGCTACTGCTCCCGATAGGCGGGCAACAACGCAAGCCCGCTCAAAAACACAACAATGAGGGCGTGAACATGGTGTTGAACAAAGCTGCAACCGCGATCTTTTTTGCGGGACTGCTCAGCGTCACCGGCCAGGCTGCAATGGCTGCCGAAAGCGTGAACTTCGTCAGCTGGGGCGGAAGCACCCAGGATGCGCAGAAACAGGCCTGGGCCGATCCGTTCAGCAAGGCCAGCGGCATTACCGTCGTGCAGGACGGCCCGACCGACTACGGCAAACTCAAAGCCATGGTCGAGAGCGGCAACGTGCAGTGGGACGTGGTCGATGTCGAAGCCGATTTCGCCCTGCGCGCCGCCGCTGAAGGCCTGCTCGAGCCCCTCGATTTCAAAGTCATTCAACGCGACAAGATCGACCCGCGTTTCGTCAGCGATTATGGCGTCGGCTCATTCTTTTTCTCCTTCGTCCTCGGTTACAACGAGGGCAAACTCGGCGCCAACAAGCCGCAGGACTGGAGCGCCCTGTTCGACACCAAAACCTACCCCGGCAAACGCGCCCTGTATAAATGGCCAAGCCCCGGCGTGCTCGAACTGGCGCTGCTGGCCGATGGCGTAGCGGCCGACAAGCTCTACCCGCTGGATCTGGATCGCGCCTTCAAGAAACTCGACACCATCAAGAAAGACATCGTCTGGTGGGGCGGCGGCGCGCAGTCGCAGCAACTGCTGGCGTCCGGTGAAGCGAGCATGGGCCAGTTCTGGAACGGTCGCATTCACGCCCTGCAAGAAGACGGCGCACCGGTCGGCGTGAGCTGGAAACAGAACCTGGTCATGGCCGACATTCTGGTGATTCCAAAAGGCTCGAAAAACAAGGACGCGGCGATGAAGTTTCTGGCCAGCGCCAGCAGCGCCAAAGGCCAGGCCGACTTTTCCAACCTGACCGCCTACGCCCCGGTCAACCTCGACAGTGTGGAGCGTCTGGATTCGACGCTGGCCCCCAACCTGCCGACTGCCTACGCTAAGGATCAGATCACTCTTGATTTCGCGTACTGGGCCAAAAACGGCCAGTCCATCGCGACACGGTGGAACGAATGGCTGGTCAAATGAAAATGGCGGCCACCGCGTCCCGTCCCTCCACTGCCACCGGGAGCGCCAATGGCGCTGCCGGTTCGGCCCACGGAACACCGGCGGTTGCGATGCAGCAAGCCCCGACCCTCAGACAACGCTGGCGCGGCGCCGGCAACCTCGCGCCAGCGCTGCTGTTCATCGGCCTGTTCTTTCTCGCGCCGTTGATTGGCCTGCTGTTGCGCGGCGTGCTCGAACCGACGCCGGGCCTTGGCAACTATGAACAACTGTTCGCCAACTCGGCGTACGCTCGAGTGTTGCTCAACACCTTTTCGGTGGCCGGGCTGGTAACACTGTTCAGCCTGCTGCTGGGCTTTCCACTGGCCTGGGCGATCACTCTGGTGCCGCGCGGCTGGGGGCGCTGGATCCTCAACATCGTGCTGCTGTCGATGTGGACCAGCCTACTCGCCCGCACCTATTCGTGGCTGGTGCTGCTGCAGGCTTCGGGCGTGATCAACAAGGCCTTGATGGCGATGGGCATCATCGATCAGCCGCTGGAAATGGTCCATAACCTGACCGGCGTGGTGATCGGCATGAGCTACATCATGATTCCGTTCATCGTCCTGCCGTTGCAGGCGACCATGCAGGCCATCGACCCGATGATCCTGCAGGCCGGTTCGATCTGCGGCGCCAGTCCGTGGACCAACTTCTTCCGGGTGTTCCTGCCGCTGTGCCGGCCGGGTCTGGCCTCCGGCGGTTTGATGGTTTTCGTGATGTCGCTCGGTTACTACGTCACCCCGGCGCTGCTCGGCGGGGCGCAGAACATGATGCTGCCGGAGTTCATCATTCAGCAGGTGCAATCGTTCCTCAACTGGGGCCTGGCCAGTGCCGGCGCCGCGTTGCTGATCGCGATCACTTTGGTACTGTTCTACTTCTACCTGAAGCTTCAGCCGGAATCCCCGGTTGGCGCCAGTAACGCGAGGTAAGCCGACATGCTCCTGACCCCTAATGCGATGAGCCGGCGCATGCGCTTCGGTCTCTACGCCACCACCGGGCTGATCGGTCTGTTCCTGCTGTTGCCGATCGTGTTCATCGTGCTGCTGTCGTTCGGCTCTTCGCAGTGGCTGGTATTTCCGCCACCGGGCTGGACGCTGAAATGGTACGGCCAGTTCTTCTCCAACCCCGACTGGATGAACGCTGCCGCAGCGAGCCTCAAAGTTGCTGTCCTCACGACGATTTGCGCTGTGGCCCTCGGTTTGCCGACTGCGTTTGCGCTGGTGCGTGGACGTTTCCCAGGCCGGGAAATGCTCTACGGTCTGTTCACCCTGCCGATGATCGTGCCGCTGGTGATCATCGCCGTAGCGGTGTACGCGCTGTTCCTCAAGCTCGGTTACACCGGGACGATGTTCGCCTTCGTCGTCAGCCATGTGATCGTCGCGCTGCCGTTCACCATCATTTCGATCATCAACTCGCTGAAGCTGTTTGATCAGTCGATTGAAGACGCGGCGGTGATTTGCGGTGCGTCACGCCTGCAAGCGGTGTTCAAGGTGACATTCCCGGCGATCCGTCCGGGCATGGTCGCCGGCGCCCTCTTCGCCTTCCTCGTTTCGTGGGACGAAGTGGTGCTCAGCGTGATGATGGCCAGCCCGACCCTGCAAACCCTTCCCGTAAAAATGTGGACCACCTTGCGCCAGGACCTGACGCCAGTGATCGCCGTCGCTTCGACGCTGCTGATCGGCTTGTCTGTTTTGGTCATGGTCATCGCCGCCGCACTGCGCCGGCGCAACGAAATCAGCGCTTGAGCGCCAGGAGTACGACATGAGTGCCGTGATCAAAGACGCTTCCCAGCAGAATGACAAACCCCTGGTCAGCCTGCGCAACCTGAACAAACACTACGGCGACTTTGCCGCCGTCGACAACATCTCGCTGGACATCAAGGACGGTGAATTCCTCACGTTCCTTGGTTCCAGCGGCTCGGGCAAAAGCACCACGCTGTCGATGCTCGCCGGGTTTGAAACGCCGAGCAGCGGCGAGATCCTCGTCAACGGTGAATCGCTGGTGAATGTGCCGCCGCACAAGCGTGACATCGGCATGGTGTTCCAGCGCTATTCGCTGTTCCCGCATCTGTCGGTGCGCGACAACATCGCCTTTCCCTTGGCGATTCGCAAACTGGCGGCGGCCGAACGTGAGAAGCGTGTCGATGCGATGCTGAAGCTGGTGCAGCTTGAGCAATTCGCCCATCGCCGCCCTTCGCAACTGTCTGGCGGTCAGCAACAACGTGTCGCCATCGCCCGCGCCTTGGTCTACGAGCCGCGCATTCTGCTGATGGACGAACCGCTCGGTGCGCTGGATAAAAAGCTCCGCGAAGACTTGCAGGATGAACTGCGCCAACTGCATCGCCGACTGGGCATCACCATTGTTTACGTGACTCACGACCAGGAAGAAGCCATGCGTTTGTCGCAGCGCATCGCGATTTTCAGTCACGGCAAGATTGTGGGTTTGGGCAGTGGTTATGACCTTTATCAGAATCCGCCGAATGCGTTTGTGGCGTCGTTTCTGGGCAATTCGAACTTCCTCAAGCTCAAGGCGCAGGGCAATGCGGCGGCTTCGTTTGAAGGACAGTCGCTGTCGATTCGACTGACGGCCGGGTTGCATACGGATCAGGATGTATTGCTGATGGTGCGGCCGGAAAAGGCACTGGCGTTGAGCGTGGCGCAAGCGATCAGCGAACCGTTGCCGTCGGGGTGGAATGAGGTTTCAGCGAAGGTTGTGGAAGTGCTGTTTCTGGGTGAGAGCCAGACTTGCAGCGTGGTCACTTCGGGCGGGACTTCGATGACGGTGAAAGCGTTGTCCGCCGCCGGCATGCCGCTCAAGGCCGGGGATCCGGTGCAGGTGCGCTGGGCTACGGCTGATGCTTGCGTGTATACCGAATGGACTGAAAGCGATCTGAACAAGGCTGCTGGTTCTCACTGATAGGGTTTTGTCTGTGAGATTTACCCCCTCACCCCAGCCCTCTCCCCCAGTGGGGGCGAGGGGGAAAGGGAGCCGATCTTCATGCTGTTCAAAACCCCAGTTCGACTCGGTATCCCAAGTCGGCGTAACTCGTCAGGACAACTCGGTCAGTCCCCTCTCCCTCCGGGAGAGGGCTAGGGTGAGGGAGCCAATCTCCGTGCCGTTCAAAACTTGAGTTCGACTCGGTATCCGAAGTCGGCGTACCTCAAAAGAACACCACGGTCAGTCCCCTCTCCCTCTGGGAGAGGGCTAGGGTGAGGGAAACAGACGACGCGGTATCAAGTAATCGGCCGGTAGCCATCGATTTCGTCCGGCCACGCCGTAAGGATTTCAAACCCGGTCTCCGTCACCGCCACCATATGCTCCCATTGCGCCGACAACGAGCCATCTTTGGTCAGCACCGTCCAGCCATCCGGCATGTTCTTCACATGACGCTTACCGGCATTAAGCATCGGCTCCACGGTAAAAATCATCCCGGCCTTGAGCTTCATGCCCTGATTCGGGAAGCCGTAATGCAGAATCTGCGGCTCATCGTGATAGACCTTGCCGATCCCGTGCCCGCAGTACTCGCGCACTACGCTGAAACCTTCTTTCTCCGCCAGCGTCTGGATCGCGTGGCCGATGTCGCCCAACGTCGCGCCCGGTTTCACCACACGAATACCCGCGCACATGGCGTCATAGGTGGTCTTGATCAGGTGCTGCGCCTCAGGCGTCGCCTCACCGACCACGTACATGCGGCTGGTATCACCGAACCAGCCATCCTTGATCACCGCGATGTCGAGGTTGACGATGTCGCCATCCTTCAACGGCGTGCCTGAGGGAATCCCGTGGCAGACCACGTCGTTGACGGACGCGCAGACGGTTTTCGGAAAACCGTGATAGCCGACGTTGGCCGGCACGGCTTTCTGCACGTTGACGATGTAGTCATTACACAGTTGATCGAGCTGATCCGTAGTGACGCCAGCCTTGACGTGCGGCACCAGCATCGCCAGCACTTCAGCGGCGAGTTTGCCGGCAGCGCGCGATTGGGCGATCTCGGCCGGGGTGTTGATCTTGATCTGGTTTCTCATGCGCTGACGGCTTCCTGAGTCAGTTGTTGCAGATCCAGCCCGCCGTTCTGTTCGGCGCGGATCAGCAAGCGGCAAATGGCGCTGTGGTCGAGGTTGGGGTGCAGTTCGGCGAGCATGCCGATGCGCATCCAGTGCTCGGCCTGCGCGTTGATCGAGCGGCTGAGGGCGTTGCTGGAGATACGCAGGTTCTCGTGCATGTCCTCTGAAATCTTTACGATGCCCATATATGAATCCGATACGATGTGTATATGGATCGTATATTAGCCAAGACTCCACCAAAATTGCAAACACACACGCTGATCGTTCCCACGCTCCGCGTGGAAATGCAGCCCGTGACGCTCCGCGTCGCTGGACGCGGAGCGTCCCTAGAGGCATTACCACGCGGAGCGTGGGAACGATCAGCTACTAAATCGCAGGCAAAAAAAAGCTGCCAAAAATGGCAGCAAAAACTTTAAGAACACGCGATGTATTGGCCTCAGCATAGGCGCCGAATAATGACAGTGTCATGACAGCCTCACATTCATTGAACCGCCCCTGCCCCGTCATCAGGATGTCATCAAGATCACGGCAGAATCCTCGCAAACCGTCTTGAGCCTTCGGGCGGATGCTGTGCAAGGATTCCCATGAAACAAGACGCCTCGCTGTTTGCCGCCATCGACCTGGGTTCGAATGCCTTCCGGCTGATGATCGGCCAGTCGGTGCGCAGTCGAAAGGGCTTGCAGATTCAGGAGGTGAAAACCCTGCGTGAGCCGGTGCGGCTTGCCGAAGGCTTTGACGGTGGTGCGCTGGATGCGTTGGCACTGGATCGCGGTTGGCAGGCATTGGCGCGGTTCGGCAAAAAACTGCGCGGTTTCGAGGCGGGTCGGGTGCGCGCGGTGGCAACCAGCGCAGTGCGCGAGGCTGATAACGCGCAGCTGTTTCTGGCCAGTGCCGAACGGCATCTGGGCTTTCCCATCGACGTGATTTGCGGCCATGAAGAGGCGCGACTGGTCTACGCCGGCGTGACCCACGCCTTGCCGAGCGCCGCAGACCTGCGCCTGGTGGTCGACATCGGTGGCGGTTCCACTGAGCTGATTCTCGGCCAGGGTTCACAACCGTTGCTGACCGAGAGTATCGCCATCGGCAGCGGCACCTTGAGCACGCGCTTCTTTCGCGGCGGCGATGTGTCCGCCGGCGCGCTGCAGGAAGCCGAGCGCTTTGCCATACTGCAGTTTGAAAAGGTTGCCCGACGCTACCGTGCTCAGGGCTGGCAGCAAACCATCGGTTCTTCCGGCACTGCGCGCATGCTGGCCAAAGTGCTCAAGGCCAATCGCCTCAACGACTACGATCAGGACGGCATCACCTACGGCGGGCTACTACGCCTGTCGTTGCTTCTGCTGAAGGTGAACAACGTCCAGCAACTGAAACTGGCCGGCCTGCAACCACACCGCCAGAGCATTCTGCCCGGCGGTCTGGTGTTGATGCTCGCGGCATTCAAAGTGTTCGGCATTGCGCAAATGCTGCCGTCGGAACCAGGCCTGCGTTTAGGCGTGTTGCACAGTTTGATGAGCCAACACTAATCCTCGCCACGACAGATTCGTCTCCCCTTCAGCGGCGCGATCGACTACCATGCCGCCGCCGGTTTCCACACGGGATTAATAGGGAATCCGAAATGCTTGCACAGCATCAATCGGAACTGCCCCCGCAACTGTAGGTGCCGAGCCTGCTCCACGACTGCCACTGGGATGACTCCCGGGAAGGCCGGAGCCAGGCGATGACGCATCAGTCAGGAGACCTGCCGGCACAGTGACTGACTAACCGGCGGGGTGTCCGGGAAGGACATCGTGCCGCGCGTCTTTTGATTAAATGCCGGCCTTGCGCAGGTTTCCATGATCGCGTTCGACGGTGTGTTTCCAATCCGTACCCTCCCCGCTCCCCGTACGGATCCATTGGAGACTGCCCCATGCTGCTGCCTCGCGTTGCCACCCTCATCACCGGTCTGAGTCTTTGCACGCTGGCCCATGCGGCACCCACTCAATACCCGCTGACCATCGAAAACTGTGGCAGCCACCTGACCTTTCAGCACGCGCCTGCGCGCACCGTGACCATCGGCCAGGCCGGCACGGAAATGCTCTACGCCATGGGTCTGAGCGACAAAGTCGTCGGCACCTCACTGTGGTTCAACAACGTGCTGGCCAAATACAAGGCGCAGAACGACCAGATCGAGCGTCTGGCCGATAACGAACCGAGCTTTGAATCGGTGATCGGCAAGCGTCCGGAACTGGTCGCCGTGGAGCTGGAATGGATGGTCGGCCCACAAGGTGCGGTGGGCACCCGCGAGCAGTTTCATGAACTGAAGATTCCGACGTACCTGCTGCCCTCCGATTGCGAAGCCAAGGACAACCTTGTCGGCGCCGATGGCACGCGACTGGCGCCGTTTCGCATCGAGACGATTTACAAAAGCGTGAGCCAACTGGCGCAGATCTTTGATGTGCAGGAGCGTGGCCAGCAGCTCAATGACGAGCTCAAGGCCAGCCTCGCCAAATCGATTGCCACCGCCCACGGCAAACAACTCAAGGACGCCAGCGCGCTGGTCTGGTTCTCCAGCGCACAAATGGACATCGAGCCGTTCGTGGCCGGGCACAAAGGCATTCCCGATTTCATGCTCAGCACCCTCGGCGTGCGCAACGTGGTGGAATCCGATGAGGAGTGGCCAACGGTCGGCTGGGAAACCATCGCCAAGGCCAATCCAACCTTTCTCGTCATCGCGCGCATGGATCGTCGCCGCTTCCCTGCTGACGACTATGAAAAGAAACTCGCCTTCCTGCGCAGCGATCCGGTAACGCGCAACATGGACGCGGTGAAACATAACCGCATCATCATTCTCGACGCCATGGCCATGCAGGCCAGCCTGCGCATGTTCGAGGGTATCGAGCAATTGGCCACGGCCATCAACGGCTATGACCTGTCGCAATGAGTGCCAGCCTGCTCCGTACGTTGCTGGCCTTGGCGATGCTGTTGATTGCAGTGGTCGCTGGCGTGGCCATCGGCGAAACCTCGATTGAGCCGGGCGTGGTCGTGCAAGTGCTGGCGAACAAATTGTGGGGCGCCGGGTACGCGCTCGACCCGATCGACGAAGGCATCGTCTGGAACTACCGCTTGACCCGCGCACTGGTCGCGGCCGCATGCGGCGCCGGTCTGGCGACGTGCGGGGTGATCTTGCAGTCGCTGCTGCGAAATCCGTTGGCCGATCCGTATCTGCTGGGGATTTCTGCCGGCGCCTCGACCGGAGCGGTGATGGTGGCGCTGCTCGGGGTTGGCGCCGGAATGATCTCGTTATCAGTCGGAGCCTTTGCCGGGGCAGTGACCGCATTTGTGCTGGTGATTCTGTTGGCGCGGGTCAGCGGCTCGGCGAGCGGCACCGGGCAAATCATTCTCGCGGGGATCGCCGGCTCGCAGTTGTTCAACGCGCTGACGGCGTTTCTGATCACCCGCTCGGCCAGCTCCGAGCAGGCACGCGGGATCATGTTCTGGCTGCTGGGCAATCTCGGTGGCGTGCGCTGGCCATCGGTGTGGCTCGCGGTGCCGGTGGCGTTGTTGGGGTTGGTCGTGTGCTTGTGGCATCGGCGGGCGCTGGATGCGTTTACCTTTGGCGCGGATTCGGCGGCATCCCTCGGTATTCCGGTGCGACGCGTACAGATTCTGCTGATTGGCTGCGCGGCGCTGGTGACGGCAGTAATGGTGTCGATTGTCGGCTCGATCGGTTTTGTCGGTCTGGTGATCCCCCACGCCGCGCGGCTGTTGCTTGGCACCGGTCACGCGCGGTTGCTGCCGGCCAGTGCCTTGGGCGGTGCGGTGTTTTTGATTGCCGCTGATGTGTTGTCGCGAACCTTGATCAAGGGTCAGGTGATTCCGGTCGGGGTGATTACCGCGCTGGTTGGCGCGCCGGTATTTGCCTTGATTCTGGTTGGCCGCAGGTCCGCACGATGAACAGTGTGTTGAGTTGTTCTGGCCTGACGTTCAAGGTGCGCGGCGCCGAGTTGCTTAACGGTGTCAGCCTTGAGGTGCAGCGCGGCGAAACGCTGGGGATCGTCGGGCCGAATGGCTCGGGGAAATCCACGCTGCTCAAACTGCTGGCCGGGTTGCGCGAACCGAGCGCTGGCGAGGTCCTGCTCGAAGGCCAGCGCTTGGGCAAAATGGCCCGGCGCAGCATTGCGCAAAAGCTTGCGGTGGTCGAACAACAGGCCGACACCGACGACGGCATTCGCGTGTTCGACGCCGTTGCGTTGGGGCGCACGCCCTGGCTGTCGGCGCTGCAGCCGTGGTCGGCGGCGGACGACGCGATTGTTCAGCAGGCGCTGACCGACGTTGACGCGATGCACCTGCGCACCCGACTCTGGCGCAGTCTGTCCGGTGGCGAACGACAGCGGGTTCATATCGCTCGCGCCTTGGCGCAGCGACCGCAGATTCTGTTGCTGGACGAGCCGGCCAACCACCTCGATATTCAGCATCAACTGACCATTCTCAATGTGGTGCAGGCGCTGCCGGTAACCACGCTGATCGCGCTGCATGATCTTAATCAGGCGTTGAAATGCGATCGTCTGGCGGTGCTGGAGCACGGGCGGCTGGTGGCGTTGGGCAAGCCGCTGGAGGTGCTGACACCGCAGCGGTTACAGGAGACGTTCGGGGTCAGGGCGCACTATCTGACGGACCCGTTCGATGGGGCGCAGATTCTTCGATTCCACTCATGACGCTGTGCATGTGAGTGGTCTGCCATATCGGGTCAGCGTCGACGTCAATAATCTCGAAACCCTGCCGCTGCCAGAACGCGATGGCGCCCGGTAAAAACGGATGGGTGTGCAGGTAGATCAGTTCTACTTCATTGGCGAGCGCCAGATCTTTGAGTGATCGATACAGTGCGCCGGCCAGGCCGGAGCGGCGCTGCGATGGCAGGACAAACAGACGGACGATTTCCACCACTTCAAGGTCCGGATAGGGCAAGTGCGGGAAGCGCCGGTCGTAAGGGAGATAGCCGATGGACGCGACGATTTGCCCTTCGTGGCGAGCGATCAGAAAGCGCCCTGCCCCACGCAGATACACCTCGGCAAAACGCGCCAGATCGTCGGGCATGCCGGTCGCGCTGAGCTTGGGGAAAAGCTCGGCACGGGCCTTAAGAACAAAATTCAGAACTTCAGGAATATCTGCGTCGGACACGGCCTGGATAACGGGTTGATCACTCATGTAGCGGCAAACACCTGAACTGCGGCTGGGCACAGTAGCAACAACAGGTCCCGCGAAGCCATCCAGAATCTTATGACTTGCACAAAACCCTGTGGGAGCGAGCCTGCTCGCGCATCCAACAATGATGTTGACTGACAGGATGCTTTCGCGAGCAAGCTCGCTCCCACAGGATCGGGTGTCATACCGTTTGAGCGTTACGCCAATTCTTTGCGCAGCTGGCGGGCAGCGGTAACCATGTGCACCAGCGCCGCTTCCGTCTCCGGCCAGCCACGGGTTTTCAAACCGCAATCCGGGTTGACCCACAGCCGCTCAGCCGGAATCCGCTTGGCCGCCTTGCGCAGCAGATCAGCCATTTCCGAAGCATCCGGAATGCGCGGTGAGTGAATGTCGTAGACACCCGGGCCGATGTCGTTCGGGTAAGCGAAGGCTTCGAAGGCCTCCAGCAATTCCATGTCCGAACGCGAAGTCTCGATGGTGATCACGTCGGCATCCATCGCCGCAATCGACTCGATCACATCGTTGAATTCGCTGTAGCACATGTGCGTGTGAATCTGCGTTTCGTCTCGCACACCGGAGGCACACAGGCGGAACACCTCGGTCGCCCAATCCAGATAATGTTGCCACTGCGCCTGACGCAACGGCAGACCTTCACGGAACGCCGCTTCGTCGATCTGCACGATCCTGATGCCGGCAGCTTCCAGATCCACCACTTCATCGCGGATCGCCAGCGCCAGTTGCCGCGCCTGCACTTCACGGCTGACGTCTTCACGGGGGAACGACCACATCAGCATGGTCACCGGCCCGGTCAGCATGCCTTTCATGACCTTGTCGGTCAGGCCTTGCGCGTAGCGGATCCACTCGACGGTCATGGCTTTCGGGCGGCTGAGGTCGCCGAAGATCACCGCCGGTTTCACGCAACGCGAACCGTAGCTCTGCACCCAGCCGAAACGGGTGAACACATAGCCGTCGAGTTGCTCGGCAAAATACTCGACCATGTCGTTGCGCTCGGCCTCACCGTGTACCAGCACATCAAGGCCCAAACGCTCCTGGATTTCCACCGCGTGGCGAATTTCGCTGTGCATGGCTTCGGTGTATTCGGCTTCGGTCAGCTTGCCCTGTTTGAACGACTGGCGAGCGAGGCGGATCGACGCGGTTTGCGGGAACGAACCGATGGTTGTGGTCGGGAACAGCGGTAGATCGAGACCGGCGCGCTGCTTGGCAATACGCTGGGCGAACAGCGATTGACGCTGACTGTCCTTGGCTGTAATCGCGGCGACACGAGCCTGAACGGCCGGTTTGTGAATACGCGGCGACGCAGCGCGGGCCGCCTGCACCGAACGGCTCTCAGTCAGTGCACGCAGCACTTTCGGCGCTTCCGGTGCGTTGACCGCTTGCGCCAGAACCGCGACTTCTTCGCACTTCTGCACGGCGAAGGCCAGCCAGCTTTTCAGTTCGGCGTCGAGTTTGTCTTCACGGCCCAGATCCACCGGACTGTGCAGCAGCGAACAGGACGGCGCGACCCACAAACGATCACCCAGACGCTCATGGGCATGCTGCAACGTCGCCAAGGCACTTTCCAGATCGCAACGCCAGACGTTACGGCCATTGACCACGCCCAGGGACAACACTTTATAGGCCGGCAGACGATCAAGAATGGTCGGGTACTGCTCCGGTGCGCGCACCAGATCGATGTGCAGGCCATCGACGGGAAGGTTCGCCGCCAGTCCAAGGTTTTCTTCCAGGCCACCAAAGTACGTGGCCAGCAGTTTCTTCAGCGGATCACGCTGGATCTGGTTGTAGGCACGCTCGAAAGCGTTCTTCCATTCCTGTGGCAGATCAAGCACCAGAATCGGCTCGTCGATCTGCACCCATTCCACGCCTTGAGCGGCGAGGCGCGCAAAGATCTGGCCGTACAGCGGCAGCAGACGATCAAGCAATTCCAGCTTGTCGAACTCGGCGCCTTTTGCCTTGCCCAGCCACAGATAAGTCAGCGGGCCGATGATCACCGGTTTGACGTTATGGCCCAGTGCGCGAGCTTCTTCGACTTCTTCAAAGAGTTGATCCCAGCCCAACTGAAACTGCTGATCAGCACTGAATTCCGGGACCAGATAGTGGTAGTTGGTGTCGAACCACTTGGTCATTTCCTGGGCGTGCGCACCGCCGCAGCAACTGTCGCTGACGCCACGGGCCATGGCGAACAGGGTTTGCAGATTGGCTTTGCCATCGTGCGGGCGGAAGCGCTCAGGGATCACACCGAACATCAGCGAATGCGTCAGGACCTGGTCGTACCAGGCGAAGTCGCCGACCGGCAGCAGTTCGATACCGGCGTTTTTCTGCAGGTCCCAGTGGGCCTTGCGCAGCTCACGGCCAACATCACGCAGGCCGGCCTCGTTCAGTTCTCCTTTCCAGAACGCCTCTTGCGCTTTCTTCAGTTCGCGGTCGCGACCGATGCGCGGAAATCCAAGGGAATGGGCCAGTGCCATAACAAACAACTCCAATGTCTTGTTGATGGGGGCCATTGTCGGCATCGGAGCCTAGTGAGACAAACTCATTTTAATCTTGATCAACACGAGCTTTCCTCATGATCAAATCATCGCTGAAAACGCCTCTGACTTGCGCATTGGCAAAACACCAAGCCGTTTTCGCAGCAGGAAATTTCTTCACAGATCAAGCGATTGGTGATCGTAACGACGCCCTTTGAAAACTCGATGACGCCTCTGTGTAAACGCACTCAAACCCGCCCCGGCAGGTCTTTGATTTCGATCTATCGTTAGATCGAAATGGCTGAATTGGCGACCGACTAAAGGTTGCGACAGCTGATGTCTGAGCCTATGTTGCACGCGAGTCTTTTCCCCGCGATTGGAACGCGATCAACACCACCTAGAGGTGAAGAAATGTCAAAGGAATCACGCCCTGCCGTACTTGGGCTGATCGGCAATACTCCGCTGGTACAAGTCACCCGCTTCGACACCGGGCCTTGCACACTGTTTCTCAAACTCGAATCGCAGAACCCCGGTGGTTCGATCAAAGACCGCATCGGTCTGGCGATGATCGACGCCGCCGAACGCGATGGACGCCTGCAACCCGGTGGCACCATTGTTGAAGCCACCGCCGGCAACACTGGTCTGGGTCTGGCACTGGTTGGTCGCGCCAAAGGTTATCGCGTGGTGCTTGTCGTACCGGACAAAATGTCCACCGAGAAAGTCCTGCATTTGAAGGCCATGGGCGCCGAGGTGCATATCACCCGCTCCGATGTCGGCAAGGGCCATCCCGAGTATTACCAGGACGTCGCCGCCCGTTTGGCGAAAGACATTCCCGGCGCATTCTTCGCCGACCAGTTCAACAACCCGGCCAACCCGCTCGCCCACGAATGCAGCACCGCGCCGGAGATCTGGGCGCAGACCGAGCATGATCTGGATGCCATCGTCGTGGGTGTCGGTTCCGCAGGAACGCTGACCGGCCTGAGCCGCTTCTTCAAACGCGTGCAGCCGGATCTGGAAATGGTCCTCGCTGACCCGGTCGGCTCGGTGATGGCGCAATACAGCCGCGACGGCTCGCTGCCGACGCCCGGCTCATGGGCGGTGGAAGGCATCGGCGAAGATTTCATTCCGTCGATTACCGACCTCTCCAGCGTACGTCACGCCTACTCGATCAGCGATGAAGAAAGCTTCGATCACGCGCGTCAGTTGCTCAAGGCCGAAGGCATTCTCGGTGGTTCGTCGACCGGCACCCTGCTCGCTGCGGCGCTGCGTTATTGCCGCGAACAGACCGAGCCGAAACGCGTTGTCAGCTTCGTCTGCGACACCGGCACGCGCTACCTGTCGAAGGTCTACAACGACCAATGGATGACCGATCAAGGCCTGTTGCAGCGCAAAGGCTACGGCGATCTGCGTGACCTGATCGCCCGACGTTTCGAGGACGGCCGCGTGATCAGTGTCGGCCCTGACGACACCCTGCTCACCGCGTTCCAGCGCATGCGCCTGGCGGATGTCTCGCAATTGCCGGTGCTGGTGGAAGGCAAGCAACTGGTTGGTGTGATCGACGAATCGGACATCCTGCTGCCGGTGCACGAGGACGCCGCGCGCTTCAGCCAGTCAGTCTCCAGCGTGATGACCGACAAGCTGCAAACCCTTGCGCCCGGCGCCAGCCTTTCTGAACTGGAAGCGGTGCTCAGCCGTGGCCTCGTCGCCATCATTGCCGATGCATCGGGCTTCCATGGCCTGATCACTCGCACCGACATGCTCAACCAATTACGGAGATCCCTCGCATGAGTCAGCACGACGATAAATCCCAAAGTTTCGCGACCCGGGTGATCCACGCCGGGCAGGAACCGGACCCGACCACCGGCGCGCTGATGCCGCCGATCTATGCCAACTCCACCTACCTTCAAGACAGCCCCGGCGTGCACAAGGGTTTCGATTACGGGCGCTCGCACAACCCGACGCGTTTTGCCCTGGAACGTTGCGTGGCGGATCTTGAGGGTGGTACCCGCGCGTTCGCGTTTGCTTCCGGACTGGCGGCGATTTCGACGGTACTGGAATTGCTCGATGCCGGCTCGCACATTGTCTCTGGCAACGACTTGTACGGCGGCACCTTCCGCCTGTTCGACAAGGTCCGTCAGCGCAGTGCCGGGCATCGTTTCAGCTTCGTTGATCTGGCCGATCTGTCGGCGTTCGAAGCGTCGCTGCAGGACGACACGCGCATGGTCATGGTCGAGACGCCAACCAACCCGCTGCTGAGTCTGTCGGATCTGGCCGCCATCGCCCGTATCTGTCGCGCTCGCGGGATCATCTGCGTGGCCGACAACACCTTTGCCAGCCCGTATATCCAGCGGCCGCTGGAGCTGGGTTTCGACATCGTGCTGCACTCGACCACCAAATATCTGAACGGTCACTCCGACGTGATTGGCGGCATCGCCGTGGTTGGGCAGAACGCTGAACTGGCGGAAAAACTGGGTTTCCTGCAGAACGCTGTGGGCGCGATTGCCGGGCCGTTCGACGCGTTTCTGACCCTGCGCGGGGTGAAGACTTTGGCGCTGCGTATGGAGCGTCATTGCAGCAACGCGCTGGATCTGGCGCAGTGGCTGGAGCAGCAACCGCAGGTCAAACGTGTCTACTACCCGGGGCTGGCATCGCATCCGCAGCATGAGTTGGCCAAGCGCCAGATGCGCGGTTTCGGCGGGATGATTTCCGTGGACCTGAACAGTGATCTGGATGGCGCTCGACGTTTCCTCGAAAACGTGAAGATCTTCGCACTGGCGGAAAGTCTCGGCGGCGTGGAAAGCCTGATCGAGCATCCGGCGATCATGACTCACGCGACCATTCCGGCGGATACCCGCGCGAAACTGGGCATCGGCGATGGTCTGGTGCGGCTGTCGGTGGGCGTTGAAGACGTCGAAGACCTGCGCGCCGACCTGGCGCAGGCGCTGCAAGCGATCTGACCTTGCAGGAACGACAAAGCCCGCACGAAGCGGGCTTTGGTGTTCGAGCAGGCGGCCAGTGCTGGTCTCTGGCTTACAAGGTTTATCGGGCTTCCCACAGTACCGGGTCAAATTGAAAGTTAGTGCCTCGGCTGCTTCACACGGCATAAGGGCTGGATCTCAGCGCGGAGATCTTTCTAACCGTGTACCTTTCGGAGCGCGCCCCACGCCCCCTTGCTATCCGATTGCGCATCAGTCTGCGTCTTCGCCTACCTCTTTGAGCCTAGCAAAGGCTCGTGGAATTGAATCAGAGTTTTTAGACTGATTTGAGCTTTGCTCAAAACGGGCAGGAAGATAAGCGCCTAAAGGCCGTCGATCCCCCCGTCGTACCGCCTCGCTATCGCGATCTATACTCAATCAGTTCGATCATGATTCTGTCGACACCCGCGCGCCCGACGGCGTGCCCGTGCCTTTCGCCCACCAGACTGACCCAGGCCAATGAGTCATAGCGCCAGCGAAAATGCGGCGGACGATGCCTTATCACTTTGTGGCTGCCGGGTCATGGAGAAAACTATGAAACACAAGCTGTTGTCAGGCGTGCTTCTGACGGTCGTGGCGACCGTGGTAGTGCCCAATGTCTGGGCGGCGCAGCCGCAGGCTTTGGCGTCCGATGGATCGGATCATGTGGGTGCCGGGGCAGCGGCTTCGGATGGCGCCGATCACGTTGGTGCAGGCGCGGTCGCTTCTGACGGCGCCGATCATGTTGGCGCTGGCGCGGTCGCTTCTGACGGCGCCGATCATGTCGGTGCTGGCGCGGTGGCTTCTGACGGCGCCGATCATGTCGGTGCTGGCGCGGTCGCTTCTGACGGCGCCGATCATGTCGGTGCTGGCGCGGTCGCTTCTGACGGCGCCGATCATGTCGGTGCTGGCGCGGTCGCTTCTGACGGCGCCGATCATGTCGGTGCTGGCGCGGTCGCTTCTGACGGCGCCGATCATGTCGGTGCTGGCGCGGTCGCTTCTGACGGCGCCGATCATGTCGGTGCTGGCGCGGTCGCTTCTGACGGCGCCGATCATGTCGGTGCTGGCGCGGTCGCTTCTGACGGCGCCGATCATGTCGGTGCTGGCGCGGTCGCTTCTGACGGCGCCGATCATGTTGGCGCGGGTGCATTGGCTGCAGATGGCGCCGATCGCACTGGCGTCAACCGGGTTGCCTATTCTCGTGTTGGTGTCGGCTCTGATCGTGTTGCCTCGGCACTGATGACAGGCAGTTATTCCGACCAGTTCAACAGCCCTCAGTAATCCTCCCTTGGCTCAACGGGCGGCTCCAGCGAGCCGCCCGTTGAGCACCGCACTAGCACATTTGTGCTAATCGACCGCCCTCTCACCTGACGTTATATTCCCCCGCAACCCCCGATGTTCCCCAACGTTGCCTGTTCGCAATGCTCGGGATCGTTGTGCCTGGAAATCAGAACAACACCAAGGAAGAAACACCATGAAATCCCTGATCGCAACACTCACTCTCAGCGCCCTGTTCCTGACCGGCTGCGCCACCCCCAAACAATGGGAAGCCACTGGCGGCAGCAAAAACGATGGCATCGTTCAGGTCTCCTATGACCTGGGCCAGTTCGAAAGCGGCCAGACCAGCGCCGAACAAGGCCTGACCGTCGCCGCGCAACGCTGCAAGACCTGGGGCTACAAAAACGCCGAGGTCACCGGCTCCGAGAAAAACAACTGTCGCACCATGGGCCAATACAACTGTCTGCAAACCACCATCACCCAGGATTACCTGTGCAAGCGCTAGACGCTTGACCCTGTAGGAGCTGTCGAGTGCAACGAGGCTGCGATCTTTTGATTTTGATCCTGAAAATGAAGATCAAAAGATCGCCGTGTGCCGCAGCTACTACAGGGTTTGGGTTTCACAGTCGCGCAGCGCTCGTAGGGTTGCGCGCAGTTCGGCCGGGCGTACCGGTTTGGACAGAATGGCAATGTCACGGTCTTGCAGGGCCGCCTGGATTTTTTCGACGTCGTGCCCGGTGATGATCATCGCCGGAACCGCCCAGCCTCTCCGCTGGCGCACATCGTCAATGCATTCGATGCCAGTGGCGTGGGTGCCGAGGTCATAGTCGGCGACGATTATGTCGCAGTCGGTCATCAAATCCTGCCCGCTCAGTTCCGCTTGAACCACGCAGCCCCAACGCTCCAGTAGCGCCGACGTCGCGAGCAATACGTTGCGATCATCCTCCACCAGACATACCTTCAACCCGGTCAGCAAACCGACCTGACGTGCGTCATCACGATTGACCGTTACTTGCGGCGGCGCGGTGATCGGCAAGCCGTACAAAGTCACCGCCGTTCCCCGCCCGAGCCGCGAGCGCAAGGCAACGCCGACTCCGATCAATTCACCCAACCGCTTGACGATCGACAACCCCAATCCCACGCCTTCGACATCTTTGTCGCGCAGTTGCCGCACTCGATAAAACTCCTCGAACACCTTGCCCAGATGCTCTTCGGCAATGCCGTTGCCCTGGTCGCAGATCACGATGGCCAGCCCCGCTGCGCGCCGGCGCACGCCGATCAGCACCGGCCGATGCGCGCCATATTTGAAACAGTTGGAAAGCACGTTCTGCACCATGGTCGCCAGCAACGCCGGATCGGTTTGCACCCAATATTCACAAGGGCGCAAACGCAACTCCACGCCGGCCCAACGCGCCGCTTCGGCGTTCTGACGAATCAGCTCCGCGAGCCACTCACCTAAATCAACGGTTTGCAGTTTGGGCAGAACCCGGCCGTTATCGAGGGTGTACAGATCGAGAATCGAGCGGAACAACTGCGAGACGTTGAGCAGCGATCGGTCGATGTTATCGACCAGACGCCGCTCCTCATCACCCAAGCGTGACTCACGCAGACACGCAGTAAACAGGCCGATGGAATGAATCGGCTGGCGCAGATCATGACTGGCCTGGGCGAGAAACCGCGACTTTTCCAGATTCGCCGCGACCGCTTCTTCGGAAGCCTTGCGCGTACGTTCCAGCAACAAGTGCGCATAGAACGGGATCACCGTGCTGGTGATCATCAGCATCAACACCATAAACGGCTGTGCCTGCCACACCGGCGTCAGACGATAAACAGCCAGCAACGCCAGCAAGGCCAGCACCGTGGCAATCGCCAGATAGCGCGAGCCGTAGCGCATGCCGTTGCCAAGGTTGACCCAGATAATCACCGCATAAAGTGGCAACGCCGCTTCGCCACCGACCACCAGCCCGAAGCAGGTGCCGGTGTAATCGTGGACCATGGCGAAAATCCGCCGCGCCGGGTAATGCCCCGGCCAGCGTGCAATGGCTTGGCGCAGTGCAATCGAGGCCAGCAAAAACACGCTGATGTAGGTGATTACCGGCAGATAGGTATCGAAGCGCTGGCCCGGCAAAAACCCCAGTATGAGCATATAAACCACTGCGATACTGGCGATGATAATGCGCAGATTGGCTTGGTCGAGTTCGGTGTTTTTCTCGAACTTCATGGTAAACGTCCTTGTGCGGCATTCGTCAAAATCAGAAGGAACCTACAGGCAACAGGCGCGCCCGGTGCTAATGTGCAGGCCTTGAGCAACGCCTGACCCAGGGAGGGTCACGCCATGACATGCCGAATTATCATAGCCGACGATCACCCGCTGTTTCGCGAAGCGATGCTGCGCACAGTCCAGCGTTTGCTGCCCGCAGCCGTAATCGACGAAGCCGGCGATCTCGACGCCGTACTCGCGCTGCTGCCTTTGGGTGATGAGCCAGACACCTTGATTCTCGACCTGCGTTTCCCCGGACTCACTTGTGTCAGCCAGCTCGCCGACCTGCGCCGGCGCCTGCCGCGCACCACGTTGATTGTGGTGTCGATGGTTGATGATCAGTCGCTGATCAGCGAAGTCATGGCCGTCGGGATCGACGGTTTCATCGGCAAGAACATCGCCCCGGATGAAATCGGCCAGGCGATTCTGGCGATTCGCCAAGGTGAAGTGCTGGTGAAATTTGCGCCGTCGGGCCTGCTGCCGCTGGAAACCGGCGCCGCCCTCACACCTCGTCAGCAGGATGTGTTGCGCTTGATCGCTCAAGGCAAGACCAACAAGGAAATCGCCCGCGAACTGGATATCTCACCGTTCACGGTGCGCATTCATGTCTCTTCTTTATTACGCACGCTGAACGTGCCCTCGCGGGCAGCCGCCGCCGTGAAATACACGGGCACTTTGTAAATGATCGGTGTGTTGCTGCAGCAATTCCATGGCTTCAGAGGAAAATCGGTAGGTCTTGTCACTCCCGAGCACGATCAGCCTCTCTTCCCCCAGACGCTTGAGCACTTCACGCACGCTGACAAACGACAGCTCGGGCGATGACGATTCGACAAACGTATGCACGCCATTCACCCCGATCCCGTGGCCGTCGCGGCTGGCGACTGCCAGCGCATTGATCACCTTGAAACGGATCAGGCTGGTGCGCAGCCCGAAGTGGCGCAGCAATTCGCGAATATGCTCATTGGCGCTGCGATCGAATTCGAAGGCCAATGGGTTGGTCGCTGTCCGAAACGCTGAAGGTGCGTTTAAAGCGCCAACGCCTGGGTGGTTAAACATGGCGAATACTCCCTTTCTGAAATGTTCAGGCGGGTTGCAGCTGCTTCCCGCCTCCGACCACGTGTCGAACAGGCAACGTGATCGTGACTATAGACAAGGTGACGACAGCGCCGCCCTTCCCGCCCCGTCAGAAATCGACCGTGGCCGACAGCTGCAAGGTCCGCGGGTAACCCGGAGAGAACGCGCCGTAGGACGCCACGCCCGACCAGTACTCACGATCGAACACGTTCTGCACGGTGGCGCGGAACGTCGTTGGCCGGCCTTCGATTTTTGTCGCATAACGCGCGCCGGCGTCGAAGCGGGTCCAGGCATCCAGTTCCTGGGTGTTGGCCTGGTTGACGTACTGGCTGTCGGTGTAGATCGCCCCACCGGTGAGGGTGAAACCCTCCAGCCATGGCGTATCCCACTCGGCCCAGAGATTGGCCTGCACGTCCGGCACGCCGACCGGTTTGTTGCCACGGTTGGCCTTCGTCGCCGAATCGGTCAGTTCGCCGTCAAGCACAGTGACGCCGCCCATCAGGCGAGTGCCCGGCGCCACTTCACCGAACATGCTCAGTTCAACACCACGGTTACGTTGTTCGGCCTGCACCGAGAACACGTTGTCGGCACCGACTTCGCCGCTCGGCTTCTCGATCTGGAACAAGGCCAAGGTTGTCATGAACGTGCCGTGTTCATACTTGACGCCGATCTCGTGCTGTTTGGACTCGTACGGTGCAAAGGTTTCGCCGGCGTTGGACGCCGTGCCCGGTGCAATGTCGCCCTTGCTCAGGCCTTCGACATAATTGTAGTAGAGCGAAACGTCTTCCCAAGGCTTGACCACCACGCCAACCAGCGGGCTCGTGGCGTTGTCCTTGTATTTCGAGCTGACCGCACCGGCCGCGTTGTAGTTACGCGATTCGATGTCCTGACGACGTACGCCGAGGGTCAACTGGAAGCGGTCATCGAGCATCGACATCGTGTCGGTCAACGCCACGCCGGAAAGCTCCGATTCGGAAACGCGCAACACCTTTGGCGAATTGATGTACTGCTGCGGCCTGTCGATCGGGTGATAGATATTCGACAGGATGGCCGTGCCGTTGTTGATGCCGCGTGACAGCTCATCCTGATACCGGGTCGCCATCACCGTGGTGGTGTGAGTGATCGGGCCTGTGGCAAACACACCACGCATACCGACGTCGGCCGTCGAGCGATCTACGTTGAATTTGTAGTAACCGGGAATGTTGCTGGTGTCGCCGGCATCATTCAGGATTCTCGGCACTTGGTCGGACAGGCGTTTGACGTCGGACTTGCCGCCACCGGCATGGGCGAACACGGTGACGTTATCCGTCAGGTCATATTCGCCACCGAGCAAGGCCGATTGCTCTTTGGTGTCCGACCAGCCCCAGTCCTGCGAGTGGTTGGTGCGGCCGTTCGGCGCAGACGGCACATCAACGCCCGGCGCAATGGTGAAGGGCCGCGAAGCGCCCTCCCAGCTTTCTTTCTGGCTGATGTAATCGAGGTTCAAGCGCAGACGCTCGCCGCGATAATCCAGAGCGATCGCGCCGATACCGAGATCGCGATGCTGATCATCGACAGCGGTATCGCCACCCTGCAGATTGCCGTTGAAACGCACGCCGAACTGGTTCTCCGAACCGAAGCGCCGACTCAGATCCAGATGCCCACCGACCTGCGAGTCCGAGGCATAGGTGCCGGTGAATCGGGTCAGGTCTTCATCCAGCGGCCGCTTGGGCACGATGTTGATCACACCGCCGACGCCGCTGTTGGGTGATATGCCGTACATCAGCGCGCCCGGCCCCTTGAGCACTTCGACGCGCTCGGCGTAGTCGGTGAACACCCGATAATTCGGCGCGACACCGTAGACGCCGTCGAATGCCAGCTCACCAAGGTTGCCTTCGCCAATCGGGAAGCCACGGATGAAAAACGAGTCGACGATACCGCCGGTCTGACCGGTCGAGCGCACCGAAGGATCGCGCTCCAAGGCGTCGGCGACGGTCACGGTTTGCAGATCAGCGAGGGTTTTGGCGGTGTAGCTGGTGACGCTGAACGGCGTGTCCATCACATCCTTGTTGCCCATCATGCCCAACCGGGCACCGCGCGCCACCTGGCCACCGGCGAGGGTTTCCGGCAACGCCGTCGCGCTGTTGTAACGGGCGTTGACGTTGGTGGTGTCGAGGGTCAGCGCGTCCGGCGCGGCGTTCGAAATCGGGTCGGCGGTCACGCCTGGTTGCTCGGGGCTGGCGGCCCAAGCGTTGGCGCTTCCTGCGACCAAAACGAAATTCAGCATGGCGGTACGCACGGCGAGTGTTAACACCCGCTCACCGCAAGGACGACTGACAACAGGCATGACGTGAGGATCCTTTTCATCGAGGGAAAATGGTAATCACTCCTATTGCCAGTCGATCTGCGAAAAAGTATCACCCGCAGTAAAGTTTTTTTGCCGTGGCTCGATGAGGCTCAGGCGTAGAGGCGCTCCAGCGGAATCGCGACCACCGGCAACGCTGGGTCAAACGCGTGCCGGGTGGTCTTGTAAGGGAAAATCTCGCCGCGAGCGATGGTGGTGAAAATCCGCGCCACCTCGAACGCCTGCCCGGTTTGCCAGTGCCGCACGCAGACTCGCGGATCGGTGTAATCGAGCTGGATGCACGGCACCCGTTTCAAGCCCAGCTGCAACGCGGCGTTGAACCGGTGATTGCCGTCCATGACGATGCCACGCGAACGCTCGACGATGATCGGCTCCAGCCAATGCCCGGCACGGACAATCGACTCGCGCAGCATCGTCACGTTGGCCGGGTCGACCTGCTCCGACTGCAACACTTCGCACAGCGGTCGCAGCGCAATCTGATAACCGTGTTCCATGGTGATCTCCTGATTCGCCGGGGATTCAGCAGGCATCGGCGTGGTCAACCGACGCGTGCTGGCTGGCCACATCCAGCAGTCGCTGAGCGTGTTCGATCAGCGGCAAGTCGACCATCTCGCCGTCCACTTGCACCGCGTGACTGCCCGTCGCCACCGCTCGCATCACGCGATCGGCCCAGGCCAACTGGCGTGAGTCCGGCAGGAAGGCGCGTTGCACCGTGGCCAGTTGACCGGGATGGATGCACAGCTTGGCGCCGAAGCCCAGCGAACGGGCGTAATGCGAGTCCTTGCCGACCACCGCCAAATCGCTGATGGCCGGCGTCACACCATCGATCGGCGACGGCAGATCCGCCGTGCGCGAAGCCAGCACGATGCGGTTGCGGGCGAACAGAAACGCCTCCGGGGTCTGGCTGCAGTTGATGTCCAGCGAGAAATCCAGCGAGCCGAACGCCAGCCGCGTCAGCCCCGCAATCGCGGCGATTGACTCAACCTGCTGCAGGCCTTTGGCGGTCTCGATGATCGCAACGATCTTCAGTGCCGGCTGCCACGCCAGCAGGCCCTCGACCACCCGCGTCAGGGCTTCGGGACATTCGGCCTTGGGCAGGAAAATCCCGTCGCAGCGCTCGGGGTAACGCATGTCGCCGAGCCAGCTCAGGTCCTGGTCAAACAACGCGCTGCTGACGCTGTTGAGGCGAATGTAACGCTCACAAGCAACGTTCGGCGTTTTCTCCTGCCACGCCCGAATGGCGTCACGGGCGGCGGCCTTGCTGTCCGGATGAACGGCATCCTCAAGATCGAGAATAATCGCGTCCGGCCCTGCTTCGCAGGCTTTGGCGAATCGCTCGGGACGATTGCCCGGCACGAACAGGTAGCTGATCGCGAGTGGCGCTTTGCGGCTGAGTCGATCGGATTGCATGGCGTTGCTCCTTGGCGTGAACCAGTCGTGGTTTCTGAAAATTTTCAGGCCCCTTGAGCGGCGGTTTTACCTGCCGTTCCGGGACTTATCGCAACAGCCCTTAACGCCTTATTGTTCAAGGAATTAACGGACTTTTTTATCTCGGGGCGAACGAGTCCTTGAGCGTGTAAATACACGTTCATGGATTCGCCTTGAGCAGGTCTTTATTCAAAAATATTTGAAAACCTTACTTGATAATCGTTCCTGTTCGCAATATTGTTCACGCCGCCAAGAGGAACTATCCTCGCTTCAAAGCACGTTTTCGTTATTTCGGTAAGTACCTGTCGCTGATGTCACTTGAATATCAGGCACGGGTCATTACAGGGGATTGGCCAGTAACTATTGGCCAATTAGCACACTCGTACAAACCTTATGGAAAGGGGTTCTCATGCGGTTGTTTTGTGAACCATTTATTACGATCAGGGCTTCGGATCCAATAGCGGATTTCACTTGGCATCCGCCCCCGAGTTTTTAAAGCCTCGTATCTGACGAGCAAAAAAGACTCTATACACCGATAAAGATCGGTGATCGAACTATCAATGGCGACGTATTTTTTCGACGTCAGGGGTTAACTATGTCTACAGCAAATAAACCTGCCGCTGAACAACCATATAAAGTTCACCATCCGGAGATGTTAACACCGCTGATCGATCCGGTTATTTCCACACTTATCAACAAGTTCCCGAGCACACTTGTGAACTTGGCAGAACAATATGGTTCGCCGTTGAATGTGGTCTGGCCCCATGCATTTGAACTGAACACGCAAGCCTTGCTGACAGTACTGAAGCAGCACGACGTAGCGCATGCGCTCTTCTATGGCGCCAAGGCCAACAAGTCGCAGAGCATGCTCGGCGCTGCCGCAAATTCGGCAATCGGCGTCGATGTGTCGAGCATTCACGAACTGCATGCCGCCCTGCGCGCCGGCGTGTCGGGCACAAAAATCTGCGCCACAGGACCGGCTAAAACAGCCGTTTTTCATCAGGCATTGATCAGTGCCGGCTCATTGATTTGTGTCGATTCGCTGGAGGAATTCGATCACCTGCGCAGTGTGGTGACAGCACAGGCGTTGCGCGCGAAAGCCAGAGTCTTACTGCGTTACAGGCCGAATAGCAGCCAGAAAAGCCGATTCGGAATGGGCGCGGAAGATCTGCTCGAATGCCTGCAACGGCTGACCGGACAACTTGAGTGCTTTCACCTGGAAGGCTTTCATTTCCACCTCGGCGGCTACGGATTCGAATCTCGTGCGCAAGCGTTTCGCGAGGTCACCGGGTTCATCGAGGCTGCCAGGGAAACGGGCTTGAATCCGCAGATGATCGACATCGGTGGCGGCTTGCCGATTCGTTATGTCGAACCGCAGGCCTATGCTCGATTCCTGCAAAACGACAATAACCCCAGCCACTATTGCAACCAGAAAGTCCCAGCCTCTTATTACCCTTACGGCAGTGAGTTGACCGCGACACAATGGCTGACGTTATTACTCGAAGCCGAGCATTCTCACGGCTTGTCTATTGCCAATTACTTGAAGACCCAGCAAATAACACTAGCACTTGAGCCCGGCCGAAGTCTGGTCGACCAGGCAGCCATTTCAATATTTCGCGTCACGCGCAGCAAACAGTTGGCCGACAACAAAACCGTCATCTTCGTGGAGGGCAGCAGTTTCAGCGCCTGCGAAACCTGGTTTGCCTCGGAATACCTGATAGATCCGATACTTATCAGCAGCACACAACAGCCACACCCGCCGATTCAAGCATATATCGCCGGCCATAGTTGCCTGGACGATGACATCATCACCCATCGCCTGATCAACTTTGCGACGGCACCGCAAGCCGGTGATTTATTGATTTATATCAACACCGCCGGTTACCAGATGGACTTGCTGGAAAACGAGTTTCATCGCCATCCCCTGCCCCGGCGGTTGACGGCGACCTGTTGTACGGAAGGTAACTATGCGTTTTCACCTGACTACTAAAGGGAACAATTGCAATGATATTGACTAAAGTCTCTGACCTTATTGGCAATACGCCAATGTTGGGTATTGATGTTCCGGATACTGATGCCCGTTTGTTGTTGAAGATTGAAAAGAACAACCCCGGCGGCAGTATCAAAGATCGCATGGCGCGCAACATGGTGCTGGCCGCGCTCAAGTCCGGTCGCTTGAAACCCGGCGGCGTGGTGGTCGAGTCATCGTCCGGCAATACCGGGATTGGTCTGGCCATGGCAGCCGTCGAATTCGGTCTGCATTTCATCGCTGTGGTCGACCACCATGCGGCACAAGACAAGATCGCCGTGATGAAAGCCCTTGGGGCCGACATTCGTTTCGTCAAAGGCACCTATCGCGAAGATGAAGTCGCGGTGGTCGAGCGCCAGCAGATGGCCGCCGAACTGGCGAGCGAGATTCCCGGCGCGGTGTTCATGAACCAGTCCGACAACGCCGCCAATGCCGGCGGCTACAGCGATTTCGTCCGCGAAACCATCGTGCAGGCTGAAGGCGTTGTCGGCGCTTACGTCGGTTGTGTCGGCACCGGCGGTTCGATGACCGGCATCGCTCGCGGCTTGAAAGTGCACAACCCGGACACCGTCACCGTCGCGGTGGAACCGGCCGGCTCGATTGTCTTCGGTCACCCTGGCTATCCGTATTACCAATCCGGCACCGGCACGCCGGCCGGCGACACCGTGGGTCTGGTGCTCGACTACAGCTGCATCGATCTCGGTGTGCAAGTCAGCGACTCGCAGGCGTTCGAAACCGCCCGCTACATCGCGCGCAACTTTGCCTTGCTGGTCGGCGGCTCGACTGGCGGTGCGATTTTCAAGGCGCTGGAGCTGATCCACAAAGGCGTGCTGACCGGCAACGTCGTGGTGCCGATCGCCGACGGCGGCGAGAAATACCTGCACACCGTGTTCGACGACAACTGGCTGCAAGAACGCGACCTGATCGATCCGAGCATCGCCCCGCAGCTGGATGCCTGGCTGGGCAAGACCCACTGGCTGGACTCTGTTTCCGCGCCGCTGCAACTGAGCGTCGCATGACCCACCCTTCACACAGGAACGCCTCTCGATGAATCTGTTGAAAGTCGCCATCTGTGGTGGCGGCAGGACTGGCCATCTCAACGCTATCCTGTTCAAGCAACTGCCCGATGTTCAGGTTTCGCTGCACACCCACAATCAGGAGGTCATCGAACAGCACGCCCGCCAGACGCCGATGCAGGCCTTGTTGCCGGACGGCTCGACGCTGAGCGCCCGACTGGATCGAGTGACCAGCGATGCCAGGGCTGCGGTGGAAGATGCTGACATCGTCATCATCACCGTGCCGGCCCATGCCCGCTCGCAAACCCTGAAGGACATCGCTCCGCATCTGACCACCAGCAAACCGGTATTCATCGGCGCAATTCCCGGCTTCTGCGGTTTCGACTGGCTGGCTGAAGCGACCCTGCCCGACCGGCCGAATGTGGTGATCTGGGGCATGAAGGATGTGCCGCACACGGCGTTTGAATTGACCCCGGGACGGTCGATCAAAATGGGTGGTGGCAAAAGCCAGTTGTATGTCGCGACCCATGCCCGAGAGCCGCAAACCGCGCGCCGCCAGTTGGAGAAAACACTCACCCGGCTGTATGGCCCGTGCGTGACGATGCTCGACCACTTTCTGGAAATCACCCTGACGCCGGGCAACCCGATCATGCACAGCTCGGTGATCTACGGCCTCATCGGCCCTTACGGCCAGTGGCATCGCAAGATTTTCCCGCAGCGCATGTGCTGGTGGACCGAGTGTCCGGAACTCGGCGCGTATTTCCTCGAACGCATGGATCAGGAAAGCCAGGAACTGTGCGCGGTGATCAGCCAGCGTCTGGGCATCGACCTGTCTTCGGTGAAATCCCTGAAACAGGAAATCGTCGAGGCCTACGGCGAGCAGATCCGCGACCAGAGCAGCATGCTCTCGATCCTGCGCACCAATCAGGCCTACAACGACATCCTCGCACCGATGGTGCCGGCTGCCGACAACCGCGCCGGCTATGTGATCGAACGCGAGAGCCGCGCCTTCAACGAAGACGTCGCCTACGGTCTGGTGCTGCTGGTGGAAATGGCCAAACGCTTCGACCTCAAGGTGCCTTACATCGAGGAAGTCCTGCAGTGGAGCGTGGCCTACATGGAGGGCCTGCGCGGCTCGGCACTCGACTACTTCCCGCACCAGTGGCCACACACGACAAGCGCCGCCGCTTGAACTTCTTTCTCAATTTTCGACGAGCAGACCGCTGATATGGATGACTTCAAGACACTGATCGCCTACTCCCGCAAAAACGCCATGCGCCGTCTGGTGCGTTGCCTGTTTGCGGAAAACATCCTCGACCGTTCGGCCCTGAGCTTTTCCGTCGAGGGCCACCAGGCGACTTACCCGCTCAAGGGCGGTCGCGCCCATCTGGCCTTTTCCGACATCGCCAAAGGCCCGGCCGATACCGTGGTCAACGACGGAGACGTGGTGTTGGTGACCGATGAAGGCGTACGCCAGGTCATCACCAGCCATCAGGACATGCTCGATGTGCTGCGCGACAGCTTCGACTTCGCGCCGACCGACGACGGTATCGCCGGGCTCAAATCCGACATGGAAAACAGCCTGACCAACGACGCCCACGCCCGTCAGCATCGCCAGCAATGGAACGCCCGACTGGAGCAAGCGGCCAAGGATCATGGGCTGGACAGCTTCACCGACTATCTGCGCCAGCACGCCAAAACCAAGGATGCCGCCATTCTGCTCGACCAGTGGGGTTCGCTGGAAGGTCATCCTTATTACCCGACGTGGAAGGCGCGCCCGGGCCTCACCGATGAGGAAGTCGAGCAGCTGTCACCGGAGTTCAACGCACAAGTGCCGCTGCGCATCGCCGCGTTGCGTGCCGACAACGCGAAAAGCGAAAGCATGCCGCACGTGATCGATTACCGCGCCTGGTTCGCTGAAAACTTCCCGACGCAATGGACGCAATGGAAAGCCTCGCTCAACAGCAAGGGGCTGGACGAAAACCAGTGGTTGCCCTTGCCGATCCACAGCTGGCATTTACAAGCCTACGTACTGAAAACCTTCGCAGCAGAAATCGCCGACGGCATCCTGATCACCGATGGCCCGGATCTTCCTGCCCTGCCGACCATGTCGTATCGCACGATGATGCCGGTGCTGGATGAAAGCGCGCCGCTGATCAAACTGCCCATCGCCGTGTGGATGACCAGCGAACTGCGCAGCCTGCAAGCCAAGTCGATTCACATGGGCCCGCGCATCAGCACGGTGATCAGCAAGATTCTTGAGACGGAAAACGGCTTTGATCAGCGCCTGGAAATCTTCCCGGAAGAAATCGGTGTGCGCTACAAAAACGCCGTCACTCAGGACGATCATCCGGGCCGGCATTTGTCCGTGGTCTATCGCAGCAGTGCGCCAGCGTTCGAACGCCAGGATAATTGCCTGCCGATTACCGTGGCTTCACTATTCACCCGTTTGCCCGGCAGTGGTCGTCCGTTGTTCACCGATCTGATCGAGCGCGACGGTCTGCGCGCCCATGCTGCGCAGGTCGAGGAATGGTTCCGCGAGTACGCCAAAGTGGTCACCCATCCGGTGGTGGCGATCTACTTGATGTACGGCATCGGCCTCGAAGCCCATCAGCAAAACACCATGGTGCTGTTCTCCCCGGACGGCAAAGCACGTAGTCTGCTGATCCGCGATTT